>CAWCRX010000018.1:0-261454 GCA_963798055.1 uncultured Actinomycetota bacterium
GG
This sequence comes from uncultured Actinomycetota bacterium, assembly GCA_963798055.1. GTDB lineage: Bacteria > Actinomycetota > Actinomycetes > Propionibacteriales > Nocardioidaceae > Nocardioides. The sequence goes on from CAWCRX010000018.1 coordinate 3, forward strand.
CTCCGCGAGATGCGCCGGGTCACCAGGCCCGGTGGGCGGCTGGTGGTCTGCGAGTTCAGCCACCCCACCTGGGCGCCGTTCCGTACGGTCTACGTCGAGTACCTGATGCGCGCGCTGCCCTCCGTCGCGCGCGCGGTGTCGTCCTCGCCGGACGCCTACGTCTACCTCGCCGAGTCGATCCGCGCCTGGCCCGACCAGGCCGCGCTCGCCGAGCTGATCGCCACTGCCGGCTGGCAGCGGCCCGAGTGGCGCAACCTCTCCGGGGGCGTCGTTGCGCTCCATCGCGCGACCGCGTAGTCGGGATGAATCCCTGGCTGGCCAGGGATGTTGTCGCTTCCTGGCGTTGCGACGCCCAGGAAGCGCAGGAATCCCTGGCTGCCCAGGGATCCCGACGCCGCCACCCCACGCGTGAATTAGGCAACGCTCCCGTGCGTTAAATGCCCAGGTGGGAGCGGGTTTTCTGGGTCCGGGGACCGGGTGTGACGCCGTCGCCTCGGAGTGGCAGTATGTGGCCCACGCCATTCGTGATTCTGTTCACAAAGTCACAAACGGACGCCGGAAAGGAAGGCTTGGATGGAGCTCTACACCCCGGTGCTGGCGCTGGCCCTCCTCGCGACGTTGTTCGTCGTCGGCTCTCTCGGCATCAGCTTCCTCGTCGGCCCGAAGCGCTACAACCGGGCGAAGCTCGACTCCTACGAGTGCGGCATCGAGCCCACGCCGCAGCCGATCGGCGGCGGCCGCGTTCCGGTGAAGTACTACATCACCGCAATGCTCTTCATCGTCTTCGACATCGAGATCATCTTCCTGTACCCGTGGGCCGTTCAGTTCGACGCGATGGAGCTGTTCGGCCTGGTCGAGATGGTCATCTTCATCGCCACCGTCTTCGTCGCCTATGTCTATGTATGGCGCCGCGGCGGCTTGGACTGGGACTGACAAGGACTGACTGAGCCATGGGTATCGAAGACAAGCTGCCGAGCGGCGTCCTCCTCTCCACGGTCGAGGGCCTGTCGGGCTACATGCGCAAGGCCAGCTTCTGGCCGGCGACGTTCGGCCTGGCCTGCTGCGCGATCGAGATGATGACGACCGGCGGACCCAAGTACGACCTGGCCCGGTTCGGCATGGAGGTCTTCCGGGCCAGCCCGCGCCAGGCCGACCTGATGATCGTGGCCGGCCGGGTGAGCAACAAGATGGCTCCGGTGCTCCGCCAGATCTACGACCAGATGCCCGACCCGAAGTGGGTGCTCGCGATGGGCGTCTGCGCGAGCAGCGGCGGGATGTTCAACAACTACGCGATCGTCCAGGGCGTCGACCACGTCGTCCCCGTCGACATGTACCTCCCGGGCTGTCCGCCGCGCCCGGAGATGCTGATCGACGCGATCCTCAAGCTGCACGACCAGGTCCAGCACGCCAAGCTCGGCGCCAACCGCACCGCCCAGATCGAGGAGCGCGAGGGCGCGGCCCTGAAGGCGCTGCCCACCTCGGAGATGAAGGGCCTGCTCCGGTGAGCGACGACAAGCCGGAGGAGACCAAGGGTCCCGAGCAGCCGGCCATCGAGCAGTCCCCCGAGAACCTGCCCGCACCGCCGGGCGAGATCAGCGAGCGCGGCCGACGTACCGGCATGTTCGGCGTCTCCGGCTCCGGCGACACCAGCGGCTACGGCGGCCTGGTCGCGCCGGTGATCTTCCCGAGCAGCGCGGTCCGACCGTACGGCGGGTGGTACGACGAGGTGGCCGACTCGCTCGACGCGCTGATCGCCGACGTCGTCATCCACCGCGGCGAGATCACCTTCCACGTCTCGCGCGACAACCTCCTCGAGGTGGCCGACAAGCTGCGCAACGACCCGGCGCTGAGGTTCGAGCTGTGCTCCGGCGTCAGCGGCGTGCACTACCCCGACGACGAGGGCCGCGAGCTGCACGCCGTCTACCACCTGACCTCGATGACCTTCAACCGCACGATCCGGGTCGAGGTCAGCGTCCCCGACGCCGACCCGCACCTCCCGTCGATCGTCGCGATCTACCCCACCAACGACTGGCACGAGCGCGAGACCTACGACATGTTCGGCATCATCTTCGACGGCCATCCGGCGCTCACCCGGATCCTGATGCCCGACGACTGGCCCGGCCACCCGCAGCGCAAGGACTACCCCCTCGGCGGCATCCCCGTCGAGTACAAGGGCGGCACCATCCCGCCCCCCGACGAGCGACGGGGATACAACTGATGAGCACCACCGAGGACTACTACGCCGGCAGCACCGAGACCACCGAGGGCAAGGTCTTCACGGTCAGCGGCCAGGACTGGGACCAGATCGTCTCCGGCCTCGCCGAGGAGGCCGAGGAGCGGGTCGTGGTCAACATGGGGCCGCAGCACCCCTCGACCCACGGCGTGCTCCGGCTGATCCTGGAGCTCGAGGGCGAGACGGTGACCGAGGCCCGGTGCGGCATCGGCTACCTGCACACCGGCATCGAGAAGAACATGGAGTACCGCTCCTGGGTGCAGGGCACCACGTTCTGCACCCGGATGGACTACCTGAGCCCCTTCTACAACGAGGCGACCTACGCGCTCGGGGTCGAGCGACTGCTCGACATCGAGGACCAGATCCCCGAGAAGGCCCAGGTCATGCGGGTGCTCCTGATGGAGCTCAACCGGATCTCCTCGCACCTGGTCTGCATCGCCACCGGCGGCATGGAGATCGGCGCGCTGACCGTGATGACGATCGGCTTCCGCGAGCGTGAGCTGGTGCTCGACCTGTTCGAGCTGATCACCGGTCTCCGGATGAACCACGCGTTCATCCGCCCCGGCGGCGTCGCGCAGGACCTCCCGGTCGGCGCGCTCGACGAGATCCGCGGCTTCGTGGCGCTGATGAAGAAGCGGCTGCCCGAGTACGCCGCCCTGTGCAACGCCAACCCGATCTTCAAGGCCCGGCTCGAGGGCGTCGGCCATCTCGACCTCGAGGGCTGCATGGCGCTCGGCCTCACCGGCCCGGTGCTTCGTTCCACCGGCTACCCGTGGGACCTGCGCAAGAGCTCGCCGTACTGCGGCTACGAGGACTACGACTTCGACGTACAGACCTGGGACACCTGCGACTCCTACGGCCGGTTCCGGGTGCGCCTCAACGAGATGCACGAGTCGCTCCGCATCGTCGAGCAGGCCGCCGATCGGCTGGCCCAGCTCGAGGGCGCCCCGGTCATGGTCGCCGACAAGAAGATCGCCTGGCCCAGCCAGCTCGCGATCGGCAGCGACGGCATGGGCAACAGCCTCGACCACATCCGCCACATCATGGGCGAGTCCATGGAGGCGCTGATCCACCACTTCAAGCTGGTCACCGAGGGCTTCCGGGTCCCGCCCGGCCAGGCCTACGTACCGATCGAGTCGCCGCGCGGTGAGCTCGGCGCGCACGTCGTCTCCGACGGCGGCACCCGCCCGTTCCGCGCGCACTTCCGCGACCCGTCGTTCACCAACCTGCAGGCGACCAGCGTGATGAGCGAGGGCGGCATGGTCGCCGACGTGATCGTCGCCATCGCCTCCATCGATCCCGTGATGGGAGGCGTCGACAGGTGAGCGCCATCGACGACAAGACCCTGGCCGAGCTCGAGGAGATCGCAGGCCGTTACCCCGAGAAGCGGTCCGGTTTGCTGCCGATGCTGCATCTCGTGCAGGCGGTCGAGGGCCGGATCACGCCGGAGGGCATCGAGGCCTGCGCCGACATCCTCGACATCACCGCTGCCGAGGTGAGCGGGGTCGCGACGTTCTACACGATGTACAAGCGCAAGCCGGTCGGCGACTACCACGTCGGCGTCTGCACCAACACGCTCTGCGCGGTGCTCGGCGGCGACGTGATCTTCGAGCGGCTCAAGAAGCACCTCGACGTCGGCAACGACGAAACGACCGACGACGGGAAGATCACGCTCGAGCACATCGAGTGCAACGCGGCCTGCGACTACGCCCCGGTGATGATGGTCAACTGGGAGTTCATGGACAACATGACGCCGGCTTCCGCGACCCAACTGGTCGACGACCTCCGGGCCGGCAAGGAGGTCAGCTCCACCCGCGGACCGACGCTGTGCACCTGGCGCGAGGCCGAGCGAGTGCTCGCCGGGTTCCCCGACGACCTCGCCGACGAGGGACCTGCCGCAGGACCGGCCAGCCTGGTCGGACTGAAGATCGCCCGCGAGCGCGGTTGGACCGCGCCCGACTCGGGGCGTCGCCAGATCGAGACGAAGCAGGAGGAGGGCGAGTGACGGACACCCTCACCCCGGTCCTCACCGACGACTGGGACGCCGAGCGCAGCTGGACGTTGGCGACGTACGAGTCGCGGGGCGGGTACGCCGCCCTGAAGACCGCCCTGGGCAAGAACCCCGACGACCTGATCACCGCGGTCAAGGACTCCGGGCTGCGCGGCCGGGGCGGCGCGGGCTTCCCGACCGGCATGAAGTGGAGCTTCATCCCGCAGGACAACCCGAAGCCCAAGTACCTCGTGGTCAACGCCGACGAGTCCGAGCCGGGCACCTGCAAGGACATCCCGCTGATGATGGCGAGCCCGCACACCCTTCTCGAGGGCGTGATCATCAGCTCGTTCGCGATCCGCGCCAACCACGCGTTCATCTACATCCGCGGCGAGGTCCTGCACGTGATCCGCCGCGTGCAGGCCGCGGTCGCCGAGGCGTACGCCGCCGGCCACCTCGGCAAGGACATCCATGGCACCGGCTACGACCTCGACGTCGTCGTGCACGCCGGTGCCGGTGCCTACATCTGTGGCGAGGAGACCGCCCTGCTCGAGGGACTCGAGGGCCGCCGCGGCCAGCCGCGACTGCGCCCGCCGTTCCCCGCGGTGGCCGGTCTCTACGCCAGCCCGACGGTGATCAACAACGTCGAGTCGATCGCATCGGTGCCGAGCATCATCGCCAACGGCGCCGACTGGTTCGCCTCGATGGGCACCGAGAAGTCCAAGGGCTACGGCATCTTCTCGCTGTCGGGCCACGTGGCACAGCCGGGCCAGTACGAAGCCCCGCTCGGCATCACCCTGCGCACGCTGATCGAGCTGGCCGGCGGGATGCGCGACGGTCACGACCTCAAGTTCTGGACGCCCGGCGGTTCCAGCACCCCGATCCTGACGGCCGAGCACCTCGACGTACCCCTCGACTTCGAGGAGATCGGCGCGGCCGGCTCGATGCTCGGCACCCGTGCCCTTCAGCTCTTCGACGACACGACGTGCGTGGTGCGCGCGGTGCTGCGCTGGACCGAGTTCTACAAGCACGAGTCCTGCGGCAAGTGCACGCCGTGCCGCGAGGGCACCTGGTGGCTGGTGCAGGTTTTGAGCCGCCTGGAGCGCGGCGAGGGCAGCGAGGCCGATCTCGACCTGCTGCTCGACCAGTGCGACAACATCATGGGTCGCTCCTTCTGCGCCCTGGCCGACGGCGCGGTCAGCCCGATCGCCAGCTCGATCGAGTACTTCCGCGACGAGTACCTCGCCCACCTGCAGCGGGGTGGCTGCCCGTTCGACCCGGCCGCGTCCACGGTCTTCGCAGCGGAGGGGGCGACGGCATGACACAGGGTTCCGATTCTCAGGCTCCCGAGAAGACCGACCTGGTCAACGTCACCATCGACGGGATCCAGGTCAGCGTCCCCAAGGACACGTTGGTGATCCGCGCGGCCGAACAGGTCGGCGTCCAGATCCCGCGGTTCTGCGACCACCCGCTGCTCGCGCCCGTCGGAGCCTGCCGACAGTGCCTGGTCGACGTACCGGACGCCGGCAACGGTCGCGGCTTCCCCAAGCCCCAGGCCTCGTGCACCCTTCCGGTCGCCGAGGGCATGGTCGTCAACACCCAGGCCACCAGCCCGGTCGCCGACAAGGCGCAGCAGGGAATCATGGAGTTCCTGCTGATCAACCACCCGCTCGACTGCCCGGTCTGCGACAAGGGTGGCGAGTGCCCGCTGCAGAACCAGGCGATGTCCAACGGCCGCGGTGAGTCGCGGTTCTCCGCCGGCGGTGGGATCAAGCGCACTTTCCCGAAGCCGATCAACATCTCCGCGCAGGTGCTGCTCGACCGCGAGCGGTGTGTGCTCTGCGCCCGGTGCACCCGGTTCTCCGAGCAGATCGCGGGCGACCCGTTCATCGAGCTCCTCGAGCGCGGCGCGCTGCAGCAGGTCGGCATCTACGAGAAGGAACCGTTCGAGTCCTACTTCTCGGGCAACACCATCCAGATCTGCCCGGTGGGCGCGCTCACCTCGGCGGAGTACCGCTTCCGCTCCCGCCCCTTCGACCTGGTCTCGAGCCCCTCGGTCGCCGAGCACGACGCCTGCGGCTCGGCCATCCGCGTCGACCACCGCCGCGGCAAGGTGATGCGCCGACTCGCCGGCAACGACCCCGAGGTCAACGAGGAGTGGATCACCGACAAGGACCGGTTCGCGTTCCACTACGCGTCGCAGGACGACCGGCTGAGCTACCCGCAGGTGCGGGACGAGGACGGCTCGCTCCGGCCGGCGTCCTGGACCGAGGCGTTCGCGGTCGCCGCTCGCGGCCTGCGCGCAGCGGGCGCGGGCGCGGTGCTGACCGGCGGCCGGCTGACCACCGAGGACGCGTTCGCCTACAGCACGTTCGCCCGGGTCGCGCTGGGCACCAACGACATCGACTTCCGGGCCCGGCCGCACAGCGCCGAGGAGGCCGAATTCCTGGCCGCGCACGTCGTACTCACCGGTCCGGACGGGGGTGCGGTGACGTACGCCGACCTCGAGACCGCCAAGACCGTCGTACTCGTCGGGTTCGAGCCCGAGGACGAGGCCGGCGCGATCTTCCTGCGCCTGCGGAAGGCGTCGCGCGAAGGCACGCGGGTGCTCGCGATCGCGCCGTTCAGCACCCGCGGGCTGCGCAAGATGAACGGCACCCTGGTGCCGACCGCGCCCGGCGACGAGCCCGGCGCGCTCGACGCGATGGTCGGCCACGCCGACTACGGCATCGACGCCACCTCGGTCATCCTGGCCGGCGAGCGACTGGCCACCGTGCCGGGCGCGCTCTCGGCCGCCGCCGCACTCGCGCAGAAGACCGGAGCCAAGCTGGCCTGGGTGCCGCGCCGCGCCGGAGACCGCGGCGCCATCGAGACCGGCTGCCTCCCGCACCTGCTGCCCGGCGGCCGCCCGGTCGCCGACCCCGCAGCGCGGGTCGACGCCGCTGCTTCGTGGGGCGTCGACAGCCTGCCCGAGGCCGTCGGACGCGACGGCGACGCGATCGTCGCCGCGCTGGTCGCCGGCGAGATCGGCGGACTGGTGATCGGCGGCCTGGACCCGGCCGACACCGCCGACCCGGAGGCCACCCGCGCCGCGATCGAGGCGGCCGGGTTCGTCGTCGCCCTCGAGCTCCGCGAGACCGAGGTGACCCGGGCGGCCGACGTGGTGTTCCCGGTGGCCCCGGTGACCGACAAGGCCGGCACGTTCGTCAACTGGGAGGGTCGCCCCCGTCCGTTCGAGATGGTGCTCGGCAACCCCGCGTCGCTGCCCGACCTGCGGATCCTGGCCGGTATCTCCGAGGAGCTCGCCGAGCTCGGGCAGGGCAAGCCGCTCGGCTTCCGCACCGTCGCCGAGGCCCGGGCCGCGATGGCCGAGATGGGGCCGTGGGACGGCGCCCGCGCTCCGATGGGTGGTTTCGACTCGCCGTCAGCGGGCGGGGACGGCGTACGCCTGGCCACCTGGAAGCAGATGCTCGACAACGGCTCGATGCAGGACGGCGACAAGCACCTGGCCGCCACCGCGCGGCCCGCGGTCGCGCGGGTCTCCGCCACGATGTACGACGCCCTCGGCCCTGCGGTCACGGTCACCGGTGACCGCGGCTCGATGACGCTCCCGGCGGAGATCGCCGAGGACATCGTCGACGGTGTCGTGTGGGTGCCCACCAACTCCTCGGGCCGCGGCGTGCTCAGCGACGTGGCCTCGCCCGGCACTCGGGTCACCGTGAAGGGAGGCACCTCATGATCGGCAACCTGATCCCGCTCGCCGCTGACGACCTCAGCGCGTTCGGCCACGACAAGTGGTGGATCATCGTGATCAAGACGGTGCTGATCTTCCTGGTCCTGGTGCTGCTCACGCTGTTCAACATCTGGTTCGAGCGCCGGGTCGTCGCCCGGATGCAGCACCGGATCGGCCCCAACGTGCACGGCCCCTTCGGCCTGCTGCAGTCGCTGGCCGACGGCGCGAAGCTGATGTTCAAGGAAGACATCATCCCGAAGGCGGCCGACAAGGTGGTCTTCGTGCTGGCGCCGGTGCTGCGCGCGGTCCCGGCGTTCCTGGCGTTCAGCGTGATCCCGTTCGGGCCCGAGGTCAGCTTCTTCGGCGAGCAGACGCCGCTGCAGCTCACCGACATGCCGGTGGCGGTGCTGTTCATCCTGGCGATCGCCTCGATGCAGATCTACGGCATCGTGCTCGGCGGCTGGTCCAGCGGCTCGACGTACTCCCTGCTCGGCGGGCTCCGCTCCAGCGCGCAGATGATCTCCTACGAGGTCGCGATGGGCCTCGCCCTGGTGCCGGTCTTCCTCTATGCCGGCTCGGTCTCCACGTCCGAGATCGTCGCGGCTCAGGACGACCTGTGGTTCGGGCTGATCCTGATGCCGTCGTTCGTGATCTTCGTGATCGCGATGATCGGCGAGACCAACCGGGCGCCGTTCGACCTCCCCGAGGCCGAGGGCGAGCTGGTCGGCGGCTTCCACACGGAGTACTCGTCGATCAAGTTCGCGATGTTCTTCCTCGCCGAGTACATCGCCATGGCCACCGTCTCGGCGGTCGCGACCACGCTGTTCCTGGGCGGCTGGCACGCGCCGTTCTGGATCGACGAGGTGTGGGCCGGCGCCAACGAGGGCTACTGGCCGGTGCTGTGGTTCTTCGGCAAGGTGATGTTCTTCGTCTTCATCTTCATCTGGCTGCGCGGATCGCTGCCCCGGCTCCGCTACGACCAGTTCATGGCGTTCGGCTGGAAGCGGCTGATCCCGATCTCGTTGCTGTGGATCATCGCGGTCGCGACCGTCTACGTGATCTCCAACGACGAGTCGGTGTCGATCGACGACAACTACCTCTACGGCGGCTTCGGCGTCCTGCTGGTGCTGTTCCTGCTGCTGTTCTTCTTCGGGGAGGACGCGGAGGAGGACGAGGCGCCGGAGGTCTTCGAGCCCAACGCCGGCGGCTTCCCGGTGCCCGATGATGCCCGCCGGCGGCCCGGTCCGCGGCGCCGCAGCAGCCACTCACGTTCCGCACCTCGACCCTCTCCGAAGGGAAGTCAGCCGATGGCTGAGTCCAAGTCCATGAAGGAGCAGTTCTGGGACCCGGTCGCCGGGTTCGGGGTCACGTTCCGGACGATGTTCAAGAAGGTCGTCACGGAGCAGTACCCCTTCGAGAAGCTCCCGACCGCGCCCCGGTTCCACGGCCGGCACCAGCTCAACCGCTGGCCCGACGGCCTGGAGAAGTGCATCGGCTGCGAGCTGTGCGCCTGGGCCTGCCCGGCCGACGCGATCTACGTGGAGGGCGCCTCCAACGAGACCGAGGACGACCGCTACAGCCCCGGCGAGCGCTACGGCCGCGTCTACCAGATCAACTACCTGCGCTGCATCCTGTGCGGGCTGTGCATCGAGGCCTGCCCCACCCGGGCGCTGACGATGACCAACGAGTACGAGCTGGCCGACGACAACCGCGAGGCCCTGATCTACGAGAAGAGCGACCTGCTCGCGCCGCTGCTGCCGGGCATGGAGCAGCCGCCGCACCCGATGCTGCCTCGGTGACGACGAGGGCGCCTACTACCGCGGCGAGCACGCCAAGGCGCAGAGCACCGCCGAGGGGGCTGGCTCGTGATCGCGTTCTGGGTGCTGGCTCCGATCATGGTGCTGGCCGCGCTGGCCATGCTGTTCGTGCGCAAGGCGGTGCACGCGGCGCTGCTGCTGGCGGTCGTGATGATCAGCCTGGCGGTGCTGTACGCCGTGCTCGAGGCGCCGTTCCTGTTCGCCGTGCAGATCATCGTCTACACCGGCGCGATCCTGATGCTGTTCCTGTTCGTGCTGATGCTCGTCGGCGTCGACGCCACCGACTCGGTCGTCGAGACGATCCGCGGCCAGCGCGCGCTCGCGATCGCCGGCGGGCTGCTGCTGGGCGTCGTGCTCGTGGTCGCGCTCAGCCAGATCACGCTCGGCAGCACGGTTGGGCTCGAGGAGGCCAACAGCGGCGGCAACATCCAGGGCCTGGCCAACATCCTCTTCTCCCGCTACGTGTTCGCGTTCGAGGTCACCAGCGCGCTGCTGATCACCGCGGCGGTCGGAGCGATGGTGCTGACCCACCGCGAGCGGCTCGGCCCCAAGCCCAGCCAGACCGAGCAGGCCCGGCAGCGGGTGCGCGACTACGCCGAGAAGGGCGCCCACCTCGGACCGCTGCCGACGCCCGGCGTGTTCGCCCGGGCCAACGCGGTCGACACCCCGGCCCTGCTGCCCGACGGCTCGGTCGCCCAGTCCTCGATCTCCCGGGTGCTGGCCGCTCGCGGCACGGTGCGATCGGCGCCGGCGCTGGCCGACGACATCGAGGAGACCCAGCGTCAGCTCGGCCAGGACCCCGAGGAGATGCCGGAGACGAGCGGCAAGCAGGGCGCTCCCGGCAACACCGAGGAGGACGTTCGATGACCGAATACGTCGTGCTCTCGGCGATCCTGTTCACGATCGGCAGCGTCGGGGTGCTGACCCGGCGCAACGCGATCGTCGTGTTCATGTGCGTGGAGCTGATGCTCAACGCCTGCAACCTCGCGTTCGTCGCCTTCGCCAGGCAGCACGGCAACCTCGACGGTCAGATCGCCGCCTTCTTCGTGATGGTGGTGGCCGCGGCCGAGGTCGTGGTCGGGCTGGCCATCATCATGACCATCTTCCGGACCCGTCGCTCGGCCTCGGTCGACGACGCCAGCCTGCTGAAGTTCTGAGAGGCGACGCGCTGTGTTTGCCCTGACCGAGTCCGTCCACATCCCTGTGGTCGAGCCCTCCGGCACCGACGGCAGCATCTTCATGCTGCTGTGGCTGATCGTCGCGCTGCCGCTCGCGGGTGCCGCCATCCTGCTGCTCGGCGGCCGCTTCACCGACAAGTGGGGCCACCTGCTCGGCACCGCGCTGCCCCTCGGCTCGTTCGTGCTCAGCCTGGTCATGTTCTTCAGCCTGCTCGGCCGCGACGAGGGCGACCGGCAGATCGGCCAGCACCTCTACAACTGGATCGAGGTCGGCGAGTTCAAGGTCGGCATGGACCTGCTCTACGACCCGCTGTCTGCGCTGTTCCTGCTGCTGATCACGGGTGTCGGGTCGCTGATCCACATCTACTCGATCGGCTACATGGCGCACGACCCGCGGCGCCGGCGGTTCTTCGGCTACCTCAACCTGTTCGTGGCCTCGATGCTGCTGCTGGTGCTCTCGGAGAACTACCTCGGCCTGTTCCTCGGCTGGGAGGGCGTCGGCCTGGCGTCGTACCTGCTGATCGGCTTCTGGCAGCACAAGCACTCCGCGGCCGCCGCGGCCAAGAAGGCGTTCGTGATCAACCGGGTCGGCGACATGGGGATGTCGCTGGCGATCATGCTGGCGTTCGTCACGTTCGGCTCGACGAGCTTCGCGGTGATCAGCGCGTCCTCGAGCGGCGCCAGCGAGGCGACGATGAACTGGCTCGGCGTGCTGCTCCTCATCGGCGCCTGCGGCAAGTCCGCCCAGGTGCCGCTGCAGGCCTGGCTGCTGGACGCGATGGAGGGCCCGACCCCGGTGTCCGCCCTGATCCACGCGGCCACCATGGTGACTGCCGGCGTCTACCTGATCGTGCGCTCCAACTTCGTCTTCGAGCTCGCGCCCGCGGCGCAGACCGCGGTGGTCACGGTCGCCGTCGTCACGCTGCTGTGGGGCGCGATCATCGGGTGCGCGAAGGACGACATCAAGAAGGCGCTCGCCGGTTCCACGATGAGCCAGATCGGCTACATGATGCTCGGCGCCGGGCTCGGCGTCGCCGGCTACGCGTTCGCGATCTTCCACCTGCTGACCCACGGCTTCTTCAAGGCCAACATGTTCCTCGGCGCCGGCTCGGTGATGCATGCCATGGACGACGACGTGGACATGCGCCACTACGGCGCGCTGCGCAAGATGGTGCCGATCACCTTCCTGACGTTCGCGATGGGCTATCTCGCGATCATCGGCTTCCCGGGCTTCTCCGGCTTCTGGTCCAAGGACAAGATCATCGAGACCGCGTTCACCGAGAACCTCTGGGTCGGCCTGGGTGCGCTGCTCGGCGCCGGCATCACCGCGTTCTACATGACCCGGCTGATGCTGATGACGTTCTTCACCGACAAACGCTGGGAGCCCGACGTCCATCCGCACGAGTCACCGAAGGTGATGACGATCCCGCTGATCGTGCTGGCGGCGCTGTCCGTGCTGGGCGGCGTACTGCTGGCGGGTGACTGGATCGTCGAGTTCCTCGCGCCCGTGGTGGGCGAGCACGCCCACGAGGACCCGCCGATCCCGGCCCTGCTGATGACCTTGATCGTGGTCGCGGTGGTGGCGTGCGGGGTGACCCTGGCCTGGTTCCTGGTCGGCAAGCGGGACGTGCCGCGTGAGGCGCCGCAGGACGTCTCCTTCGTGACCAGGGCCGCGCGCGCCGACGTCTACGGCGACGCGATCAACGAGGGCCTGGTCGTCGAGCCCGGTCGGCAGCTGGTCTCCGGCCTGGTCTCGTTCGACCGGCACGGCGCCGACGGGCTGTTCACCGGCGGCAGCGCCACGGTGGGCGCGCTCGGCACCGTCCTCCGCGAGGCCCAGAACGGCTTCGTCCGCTCCTACGCGCTCTCGGTGCTCGGCGGGGTCCTCCTCGTCGTGATCGCGCTCCTGGCGGTGAACCTCGGATGACGCTCACCCTGCTCATCGCGCTCCCGCTGCTGGGTGCGATCGTCCTCCCCTTCGTGCCGGTCGGCCTGGCCCGGCAGGTCGGCACCGCCTTCGCGGTCGGCACGCTCGGCATCGGCGTCGCTGTCCTGCTCCAGTACGACACCCGACGGCGGCATGCAGCTGGAGGAGAAGGAGAACTGGATCGAGGCGTTCGGCGTGCACTACGCACTCGGCGTCGACGGCCTGGGCCTGCTGCTCGTGCTGCTCACCGTGGTGCTGGTGCCGATCGTGATGGTCGCCGAGTGGTCCCATGAGGACGTCGCGGCTCGGCCGCGCGCGTTCTTCGCCTGGACCCTCGCCCTCGAGGCGCTGTCACTGGCTGTGTTCTGCGCCACCGACGTCTTCCTGTTCTACGTCGTCTTCGAGGCCACCCTGATCCCGGCGTACTTCCTGGTCGGCGGGTTCGGCCGCGAGGGCCGCGGCGCCGCCGCCCTGAAGTTCCTGATGTTCCAGCTCGCCGGCGGCCTGGTGCTGCTCGCGTCCGTGATCGGGCTGTACGTCGTCTCCGCCCAGCAGGGCGAGCCGTCGTACCTGCTCACGGACCTGGCCGCGCTCGACATCGACACCGACGCCGGTCGCTGGCTGTTCGCCGGGTTCTTCATCGCGTTCGCGATCAAGGCACCGCTGTTCCCGGTGCACACCTGGCTCGCCGACACGACCGAGAAGGCGACGCCCGGCACCAGCGTGCTGCTGGTGTGCGTGCTCGACAAGATCGGCACGTTCGGGATGCTGCGCTTCTGCCTCGGGATCTTCCCCGAGGCCTCGCAGTGGGCGACCCCGGTCGTGGTCACGCTGGCCCTGATCTCGATCGTCTACGGCGCGCTGGTCGCGATCGGGCAGGACGACGTGCTGCGGCTGGTCGGCCTGACCTCGCTGAGCCACTTCGGCTTCATCACGCTCGGCATCTTCGCGTTCAGCAGCCAGGGCGGCTCCGGCGCGATCCTCTACATGGTCAACCACGGCATCGGCACCGCAGCGCTGTTCCTGCTCGCCGGCTATCTGATCCGCCGCCGCGGGACCTCGCTGATCAGCGAGATGGGCGGCGTCGAGAAGGTCACCCCGGTGCTCGCCGGGCTGCTGCTCGTCGCCGGCCTCGCCACCCTCGGTCTGCCCGGGTTGAGCCCGTTCGTCTCGGAGTTCCTCGTGCTGGTCGCGGCGTTCGACTACCACTGGTGGGTCGGCGCGATCGCGGTCACCGGCATCGTGCTCGCGGCGGTCTACGTGCTGTGGATGTACCAGCGGACGATGACCGGACCGACCCCGCCCGAGGTCGAGGGCACCCACGACCTGAGCGTCCGCGAGGTCGGGGCGGTCGCGCCGCTGATGCTCGCGCTGGTGCTGTTCGGCTTCTTCCCCGGTCCGCTGCTCGACGTGGCCAACCCGGCGATCGACTCGCTGATGGCCCACGTCGGAGTCACGGACGACGCCCCCGACGTACCCCCCGGGTCGGTCGATCCCGACCACGCGACCGAGGAAGACGGTCACTGAGATGGACTTCGTCAAGCCCACCATCGAGTACGCCGAGCTGTGGCCGCTGCTGGTCATCTTCGGCGTCGCCTGCGTCGGGATCCTCGTCGAGGCGTTCCTGCCCCGCGAGCGTCGCTACGTGCCCCAGGTCGCGCTCGCCGGCGGCGGCATCATCGCCGCCTTCGTCGGCACGGTGCTGATCGGGACCGACCTGGAGAAGCACGCCGACGGGGCCGCCCGCGGCCTGGTCGGCGCCGGCGGCACCATCGTGGTCGACGGCCCGACGGTGTTCCTCTGGGGTCTCGTGCTGTTGTTCTCGCTCGCCGGGGTCGCGCTGTTCGCCGAGCGGCGGCTCGAGGCGGGCGTCTCGGCGTTCGCCGGTCAGGCCGCGGCGCTGCCCGGCACGGAGGCCGAGCGGGAGGCCTCGACCAAGGGGCTCGACCACACCGAGGTCTACCCGCTGATGATGTTCGCGGTCGGCGGGATGATGCTGTTCCCGGCGTCCGGCGACCTGCTGACCATGTTCGTGGCGCTCGAGGTGCTCTCGCTCCCGCTCTACCTGCTCTGCGGGCTCGCCCGCCGGCGCCGGCTGCTCAGCCAGGAGGCCGCGCTCAAGTACTTCCTGCTCGGGGCGTTCTCCTCCGGCTTCTTCCTGTACGGCGTCGCGCTGATCTACGGGTACGCCGGCTCGATGCAGCTGGAGCGGATCAGCGAGGCCGTCCACAACGACGTCGGGAACCAGTCGATGCTGCTGATCGGCATGGGCATGCTCGCGGTCGGGCTGTTCTTCAAGATCGGCGCTGCGCCGTTCCAGGCCTGGACGCCCGACGTCTACCAGGGCGCTCCCACCGCGGTCACCGCGTTCATGGCCGCGTGCACCAAGGTGGCGGCGTTCGGCGCGCTGCTGCGGCTGTTCTACGTCGGCTTCGGTGCCGACCGGTGGAGCTGGCAGCCGATGTTCTGGGTCATCGCGATCCTCACCATGCTGGTCGGCGCGCTCGTCGCCATCGTGCAGACCGACATGAAGCGGCTGCTCGCCTACTCCGCGATCGCGCACACCGGGTTCCTGCTGACCGGCATGCTCGGCGTCCAGAGCGTCACCGAGCTCGCCGACGGCCAGGTCACCTCGCTGCAGGCGGTGCTCTTCTACCTGGCGACGTACGGCCTCGCGACGGTGGGCGGATTCGCCATCCTCACGCTGGTGCGCGACGCGTCCGGTGAGGCCGGATCGTTCGACAAGTGGGCCGGGCTCGGCAGGCGCTCACCGCTGGTGGCGGGGACGTTCGCGTTCCTGCTGCTGTCGATGGCCGGCATCCCGCTGACCGCCGGCTTCGTCGGCAAGTGGGCGGTGTTCACGGTCGCCCTGTCGGCGGACGCCTGGCCGGTCGTGCTGGTCGCGATCGCCGCGAGCATCATCTCGGTGTTCTTCTACGTGCGGGTGATCCGGGTGATGTTCTTCAGTGACCCGGTAGGCGAGCCCGGGGTCGTCACCTCTGCCTCGCCGCTCACCACGGTCACCATCGCGCTCTGCACCGCTGGAACGCTCGTGCTGGGCGTCGTACCCGGCCCGGTACTCGACCTCGCGGCGCATGCGGGAGACTTCATCAGGTGAGTCCCGAGTCCGCGTCGTCCCTCGCCCTCCCCGTGGAGGACGACGCGCTGGCCGCCCGCCTGACCGGGCGGATGGCGGTGGTGGAAGAGGCGCTCTACCGCCACGCCACCAGCCGGGCGCCGTTCGTCACCGAGGCGGCCCAGCACCTGCTGGGTGCCGGCGGGAAGCGGATCCGTCCGCTGCTCGTGCTGCTCGCCGCCGAGACCGGCGACCGGCCGGACTCCGACGACGTGATCACCGCGGCCTGCGTCGTCGAGATCACCCACGTCGGATCGCTCTACCACGACGACGTGATGGACGAGGCGGAGCTGCGCCGGGGCGCCGCCTCCGCGAACGCCCGGTGGGACAACCACGTCGCGATCCTCACCGGCGACTTCCTGTTCGCGAAGTCCTCCGAGCTCACCGCGCAGCTCGGCGCGGACGCCGTCCGCATCCAGGCCGAGACGTTCACCCGCCTCGTCGAGGGGCAGATCCTCGAGACTGTCCCCGCCGGCCCGGGCGAGGACCCCCTGCGCCACTACCTCGATGTGGTGGCCGGCAAGACCGGCTCGCTGATCGCCACCTCGGCCCGCTACGGCGCCCGGTTCGGCGGCGCCACGCCTGCCGTGGAGGACGCGCTGACGGCGTACGGCGAGATCGTCGGCTCGGCGTTCCAACTCTCCGACGACATCCTCGACATCGCCTCCGAGGCCACCGAGTCCGGCAAGACCCCGGGCACCGACCTCCGGGAGGGTGTCCCGACGCTGCCCTCGCTGATGGCCCTGGCCTCCGGTGACCCCGCCGACGCGCGCCTGCACGAGCTGCTCCGGGCTGACCTCACCGACGACCAGCTGCACGCCGAGGCACTGGACCTGCTCCGCAAGCACCCCGCGATGGACGATGCGCGTGCCTACGTCGTCGAGCGGGCGACCGAGGCGAAGGCGCTCCTCTCCGCGCTGCCGCCCAGCTCGGTCCGCACCGCGCTCGAGGCGTTCGCCGACATCGTCGCCGTCCGCTCCAGCTAGACGGCGGTGGACTCCACCGCGAACTGCAGCTGCCGGCGGCGGTGCCGGATGAGTTCGAAGGTGAACAACGAGAGCGCGATCCAGACCAGCCCGAACCCGACCCAGCGGCCGGGCGGCATCTCCTCGTCGAACACGATGATCCCGAGCAGGAACTGGAGGACCGGGGCGAGGTACTGCAGCAGTCCGAGGGACACCATCGAGACCCGGGTCGCGGCGAACCCGAAGCAGATCAGCGGGATCGCGGTGACGACGCCCGCGGACATCAGCAGCAGTGCGTGCCCGACCCCGTCGCTCGAGAAGTGCGAGCCGCCGGTGGCGGAGAGCCAGATCAGGTAGCCCCCGGCGAACGGAGTGATGACGGCGGTCTCGAAGGCGAGGCTCTCGATCGCGCCGGCGCCCGCGGTCTTCTTCGCCAGTCCGTAGGTGCCGAACGAGAACGCCAGCACCAGCGCGACGTACGGGAGCCGGCCGTAGTCCCAGGTGAGCACCGCGACCGCCGCCGTGCCGACGCCGAGCGCGATCCACTGCAGGCGCCGGAGCCGCTCGCCGAGAATCAGCACGCCCATCAGCACCGTGACGAGCGGGTTGATGAAGTACCCGAGAGACGTCTCGACCACCCGGCCGTTGTTGACGCCGTAGATGTAGGTGCCCCAGTTGAGCGTGATCACGAACGCGGCCAGCAGCAGCAGCCGGAACACCCTCGGGTTGCGACCGATGGCCCGCAGCAGCGCGCGCTTGCGGAGCACGAAGACCAGCAGGCTCATGGTGAGCAGCGACCACACGATCCGGTGGGCCAGGATCTCGACCGCTCCGCCCGGCTCGAGCAACGGCCAGTACAGAGGGAACGCGCCCCACAGGATGTACGCCGTCGCGCCGACGAACAGACCCCGGCGGGCCTCGGCGGGATCCGGCACTTCGTCAGGATAGGTGCAGTTACGATCTGGCCATTCGGGGTTTGGGTTTGAGACCGCCATCCAGCGGGCAGGTAGCCCCCGTCACCACCCACCTGACTGAGGGAGAGTCACCATGCGGATCACCCGCGTCATCGCCGTCCTCGTGGCCATTGCGCTCATGCCGTTGGCCGGGATCGCGCTCACGAGCGGGGCGAGCGCCGCCGAGGAGAGCGCCCAGCAGGCGAAGGAGAAGCACCTGGTGTTCGCCAGTGGCAAGGAGATCCGCAACTCCAACAAGTTCGTCGCGTTCGGGCGGGTCTCCACCTTCAAGGGCCGCAACATCAGCGTGCAGCGCAAGAACTGCGGCACCTGCGGGTGGAAGTTCTACAAGAAGACCAGGACCAGCGAGGAGCGGGGCAAGTTCCGCACCCGGATCGCGCCGGGAGAGAAGGTCCCGTCGCGCGTCTGCTATCGCGTGAAGGTCCCCGCCACCAAGAACTACAAGCGCACCATGGCACCCGTAGGTTGCATCAAGACCAGGCGGACCTGAGCACCACGCTCAGACGACGGTCCAGGTGTCTCCGGAGTTCACCAGCGCCGCGAGCCGGTCGGGTCCGGAAGCGGGGTCGTTGTCGGCGGCGGTCTGGATCTGGGCCCGCGCCTGGTCGTCGTACGTCGGCCGCTCGACCTGGCGGAAGATGCCGATCGGCGACTGGTTGAGGTAGCCCGAGTCGGTCAGCCGCGAGATCGCGAACGCGGTGCTGGGGTCGGTGTTGTAGACGTCGTGGACGAGCAGCGCCTCCTCACCGACATCGGCGACCTGGACCACCTTCACCCCACCGGACTCGGCGTCGCGGATCAGGCCCTTGGCGCCCTCGATGCCGAACCGGATGGGCTCGCCGTGGACGAGCGGGATGATCGCGTCGGCCTTGGTGTCGTTGTTCTTGATCGCGTCGAACGCGCCGTCGTTGAAGATCGGGCAGTTCTGGTAGATCTCCACGAACGAGGTGCCGCGGTGCGCGGCGGCCGCGGACAGCACCGAGGTGAGGTGCTTGCGGTCGGAGTCGATGGTGCGAGCCACGAACGTGCCCTCGGCGCCCAGCGCCAGCGAGACCGGGTTGAACGGGTGGTCCACCGATCCCATCGGGGTCGACTTGGTGATCTTTCCGGGCTCGGAGGTGGGGGAGTACTGGCCCTTGGTCAGTCCGTAGATCCGGTTGTTGAACAGCAGGATCGTCATGTTGACGTTGCGGCGCAGGGCGTGAATCAGGTGGTTGCCGCCGATCGACAGCGCGTCACCGTCGCCGGTCACCACCCACACCGACAGATCTCCGCGCGCGGTGGCGATGCCGGTGGCGATCGACGGAGCTCGCCCGTGGATCGAGTGCATCCCGTAGGTGTCGAGGTAGTAGGGGAACCGGCTGGAGCAGCCGATGCCCGACACGAACACGATGTTCTCCCGGCGCAGGCCGAGGTCGGGCAGGAAGCCCTGGACGGCCTTGAGTACGGCGTAGTCGCCGCAGCCGGGGCACCAGCGGACCTCCTGGTCGCTGGTGAACTCCTTCGACGTCTGCGGCCCGTCGGTGGTGGGCACTCCCTCGACGCCGGAGCGCAGGCCGGGGAAGGGCAGCTCGGTGGAGGTGGTCATGAAACAGACTCCTCAGATGCAGCAGACAGATCGACAGTGAGATCAACTGGAACGCCCTCGGCCTCGGCGACCAGGCCGCCGATGGCCTCGGCGAGGTCGGCCGCCTTGAGCGGCAGCCCGCGGACGTGGTTGTAGCCGATCGCGTCGACGAGGTACTTCGCGCGCAGCAGCATGCTCAGCTGGCCGAGGTTCATCTCCGGCACCAGCACCTTGTCGTAGCGGGCCAGGATGTCGCCCAGGTCCTTGGGCAGCGGGTTGAGGTGGCGCAGATGCACCTGCGCGACGTGGTAGCCGGCCTTGCGGACCCGCCGGCAGCCGGCGCCGATCGGGCCGTACGTCGAGCCCCAGCCGATCACCAGGACCTTGGCCTTCCCGGACGGGTCGTCGACCTCGAGCGGCGGCAGCGAGTCGGCGATCCGATCGACCTTGGCCTGCCGGGTGCGGACCATCAGGTCGTGGTTGGCCGGGTCGTAGGAGATGTTGCCGTGCCCCTCGCCCTTCTCCAGGCCGCCGATCCGGTGCTCGAGACCAGGCGTGCCGGGAATCGCCCAGGGCCGGGCCAGGGTCTCCTCGTCACGGAGGTAGGGCCAGAACTCAGACTTATCAGCGTCGTCACCTTCCGGCACGTAATTGCGCTCGGTCGCGAACGCCGGGTCGATGGCCGGCAGGTCCGCGGTGTCGGGGATCCGCCACGGCTCGGAGCCGTTGGCGAGGTAGCCGTCGGAGAGCAGCATCACCGGGGTGCGGTAGGTGATCGCGATCCGGGTGGCCTCGACCGCGGCGTCGAAGCAGTCGCCGGGCGACTGCGGAGCCACGATCGGCACCGGCGCCTCACCGTTGCGGCCGAACATCGCCTGCAACAGGTCGGCCTGCTCGGTCTTGGTCGGCAGACCGGTCGACGGCCCGCCACGTTGTACGTCGATGACGATCAGCGGCAGCTCGGTCATCACCGCGAGGCCGATCGCCTCGGACTTCAGGGCGATACCGGGCCCCGAGGTCGTGGTGACCCCCAGCGAACCGGAGAACGCCGCGCCGATCGCGGCGCCGATGCCGGCGATCTCGTCCTCGGCCTGGAACGTCGTCACGCCGAACGCCTTGTGCTTGCTGAGCTCGTGCAGGATGTCGGAGGCCGGCGTGATCGGGTAGGAGCCCAGGAAGATCGGCAGACCCGACTGGACCCCGCCCGCGAGCAGGCCGTAGGACAGCGCCAGGTTGCCGGTGATGTTGCGGTAGGTGCCGGGCGACATCGGCGCCGGCTTCACCTCGTAGCGCACCACGAAGGTCTCGGTGGTCTCGCCGAAGTTCCAGCCGGCCTTGAACGCCGCGATGTTGGCGTCCCGGATGTCCTCGACGCGGGCGAACCGCTTCTCCAGGAACGCCACCGTCGAGTCGGTCGGCCGGCCGTACATCCAGGACAGCAGGCCCAGCGCGAACATGTTCTTGGCCCGAGCTGCGTCCTTGCGGGAGAGGCCGAACTCCTTGACCGCCTCGACGGTCATCCCGGTCAGGTCGACCGGGTGCACGCTGAACTCGCCGAGCTCCGAGCCGGCGTCACCGACGGAGGCCAGCGGGTCGGCGTCGTACCCGGCCTTGGTCAGGTTGCGGGCGGTGAAGTCGTGGGTGTCGACGATGATCGCGGCGCCCTTGGGCAGGTCGCCCAGGTTGGCCTTCAGCGCCGCGGGGTTCATCGCCACCAGTACGTCGGGAGCGTCGCCGGCGGTCAGGATGTCGTGGTCGGCGAAGTGCACCTGGAACGACGAGACGCCCGGAAGCGTGCCCTGAGGGGCCCGGATCTCGGCGGGGAAGTTGGGGAGGGTCACCAGGTCGTTGCCGAAAACGGCCGACTCCTGGGTGAAGCGGTCTCCCGTCAGCTGCATGCCGTCGCCGGAGTCACCCGCGAACCGGATGATCACCCGATCCAGCTGCTTGACCTGCTTGGACACCTCGTCCACTCACTTCCTCAGGGCGTGGGGGCCGTGTCGACGGCAACCCCAGCGATCGTACTCGCGGTATGCGGAGAAACAGAACCTGTTTCAGTTTTCCGCGTAACGCCTTCGCGACTCCCACGATAGTCGCCCCGCGCGCTCCCCAAAGCCGATCCTCCCGTGACGCGAGACACGCCGCCGAGATTCGCATTTGTTCAGTAAAGTTGATTACTCTGCTCGACATTGGTGGGTAACACGTCTTTGGCGTGTTCAAACAGAAGTGAGGAACGAT
This sequence comes from uncultured Actinomycetota bacterium, assembly GCA_963798055.1. Lineage (GTDB taxonomy): Bacteria > Actinomycetota > Actinomycetes > Propionibacteriales > Nocardioidaceae > Nocardioides. The sequence goes on from CAWCRX010000018.1 coordinate 21,761, forward strand.
GATCAAGACGATCAAGGCTGCGGCAGTAGGAATGGCCGGGGTGCTTGCCTTGAGCGCCTGCACCTCGGACGGCGCGAGCGGCGACGACGCCAAGACCCTGTCCGTCGTGGCGTTCTCGGTCATGGAGACGGCCAACGAGCCGGTCTTCAAGGCTTTCGAGGACACCGACGCGGGCCAGGACATCGAGTTCGCGCCGTCGTACGGCGCCTCCGGTGACCAGAGCCGCGCGGTCGTGGCGGGTGCCGACGCGGACGTCGTGCACTTCTCGCTCGAGCCCGACGTCACCCGCCTCGTGGGTGAGGGCCTGGTGGCCGAGGACTGGAAGGACAACACCGACACCAACGGCATCGCGACCTCGTCGGTCGTCGTGTTCGTGGTGCGCAAGGGCAACCCCGAGAACATCCAGAGCTGGGACGACCTGACCAAGGACGGCATCGAGCTGCTGACGCCGAACCCCGGGTCCTCCGGTTCGGCGAAGTGGAACATCCTCGCTGCCTGGGCGCACATCGTGGGGAACGGCGGCACCGAGGACGACGCCAAGAAGTTCGTCGGTGACCTGCTCGCGAACGCTCCGGCCCTGCCGGCCAGCGCCCGCGAGGCGACCTCGGCGTTCGTCGAGGGCGACCAGGACGTGCTGCTCTCCTACGAGAACGAGGCGATCCTGGCCAAGCAGAACGGTCAGGACATCGACTACGTCGTCCCGGACGACACGCTGCTCATCGAGAACCCCGCTGCCGTGACCGAGGACGCCGCCGACGGCGCCCAGGACTTCCTGGACTTCATCACGTCGGCCGAGGGCCAGGGCATCTACGCGGGCTTCGGCTTCCGGCCGGTTGCCGGGGTCGACGGCGTGGAGGTTCCCGAGGTCGAGGGTGCCAACGACCCGGCCGACCCGTTCCCGGCTCCCTCGCTGCTCTTCACCATCGACGGTGACTTCGGTGGCTGGGGCGAGGCCGAGGACAAGTTCTTCGCCGACGGCGAAGACGGTGAGCCGGTCGGGATCATCCCGACGCTCATCGAGCAGTCGGGCACCGACGCCCAGGAGTGACTGATGACCTCGACACTCATCGAGGCTCCAGCCCGCCCGACGCGTCAGCGTCGGACGGGCTCGGGCTCGTCCCTGTCCGCGGGCTCCGCCCTCGGCCTCGGCGTCGCGGTCACCTGGTTCAGCCTGTCTGGTGCTGATCCCGCTGACCGCAGTCGTCGTGGCCGCGAGCGACCGCGGCTTCTCCGGCTACATCGACACGATCACCGGACCGCAGACCATGGCCGCGATCAGGCTCACCGTCGGCCAGGCCCTCGGGGTCACCCTGCTCAACGTCGTGATGGGCACGCTCATCGCCTGGGTGCTGGTCCGCGACCGGTTCTGGGGCAAGCGCATCTTGGACGTCGTCATCGACATCCCGTTCGCGCTGCCGACGATCGTCGCCGGCCTGGTGCTGCTGGGCCTCTACGGCACCAACAGCCCGCTCGGCCTGGACTGGGCCTACACCGACAAGGCGGTCTTCCTCGCCCTGGCGTTCGTGACGCTTCCCTTCGTGGTGCGCACCGTGCAACCGGTGCTGGAGGAGCTCGAGCACGACACGGAGGAGGCCGCCGCCTCGTTGGGGGCCAGCCGCGGGACCATCTTCCGGCGGATCATCCTGCCCAGCCTCACCCCGGCGATCACCGCTGGCGCGGCGCTCTCGTTCGCGCGGGCGATCGCTGAGTACGGCTCGTTGGTGCTGCTCAGCGGCAACAAGCCGTTCGACACCGAGGTCGTCTCGGTCCGGGTGCTGACGTACATCGAGAACGGCAGTACCGCCTCCGCGGCGGCGCTGGCCAGCGTGATGCTGGCTGTCGCGCTGGTCGTGATCGTGGTTCTCGACATCGTGCAGAGGCGGGTGGCCAACCGTGCTTGAGGTATCCACCCCGATCAAGTGGACGCTCCGCCTGCTGGCGGTGGCCTACGTCTTCCTGCTGGTCGCTTGGCCGGTGAGCACCGTGGTCCAGGAGGCATTCGCCGACGGACCCGGCACGTTGTTCGACCTGTTCCAGGACGAGCAGGTGGTCAACGCGCTGATCCTCACCGTGCAGGTGGCGGTCCAAGCGGTGCTCATCAACCTGGTCTTCGGCGTCGGCATCTCGATTCTGTTGGTCCGATACCGGTTCCCCGGCAAACGGCTGCTGTCAGCGCTCATCGACCTCCCGATGTCGGTGTCGCCGGTCGTCGTCGGCCTCTCCCTGCTGCTCGTCTACAACGGCCGGACCGGATGGTTCGGCCCGACGCTCGAGGAGTGGGGCATCAAGATCATCTTCAGCGGCACCGGGATGATCATGGCCACCTGCTTCGTGGCGCTGCCGCTCGTGATCCGCGAGGTCGTGCCGGTGCTGCAGGAGATCGGTGACGAGCAGGAACAGGCGGCACGCAGCCTCGGGGCGAACTCGCGCCAGACGTTCTGGCGGATCACCCTGCCGAGCATCAAGTGGGCCGTGGTGTACGGCGTGGTGCTGAGCCTGGCCCGCAGCCTCGGCGAGTTCGGGGCCGTCAAGGTCGTCTCCGGCAACGTCATCAACCAGACCCAGACCGCGACCCTCCTCGTCGAGGAGAAGTACCAGAGCTTCGAGCAGACGTCCGCGTCCACGATTGCGTTCGTTCTCGCATTCGTGAGCGTGATCTGCATCGTCGTGGTTTCCATCCTCCGTCCCAAGGAGTCAAGCAAATGAGCATCGACGTCTCCGGCGTCTCCAAGAAGTTCGGTGACTTCGTCGCGCTCGACGACGTGACCGTCTCACTGCCCACCGGCCAGCTGACCGCCCTGCTCGGGCCGTCGGGTGGCGGCAAGTCCACGCTGCTGCGGATCATCGCGGGTCTCGACAGCGCCGACACCGGCCACGTGTCCATCGAGGGCACCGACGCCACCAAGCTGCCACCGCAGAAGCGCAACGTCGGCTTCGTGTTCCAGCACTACGCGGTCTTCAAGCACATGACTGTGGCGAAGAACGTCGCGTTCGGCCTGCAGATCCGCAAGCGGCCCAAGGACGAGATCGAGGCCCGGGTCGACGAGCTGCTCAAGCTCGTCCACCTGCAGCAGTTCGGCCACCGGTTGCCGTCCCAGCTCTCGGGAGGACAGCGGCAGCGGATGGCGCTGGCCCGGGCGCTGGCCGTGGAGCCCAAGGTGTTGCTCCTCGACGAGCCGTTCGGTGCGTTGGACGCGAAGGTCCGCAAGGAGCTGCGCGAGTGGCTGCGGCGCCTGCACGACGAGGTGCACGTGACCACGGTCTTCGTGACGCACGACCAGGAGGAGGCCATGGAGGTCGCCGACGAGATCGTGGTGATCAACGACGGCCGGGTCGAGCAGATCGGCACGCCCGACCAGCTCTACGACGAGCCCGCCAACGACTTCGTGATGGGCTTCCTCGGCGAGGTCACCCAGCTCGGCAACGTGCGGCTGCGGCCGCACGACATCGAGGTGGCCGTGACGCCGGGCATGGCCGGAGCGATCTCCGGCAAGATCACCCGCCAGCTGCGGGTCGGCTTCGAGGTCCGGCTCCACGTGGAGACCGAGGACGGGCACGACGTACATGTCGTCCTGACCCGGACGCACGCCCAGTCGCTGGAGCTCGACGAGGGTGTCCAGGTGTGGCTGACGCCGGCGGTGGGGGCAACGACAGTGCCCGCGATGGTCGCCGTCTGACAGCGGTACGACGCGTCGTACCGTTGGGCCATGGAGCGCGCTACTCGGATCCTGCTCTGGCTCTTCGGTACGGCGTTCGTCGTGTCGGTGGTCCACTACACCGACAACTACGTCAACTACGACGACTACCCACAGCCGGGACCGGACGCGCTGCTGGCGCCCTCGGCGGCGCAGGTGGGCGGTTCCTGGTTCGTGTTCACCGCGCTCGGCGTCCTCGGTTTCTGGCTGTGGTTCCGTGGGCGGATCACCGCGGCCGCCGTCGCGTTCACCGGCTACTCGGTGAGCGGGCTGGTCGGGTTCGGGCACTACACGGTGAGTGGTGCGACCGACATGGTGTGGTGGCGGCAGACGCACATCGTGGCCGACATCCTGTGCGGGATCGCGATCTTCGGCTTCGCGCTCTGGATGGCGCTGCGCGGGCCTCGGCCGGGTGTCAGCTCAGCCGAGGTCGAGCGCGTTGGGTAGCCCGGCCCGGTAGAGCTGCTTGTCGACCTGCTTGAGCAGCGTGAACTCGGGCGGGTCGTACAGCTGGTACTTCGCGGCTCGCTCTGCCTTGCTCCCGACCTCGTCGAGGATCGCGTTGACCGCCGTCCGCGCCGACTCGTTGGCGCCCTCCATCGTGGCCAGGTCGATGTCGGTCTGCACGAAGTCGCCGGTCATCAGCAGGTTGGGGATCTTGGTCACCGCCGTCGGGCGGTCGTGCCAGGAGTCGACGGTGTTGATCAGCAGCGGGGTCGCGTTGGAGTTGCGCAGACGCTGCGAGTCCCACTGGACGCCCGGGTCCAGGAACCAGGAGTCCACGATCCCCTTGGGTAGGTGCTCGCCCGCGGTGTGGTGCTCGCGGATCTGGGCGAACACCTCCTGCGCGATCTCGCGCGGGGTCGAGCGCTTGGCGGTCTTGGTGCGCAGGATCCCGGGCGCGTTCCAGTTCGAGATGTCGACGGAGAGGATGTCCTTCACCGTCCCGTCGCCGTAGTCACGGGCGATGGTGCGGTCCTCCCAGAACTGGCCCTGGGTGAGCGCGGTCAGCGACCAGGGCGCGTCGAGGAACGTGATGTGCCCATGGACGATGTCGACCGGCTCCTTGAGGAAGTACTGGATGCCCACCATCCAGTCGGTGAACAGCTCGTCGAGCCGGCGTAGCGATGGATCGAGCCGGAACACATCCCGGGTGAGTGTCGGGCGGACCCGCTCGACGGGCATCGCGCTGACGAACCAGTCGGCGTCCACGCGGGTACGACGCCCGGCACCGTCGGCAAGCCAGGCCCCGCGAATCCGGCCGCCCCCGACGTCGTACCGCAGCAGTCGCTGGCCGTAGACGAACCGGACGTCGAGGCCGCGCAGGTGTCGCATCCACGGGTTGATCCATGCCTCGTTGGTGGGCAGGTCGAGCACCCGGTCCAGGGCGCCGTCGTTGCCGCGGCCCAGGATGTTGAGGACGAACGCCTCGCCCATGTTGCCGATCGTCCTGGTGCTCGCGAGGGTCTCCTTCGCGGCGACCAGGCTGCGGGTCAGGCCGGCCGCGAGCACCCGCTGGTACTCCTTGGACCGGGAGGCGGCGCCCACGAAGTTCCACCAGCTGACCTTCTCCCACTGGCCGAGCCGACGCTCGTCGCAGCTGGTGAGAAAGACCAGCAGCCGTTCGACGAAGTAGGCGAGCTCGTGCGGGGGCACGGTGCGGCCGGCCAGGTTGTCCAGCAGGTAACGGCGCAGACCGTCGACGGTCAGCAGCTGGATCGGGTCCGGGCCGATGCCGAAGATGAAGCCGTCGGCACGCTCACCCGCGCGCAGGAACTTGCCGTTCGTGGCACTGGCCAGGTGGTCGCCCACCGTGCCCGCGGCCGAACGGGATCCGGCGCATCGTGTCCGGCACGTGGTGGTAGAAGCCCGGGAAGAACCGAAAGCCGTGCTCTCCGGGGAGATCCCGGCGGCCGCCCCGGCCGGTGCCGGCGACCGGGATGCTGCGGGCCTTGCCGCCCCAGGCCGACGGCTCGTAGACGGTGACCCGGAAGCCGCGCTCCGCCAGCTCGTGCGCGGCCGTGAGGCCGGCCATCCCGCCGCCGAAGACCGCCACCCGGCGGCCCGGCCTGGCGGCGTACGCGGGTGCGGAGATCGCCGCGGTCGAGGCGAGGGCGCCGCCGGCCAGAACGCCGCGGCGGGACAGGGGAGTGGTCATGACGCCTTCCGGAAGGGAGCATCGTGACAGTACTACTGTCACAACTTCACTGGGAAGCGACCTTCTCGGCTTGCCGCTTGAGTCCTTCCGCATGCCGGCGGAAGCCCTCCGCTACTCGACCCGGACCGGCCAACCGGACCAGCGGCCCGGAGAACTCCTCGACGGTGTCGTACGTCGTCGGCTCGCCCGGCCGCTGGGTCAGCCGCTGGTGGCGGGTGGCGCTCAGCAGGCGCAGGCGTCCGGGCAGGCCTTCGTAGACGTAGGTCAGCAGCGCCGTCTTCGAGCCGTCGGCAGCGGTGCTGGGTGGCTCGATCGCGGTGATCCGCTCGGGGGACCGGGTGGTCTTCCCGTTGGCCCAGCGCACGTGCAGCACGATCGGGTTCCCGACCGCCGGAGGCGTCGGCGTCACGGCGCGCTCGACGAACGGGTTCCACTCGGCGTACTTCTCCGTGTCGAGCATGACCTGCCAGACGACCTCGAGCGGCGCGTCGATCGTGACGCGGCGCTCCGGCCGCGCGATCATCGATAGTTGGTGAACTGCACCGCGAAGTCGTAGTCCTGCGCCTTCACCAGCGCCTGGACCGCCTGCAGGTCGTCGCGCTTCTTCGACGACACCCGGAGCTCGTCGCCCTGGATCTGCGCCTTGACGCCCTTGGGGCCCTCGTCGCGGATCAGCTTGGAGATCTTCTTGGCGTCCTCGGAGGAGATGCCCTCCTTCAGCGCGATGCCGATCTTCGACACCTGGCCCGACGGGCGGGGCTCGGAGGCGTCGAGGATCTTGAGGCTCTGGTTGCGCTTGATGAGCTTCTGCTTGAAGACGTCGAGCACGGCCGTGGCGCGGTCGTCGGCGGAGGCGGAGATCTCGATCGCCTGATCCCCCTGCCACTCGATGGTGGCGCCCGTGCCCTTGAAGTCGAAGCGGGTGGCGACCTCGCGCGCGGCCTGGCCGAGCGCGTTGTCGACCTCCTGGCGGTCGATCTTGCTCACGATGTCGAAGGACGAGTCGGCCATGCGGGGCTCCTGGTGTAGGCGATCAGCGTTTTCAGTCCGCCGGGGCGGCTGCGCTATTGTTTCGCCTCGTCGCCGACCGGCCAAGCCCACCAGCTCGGACGTGGCGATGACCCCCGGCAGGTTGCCCGAGCGGCCAAAGGGAGCTGACTGTAAATCAGCCGGCAACGCCTACAGTGGTTCGAATCCACTACCTGCCACCGAGCCCCGCACCGAAGCTTCCACTAGGTGTGGGGCTCGACTTATTTGGCGGCTTCTGTGGAAAACTTTCGGATAGTCCGCCGTCTACGGCACACCTTTCGAGCTCTCAAGGGGTGCGCTGCGCGGCGGACTATCCCGCAGACGCTGCTTCCAGTGCCGCCTCCAGCTCGACTGTCAGCCCGACCCGCTCCGCGGCGCGTCGTACGGCGTCCATCACGTCGTCGGGGATCAGCGGGAGCAGGCGGCCGATCTCGGCCGGGTCGGTGAGGCCGGCGAGCAGGGTCTCGCCGAGCGTGCGCTCGGCGACGTCGATCGCGGCGATCACGACCTGCCGGCCGTCGGCGTCCATCCGGCCGACCAGGCCGAGCAGAGTCTCCAGCGTGTCAGGAGTGCCGGTGGCTTCGCGGAGCAGTCGGTCGAGCGCGGCGGGCTCGAGCATGGTGACCAGGCCGGCGATCCGGGTGTGTCCCTCCGTGGGGAGAGCGTCGACCAGCGGCACCAGGTCGACCCAGAGGCCGTCGGCTTCCTCGGACGTCGCGGCCTGCAGGATGTCGGCGAGCACGTCGGTCTGGTGGAACGGGGACATCGCCGCGATCCGCACCCGCGCCTCGTCGGCCATCAGCCGCACTACCGGCAGCAGCGTCTCCCACAGCCCGTCGGCCGAGACCGCGGCGACGAGCGCAGTGACCGTCTCCTCGGGCAGGTCCGCGACCACTTCGGCGATCGGACCCAGCCGCTCGTCGCTCACGTGCGCGAGCAGGTCGAATGCCTCCGACCAGAGCTCGAGCCGGGCGGCGGTGTCGATGATCCCCGGCAGCCGCTCGGGGGGCAGCAGCCCGATCGCGTGGTCGAGCCGGTCCTTGTGCTCGAGGACGAACGCCGTACGCAGCATCGTCTCGTCGTCGAGCGCACCGATCGCCGCGGCGATCCCGTGGTCGGGAACGAACGCCAGGAAGCGGCCCATCGTCACGTGCTCGTGTCGCGCCCCCAGCTCCTCGGCGACCGGCACCACGATCTCGGCCGGCACCTCGGCGATGATCTGCGCCGTACGCCGTGGGTCCAGGTGGACGGCCACATCGGCCAGGAACTCGGCGGGCAGCCGCTTGGCGACGTCGATCGCCTTGCCGGTGTCGGCGCCGCCAGCGGCGCGCGCGCACAGCATCGGCCCGAACGCTCGCTGGGCGATGGTCGCCACCAGCCCGGACGGGATCAGCTTGGCCGCGGCGGCCGCTCGCGCCAGGCCCGGGGCGGAGGTGAAGAGCCGGTCGGTCGCCTTCTCGCGAAGCTCCCGGATCTCCGTCGAGGGCAGGTCGGAGAGGTAGGTGAGCTCGTCGGCCTTGAGGTCGAGCAGTCGGGCCAGCTTGAGCACCTCGGCCCGGGCGTCGAGTACCTCACTCATCGTGGGTTCATCCCATCAACGCCTTGCGGACGACGGTGCGGAGCACCCGGGGCAGGAAGCCGAGGCCGTCGTCGATGGCCTCGTCCGCCGCCTCGAGCTGCGCCGCCCGCCGACCGGCGAGCGCGGCCGTGAGGTGGCGCAGGTGTTCGGCGGGCAGCGCCGCGACGCCGGGCGGTACGTCGGCCCGGAGCTCCCGCTCCAGCTCGGCCAGTTCCTCGCTCACGGTGGGCAACCTATCGAGCCAGGTAGCGCTGGCACAGCGCAGTGACCTCGTCGAGGAAGACGTCCCGGGGGATGTCTGGCGCGTCCAGCACGTAGCGCACGGTGAGCGTCTCGGCGGTCAGCACCAGCAGCCAGGCCGACGTCTGGTGGTCGTCGGAGCGCAGCAGGTCCGGCCGCGCGGCGAGGTAGGCGACGCACAGCTCGCGCACCCGACGCTCGAGCGCCAGCAGCCGGTCGCGGTGCCGCGTGGCGGGCAGCTCCTCCATGCTCACCCGAAGCAGCCCGACGTCCTTCTCGAGTGCGGCGAGCAGGGCCTCGGCGGTGTCCCTGATCATCTGCGGGCCGACGGCGCCGAGCCGATCGCCCAGGGCGGCGGCCACCTGCTCGGCGACCTCGTCGGAGTACCGCTCCACGACGGCGTCGATGATCGCGTCCTTGTTGGGGAAGTACTGGTAGAGCGATCCGGGGCTGACCCCGGCCCGGGCCGCGATCCGGTTGGTGGAGAACGCGTCGTACCCGTCCTGCAGCAGTACCTCGCGGCCGCTCGCGATGATCCGTTCGACCATCTCCCGGGACCGCCGCTGCTGCGGAAGCTTTCGCATAACGCGAATTGTATGCGAGCGATCACTCGCGTCAGAATGGAAGGCGTGACAGTGACCGCGACCGGCTACCCGACCCGCTTCCGTGAGGCCGAGGAGGCAGTGCCCGGAGGCTCGGCCGGCCGCTGCGACTGGCCGCCCGGATCGGCCCTCTCGACGAGGCGCTGATGCGGCCGGGTCGGCGAGAAGATGCTGGAGCGCGACGAGCTCGGCGCGCGGCTCGCGGACGCGATGAGGTTGCGAGCGGGAGAGCCCGGGACGGGTCACGATGGACGACTTCCGCACCGCGCTGCGCGACGGCGTGGACGCGGTCGATGATCCAGCGCCGGCGCTGGTCGAGTTCTTCGACGTCGTCAGCCAGGTGCCGGACTGGGTCGACTGGGACCTGGTGGCGCGAGGGCGCGAAGGTCTACCGACGGTTCGGGCAGAACGCCGCGGACATCCTGGCCGTGCTCTCCCTGATCGGCGGCTACCGGTTCGGCGGGCCGCCCGACCTGCTGGTCGCGACCGGAGGGCTGTCCGGGGACCAGACCGTGCTCCGGCTGGCCGAGACGCAGAAGTGGACCGTCGCGCTGTCCGAACCCGGGGCGCTGCGCCCGGGTGGCGAGGCCTGGCGGCTCACCCTCCACGTGCGCGCTATGCACGCTCTGGTCAATCAGCGGTTCACCCCGCAGTGGGACGTCGAGCGCTGGGGGCTGCCGATCAACCAGTCCGACCAGGCGGCCACGCTGGGTCTCTTCGACGCCGTGGTGCTGCTCGGCGTACGAGCTCTCGGCGTGCCGGTTTCGCGCGCCGAGTCCCGCGCCGTCATGCACTGTGGCGGTACATCGGCTGGCTGATGGGCGTCGATGAGGACATGCTGGTCGACTCCGAGCGCGAACGGCACCGGATCAACTACCACGTGCTGATGGCGCAGGCCGACATCTCCGAGGCCGGCCCGCTGCTGGCCCGGGCGATCGTCGACGCCCAGCGCGACCTGCACTTCGGGAGGTTCAAGCGGGTGCGCGGGTGGCTCGCGCGGGAGCGGCTGCTCAGCCTGATGACCGTGCTTCTCGGGCCGCCGAGCATGAGGCGAGCTCGGGCTACCGCTGCGGCCGCCCTGGGTGGTCGGCTACCTGGTGCCGCTCAACCTGCTGCGCTACCAGGTCGCGGGCCGACTGCCGGGCGGCAAGGACCGGCTCGAACGCTGGGGCGTGCGCACGTCGGAGCGGATCCTCTCCCGCCACTACGGCGACCACGAACGAAAGCTCGGCGCGCTGCACTGATGTGTACGACACTCGTCCGAAACACGGAGGGGTGGGCATGACCGAGCACAAGACGATGAACACGATCATTCACGCCGCGTTGCGTCGCGACCTGGCGCGGTTCGAGGCCGCGCTCGCTGACTTCCCTGGCACCCAGGAGCGGGCGGACCAGCTCTGGACGGCGTGGGAGAACTACGCGCACCAGCTGCACGTGCACCACGAGGGCGAAGAGACGATCTTCTTCCCTGCCTTGCAGGAGGTCGGCGCGGACGCTGCGCTGGTCGGTGACCTCGACGGCGAGCACCAGCGGATGGCGGCCGCCCTCGATGCCGCGACCACGGCGATGGAGGCGCTGCGGCAAAGCCCGTCGGCCGACAACGCCAGCGCTGCCCGGGAGTCGGTGGTCGCGTTCGGGGCGATCATGAACGACCACCTCGCCCACGAGGAGCGCGACCTCGAGCCGTTCGCGGCGGCGAACCTCAAGGGCACGCCCCAGGCCAAGGCCGCGCAGGTCGCGGTGCGCAAGTCGATGAAGGGTCAGGCCGGCACGTTCTTCGCCTGGCTGACCGACGGCGCCGGGCCCGACGAGCGGAAGGCGCTGACCAAGGAGATCCCGGCGCCGGTGCTGTTCGTGATCAAGGGAGTAGGCGGGCGCGACTACCGCCGCCGGATCGCGCCCGGTCTGGTCCTGACCTACGCGCGTTCGAGCAGGAAGACCGGAATCACCCGGTCGGTGCGCTCTTCGTACTTCGCGTAGTTGGGCCAGGTCTTCAGCATCCACTGCCACGCTTCGGCCCGGTCCGGCCCCTCGAGCTCGCGCCACGAGACGTCGAACTCTTCGCGGGCGAACCGGATCCGGGCGCGTTCGGTCGCGCGCAGGTTCCCCACCCAGAGCGGGGTCTTCGGGCCGCCGAAGTAGGAACCGGCGATCAGCCAGCCGTCCCGGTAGGGCACGCAGAGCAACGGCGTCGTGCGCGGGATGCCGCTCTTCCGACCCGGCACAGTGAGCGCGAGGCTCGGGAGCCCCGCGATGTCGAGCACGGACCACCGGCCCCGGGTCGTCTTCTGCAGCCGCGTGTCCACCCAGACGATCTGCGGCAGCAGCTTGGGCATCCACGGGATGGCGCCGATGCGGACTGCTAGGGGAGTGAACAGGCCCATGCAGGCAGCCTATGGCCTGCTGAGTCGGCCAATCCGCAGGGCCTGCGGCGACGAAGGCAAGGCAACCAGCGTCTCTCCTTCGCCTGAAAGGCCCGCATGATGAAACTTCCTCGGTTCAGCCGCCCCAGCCCCTCGATGGCCGTATCGATCACCGCCCTGGTCGTCGCCATGGGAGGCACGTCGTACGCCGCCGCGACCATCGGCACTGCCGACCTCGAGAAGAACGCGGTCACCTCGGTCAAGGTCGAGAACGAGACGCTGAAGTCGAAGGACGTGAAGGACGGCTCGCTGAGAGCGCAGGACCTGCGTCCCGGTCTGCTCGACCCCAAGGCCGACCCGGAGGCGTTCACTCGGTGGGCGCTGGTCGACGCGACCGGTCAGATCGTGGCCCAGTCCGGTGGCTTCGAGGTGATCGCGGCCTATCCCACGCTGCCCAACACCGCCCCCGAGGGCATGCCGTCCAACGCACTGCGGGCCAACGGCAACGTCTACATCGACGCCAACGAGCCGCTCGGCAACAACGGCATCGTCACCACCCTCGCGCTGCAGAACCGGATCGACCAGAACGGCGACGGGATCACCAGCGGGCGTGCGCGGGGACCCGGACGCCAACCCGGAGTTCTCCGGCGAGATCGCCGTGAGCCTCTGCGGCGTGATCGACCAGACGCCGACAAACTGCGCCCCTCCGGGCGCACAGAACGACAGCGCGTTCGTGGTCAGCCCGCGGATGAGTGACGGCACGGTCACCTCGGGCAGCGGGCACCCCCGCCGACCCGGGCACGCGCAAGCGGTTCTACGTGATCATCACCGGCGACTCGTCCGACTACGTGCCGACGAGCTGACGAGAGCTGACGGACCGCCCGGGCCGGTTGCTCAGGCCCGGGCGGGTTCGATCCGCCCTGGTCACCTCGCCGAGCGAGATCCGGCCGCCGTCGCTGCCGGGCGCCGAGTAGCGCAGCACCACCTCGTCGCCGTCCTCGAGGAACGTGCGACCGCCCGGCAGGGGCTCGGTGCCGCCCCAGCTCAGCTCGAGGAACGAGCCCCGCTGGCCGGGATCGGCGCCGCTGATCGTGCCTGAGCCGAACAGGTCGCCGGTGCGCAAGGACGCGCCGTTGACGGTCATGTGGGCGAGCATCTGCGCCGGGCCCCAGTACATGGTCCGGTACGGCGGCCGGCTGACGACCTCGCCGTTGAGCTCCACCTCGACGTCGATGTCCAGGCCGCGGGCCTGGTCGGGCGCGAGGTAGTCCAGCGGCCGAGGGTCCTGCCCCGGCAGCGGAGTCCAGGCGTGCTCCAGCGCAGCCAGCGGCGTGACCCAGGACGAGATCGAGGTGGCGAACGACTTGCCGAGGAACGGGCCGAGCGGCACGTACTCCCAGGCCTGGATGTCGCGCGCCGACCAGTCGTTGAGCCCGACCACGCCGAAGACATGGGCGCGCGAAGGCGTCGTGCGGAACGGGCTCGCCGAGCCGGGAGCCGACGCCCACGACGAACCCGAGCTCGGCCTCGATGTCCAGCCTCCGGCTGGGGCCGTACGTCGGCGCAGCCTCGTCCGGCGCCTTCCGCTGCCCACTCGGGCGGACGATCGGAGTGCCGCTCGGCACGACCGTGCCGGCCCGGCCGTGGTAGCCGACGGGGAGGTGCCGCCAGTTCGGCAGCAGCGGCTCCTGGTCGGGCCGGAAGATCCGGCCGACGTTGGAGGCGTGCTCGAGCGAGGCGTAGAAGTCGACGTAGTCGGCGACCTCGAACGGCTGGTGCAGCACCACCTCGTCGACGGAGTACGACGCCGCCTCGCCGCTCTCGGCCAGGGCGACGACTGCCTCGCGGGTCTCGGCCCAGACCTGCGGGCCGAGCGCGAGGAACGGGTTGAGCGAGGGCTCCGCGAACTCCGGTCGTCCGGTGGCCGCGGCAAGGTCGAGCACCGTCTCCTCGAACCGGACGCCGACCCGCGGCCGATCGCCGGAGACCGAGAAGACGCCGTACGGAAGGTGGTCGAGGCCGTAGCCGCTCATGGAGCGATGAGCCCCAGCTCGCGGAGATCGGCGAGCGGCTCGTCGATCGAGCAGGAGCCGAAGGAGGCGAACCACCGCCGCGCGCCCGACCAGTCGGCGGCGGCGAGCGCCGTGCCGTCCCGCTCCTCCAGGGTGGCCACCACTTCGTCCGTAGCTGGCGCCTTCGAAGGCGCGGTGGGTGGCGACCAAGGACATTGAGGAAGCCGTGGTGCTCGAAGCCCTCGGCGCTCGTGTGCCGGACCGCGCGATGCAGCCCGGCCGTGCACTTGAACGGCGTCTCGCGGTCGAGCGCGGCATCGATCCAGCCCGCCGAGCGTGCGGGCGGCCGGGAAGGCCGCAGCCTCCAGCCCGCCGGTCCGGAACTTGAACCGGAGCTCGGCCGAGGCCACCTCGTCGGCCGCGGCCAGCCAGGACGCCGTCGTGCCGACAGCAGGGAGCTCGACGTAGACCGGCACGTCGTCGTCCAGCACGCCGTCGGCTCGGGCCGCGTCGACGGCGACCACCACCCGCTGGGCGTTCCCGGCGAGATCGTCGAGGTCGCGCAGCGCGATCTCGAGGCCGGCGAGCTCCAGACCCAGCTTGGCGCAGAGACCGGCCGGGCCGCCGATCTGGCCGGCGCCTCCGGTCACCACGATCGACAGCCGCGCCGGCGTACCCCGCAGCTGCGGGATGTCGAGGTCGCGCACCACGAACGTGCCGACCAGGTCGGCCCAGGGCTCCGAGCCCCTCGCCACGAAGGCGGCACTCGCCGCGTGCAGGTCGGCATCGCCGGGCGGAAAGATGGCGGCGTCGTCGATCAGGCCGACGAGCGCGGGTTCCAGCGAAGCAGCCACGCCGCTACTCTAGCCACGAGCCAGATAGCGAACACATCCGTCCGATAACCGGAGTAGCCGGAGCAAACATGGCGCACTACCGACGCGTGGGCGAGGTCCCGCCGAAGCGACACACCCAGCACCGGGCTCCCGACGGTTCTCTCTATTACGAGGAGCTGATGGGGGAGGAAGGGTTCTCCTCGGACTCCTCCCTTCTCTACCACCGGGGAGTCCCGTCGGCGATCGTCGCCTCGGAGGTCTGGGAGCTCCCGGACCAGACCCGGACGCCCAACCATCCGCTGATGCCTCGGCACCTCCGGCTGCACGACCTCGAGACCGATCCCGATCCGGTGACCGGCCGCCGCCTGGTGCTCGGCAACAACGACGTCCGGATCGCGTACGTCGTCACCGGCCCTGAAACATCTGGGCCGTCACCCTTGTATCGCAACGCGATCGGCGACGAGTGCGTCTACGTCGAGTCCGGCAGCGGCACCGTCGAGACCGTGTTCGGGGCGCTGCGGTACCGGGCCGGCGACTACGTCATCGTGCCCCGGGCCACCACCCACCGCTGGCTGCCGGCCGAGGCCTGCCAGCTCTACGCGATCGAGGCCAACAGCCACATCGCGCCACCGAAGCGCTACCTGTCGCGCTACGGGCAGCTGCTGGAGCACGCGCCGTACTGCGAACGCGACCTCTACGGCCCGACCGGCGTCCACCTGGTCGAGGGCACCGACGTCGAGGTGCTGGTCAAGCACCGCGCGGGCGGCCAGGTCATCGGCTCCCGGATCACCTACGCCACCCATCCGTTCGACGTCGTCGGCTGGGACGGCTGCCTCTACCCGTACACGTTCAACATCGACGACTACATGCCGATCACCGGCAAGATCCACCAGCCGCCACCGGTGCACCAGGTCTTCGAGGGCCACAACTTCGTGGTCTGCAACTTCCTGCCCCGCAAGGTCGACTACCACGAGCTCGCGATCCCGGTGCCCTACTACCACTCGAACGTCGACTCCGACGAGGTGATGTTCTACGTCGGCGGCGACTACGAGGCGCGCAAGGGATCCGGCATCGGCCTCGGGTCGATCTCGCTGCACCCGGGCGGCCACCCGCACGGCCCGCAGCCGAGCGCGATCGAGGCGTCGCTCGGGGTGGAGTACTTCGAGGAGTCGGCGGTCATGGTCGACACCTTCGCGCCGCTCGACCTGGGCGAGGGCGGGCTGGCGGTCGAGGATCCGGCGTACGCCTGGACCTGGGCCGGGCGCGGTCCCGACGACGGGGACGACCCGGCGGTGTTCTCCAACTCCTGACGGTGCTTGACGCCCGCGTGAGGATGGGGCCATGGGCCGCCGGAAGCGCGACGACATCAACGAGGCCGACCTCGAGGTCGATGGCGCGGCGCACGCCGCGGCCGGGCTGACGGCCGTCGGCGTCGCTATGAAGCGGGCCGTCGAGGAGATGGGCGTCGCCCGCACCGCGCGGACCCTGACCAGGCTCAACCAGGTCGACGGCTTCGACTGCCAGGGCTGCGCCTGGCCCGACCCCGACCCCGGGCACCGGCACGCGGCGGAGTTCTGCGAGAACGGCGCGAAGGCGGTCGCCGAGGAGGCGACGAAGCAGCGGATCGACCGGAAGTTCTTCGAGCAGCACTCGATCGAGGATCTCCGCGAGCGCACCGACTACTGGCTCGGTCACCAGGGCCGGCTCACCGAGCCGATGGTGCTCCGCAAGGGCGGCACGCACTACGAGCCGATCGACTGGGCCGACGCCTTCTCCCTCATGGCCGACCACCTCCGCGGCCTCGCGTCGCCCGACGAGGCGATCTTCTACACCTCCGGCAAGACCTCCAACGAGGCGGCGTTCGCCTACCAGCTGTTCGTCCGCGCGTTCGGCACCAACAACCTGCCCGACTGCTCCAACATGTGCCACGAGTCCTCCGGGGTCGCGCTGGCCGAGGTGATCGGGATCGGCAAGGGCTCGGTCAGCCTCGACGACATCCACGAGTCCGAGCTGATCGTGGTCGTCGGCCAGAACCCGGGCACCAACCACCCGCGGATGCTCTCCGCGCTCGAGAAGGCCAAGCGCAACGGCGCCAGGATCATCGCGATCAACCCGCTCGAGGAGGCGGGCCTGGTCCGGTTCAAGAACCCGCAGACCCCGCGCGGGCTGATCGGGCGCGGCACCGGCCTCGCCGACCTGCACCTTCCGGTCCGGGTCAACGGCGACCTCGCGCTGTTCCAGGCGATCGGCTCGCTGCTGGTCGAGTGGGACGCGATCGACCACGACTTCGTCGAGCGCCACGGCCACGGGTTCGAGGAGTGGGCGGCGCACGTCAAGGCGCTCGACTGGGACGCCGTACGACGCTCGACCGGGCTCGAGCGCGACCTGATCGTCCGAGCCGCCGAGATGTTCCGCGACTCCGCGGCCACCGTGACCTGCTGGGCGATGGGCATCACCCAGCACCGCAACGCGGTCGCGACGATCAAGGAGATCGCCAACGTCGCGCTCGCCCAGGGCAACATCGGCAAGCCCGGCGCGGGGCTCTGCCCGGTGCGCGGGCACTCCAACGTCCAGGGCGACCGCACCATGGGGATCTGGGAGCGGGTGCCGCCGAAGTTCCTCGACGCGCTGCGCGACGAGTTCGGTTTCGACCCGCCACGTGAGGACGGCTTTGACACCGTCGAGGCCGTGCGCGCGCTCCGCGACGGCCGCGCGCAGTTCTTCATGGGGATGGGCGGCAACTTCGTCTCCGCGGTCTCCGACACCGAGGTGACCGAGGCGGCGATGCGCAACGCCGCCCTCACCGTGCACGTCTCGACCAAGCTCAACCGGTCGCACGTGGTCACCGGCACCGAGGCGCTGATCCTCCCGGTGCTCGGCCGCAGCGAGAAGGACACCACCGGTGGCCGTCGGCAGCGGGTCACCGTCGAGGACTCGATGTCCGCGGTCCACGCCTCGCACGGTCCGCTGAAGCCGGCCTCGCGGCACCTGCGCTCCGAGGTCGACATCGTCTGCAGCCTGGCGCTCGCCACCCTCGGCGCCGAGCACCCGGTGCCGTGGGCCGCGATGCGGGACGACTACACCGAGATCCGCCGCCGGATCGCCCGGGTCGTGCCCGGCTGCGAGGCGTACGACGAGAAGGTCGACCGCCCCGGTGGGTTCGTGCTGCCGCACCCGCCCCGGGACTCGCGCACGTTCCCCACGAAGGTGAACAAGGCGGTGTTCACGGTCAGCCCCACCGACGTACTCGAGGTGCCCGAGGGGCGGCTGCTGCTGCAGACGCTGCGGTCCCACGACCAGTTCAACACCACGATCTACGGCCTCGACGACCGCTACCGCGGGGTGTCCGGCGGACGCCGGGTCGTGTTCGTGCATCCCGACGACATCGCCCACCTGGGGTTCGCCGACGGCGATCTCGTCGACCTGGTCAGCGAGTGGACTGACGGATCCGAGCGCACCGCTCCGGCGCTTGGCGCAGAGACCGGCGGACCGCTGAGCTGGCCGGCGCCTCCGGTCACCACGATCGATAGCCGCGCCGGCGTACCCCGCAGGAGAGGGATGTCGAGGTCGCGCACCACGAACGTGCCGACCAGGTCGGCCCAGGGCTCCGAGCCCCTCGCCACGAAGGCGGCGCTCGCCGCGTGCAGGTCGGCATCACCGGGCGGAAATATGGCGGCATCGTCGATCAGGCCGACGAGAGCGGGTTCCAGCGAGGCGGGCACGCCGCTACTGTAGCCAGAAGTCAGATAGCGAACACTTCCGTCCGATAACCGGAGAGGGACAGGTATGGCGCACTACCGACGCGTGGGCGAGGTCCCGCCGAAGCGACACACCCAGCACCGGGCTCCCGACGGTGCCCTCTACTACGAGGAGCTGATGGGGGAGGAAGGCTTCTCCTCGGACTCCTCCCTTCTCTACCACCGTGGAGTCCCGTCGGCGATCGTCGCCTCGGAGGTCTGGGAGCTCCCGGACCAGACCCGGACGCCCAACCATCCGTTGATGCCTCGGCACCTCCGGCTGCACGACCTCGAGACCGATCCCGATCCGGTGACCGGGCGCCGCCTGGTGCTCGGCAACAACGACGTCCGGATCGCGTACGTCGTCACCGGCCCTGAAACAGTCTGGGCCGTCACCGTTGTATCGCAACGCGATCGGCGACGAGTGCGTCTACGTCGAGTCCGGCAGCGGCACCGTCGAGACCGTGTTCGGGGCGCTGCGCTACCGGGCCGGCGACTACGTCATCGTGCCCCGGGCCACCACCCACCGCTGGCTGCCGGCCGAGGCCTGCCAGCTCTATGCGATCGAGGCCAACAGCCACATCGCGCCACCGAAGCGCTACCTGTCGCGCTACGGGCAGCTGCTGGAGCACGCGCCGTACTGCGAACGCGACCTCTACGGCCCGACCGGCGTCCACCTGGTCGAGGGCACCGACGTCGAGGTCCTGGTCAAGCACCGCGCGGGCGGGCAGGTCATCGGCTCCCGGATCACCTACGCCACCCATCCGTTCGACGTCGTCGGCTGGGACGGCTGCCTCTACCCGTACACGTTCAACATCGACGACTACATGCCGATCACCGGCAAGATCCACCAGCCGCCACCGGTGCACCAGGTCTTCGAGGGCCACAACTTCGTGGTCTGCAACTTCCTGCCCCGCAAGGTCGACTACCACGAGCTCGCGATCCCGGTGCCCTACTACCACTCGAACGTCGACTCCGACGAGGTGATGTTCTACGTCGGCGGCGACTACGAGGCGCGCAAGGGATCCGGCATCGGCCTCGGGTCGATCTCGCTGCACCCCGGCGGCCACCCGCACGGCCCGCAGCCCAGCGCGATCGAGGCGTCGATCGGCGTGGAGTACTTCGAGGAGTCGGCGGTCATGGTCGACACCTTCGCGCCGCTCGACCTCGGTGAGGGCGGGCTGGCGGTCGAGGATCCGGCGTACGCCTGGACCTGGGCCGGGCGCGGTCCCGACGACGGCGACGACCCGGCGGTGTTCTCCAACTCCTGACCTTGGTGCTTGACGCCGCGCGTAGGATTGGGCGCATGGGCCGCCGGAAGCGCGACGACATCAACGAGGCCGACCTCGAGGTCGATGGCGCGGCGCATGCAGCGGCCGGACTGACGGCCGTCGGGGTCGCGATGAAGCGGGCCGTCGAGGAGATGGGCGTCGCCCGCACCGCGCGGACCCTCACCAGGCTCAACCAGGTCGACGGCTTCGACTGCCAGGGATGCGCCTGGCCGGACCCCGACCCCGGGCACCGGCACGCGGCGGAGTTCTGCGAGAACGGCGCGAAGGCGGTCGCCGAGGAGGCCACCAAGCAGCGGATCGACCGGAAGTTCTTCGAGCAGCACTCGATCGAGGACCTCCGCGAGCGCACCGACTACTGGCTCGGTCACCAGGGCCGGCTCACCGAGCCGATGGTGCTACGTAAGGGCGGCACCCACTACGAGCCGATCGACTGGGCGGACGCCTTCTCCCTCATGGCCGACCACCTGCGCGGCCTCGGCTCGCCCGACGAGGCGATCTTCTACACCTCCGGCAAGACCTCCAACGAGGCGGCGTTCGCCTACCAGCTCTTCGTCCGCGCGTTCGGCACCAACAACCTCCCCGACTGCTCCAACATGTGCCACGAGTCCTCCGGGGTGGCGCTGGCCGAGGTGATCGGGATCGGCAAGGGCTCGGTCAGCCTCGACGACATCCACGAGTCCGAGCTGATCGTGGTCGTCGGCCAGAACCCGGGCACGAACCACCCGCGGATGCTGTCCGCGCTCGAGAAGGCCAAGCGCAACGGCGCCAGGATCATCGCGATCAACCCGCTCGAGGAGGCGGGCCTGGTCCGGTTCAAGAACCCGCAGACCCCGCGCGGACTGATCGGCCGCGGCACCGGTCTCGCCGACCTGCACCTGCCGGTCCGGGTCAACGGCGACCTCGCGCTGTTCCAGGCCATCGGCTCGCTGCTGGTCGAGTGGGACGCGATCGACCACGACTTCGTCGAGCGCCACGGCCACGGGTTCGAGGATTGGGCGGCGCACGTGAAGGCGCTCGACTGGGACGCCGTACGACGCTCGACCGGGCTCGAGCGCGACCTGATCGTCCGAGCCGCCGAGATGTTCCGGGACTCCGCGGCCACCGTGACCTGCTGGGCGATGGGCATCACCCAGCACCGCAACGCGGTCGCGACGATCAAGGAGATCGCCAACGTCGCGCTCGCCCAGGGCAACATCGGCAAGCCCGGCGCGGGGCTGTGCCCGGTACGCGGGCACTCCAACGTCCAGGGCGACCGCACCATGGGGATCTGGGAGCGGGTGCCGCCGCAGTTCCTCGACGCGCTGCGCGACGAGTTCGGCTTCGACCCGCCACGAGAGGACGGCTTCGACACGGTCGAGGCGGTGCGCGCGCTCCGCGACGGCCGGGCGCAGTTCTTCATGGGGATGGGCGGCAACTTCGTCTCCGCGGTCTCCGACACTCAGGTGACCGAGGCGGCGATGCGCAATGCCGCGCTCACCGTCCACGTCTCGACCAAGCTCAACCGGTCGCACGTGGTCACCGGTACCGAGGCGCTGATCCTGCCGGTGCTCGGCCGCAGCGAGAAGGACCAGACCGGGGGCCGCGCGCAGCGGGTCACGGTCGAGGACTCGATGTCCGCGGTCCACGCCTCGCACGGTCCGCTGAAGCCGGCCTCGCGGCACCTGCGCTCCGAGGTCGACATCGTCTGCAGCCTGGCGCTCGCCACTCTCGGCGCCGAGCACCCGGTGCCGTGGGCCGCGATGCGGGACGACTACACCGAGATCCGCCGCCGGATCGCCCGGGTCGTGCCCGGCTGCGAGGCGTACGACGAGAAGGTCGACCGCCCGGGTGGCTTCGTGCTCCCGCACCCGCCCCGCGACTCCCGTACGTTCCCCACGAAGGTGAACAAGGCGGTGTTCACGGTCAGCCCCACCGACGTACTCGAGGTGCCCGAGGGCCGGCTGCTGCTGCAGACGCTGCGGTCGCACGACCAGTTCAACACCACGATCTACGGGCTCGACGACCGCTACCGCGGGGTGTCTGGCGGACGCCGGGTGGTGTTCGTGCATCCCGACGACATCGCCCACCTGGGGTTCGCCGACGGCGATCTCGTCGACCTGGTCAGCGAGTGGACCGACGGCTCCGAGCGCACCGCGCCGTCGTTCCGGATCGTGCCCTACGACCAGCCGCGGGGCTGCGCAGCCGCCTACTACCCCGAGACCAACCCGCTGGTGCCGCTCGACCACGTGGCTGAGGGCAGCAACTGCCCGGCGTCCAAGTCGGTGATCATCCGGCTGGTGGTGCCGTCCGGTCGTTCCTCCGGTGTGACCGCGACCTCCGACGCCGGGACCGGCACCGGCGGCGACGATGGCGACAGCGCCAAGCGCAAGGTGGAACCGGAGCATCACGCGTAGTTGTCTGCGTGGGCGGTAGGAACCCCTGGAGCTAGTCTGCGACGAATGAGACTCCACCATGTTCAGGTCTCCTGTCCGAAGGGTGGGGAGGAGCAGGGACGCCACTTCTACGTCGAGGGTCTCGGCTTCTCGGAAATCGCCAAGCCGGCGGAACTCGCGACCCGCGGAGGTGCCTGGTTCCGACACGCCGGCGGCGCTGAGATCCATCTCGGAATCGAACACTCGACGCCGGGTCGCAAGGCTCATCCAGCCATTGAGGTCGGCACCGCGAAGGAGCTCGAACAACTGGGCGCTCACCTCGAATCCCTGGGGTATGAAGTCGACTGGTCGCAGCGGCACAACGCTGAGTGGTTCGAGCGGTTCCACACGCATGATCCGTTCGGCAACCGGATCGAGATCGTCAACGTCCTGCCGCCCACCTGAGCCATGCGCGATCATGTGCCGCGCTCAACGCGGGAGACATAGCACCTCGCAGACAACCTGCGGGGCGCCTCGTCACGTTCGGTGCCGGGACTTCTCGGACCGCGCGACGAGCCGGCTGAACTACTACGGTCTGCCCATGCCCGAGCCTCTCGACCCGCATGCCGACGGCCCCACGCCCGGTCCGTTCTCCGCCCTTCTCGGGTTCCGCTACCTCAGCGTCGACGAGAACGAGGCGGTGGTCGAGGCGGATCCCGGGCCGAGCCACTGCAACGGCGGCGGGATCGTCCACGGCGGGTTCCTGGCATCGCTGCTCGACACCACCACCGGCTGGGCCGTGCACGCCCGGGTGGCCGAGGGGGCGGCCGCACCCCACGTGCACCTCAGCGTCCAGTACGTCCGGGCGGCGGTACCCGGCGTGCCCCTGGTCTGCCGAGGTCGGTGTGTGGGTGTCGGCCGACGGGTCGGTTCGACGGAGGCCGAGATCACCCAGGGTGGCGTCGTCGTCGCCCGCGCCATCGGCACACATGCGGTGCTCGCGCCGTCCTGATGGGATCGCGGAAGTAGCCTCCAGAACATGAGCAACCTCGAGGACAAGCCGGCGGAGCTCACCTGCGAGTCCGCCGCATCCGGGCAGGTCGAGATCATGACGCCGCGCGAGGTGCCCCTCGGTGGGCTCCGGGCGATGACCGTGCGTCGTACCCTCCCGCAGCGGCAGCGCTCGCTGGTCGGCGCGTGGTGCTTCGTCGACCACTACGGCCCGGACCCGGTCGACGACACCGGCGGGATGAACGTCGCACCGCACCCGCACACGGGGTTGCAGACAGTGAGCTGGCTCTTCGAGGGCGAGATCGAGCACCGCGATAGCGCCGGAAACCACGCGATGGTCCGGCCCGGGCAGGTCAACCTGATGACCGCCGGCCGCGGGATCAGCCACTCGGAGATCTCGACCCCGGGCACCCGGACCCTGCACGGCGCGCAGCTGTGGGTCGCCCTTCCCGACGCCGACCGGCACGCCGAGCCGGACTTCGCACACCACGCGCCGCCACGGCTCAGCGGCGACGGCTACACCGCGAGGGTGTTCCTCGGCTCGCTGCTCGGCGACACCTCCCCGGTGTCGACGTACACCCCGCTCCTCGGTGCCGAGATCGTGCTCGACCCCGACACCCGGCTCTCCCTCGACGTCGACCCGAGCTTCGAGCACGGCGTACTGGTCGACTCCGGACTGCTCACCGTCGGCGAGGTCGAGGCCAAACCGGCCGACCTTGCCTACGTGCCGATCGGGGCCGACCGCCTCGAGCTCAGGTCGTACGACGAGCCGGTGCGGCTGCTCCTGCTCGGCGGACCGCCGTTCGGCGAGCCGATCGTGATGTGGTGGAACTTCGTCGGCCGGACCCACGAGGAGATCGTGGGGTTTCGCGAGGAATGGCAGGCGCAGATCGTGGACGGTGCGCTCGCCGACGGCCGCTTCGGCATCCCGGTGGACGACGAGCTGCCGCCGATCCCCGCGCCGGAGCTGCCCAACGTGCGGCTTCGCGAGCGTCGCTAGCGGTCGACCGTCGGTGCGATCGGACGTCCGTAGTCCACAGCAGTCAGCACCTGCTCCGGGACCGTGTCGCGCAGCTGCGCATCCGGCGCCGCCCCGAGCGCGTCGTTGACGGTCGAGAACGCCTGCCTCAGCGCGACGTACGACGTGATGCCGAGGATCTGCGCGTCGTCGTACCCGGCATCGCGGAGCGCCTGGACGCCGCCGGGGGTGGTGGCGTTCGGATCGGCGGTGACGGTGCGCGCCCACTGCGCCAGTGCCCGTTCCCGGTCGTCGAGCAGGCTGTCGTCACCGGTGAGCACGCCCCGGCTCAGCTCGGGCGAGGCCGCCTCGGCGAGCTTGCGACCCCACGCCAGGGAGCAGTAGGCGTCACCCATCGTGGAAGCGGTGGCGGCCACCAGGATCCCTCGGTCGCGCACCGACAGCCCGGCCGTCCGGGTCACGTGCCCGATGGCGCCGAAGACCCGGTGGTACGCCTCGGGGTCGAGGCTCCACAGCCGGGACGCGTTCATGGCGAAACCCAGCTCGGCCACGTCCTGGTCGAGGATCGCCCGAGCCGCCTCGCTCGGTGCCTCGGGCTCGGCCAGGAACGATGATCCCGCCGCCGCGTCGTGCGGCTTGTCCGCGAGGAAGCCGACCAGCTCGATCTCGGCCCGCAGCGGCAGCCCGGCCCGGACCCGCTCCTCGGCCAGCTGCTCGGCGTCGGCGAGGAACTGCTCCTCCCCGACGGTCTGGATCGCCTCGTACGCCGGGCCGGTGGATGCCAGGGCACGGGCGTACGTCGCCGGGTCGGGGAACTCCCAGGCGAACGGCACCCTCACCCGCCTGACCCGCTCGAACCCGTGCCCGGCCAGAACGTCCTCGCCCACGCCCGGCTTGCCGAGGCTGTTCATCGCCGCCTGGTGGGTCACCTTCTGCTGCTCGGCCCACACGAACGGCAGCAGCGCCCAGGCGCCCGGTGAGATCTTGAGGTGGCCCCACACCGTCAGGCCGAGCCGGCCCCCGGGGCGCAGCACCCGCATCACCTCGTCCAGTACCTCCGGAGTGGTGCCGAAGATCCCTCGGAAGCTGGTGACCACGTCGAATGAGTCGTCTGGCCAGGGCAGGTCGCGCATGTCACCCACGCGCACGTCGCCGTTCGGGGTCCGGTCGCGCGCGATCTCCACCAGGCGGGGCGACGCGTCGATCCCTGCCGCGACCGCGCCCCGAGCGGCGGCGAGCTCGACGGCCAACCCCGCACCGCAGGCGACGTCCAGGACCCGCGTGCCGGGCCCGACTCCCAGGTGGGAGTGCATTCCGACGTACTCGCGGACGTTCTGCGGCTCGTGCAGCGTGGCCATGTCGACCGCCTTGCGGCCCCATCCCTCGTCGACCAGCTCCCATTGCGGCGTCTCGGTGGACATGGCCGTCCCTTTCCGTCGGGTGCGCCCGGCTCATGCGTCACGAAGTCGTCACATCGGGCCATTGCCCACGGGTCGGCCAGGCCGCGAGAGTGTCGCCATGACCGACCAGCACGACTTCACCGGCCTCAGGGCAACCTATGTCAATTGCACGCTGAAGCGCAGCCCGGAACCGAGCCACACCCAGGGACTCGTCGACGTGAGCGCGGCGATCATGCGCAAGCACGGCGTCGAGGTGACCACGCTGCGACTGGTCGACCACCCGGTGGCGACCGGGGTCTACCCGGACATGCGCGAGCACGGCTGGGCGGAGGACGCCTGGCCGGAGCTCTACCCCGGCATCCTGGACAGCGACATTCTCGTGGTCGCCGGACCGATCTGGCTGGGCGACAACTCGAGCATCACCAA
Source organism: uncultured Actinomycetota bacterium (assembly GCA_963798055.1). GTDB lineage: Bacteria > Actinomycetota > Actinomycetes > Propionibacteriales > Nocardioidaceae > Nocardioides. Next base: position 47,468 of record CAWCRX010000018.1, read on the forward strand.
GCAGCTCATCGAGCGGTTGTACGCGCTCTCCGGCGAGCTCAACGAGAAGGGCCAGTACCTCTACTACGGCCGGGTGGCCGGCTGCCTGATCACCGGCAACGAGGACGGCATCAAGCACTGCGCGATGAACATCCTCTACAGCCTCCAGCACGTCGGCTACACGATCCCGCCGAACGCCGATGCCGGTTGGATCGGCGAGGCCGGACCCGGACCGTCGTACCTCGATCCCGGTAGCGGTGGTCCCGACAACGACTTCACCAACCGGAACACCACGTTCATGACCTGGAACCTCATGCACCTGGCCCAGATGCTCAAGGACGCCGGCGGCGTACCCGGTTACGGCAACGTCCGGTCGGACTGGGACGCCGGCTCCCGCTTCGACTTCGAGAACCCGGAGTACCGCAGCTAGATGGGTCCGGTCATCGGTGAAGACGGCGTCCCGCGCTGCCCATGGGCCGGTGTCACTGCCAGCGCGATGCGCGACTACCACGACCGGGAGTGGGGCCACCGGGTCGAGGGGGAGGCGGCCTATCTCGAGCGGCTCACGCTCGAGGCGTTCCAGTCCGGGCTCTCCTGGTCGACGATCCTCAACAAGCGCGAGGCGTTCCGTGAGGTGTTCGCCGGCTTCGACGCCGACACGGTCGCGGCCTACGACGATGCCGACGTCGCCCGGCTGATGGCCGAGCCCCGGATCGTCCGCAACCTGCGCAAGATCGAGGCCGCGATAACCAACGCCCAGGCCACCGTCGCGCTGCGGCAGGAGGGTGGTCTGGTGGCCTTCGTCGACTCGTTCGCCCCGGTGCCGCCCCCCGCGCCCACGACCACCGAGGAGATGGCGACGACGTCGCCCGAGTCGGTCGCCCTCTCGAAGGCGCTGAAGCGGCACGGATTCGCGTTCGTCGGGCCGACGACGATGTTCGCGCTGATGGAGGCGATCGGCATCTTTGACCCACATCTGGTCGGCTGCCATCGCCGAGGTGACTGACCGGTAATTTGTGCGCATGACGCGTGTGCATGCCTTCAGCGATGACGCCCTCGGGACTCACGACGCGGTCGGGCTCGTGGAGGCGCTGCACCGCGGCGAAGTCTCGGTCCGCGAGGCCGTCGAGGCCGCGATCGCCCGGACCGAGCTGGTCAACCCACAGCTCAACGCGGTCGTCTACGCCGCCTTCGACATGGCCCGGGCTCAGGCGCTCGATCCCCACGGCGGCTACTTCAGTGGCGTCCCGACCTACATCAAGGACAACGTCTACGTCGCCGGGATGCCCACGCGCGAGGGCACCGACGCGTGGGTCGGCAAACCCGCGGCCCGCGACGGCGACTTCACCCGGATGTACCGGATGACCGGGGTGATTCCGCTCGGCAAGACCCAGCTGTCCGAGTACGGCTTCCTGCCCTCGGCCGAACACCCGCGCCTGGGTCCCGTCCGCACCCCGTGGTCGACCGCTCACACCGCCGGCGCCTCCTCGGCGGGCTCGGCCGCGCTGGTCGCGGCCGGCGCCGTACCCATCGCGCACGCCAACGACGGCGGCGGCTCGATCCGGATCCCGGCGTCGGTCAACGGGCTGGTCGGTCTGAAGCCGACCCGGGACCGGATCGCCCAGGACAAGATGATGCGCGAGCAGCCGGTGCGGATCGTCGCCGACGGCGTGGTCACCCGGAGCGTGCGGGACACCGCGGCCTTCTACCGCGAGGCCGAGAAGATCTACCGCAACGTCGCGCTGCAGCCGATCGGCGACATCACCCGCCCGGGCCGCAACCGCCTGCGGGTCTCGGTGATCACCTCCGCGATCGGCCAGGAGGCCACGCCCGAGGTCACCGAGCTCACCCTGAAGGTCGCGGGCCTGCTCGAGGAGCTCGGCCACACCGTCGTCGAGGGCGACGTGCCGCCCCTGGACCCCGACTTTCAAGGACGACTTCCTCCTCTACTGGGCCAGCCTCGCGCTGTTCCTCATCCGCAACGGCCGCCGGCTGCACGGCAAGACCTGGGACCGGTCCCACCACGACGCGTTCACGACCGGCCTGGCCCGACACGCGACCCGCAGGATGCACAAGCTGCCCGGCGCGATCAACCGGCTGCGGCGGACCAAGTACCTCTCAGCCGAGTACTTCCAGAAGTACGACGTCGTGCTGGCGCCGACTCTCGGCGCGGAGACTCCGCTGATCGGCCACCTCGACCCGCGGCAGGACTTCGAGGAGGTGATGGAGCGCACCCTCAAGTGGATCTCGTTCACGCCGATGCAGAACGCGACCGGTGACCCGGCGATCTCGCTGCCCCTGACCACCACGGCCGGAGGGCTGCCGATGGGCATGATGTTCGGGGCCGGCGCGGGCCGGGAGGCGATGTTGCTGGAGCTCGCCTACGAGCTCGAGGAGGCGTCGCCGTTCGCCTCGATCACCGGTCCCTCCGCCATCGCCGGTATGACCGAAGCGCGCTACACGCACGGGCACGCCGAGTCGGTGCTGCGCTCGCACCGCTGGCGGACCGCCGAGAACTCCTGCGGCTACCTGCTGCCGCATCTCGCACCCGGACAGACCCTGCTCGACGTCGGTGCCGGGCCGGGCACGATCACCGCCGACCTCGCCGCGAGCTCGTCGCGCCGGGCCGGGTGACCGCGCTCGAGGCGAACGGAGGAGGCGCTGGCGCTCGAGCCGGGCGGAGCTCGGGAGGCGCGGCATCGAGCGCCGACTTCGTCGTGGGTGACGTGCACGCGCTCGACTTCCCCGACGACAGCTTCGACGTGGTGCACGCGCACCAGGTGCTGCAGCACGTCGCCGACCCGGTGCAGGCGCTGCGCGAGATGCGTCGGGTGTGCAAGCCGGGCGGCATCGTCGCTGCCCGCGACAGTGACTACGCCGGCTTCGTCTGGCATCCCCAGGTGCCCGAGTTCGATCACTGGATGGAGCTCTACCAGGCGGCGGCGCGCGCCAACGGCGGCGAGCCGGATGCCGGTCGGCGGTTGCTGGCCTGGACGCGAGCGGCCGGCTTCACCGACGTCACCCCCTCGGCCGGTGTCTGGTGCTTCGCCACTCCCGAGGACCGTGTGTTCTGGGGTGGCATGTGGACGGACCGGATCCTCAGCTCGGCGTTCTCGGAGCAGCTCCTCGACGAGGGTCGAGCCACCCAGCCGGAGCTGCAGGCCATCTCCGACGCGTTCCGGGCCTGGACCGCCGACCCCGATGGCTGGTTCACGATCCTGCACGGCGAGATCCTCGCCCGCGCCTAGCGGTGACGGGGTCAGCGGGGGGCGACGAGAAGAGCCTGGGCGGACCGCGCGACCAGGCCGCGCTCGTCGTACACGTCCGAGGTGGCCAGCCCGACCGCCCCGCCGCCGAAGGTCGTGACCGCGTCGACGCACACCCACTCTCCGACAGGCGGACGGAGCAGGTGCACGGTCAGCTCGGTGTTGAGGAAGCCCCACTCGCGGACGTCGAGGGCGGCGCTCGCGCCGGAGGCCGAGTCGACGCACGCGAGCAGCCGCTGCACCGGTGAGATCGGTTCGCCGTTCCACCAGGTCAGGCGGCCGCATCCAGACCACGCCGGGTCCGGACTCGCCCACGCCGCCCTTGATCCAGCGCCATTCGATCGCGTCGAGGTAGCCCCCGTGCCAGCCCTCCGGACGTGGCTGGCTGACCCCGTCGGCATGGGTGTGATCGGGCGGCCGATCCTCCGCGGCCGGGCCGTCGGAGGAGGTCGGGAACAGCCAGGCCCGGCCGGTGGCCACTACCCGGTCGCGCCCGACGTCGTACAACTCCGACTCGGCCAGCGTCACCGAGCGTCCGGGCCGCAACACCCGGGCCCGGGCCAGGATCGGCGCGACCGGAACCGGCCCCCAGAGCTCCATCGTGAACCGGCCGATCACCCGCCCCTCGGCCTCGTCGAGACGCTCCACGGCGCGGGCCAGCAGGGCCGCCGGGGGACCGCCGTGCTGGGCGTCTGGAGCCCAGGGTCCGGCCGTTGTGGGGAGCGGCTCGAAGCGTTCGGACCCGTCGTCGGAGACGCCCTCGGAACGGTAGAACGAGTCGGCCCGAACCGATTTCTCGAACACGAGTCCCCCTGTGTATCGTTCTCCGACGTTGCCCCTTTAGCTCAGTCGGCAGAGCGTCTCCATGGTAAGGAGAAGGTCTACGGTTCGATTCCGTAAAGGGGCTCTCCATGGCGGGGTAGCTCAGGTGGTTAGAGCACACGGCTCATAATCGTGGTGTCGCGGGTTCGAGTCCCGCCCCCGCTACGCACCAACCAACGCAAAGAAGGACTTCCCGTGGCCAGCAAGAGCTCCGACGTTCGCCCCAAGATCACGCTCGCGTGCGTGGACTGCAAGGAGCGCAACTACATCACCAAGAAGAACCGGCGCAACGACCCCGACCGGATGGCGCTGCAGAAGTTCTGCCCGCGCTGCCGCAAGCACACCGAGCACCGCGAGACCCGCTGAGCTACGCGTCGACGACGCCCGGACCCGCCCCTCGTGGGCGGGTTCCGTTTGCCCGCCCGGGCCGCCCCCAGGCTGCGACCATGCCGGTGGACCAGTCGCTCGTCGGGCGGACCTTCCACCCGACCCGTACGTCGTGACCGAGGACGGGCTCCGCGAGTTCGCGGCGGCCACCGGTGGTGAGTACGCCGGCCAGGCTCCGGCGACGTACCCGATCGTGCTCGCGTTCGAGGCCATGAACGCGTTCCTCGAGGGCGAGGGCGTCGAGTTGTCGCGGATCGTGCACGGCGAGCAGAAGTTCGCCTACGACCGGCCGATCGTCCCCGGCGACGTGCTCACGGCGACGCTGACCGTGGCCGGACTGCGGCAGATCGCGGGCAACGACATCATCACCACGAGCAGCGAGATCACCGACGGAGACGGCGCTCTCGTGTGCGTCGCCAACGCCACCCTGGTCCACCGGAGCGCGGCATGACGCTGGCCACCCAGACGTACACGATCACCCGCGCCGACCTGGTGCGGTACGCCGCCGCGAGCGGCGACCACAACCCGATCCACCAGGACGAGGACGTGGCTCGCAGCGTCGGTCTGCCAGGTGTGATCGCGCACGGGATGTACACGATGGCGCTCGCGGCCCGTGCCGTCGGCGAATGGTTCCCCGGTGCGGAGGTGGTGAGCCTCGGCTGCAAGTTCACCAGTCCCGTCGTGGTGCCCGCGGAGGGCGGAGTCGACATCGAGGTCGCGGGCGAGGTGAAGGAGAGCGTCGACGGGCTGACGACCGTCAGCCTCGCCGTCACCTGCGACGGCCAGAAGGTGCTCGGCATGCCGAAGGCAGTGGTTCGTGGCTGAGCTGCTGCGGTGGCACACCACACTGCGGGTCGGTGGCGGCGTCCGGCGTTGGGTCGAGGCGACCACCGAGGAAGAGCTGATCGCGGCGGTCTCGGAGGCCGATGACCGAGGCGAGCCGGTGCTGGTGCTGGGTGGCGGCAGCAATCTCCTGGCCTCCGACGAAGGGTTCCCGGGAACCGTCGTCAAGGTGGCCACCGGGCGCGTCCTCCGGGACTCGGACTCCGAAGCAGCCCAGTGCGGTGGCGTGACCGTGCGCGTCGATGCGGGGGTCACGTGGGACACCATCGCCTACGAGGCGATGGAAGTGGGCTGGGTCGGCGTCGAGGCGCTCGCCGGCATCCCGGGCTCGGTTGGCGCGACCCCGATCCAGAACGTCGGCGCCTACGGCCAGGACGTGGCGCAGACGATCGCCTCCGTCCGGGTCTGGGACCGCACGCTGCGCGGGGTCCGCACGTTCGCCAACGCCGACTGCGGGTTCGGCTACCGGCACTCGCGGTTCAAGGCGGACCCCGGCCGGCACGTCGTACTCGACGTCACCTTCCAGTTCACCCAGGGCGACCTCGGCAAGCCGATCGCGTACGCCGAGCTGGCGCGCGCCCTCGGCGTCGAGATCGGCGCCCGGGTTCCGATGGCCGACGTGCGCGAGGCGGTGATGGAGCTGCGGCGCGGCAAAGGCATGGTGCTCGACGCCGACGACCACGACACCTGGAGCGCGGGCTCGTTCTTCACCAACCCGGTGATCGACCCGGCCGAGGTCCCCGAGGGTGCGCCCACCTGGCCCGCCGAGGGCGGGGTGAAGGTGAGCGCTGCCTGGCTGATCGAGCACGCCGGCTTCGGCAAGGGGTACGGCGCCGACCTCACCGGCGGCCGCGCGAGCCTCTCGACCAAGCACACGCTCGCGCTGACCAACCGTGGCAACGCGTCGAGCCGAGGACCTGCTCTCCGTGGCCCGCACCGTCCGCGACGGGGTGGAGCAGGCCTACGGCATCCGGCTGGTCAACGAGCCGGTGCTGCTCGGCTGCGAGCTCTGAGCCGAAGGGCCTAGGACGCCGACGCCACGATGGCGATCACCGCGACGGCGACGATCAGGAGGGCGAGCACGAGGAAGCCGGTCGCGATCATGCCCATCACCATGGCGGCGGTCGCCCTGTCGCGGCCGCTGTACTGCCCGGGGTTCGCGTCGATGTCCTTGCGCACCCGGGCGCCCATCGACCACGCGAACGGCCCGACGACGATCGGGAGCCCGCACACGAACCCGCCGACCAGGGACACCAGGCCGAGCACGAACGCCGTCCCGACCTGCGGGTGCGCGGGCAGGGCCGAGCCTCCGTATCCGTAGGGCGCGCCCGGCTGCGGCGGCCCGTACATGGGCTGCTGCGGCGAGTACTGCTGGTACGTCGGCGGCTGTGGCTGGGACGTCGGCGCGACGTACTCGGGGCCGGACGGCTGAGCGGCGGGACCGGACGGGGACGTGAACGGGCTGTCCTTGCGGCGGCCGTACTCCTGGTGCGTCGGCGGCAGCTGCTCCGGGTCCGGAGGTCCCTGGTCGGTCATGACTCCATGTTCTCAGGCGTCGCGAGCCAGGTGTCGATGTCTCCCAGGATCGCCTGCTTCGTCGCCTCGGGCGCCCGGGACGCCTGCACGGACATCCGGGCCAGCCCGGCGAGCTGATCGTCTGACAGCTCGTGGGCGGCGCGCATCGTGGAGTACTGGCCGGCGAGCCGAGAGCCGAACAGAAGCGGGTCGTCGGCTCCCAGCGCCACGGTCGCGCCGGCTGCCAGCAGCTCCGGCAGCGGGACCGAGGTGAGGTCGGAGTAGACCCCGAGCGCGACGTTGGAGACCGGGCACACCTCGAGCGCCACTCCGGCGTCGACGACCCGGGCGAGGAGCTCGGGATCCTCGGCCGATCGCACTCCGTGCCCCAGCCGATGGGCGTGCAGGTGATCGACGCAGGTGCGGATGTGCTCGGGTCCGCGGAGCTCGCCGCCGTGCGGGGTCAGCATCAGGCCCGCGCGCTCGGCGATCCGGAACGCGGGCGCGAAGTCGGCGGTGCTGGCCCGGCGCTCGTCGTTGGACAGGCCGAAGCCGACGACGCCCCGGTCGGCGTACTGCGCGGCGAGCCGAGCCAGGGTGCGCGCGTCGAGCGGGTGCCGCGTGCGGTTGGCGGCGATGATCACCGCCATCCCCAGGCCGGTCCGCTCGCTGGCGTCCCGAACCGCGTCCAGGACCAGGTCGGTGAACGCCGTGATGCCGTCGAACCTGGCGGCGTACCCGCTCGGATCGACCTGGATCTCCAGCCACCGGCCGCCGTCGCGTACGTCGTCCTCGGCCGCCTCGAGCACCAGCCGGCGTACGTCGCCCTCGGTGCGGAGCACCGACCGGGCCACGTCGTACAGGCGCTGGAACCGGAACCAGCCCTTCTCGTCGGCCGCCGACAGCTGCGGCGGCCACTCCTCGACGAGGGAGTCGGGCAGGTGGATCCCGTCGCGGGCGGCGAGCTCGAGCAGCGTGTGGTGCCGCATGGATCCCGTGAAGTGCAGGTGCAGGTGCGCCTTCGGCAAGGTATCGAGGTCGCGCACGGGCGCATCCTAGGTCGTCCTCTTTTGGCCGCCCGCCCGCGATGCCCGTAGACTCCGTCCTTGGTGGTTTCCACATGCTTCTCCCTGCCCTCGAACTGTTGGGCAGCCGACGGCGGAAGCCCCGGAGGGCACTAGCTCAACTGGCAGAGCATCGGTCTCCAAAACCGAAGGTTGGGGGTTCAAGTCCCTCGTGCCCTGCAGCAGCACCCAACCGAGGAACGACGAGAGGTGAGTGGCGTGTCGGACAGCAGCGCGGTCCGCCGGGACAAGAAGGGCGGTGGCCCGGAGCGTGAGAAGCGCACCAGCCTGCCCACGTTCTACCGGCAGGTCGTCGCCGAGCTCCGGAAGGTCGTCTGGCCTACTCAGGAGCAGCTGGTCACCTACTTCTTCGTGGTCATGATTTTCGTGATCGTGATGATCGGGATCGTCTCGGCCCTGGACCTCGGATTCGGAAAGCTTGCCTTCGCGATCTTCACCGGCGGGTCGGATACCTGATCCCGCGGATCCCGACGCCCACCGGGCGCGAGGGTCCGGATCGAGCAATGCAGACAAGCACTAGAGCAAGGTGATGGAGCAACACGTGTCGGAGCAGTACGACTCGACCGAGGTCGAGCAAACGCCCGCTGAGGCCGAAGAGCCGGCGACCCCTGAGGTCGACGTCCCGTCGGTCGAGGAGGACGTTGAGCTGGCCACCGAGGAGGCAGCCGAGGGCACCGAGCCCGCGGAGGTCGCCGAGGATGACGACCCCACGGACATCGCGCCCGTCGAGGAGCCGGTCGAGGAGACCATCGCTGCCGAGGAGCAGGTCGTCGACGAGGCCGTCGTCGAGGAGATCGACGCCACCGAAGAGGCCGAGCAGGCCGAAGAGGTCGTTGCCGAGGTCGAGGCGGAGGCCGACGTCGAGGTCGATGTCGACGCACCCGACGAGGAGACCGTCGAGGACGCCGTCGCCGATGCCGAGGACCCGCTCGAGGCGTTCCGCCGCGAGCTGTGGGCGAAGCCCGGCGACTGGTTCGTCGTGCACACCTACTCCGGCATGGAGAACCGGGTGAAGTCCAACCTGGAGAACCGCATCATCTCCCTCAACATGGAGGACTACATCCACGAGATCGTGGTCCCCACCGAAGAGGTCGCAGAGATCAAGAACGGCCAGCGCAAGATGGTCAAGCGCACCGTTCTCCCCGGCTACGTGCTGGTCCGGATGGACCTGAACGACGAGTCCTGGGGCGCCGTACGCCACACGCCGTCGGTGACCGGCTTCGTCGGCCACAGCCACCAGCCCGTGCCGCTGAGCATGGACGAGGTGGAGAACATGCTGGCGCCGGCAGTCGTCGCGACTGCTGAGGCCGAGGCTGCCGCCGCAGGCGGCGGTACGTCCGGCGGCGGCACCGCCGCGAAGAAGCCGGTCGAGGTGGCCGACTTCGACGTCCAGGACTCGGTGATGGTGGTGGACGGACCGTTCGCCACGCTGCACGCGACGATCACCGAGATCAACGCCGAGGCACAGAGGGTCAAGGCCCTCGTCGAGATCTTCGGCCGGGAGACTCCGGTCGAGCTGAGCTTCAGCCAGATCCAGAAGGTCTGACCGAGCTCGAGAAACAGGTGGCAGAGGGCGCTGAGCGTGCCTTCGTCATGACCACGAGAACAGAAGGAAGAAGCAATGCCCCCGAAGAAGAAGATCGCCGCCCTGGTCAAGGTGCAGCTGCAGGCTGCCGCGGCCACGCCGGCGCCGCCGGTCGGTACCGCCCTCGGTCCGCACGGCGTCAACATCATGGACTTCTGCAAGGCCTACAACGCGCAGACCGAGTCCATGCGAGGCAACGTCATCCCCGTAGAGATCACCATCTACGAGGACCGGTCGTTCGACTTCATCACCAAGACCCCGCCGGCCGCTGAGCTGATCAAGAAGGCCGCCGGCCTGCAGAAGGGCTCGGGTGTCCCGCACAAGGAGAAGGTCGGCAAGCTGACCAAGGACCAGGTGCGCGAGATCGCCCAGACCAAGATGCCCGACCTCAACGCCAACGACATCGAAGCAGCGATGAAGATCGTCGAAGGCACCGCCCGCTCCATGGGCGTCACGACCGACAAACAAGTGGGAGGGCCGCGCTGGCCCGCTAACCACGCACTTTCCAGTAGAGAAGAGAAAGCAATGCAGCGCAGCAAGACCTACCGCGCCGCGGCGGAGAAGATCGATCAGGACGAGCTCTACTCCCCGCTGAACGCGATCAAGCTGGCCAAGGCCGGCGCCAAGAAGAAGTTCGACGAGACCGTCGACGTCGTCATGCGTCTGGGCGTCGACCCGCGCAAGGCGGACCAGATGATCCGCGGCACCGTCAGCCTGCCCAACGGCACCGGCAAGACCGCCCGCGTCCTCGTGTTCGCTGTCGGTGACAAGGCCGACGCCGCCCGCGAGGCCGGCGCCGACGAGGTCGGTGGCGACGAGCTGATCGAGAAGGTCAGCGGTGGCTACCTCGACTTCGACGCCGTCGTCTCCACGCCGGACCTGATGGGCAAGGTCGGTCGCCTCGGTCGCGTCCTCGGCCCCCGCGGCCTGATGCCGAACCCGAAGACCGGCACCGTCACCCCCGACCCGGCCAAGGCCGTCTCGGACATCAAGGGCGGCAAGATCGAGTTCCGCATCGATCGCCACTCCAACCTGCACTTCATCATCGGCAAGGCCTCGTTCTCCGAGATGCAGCTGGCGGAGAACTACGCCGCCGCGCTCGAAGAGGTGCTGCGGTTGAAGCCGGCCAGCTCCAAGGGCCGGTACCTCAAGAAGGTCACCCTCTCCACCACCATGGGCCCGGGTGTCCAGATCGACCCCAACCGCGTCAAGGACGTCACGGGCGACGACGACGCCTGACCCGTCTCCAAGTAGCTGACCCGTCGCGAACTTCGCGACGGGTCAGCGCTTTGTGACGTGTCAGCGGGAGAGGTGCTCGGCGGCGGCCAGGGCGACGCACGTCGCCACGCCGGCCATCGCCGTCTCGACCTCGTCGAGCTCGGGGAAGGTCGGGGCGAGGCGGATGTTGCGGTCGCGCGGATCGTGGCCGAGGGGGTACGACGCCCCGGCGGGCGTGAGCGCGATGCCGGCCTGCTTGGCGAGCTCGACGACCCGGGTCGCCGTACCGTCGAGCACGTCGAGGTTGACGAAGTAGCCACCGGTCGGTCGGGTCCACTCGGCGATGCCGAGCCCGTCGAGCTCCGCGGTGAGGGCGGCGTCGACGGCGGCGAACTTCGGCGCGATGATCTCGCGGTGCCGGCGCATGTGCCGGCGCACGCCGTCGGCCGAGCCGAAGAACTCCACGTGCCGCAGGTGGTTGATCTTGTCGGGACCGATCGAGCCCATGGCGAGGTGGTGCAGGAACCACGTCTTGTTGGGGGTCGACGCGGCGAGCACCGAGACGCCCGCGCCCGCGAACGTGATCTTGGAGGTGGACGCGAACATGATCGGCCGGTTGGGGTGACCGGAGGCCTGCGCGAGGCTGAGCGCGTCCGCGCTCTTGGCCTCGTGCTCGGTGAGGTGATGGAACGCGTAGGCGTTGTCCCAGAAGATCCGGAAGTCCGGCGCGGCCGTCGGCATCGCCATCAGCTCGGCCGCGACGGCCTCCGAGACCACCGCGCCGCTCGGGTTCGAGTACGTCGGCACGATCCACATGCCCTTGACTGTCGGGTCGTCCCGCACCAGGTCGGCGACCGCGGCGACGTCCGGCCCGTCGTCGTTCATCGGCACGGTCACCATCTCGATGCCGAAGTCGGCCAGCATGGAGAAGTGCCGGTCGTAGCCGGGCACCGGGCAGACGAACTTGACCACCGGCTCGTCGCGCCACGGGCGCTCCGAGTCGGGCCCGCCCCAGAGCAAGAGATAGGTGAGCGCCTGGTGCATGAGGCTCAGGCTGGAGTTGCCCTGGCAGATCACCTGGTCGACGTCGACCCACAGCAGCTCGGCGAAGATCTCCCGCAGCTCGGTGAGTCCTTCGAGGCCGCCGTAGTTGCGGACGTCGACCCCGCCCCGGTCCTTGGTCGTCGTGGGCAGCCCCAACAGCTCCGAGGACAGGTCCAGCTGGGCGCTCGCCGGCTTGCCGCGGGTCAGGTCGAGCTTCAGCCCGCGCGCCTGCAGGTCGGCGTACGCCGACTGCTTCTCGGCCAGGAACTCCGAGAGCGCGTCCGGTGCCAGGGAGCTGAGTGGGGGGCGAGTGCTGGTCACGACCCCCATCGTGCCAACTCTCGGCGCGATGCGTGCGAGCGGCCCCTCAGCTGTGCAGCCGATCCCCGAACGGAAGCGTCGAGAGCCATCTCATCGGTGATGTTCGCGTTCGGCGCGGATCGACAAGCGGATCGGGCCGGTGCCGCCGTCCACGCCGTCGACGGCGATGAGATAGGTCTCGCCTGCGGTCGCCTGGAAGCGGACTCGGCTGGCTGCGCCGCACGCGTCGTCGTTGCTCGCCGCCTCCGTGAGGCGGTTCACCGCGGTTCCGGTATAGACGCCGAGGATGGTGTCGATGTCGCTGCCGCACGTGTCGATCCGCACCGGCACCGACGCTGGCGCGGTCCACCGGTACCAGACCGAAGCGCCGCCCGTGCGATGGGCGTGCGCGGGCTCGCCCGCCTGGCTCGTTGCGTCGACGGTGCTCCCGCGCGCGGTGATCGGCTGGAGTTGGCTCGGATGCGTGTTCGTCATCTCCTGCGCCGCGTCGATGTCGTCGTTGGCGGGCACCGGGCGGATCTCGAGCGCGATGGAGCCCATCTCGCCGCGATCGCCAGCGATCGCCAGGCTGTAGGTGGTCCCCGCGCGGGCGAAGAAGCGGATGCTCGCCCGCGGTCCCGTCGCGCAGCCGTAGACGTCACGCGCCACCTCCTCCAGCCTCGCGAGGGAGTCCCCGGCGTACAGGGCCAGCGTGGTCGGGAAGTCGCTGGCGCAGGTGTCGATCACGACCTCCCGCGACATCTCGGGCGTCCAGCGATACCAGACAGATACCGCTTCCGGACCGAACGGCCGGGGCTCGAAGGGCTCAGAGGACGCGTCGATGTTGGTGCCCTCCACGGCGATCGGCAGCCGGGGGGTGAGCACCTGGGCATCGGCGAAGTGGTCGTTCGACGGCTGATCGAGTTCACGGAGCCGCACGTCGAACTCACCGGTCCCAACGCCGGCGCCGGCCACCGCGATGCGGTATGTCTGGCCGGCTTCGGCGGCGAACGGCACCCTGCTGTGGAGTCCGCAGCCGTCGTGGTCGCCCGCGATGCCTGCGAGCTCGTCGAGCGCGGTGCCGGTGTAGACGGCGAGCACCGTGTCGGACTCACTGCCGCAGGTCTCGGCAACGACGGGTCCCGTGCTGGTCGCGGTCCAGCGGTACCAGACGGACGCCTCGGCGAACGGTGAGTGCGCCGGCTCGCCCGGCTCGGTCGTGGCGTCGACGTTCGAGCCGCTGGTTGCGATCGGAAGGTGCCCGTTGAGCTCGTGGGCGGCGGCGAAGTCGTCGTTGGCCGGAGGGTCGACGGGCCGGATTCGCAGGCGGATCGATCCGGTCTCGCCGCCGAAGCCGTCGACCGCGATCCGATAGGTCTCGCCGGCGAGTGCCGCGAGCATCACCCGACTCTGCAGGCCGCAGTGATCGTCGTTGCGCGCGACCTCGGTCAGCGTGCTGAGCGCGGTGCCGGTGTTGACTCCGAGCACGGTGTCGAAGTCGCTGCCGCAGGTCTCGACCACGACGTCAGCGGTCACCGCGGGCGTCCAGCGGTACCAGACCGACCGCGTCGCATCGGCGGCCTCGTCCGTCTCGCGCGAGGCATTGACGTTGCGCCCCGACACCCTGGCGGGCAGTCTCGGGGAGAGCCGTTCGGCGTCGGCGAAGTTGTCGTTGGACGGCGCCACGACACGGCGCAGGCGCACGGTCACCGGGCCGCTCTCGCCGGCGGGGCTGTCCACGGCGATGTGGTAGGTCTCGCCGATGACGGCCGAGAAGGTGACCCTGCTCTGGGGGCCGCAGCCGTCGTCGTCGGCCGCCACCTCCACGAGGTCGTCGACCGCGTCGCCGGTGTAGACGCCGAGGAGCGTGTCACCCGCCGACTCGCAGGTGCCGACCTCGACGGGTCCGGCGACGCCGGCCGTCCATCGATACCAGACCGAGCCGGCCCGCGCCGGGACATCGGCGTGGTCGGGCTCACCCGGCTCGTTCGAGGCGTCCTGTGTCGTGCCTTTGATCTCCACCGGCAGAGCGCCGCTCACGGTCGTCGCGTTGTCGAAGTTGTCGTTCGTGGGCGCAGTGCCGGCGGCGGTGATGTGAAGGGCGAACGGCCCGCGGTCGATGCCGGTCTCGACCGCGATGCGGTAGGTGACACCTGCCTGGACCGAACGCCGCAGCCAGGCGCCGTCCTCGATGCCGCACTCCGCCCCGTACGCGTCCGCGCCGATCTCGGTCAGCGCGTCCAGCGCGCTGCCGGCGTACAAGGCCAGCGCGGTTGCCTGGTGGCTCCCGCAGGTGTCGAGGACGACGAGTCCGTCGGTGGCCGCCGTCCACGAGTACCAGATCGACGCGTGCGCGTTGAACCCCGCGTGGTCTCCCTCGGCGGGCTCCGCCGACGCGTCCACGGTGGTGCCGGCTGCGTCGATCGGGAGTGGGCCATCGAGCATCTCGGCGTCTGCGAAGTCGTCGTTGCGCGGTGGCATCCGCAGCGCGAGGGTGAAGGTGCCGGACTCGAACTGCCAGCCGTCGACCGCGATCGAGTACGTTTGCCCGGCCGTGGCGTCGAAGCGCAGCAGGCTGCCCGCACCGGGTCCGCAGCCGTCGTCATCGGCCGCGACCGAGGTGAGGTCGGCGGCGGAATCACCTGTGTATACGCCCACCACCGTGTCGAACGTGCTCTCACACAAGTCGACGACGACCGGCCCGGACACACCCGCACTCCACCGGTACCAGACCGACCCACTGGCCGGGAATCCGGCATGACCGGGCTCACCCGCCTCGTTGGTGGCGTCGACGTTGGTTCCGTGTGCCGTGAGGGGGAGCACGCCGCTCAGCGGCTGCGCTGCGGCGAACGCGTCGTTCGGGGGCAAGTTCGGCCGACGGATCGTCAGCTCGAAGGGTCCGCCGACGTCCCGCGAGTCGACACCGATCCGGTACGTGGTGCCAGGAGTCGGTCTGAACGCAACACTGCTGGCACGTCCGCACGCGTCGTCGTTGCTGGCTACCGCGGTCAGCGTCTGGACCGCGGTGCCCGTGTACACGCCGAGCGCCGTGTCGATGGAGCTGCCGCACAGGTCGACCAGGATGGGCTCGGCACTGTCGGCCGTCCACTGGTACCAGATGGACCGTCGTCCGACGACACCGGCGTGAAGTGGTTCGCCTTGCTCGCGGCTCGCATCCCGCGAGCTGCCGGAGGCTTCGATCGGCAGCGTGCCGCGCAGCTCCTCGGCGTCGGCGAAGTGGTCGTTGGCGGGTGCCGGGCGAATAGCAAGAACGAACGGCCCGGTTGCGCCGCCGGGCCGGTCGAAGGCGATGCGATACGTCGTCCCTGCCGTCGCCGTGAATCGGGCGCTGCTCGAACATGTGCCGGTGTTGTCGTTGCTCGCGACCCGGTTGAGGGCGTCGAGTGCCGCGCCGGTGTAGACGGCGATGCGCGCCGAACTCACGGCACAGGACTCGACGAGGACCTGACCGGTGCGGTCTGGCGTCCAGCGATACCAGACCGACGCGCCGCCGACGCTGCCGGCGTGGGCTGGTTCGCCCGGCTCCTGCGTGGCATCGACGTTCGAGCCGGTCACCTCGAGGGGCAGACCGGGCGCCAGCTCCGCGGCATCTTCGAAATCGTCGTTCGTCGGTCGGGACGCAGCCCGGAACGACAACGCGACCGCACCCTCGACCCCGTTGAAGCCGTCGACTGCGATCCAGTACGTCTCGCCGGCATCGGCCGTGAACCGGAGCCGGCTCCCGCGCCCGGATGCGGGCGAGGCCCCGCATCCGGACGTGTTGTCGTTGCTCGTGACCTCGGTCAGACCGCTCACATCGTCGCCCGTGTACAACCCGAGCAGGGTGTCGATGGCGCTGGCGCAGGTGTCGACGACGATTTCGCCCGAGGTCTCCGCAGTCCACGCGTACCAGAGCGAGGCGCCGCCGGCGTTGCCTGCGTGCGCTGGCTCGCCGGCCTCCTTGGTCGCGTCAAGATTGGTTCCCGTCACACTGATCGGCAGCGCGCCATCGAGCACCTGCGCGTCAGCGAAGGCGTCGTTGCCGCTCGCGCCAGCGGCGCGGATCGACAGCTCGATCGATCCGGTGGCGGCCTTGGGACCGTCGACAGCGATCCGATACTCCGTGCCGCCGGTCACCGCCAGCCTCACGCGGCTTCCGAAGAAGCCGCAGTTGGCAGTGTTGTCGTTGCTCGCGACCGCGACCAGACCGTCGACGGTGGTGCCGGTGTACACGCCGAGCAGGGTGTCGAAGTCGCTCCCGCAGGTGTCGATGACGACGGTGCCGTCGTCTTGGGGCGTCCACCGGTACCAGACCGATGCGCCGCCGGGGTTGCCGGCGTGCGCTGGCTCGCCGGGCTCCTTGTTGGCGTCGTCATTGCTGCCCGTCGCCTCGACCGGAAGGGTCCCGTTGATGACGTCGGCCGCCGCGAACGCATCGTTGGTCGGCGGATCGGCCGGCAGGATCTCCAGCTCGAGATTGCCGCTCGTGCCGTGCCTGCCTCCGACTGCGATCCAGTAGGTCTCGCCAGCTTCTGCCTCGAACACGACGCGGCTGTGGCTCCAGTAGAGACCGCACCCGCGGGTGTCGTCGTTGCCGGCCACCGGCGTCAGGCCGTCGAGGGTCGATCCGGTGTAGACCCCGAGCACGCTGTTCCAGGAGTTCTCGCTGCCGCAGGTACCAATGACAACGGGCTCCGAGGCGTCGGGGGTCCAGCGGTACCAGACCGAGGCCCCGGTCACGACCCCCGCGTGGTCGGGCTCGCCCGGCTCCGTGGTCGCGTCGTTGGTCGTGCCGTCGACCGCGAAGGCCGAGGTGGCAGGAAGTGCCTCGGCGTCGGCGAAGGCGTCGTTGGCGGGCCCGGTCGCCGCACGGACCATGAGCGGGATCGTGCCGGTCGCGCCGTGGGAGCCGTCGACCACGATCCGGTAAGTCTCACCCGCAGCGGCTGCGAAGGACACGCGTGCACCTAGGCAGCCGCCGCGGCTGCTGGCGACGGGATTCAGCGCGGCCATGGTCTCCCCGGTGTAGACGGCGATCATCGTGGGGAAGCTCGTCATGCACGCCTCGACGACTATCGAGCGAGACGCGTCGGGCGTCCAGCTGAACCACACCGACGCGCCTCCGACGGACCCCGCGTGGTCGGGCTCGCCCACCTCTTTGGTCGCGTCGACGTTGCTCGCGGCGGAGCTGATCGGTAACGGGCCGGCGAGCGTCAGGGCGTCAGCGAGATCGTCGTTGGCCGGCGCCACGCCGGCGCGGAGCGCGAGGGTGATCGAGCCGGAGGACCCGCCGTACCCGTCGACCGCGATGCGGTAGGTCTGCCCGGAGGTCGCGATGAACCGAACACTGCTTCGAGTAGAGCACGTGTCGTCGTCGCTCACGACCGGAACCAGCTCGGCCAGCGTGCCGCCGGTGTAGACGGCGAGCAGGGTGTCGAAGGTGCTGGCGCAGGTGTCGAGCACGACGAGGCCATCGAGGTCCGCTGTCCAGCTGTACCAAATCGATCGGCCTCCGGCGTTGCCGGCGTGGGCCGGTTCACCTGGCTGCTTGGTCGCCTCGACGTTCGTGCCCGAGACGCTGACGGGGAGCGAACCGTTGATGGCCGCCGCGGACGCGAACGCGTCGTTCGTGGGCGGTTCGGCCGAGGCCGGGCCTGCTGCCAACAGCGGTACCAGCGACGCGGCGAGCACCGTCACGACGGCCCGGGTGATGAATCCGATGATCGCGTCCATGTCCGACTCCTTTGCCTCGTCCCTGATGTTGCTGAATCGGTTCGAGCATCGGCGCAGCCGGATGGCGGCGATAGTCCACTTTCTGAACTGGCGCTCAGCGGGTGGGCACGCGATCGACTGGGATGGTCCTACGGGCACGGGGCGTCGAGCACGGTGAACGCTGCTTCGATGGTCGTGTCGTTGTGGCCTTCGATGGGGTTCGCCAGGTAGACGTCACGGGCGCCGAGCCCGGCCGCGCAGCTCACCGTCACGTCGAAGGTCACCTCGGTGAGGCTGTGCCAGGTAACCCCGGAGACGTCGATGCCGGGAGCCGCGCGAGCAACTCCAATGCCCATACTCGGCCGGCTCGCCGACCGAGTGAGGCGACGTCGTTCTCGCAACGGGGCCGAGCAGGCGTCATGGCGAACTCATCTCTCGACGGCCCGCCCGCCGGTTGGCTCGGGCTGGTCGTGGACGCTACGAACTCGCGCGGGCCTGCTCAATCGAGGAAAGCCCGGGCTTAACCCGGCGGCCGCCCGGCCGCGATTTGGGCTCCCGGCGCGGACCGCCGTACTCTTCTGCGCTGTAACCAAAGACCGCCGGTGGTCGGGCTCGCCCGTCCTAAGGTTCCGCCGAGAGGCGGACGGCCTGCGCAGGTCACAGAGCAAGACATGGCAGTACGCCGCAATGTCCCCGCCCTGAGCCTGTGCTCAGGGCGTTCGTGATTTCGGTGGCTCCGCAGCGGTGGTCTTTGCAAGGACCATCCGGAAGGAGCCCCATGGCGCGGGCAGAGAAGCAGGCAGCTGTCACGGAGATCGTTGAGTCGTTCAACGACGCCGCCGGTGCCGTGCTGACCGACTACCGCGGTCTCACCGTGAAGGAGCTGCAGGAACTGCGGCGCTCCCTCGGCGAGAACGCCAACTACGCCGTGGTCAAGAACACGCTGGCCAAGCTCGCCGCCAAGGAGGCGGGCATCGATGGCTTCGACGACCTGCTGACCGGCCCGACCGCGATCGCCTTCATCAACGGCGACGTCGTCGAGGCGGCCAAGGGTCTGCGTGACTTCGCCAAGGCCAACCCCGCCCTGATCATCAAGGGCGGCATCCTCGACGGCCAGCCCCTCGACGCGAAGGAGATCGCCAAGCTGGCGAGCCTCGAGTCGCGCGAGGTGCTCCTGGGCAAGCTGGCGGGCGCGATGCTCGCTTCGCTGAGCCAGGCCGTCTACCTGCTCAACGCCCCCCTTGCCCAGGCCGCCCGGCTCGCCGGTGCGCTCCAGGCGAAGGCGGAGCAGGACCCCACGATCCTCGCAGGTGGTGCTGGCGTTGAGCCGGCGGCCGCCGAGGAGGCACCGGCCGAGGACACCCCGGTGGACACCACGGAGGACTCCCCTGAGGAGCCCACCGAGGAGCCCGCCGCGGAGCCCGAGACCGAGGCCCCCGCCGACGAGGCCGTAGCGGAGGAGGCTCCCGCCGAGGAGCCCGTCGCCGCCGAGGCCTCTGACGAGGGCGACACCACCGAGGCCTGAGACCGGCCGAGGTAGACCACCTGAAACCCGGCTCCTGACCGTCCGGCAGGAGCCAACGAATGGAAGGAAACGCCATCATGGCGAAGCTCAGCACTGGCGAGCTGCTCGACGCGTTCAAGGAGATGACGCTGATCGAGCTCTCGGAGTTCGTGAAGCAGTTCGAAGAGACCTTCGGCGTGACCGCCGCTGCCCCGGTTGCGGTTGCCGCCGCCCCGGCCGCCGGTGGCGCTGCCGCTGGTGGTGGCGACGACGCCGCTGACAGCGACGAGTTCGACGTCATCCTCGAAGCCGCTGGCGAGAAGAAGATCAACGTCATCAAGGAGGTGCGCGCCCTGACCTCCCTCGGCCTGAAGGAGGCCAAGGATCTGGTGGAGTCCGCTCCCAAGCCGATCCTGGAGAAGGTCGCGAAGGACGCCGCCGAGAAGGCCAAGGAAGCCCTCGAGGGCGCCGGCGCCACCGTCACTGTCAAGTGACCTGAGCGCCTCGCGCGCTGTCGAGGAGGCAGCCACCCGTACGGGTGGCTGCCTCCTCTGTTTTTGCCCAGGTCAGCGCGCGGACACGACTCGGTCTCGCTCCCTGTCCAGAGCGTGACGCGCGACACGAAACCGCGTAACCTCGCCGCGGTGGCAGCGTTGTTACTGGTCAGTGGGGTCGCGTGTGCTCCGACACATGTCCAAACCGGGGTTCAGGCCGACGGGTCTGGTCCGAGGGAGAGAGTCAGCCAATGGGCGTAGAGATCAAGATCGAGAACCTCAGCAAGTCCTTCGGGAAACAGCTGATCTGGGGTGACGTCTCCCTCACGGTTCCCGCTGGCGAGATCTGCGTCATGCTTGGCCCCTCCGGTACGGGCAAGTCCGTGCTCCTCAAGACCCTCATCGGTCTGCTGAAGCCCGACCAGGGCTCGATCATCATCGAGGGCACCGACATCGCGAGCTGCTCCGAGAAGGAGCTCTACGAGATCCGCAAGCTGTTCGGCGTGCTGTTCCAGGACGGCGCCATGTTCGGCTCGATGAACCTCTACGACAACGTCGCGTTCCCGCTGCGCGAGCACACCAAGAAGTCCGAGTCGGAGATCCGCGACATCGTCATGGAGAAGATGGACCTCGTGGGTCTGCTCGGCGCCGAGGACAAGCTGCCCGGTGAGATCTCGGGCGGTATGCGCAAGCGCGCCGGCCTGGCCCGCGCCCTGGTCCTCGACCCGGAGATCGTGCTCTTCGACGAGCCGGACTCCGGCCTCGACCCGGTGCGTACGTCGTTCCTCAACCAACTGATCATCGACCTGAACGCGCAGATCGACGCGACGTTCCTGATCGTCACCCACGACGTCAACACCGCGCGCCGCGTCCCGGACAACATCGGGCTGCTCTACCACCGGCACCTCGCGATGTTCGGGCCCCGCGAGATGCTGCTCAGTTCCGAGGAGCCGGTCGTGCGCCAGTTCCTCAACGCCCAGCGGGTCGGTCCGATCGGCATGTCGGAGGAGAAGGACGCCGACGAGCTCGAGGCCGAGAAGGACCAGGACCTGCCGCCGTTGCCGCCGATCCCGCTGCAGCAGGAGCCGTCCAACGGCATCCCGCGCCGCAGCCAGCGCGAGCCCGGCGCGTGGTGCCGCGAAAATGGCGTCACACCGCCTCCTGGGTCGTTCCAGGAGAACGTGTCGATGGCGCCCGGGGCCTGACGGACAGAATCGGTGGCATCCTTCACGGCGACGCGGCTCCTCGCCCCCGTCGGCACCGCAGGCAATCTGTTTGCCTTCGGCCTCGACGTAGGGCGGAACCTCTTCAAGCGACCCTTCCAGCTGCGCGAGTTCCTGCAGCAGGCCTGGTTCATCGCGTCCGTGACGATCATCCCGACCGCGCTGGTCGCGATCCCCTTCGGCGCGGTCATCGCGCTGCAGGTCGGCGGCCTGATCAAGCAGTTCGGCGCGCAGTCGTTCACCGGCTCCGCCTCGGTGCTGGCGGTCGTCCGTGAGGCAGGACCAATCGCTACGGCATTGCTGATCGCGGGCGCGGGTGGATCGGCGATCGCGGCCGACCTCGGTGCCCGCAAGATCCGTGAAGAGCTCGACGCGATGATGGTGCTCGGCATCGACCCGATCCAGCGTCTCGTCGTGCCGCGGGTCCTGGCCTGCATGCTCGTCGCGGTCTTCCTCAACGGCTTGGTCAGCGTCGTCGGTGTTGCCGGCGGCTACGTCTTCAACGTGGTGCTCCAAGACGGCACACCAGGGGCCTATTTAGCGAGCTTCACCGCGCTCGCACAGTTACCAGACCTGTGGCAAGGCATGGCCAAGGCACTGGTGTTCGGCCTGCTCGCCGGCATCGTCGCTTCCTACAAGGGCATGAACGCCAAGGGCGGTCCGAAGGGTGTGGGCGACGCGGTCAACGAGTCCGTCGTCATCACGTTCCTTCTGCTGTTCGTCGTCAACTTCGTCATGAGCGCTCTGTACTTCCAGATCGTTCCACCAAAGACGGGTTAGCGCCTTGGCCAATTTGTCCGCCAAGGCGGTCTACGAGAAGCCCCTCAACGCCCTCGACAGGCTGGGTGAGGAGCTCTCCTTCTATGTCCGCGCCCTGGCCTGGACCCCGCGGACCATCCGCAGATACAAGAAGGAGATCCTTCGGATCCTCGCGGAGGTGACGCTCGGTTCGGGCGCGCTCGCGGTCATCGGCGGCACTGTCGGCGTGATCGTGGCGATGTGCTTCTTCACCGGCACCGAGGTCGGCCTGCAGGGGTACGCCGCGCTCAACCAGCTCGGGACCGAGAACTTCGCGGCCTTCGTGTCCGCCTACTTCAACACTCGCGAGATCGCGCCGTTGGTCGCCGGCATCGCCCTGGCCGCCACCGTCGGCTGTGGGTTCACCGCCCAGCTCGGCGCGATGCGGATCTCCGAGGAGGTCGACGCGCTCGAGGTGATGGCGGTCCCGTCGCTGCCGTTCCTGGTGACGACCCGGATCATCGCCGGCCTGATCGCGATCGTCCCGCTGTACGTCGTCGGCCTGCTGTCGTCGTACTTCGCCAGTCGACTCGTGGTCACCCAGTTCTTCGGCCAGAGCAGCGGCACCTACGACACCTACTTCGACCTCTATTTGCCACCTGGTGATGTGCTGTGGTCGTTCGGCAAGGTGCTCATCTTCGCCGTGATGGTGATCCTCGTGCACTGCTACCACGGCTACACCGCGAGCGGCGGGCCAGCCGGAGTGGGCGTGGCCGTGGGTCGCGCCGTCCGCACCAGCATCGTGGTCATCAACGTCGTCGACCTGTTCCTGTCGATGGCCATCTGGGGCACCACCACCACCGTGAGACTGGCGGGGTGACGGCGTGAGGATCATTCACAACCACAAGATCCTGGGCGTGGTGTTCATCGTCCTGCTGCTCGTCGGCGTCTGGTTCACCTACGCCATCTTCAACAAGACGTTCACCGACTACGAGAAGGTCAAGCTGCAGACCTCCAAGATCGGCCTGCAGCTGCCCAACCGCGCGGACGTCAAGATCCGCGGCGTCATCGTCGGCGAGGTGCTCGAGTTCGAGTCCAACGCGGACGGAGCCGTGCTCACCTTGGGCATCTACCCGGACGAGATCGACACGATCCCCGAGAACGTCACCGGGAACATCGTCCCCAAGACGCTGTTCGGCGAGAAGTACGTCGCGCTCGAGGTCCCCGAGGATCCCTCAGCCCAAGACCTGAAGGCCGGGGACACCATCGAGCGAACGGTGATCAGCACCGAGGTCGAGCAGGTGCTGTCCGACCTCTACCCGCTGCTGCGCACCGTGCAGCCGGCCGAGCTCAACATGACCCTCAATGCGCTCTCCACCGCCCTCGAGGGCCGCGGCGAGCGGCTCGGTGAGAACCTCGAGACCGTCGACGCCTACCTGAAGCGGCTCAACCCGCAGATCCCCGCATTGGTCGAGGACCTGCGGCTGACCGCCCAGGTCTCCGACACCTACGCCGACATCCTCCCGGAGGTCGCCCAGATCCTGGACGACTCGGTGACCACGACCGGCACCCTCGAGACCCGGGAGCAGCAGCTCCAGGCGCTGTTCGCCGACGTGTCGTCGTTCTCCGACACCGCACGCGTCTTCCTCGACCAGAACGGCGACAACCTGATCCGGCTGGGCGAGGTCAGCGCCGCGCAGCTCCGGGTGCTGTCGCGCTATTCCACCGAGTTCCCGTGCCTCACCGAAGGCATCGTGACGGCGGGCGAGCTCCAGGCCGAGGCGTTCCGCGGCTTCATCCTGCACATCGTGCTGGAGACGCTGCCGCGGCAGCCGCACGCCTACGGACCCGAGGACAAGCCCCGGTACGACGACGACCGTGGCCCCAGCTGCCTGCACCTGCCCGACCCGCCCTGGAGCCAGTCCAACCCCGTGACCAAGCAGCCCAACTTCAACGACGGCATCGACGAGCCCACCGGCAAGGGCACCTCCCGGGTGGCGCCGCAGTACGCCGGCCTGGCCTACGACGCCGGCCCGCAGGACGCGGCCTGGCTGCGGGAGTACCTTCGCGCCTCCGGTGCCGACGCCTCCGACCTCGGCGTGCTGCTGGCGGGTCCCTTCGTGGGGGAGGCGCAACGCTGATGGCCGTCCTCGACAAGCGCACCCTCAACGACCTGATCAAGCTGGTGATCTTCATCGTGGTCACCACGCTCGCGACCAGCGTCCTGGTGGCGACGATCGGCAACCTCTCGTTCTCCGGCAAGAGGGAGTACCACGCGTTGTTCGTCGACGCGACCGGCGTGGTCAAGGGCGACGACGTGCGAATCGCCGGTGTGAAGGTCGGCAGCGTCGACAACATCGAGGTCAAGGACCGGACGAGAGCGCTGGTGACGTTCACGGTCGAGGAGGGCACCGAGCTCAACGAGTCCACGCACGCCGCGATCCGCTACCGGAACCTGGTCGGCCAGCGCTACATCTCACTGACCCAGGACGTGGGGGACGCCGCCGCGATCGACGAGGGCGACACGATCCCCGTGGAGCAGACGTCGCCGGCGCTGGATCTGACGGTGCTGTTCAACGGCTTCAAGCCGCTGTTCCAGGCGCTGTCGCCTGACGACGTCAACAAGCTCTCCTACGAAGTCGTCCAGGTGTTCCAGGGCGAAGGCGGCACGCTGGAGAGCCTGCTCGGGCACACCGCTTCGATCACCCAGACCCTGGCCGACCGCGACCAGGTGATCGGCGACCTGATCGACAACCTCGACTACGTGCTCGACCACGTGGCCGACCGCGACGACCAGCTCTCCAACCTGATCACGAGCTTCCGGACCCTGGTCGGCGGACTCAAGGACGACCGCGAGGCGATCCTGACCTCGCTCGATGGGATCTCGGAGCTGTCCGTTCAGACCGCCGAGCTGATCAAGGGCATCCGCCCCTCGTTCGTCGAGGACGTCAAGCAGCTGCGGCGGTTCGCCGGCAACGTCGACCGCAACAAGGCCGAGCTCGACCGCGCCCTCCAGGTGCTGCCCATCAAGCTCCAGAAGGTCGGCCGAACCGCGATCTACGGCTCCTGGTTCAACTTCTACCTGTGCGAGTTCAAGGCGAGCGTCACGCTCCCCGGCAATATCTCGACGGTCAACATCCCCAGGTACAGCACCGGCGCAGCGAGGTGTGACCTCGGATGAGTACTCCCTTCCGCGAGCGCAACCCCGTGACCATCGGGGCGATCGGCATCGCCGTGATCATCCTGCTGCTGTTGGCTGCCTTCCGCGCCGACGACCTGCCATTGATCGGCGGCGGCGACACCTACTACGCAGAGTTCTCCGAGTCCGGTGGGCTGCAGGTCAACGACGAAGTGCGGATCGCCGGCGTCCGGGTCGGCAAGGTCAACTCGATCGAGCTCGACGGCGACAAGGTGAAGGTCGCCTTCAAGGTGTCCTCCGACTCCCCGTTCGGCGAGGACACGCACGCCGCGATCAGGGTCAAGACGCTCCTCGGGGCCATGTACCTCTCCCTCGAGCCCGCGGGATCGGGTCAGCTCGAGGAGGACTCGACGATCCCGGTCGAGCGCACCTCGTCGCCGTTCGACGTGGTCGACGCGTTCTCCGGACTGGCCGAGACGTCGGCCGACATCGACACCGACCAGCTCGCCGAGTCGCTGACCACGCTGGCGGACCTGAGCCGCAACACCCCGGAGGAGTTCCGCGGTGCCCTCAAGGGGGTCTCGGCGCTGTCCGAGACGATCGCGTCCCGTGACCAGCAGATCAACTCGCTGCTCAGCAACCTCGAGCGGGTGTCGAGTGTCCTCGACGACCGAGACCAGGACATCATCGCGTTGATGCGCGACTCCGACGTGCTCTTCCGGGCCCTGATCTCCCGCCGCGACGCGATCCACAACCTGCTGGTGTCGACGGCCTCGCTGTCCGAGGAGCTCACTGCGCTGGTCACCCAGAGCCGTGCCGACCTCAAGCCGGCGCTCGACCACCTCGAGAACGTCGTGGCGGTGTTGAACAAGAACGAGGACAACATCGACAACAGCATCCGGCTGATGGCGCCGTTCTACCGAGTCTTCGCCAACACGCTCGGCACCGGCCCCTGGTTCGACACCTTCATCATGAACATGCCGCCGCTGCCCGGTCCGGGTGGTGGGGTCGACGGCCTGCCCAAGATCCCGGGAGGTGGCTCCTGATGGATCTCCGACGCGTAGCCATCCCGGCCGTCATCGTCGCCCTGGTCATCGCCGCGGCGATCGTGATGTTCACCGACTCCTCCGGCCAGCGCACGGTCACGGCGTACTTCCCGCGGACCATCTCGCTCTACGAGGGCAGCGAGGTCCGGGTGCTCGGTGTCACGGTCGGCGCGATCGACAAGGTCGAGCCCGAGGGCACCCGGGTCAAGGTGACCATGC
Source organism: uncultured Actinomycetota bacterium (assembly GCA_963798055.1). GTDB lineage: Bacteria > Actinomycetota > Actinomycetes > Propionibacteriales > Nocardioidaceae > Nocardioides. Next base: position 73,587 of record CAWCRX010000018.1, read on the forward strand.
ACTACGACGAGGACGTGAAGATCCCCAGCGAGGCCGAGGCGGTCATCATCTCGCCGTCGATCGTCGGTGACCGATACGTGCAGCTGACCCCGGCGTACACCTCGGGCGAGGTGCTTAAGGACAACGCAACCCTCGACGAGAGCCGCACCTCGGTCCCGCTCGAGCTCGACCAGATCTACGCGAGCATCGACAGGCTCACGGTCGCGCTGGGTCCCACCGGGGCCAACAAGAACGGCGCGCTGAGCGACCTGCTGGAGACGACCGCGAAGAACTTCGCCGGCGAGGGCGCGAAGTTCCAGGAGACCATCCACGACTTCGGCACCCTGAGCGAGACGCTGGACAACAACAAGGAGGAGCTGTTCGACTCGGCCGCCGAGCTGGAGGCGTTCATCTCCACGCTGGCCCAGAACGACGGCACCGTCCGTGCGTTCAACCGGTCGCTGGGCGACGTGTCCACGCTGCTCGCCGGCGAACGCGAAGAGCTGGCTGCGTCCCTCGCGAACCTGGGCGTGGCGCTGGAGCAGGTCGGCAGCTTCGTCGATGAGAACAAGGCGTCGCTGGGCCGCAACATCAAGGGCCTCAACCGGGTGGCCAAGGTCCTGGTCAAGCAGCGGGTCGCGCTCGACGAGGTGCTGACGAACGCTCCGCTCGCCCTCAACAACCTGGCGCTGACCTACAACCCGGATGCCGGCACCCTCGACACCAACGCCAACCTCGGCAACCTCGCCCATGAGCTGCAGACCAACCCCGGGGTGGTGCTCTGCGCGGTGGCCGATGCGGTCGACCAGAACGATGCCCTGTGCGACATCTTCAGCCTGCTCAACGCCGGCGGCAAGGGCGCGAACCGGGCGGCTCCGTTCGGCGCGGACGCGACCGGCGGCACCTTCGACCCGACCCTCAACGGGCTGGTGGCGCCATGAGACTCCCCCGCAAGATCCGCGCGCTGGCCGTCGTACTCCTCGGCATGGTCGTGTTCACCGGCTGTGACTTCGACGTCTACAAGCTGCCGCTGCCGGGCGGCACCGACGTGGGCGACGACCCGATGACCGTCAAGGTGCAGTTCACCGACGTCCTCGACCTGGTGCCCAAGACCTCGGTCAAGGTCAACGACGTCAACGTCGGCAACGTGACCGACATCGAGCTCACCGGCCAGACCGCAACCGTGACCCTCGAGCTCAAGAAGGACGTCAACCTGCCGGAGAACACGATCGCCGAGATCCGGCAGACCAGCCTCCTCGGCGAGAAGTTCGTGTCCCTGAAGCCGCCGGAGGACGAGGCGCCCGAGGGCGAGCTCAGCAACGGCGACACCATCGAGCTCGAGCGGACCGGGCGCAACCCGGAGGTCGAGGAGGTCCTCGGCGCGCTCAGTCTGGTGCTGAACGGCGGCGGTGTCGCCCAGCTCAAGACCATCGCCAGCGAGATCAACCTGGCGCTGGAGGGTCGCGAGGACGCCGCGAAGTCGGTGTTGACGCAGGTCGACTCGCTCATGGGCCAGCTCGACGAGAACAAGGCCGACATCGTCGACGCGATCGAGTCGCTGAACCGGCTGGCCGTGACCGCGAGGGAGCAGCAGGGCAGCATCGACCTGGCTCTCGAGGAGCTGCCGAGTGCGCTGAACTCGGTCAACCGGCAGCGTGACGACCTGGTCAAGATGCTCCAGGCGCTCAACGAGCTCGGTGACGTCGGCGTCCGGGTGATCAAGGCGTCCAAGGACGTCACCATCGAGACGTTCCGCCAGCTGCAGCCGGTGCTCACGCAGCTGGCCAACTCCGGTGACTCGTTCGTGGACGCGTTCCACGTCTTCCTGACCTACCCGTTCGTCGACGAGGTCGTCGGCCGGGATCCGCAGGTGGCCCGCAACCTGCACATGGGCGACTACACCAACCTGTCCATCGACCTCGACCTCAACCTGAACAAGATCCCGGGTGTCTGCTTCCCGCTGGAGGCGATCCCGCCCCTCGGTGAGCTGCCCCCGCTGGGTGCGCTGTGCCAGGACGTGCAGGACGCCGTCCAGGAGTGCATCGACGACCTCAACACCAACTTCGGCGTCGCGCAGTGCCTTGCGGGACTGCTCGACAACCTGACCGACATCGCCGACAGCGTGCTGTGCGACCTGATCCCGGCGGCGTGCCGCAACGGCAACCTGCTCAACGGGCTGGACGACCTGATCGGCGGGCTGACAGGTGGGTTGTTGAGTAGCACCAGCAGTGGTGGCGGCCAAGGGAGCGACAACAACGGCGGCGTACTCGGGGACCTGCTCGACAACCTGACCGGCAACCTGGGGCTGGGCCGAGCGCCGTTCGGGGAACTGTCAGCCAGCGACCGAGGACGGGCCTACAGCGGCATGATGAGCCGTCACGACCGCGCCCTGGTGAGCCTCCTGATGGCACCGATGGTGGTGGGCCGATGATCACCAGGCGCGTACGCATCCAGCTGCTGTTCTTCGTGATCATCACGCTGGTCGGGTTGCACGTACGTCGGCGCGCGCTACGCCCAGCTCGACAAGGTGCTTCGTCGACGACGCCTACACCGTGGTCGTGCACTTCGAGGACTCCGGCGGCATCTTCGCCGGCGGCGAGGTGACCTACCGGGGCGTCCGCGTCGGCAAGGTCGACAAGCTCGAGCTCACCGACGCCGGGGTCGACGCCTACCTCGACATCCAGAACAGCTACGACGAGATCCCAGCCGACGCGAAGGCTGTGGTCGGCAACCGTTCGGCCGTTGGTGAGCAGTACGTCGAGCTCCAGCCGCAGACCGACGCCAAGCCCTATCCTCCAGGACGACGGTGAGATCCCGGTGGAGAACACCGAGCTCCCGATCTCGACCAACACCATCCTCACCGACATCTCCAACACCGTGCAGTCGGTCGACCAGGATGCCCTCCGCACCACTGTCGACGAGCTCGGCCAGGCATTCGCCGGCACCGGCGAGGACCTCCAGAAGATCATCGACGCCGGCAACTCGTTCATCGAGGCGGCCAACGACAACTTCGACGTGACGACAGCGCTGATCAGGGACAGCAACACCGTGCTGCGCGGCCAGATCGCCTCGGAGAGCGCCCTGAGGACGTTCGCCTCCCAGCTCTCGCTGTTCAGCGGCACGCTCGCCAACTCCGATCCCGACCTGCGTCGGGTGATCGACTCCGGCTCGTTCGCAGCCACCCAGCTGCGCACGTTCCTCGAGGCCAACAAGGTCGAGCTGGGCGAGCTGATCCGCGACCTGGCCACCACCGGGGACGTGATCGTCAAGCACCTCAAGGGCATTCAGCAGGTTCTGGTCGTCTACCCGTACGTCGTCGAGGGTGGCTTCACCGTCGTCTCCAAGTCCCCCAACGGTCTCTACGACGCTCACTTCGGCCTGATCATCACCAACAAGGCCGTCTGTACCAAGGGCTACGAGGGCACCGACAAGCGGCCGCCCAGCGAGGGCGCCAACATTCCGATGAACGAGGACGCCCGCTGCACGGAGCCCGCGGCGACGACCAACGCGCGCGGTTCCCAGCACGCACCCGAGCGGGTGGCCGCGACCTACGACCAGGCGACCGGAGAGCTCACCTGGGGCGGCGACGACACGTTGAGCCAGGCCGGTAGCCTGGCGCCACCAGCGCTCGGAGAGGAGTCGTGGAAGTGGCTGTACCTCCAGCCCCTGACGGCAAAGCCGTAGGAGAACCGAGCGACAGCACCGACACGACAGCCCCCGAACCCGTCACCCACGACGCAGCTGGTACCCGCGGGCCACTGTGGTTGCTGGTGGCCGTGTTCGCCGTCGTACTCGGCTGTCTGCTGGCATCACTGGTCGCGCTCGGTCGAGCCGGCTGGTCGGTCGACGACCTGGTCGACGAGCAGCGCAATCCGCAGAGCCAGCGCGACCAGGTGATGGCCGTGGCGCGCAGCTTCGTCACCCAGTTCTCGAGCTACGGACCCGAGGACCTGGACGACCAGAACAAGATGCCGGCCTACGTCGAGCGGGTCGAGGAGTTCCTCACCGCCAAGTTCACGACCACCTTCGAGTCGAGCGTCACGTTCGCCGAGCAGACCGTTGCCCAGCAGCAGGTCACCCGCCTCGGTGAGGTCTACGCCGTGGGTGTGAGCCGTCTCGACGAGGACTCCGCGCGGGTGCTCGTGGCCGGCCGGGACTCGATCTCGATTCCCAACCCCAAGAAGCCCGAAGAGCTGGTGCCGTACTGCGACCAGCCGTTCCGGTACGAGGTCGACCTGGTGCTGACCGAGGGAGAGTGGCTCGTCGACAACTTCGGCCCGGTCGGCACCCTGGACGGCCAGCTTCCCGAGGACCTTCCGACCGAGGCGCCCACCAGTGAGCAGCCGACCCAGGGCGGGGGTGACCAGGAGTGACCCCCAGCCTCTACGACCTGCTCAACGTCGACGAGTCGGCCTCCACCGACGAGATCCGGGCGGCCTGGAAGGCCGCGATCGCCGACCTGGACCCGACCGACCGCAGGTTCCGCGCGTTCAACCAGGCGGCCGAGACCCTGCTGGACCCCGAACGACGCAGCGCGTACGACGCCGAGCTCGCCGCGGCGGAGCCTGCCGAGGTGGAGTCGGAGGTCACCCCCGAGCCCGAAGCGGTGGAGCCCGAGCCCGAGGCTGAGCCCGACGACGAGCCCGACGACGAGCCCGACGAACCCGAGCCGGCCGTTGCGGAGACCGGCGCCCCGGAGCGTGTCCGCGGCGGGTGCTGGTCGCCGCCGGGGCGTTTCGCGCCTGGCCGCGATCGCCGGGACCGTGTGGATCTGGACCAGGCCGGGCGCCTCCGGAGACGTGGATCGGTACCAGGATCGCGAAGAGGCCGCTCAGCAGGCGGCCGCGGTGGCCGAGGAAGCCATCGACTCGGTGCTCTCCTACGACTACCGGCACCTCGACGACGACGTCGCCCGGGCGGCGCCGTACTTCACCGACGACTACGCCGCCGAGTACCGCAGCCTGATCGAGGAGCTCGGTCCGCAGGCCGAGAGCGCCAAGCTGGTGGTGAAGGGGTCCTCGATCGCGACCGGAATCATCCGCTCGGGCGACGACCGGGCCGAGATCCTGGTGTTCGTCAACCAGGAGTCCACCCGGGCCGGCACCGAGAACGAGCCGCTGAAGATGTGGGTGACGCTGACGATGGTCAGCGACGGTGACGGCTGGCTGATCGACAAGATGAAGGTCGACACGGCCACTCCTAGCTAGGCCGCAACCAGGCCCAGGTGCTTGACCTCGGGGCTCCGGGGACGGATGATCGTCGCCGACGCTCGTCGATACGGCGCATGCAGCTGTTGTAGTGCGCCCTCGTTTAGGGTATTGTGGCGCGTTGCGCCTGCCCTCAAATGCTCTTCGGCCTACCCGGTGGCCGATTTTGTGGTGGGAAGGTGCTCCTCACCAGCGTTCCCTCGAAGGACAGCTCCTTGGCCGCGCGTCGCAATTCTTCCGGTAGCACCCGCATCTCTTTCGCAAAGATCACCGAACCGCTCGAGGTTCCTCAGCTCCTCTCCCTCCAGACCGACAGCTTCGACTGGCTGATCGGCAACGAGAACTGGCAGACGACCGTCGCCGCCCGCAAGAAGGCCGGCGAGGACGTCTCCGAGAAGTCCGGCCTGACCGAGATCTTCGAAGAGATCTCGCCGATCGAGGACTTCAGCGAGACGATGTCGCTCTCGTTCGAGAACCCGGTCTTCTACGACCCGAAGTACACCGTCGACGAGTGCAAAGAGAAGGACTTCACCTACTCCGCGCCGCTCTACGTCTCCGCCGAGTTCACCAACAACGACACCGGTGAGATCAAGGGCCAGACCGTGTTCATGGGCGACTTCCCGCTCATGACGCCCAAGGGCACCTTCGTGATCAACGGCACCGAGCGTGTCGTGGTCTCCCAGCTGGTCCGGTCGCCGGGCGTCTACTTCGAGCGCACCGCCGACAAGACGTCCGACAAGGACATCTACACCGCCAAGCTGATCCCGTCGCGGGGCGCCTGGCTGGAGTTCGAGATCGACAAGCGCGACATGGTCGGCGTCCGTCTCGACCGCAAGCGCAAGCAGAACATCACGGTGCTCCTCAAGGCGCTCGAGGCCGTCGCCGAGGACACCGGCGAGGACTACGACTACGAGGGCGTGATGGCCGAGCTCCGCGAGTTCGAGTCGATCCAGCTCACCGAGGAGAAGGACCACACCCAGGCTCCCGACGACGCGCTGCTCGACATCTACCGCAAGCTGCGCCCGGGCGAGCCGCCCACGCGTGAGGCCGCGCTGACGCTGCTGAAGAACTACTACTTCAACCCGAAGCGCTACGACCTGGCCAAGGTCGGCCGCTACAAGATCAACAAGAAGCTCGGCCAGGACCAGGCGTTCGACCAGCAGACGCTGACCATCTCCGACGTCGTCGCCGCGATCCGCTACATCGTCGCGCTGCACGACGGCCGCGAGGAGCTGGCGACGCCGCAGGGCGCGACGGTCGTCGGCGCCGACGACATCGACCACTTCGGCAACCGCCGGATGCGCACCGTCGGTGAGCTGATCCAGAACCAGCTCCGCACGGGCCTGGCGCGCATGGAGCGCGTGGTCCGCGAGCGGATGACGACCCAGGACGTCGAGGCGATCACGCCGCAGTCCCTGATCAACATCCGCCCCGTGGTCGCGGCGCTGAAGGAGTTCTTCGGCACCTCGCAGCTCAGCCAGTTCATGGACCAGACCAACCCGATCGCGGGGCTGACGCACAAGCGCCGGCTCTCCGCTCTGGGTCCCGGTGGTCTGTCCCGTGACCGGGCCGGCATGGAGGTCCGCGACGTCCACCACAGCCACTACGGCCGGATGTGCCCGATCGAGACCCCGGAAGGCCCCAACATCGGCCTGATCGGGTCGCTGGCCTCCTACGGCCGGATCAACCCGTTCGGCTTCGTGGAGACGCCCTACCGCCGGGTCGAGAAGGGCAAGGTCACCGACAAGGTCGACTACCTGACCGCCGACGACGAGGACCGCTTCGTCATCGCGCAGGCCAACGCGCCGCTCGACGACAAGAACAAGTTCGCCGAAGAGCGGGTGCTGGTTCGCCAGAAGCACGGTGAGGTCACCGAGATCCTGGCCGACGAGGTCGACTACATGGACGTCTCGCCGCGCCAGATGGTGTCGGTCGCGACCGCCCTGATCCCGTTCCTCGAGCACGACGACGCCAACCGCGCGCTGATGGGCGCCAACATGCAGCGTCAGGCGGTGCCGCTGATCGCCAGCGACTCGCCGCTGGTCGGCACCGGCATGGAGTACCGCGCCGCGGTCGACGCCGGCGACGTGGTCGTGGCGGAGAAGGCCGGTGTGGTCAAGGAGGTGTCCGCCGACGTCATCGAGACGATGAACGACGACGGCACCTACACGACCTACAAGCTGGCGAAGTTCCGTCGCTCCAACCAGGGCACCTGCATCAACCAGCGGCCGCTGGTCGCCGAGGGCGACAAGCTCAAGGTCGGCGCGCCGATCGCCGACGGTCCGTGCACCGACAAGGCCGAGATCGCGCTGGGCACCAACCTGCTGGTCGCGTTCATGCCGTGGCAGGGCCACAACTACGAGGACGCGATCATCCTCAGCCAGCGCCTGGTGCAGGAGGACATCCTCACCTCGATCCACATCGAGGAGCACGAGGTCGACGCCCGCGACACCAAGCTCGGCCCCGAGGAGATCACCCGCGACATCCCCAACGTCTCCGAGGAGATGCTGGCCGACCTCGACGAGCGCGGCATCATCCGCATCGGCGCCGAGGTCACCACGGGCGACATCCTGGTCGGCAAGGTCACGCCGAAGGGCGAGACCGAGCTGACCCCCGAGGAGCGGCTGCTCCGCGCGATCTTCGGTGAGAAGGCGCGCGAGGTGCGCGACACCTCGATGAAGGTGCCGCACGGTGAGTCCGGCACGGTCATCGGCGTCCGGGTCTTCGACCGCGAGGACGGCGACGAGCTGCCTCCGGGCGTCAACCAGCTGGTCCGGGTCTACGTCGCGCAGAAGCGCAAGATCTCGGTGGGCGACAAGCTCGCCGGCCGCCACGGCAACAAGGGCGTGATCGCGAAGATCCTGCCGATCGAGGACATGCCGTTCATGGAGGACGGCACCCCGGTCGACGTGGTCCTCAACCCGCTGGGTGTGCCGCGCCGGATGAACATCGGCCAGATCCTGGAGCTCCACCTCGGGTGGCTGGCCAAGCAGGGCTGGGACCTCGACCTGCACGACAGACAAGAAGGACGCCGACTGGAAGCAGCGGCTGATCAAGATCCACGCGGAGAAGGCCGAGCCCAACACCAAGGTGGCGACCCCGGTGTTCGACGGCGCCCGCGAGGACGAGATCATCGGCCTGCTCGGTGCGACCTTCCCGACCCGCGACGGGCTGCGGCTGGTCGGCGACAACGGAAAGGCCAACCTGTTCGACGGCCGCTCCGGTGAGCCGTTCACCGACCCGGTCTCGGTGGGCTACATGTACATCCTCAAGCTGCACCACCTCGTCGACGACAAGATCCACGCACGCAGCACCGGCCCCTACTCGATGATCACGCAGCAGCCCCTGGGCGGTAAGGCCCAGTTCGGTGGCCAGCGGTTCGGCGAGATGGAGGTCTGGGCGATGGAGGCCTACGGCGCGGCCTACGCCCTGCAGGAGCTGCTCACCATCAAGTCCGACGACGTGCCAGGTCGCGTGAAGGTCTACGAGGCCATCGTGAAGGGCGAGAACATCCCCGACTCGGGCATCCCCGAGTCGTTCAAGGTGCTCGTCAAGGAGATGCAGTCGCTCTGCCTCAACGTGGAGGTGCTGTCGCAGGACGGCACGGCCATCGAGATGCGCGACGCGGAGGAAGACGTCTTCCGCGCCGCCGAGGAGCTCGGCATCGACCTGTCCCGCCGCGAGCCCAGCTCGGTCGAAGAGGTCTGAGGTGTTGCCGTACGCCGTCACCGCGGCGTACGGCCCACCTCGGTCACAAACAGCTTGAATCTCAGAACTAACGAAGGACAAAAGCCATCGTGCTCGACGTGAACTTCTTCGACCAGCTTCAGATCGGCCTGGCCACCGCGGACGACATCCGCACGTGGAGCCACGGCGAGGTCAAGAAGCCGGAGACCATCAACTACCGCACGCTCAAGCCCGAGCGTGACGGCCTCTTCTGCGAGAAGATCTTCGGTCCCACCCGGGACTGGGAGTGCTACTGCGGCAAGTACAAGCGGGTGCGCTTCAAGGGCATCATCTGCGAGCGCTGCGGCGTCGAGGTGACCCGCTCCAAGGTCCGCCGCGAGCGGATGGGCCACATCGAGCTCGCCGCCCCGGTGACCCACATCTGGTACTTCAAGGGCGTGCCGTCGCGGCTGGGCTACCTGCTCGACCTGGCCCCGAAGGACCTCGAGAAGGTCATCTACTTCGCGGCCTACATGATCACCTCCGTCGACGAGGACGCTCGCCACCGCGACCTGTCCTCGCTCGAGGGCAAGATCCAGCTCGAGCGCGACCGGCTCGAGGGCCGGATGAACGGCGCCATCGAGGACCGCACCAAGAAGCTCGAGGAGGACCTCGCCACCCTCGAGGCCGAGGGTGCCAAGGCCGACCAGCGCCGCAAGGTGCGCGACGGTGCCGAGCGCGAGATGACGCAGCTGCGCAAGCGCGGCGACGCCGAGATCGCGCGCCTCGACGAGGTGTGGAACACGTTCAAGGCGCTCAAGGTCCAGGACCTGATGGGCGACGAGATCCTCTACCGCGAGATGAAGAACTGGTTCGGCAAGTACTTCGAGGGCCACATGGGCGCCGCGGCGATCCAGAAGCGCCTCGAGGACTTCGACATCGAGGCCGAGGTCGAGTCGCTGCGTGACGTGATCGAGAACGGCAAGGGCCAGAAGAAGGTCCGGGCCCTGAAGCGGCTCAAGGTCGTCGACGCGTTCCGCAAGACCGGCAACAAGCCCGAGGGCATGGTGCTGGACGCCGTTCCGGTCATCCCGCCGGACCTGCGGCCGATGGTCCAGCTCGACGGTGGCCGGTTCGCCACCTCCGACCTGAACGACCTCTACCGCCGCGTGATCAACCGGAACAACCGGCTCAAGCGCCTGCTCGACCTGGGTGCGCCCGAGATCATCGTCAACAACGAGAAGCGGATGCTGCAGGAGGCCGTCGACTCACTGTTCGACAACGGTCGCCGCGGTCGTCCGGTCACCGGCCCGGGCAACCGGCCGCTGAAGTCGCTGTCCGACATGCTCAAGGGCAAGCAGGGCCGGTTCCGCCAGAACCTGCTCGGCAAGCGCGTCGACTACTCCGGCCGCTCGGTGATCGTGTCCGGTCCGCAGCTGAAGCTGCACCAGTGCGGTCTGCCGAAGGGCATGGCGCTGGAGCTGTTCAAGCCGTTCGTGATGAAGCGCCTGGTCGACCTGTCGCACGCGCAGAACATCAAGTCCGCCAAGCGGATGGTCGAGCGCGCCCGCCCGGTCGTGTGGGACGTCCTCGAAGAGGTCATCACCGAGCACCCCGTGCTGCTCAACCGTGCGCCCACGCTGCACCGCCTCGGCATCCAGGCCTTCGAGCCGCAGCTGATCGAGGGCAAGGCGATCCAGATCCACCCGCTCGTCTGCACGGCGTTCAACGCCGACTTCGACGGCGACCAGATGGCGGTGCACCTGCCGCTGTCGGCCGAGGCCCAGGCCGAGGCGCGGATCCTGATGCTCTCGACCAACAACATCCTCAAGCCGTCGGACGGCCGTCCGGTGACCATGCCCACCCAGGACATGATCATCGGCCTGTTCTTCCTGACGACCGAGCGCGACAAGCTCGCCCGGCGAGGGTCGGGCGTTCTCGTCGCCGGCCGAGGCGATCATGGCCTTCGACAACGGCGAGATCTCGCTGCAGAGCCAGGTCAAGATCCGGTTCAACGACATCGTTCCGCCGCTCGAGCTCGACCTCGGGCTCGGACTGGGAGGAGGGTCGCTCGCTGACCCTCGACACCACCCTGGGCCGGGCGCTGTTCAACGACACGCTGCCGGCTGACTACCCCTTCGTGAACTACGAAGTGGGCAAGAAGCAGCTCGGCGCGATCGTCAACGACCTGGCCGAGCGCTACACCAAGGTCGAGGTCGCGGCGTCCCTGGACGCCCTGAAGGAGACCGGCTTCCACTGGGCCACGCGTTCCGGCGTCACGGTCTCGATCGAGGACGTCGTCACCCCGGCGGCCAAGGCGGAGATCCTTGCCGGCTACGAGAAGCAGGCCGAGAAGGTGCAGAAGCAGTTCGAGCGCGGCCTGGTGACCGACGAGGAGCGCCGTCAGGAGCTCATCGAGATCTGGACCGAGGCCTCCAACGAGGTCGGCAAGGCGATGGAAGCCAACTTCGACCGCGCCAACCCGATCTACATGATGGTCGACTCGGGCGCCTCCGGAAACATGAACCAGATCCGGCAGGTCGCGGCCATGCGTGGCCTGGTGGCCAACCCGCGCGGCGAGATCATCCCGGAGCCGATCAAGTCCAACTTCCGTGAGGGCCTGACGGTGCTGGAGTACTTCATCGCCACCCACGGTGCGCGCAAGGGTCTCGCTGACACCGCGCTGCGTACCGCGGACTCGGGCTACCTCACCCGTCGTCTCGTCGACGTCTCACAGGACGTCATCATCCGCGAGGACGACTGCGGCACCGAGCGCGGTCTGCCCAAGCGGATCGGCGACGGCGCGACGCGAGGACTGGGCAACCGTGGTCAAGGCGGAGAACGCCGAGACCGCGGCGTACGCCCGGAGCGCGGCCGTCGAGGTCACCCACCCGGACACCGGGGACACCCTGGTCGTCGCGGGCGAGGACCTCGGCGACATCAAGATCGGTGAGCTGGTCGCCGCCGGCATCGAGGAGGTCAAGGTCCGCTCCGTGCTGACCTGTGACGCCAAGACCGGCACCTGCGCGAAGTGCTACGGCCGGTCGCTCGCGACCGGCAAGCTCGTCGACATCGGTGAGGCGGTCGGCATCATCGCCGCCCAGTCGATCGGTGAGCCCGGCACCCAGCTGACGATGCGGACCTTCCACACCGGTGGTGTGGCCTCGGCCGACGACATCACCCAGGGTCTGCCCCGAGTGGTGGAGCTGTTCGAGGCGCGGCAGCCGAAGGGTCGCTCGCCGATCTCCGAGGCCGCCGGCCGGATCACCATCGAGGAGACCGACAAGGCCCGCAAGGTCCTGGTCACCCCCGATGACGGCTCCGAGGTCCAGGAGTACCCCGTCTCCAAGCGGTCCCGCCTGCTGGTCGCCGACGGCGACCACATCGAGGTCGGCCAGATGCTCACGGTCGGTACCCCCGACCCGGGCGAGGTGCTGCGCATCCTCGGTGTCCGCAAGGCGCAGGAGCACCTGGTCGACGAGGTCCAGGCGGTCTACCGCAGCCAGGGTGTGTCGATCCACGACAAGCACATCGAGATCATCGTGCGGCAGATGCTGCGCCGGGTCACGGTGATCGAGTCGGGCGACACCAACCTGCTGCCGTCCGACCTGGTCGACCGCGGACGCTTCGAGGAGGAGAACCGTCGCGTGGTCTCCGAGGGCGGCAAGCCGGCCTCGGGTCGCCCGGTGCTGATGGGCATCACCAAGGCCTCGCTCGCCACCGAGTCGTGGCTCTCGGCGGCCTCCTTCCAGGAGACCACCCGGGTGCTCACCGACGCGGCGATCCACGGTCGCTCCGACTCGCTTCGCGGCCTGAAGGAGAACGTGATCATCGGCAAGCTGATCCCGGCCGGTACCGGCCTGGAGCGCTACCGCAACATCCGGGTCGAGCCGACCGAGGAGGCCCGCGCCGCGGCGTACTCCGTCACCGGCTACGACTCCTACGACTACGAGTTCGGCAACGGCTCTGGTCAGGCGGTCGCACTGGACGACTTCGACTTCGGTTCCTACCAGAACTGATTCGAGCCAGTCGGACCCCGTCACCCTCGTGGTGGCGGGGTCCGCTGCATTTGCGGCGGCCGTAGGGTCGGAGGATGCCCGTGCCCGACTTCGTCCTCGAGCTGCGCCGGCAGGTGGGTCAGGCCCAGCTCTGGCTCCCCGGAGTCACGGCGGTGGTCCGCCGTGCCGAGGACGTGCTGCTCGTCCGGCGCTCCGACAACGGCCAGTGGGCGCCGATCACCGGGATCCTCGAGCCGGGGGAGGATCCCGGGGTGGCGGCCGGGCGCGAGACCTGGGAGGAGACCCGGGTCCGTGGTGAGCGTGGACCGGCTGGCGATGGTGGCGTCACCCCGCCGGTCACCCACGTCAACGGGGACCGGGCGATCTACCTCGACCACGCGTTCGCCTGCACCTGGGTCGAGGGAGAGGCGGAGGTCGGTGACGACGAGTCGGTCGAGGTGGCCTGGTTCGACCAGACCCGCCTCCCACCGATGAAGCCCGAGCTCGTCGACCGGATCGCCGTCGCGCTCTCAGACGAGACCCTGACCCGATTCCGGGCGTGACCCTCGGACAACTTGCATGGTGGGGCGGCCCTGGAATCGGCGTCCGTGCCCCGTGTTGAGACAATTGGCGGGTGAGCACCCCGACCCGGACCGACGTGCTGGTCGTCGGCGCCGGCCCCGCCGGTTCGGCGGCGGCGGCGTGGGCGGCGCGCGCCGGGATGGACGTGGTGCTCGCGGACGCCGCGGTGTTCCCACGCGACAAGACCTGCGGCGACGGGCTGACCCCGCGTGCCATCGGCGAGCTGCAGCGGCTGGGCCTCGAGGACTGGCTGCGCGCCCACACGGTCAGCCAGGGCCTGCGCGCCCACGGCTTCGGTCAGACCCTGCTGCTGCCGTGGCCGGGCGGAACGCTGCCGTCCTGGGGCAGCGCCGTGGCTCGGACCGAGCTCGACGACCACCTGCGCACCACCGCGATCAAGGCCGGCGCGGTGGCGATCGACGGCGCCCGGGCGGTCGACGTACGCCGCGAGGGGGACCGGGTGGCGGCCGTCGTGTTCCGCTCGGGCTCGGAGACCTACGAGATCGAGTGCCAGCGGCTGGTCGTGGCCGACGGCGTGCGCTCCCCGCTGGGCAAGGTGCTCGGCCGGGTCTGGCACCGGGACACTGTCTACGCCGTCGCCGGGCGCTCGTACATCACCTCGGAGATGTCCGACGACCCCTGGATCAGCTCGCACCTGGAGCTGCGCGGCGAGGACGACGAGATCCTGTCCGGGTACGGCTGGATCTTCCCGCTGGGCAACGGCGAGGTGAACATCGGCGTCGGCAGCCTGGCCACCTCGAAGCGTCCCGCCGAGGTGGCGATCAAGCCGCTGATGCAGCACTACGCCGACGAGCGCCGCGAGGACTTCCAGCTTTCCGGTGAGCTCCGGGCGTCCGACCTCGGCACTGCTGCCGATGGGCGGTGCGGTCTCCAACGTTGCCGGGCCCAACTGGGCGCTGATCGGCGACGCCGCCGCCTGCGTGAACCCGCTCAACGGCGAGGGCATCGACTACGGCCTGGAGTCCGGGCGGCTGCTGGCCGAGGTGCTGGCCGAGGGCCACGACCTGGAGCGGATGTGGCCGGCGCTGCTCAGCGACGAGTACGGCGAGTCGTTCTCGATCGCCCGTCGGCTCGCCGGGCTGGTCACCGTGCCCAAGGTGCTGTCGGCGCTCGGCCCGGCCGGGATGCGCTCCGACTGGCTGATGACGCTCGCGCTGCGCTGGATGGGCAACCTGGTCACCGACGAGGACCGCGACCGGGCGGCCCGGGTGTGGCGCTGGGCGGGTCGGCGTTCGCTGGCGCGCGACGCCCGGCCGCCGTTCTCCTAACCGCTAAGTTGGCTGTCGTGGGCCAGCGAGTGCAGCGGGTGGCGGCGCCCATCAAAAGGAATTTCGGTATCGCGGCAGCGGCACCCACGTGCACCGCGGACTCGATGATTCGATAGAGCCGAGGCGTCCCGCGCGGTCAGCTCGCACAATCTCTGCTGATCCGGGCTATAGGTTGGGCTGTCGTGGGACAGCGAGTGCAACGGATCGCGGCGTACGCCGTGATCATCCGGGACGGGCAGATCCTGCTCAGTCGACTCGCCCCGCACATCAGCCGCGAGGGCCTGTGGACCCTGCCCGGGGGCGGCCTCGACCACGGTGAGGACCCGCGGGACGCCGTGGTGCGCGAGGTGCACGAGGAGACCGGGCTGCCGCTGCGGATCGGCGAGACCGCGCACACGTTCTCGCTGCACCTGCCGGACACCTGGCGGAAGGGCCGGCGGGTGGACGCGCACTCGCTGCGGATCGTCTACGAAGGCTGGGTCCCGGCCGACTCGCCGTCACCGCGGGTGCTCGAGGTCGACGGGTCGACCGTCGAGGCCGCCTGGCACCCGGTCGCCGGCGTGCTCGACGGCAGCGTGCCCACGGTGGCGCTGGTCAAGGAGGCGCTGGCGGCGTACCGGCCCCATCACAAGCAGCGGATCGCGGCCTATGCGCTGGCGGTGCGCGACGGCGCGGTGCTGCTCACCCGCAACTCGGCTCGGGGGCCGCATCCGGGGCTGTGGAACCTGCCCGGCGGCGGCATCGAGCACGGCGAGGCGCCCCGGGACGCCGTGGTCCGCGAGGTCGCCGAGGAGACCGGGCTGGCCTGCGAGGTCGGTGCGATCGTGACCGTCGACAACGCGGCCCTGCGCGGCACCGCGCCGTCGGGGCGCGACGAGGAGCTGCACTCCGTCGGGATCGTGTACGACGCCACCGTGTCCACCGACGCCGAGCCTCGCGTGATGGAAGTCGACGGCACCACCGACGCCGCCGCGTGGGTGCCGCTCGCCGACGTGGAGTCCGGTGCGACTGCCGTCTACGACATCGTCCGAGTCTCGCTCGGCACTAGGTTGCGGGGATGACCGAGACCGTCTTCACCTATGCCGCGCCGGCGCTGAAGTTCGGCGCCGGCGCCTCGGCAGAGGTGGGCCACGACCTGGCCGCGCTCGGGGCGCGGCGGGTGCTGCTGGTCACCGATCCGGGCGTGGCCGCGACCGGGCACCCGGCCCGGATCGCCGAGTCGATCACCGCGCGCGGCCTCGAGGTGACGACGTACGACGAAGCCAGGGTGGAGCCGACCGACGAGTCGCTCGAGCGGGCGGTCGCGTTCGGTCGCGACGCCGGGCCGTTCGACGCGATCGTGGCGGTGGGCGGGGGCTCGTCGATCGACACCGCGAAGGCGGTCAACCTGCTCGTCACCAATCCCGGCGAGCTGATGGACTACATCAACGCGCCGGTGGGCAAGGCGCAGGCGCCGGCCCAGCCGTTGCTGCCGCTGGTCGCGATCCCGACCACCACCGGCACCGGCAGCGAGAGCACCACGATCTGCGTGCTGGACGTGCTGTCCCTGAAGGTGAAGACCGGGATCAGCCACCCGGCGCTGCGGCCGCGGCTGGCGGTGGTCGACCCGTCCCTGACGACGACGCAGCCCGCGATGGTCACGGCCGCGGCGGGCATGGACATCCTGTGCCACGCGCTGGAGAGCTACACGGCGCGCTGGTACGCCGACTTCGACGCCAAGCGGCCCGAGGAGCGGGTGCCCTACTGCGGGGCGAACCCGATCGCCGACATGTGGTCGGAGCGGGCGCTCGGCCTGCTGGCGGGCGCGTTCCGGACCGCGGTACGCGACGGCAGCGACACGCTGGCGCGCGAGCAGATGGCGCTGGCCGCGACGTTCGCCGGCCTCGGCTTCGGCAACGCCGGCGTACACATCCCGCACGCCAACGCCTATCCGATCGCGGGTCGGGTGCGGACGTTCCGACCCGACGGCTACCCGCCCGACGAGCCGATCGTCCCGCACGGGATGGCGGTCTCGCTGACCGCGCCGGAGGCGTTCCGGTTCACGTTCGACGCGGCGCCGGAGCGGCACCAGCGGGCGGCGGACCTGCTCGGCGGCTCCGGGTCGGGACCGGACGCGCTCGCGTCCACCCTGGCCTCGCTGATGCGCGACATCGGGCTGCCCAACGGCCTCGCCGAGGTGGGGTACGGCGACGGCGACGTCGACGACCTGGTCGCCGGATCCCTGCAGCAGCAGCGGCTGCTCGCCACCGCCCCGAAGCAGGTCACGGACGAGGATCTGGCCGGGATCATCCGCCGGTCCATGGAGCATTGGTGAGGCACGACCTCGTCGCCGAGCTCAAGCGACGCGGTGTCACGGACGTCGACGACTCGACCCTGACGCGCGCGCTGTACTCCTCCGACGCGTCGCTCTACCGGGTCGTCCCGCAGGTGGTGGTCCGGCCCCGGCATCGCGACGAGCTGGACGCGATCCTCGACACCGCGCGCGAGCTGGGTACGTCGGTCACCATGCGCGGGGCGGGTACCTCCATCGCCGGCAACGCCGTGGGACCGGGCATCGTGGTCGACACGGTGCGGCACCTGAACAGGATCGTGTCGATCGACCCGGAGGCGCGGACCGCGGTCGTCGAGCCGGGCGTCGTACACGCGACCCTGCAGGCGGCCGCCTCCGCGCACGGGCTGCGGTTCGGCCCGGACCCGTCCACGCACACCCGCTGCACGATCGGCGGGATGATCGGCAACAACGCCTGCGGCACCCGGGCGCTCGGCTACGGCCGGACCGCCGACAACGTGGTCGCGCTCGATGCGCTGTTCCCCGACCCGTCTGCGGCGGACGCCCTGCCCGGGATCGTCGACGCCCATCTGGCGCACGTGCGGACCCACTTCGGCCGGTTCTCCCGGCAGGTGAGCGGCTACTCGCTCGAGCACCTGCTGCCCGAGCGACGCAGCCTGGACCGGTTCCTGGTCGGCTCGGAGGGCACGCTGGCGTTGGTCCGCGAGGCGACGGTGGCGCTGGTGCCCGACGAGCCGCGGCACCTGGCGCTGCTCGGCTTCGGGTCGATGGCGGAGGCCGCCGATGCGGTGCCGGGACTCCTCGCCCTGTCGGCGCCGGGTGCTCGGCTGGTCGCGTGCGAAGGCCTCGACTCCCGGATCGTCGACCTCGTGCCCGGCAGCCCCGAGCTGCCGGCGGGCTCGGGCTGGCTGTTCGTGGAGGTCGCCGGGCCGGACGCGGAGGCGCTGCTCACGACGATCGGCGGTCGCCGGGTGACCGATCCGGCGGAGGTGGCGGCGCTGTGGCGGATCCGCGAGGACGGCGCGGGGCTGGCCGCCCGCAGCCTGGGCCGGCCGGCGTACTCGGGCTGGGAGGACGCTGCGGTCCCGCCGGAGCATCTCGGCGCCTGGCTGCGCGACTTCGACGAGCTGCTCGCGCGAGCACGGGCTCTCGGGGGTGCCGTACGGCCACTTCGGCGACGGCTGCGTACACGTCCGGATCGACTTCGAGTTCGACGACGGCGGCCGGCGGTTCCGCGACTTCCTGACCGCGAGCGCGCGCCGGCTGGCCGACTACGGCGGCTCGCTGTCCGGCGAACACGGCGACGGGCGGGCCCGGTCCGAGCTGCTGCCGCTGATGTACGACGAGCAGTCGCTCGCCCTCTTCGCGGCGGTGAAGGCGGCCTGCGACCCCGACGGCCTGCTCAACCCGGGCGTGCTCACCGACCCCGCGCCGCTCGACGCCGATCTCCGTCCAGCGGCCCCGGTAGCGATGGTGGAGTCCGGCCTGCGGCTCCTCCACGACGACGGCTCGCTCGGTGTCGCGGTCCACCGCTGCACCGGCGTCGGCAAGTGCGTGGCCCCGGCGGCGACCGGGGTGATGTGCCCGTCGTACCTCGCCACCCGGGAGGAGAAGGACTCCACCCGCGGCCGGGCCCGGGTCCTCCAAGAGGCGCTGGACGGCCGGCTCGTCGACGGGCTCGCGGATCCGGCGGTGCACGAAGCGCTGGACCTGTGCCTGTCGTGCAAGGGCTGCGCCAGCGACTGCCCGACCGGCGTCGACATGGCGTCGTACAAGGCCGAGGCGCTGCACCAGAAGTACGCCGGCCGCCGCCGGCCGCGCAGCCACTACACGCTCGGCCGGCTGCCGCGGTGGCTCCGGTTGGGTGCGCCGATGGCGGGTATGATGCGGCTGGGTCCGGTGGCGCGGGTGGCCAAGGCGACCGCTGGGATCGACCAACGCCGCGGCCTGCCCGAGCTCGCACCACGGAGCCTGCGCCGGTCGACCCGCGGGGCCGGAGGTCCGGAGCCGGACGTGTGGATCTGGGCGGACTCGTTCACCGACCACCTGGCGCCGGACACCGCGCACGCGGCGATCAGGGTGCTCGAGGCCGCCGGGCTCACGGTCCGGGTGATCGACGAGGCTGCCTGCTGCGGCGCTGACCTGGATCAGCACCGGGCAGCTCGACGCCGCGCGCACGATCATGGCCCGCACGGTCGCCACGCTGGCGCCGTACGTCGCCGGCGGCACGCCGGTCCTCGGGCTGGAGCCGTCCTGCCTGGCCGACGCTCCGGTCGGACGCCGTCGAGCTGTGCGACGACCCGCGGGCGGCCGAGGTGGCGGGCGGGGTGGTCACGCTCGCCGAGCTGCTGGAGCGGCTGGACTGGACGCCGCCGGACCTGACCGGCCTGGAGGCCGTCGTCCAGCCGCACTGCCACCACGCGTCGATCCTCGGCTTCGACGCCGACGAGCGGCTGCTCACCGGTGCCGGCGCGAAGGTGACCAGGGTCGCCGGGTGCTGCGGGCTGGCCGGCAACTTCGGGATGGAGCGCGGTCACTACGAGACCTCGGTGGCGGTCGCCGAGACCCACCTGCTGCCGGCGGTGCGGTCCGCGCCCGACGCAGTGGTGCTCGCGGACGGGATGTCCTGCCGGTTCCAGCTGGCCGACCTGGCCGGCGTGCCCGCGATGCACCTCGCCGAACTGCTCGCTTCTAGACTCGCAGAGTGAATCCCCGCCACCGCCGACTCGTGATCCCGGTGGCGCTCGTGGCCCTCCTGGTGGTCGTGGTCATTGCGGCGGTCCTCAAATGAGCGAGCCGCTGCTGCGGGCGCTCAACCGGATGCGCTCCCACCTGCTCGACCCCGATGCGCTGGTCAAGGCGGTCGCGTCCGGCCGGCAGAAGGGCCAGCAGCCACGCTGGCGCCGGGTCGAGTTCCGCTACGTCGACCTCAAGACCGGCCGGCACCTCCAGATCACGACGTACGACGACACCCAGGCGCACACCGCCAACCACGCCGGCGACGCGGCGCGGGACGCCGTCGACGCCCTGCTCGACGAGCCGTTCGGCAACTGGCACGTCGACACGACCACGCAGACCCACCAGGTGCGGGTGACCAAGAAGCTCGAGGCCGTCGTGCACACCAGCGACCGGGTCGAGGAGGTCGAGATCGACCGGGAGCACGACCGCGAGAAGGAGCGGCTGCTGCCCGAGGACGACCCGGTCTACCGCGCGCTCGGGCTCGCCGACGCCGAGGGCCGGATCAAGCCGAGCCGGCAGGCGAAGCTGCGCCAGGTCGAGGAGTTCCTGCGGGTCCTCGACGCGACGGTCACCGACGCGATCGCCAAGGGTCACCTGCGCACGCCGACCGCCGACGACCCGCTGCGGATCGTGGACCTGGGCTGCGGCAACGCCTACCTCACGCTGACCGCCCAGCGCTTCCTCGAGACCCGCGGCCTCGCCGTCCGGCTGACCGGGGTCGACGTGAAGGAGCAGTCGAAGGAGCACAGCAGCGGGGTCGCGGCCGAGCTCGGGCTGGATGCGGAGTTCGTGGTCGGCACCATCTCCGCGGCCGAGCTCGAGACCGAGCCGGAGGTGGTGCTCGCGCTGCACGCCTGCGACACCGCTACCGACGAGGCGCTGGCCCGGGCGGTCGGCTGGGGCGCGTCGCTGGTGCTGGCCGCGCCGTGCTGCCATCACGACGTGGCCGCCCAGCTGCGGCGCACGCCGACGCCGGCGCCGTACGCCATGCTCACCCGGCACGGCATCCTGCGCGAGCGCTTCGCCGACACCCTCACCGACGCGCTGCGGGCCTCGCTGATGCGGCTGCAGGGCTACCGCGTCGACGTGATGCAGTTCGTCGAGAGCAAGCACACGCCCCGCAACACCCTGCTGCGCGCGGTGCGCACCGGCGCGCCGGTCAAGGGTGGCGGAGTGCGCGACGAGTACGACGACCTGGTCGCCACCTGGGGCATCTCGCCCCGGCTGGCCACCCTCCTCGACGACATGAGTTGGGTCGAGCGCGGGTTCGCGGTAGCCATCGCGATCCCGTTCGCGATCGGCTTCTCGGTGGCGGACGCCGAGCCGGGCGGCGGTCAGGAGGTGTGCCGGTTCCAGGACCCGCAGATCATCGAGTCGAGTGGCCTGGTCGCGCTCGACGGCCTGTTCGCCACCGTCAACGACTCGGGCGACTCGGGCCGGGTGTTCGTCGTCGACGGGCGCACCTGCCGGACCGTCGGGACCACGAGCTGGGACGACGAGGTCGAGGACGTCGAGGCGATGGCGTCGTACGACGACGGGCTGCTGGTCGGCGACATCGGCGACAACATGGCCGCCCGCGACTCGGTGTACCTGCTGCGGATGCCGGTGGGTCGAGGGGATCGGACGGTCACGCCGACGTCGTACGAGATCACCTATCCGGGCGGGTCCGCGCGATGCCGAGGCGCTGCTCGTCGATCCGACGAGCGACCGGGTGCTGATCGCGTCGAAGGGGTTCATGTCCGGCGTTCTGTACGCCGCGCCCGAGCAGCTCTCCGAGTCGGAGCCCAACCGGGTCCGCGCGATCGCGGACATCCCTGGCCTGGTGACGGACGGCGCGTTCTTCCCCGACGGGAAGCACTTCGTGCTGCGCACCTACTCGCGCGCGATCTTCTACACCTACCCCGGCCTCGAGACGGTCGGCGAGGTCACGCTCCCGGCCCAGGACCAAGGCGAAGGGATCGCAGTAGACGAGGCGGGCCACGTCTTCCTCAGCTCCGAGGGACAACGGGCGCCGGTGCTGCGGCTGAAGGTGCCGCCGCGGATCGCGGAGGTCCTGCAGCCGCCGCGGGACAGCCTGCTGCCGCCCGGGTCGGACGGGGCCGTCCAGACCGACGAGCCCGGGCCGGCGCCGGATCCCGAACGCTCGCTCTGGCCGTGGCTGCTCGGCGGCGCGTTCGGACTGGCCATGATCGGGGTACTTCTCCGCGCACTCCGCCCGCGCTGAGAGGATCCGAACCGTGCCGCGTCTGCGCAGGACCAGCCCCGACCAGCCCGGGTGGGGCCGCCGCCGGGCCGGGGCCGGCTTCGTCTACGTCGACGAGCACGGCAAGCGGCTGTCGGGCGCGGATGCTCAGCGATGCAAGGACCTGGTGATCCCGCCGGCGTGGGAGGACGTCTGGATCACGCCGTACGAGAACGGCCACCTGCAGGCCGTGGGCACCGACGACGCCGGCCGGCGGCAGTACCTCTACCACCCCGACTGGCGGGCCCGTCGCGATGCGGAGAAGTTCGACCGGATGCTCGACTTCGGGCGGGCTCTGGTGCGGGCGCGGGAGCGGGTGCTCGTCGACCTCGGCAGCGAGGGGATGCCGCTGGAACGCGCCTGCGCGGCCTCGGTCCGGCTGCTCGACCTCGGCTACTTTCGGATCGGCAACGACGTCTACGTCGACGAGCATGGCAGCTTCGGCCTGACCACGCTGGAGCGGCGGCACGTACGCCGCCAGCAGGATCGGCTGGTCTTCGCGTTCACCGGAAAGTCGGGGATCGACCACCGGATCGAGATCGACGACGCCACGGTGATCGAGGCGATCGAGGTGATGCGGCGACGGAAGAGCCGCGACGACCCCCAGCTCCTGGCCTACAAGAACGGGCGGTCCTGGCGGTCGATCCTGCCTGAGCTGGTGAACGACTACGTCCGCGAGTCGACCGGGCTGGACGCCACTGCGAAGGACTTCCGGACCTGGCACGCGACGGTGCTCGCCGCCGCCGCGTTGGCCGAGACCGACGAAGCGGGGGAGACCAAGGCGTCGCACAAGCGCGCGGTCAGCGGGGCGATGAAGGAGGTCGCGGAGTTCCTGGGCAACACCCCGGCACTGGCGCGATCGTCGTACGTCGACCCGCGGGTGATCGACGCCTACGAGGACGGACGCACGATCGAGCGAGCCACGCGTCGGAAGTACGCCAACCCCGATGAGCGACAAGCGGCCCTGGAGCGCGCCACCCTTCGACTGATCAAGGAGACGTGATGGAGATCGTCGTCGTACAAGGCGACATCACCGCGCAGCAGGTCGACGCGGTCGTGAACGCTGCGAACAACCGGATGCGCGGCGGCGGCGGGGTCGACGGCGCGATCCACCGCGCCGGCGGCTCGGAGGTGATGGATGACTGCAAGCGCCGGTTCCCCAACGGTCTCGCGACCGGCGACGCCGGCTGGACCACCGCAGGCCGGATGCCGGCCCGCTGGGTGATCCACGTGGTCGGCCCCAACCACAGCATCGGCCAGACCGACCGCAGCCTGCTCACCTCGTGCTACTCCCGCGCGCTGGAGGTGGCCGACGAGCTCGGTGCCCGCACGGTCGCCTTCCCGCTGGTCAGCGCGGGCATCTACGGCTGGCCCAAGGACGACGCCATCGCCGCCGCGATCGAGACGCTTCGCGGTACGCCGACCCAGGTCGAGGAAGGCCGGATCGTGGCGTTCGATCGCGCGACGTACGAGCAGGTCAGCCACGCGCTCGCCGGTTAGCTGGCCGTGCCCACGGTGGGCATTCGGCGCCGGCCGTTTTGTATCACTTCGGGTCATTGATCGGCTGGTCTGGGCGGCCACGCGGCCGCGCCGAGTTCTCGGGAGACCGCACGTGCCGTCTCGCGAACGAGGTCGCTGACCTGGTGGCGCTCCAGGTCATCGCCGGAAGGGATGACCACGCCGATCGCCCCGACGGCTTCGCCGTAGGAGTCGAAGACCGGGCTCGCCAGCGAGCTCTCGCCGATCACGGCCTCGTCCCGTTCCGCCGCGACACCACTCGAGCGGATCTGGTCCAGTTGGTCGCGCAGGAGTTCGGGCGAGGTGATGGTCTCGCCCGTCATGCTCCGCAGCTCTTCAGAGGTGAGCACTCGCTTCTCGTCGTCGGGGAGGAAGGCGAGCATCGCCTTGCCGAGAGCGCTCGCATGGACGGGAATGACGATGCCGACCTCCGGCATCTGCCGGCTGCCGTCGGGGCGGGGTTCGTGGTGGATGATCACAACGTCGTCGATGAGAAGTACTCCGGTGCGCACCGCCAGTCCGGTGCGGCGGGCGAGGTCCTCGGCCCACGGGATGGCCCTCGACCTGAGCTCGAGCGTGTCAAGGTAGACGTTGCCGAGCCGCAGAACGGCCGGCCCGAGCTGGTAGCGGCTCGAGCCGCGCTCCTGTACGACCATTCCGTGCTCAACCAGGCTGCGGACGATGCCGTGCGTCGTCGAGGGCGCGAGGTCTAGGCGAGTGGCGAGGTCCGACAGGCTCATCCGGCGGGTGCCCTGGAGCGCGGTCAGGACCCGGATTGCGCGGTCAATCGACTGGATCACGGGCGCGGCCCCTCCAAAGTTGTGACCGATTTCACGAAAACTCTTGCGTACTAGTGAAGCATAGGCGTAACGTCCAAATCGAATTCGACAATATCGAATCCCATTCGGACAACATGAGAAGAGGAACGGGCATGCTTGACGAGACCAATCTGTTCCAGCGCTTGGGTGCTGAGGCCATTGGAACTGCGTTTCTGGTGTTCATCGGGGTGGGGTCGGTCCCCGCCACCCTGATCGTCAACGGCGATGCGCCGTTCACCATGGCCGACCTGGGGATGATCTCCCTGGCCTTCGGCACGATCGTGATCGCCACCGTTTACGCCCTTGGGCACATCGGTGGCAACCACATCAACCCGGCTGTGACCCTGGGACTGGCGGTCACCGGCAATTTCCCGTGGAGGCAGGTACCGGCGTACATCGGTGCCCAGGTGGTCGGCGCAATCGTGGGCGCCGTCGCGATCATCGGTGTTCTTGGTCAGCAGGCCAGTGACGTCGGCCTGGGTGTGGCGGCGTACAACCCTGACACTGTGGGTGTGGCGCAGGCCTTCACCGCCGAGTTCGTGGGCACTTTCATCCTGGTGTTCACCATCTTCGGTGTCATCCACCGGAAGGCCGCTGCCGGTTTCGCCGGCGTCGCGATCGGCTTGGTCGTATTCGCGGCCATCATTCCGGTCGCCCCGACGACGGGCGCCTCCATCAATCCGGCTCGCACGTTCGGCCCGATGTTCGTCCAGCAGATCGCCGGCGGCGACGTGAAGTGGGACCAGCTACCGGTATATCTGGCCGCCGAGCTCCTTGCTGGCGTTGCCGCTGCTCTGCTGTTCGGGCTCCTCTCCAGGACCCAGGCCGACCGGCTGCCCGCAGATGTTCTGGATCTCGGGGCTCCGGATGCCGAGGCGACGAGCACCCCCCAGAACAGCATTGCCTGACCACCTCATCAACCAGACGCGAAGGAACTCTCATGAAGAAGCTGATCAACGACCCGAACGATGTCGTGGTCGAGGCACTGCGCGGAATCGATGCGGCACACTCCGAGCTGCAGGTCGACCACCAGCACAAGATCATCTACCGCGGTGACGCCCCGAAGCAGGGGAAGGTGGGCATCATCTCTGGCGGTGGCTCGGGGCACGAGCCGCTCCATGGTGGTTTCGTCGGACTGGGCATGCTCGATGCCGCTTGTGCGGGCGAGATGTTCACCTCGCCGGTTCCCGAGCAGATGCTGGCGGCGACCAAGCTGGTCGACGGCGGGGCAGGTGTCCTACACGTCGTGAAGAACTACACCGGCGACGTCATGAACTTCGACATGGCCGCTGAGCTGGCGGCCGCGGAGACCGGAGCCCAGGTCGTCTCTGTTGTCACCGACGACGATGTGGCCGTCCAGGACAGTACCTGGACCGCGGGTCGCCGCGGGGTCGGCGTGACCGTCCTGCTGGAGAAGATCGCCGGCGCGGCGGCTGAGCAGGGGCGAGACCTCGAGCAGGTCGCCGACGTCGCTCGCAAGGTCAACGCCAACGGACGCAGCATGGGCGTGGCGCTCACATCGTGCACCGTGCCTGCCGTCGGCAAGCCCACCTTCGAGCTGGGCGAGGGCGAAATGGAGCTCGGGGTCGGCATCCATGGGGAGCCCGGCCGGGAGCGTTTGCCGCTCGCTGCTGCGAGCGACATCGCCGCCATGTTGGTCGAGCCGATCCTCGAGGACCTGCCCTTCACCAAGGGCGACCCGGTCATCGCGTTCGTCAACGGGCTCGGCGGCACCCCGCTGATCGAGCTCTACGTGATGTTCAACGAGGTCAACAAGATCCTCGGCGGGCACGGCGTACCCATCGCACGTTCACTCGTCGGCTCCTACATCACCTCGCTCGACATGGCCGGCGCGTCGATCACACTGCTCAAGGCCGATGACGAGCTGCTCTCCCTCTGGGACGCTCCAGTGAACACTCCGGCTCTGAGATGGGGCATCTGACGCATGGACGAGAACGTGACCACGGCGGTCCTCGAGGACTGGGTGCGCAGATTCGCCCACCATGTCGCTGAGAACCGCGACCACCTGACCGAGCTCGACGCAGCCATCGGCGACGCCGACCACGGGTCGAATATGGATCGGGGCATGAAGGCCGCCGTGGCCGCGCTCGACGAAACCCGGCCGGATACGGCGGGGGCACTCTTCACCAAGGTCGGCATGACGCTGGTCTCCTCGGTCGGGGGAGCGAGCGGTCCGCTTTTCGGCACCTTGTTCCTGCGGATCGGCAGCACGTTCGGCGACGCCGAGACCATCTCGGCGCCCCAGTTCGCCGCGGCCCTGCGTGCCGGACTCGGGGGTGTCGTGGACCGGGGCAAGGCCGGGCCTGATGACAAGACCATGTATGACGCGCTGGCGCCGGCCGTCGACGCGCTCGAGGTGGCACTCGCCGACGGCGCGGACCTGGCCACCGGCCTGAAACACGCCAGGGACGCCGCCGCCGCGGGGCGGGACGCGACCACGCCGATGCTGGCGCGCAAGGGCAGGGCCAGCTACCTCGGCGAGCGCAGCGTGGGACACCAGGACCCCGGCGCCACGACCATCGCCCTTCTGCTCGAAGCGGCCACCGAAGCGCCCTTCTGAGCCTTCTGACTGATGAAACTGCGAGCGAGCGGAGCACACCGGACATGACAGAGAGCCTTTCGGGAGACTCCCCGACCACGGGTAGCCAACCGGTCGTCGGATTGGTCGTCGTCTCCCACAGCCGCACGCTGGCCCGTTCCGCAGTGGCCTTGGCTGCCGAGATGCTGCACGGTCGCCCGCTTCAGATCGAGGTGGCCGCTGGGCTCGACGAGACGACGTTCGGCACCGACGCGATTGCGATCATGCAAGCCATCGAGCGTGCCGACGGCCCGGCGGGGGTCGTCGTACTCATGGATCTGGGCAGTGCCGTGCTTAGCGCCGAGCTGGCGCTCGACCTGCTCCAGGACCCCTCGATCCGCGACCGTGTGACGCTCTCGCCTGCACCCCTCGTCGAGGGCCTCATCGTTGCTGCCGTTGCCGCCGCCGGCGGTGCCAGCCGGGCCGAGGTCGCGGCGGAGGCGCGCGATGCACTCATGGGCAAGTCGGGGCACCTGGCGCCGCCACCGGACGGCCCCACATCCGATGCGAGCGACGTCCGACCGGAGGAGATCGTTGGCGTCTTCGCGGTCGAGAATCCCCACGGCCTGCACGCCCGGCCGGCTGCCAGGCTGGTCAGCGAGGTCCGCGCGCTCGACGCTTCGGTCCAGCTGCGCAACCTCACCACCGGCGGCTCTCCTGTCCCTGCCGGAAGCCTCAGCCGGGTCGCGACGCTGGCCGCCCTTCGGGGGCACGAGGTCGAGGTCCGCGCCTCTGGGCCTCAGGCACAGGAGGCGGTCGAGCACCTGCTCACACTCGCCGCGCGTAGGTTCGACGAGAGCGTCGAGGAGGCTGCGGAGCCGCCAGCCCCGTCCGTGGCCGCGTCGGTCAGCGGCCCCCTGCCGGCCTCACCCGGGATCGCGAGCGGCCCGCTTCGCCGGCTCACCGCAGTGCCCGTCGACCTAGACCAGCAACCCTTGGGAGAACCGGCTGCCGAGTGGCGACGCATCGTGGAGTCCGTGGCCGCCGTCCGACGGGACATCGAGCACGTCCGGGTCGTCACGGCCCGCGAGGTGGGCGCGGAACAGGCGAGCATCTTCGACGCGCACCTTTCGCTGCTCACCGACGCGGAGATGCTTGCCGACGTCAAGACCCGCACCAGCACAGGCATCGGGGCCGTCTCCGCCTGGGCTGGCTGCCTGGCCGATGTCGAGCGCGTGTGGGCGAGCCTGCCCGACCCGTACCTGAGGGAACGGGCCGCCGACGTCAACGCGGTCGGTGACCAGGTGCTCCGAGCACTGACGGGCGAGCCCGCCCGGCGGATGACGTCGCAGGGCATCCTGGTGGCCAGTGATCTGTCACCCGCCGAGACCGCCAGCCTGGACCTCGCCCTGGTGACCGGCGTCGTCCTCGCCCAGGGAAGTCCGACGTCGCACGCGGCGATCCTGGCCCGGGCTCGCGACATACCCGTTGTCGTGGCGGCCGGCCCCGAGGTGCTGGACCTTCCTGAGGGAACCACCATCCTGCTCGACGGCAGCAGCGGCGAACTACACGTCGATCCATCGCCCGAGCTCCTGGAGAAGTACGAGCGGCGCGCAACGGAAGCGGCGGAGCGACGCGCCCGCCAGCTGGCCCTGGCCGAGCAGCCCGCGGTCTCCCGCGACGGCACATCAGTCGCCGTGGCCGCCAACCTCGGATCCGTCGCCGACGCTCGCGCCGCACTCGCAGCCGGGGCGGACGGCGCCGGACTGGTGCGCACCGAGTTCTTGTTCCTCGACCGGAGTGTCGCGCCGAGCGTGGACGAGCAGGAGGCCGAGTACGACGCCATCGCCGCGGCCATGGACGGCCGGCGGATCACCCTGCGCACCCTCGACGTCGGGGGGGACAAACCACTGTCGTACCTCCCGATGCCGCACGAGGCGAACCCGTTCCTCGGTCAGCGTGGCATCCGGCTCAGCCTCGCCCACCGTGACCTCCTGCGCGACCAGATGGTCGCGATCTGCGACACCGCTCGGCACTTTCCGACCAGCATCATGATCCCGATGGTGTCGACCCCGGCCGAGCTGATCGAGGCCCGCCAGGTGCTCACCGACGCTGCTGGACCCGACGGCCTCCCTGAGGGTCTGCACATCGGCACGATGATCGAGGTTCCAGCGGCGGCGCTGAAGATCGAAGCGTTCCTGCCCCACGTCGACTTCGTCAGCATCGGCACCAATGATCTGACGCAGTACGCACTGGCGGCCGAGCGCGGAAACGGTGCTGTGGCAGCGCTCTCCGACGCCCTCGACCCCGGGGTGCTCCAGCTGATCGACCATGTGTGTCGGGCTGCCCGCGGCCGGATCGACGTGGCCGTCTGCGGAGAAGCAGCGTCCGACGAGCTGGCCATACCGGTTCTGGTGGGACTCGGCGTGCGGGAGCTGAGCGTCTCACCGCCCGCCGTACCCCGAGTCAAGGCGGCGGTCCGGGAACTGGATGTCGATCGCTGCGCAATCCTGGCCCGAGAGGCATTGACCCTCGCTGGGGCTGACGACGTACGCAAACTCGTGCTTACGATGCTTTCGGAGGGCCCCCACTGATCTGCCACTGATCCGGAATGAGGGAATCCAGATGAAGACAGCGGCGAAGAAGCTGGTCTACCACTTCAGCGAGGGTGACAAGGATCAGAAGGATCTGCTCGGCGGCAAGGGCGCGAACCTCGCAGAGATGACGCGGCTCGGTCTGCCGGTGCCGCCGGGCTTCATCATCACCACGGAGGCCTGCCGCTACTACCTCGAGCAGGGGCGCGAACCGGACCAGCTGCGCGTCCAGGTCACGATGGCGCTGCGCCGGCTCGAGGACGAGGTCGGCCGGGGGCTGGGCAACGCCACCGACCCGCTGCTGGTCAGCGTGCGTTCGGGGGCGAAGTTCTCCATGCCCGGCATGATGGAGACGGTCCTCAACGTCGGGCTCAACGACCGCTCGGTGCTCGGTCTCGTCGACGCATCTGGTGACGAGCGCTTCGCGTGGGACTCCTACCGTCGCCTGATCCAGATGTTCGGGAAGACCGTCCTCGGTGTCGACGGCGAGAGGTTCGGTTCCGCCCTGGATGCGACGAAGGGGCGCAAGGGCGTCGAGACCGACGTGGAGCTCGAGGCCAAAGACCTGCAGGAGCTCGTCGACGAGTTCAAGCAGATCATTGTGGACCACACCGGCGAGGAGTTCCCCCAGGAGCCGCGCCGCCAGCTGGACCTGGCCACACGCTCCGTCTTCGAATCGTGGAACACCGATCGGGCGAAGCTCTACCGTCGTCGCGAACGCATCCCGCACGACCTCGGCACCGCGGTGAGTGTCTGCACGATGGTGTTCGGCAACCTCGGCCCCACCTCCGGTACCGGTGTCTGCTTCACCCGGGACCCGGCAACGGGCAAGCCAGGCGTGTACGGCGACTACCTCGCGAACGCGCAGGGCGAGGATGTCGTCTCGGGCATTCGCAACACGCTGTCGCTCGAGGACCTCGCCGAGCGAGACTCCGACTCCTACAGGCAGCTGACCAGGATCATGCGGCGCCTGGAGACGCACTACCGCGACCTGTGCGACATCGAGTTCACGGTCGAGCGCGGCAAGCTGTGGATGCTCCAGACCCGGGTGGGCAAGCGCACGGCAGCGGCGGCCTTCCGGATCGCGACCCAGCTCGTCGACGAGCACCTCATCACCATGGACGAAGCGCTCGAGCGGGTCACCGGCGCACACCTGGCGCAGTTGATGTTCCCGCAGTTCGACACAGCGGCCGAACGAACCCTGCTGACCAGAGGCATGGCGGCCTCACCGGGCGCGGCGGTCGGCAAGGTGGTCTTCGACTCCACCACCGCCGTCGAGTGGCAGGCCCGTGGCGAGCGGGTCATCCTCGTCCGCAAGGAGACGAACCCCGATGACCTCGAGGGGATGATCGCGGCGACCGGCATCCTGACCAGCCGGGGTGGCAAGACCTCACACGCGGCCGTGGTGGCTCGCGGCATGGGCAAGACAGCCGTGTGTGGCGCCGAGTCCCTGGGGGTCGACGCCGCCGGGCTGGTCGCCACCGCGGGCGGGGTCACGGTGCGGGAGGGCGACGTACTCTCCATGGACGGGTCGACCGGAGAGGTCTTCGTCGGAGAGCTCCCGGTCAAGCCCTCCCCGGTGGTGCTCTACCTCGAGGAGGGACTCGATGACGCCCTTGCCCAGGTCGACGAGGGCACGGCGGACGTCGTGCGTGCGGTCGACCGGCTGCTCACCCACGCCGACGGAGTACGCCGAATGCGGGTGCGGGCCAACGCGGACACCGCTGAGGACGCCGACCGCGCGCGGCGCATGGGCGCCGAAGGAATCGGGCTGTGCCGCACCGAGCACATGTTCCTGGGCGAGCAACGCCCGCTCATCGAGCGGGTGATCCTCGCGAACACGGGAAAGCAGCGCGAAGCCGCACTGGCTGAGCTCGTGGCACCGCAGACCGAGGACTTCGTGGAGCTCCTCACCGCGATGGACGGCCTGCCGACCACGATCCGGCTGCTCGACCCGCCGCTCCACGAGTTCCTGCCGGACCGCGCCGACCTGATGGTCAAGGTTGCCCTGGCGAAGGAGCGTGGCGAGGAGGACACGAACGACGTACGCCTGCTGGCGGCGGTCGAGCGGCTGCACGAGTCGAACCCGATGCTCGGGCTGCGTGGTGTGCGGCTCGGCCTGACGGTTGCGGGGCTGTTCGCGCTGCAGGTGCGGGCCGTGGCCCAGGCGGCGGCCCGGCGGGTGAAGGCCGGCGGCGACCCACGGCCGGAGATCATGGTGCCCCTGGTCGGCTCGGTGATGGAGCTGCACCTGATCCGGGACGAAGCAGACGCGATCCTGGCCGAGGTCCGCGCGAGCGAAGGCGTGGACCTGCACATCCCCATCGGCACGATGGTCGAGCTGCCCCGAGCCGCGCTCACGGCGTTCCGGGTTGCCGAGGCCGCAGACTTCTTCTCGTTCGGAACCAACGACCTCACCCAGACGACCTGGGGCTTCTCGCGCGACGACGTCGAGGCGGCGTTCTTCGCGGCCTACCTCGACAAGGGCGTCTTCACGGTCTCCCCGTTCGAGACCCTCGACGAGGACGGGGTCGGCCGTCTGGTGGAGATCGCGACGAAGGAAGGGCGCCGCACCCGGCCCGACCTGAAGGTCGGCGTCTGCGGCGAGCACGGTGGCGACCCGGAATCCATCCACTTCTTTCACGAAACCGGGCTGGACTACGTCTCCTGCTCGCCGTTCCGTGTTCCGGTCGCACGTCTCGAAGCCGGTCGTGCGGTATTGGGGCACGCCGACCTACGCAGTTCCGACGACGACATTGACCGAAGCTGACCCCTCATAGCGAACCACGTTGCGTGAGGCCGCGGCAGGCGTGTCGCTCGGCCCGAGCCAGGCGCGTGACGAAGGACATTGCGCCGCGCGGTTGTCGGGGCGCAATAGTTGTTAGCCAGTCATGCGTGGCGCGGCGTTGGCGGCGGGGGCGACTCGTGCTTCTCCCGCCGTTCGCGCCGCCGTTCCCGCTTCAGCTCGCGTCGTAGCCGCGCAGTTCCGGGCGGTTCGCGGTAGAGCGGCAACATTTCCATCTCTATCGGCACGCACACGCGGTCCGGTCGATCACCCATGTCACGAATGTAGTCCGCGAATTCTGCCCACCGACTCTGCCCCATCGAGAGACGCCGCAACGGAACTGGTCTATACCGGGGTGTCAACCTGAGCGGGCGTCGAACGACTCTCTGATAATGACCAACTCCACGCGATCCCCATCGACGTTGCCACGCGGCGTTCTGGCCGTGGCGACTTCAGGGCTCCTTATCGCCGGTGTGATGCTCACGCCTGGCTTCGGTTCCGCATCGGTCGCGCCGCGGGCTGCGATGACCGTGTACGTCGATTGCAAGGTGGCACCCGGCGGGGATGGCCGCAAAAAGGCTCCTTTCGCCACCATCACAGCGGCGGTGCCCATGGCCAGGGCCCTCTCGGCCCAGGCCAGGGTGACCATCAGCGTCGCCACCGGAGTCTGTGACGACGAAGTGTTTCCGATCCAGCTCGACTTCCCGGTGGTGGTGCGAGGCTCGCGCTCGCCCGCCGTGGACAACGAGGGCCTTCCAGTGGATGGGCAGGACCGCGACACGCTCGTCACCTGGACACCGCCGGCACCTGTTCCGCCGTCGGTCGGGATGCTCTCCTTCTTCCGAGTCACGGGCTCCGACGTGCGCATTTCCAAGCTCAGCCTCGACGCGAAGATCCTGCCGGGCACCCCTGGGATACCTGGGCCGCAGAGGACCGCGCCCTTCGGCGTCATCGTGCAGAACGCCAGGGACTTCGTCATCGACCAGCTTCGCGTCGTCCGTATGGGCATTAGCGTGCGGACCCAGGGTGACTCGAGCGGTCGCATTCGCGACGCGTACTTTGGGCAGGTTGGCAGTGGGATTGTGCTGACCGGGGGAGATCCTGCGGCGCCGCCGACCGTCACCGTGACGAACAACCGGATCGAGAACTACTGGTCAGGCGCCATCGCACTCGCTGGGGCAGGTCCTGCCGGCCGAGCGATCAAGGCCGTTGTTCAGGGCAATGACACGTTCACCGGCTATGCCAACACCGGACCGAGCAACCCGTACGCGTTGCGAATAAACCCCATTGTCGGGGGCAGCGCGTTCCTCCGGGGAACCGTCGATGCCACGTTCGAGGACAACCGGCTCCGCGGAACTCCTCGCTACGCGATCGTCATCAACGGTGGGCAGGTGGTCCGGCGTGCCGATGGTCAGCGATACTCGGGCGTCCTCGACTTGACCTTTGCCAACAACGCGATAGACGAAGCTGGCATCACGGCAGCGGCGTCCCTCATCACCTTCACCAACAGCCGCGCAACGGAGCTTCCCTGCGAGCTGGATCCCGCGAACACGCCGGTCAACTGCCCCACGCTGATGGGCAATCCACTCCAGTACTGGGAGTATCTCGAGGCCAGCGTCTTCGACCTGCACCACAGCGGAGAGCTCTCGGACCCCCTCATCGACCACCCCGAAATCGAACCCGTCGACGGCCGCGTCCTCAACAACGTGCTGCTCCTCAACGACGAGGTCGTCGATTACCAGACGTTCGTCATTCCCTAGTTGTGCTACCCCGACATGAAGTGCCGACCGGCCAGCTCCACTGACCGGGCCGCGACGTCGAGACGCTCGACCACATGCTCGAGGCATTGAAACCCGGCTAGCCCGCCTCGATCGCATCCAGGTCGCGGAGCGCGAAGCGGAGGTGCTCCCACTCCTCCTCGAGGATCACGTGCAGGCACGACCGGGTGGTCTCGGGTTCGTCGGGGCGCCACGGGTTCGTGCGGGGGACCGCCAGCTCCTCGGGCGTGACGCTGGCGAGGAAGTCGCGCACCATCGCGACCCGGCCCGCGCGGGCCTCGAGCACCTCGTCGTAGGTGGGCGTGGCTGTCGTGAAGACGGACGTGTCGAAGCCCGCTTCCGCGGCGCCCTCCCAGGTGAGTCCGAGGGGGTGGTAGGGCTGCTCGACCTCCAGGATCGCCTTGCGCAGCCAGACGTCGGTGGCCATGACCAGGTGTCGCAGCGTCTGCGCGAACGACCATTCCCCGTCGACCGAGATGTCGACGCTGCCGGGCGGCATCGCTGCGGCGCGTTCTAGCGCGGCCGCCCAGGCGCGCTCGACCTTGGCCCAGGCCGCGCGCAGGGCCTCGGGGTCCTCGGCACGCCGGTCGGCGCGGCCGGGAAAGCGGCGGTCGAGCTCGGCCTCGACGAGTGCGGTCACGTCGACGCCGTTGACCCGTGAAGTAGTCGCCGTGGACGAGCCACGGAGCATCGATGTCCATCCTCGCTACCTCGGACCCACGCACCACGACGCCGGTCAGGTCAGACTCGATGAACCGGGCGCCGCTCAGGTTCGCGAACTTGAACTCCGCGCCCTGCAAGTCATCGGATCCGCTGAAGGTTGCCATGGAGGCAGATTGCCACGCGGTTCCGACATCTGGCTCAGGAGGTCTGCTCGACCACGTAGTCGATGCAGCGGGTGAGCGCCTCGATGTCGGAGGGGTCGATGGCGGGGTACATCGCGATCCGGAGCTGGTTGCGGCCGAGCTTGCGGTAGGGCTCGGTGTCGACGATGCCGTTGGCGCGCAGGGTCGCGGCGATCGCCGACGCGTCGATCGCGTCGTCGAAGTCGACGGTGCCGATGACCAGCGAGCGGTGCGCGGGGTCGACGACGTACGGCGTGGTGTACGACGTCCGCTCGGCCCAGCCGTAGAGCGCGTCCGAGGAGGCGGTGGTGCGCTCGACCATGCCCTTGAGGCCGCCCTGGCTGTTCATCCAGTCCAGCTGCTCGGCCATCAGGAACAGGGTGGCGACCGAGGGGGTGTTGTAGGTCTGGTTCTTCGCCGAGTTGTCGATCGCGGTCGGCAGGTCGAAGAAGGCCGGGATGTGCCGACCGGAGGCGGCGATCGCGGCGGCGCGCTCGAGGGCGGCGGGCGACATCAGCGCGATCCAGAGGCCGCCGTCGGAGGCGAAGCTCTTCTGCGGGGCGAAGTAGTAGGCGTCGACCTCGGTCAGGTCGACCGGCAGGCCGCCCGCGCCCGAGGTGGCGTCGATGAGCACCAGGCCGTCGGAGCCGGCAGGCCGGATCACCGGCGCCATCACAGCGGTCGAGGTCTCGTTGTGCGCCCAGGCGTAGGCGTCGACACCCTCCTCGGCCACCGCTTCGGGGCGCGAGCCCGGCTCGCTCTTGATGACCGACGGCTCGTCGAGCCAGGGTGCCTCCGCCGCGGCCTTGGCGAACTTCGAGGAGAACTCGCCGAACGACAGGTGCTGGCTCTTCTTCTCGATCAGCCCGAACGTCGCGATGTCCCAGAACGCGGTCGCGCCACCGTTGCCGAGCACCACCTCGTAGCCCTCGGGCAGCGAGAACAGCTCCGCGAGACCCTCGCGCACCCGTCCGACCGTGTTCCGGACCGGCGCCTGGCGGTGGGAGGTGCCCATCAGCGCCGAGCCGGTTGCCGCGAGCGCGTCGAGGTGGCTGGTCTGGATCTTGGAGGGCCCCGCTCCGAAGCGCCCGTCAGCGGGCAGCAGGTCGGTCGGGATCTTCACGGCGTCGGTCACGGTGCAGCCTTCCGGATGTGCTGGTGGTTGCTGACGACGCTGTCAGGGACGGCTCTATTGTGACAGCCCGCGGAGCGTTCGCTGAAACCAGGAGGCCGGGGTGGGACTGCAGCTGGTCGCCGTCGGCTACGGCCATCCCGATGCCACCCGGCTGATCGACGACGTGCAGGCCGAGTACGTCGTCCGGTACGGCGGCCGCGACGAGAGCCCGGTCGACCCGCTGATGTTCGACCCGCCGCACGGCACCTTCCTGGTCGGCTACCTCGACGCCGTACCGGTCACTACCGGCGCCTGGCGGCGGCGTACCGACCTCGAGGCGCTCGGCACCACGGTGCTTGCCGAGATCAAGCGGATGTACGTCGTCCCGGCCGCCCGCGGCGCCGGCCACGCCCGCGCCGTACTGGCCGAGCTGGAGCGCACCGCAGCGGAGGCCGGCATCGAGGCACTCGTCCTCGAGACCGGCCTCCGCCAGCCGGAGGCAATCGCGCTGTACACGTCGTCCGGCTACACCGAGATCCCGTCGTTCGGGCACTACCGCGAGTCGCCGCTCAACCGCTGCTTCGCGCGGAGGCTCTAGGCGACGTCCCGACGCCGCACCAGCACCAGGGCCAGCAGCGGCAGCACCACGACGTAGGCCAGCACCATGACCGTCGCCTGGCCGCCGGAGAGCACGTCGAGCACTCCGGGGGTGCCGTCCTCGTTGGCCGTGCCCTCCATCAGGGCACCGACCAGCGACCCAGCGGCAGTGCCGGGCAGCACCGTCGTGAACGCCTCGACCGGTCCGAGCAGGGCGCCGACGCCGCGGAGCAGGTTCTCGAGGACCAGCGCCCAGACCAGGCCGAGCCCGACCGAGAGGGCCGGCCCGCGAGCGAGCGTGCCGAGCGCGAAGCCCGCCAGCGCCCACATCTCCAGCACCAGGATGCCGCCGCCGACCGACGAGGCGAGCTCGGAGAACGCCGGCCACACGATGGCCTGGGACTCGGTGGTCGCGAAGAGCACCGAGACGCCGACGTACAGGGCCAGCGTGACGAGCACGGACATCACGACGAACAGTGACATCGCGACCAGCGACCCGAGCACCGACGTGGTCCGGGACGGACCCTGGGTGAAGACCGTCTTCCAGGTCCCCCAGCCGTAGCCGTTGCCGGCCACGATCGCGCCCAGCACCATCATCAGCGCGCCGCCGAACATCGGCATCCCTTGCACGAGCACATCGGGGATCGAGACCGGCATCAGGTTGTTGAGCAGCGACGCCCGGGTGGCGCCCTCGTCGGAGAAGCTGTTGTCGCCGGTCTTGTAGGACAGGTAGCTGAACAGGTAGCCGAACATCAGCGCCAGGGCGAGCCAGGCACCGAGGGTGACCCAGACCGCGGGCCACTTGCGCATCCGGAGCAGCTCGGCACGCGTGCTGTTCATCAGGTCGTTCATGACACCAACTCCTGTTCCGTCGTAGTCATCTCGAAGAAGACCTCCTCGAGGGTTCGTTCGACCGAGGCGATCTCGTGTACGTCGACACCGGCGTGCACCAGCTCGCGCACCAGCGCGGGAGCGGCGGAGGCCGGGAGGTCGAGCTCGAGGCCGCCAGGGGAGCGACGTACGCCGTCGTCGCCGGCGGCCCGCATCGCGACCGCCAGCGCGGCCTCTTCGGGCGTGGCCCGGATCCGCAGCGTCGCCTCGCCGCGCAGCTCGGCAACCGTCGACTCGCGCAGCAGCTTGCCGCCGTTGATCACGCCGACCCGGTCGCAGATCTCCTGCACCTCGGCCAGCAGGTGGCTGGACAGCAGCACGGTCTGGCCGCCGCGGGCGAGCGAGACCACCAGCGCGCGCATGTCGGCCATGCCGGCCGGGTCCAGCCCGTTGGTGGGCTCGTCCAGCACGATCAGCTCGGGATCGCCCATCAGCGCCGCAGCGACGCCGAGCCGCTGCTTCATGCCGAGCGAGTACCTCTTGAACTTGTCGTCGCCCCGGTCGGTCAGGTCGACCCGCGCCAACGCGGTCTCCACCACCGACTCGGGAAGGCCGCTGTAGCGGGCCAGCACCCGCAGGTTGTCGCGCCCGGACATGTAGGGGAAGAACCCCGGCCCTTCGATCAGGGCGCCGACCCGCTGGGTCACCTCGGAGCGGCCGGCCGGCAGCCCCAGGACGCTCGCCGTGCCGGCAGTGGGCCGGATCAGGCCGAGCATCATTCGCAGCGTGGTCGTCTTGCCCGCCCCGTTGGGGCCGAGGAAGCCGTACACCTCGCCGCGTCGCACGGTCATGCTGACGGAGTCGACGGCGAGCCGGTCGCCGTACCGCTTGGTCAGCCCTTCTGTCTGCACCACGAGTTCGTTCATGGCTCCACGCTCGCCGCCGGCGGCGAATCTCGCGTCCGCCCCAGCGCGGCACCCGGCTACGCAGGACTGCGTACGACGACCGCTCCCGCACGCGTACGACGTCCGGCCCGCACCCGTCTAGCCTCGTCGTCGTGAGCCTGCTGACCCATCGCATCGACCACCGCGGCTACTGGCCGTGGACGGTGCTGATCGTCGTACTCCTGGGGACGGCCGCGACCAACCGCGAGGCCGCGCACGACCGGCCGGTGATCTTCGGCGTTCTCCTGGCAGTAGGTGCCGTGGTGCCGGCGCTGCTGCGGATCGGCCCGGCGCCCGCGCTGATCGCGAGCGGCGCCCTGACGTGTGGCTACTTCGCGCTCGGCTACGCCGACGGCCCGGTCTACCTGGCCCTGCCCGCCGTCACCCTGGTCGCCGCCTGGTCGTCCCGGGTGCGCGACTGGGTCTGGCCGGCGGCGGTCGCGGTGACTCTCGTCTGCGCCGCGCTGGCGGGTCGGGCCTGGGGGTACGACGACATCGACAGCGGGAGCCCGTGGCAGGGCATCGGCAGCATCGCGATCGTGGCGGCGGCCGGCGCGGTGGCCACGGCGCTGCGCGCCCGCCAGGACGCGAGCCGCGAAAGCACCCAGCGGGCCGCCACCGAGGAGCGGCTCCGGATGGCGCAGGACCTGCATGACGGCGTCGGGCACGGCCTGGCGGTGATCGCGATGCAGGCGGGCGCCGCGCTGCACATCCTGGACAAGGACCCCGCCAAGGCGCGCGAGAACCTCGAGGCGATCCGGGCGACCAGCAAGGAGT
Source organism: uncultured Actinomycetota bacterium (assembly GCA_963798055.1). Lineage (GTDB taxonomy): Bacteria > Actinomycetota > Actinomycetes > Propionibacteriales > Nocardioidaceae > Nocardioides. The sequence continues at coordinate 112,719 of CAWCRX010000018.1, forward strand.
CCCTCGAGGCGCTCCGTGCGGAGCTCGCCCACATGTCCGGCGACCCGGCTGCCCGGCGACCCGCACCCGGTCTCGACGAGCTCGACGGCCTGCTCGACCGGGTCCGCGGCGGCGGCCTGCTGGTCGACCGCACCGGCGCCGTCGACGGCCTGACCGAGCCGGTCAGCCGGACGGCGTACGCCGTGGTCCAGGAGTCGCTCACCAACGTGCTCCGGCACGCCGACGCCACCCGGGCGATCGTGTCCTTCGAGCGCCGGGCCGACGACCTGATCGTCACCGTCCGCGACGACGGCCGCGGCGGCACTGGGGATGCGGGGCAGGATGGGGGCATGGGGATCAGTGGCATGCGGGCTCGGGTCGAGGCACTGGGCGGCTCACTCGACGCAGGTCCTGGGCCGAGCGGCTTCCGGGTCCGGGCGGTCCTCCCGGAGCAGTCATGATCCGGGTCGCGCTGGTCGACGACCAGGCGCTGGTGCGGATGGGGCTGGCCACGATGATCGCGGCCGAGGACGACCTCGAGCTCGTCGGCGAGGCCGGCGACGGGCGGGAGGCGCTCGCCATGCTGCGTCGTACGACGCCCGACGTGGTGCTCTGCGACATCCGGATGCCGGTGCTCGACGGGCTCGGCATGCTCGAGGAGGTCTCGGCCGACCCGGCTCTCGCCGACGTGCGGGTGGTGATGCTGACGACGTTCGAGCTCGACGAGTACGTCTTCGAGGCGCTCCGGAACGGCGCCAGCGGCTTCCTGCTCAAGGACGCCGAGCCCGCCAGCCTGCTCGACGCCGTGCGCGTCGTCGCCGAGGGCGGCTCGTTGCTGGCTCCGTCGGTCACCACGACCGTGATCCAGCACTTCGGCGGCTCCGGGCCGCCGAGCCGGCCACACCCTCGGCTCGGTGACCTGACCGAGCGGGAGCGCGAGATCATGGCCTGGGTCGCCACCGGTAGGTCCAACCAGGAGATCGCCGAGGAGCTGGTGGTCAGCCCCGACACCGTCCGCACCCACGTCAGCCGGGCGATGGTGAAGCTGCACGCCCGCGACCGCGCGCAGCTGGTGGTGTTCGCGATCGAGTCCGGGGTCACGCTCTGATGCTGCTGCCGATCAAGGTCGCGCGGGGAGTGGCGGACGGCACGATGAGCCTGGCGTTCCGTCGTTGGCGCACCCAGGACGTGCAGCCGGGTGCGACGTTCCGCACCGCCGCCGGGGTGATCCGGGTGGACTCGGTCAGGAAGATCGACCCGGCCAAGATCTCCGACGCCGACGCGAGGAGGGCCGGGCACAAGAACGCGGACGCGGTACGGGCTCGGCTGGCCGGCGACGACAGCGTGCCGACGTACCGGGTCGTCCTGTCGTGGGCCGGGGCGGACCCGCGGGTCGCGCTGCGCCAGAACGACCAGCTCGACGACGACGAGGTGGCCGCGATCGACCTGCGGCTCGAGCGTCTCGACCGGGCCAGCAGCCACGGCGCCTGGACCATGCAGACCCTGGACCTGATCCGGCGCAGACCGCACACCCGGGCGCCGGACCTGGCCGCAGAGGTCGGACGCGAGCGGGACCCGTTCAAGATCGACGTCCGCAAGCTGAAGAACCTCGGGCTGACCATCAGCCACCCGGTGGGCTACGAGCTGTCCCCGCGCGGGATCGCGTACCTGGCGCGAACCCGCCGCGGAAAGTAAAGGATTCGTCTGACAGGCGGCCGACGGCGACTTAACCTCGCCGCGTGTCTCGGACTCGGATCCTGCTCGCCACCGTGGTGGCCTGCGCCCTGCTCGCGGTCGCGCCGGCCCCGCAGGCGCGATCGAGGACTACCCGTCATACCAGCCGGCGACGAAGTGCTCACCCAAGGCCAAGCCCGGCACGAAGATGCTCGGCCGCTGGCTGGTCAGCCGGTACGGCGGCGGGTTCGGCCCGATCTCGCGGAAGTGTGGCGGCAGTCCCTCCGAGCACACCGAGGGCCGGGCCTTCGACTGGACGCTGAATGCGGATCGCAAGGCTGACCGGCGGAAGGCGAAGCGGTTCCTGGACCGGGCGTTCAGCGCTGACGCGCGTGGCAACCCGGATGCGCTGGCCCGGCGAATGGGCGTCATGTACGTCATCTGGAAGGACCGGATGTACTCGGCCTGGGACGGGTACCGCCCCGAGCCGTACCTCAGCTCCTCGTGCCCATCGAAGAAGAAGTGCTCGAAGACACTGCGGCATCGCGACCACCTGCACGTCTCCCTGACCCGGCGGGCGGCCCGGGCGAAGACCAGCTGGTATTAGCTACTGGACCTCGGCCAGCACGTGGTCGACGGTCGCGTTGACCGCCTCACACAGGTGCGGGCGGAACTTCCGGAAGGGCACGTTGAGATCGACCGTGAGCCATGCCGGCTCCGCGGCGACGTGCATGTTGCAGAAGCCCTTGCCCTCGCTCTCGACGTAGCCCGTGTGGTCGCCGACCACGATCATCCGCTCCGCCTCGTCGGTGAGGACCTGGGGGATCGGCGGTTGCCACAGCCGCAGCACCAGCCGCTGCGTGGTGTCGGCGACGGTCCACTCGCACTCGGGGCGGCGGGGGTTGTCGGTGGAGGGTTCGGCCTGGGCGTCCGCGCCGATCAGGGCGGTCACCTGGTCCGCGTCGACGAGGGCGCAGACATCCGTGTCGAGCCAGCTCACCGATGTCCGGTCGTCGTCCGTCGTGGGCTCGTCGTCGCCGCACGCGGTCGCGACCAGCACGACGACGGCCGCCGCTGCTGACACGCGAAACCACCGGGATGAGTACTCCACTCCTGGGTTCTGCCCGCCCCTCCACAGGCCAAACCCGGGGTGTTTGTCCTGTGGGATTGCGGACGCGCCGCGGGCCACGGTTCGTCGCGATGTGGGAGCGCGGCCGTGCGGAGGGCCGGCGCCGGCGTCAGCGTCAGTAGCCCTGCCACTCCGGCTTGGCCGCATGCACGTCCCGGTAGTGGTCGTGCCGGGCGAGCGCGGACGCTGATGCCGGGTCCAGCAGGACGGTCACATGCGGGTGCAGCTGGAGCACCGAGGCGGGGCAGGACGCGGTGAGCGGCCCCTCCGCGGCCGCAGCCACCGCCGCCGCCTTGGCCTCGCCCGTCGCGATCAGCAGCAGGTGCCCGGCCTCGAGGATCGTCCCGAGCCCCTGGGTGAGGACGTGCCGCGGCACCTCGTCGGCCGACTCGAAGAACCGCGCGTTGTCGCTCCGGGTCTGCTCGGTGAGGGTCTTGATCCGGGTCCGCGACGCGAGCGAGGAACCCGGCTCGTTGAACGCCAGGTGGCCGTCGGTGCCGATGCCGAGCACCTGCAGGTCCACCCCGCCGGACTTCCGGATCAGCTCCTCGTAGGCCGGACCCGCGTCCGGCAGCAGTGCCGGGTCGGGGCCGTGCACCTGCCCGGGCGGGATGCCCAGCGGGTCGGTGAGCTCGCGGGCGATGGTGGCCCGATAGGACTGCGGGTGGTCGGCGGGCAGGCCGACGTACTCGTCGAGCAGGAACGCCGTGACCGCGTCGTACGACGGTCCGCCGGCCTCGCGCCGCCGGATCAGCTCCCGATAGGCGGGCACCGGGCTGGACCCGGTGGCCAGGCCGAGGACGCAGTCGGGCCGGGCCCGGACCAGGGACTCGACGATGTCGGCGGCAAGCGCGGCAACGGCGTCCGCGTCGCGCAGTGGTACGACCTCCATCACGTCCTCCCGTTCCGGCCGACCAGTGCCGCGCCCAGTGCGGCCACCGGTACCCCCGCCGGCAGCACTCTCACCCGCTCGGAGAGGCTCAGCGCGGCGAGGAACGGCGACGCGGCGGCCTGCTCGCGCAGCGCCTCGGCCACCACTTCCCGGAGCGGCTCGCCCAGCTGGGCGACGCCTCCGCCGAGCACCACGCACTCGACGTTGACCGTGAGGGCCAGCAGCCGGACCGCGCAGGCGACCGCGCCGGCGAACCGGTCCCGGGCCGCGATGGCGGCCGGGTCGCCAGCATCGGCCGCGGCGAACAGGGCCTGCGCGGGCGGCGTGCCGTCGGAGGGCCAGGCGGCGGCGAGTGCCGAGCCGGAGGCGATGGTCTCCAGGCAGCCGCGTTGCCCGCACGTGCACCAGGAGCCGGAAGGGTCCACCGGGATGTGCCCGATCTCGCCGGCGGCTCCGTGGTGGCCGCGGCGCAGGCGTCCGTCGAGCAGCAGTCCCGGCGGCCAGGCCGGTGCCGAGGCTGACGTAGGCGAGGTCGGTGGCCGCGGTGATCTCGGCCGCGCCGAGGGTGGCCGCGTTGACGTCGTTCTCGATCATCACCGGGTGCCCGAGGCGGTCGGCGAGCACGGTGGCCAGCCGCAGCCGGTCGCCGTTGAGGCCGAGGTTGACGGCGTGCTCGACGATCCCCGTCTCGACGTCGACCAGGCCCGGTATGCCGACCCCGATCGGGCCGGCCGGATCCCGGCCGCCGAGCTCGCGGAGTCGGTCGACGACCCGGGCCGCGGTGCCCAGCAGCCCGGCCGGTCCGAGCTCGGTGGGCTCGCGCACCTCGGCGAGCACGGTGCCGTCGTCGGCGACCGCCACCCCGGAGGTCTTGGTGGCGCCGATGTCCAGGCCGAAGGAACCGAGCTCATGCTCGCCACCCCTTCGAGGCGAGCAGCCCGCGTACGACGGCGTACGTCGGCTGCGAGGTGCCGTGCGTGCAGATCCGGGGAGCGGGCGAGCTGGCCGGCCCCGGCCAGCCCCACTCGACGACGACGTCCGGCTCCACCTTCGCAATGAGGTCGGCGGTCTCAGCCGATCGGTGCGCGTCGCGCACCTGCAGCACCAGCGGACGACCTGCCCCGAGCAGGCGGTCGGCCGCGCCCCGGTCGCCGGCGTCGACGGCGAGGTCGGTCGGGAGACCCCAGGGCACCGGGCCGACGGCGATCGACGGCACCGAGTCGATCCGCGCGAGCAGGGCGCCGTGGAGGTCGGGCAGGTCGCCCTCGATCCGGAGTGCGATCCGCGCCCCTTGGCTGGGGGTGACGACGTCGCTGGGCTGAGTCGGGTGGGTCCGGAGCGTCGCGGCCCGTGCGGCGGCATCTCGCAGCCGCGCTTCGGGCAGGCTGCCGTCGGCGACCGCGGCGAGGATCGTGTCACGCACCTCCTCCACCAGAGCGGGCTCGGTCTCCGGGCCGAGGCACAAGAGATCGACGCCCGCCGACAGCGCCATCACCGCCGCCTCCGGGATGCCTCGAGACGTGCCGGACGCACCGGCCATGTCGAGCGCGTCGGACACCACGACTCCATCGAAGCCGAGGCGCTCGCGAAGCAGCGTCAGCAGGGGTGCGCTGAACGTGGCGGGCTGCTCGGGATCGACGGCAGGTACGACGATGTGCGACGTCATCACGGCACGACATCCCGCCTGCAGCGCGGCGGCAAAGGGCACCAGCTCACGGGTGGTCAGCGTCTCGAGGTCGGCGTCGACCACGGGCAGCGCGAGGTGGCTGTCCTCGGCGGTGTCGCCGTGGCCGGGGAAGTGCTTGACGCAGCCGGCCGTCCCGGCGGCCTGCAGACCGCGGACCCAGGCCGCGACGTGCTCGCTCGCCCGGTCCGGATCGGTCCCGAAGCTGCGGGTGCCGATCACCGGGTTGGCGGCGTTGGTGTTGAGGTCGGCGACCGGGCCGAGACACAGGTCGATGCCGTAGTCGTTCAGCTCCGCGCCGATCGCCCGACCGGTCCCCTCGCTGAGCGCGAGTACGTCGGCCGCGCCCAGCGCCGCGGCGCCGAGCACCGGGCTCCCGTCGAGCGCGTGCAGCCGGGTGACGTCGCCCCCCTCCTCGTCGACGGCGACCACACTGCCGGGTCCGGCCTGGTGGATGGCCTCGACCAGCTGGATCGTCGCAGCTCGGCCATCGGCGGTGTTGCTGCCGTAGAGGCAGATGCTGCCGAGCCCCTCGCCCAGCAGGACGGCGTACTCCTCGGGGAGGGTGCTGCCCCCGAAGCCGGGCATCTGGACGGCGAGGGCGAGTCGCTCGAGCTCGGTGCTTTTGGTATTCATCCCTTCACCGCCCCGGCGGTGAGGCCCGCGACCATCCGGCCCTGGACCATGAGGAAGAACAGGATGACCGGGATCGAGATCAGCGTGGAGCCGGCCATCACGGCGCCCCAGTCCGTGCCCCGGTTGGCGTCGGAGAACGTGCTCAGCCAGACCGGCAGCGTCTCCTTGTCCTGACGGGTCATCACCACCAGCGCCAGGGTGAACTCGTTCCAGGCCTGGATGAAGCCGAAGACGCCGGTGGCGATCAGGCCGGGCGCGAGCAGCGGGAACGTGATCCGGAAGAACGCGCCGATCCGGCTGCAGCCGTCGACCATCGCCGCCTCCTCAAGGTCGACCGGCAGCGCGCTGACGAAGCCCCGCAGGGTCCACACGGTGAACGGCAGCACACACGCGATGTAGAGCGTCGTCAGGCCGAACACGCTGTTGGTGAGGGACAGCCCGTCGAGCATCTTGTACTGGGAGATGAACAGTCCCTCCGCCGGGATCATCTGCACGATCAACATCACCATGATGAACGACGTCCGGCCGCGGAACCGGAACCGCGACACCGCGACCGCGGCGAGGAACGCGAACAGCAGCGCGACGAAGACCGTGGCGAGGGTGACGAACAGGCTGATCTTGAGGGCATTGATGAACGCGCCGTCCTCGAACAGCCGTCGGTAGTTGTCGAAGCTGCCGCCGAACGGGTGCCACGTGGGCTCCGGCGCGCGGATCTCGTTGCGCGACTGGAACGACGTCGACGCCATCCAGTAGACCGGGAAGGCACAGAGGACGAAGACCACCAGCCCCAGGGCGTTGGCGCCGACCCGGGTGCGGGTGCTCATCCGTCGGCCGGTGTTCACGCCATCTCCTTGTCATCGCGCAGCATCTTGATGACGTACGGCGCGGTGAGCAGCACGGTGAGCGCGAGCATGAACATGGCGACCGTCGCGGCGACGCCGAACTCGCCCTCGCCGATCCCGGACCGGTAGACGTAGGTGCCCAGGAGATTGGTGTCCCGGGTGACCCCGCCCGCCTGCTGCAGCACGTAGATCTGGGTGAACACCCGGAGGCCCCACACGATCTCGAGCAGCCCGACGACGAGCAGTACCGGCTTGATCGAGGGCAGCACGACCAAACGGGTGCGCTGCCAGGGCCCGGCGCCGTCGACCTCCGCGGCTTCGACGATCTCCGGCGGTACCTGGGTCAGCGCGGCGTACACGGTGAACGCGACGAACGGGATGCTCATCCAGACCACGAGCAGGGTGGCGACGAGGAAGAAGGACATCGGCTCGATCAGCCACGAATGGCCGGCGTAGTCGCCGCCGAGCTTTGCCAGGACCCAGTTGATGACGCCGTACTGCGTGTCGAAGAGCCAGGTGAAGACAGTGAGCGAGGCGAGGACCGGCATCGCCCAGGCGATCAGCAGGCCGGCCTGGACGACGAGCCGCACGGACTTCGACATCAGCCGCATCAGCAGCGCGATGCCGACGCCGAGCACCATGGTGAGGCCCGCGTTGACGAAGCAGAACAGCACCGAGCGCAGGACCAGGGTCCACAGGTAGGAGTCGCCCATGAGGTCGCGGTAGTTCTGCAGGCCCACCCACTCGGGCGGCGCCCCGAACTGCTGGCGCAGGCCGAACTCCTGGAACGACAGGACCACCTGCCGGATCAGCGGGTAGCCCAGGGCGAATGCGAGCGCGATCAGCGCCGGGAGCAGCAGTCCGTAGGGGAGTGCCGCCTTGCGCAGCTTGGGACTGATCCGGGGCTGGGTGCTGGCCATGGCGACCTCCCTTCGGAATGGTTCGGACGCGGCAGGGCCGGGGCGGCGACACCATCGTGCCGCCCCGGCCTACCGCTGGGTGGGTGTTGCTAGTTCAGCTGGTCGGCGATCGCGTCGTCGGCCGCGGCCGCCAGCTCCGCCGGGTCGCCGCCGTTGGCGATCGCGACGAACAGATCCTCGAGGATCCGGGCGCCCTCGACGCTGGCCCACTTGGCCGCGGGCGGCGTGAGCCGCGCGTCGGAGGCCGCGGCGATCGTGGCCTGGGCGAACTCGTCGTCACCGAGGAGCGGCGTCAGCGAGGTCTTCGCCGGCGTGAGCCCGTTCTCGGCGAGGATCGTCTGGTACTCGTCGCTGAGCATCAGCGCGACGACGTCCTTGGCGAGATCCTGGTTGGGCGAGTTCTTGGCGACCGCGATGTTCGAGCCGCCGAGCAGCACCGGAGCCGGGCTGCCGTCGCTGCCGGGCAGCGGGAAGACGCCGACGTGCTTCATCAGCTCGGGGCACCCGGTGTCGGCGTTGTCGATCAGACCGGTCAGCCAGCCCGGGGCGGACATCATGCCGATCTCGTTGTTGCAGAACGGCACCTGCCCGTCGGCCTCGTTGCCGTCCTTGGCGGCCCCGGAGGCCTGGTCCATGAGCGTCTTGACGGTCTCCAGGCCCGCGAGGGACTCGGGGGACGACAGCGCGCCCTGCCACTCGCCGCCCTCCTCGACAGCCAGCTCGCCGCCGGCGTCCCAGATGAACGAGACGGCGTTGCGCCAGTCCTGACCGGGGAACCAGAAGCCGGAGAAGTTCGCCGGGTCCGGGTTGTCCTCCTTGAGCGTGATCGCCGCGTCGACGAACTCGTCCAGAGTCGTCGGCACCTCGAGGCCCGCCTTCTCGAACAGGTCCTTGCGGTAGAAGACGTACTTCGAGCCGGCGTAGTAGGGCACGGCGTACGTCGCGCCGTCGTACGACCCAGCCTCGACGAAGCCCTGGAGCAGGTCGTCGCCGCCCAGGTCACCGACCTCGTCGGACAGGTCCGAGAAGGCGCCAGCCGTGGTGAACGTCGAGGACTGGGTGTTGCCGACCTCCACGACGTCGGGAGTCTCGTCCTCGCTGGCCAGGGCGGTGGTGAGCCGCTCGACCAGGCCCTCCCACTCCTGCTCCTCGATCGTGAGCGTGGAGCCGGGGTGGGCGTCCTCGAACTCGGTCTTCAGCCAGTCCCGCGCCGCCTGCGGGGTGTCGGGCCCGTTGATCCAGACCCGGATGTCCGCCGTGTCCGGCCCGCCGCCGCCGGCGGAGTCGTCGTCTCCGTCGTCGCTACAGGCGGACAGGACGAGGGCTGCCGCAAGGGCCAGCCCCAACGTCTTCTTCACGCGCATCGGATTTCCTTTCGATGGTGCGGCGAGGAGGTCGTCACGAGACGCCCAGCTCTCCGGCGAGGACGAGGACGGTCGCCCCGACCAGGACCACGTCGTCCCCGAGGGTCGACGTGCGCACGACCAGCTCGTCGCCGATGACTGGCATCGTGCGACGGCGGATCGTGCTCTCCACGGCGTCACGCAGCGCGCCGTCGAGCAGCTCTGTGGGTCCACTCAGGACCAACTCGTGCAGGTTGAGGGTGCTCACCACGGGGGCGAGCGCGGCACCCAGCCGCCGACCGGCGGCCGCAAGGACGCGCCGCTCGGACCCGGCCTCGATGCCCTTCCGCAGGCGGGGGACCGCCAGGATCGTCTCGAGGCAGCCGACCCGTCCGCAGGCGCACAGCTCGCCACGCGGCTCGACCACGACGTGGCCGATCTCGCCCGCGGCGGCGCGATGGCCCTGCAGCAGCGTTCCCTCGAGGATCAGGCCGGCGCCGACACCGGTGGCGACCCGCAGCACCATCAGCCCGCCACCCTTGGCCTGGCCGAACGTGTGCTCGCCGAGTGCGGCGGTGTTGGCGTCGTTCGCCACGAACACCGGGAGTCCGGTGTGCCGCCGCAGGTCCTCGGCGAGCGGGGTCCCGTGCATCCCGAGGTTGGGGGCGTCGAGCACACACCCGACGGCGTCGACGACGCCGGGGGAGCCGACGCCGATGCCGAGGACCGGGCGTTCCGAGGCCGCGATGAGCTGGTCGGCGAGGTCGCGCACCAGGGCGACCGCGGCGTCGCCGGTGCGGCCATCGAGCTCCAGCTCGCGGCGGGTGACGACGCGGCCGGCCAGATTGACCAGGGCGCCGGCGATCCGGTGGTCGGGGGAGAGGTCCAGGGCCACGATGTAGGTGGCGTCAGCCGCGACCCCGACGAGCGTCGGCGGCTTGCCGATCCGGCTCTCGACCGGCGCACCCAGCTCCTCGACGAGTCCCTCGCCGACCAGGCTGCCGACCAGATCCGAGACGGTGACCCGGGTCAGGCCGGTGGTCCGGGCCAGGTCCGCGCGGCTCGCGGGACCCTCTCGGAACAGCGCCTGCAGTAGCACGGACCGGTGGTGCCGGCGGGTGTCCTCCTGCAGCAGCTTGCCGCTCGGCCGGAGCTGCTTGCCGACGGGAGTGGTCTGGGTCACGTTTGTTAGTTCAGCGGACTAACAAACTCCTGTCAAGGGCCTGAGCCGGGAAATCTGGTGGATGGATGAATACCTGGCTACCCAGGTATTCGTAAGGTTCAGGGCTGTTGCAATGGCCTGGAACCTCCGGGATACCTGGGTACCCAGGTATCCCGCCAACGGCTCAGCCGGCCCACTCCGACTGCCAGCCATCGACCTCGTCGGCCTTGCGAGCGGGCGGGCCGGTGTAGATCGCGGAGGGCCGGATCAGCCGGCCGGTGGTCTTCTGCTCGAGGATGTGGGCGGACCAGCCGCCGGTGCGGGCGCAGGTGAACATCGACGTGAACATGTTGGCCGGCACCTCCGCGAAGTCGAGCACGATCGCGGCCCAGAACTCCACGTTGGTCTCGAGCACCCGGTCCGGACGACGCTCCCGCAGCTCGGCCAGGGCGGCCTGCTCGAGCGCCTCGGCGACCTCGTAGCGCGGAGCGCCGAGCTCTCGCGCCGTACGCCGGAGCACGCGGGCGCGGGGGTCCTCGGCGCGGTAGACACGGTGCCCGAAGCCCATCAGCCGTTCACCCGAGTCGAGCAGGCCCTTGACGTACGACGTCGCGTCGCCCGTCTTCTCGACCTCTTCGATCATGCCGAGCACCCGCGAGGGCGCACCGCCGTGCAGCGGCCCGCTCATCGCGCCGATCGCGCCGGAGAACGCGGCTGCCACGTCGGCGCCGGTGCTGGTGATCACGCGGGCGGTGAAGGTGGAGGCGTTCATGCCGTGCTCGGCCGCCGAGCTCCAGTACGCGTCGATCGCCTTGACGTGCGCGGGGTCGGCCTCGCCCTTCCAGCGGATCAGGAACCGCTCCGCCAGGGTCTTGCCCTCGTCGACCTGGCGCTGGGGGACGATCGGCTTCTCCAGTCCGCGGGCGGACTGGGCGGCATACGACAGCACCATCACCGCGACCCGGGCGAGATCCTCGCGGGCCTGCTCGTCGGAGATGTCATAGGTCTGGCCGAAGCCGAGCGCTGGGGCGAGCATCGCCACCGCGGCTTGGACGTCGACGCGGACGTCGCCGGTGTGGACCTGCAGGCTGTAGGGCTCGGCGGGCGGCAGCCCGGGGAGGTAGGAGCCGTCGATCAGCAGGCCCCAGACGTTCTCGAACGGCACTCGGCCGACGATGTCCTCGATGTCGACGCCGCGGTAGCGCAGTGCGGATCCCTCTTTGTCGGGTTCGGCGATCTGCGTCTCGAACGCGACCACACCCTCAAGTCCGTGGTGTACCTCGGTCATGCCCCACGACTCCTTCGTCATCGGCCCACTGTGGTGGGCATCAGCCGCATTCTGCCCCACATGGTTGGACGTCCTAGTGTCGGTTCATGACCGGACCCAGGCCCGAAGCCAACCTCGCCGCACTGCGCGAGGAGTACGCCCGGGACGGGCTGACCGAGGCCGACCTCGCGCCCGACCCGATCACGATGTTCCGTCGGTGGTTCGACGAGGCCGTGGCCGCCGGGTTGCACGAGCCGAACGCGATGGTGGTGGCCACCGCCGGCCTCGACGCGCGGCCCGCGGCCCGGCTGGTACTGCTCAAGGGAGTGTCGGACGACGGCTTCGTGTTCTTCACCAACACGCGCTCACGCAAGGGCGAGGAACTGGGCGCGAACCCGGCGTGCGCGCTGCTGTTCCCCTGGCATCCGCTCGAGCGCCAGGTCCGGGTCGACGGGGCCGCCGCACCGCTCGGCACGGACGCCGTGACGGCGTACTTCGCCACCCGGCCGCGCGGCTCCCAGCTCGGCGCCTGGGCGTCCCACCAGTCCCGCGAGGTCGCCGGCCGCGACGAGCTGACGACGGCGTACGACGAAGCCGCCGCGCGCTACCCCGAGCCCGAACCGGTGCCGGTGCCCGCGGAGTGGGGCGGGTACGTCGTCGCCCCCGAGGCCGTCGAGTTCTGGCAGGGCCGCCCCGGCCGGATGCACGACCGGCTGGTCTATCGCCGTACCGACTCGGGCTGGGGCACCCACCGCTTGGCGCCATAGCCGAAATCCCCTTGTGAGTGAGTGCTCACTCATTTAGCCTCGGCCGGGATGGACACGAAGAGGGAGCGGGCCAGGCCGTTGTCGCCCGACGAGCGGCGGGCCGCGATCATCACCGCCACGCGGCCGCTGCTGCTGGAGCACGGGCGTCGTACGACGACGCGCTTGGTGGCGGAGGCGGCGGGCGTCGCGGAGGGCACGATCTTCCGGGTCTTCCCCACCAAGGAGGAGCTGTTCGACGCGGTGATGGACGCCGAGTTCGACCCCGAGCCGTTCCTCGCGGCGGTCGGCCGGATCGACCTCGACCAGCCGCTCCGCGACCGGATGATCGCGGTGACCACGCTGCTGCAGCGCAGGTTCATCAGCATCTTCCAGCTGATGATCGCCCTCGCCGTGCCCAAGCCGCCCGACCGGTTCCGCAACCACGAGCTCCGGCACCGGCTGGCCACCGAAGGCGTCCTCACGATCCTCGAGCCGGACGCCGCGCAGTTCCGCGTGCCGCCCGAGGAGGTGGTCCGCCTGCTCCGGCTGCTGACCTTCTCCGCCAGCCACCCCCACATCTCGGAGAACCGTCCGATGAAGCCCGCCGACATCGTCGACGTGATCCTGCACGGCACCCTGGCCCGAGGGAAGGACGGCTGATGTTGCTCCGGCTGCTCCGGACCTACCTCGCGCCGTACCGCCAGTGGTTGAGCGTGATCGTCGTCCTGCAGTTCACCTCGACGGTCGCGATGCTGTTCCTGCCGAGCATCAACGCCGACATCATCGACAACGGTGTCGCCCGCGGCGACACCAGCTACATCGTCAACGCCGGCGCGGTGATGCTCGGCGTCTCGCTGCTGCAGATCGGCTGCTCGGTGGTCGCCGTCTGGTTCGCGGCCCGTACGTCGATGCGGTTCGGCCACGACCTGCGCTCGGCGATCTTCGACCGGGTCGGCACGTTCTCGGGACGTGAGGTCGCGCAGTTCGGCGCGCCGTCGCTGATCACCCGCAACACCAACGACGTGCAACAGGTGCAGATGCTCGCGCTGATGACCTGCACGATGGCGGTCTCGGTGCCGATCATGATGGTCGGCGGCATCCTGATGGCGATGCGCGAGGACTTCGGGCTCTCGTGGCTGCTGGCGATCGTGGTGCCCGCGCTGTTCCTCGCGGTCGGCCTGGTCGTCTCGCAGATGATCCCCAGCTTCCGGCTGGTCCAGGAGCGCATCGACGAGGTCAACCGGGTCCTGCGCGAGCAGATCACCGGCATCCGCGTGGTCCGCGCGTTCGTCCGCGAGCCCCTGGAGACCGAGCGGTTCGCGAAGTCCAACGACGACCTCACCGAGGTGTCGGTGCGGGCCGGCCGCTGGATGGCCACGATGTTCCCGCTGGTGATGCTGATCGTGAACGTCTCGAGCGTCGCGGTGATCTGGTACGGCGGCCACCGGGTCAACAACGGCGAGGTCGAGATCGGCGCGCTGACGGCGTTCCTCAGCTACCTGATGCAGATCCTGATGTCGATCATGATGGGCACGTTCATGCTGATGATGGTGCCGCGGTCGTCCGTGTGCGCCGACCGGATCGTCGAGGTGCTCGACACCCGCACCAGCGTGGTGCCGCCGAAGAACCCGGTGCGCGAGGTCTCGGTGCGCGCCCACCTCGACCTCGAGGGAGTCGGGTTCACCTACCCAGGCGCGGAGCAGCCGGTGCTCACCGATGTGAGCTTCCGGGTCCGGCCCGGCGAGACCGTCGCCGTGATCGGGTCGACCGGCGCCGGCAAGACCACGCTGGTCAACCTGGTGCCGCGGCTGTTCGACGCCACCGCGGGCACCATCCGGGTCGACGACGTCGACGTCCGCGATCTCGACCCCGAGGAGCTCTGGTCGCGGATCGGGCTGGTGCCGCAGAAGGCGTTCCTGTTCACCGGCACGGTCGCGACCAACCTGCGCCACGGCAAGCCCGACGCCACCGACGACGAGCTGTGGCGGGCGCTCGAGATCGCCCAGGCGCGCGACTTCGTCGCGGCGATGCCCGACGGGCTCGACTCGCCGATCGTGCAGGGCGGCACCAACGTGTCCGGCGGGCAACGGCAGCGCCTGGCCATCGCGCGGGCGCTGGTACGCCGTCCCGAGCTCTACCTCTTCGACGACGCGTTCTCCGCCCTCGACCTGGCCACCGACGCCCGGCTCCGCGCGGCGTTGAAGCCGGTGACCCGCGACGCAGCGATGGTCGTGGTCGCCCAGCGGGTGGCCAGCATCCGCGACGCCGACCAGATCATCGTGCTCGAGGACGGCCGGGTTGTCGGCCGCGGCACGCACGCCGAGCTGCTCGCCGAGAACCCGACGTACCAAGAGATCGTCGCGTCCCAGCTCAGCCCGGAGGAGGCCGCATGACCCAAGCCCCTCCGCAGAAGATGAAGGAGACCGAGCGGGTCGTCTCCGCCGGCCCGATGCCCGGCCGCGGCCCGATGGGCGGCGGCATGGTCGGGCAGAAGGCGATGGACTTCGGGCCGTCCGCCAAGCGGCTGCTCCGCCGGATGGCGCCCGAGCGGATCAAGGCGGCAGCCGTCGTGCTGCTCGCGATCGGGAGCGTCACGATGATGGCGCTCGGGCCGCGGCTGCTCGGCCAGGCCACCGACCTGGTGTTCGCCGGCTTCATCGGCCGCCAGCTCCCGGACGGGATCTCGAAGAGCGAGGCCATCGCCGCCGCGGAGGACCGCGGCGACGGGCAGTTCGCCGACCTGCTGCGCGGCATCGACCTGGTGCCCGGGCAGGGCGTCGACTTCAACGCCGTGCGCAATGTGCTCATCGTCGTGCTCCTCGTCTACGTCGGGGCCTCGCTGCTCAGCTGGCTCCAGGGCTACCTCCTCAACGACGTGGTGCAGAGCGTCGTACGACGGATGCGCTCGGACGTCGAGGACAAGGTCAACGCGCTGCCGCTGCCCTACTTCGACCGGCAGCCCCGCGGCGAGCTGCTGAGCCGGGTCACCAACGACATCGACAACGTCAGCCAGACCCTGCAGCAGACGATGAGTCAGCTGATGACGTCGCTGCTCACGGTCGTCGCGGTGCTGTCGATGATGGTGTGGATCTCGCCGGTACTCGCGCTGATCGCTCTCGTGTCCGTGCCGCTGTCGATGTACACGACGGCGCAGATCATGAAGCGCTCCCAGGGGCACTTCATCGACCAGTGGCGGCTTACCGGCCGGCTGAACGCGCACATCGAGGAGACCTACTCGGGCCACGAGCTGGTCACCGTGTTCGGCCGCCGCTCGGAGGTGGCCGAGACGTTCGCGGAGCAGAACGGCGGGTTGAACGAGTCGTCGTTCCGGGCTCAGTTCGTGAGCGGGCTGATCATGCCGGTGATGATGTTCATCGGGAACCTCAACTACGTCGTCATCGCCGTCGTCGGCGGGCTCCGCGTGGCAAGCGGATCGCTCTCGCTCGGTGAGGTGCAGGCGTTCATCCAGTACACCCGCCAGTTCACCCAGCCGCTCACCACGGTGGCCTCGATGATGAACCTCCTGCAGTCGGGCGTCGCCTCCGCGGAGCGGGTCTTCGAGCTCCTCGACGCCGACGAGCAGTCGCCGGACTCGGAGGGGCGCGCCGAGCCCGCCGTACGACGTGGCGAGGTGGCGTTCGAGAACGTCTCGTTCGCCTATGACCCGGACAAGCCGCTGATCGAGGACCTCTCGCTGGTCGCCCGGCCGGGGCAGACGGTGGCGATCGTCGGACCGACCGGCGCCGGCAAGACCACCCTCGTCAACCTGGTCATGCGGTTCTACGAGCTGGACGCCGGCCGGATCACCCTGGACGGGATCGACATCACCGAGATGCCGCGGGCCGCGCTGCGCGGCCAGGTGGGCATGGTGCTCCAGGACACCTGGCTGTTCGGGGGCACGATCCGGGACAACATCGCCTACGGGCGACCGGACGCCACCGAGGCCGAGATCCTCGAGGCCGCGCGGGCGACGTTCGTCGATCGGTTCGTGCACTCGCTGCCCGAGGGCTACGACACCGTGGTCGACGAGGACGGCGGCAACCTGTCGGCCGGCGAGCGCCAGCTGGTGACGATCGCCCGCGCGTTCCTCGCCGACCCGGCGCTGCTGATCCTCGACGAGGCGACGTCGTCGGTCGACACCCGCACCGAGCTGCTGCTGCAGCACGCGATGGCGGCGCTGCGCTCGGACCGTACGTCGTTCGTGATCGCGCACCGGCTCTCCACGATCCGCGACGCCGACCTGATCCTGGTGATGGAGGACGGGCGGATCGTCGAGCAGGGCGACCACGACGAGCTGCTCGCTCGCGACGCTGCCTACGCGCGGCTCTACAACGCCCAGTTCGCCGCGGCTGTGGCGTAGGGCATTTCACCGCCTAGGCGGTGAAATGCCCGCTTCTGTCGAGAAGCTTCTTGCCAGGAGCGGCCAAATCACCGCTTGGGCGGTGAAATACCCAGTCCGAAGAACCTGTTACTCGAAGTAACACAATCTTTCCTGTCTCGTTGAGGCAGGCATGGTGCGTCGTCGACTGACCGTCCGAGGAACCCTGCTCGCTTTGGTGAGCGGCCTGCTGCTGGTCGCGGCGCCCACTCGGTCGACCGCCGCCGACCCGATGGTCGTGGAGCACCGGTTCACCGCGTCCGACGGGGTGGAGCTGCAGACCACGCTGACCAGCCAGGGGCCGGTCGAGGCGAAGCCGACCGTGGTCGAGTTCTCGCCGTACGGCAACAACAGCCAGACGCTGACCGTCGGGCCCGACTACAACTACCTGCTCGTGCAGATCCGGGGCACCGGCGACAGCGACGGCCGGTTCGACGCGCTCGGGCCCAACAGCCAGCGCGATGTGGTGGAGGTCCTGAACTGGGCCTGTACCCAGCCTTTCAGCAACGGCCGGCTGGCACTGAACGGCTTCTCGGCGAGCGCGATCGTGGCCTACAACTCTTGGCACCAGGAGCTGCCCTGCGTCGACGCGGCGATCATGAAGTCCGGGACGCACGAGCTCTACCGCGACCTGCTCGTGCCCGGCGGCATCACCAACCTGGTGCCCGGAGCGGGGGTGATCGCGCTGATCGGCGGGGTGGCGCTGCTGCAGGGGCCGGACCGGCTGGTGCGCGACCCGGCGTCGTCGCTGGACATCCTCCAGGGGCTGTTCGAGTCCGGTCTCAACGCCGGCTTCAAGCACCCGACGCTCGACGGCTACTGGCAGCAGCGCGGCTGGCGCGGCGACGCCAACGACATCCCGGTGCTGATGATCAACGGCTTCTTCGACGTGGAGTCGCGAGGGGCGTTCCAGGCGTACCAGGCGCTGGAGGGCGACGGCGCTCATCTGCTGATGGCCGGCGGCCATGACGGCGTACCGATCGGCACCGACGGCGGCGCCGCCGAGGCCGCCGCGTGGCTCGACCACTTCGTGCGCGGCGTCGACAACGGTGTCGAGACGCACCCCCGGGTGCAGGTGCTGATGTCGAACGGCGACCGCGAGGACTACCTGCGCGGCGACTTCTCCCAGGCCAGTGGGAGCTCGTGGCCGATCCCGGGTACGACGTGGACCCCGCTCCACTTCGACGCCAAGCGCAGCAAGTCGGCGCTCTCGCTCAACGACGGCTCGCTGTCGCTGACGCGACCGGCGGCCTCCCAGCGCCAGTCGTACGTGTCGATCCCGAGCATCCCGTTCATGACCGACGTCCCGAACGCCGCCATCCTCGGCGCCGGCGGGCTCAACGCGCTCTTCGACCTGGTCCCCGCGCTCTCGGAGATGAATGTGGCGGAGGCATTGGGGCTGACCTTCACCACGCCGAAGCTGCAGCAGGACGTCACCGCCGCCGGCCCGCTCTCGCTCGAGCTGCCGATGGGCAGTACGACCCGGGAGACGGGCATCTGGGCGGTGCTGTCCGACGTGGCGCCCGACGGCACCTCGCACCCGCTGACGGTGGGACGGCTGAACACGGCGTACCCCAACATCGACGTGTCGAAGTCGCTCGTCGACGGCAACGGCGAGATCGTCCAGCCGTACGGCGACTACTCGACGAAGTCGCCCCAGGCGTTCGGCGAGCGCACCTACCGGGTGGAGTTCTGGCCGGTGGGCAACAAGTTCGAGGCCGGGCACCGGATCCGGGTGCAGCTGGTCGGTGTCTCGGCGGCTTCGCCGCTGAGCCTGCCCGGGATCAACACGATCCGCGTCGGTGGACCGACCGGTGCGCGAATCCTGTTCCCGGCGCTGCCGGGCAGTGACCTAACGGCGGCACTGGGCGGCTGACCGATAACCCCTTGGCGGGCTTGGGTCCAGGATCTACGCTCGTCCCACACGGGAAAGGAGGTGGTCCGAAGAATGAATTCTTTGAGGACGCGTGAGGTGGCTGCCCGCTAGCAGCCCAGCACGACGTCGGGCAGAGCTGTCCGGCGAGCTGCTGGTGAATCCATAGCAGCTACCCGACCCGCAGGCGTCCGGGAATCACGTCCCCCGGAACGGCCCTCACATCGACTCGTTCGATGGGGCCACGCCTGCGGGTTGTCCCATTTGGGTCTCGTTGGCAGCCATCGGAATATAGTTGTACTTCGCAACCTAGAGGCGAGGTCCGATGACCCGAGCAGACACGATCCGGGATCTCGAGCACGAGGTCGGCGTGCTGATCCGCCGGGTACGCCGGGTGATCGGCGTCCGAGCCCGAGAGGTCCACGAGTCCCTGCAGCCGGCGTCGTACCTGATCCTGGCCTACGTGAACTCGAGCGGCCCGGTGCGGGCGTCCTCGATCGTCGAGGTCTTCGACATCGACAAGGGAGCGATCAGCCGCCAGGTCTCCCACCTGATCGAGCTCGGCCTGGTCGAGCGCACCCCCGACCCCGATGACGGTCGGGCGACCCTGCTGTCGGTCACCGACGAGGGGGAGCGTCGGATGAAGGACGTGGGCGAACACCGGCGCAAGTGGCTCGCCGAGCAGCTCGGCGACTGGTCGGAACGCGAGCTCGCCGACTTCGTCCGTGAGCTGTCCCGCTACAACGCAGCGCTCAGCGACTCCTGATCCACGCGGCGGAGTCCGGTGGCAGCTCGCCGGCCACGGCGCCGCTCGCGATCAGCACCTCTCCGGCAGGCAGTGGGACCGGCGTCGAACCGCAGTTGAGCACCACGGTCAGCGGCCCGCGCCGCAGGGTGAGCACGTCGTTCGCCACGTCTACCGCGACCTCGTCACCTATCCCGGCGGCGTGCTCGCGCCGGCACGCCAGCGCCCGGCGGTAGAAAGTCAGCGTCGACTCCGGGTCGGCCTCCTGCACCTCCACCGTGAGCGCTGCCCAGTCGGCCGGCTGGGGGATCCACGGCTGCTCCGTCCCGGGCCCGAAGCCGTACGGCGCCCGGTCGCCCGCCCACGGGATCGGCACCCGGCAGCCGTCCCGACCGGGCTTGCCGGTTCGGAACCATGAGGGGTCCTGCCGGTGCTCCGGGGCGACGTCGACGTCCTCCAGGCCGAGCTCCTCGCCCTGGTAGAGGTACGCCGAGCCGGGCAGCGCCAGCGACACCAGCGTCGCCGCTCGAGCCCGGGCCAGGCCGCGCGGCCCGCCGCCGTACCGCGTCGGATGGCGGGACACGTCGTGGTTGCTGAGCACCCAGGTCGGCTCCCCGCCGACCTCGCTGAGTGCGGCCAGCGTCTCCTCGATGACCCGGCCGAGCGCGGTCGCGGACCACTCGGCCACCAGCCAGTGGAAGTTGAACGCCTGGTGCAGCTCGTCGTCACGCACGTAGCGCGCCATTGCCTCCGGAGTCCGGGTCCAGGCCTCGGCGACGGCCATCCGGTCGCCGTCGTACTCGTCCAGGATCCGGCGCCAGCCACGATAGATCTCGTGCACGCCCGGCTGGTCCCACATCGGCTCGTCGACGGTGCGCAGCACCACCATCGCGTTGGCGTCCTTGGCGGCGGCCTCCTCCTCTGGGGTGATGATGCGGTCTCGGAGGCTCTCCTCCTTCACCAGGCCGTGGGCGACATCGATCCGGAAGCCGTCGACGCCGCGGTCCAGCCAGAACCGGAGTACGTCGTCGAACAGGTCGGCCACGTCGGGATGTCGCCAGTCCAGGTCGGGCTGCGCCTGGTCGAAGAGGTGGAGGTACCACTGGTCGGTGTCGCCGACCCGCGTCCAGGCAGGCCCGCCGAACACCGAGTCCCAGTTGTTGGGCGGCTCGTCGCCTCCGGCGCGGCCGGTGCGGAAGAGGTAGCGAGCCCGCGCGTCGCTGCCAGGCTCCGCGACCAGCGCCTCCTGGAACCACTCATGCTCGCTCGAGGTGTGGTTGGGCACCACATCGAAGATCACCCGGAGCCCCAGCTCGTGGGCGCGGGCGATCAGGGCGTCGGCGTCGTCGAGGGTGCCGAACATCGGGTCGACGTCGCGATAGTCGGCCACGTCGTACCCGTGGTCGCGCTGCGGGGACCGGTAGAACGGCGTGATCCACACCGCGTCGACGCCCAGGTCGCGCAGGTAGGGCAGTCGGTCGTTGATGCCGGGGAGATCGCCGTTCCCGTCACCGTCGGAGTCGGCGAAACTGCGGACATAGACCTGGTAGACGACGGCCTCGCGCCACCAGGCGCTGATCGGGTGGGCCACCGTCAGCCGAAGTTGGCGGGGTCGACGGTGATCCACACGTGCTCGGCGGTCGCCACGACCGAGCCGGCGGAGTCATAGAGCGTGGCGTCGGTGTAGGTCTTGCGGCCCTCGCTCCCGCGCATCGCGCCCACGAGCACGTGCTCCTCACCGATCCGGGGCAGCGAGTCGAGGCGCAGCGTGATGGTGCCGAGCACCATCGGTCGCTCCTCGATGTTGGAGGACCAGCCGCCGACGCAGTCGAGCGCCGCCCAGGTGACCGGGACCGACGCGTCGCGGGCCGCCTCTTGGTAGGCAGTGCCAGTCCTCGGCCACGCTCGGGTGCGGCGTCCACGGCGCCGCGACGCGGGCCAGCTCGTCGCCGGCCACGTCCCCGGGGAAGATCCGCAGCCCGTCGCCCTCCTCACGGCCGGTGCCGCAGGTGAAGCAGGTGGGGAACGGATGCGAGCCGAAACCGCGGTAGCCCGCGGTCGCCGCCCGCGCGTCGTCGGCGGACACCGCCGGTACCTCGGTGAGCTCGTGGTCGGCCACCCGCGCCCGGCCGACCGTGCTGCCGCCGTACGTCGCCAGCGTCCAGCCGTCCTCGGTGCTCACCGGCAGCTCGGTGTCGAGCGGCGGCGGCTGGTGCAGCGCGACCGTGATCGCCGGCCACGGGTCGGCGTGGTCGGCCCGCTCGACGGTGACCGCGGCGAGCGCGCCCGCGCTCCAGCCGCCGTTGCCCGACGAGGGCGGCCCGCAGAACCTGCGTGGCACCAGGATCTCGGTCATCGCTTCGATGCTCCCTCCGCCCGTCGGACCGCCGTGACGGTCAAGACTGCCACGAGGAGGAGCAGCGCCGCGTTGTGGGCGTACTTGGCGGCCTCGGGCACGTCGCCCAGGGGCGTGGTCCAGAACGCGCCGATGCCGGCTGCGACCAGCGCGCCGCCGGCCACCGTGATCGGGTGGGCAGGACCCCAGCCGTCGCGGCGGGAGAGTCCGACCAGGACGACGATGAGGGCCAGCGCCAGTAGCTCGAGCGCCGCGGTGCCCGCGGCCGAGGGCGGGAGGATCGTGTAGCCGCTCGCCACTGCGAGGACGCCGAGCCCGACCAGCCACGGTCTCGGAACGCCGCCAGGGGTCCAGCCGAGCGGCCAGCGCCGGGTGGCCAGGGCAGCCCCGACCAGCAGCACGACGACGGCCGCCGTCACCGAGACCTGGGCCGCGGAGGCGTGGTCGGCCTCGCTGTTCAGGTGGTCGCCGAGCACCAGCCCGGCGGCGGCGAGGTAGAAGAGCGTCGTCACCGCCAGTCCGACCCGACCGAGCCACGGACGCCGTCCGGCCGATCCGGCCAGGCCCTCCACGATCGCGATCGGGGCACCGAAGCTCAGCACGACGTGACCACCGACGAACGTCAGCGCCGTGTAGACGCTGATGCCCAGCGGCTCGATCGCCGTCGGGACCGTGATGTCGTCCCAGTAGGGGATGTCCCGGTAGCTGGTGCTGAACATCGACTGGTCGACCAGCCCGGCCTCGATGAGTCCGGCGGCGGCGGCCAGCAGCAGGATGCCGGGCCAGCGCAGCCCGAGCCGGACCGCGACCTCGCGGATCAGCAGCGCCGGCGCGCCGTACAAAGGCGCGAAGATCAGCAGTCCGCCGAGCAGGACCAGGGCGTCACCGGTGGTGTCGTCGTAACCCCACAGGTACTCCGCGCACACCGGGGAGACGACCAGCAGCGCCAGCGCCCACGGCCACCTGCGATCCATGCTCGGACGCTAGGAGTCCGCAGCGTGGCCGGGTAAGCGCCCGAAGTCCCTCGACCGCTGACCAAAGTAGGCGTCGCCCAGCGGCTGCCAGCCTCCCCGGGACCGGTGATGGGTAAGAATGGGCAGGTGAGCGACCTGATCGACACGACCGAGATGTACCTCCGCACCATCTACGAGCTGGTCGAGGAGGGCATCGTGCCGCTGCGCGCCCGGATCGCCGAGCGCCTGCACCAGAGCGGCCCGACCGTCTCGCAGACCGTGGCTCGGATGGAGCGCGACGGACTGCTCACCGTCGAGGGCGACCGGCACCTCGAGTTCACCGACGAGGGCCGGCGGCTCGCCACCCGGGTGATGCGCAAGCACCGGCTCGCCGAGCGGCTGCTCACCGACGTGATCGGCCTCGAGTGGGAGCTCGTCCACGAAGAGGCCTGCCGCTGGGAGCACGTGATGTCCGAGACCGTGGAGCGCCGGCTGGTCGAGCTGCTCGACCACCCGACCGAGTCGCCGTACGGCAACCCGATCCCGGGGCTCAACGAGCTCGGCGAGACCGAGGTCGGCGAGGAGTTCATGGCCGGCGTCGAGCCGCTGTCGAAGGCGGTCAGCGAGGAGGAGGGCCGGGTGCTGGTCCGCCGGATCTCCGAGGAGATGCAGAAGGACGAGCTCCTGATGAGCGCGCTGCGCCGGGTCGGCGCGACGCCCGACAAGACGATCACCGCGATCGCCACCGCCGACGGCGTGCTGGTCGGCTCCGGCGGGGAGACCGCCGAGATCGTCCTCGAGGCGGCCGACCACATCTTCGTGCGAAAGCTCTGAACCGGGTGCCGATCTGGTTCCAGCGGGTCGAGAACGGGCTGATCGCCGTTGCCGCGGTGGTGGCGTTCGTCCAGCTGGACTTCGCGTGGTGGTGGCTGCCCGTGCTCTTCCTCGCGTTCGACCTGACGATGGCCGGGTACGCCGTCTCGCCGGGGCTGGGCGCCTGGACCTACAACCTCGGCCACAGCTACGCCGTCCCTGCCGCGCTCGTCGCGCTCGGCTGGGCGACGGACACAAGGGCGATGCTGTTCCTGGCGCTGGCCTGGGGCTTCCACATCGCCGTGGACCGGCTGCTCGGCTACGGGCTGAAGTTCACCGACCGGTTCACCCACACGCACCTAGGCGAAATCGGGCACGGCAGCCGGCGGGATGAATACTTGGCTACCAGGGATTCTGTCGCTTACCGGGTGTTGCAACGGCCAGGAACCGCGGGGATACCTGGCTAGCCAGGGATTCCGAGCGCCCAGACAAGGTCGCTCAGGAACTCTGAGCACCCGACCTCCAGCTTGTACGTCGCCAGGTCGTCGCCCCGGGTCGCGCCTCGGTTGACGATCACCACGGGGACCCCGGCGCGGGCGGCGCGGCGGACGAAGCGGAAGCCGCTCATCACGGTCAGCGACGATCCGGCGGCGAGCAACGCGCCGCCGGACGCCACAAGGTCGTCGACGGCGGCGTAACAGCGTTCGACGCGGGGCGCCGGGACGTTCTCGCCGAAGAACACCACGTCCGGCTTCAGCACGCCGCCGCAGTCGGTGCAGGTCGGCACCGCGAAGCCCTCGGTGTCATCGAGGTCGACGTCGCCGTCCGGGCGGACCTCGGCGGCCGCGTGCCGCTCGGCGAAGCCGGGGTTGAGCGCCTGCAGCCGCTCTTGCAGCGCGGCCCGCGACGACGTCGTGCGGCAGTCGAGGCAGATCACGTCGGCGATCCGGCCGTGCAGCGCGACCAGCCGCCGGGAGCCGGCCGCCTCGTGCAGGCCGTCGACGTTCTGGGTGATCAGCAGCTCGGGGTCGAGTGCGGCCAGCGCCCGGTGGCCGGCGTTGGGCTCGGCCCGACCCATCCGGGACCAGCCGAGATGGCTGCGCGCCCAGTACCGCTGCCGCGCGGGCGGACCCGACACGAACTCCTGGTAGGTCATCGGGGTCCGGTTGGGCGATCCGGGGCCGCGGTAGTCGGGAATCCCGGAGTCGGTGGACAGCCCGGCGCCGGTCAGCACCACCAGGGGCCGGCCGGTGAGGAGGTCGAGGGCGTCTCTCACCCGGTCGCGCCGTAGCGGAGCTCGGCCCGGGCTCGCGCCTTCTGGGCCTCGACCTCGCGATCCTTCGGCGGCGCGTTGGTCACCAGGTCGTCGAGCAGGTGTCGGGTGATGTGCGCGACCTCGTGGACGGCGTGGTCGAACGCCTCCTGGTTGGCCTTCGACGGCTTGGTCGACCCGCTCACCTTGCGCACGTACTGCAGCGCGGCGGCGTAGACCTCGTCCTTGCTCGCGGGCGGGTCGAAGTTGTGGAGCTGGCGGATGTTCCTGCACATGGCTCCGAGCGTACGCCGCCAGTGGCGGTGGGTTCGAGGTCGTCGCTGACGCTCCCCGCACCTCAACCAGCGCGTTAGAGGTCGAAGAACTCGACGTCGTCGCCGGTCACCAGTACCACCCGGCCGTCGGGCATGCGGGACGGTGCGGATCTCGGCGACGTCGTTGCCGTAGTCGGCCTCCACCATCCGGTTGGTCAGCTGCCCGTCGTCGATGGTGACGACGGAGACCCAGCCGGTGCGGCCGGTCCAGCCCTTCGAGACCACCGTGAGCAGGGTGCGCTCGTCCGGCAGCCAGGTGAACTGCCGCGGGTCCAGGCCGGCCAGCGCCTGGGAGTTCCGCTGGTAGCTCAGGGTGTCGATCCGCTTCGGCTGGGTCAGGTCGGTGACGTCGAACAGGCCGAGCTGCGCGCCCCAACCGCCCTCGCCGGTCGGGCCCTGGCCGACGCCGACCAGTCGCTTCGAGCCGAGGGGATGCAGGTACTCGGAGAAGCCGGGGATCTTCAGCTCGCCGATCAGCGTCGGGTCGTCCTGGTCGCTCAGATCGATCGTGTACAGCGGGTCGACCTGCCGGAACGTCACCACGATCGCCAGAGCGTCGAACCAGCGCACCGACTCGATGTTCTCGTTGACGCCGAGCTTGTCGACCCGGCCGATCTCGACCAGCTCGTCGCCGCGGCGCTCGAGGGTCACCACGGAGTTGAAGTTGCCGGTCGCCTGCGTAGGCCCGAGCGCGAGCCGGAGCACGCCGTCGTACTCGTCCATCGCCCAGCGGTCGGCCACGGTGCCCTCGACCTCGCCGGAGCCGACGTACGTCGCCTCGGTGCCGCTGATCTCGAAGTCGAACACCAGCGTGGTGCCGGAGTCCTCGAGCGCCGGCGAGAACGTGAGCGGGCAGATGTCGAAGCAGCGGCCCCAGGTGGCCCAGGGGCTGGCCGCGAGGTAGAGGTGGTCGGGCGACTCGTAGGCGAGCGAGGCGCTGCCGGCCAGCCCGATGGTGTGCAGGTCGGCCGGGTCGTCGGCCTCGAAGCCGATGACGTTCATCGTGTCCAGCCCGAGCTCGCGCTTGGGGATCGCCATGTCCGCGCAGTCGGCGAGCTGCTCGGGCTCGCCACCGCCGACGGAGTAGCTCGGGATCCAGTCCTCGATCGTGGTCTCCTGGACGACCCGGTCGTTGGCCTGGCGCGCGGTCTTCACGCCGCGCCGGCCGGTCGGCTGGACGAAGTCGAGCTCGGGCAGCCCGGCCTGGGTGACCAGCCGGATGCTGGAGCCGTGCTGACGGGCGGAGACCAGGCCGGTGTCGAGGTCGACGGACTCGGTGACCTCGGGGGTGCCCGGGTCGCCGATGTCGACGCTCACCACGCGGGTGGCGGTCGGCTCGGGGCCGTAGCCGTGCATGGAGTCGAGCGGTTGTTCGAGCGCCGGTCGTCGCTGCCCAGCGCCACCACGGTGTCGCCGGAGAGCAGGATCTCGCCGTGCCGGAAGTCGTCGAGCTTGATCTGGGAGAGCTCCTCGGTCTCCGCGCCGGTGACGTCGTACGTCGTCAGGGTGGCGTCCTGGATCCGGACCAGCAGGTCGCCGTTGGTCTTCACCACGTCGGGCTCGTCGACGCCGGCCTCCTGGACGTTGGTGCCGGTGTCGCTGTTCTCCGACCTGCTTGTTGACGGCGCCTTGGCGCTGTAGGTCGAGCGGAGGTTCGCCAGTGCGGACGGAGCCGGCCGGCGTCCGCTCGGTCGAACACGACGCTGTCTCGCAGAAGCCCCCGCCGTACCCGAACTCCCACCCGTACGGCCCGACGATCTTCAGCGCCTCGTCCTGGTAGTACTCGAGCAGCTCGTCGCAGGACGCCACCGGCTGCAGCTCACCGTGGAACGCCGCGGGAGACGCGTCGCTCCCCGCGTCGCCGGGCCGAGCGGCCCCCGGGCCGTCGCTGGGCGGCTGGCTGACCACGGTGCCGGCGATGAAGGCCCCGCCGACGGCGGTGAGCACGCCGGCGGTCAGCAGCGGCCGGAGCGGCCGGCGTCGCGGCTTGCGCGTCTTCTTGCGGCCGGCGCGCAGGATGTCGTCGACCGGTGCCCGGCCGACCGGCAGGTCGTCCCAGAGTCGTTCGAGGTCGCTCATGACGTGGTTCCTTCGGTGAGGTCCGCCAGGTGGTGGTCGGCGGCGAGCTGGGCGAGTGCCCGGGAGAGCCGGCTCTTGACGGTCCCGGCCGGGACCTCGAGTACGTCGGCGGTCTGCTGCTCGGTGAGCTGGACGAAGTAGCGAAGGACGACGACCTCCCGGTTGATCCGGGACAGCCCGTCCAGGGCGCGGTGTACGGCGTCGGCGGTGTCGACCTGGTGCGTGCGGTCGGGGGAGGCGGTGTCCGGGACGTGCTCGGTGGGGCGTTCTCCCCACCAGCGGCGCCGTTTGCTGTCGCGCAGGCAGTTGCGGAGCATCCGGTAGACGTAGGCCTCGCGGTTGTCGGCGTTGGAGACCCGGTCCCACGACGTGTAGCAGCGGACCAGCGTCGTCTGCGTCAGGTCCTCCGCCTCGCTGACGGAGCAGCCCAGGAACACCGCGGCGCGCACCAGCGTGCCCCAGTTGTCGCGGGCGTACTCCGCGAACTCAGCCTCGTTGTCCAAGGGACCTCTCCTGTTGCCCGTCCTTGGGTACGACGGGGCCGCGCGTGGTGAAGGTTCCATCGTCCTCGGGATGGACCGCGCGTGCGGGAGGATCGGCCGAGTGCGAGCATGACCGCATGGCTGCTCCCGCTGACCGCGACTTCGACGTCGTCATCTTCGGCGCCACCGGCTTCACCGGCGCGCTGACCGCCGAGTACCTCGCCCGCAACGGGCCCGACGGGACTGCGCTGGGCGCTGGCCGGGCGCAACCAGGGCAAGCTCGAGAAGGTGCGCGACGAGCTGGCCGGGATCGACCCCGCGCTCGCGGAGCTCCCGCTGCTGATCGCCGACGTCGGCGACCCGGCCTCGCTGGCCGACGTCGCCGCGCGCGCCAAGGTCGTGATCACCACCGTCGGCCCCTACCTGCAGTTCGGCGAGCCGCTGGTCGCGGCCTGCGCCGAGGCCGGCACCGACTACGTCGACCTGACCGGCGAGCCGGAGTTCGTCGACCGGATGTACCTCGCTCACAACGCCACCGCCGAGCGCAACGGAGCCCGGCTCGTGCACGCCTGCGGGTTCGACTCGATCCCGCACGACCTCGGCGCCTACTACGCCGTACAGCAGCTGGGCGCCAAGGGACCGGTGACCATGCGCGGCGTGGTCCGCGCCGCGGCGCAGTTCTCCGGCGGCACGTTCCACTCGGCGATGACCCAGTTCTCCCGGGCCAAGAAGATGAAGGAGGCCTACGCCAGCCGGCGCCAGGCCGAGCCCAAGCCGGAGGCCGGCCGGTCCTCGCGGAGCATCACCGGCAAGCCGCACAAGGACAAGGAGCTCGGCTACTGGCTGCTCCCGCTCCCGACGATCGACCCGATCATCGTGGCCCGCAGCGGCGCCGCGCTGCCGGTCTACGGATCGACCTTCCGCTACTCCCACTACGCCGGCACGAAGACCCTGGCGTTCGCCGCCGGCGGGATCGCGGGCGTCTCGGCGATCGCGGTGTCGGCGCAGATCAAGCCGCTGCGCAACTTCCTGCTCGGCCGGATCAAGCAGGGCGACGGTCCGAGTCCCGAGCGTCGGGAGAAGTCCTGGTTCCGGGTCGACCACCTCGCCGAGGGCGACGGCCGCACCATCCACACCCGGGTCTCCGGCGGCGACCCCGGCTATACCGAGACGGCGAAGATGCTGGCCGAGTCCGCCCTCTGCCTGGCCTTCGACGACAACCCGAAGACCGTCGGCCAGGTCACGACGGCCCAGGCGATGGGCGACAGCCTGATGCTGAGGCTGGACAAGGCGGGCATCCGCTTCGAGATCATCGACTAGCTCGCCTGCGCGAGCGCCTCGACCAACGCGTCTGCCGGAAGCTCGGCCCCGTACGCCGGCTGGTCGCGGTCGAACCGCTTGCCTTCTGCGAGCGGCCCGGCATCGACCACGTCGAAACCGAACTCTTCGACCAGGTCGCTCACGATCTGCTTGGCCTCGGCGTCGTCGCCGGCGATGGGGAGTGCTGGACGGTTCGGCGTGCCTGCGGGCGTCGCGGCGGTGCCGATCTGAGCAGCCTGGATGGCGTTGAAGACCTTGACCACGCGCGCGCTTCCCAGGTGGTCGGCGAGCAGCTCGCTGGGAGTCGTCCGGCCCTCGTCGATCTCCGGGTAGTGCCCGTCGCGCTCGAAGTAGTAGTTGTTGGTGTCGATCACCACCTTGCCCGCGAGTGGCTCGACTGGCACGTCCGCATAGGCCTTGAACGGGACCGTCATGACGACCACGTCGCCGGACGCCGCGGCTTCCTCTGCAGTCCCGGCCGTCGCGCGGTCGCCGAGCTCGGCCACCAGGTCGGCGAGCGTCTCCGGCCCGCGCGAGTTGCTCAGCACTACGTCGTACCCGTGCGCCACCGCCTGCTTGGCGATTGCCTGTCCGATGTGGCCACTGCCGATGAGTCCGATCGTTGTCATGTCGACTCAACTACCGTGGCCCCGCCGAACTTCCCGGCATCACCTTCGAAGTGGTGGCCTGATCCGCAGCCGCTGGCTGAGGAACGTCTCCACCGAGACCGGATCGCGGCCGAGCAGCTCACGCGCGTCGTCCGGCGAGTAGTCGGTGTCGAGCTTGCCCACCAGGTGCTGCACCGCCAGCAGGTGCGCGGCGGACGGGCTGAACGGTCGACTAAGGATCGACAGCGCACGGAACGGTACGCCGGGCAGGCGCACCGTCCTCACCCGCCGATGGAGCACCCGACCGTAGGTCTCGGCGACCTCGTGCCAGCTCAGCGCGGCCGGACCGCCCAGGTGCAGCTCGTCCGGGAGGTCGTCCGGAGTGAGCGCGGCAGCCGCGAGGGCGCCCGCGACGTCGTCGGTGGAGATGAACGCGTGCCGCGCCCGGCCGCCGGCGGGCAGCTGCGCGATCCCGAACCGGTCCAGTGTGCGCTGGGTGGTCACGCCCACCATCCGGGCCATCCAGTAGCCCCGGTTCAAGGTGGAGTCACGCCCGCCGCGCAGCGGGAGCCGGGAACCCACCGCTGCCAGCCACGACTCCATGAACAGCGACGCCCGGGCGATCGTCAGTGGAGGTCCGTCTACCCGCAGCCGCTCCTCGACCCGGCCCCGGATGTCGAACTCGGGCGCCCCGCGTCCCATGAACGACGCGGGCACCGAGGCGGTGATCATCCGGCCGACCCCGGCCTGTCGCGCGAGCAGTCCCAGCTCCTCGTGGCCGCGCCCGATCGCCTCGAGGTCAGGGCGTTCGCCCCGACGCGGCACGATGGCGTTCGCGGTGGTCACGATGGTGTCGATGCCGCGGCAGGCCTCCTCGAGCGAGTCGCGGTCCAACAGGTCGCCGCGCCGGATCTCGGCCCCGGTGGCGGCCAAGGGAGCCGGGTCGGTCGTCGGGCGCACCATCGCCACAACGTCCGCGTTGCTCTCACGGAGCCGTCGCACGACACCGGAACCCACTTCGCCAGTCGCGCCGACGACGAGGATCATGGTGGGACGCTACTCGTGTGGAAAGGGGCGGTCGAGATGAGTTTTGACGTTGCCGGGTCGGCGTACGGCGCCTTCATGGGCAGGTTCTCCGAACCGCTCGCGCAAGAGTTCGTGGGCGTCGCAGATCTCGAACCGGGCCAGCGTGTCCTCGACGTCGGCTGCGGGCCGGGCGCGCTGACCGCTGTGCTGGTCGACCGGCTCGGTGCGGGCCACGTGGCGGGGGTCGACCCGTCGGAGCCGTTCGTGGATGCGGTGCGGACGCGGCTTCCCGGCGTCGACGTGCGTCTGGCTCCGGCGGAGGAACTGCCGTTCGACGACGCGTCGTACGACGCCGCGCTGGCGCAGCTGGTCGTGCACTTCATGGCGGACCCGGTCGCGGGTCTGCGGGAGATGGCGCGGGTGACCCGGTCCGGCGGCGTGGTCGCGGCGTGCGTGTGGGACCACGCGGGCGACCGCGGGCCGCTGTCGACGTTCTGGACGGCTGTGCGCGACGTCGATCCGGCCGCCAAGGACGAGTCCACGCTCTCCGGGTCCCGGGAAGGACACCTCG
The DNA here is from genome assembly GCA_963798055.1 of uncultured Actinomycetota bacterium. Taxonomy (GTDB): domain Bacteria; phylum Actinomycetota; class Actinomycetes; order Propionibacteriales; family Nocardioidaceae; genus Nocardioides. The sequence goes on from CAWCRX010000018.1 coordinate 143,784, forward strand.
GCGAGCTGGCCCGCGAGGCCGGGCTACGGGACGTCGAGGAGTCGGAGCTCCGCGTCGACGTCGAGTTCGAGAGCCTCGAGGACTGGTGGGCGCCGTACACGCTCGGGGTCGGGCCGTCGGGGGCGTACGTCGCCGGGCTGGACGAGTCTCGCCGGGCGGCGCTGCGCGCCCGGTGTGCCGAGCTGCTGCCCGAGGCGCCGTTCACGATGCCCGCCGTCTCCTGGTGCGTGCGGGCGCGCGTCGCCTGAGCTCGCAGGTCAGCGGGGTGGCGCGGTGGATCCGCGGATCACCAGCGACAGCGGCAGCAGGACCGAGCGAGGCGGACGGGTGGGCTCCGCGATGGCATCCAGTAGCAGGCGAGCCGCCTCCGCGCCGATCTGGTGATGCGGGATGGCGATCGTCGTCAGTGGCGGGCGCAGCTTGTCGAGGAACGGCATGTCGTTGAACCCGACCACGCTGATGTCGTCGGGGCAGGTGATGCCGCGTTCCGCGAACACGTCGTAGCAGCCCAGCGCGATCAGGTCGTTGCCGGCGACGATCGCAGTGAAGTCGGCGCCGCTGCCCAGAAGGTCGCGCAGCGCGTCCGCGCCGGCATCCTCGGTCCAGGACGCGCACACGCCCACGAGACCGGGGTCGTCGTCGAGCCCCAGGTCGCGGATCGCGGCCCGGAACGCCCGGGCGCGGATCACGCCCGTCGAGGTGACGTCCGGACCGGCGAGATGGGCGATCCTGGTGTGCCCCAGAGTTGCGAGGTGCTCGACGGAGAGCCGCACGCCGGTCGCGTCGTCCGGGGTGATGGAGGAGGCCTCGACGCCTTCGGGACGGCGGTTCACCATCACCATCTGCACCCCGTCGCTGGCGAGCTCTTCGAGCAGCGGGTGCTCGAGGAGGGCGGTCGCGATGATCAGGCCCTCGACCTGACGGGACCGCAAGGAGTCGACCTGGAGCCGCTCCCGGTCCGGGTCGTTGTCGGTGTTCACCACTAGCCCGCTGTAGCCCGCCGCCTCGAGTACCACTTCGATGCCGCGCACGATCGGTGGGAAGAGCGGGTTGGTCAGGTCGGGGATGACCAGGCCAACGGTGCCGGACTTGGCGGTCTTCAACCCTCGGGCGATCGGATTCGGGCGGTAGCCCAGGGACTCGGCCACCTTGATGACCCGCCGGGCGGTGTCCGCGTTCACCAGGCTGCGGGTGGCGGGGTTGAGGGCCCGTGAGGCGGTCGCCGGATGGACGCCCGCGGCCTCGGCCACGTCTCTGAGCGTCGAAGTCGGCACGGCAGCATCCTAGGAGTGTTCGGCCGGGGGGCGGTGCCACCGGCTGCGTCCCCAGCCGGCACCGAGCGCGAGTGGCACGGCCAGAGCCCCGGTGACCGCGTAGATGAGGGAGTAGCGGCCCGATTCGGCCCAGCCCGAGACCACCACCGCTCCCAGAGCGCTGCCGACGAACAGTGATCCGGCAAACAATGACACCAGCGTCGCCCGCGCCGCGGGCAGGATCTCGGTGGCCCACGTCTGCAGCGAAGAGTGCATAGAAGTCCACGCCAGCCCGAACAGAACAGCGACCACCACCGCCATCGCCGGCTGCTGCGACAGGACGAGGAGTGCGCAGCCGACCACGGCCGCGACACCGCCCATCGCGATCAGCCGGGACGGGTGCCAATGTCCGGAGAGGTGCCCGACGAGCGCGGAGCCGCCGAACACCGCCACGCCGTACACACCCGTCACGGCGCCGGCCAGCGCTACCGTGGCGCCGGTGCTTTCTACGGCGGCGGGTAGCAGCGTCAGCCCGCCGAGCAGCACGGCTCCCTCGACAAACGCGAACAACAAAACCAGCAACGCCACTCGCGACCGCACGATGGTGGCCAGCGGCTCGAAGAGGGACGCCGGCCGGTGGGTGAGCTCGGGCTCCGGCAGTCCGCGCAGGAACCAGACGAGCGCCAGCGAACCGACGCCGGTGATGACGAAAGCGAGCCGCCAGGACACCGCGTCGGCGAGGATGCCGGCGCCGATCGAGGCGATGGCGGTCCCCAGGGCGACGCCGACCATGAGCTGCGCGATGGCCCGCTGCCGCACCGCCGCCGGCACGGTGTCGCCGAGGTAGATCAGCGTGGACGGGTACGCGGCGCCGAAGAACCCGCCCGCAAGCCCGCGCGAGATCAGGAGCGCCAATGGAGAGCCGCTCAGCGCCGAGACCAGCGTGCAGATGCCCGCGAACAGCAGCGTCAACCGCATCGTGCGCACGCGGCCGAGCCGGTCGGAGACCACGCCCCACATCGGCTGGCTCAGGCCGTAGATCAGGAAGTAGGCGCCAGCCACTTGGACGATCACCGACAGGGAGACATCGAGGTCGCGGGCGATGACGACGAGCATCGGCGGCATCGCGAACCGGTCGAGAGTGCTGACGAACGTGGTCAGCTGGAGCTGCCGGATCGGAGCCGCAGCCGGGCGTCCCCTCATGGATGCTGCACCAGGCCGGATCCCTCGTCGAGGGCGGTCGCCAGCGGGTCGGAGCCGTCGTCCTTGGGCAGGTACGTCGTGCGCAGCCGGACCAAGGTCTCCAGGGCGCCACGGTCGACGCTCCCGTCGGCGACCAGGCCGGTGAGCGGGTCGCGGAGCCGGGCGACGTACCGTCCGGCGAGCTCGGCGTCGAGTCCGAGCCGGTCCTTTGCTGATTGCGCGGTCTCGTCGGTGAGCGCGCCTCCGGCGATTTCGGCCGCGGTCTCGACCAGCGCCGCGGTCAGCCGCCGCGCGACATCCAGGTTCTGGGTACCGACGATCGCGACCACCGTCCCGAGGTACGGCGTGAGGTGGTCGCTCGCGGCGGCGAGCAGGACGCAGCCGGACCGCTCGGCGAGCAGCTCGTTCCCGGCGTTGAGCATGGTCGCCGCGCACTCGCCCGCGAGCAGCGCCTCGAGCCGGCGCGGGGTGGAGCCGAGCGTCACCAGCCGGTAGCGGTCTCGTCCGATGCCCAGCGCCTCGGCCAGCGCGTAGAGGGCCAGCGCGAACCCGGAGGTCGGCACGTCCACGCCCACGTCGGCGCCTTCGAGCGCCGCGGGAGTGAGCCCCGGCCGACCATAGAGGCCCAACCCCATGCCGCGGTCGATGCCGGCGACGATCCGCGCGTCGAGCAGGCGACCCAGCGGGTTGCCCGGGTCGAACCGGTAGGCAAGCACGTTGTCCGGGCTCGTGAGCGCCACTGCGAGGTCACCGTCGACGAGGCTCTGGAACTGGGCCGGCGATGAGCCACCGGAGTCTCGGTGACGCGGAGGCCCTGCTCGCGGAAGCCGTCCCGTGCGCCCCGCGACCTCGAGGAGCACCGACGGAGTGAACGAGCCCATAGCGACGGTCTCCACGGGCGAACGGTAGCGGATTCTGCACTCGATTGCAGCACGGGCCCTCCACCGTTGGACCGCCTCGACACCGATTCCAGGATTCGTGAGGCTGCACTCGTTTGCAGCATCTTGCTGAGAGGGGGAGCCATGGACGAGCTGGTCGCCTCCGCGGTCTCCCACTGGGACCCGCGGTTCACCGCCAACGGCGTCCCCGCGGCCGACTTCGAGCGGGTTCTCGCCGACCTCGAGAACTGGTCCGACTGGTGCGCGGCCTGGGTGGCCCGCGGCGCCGCCCACGAGGCGCTGGGTCGGGAAGCACTGGATGAGGGGCGGACTCGCTCGGCGGGCGAACACCTGGCCCAGGCCGCGGTCTACCACCACTTCGCCAAGTTTGCCCTCGTCGGTGACCTTGACCGGTTGCGGCGCTGCCCACTGGCGCCTTGCTCGAATGTCTGACCGACGCCTTGTCGTACCTGTACCCACCGGGGCGGCGGATCGAGATGCGTTCGAGGGCGCCGGCTCGTGGGCGTGCTGCGGCCCCCCGACGGGCACGGGCCGCACCCGCGCGTCCTGCTCCTTCGGGCTCGACTCGGTCAAAAGGAGCGGTCGACCGAGGGGACCTTCCTCGAACGCGGGCTCGCCACGTTCACGGTGGAGGCCCGGGCCAGGGCGAGGCGGAGTACGACCTACCCATCCGCGAGACTGGTCCCCGGCGGCCCTGCTCGAGGCGGTGGGCACCCGCCGGAGATCGACGAGACCGGCTCGGGGTGTGGGGGGTCGGCTTCGGCGGCGGCTACGCGCGGCGGGTCGCGGCGGCGCCGGGGACCAGGGTCAGGGCTTGCGTCGCCCTGGCGGGCCCCTATAACTTCGGCGAGTGCTGGGCCGGGCTGCCACAGCTCACCCGCCAGACGTTCCGGGTCTGGTCGGGAGCCGGGTCCGAGCAGGAGGCCGCGTAATCGCCTGACCCTCGGCATGGAGGATTCCGCGGCCGACGGCGCCCCGCTGCTCATCGTGTTCGGTCGCAAGGACCGGCTGATCCCCTGGCAACACGCGGAACAGCTGCGGTCGAGGCCGGCGGCGCGGTCGAGCTGCTCATGCTCGAGGACGGCAATCACGGCTGCGCGAACGTCGCGCCCCGGCACCGGCCCTACACGGCCGACCGGCTCGCCGACGGCCGGCGCCGCGGCGGCGGCCTGTGACGCCCATCTCCTTACCATGAACGGCAGGATCCTGATGGCACAGCCGCCCTCCCTCCGGGTCGGCGGGATCGGCGCCGGCCGGATGCGCCCCGCGATGGCGGGGCGGCTCGCCAGCGCCGGCAAGCATCTCACGGCCTGGAACCGCACCCGCCAAGGCGGAGCCCTTCGCGGACAGCGGCCGGAACGCCGACGCGATCGCCGACCTGCGTGACCACCACGTCGTCTTCACCATGGTCTCGACCTCGAGCCGACCTCGAGCAGGTCCTCCTCGGGGACGGTGGGCTGCTCGCCGACCCCGAGCGGTCCCCGGCATCGTCGTCGACTGTTCGACCGTCTCCATGGAGACCTCGGTCGCGATGCGCGAGGCGTGCCGCGAGCGGGGGGTCGAGTTCCTGGCCGCACCGGTCAGCGGGAACGGGCAAGGTCGTGCGGGCGGGCCGGCTGAGCCTCGTGGTCTCCGGCCCGCGGCCGGCCTACCAGCGGTGGAGCACCTGCTGGGCACTCGGCAAGTCGGCCACCTACGTAGGTGAGGGCGACTGGCGCGGCTCGTGAAGATCGCCACAACCTCATGCTCGGCGTGGTGACCCAGAACCTGGCCGAGATCACGGTGCTCTTCGAGAAGGCGGCGTCTCGAGAGCGGCCTTCCTGGAGTTCCTCAACAACCGCGTCATGGGGTCGGCGTTCACCCGGTACAAGTAGCCCGCGTTCGTGAACCTCGACTACACCCCCACGTTCACGCCGGTCCTGCTCCGCAAGGACTTCGGCCTCGGGTTCGCCGCGGCCCGCGAGCTCGACGTGCCCATGCCGGTCGCGGCGCTCACCGCGCGGCTGGTGCAGGCGGCGTCAGGACCGGACGGGTCGAGGAGGACTTCGCGATCCTGTGGACCTGCAGGCCGCCGCGTCGGGGCTCGACCTCAAGCCCGAGAACATCGCGGTCGACGAGGCCTTTCCCCCACGCCCCTGGAGGACCGTCATGACGCCCGCGCACCCATGCCCGCACCCGGCCACATGGGGGTCGACTACAGCAACGGGTCGACTTCGGCCGGCTGCGGGGGTACCGGCTGGCCCGGGCCCGAGAGGTCGCTGGAGGGCAGCGAGTGCGGCGCGTTCCTGCTGTTCGACTTCAACAACATCCGCTACGTCACGCAGACCTGGATCGGCGGGGCCCTCGGGACAAGATGACGAGGTACGCCCTGCTGACCCGGGAGACGCACGAGCCGGTGCTGTGGGACTTCGGGTCCGCGGCGCGGCACCACCAGCTCACCCCGTGGCTTCCCGACCAACTGCCCGCCAGGCATGCTCGGATTGCGGGGCGCGGTCGCCCCTTCGGCCGGACTGATGGTGAGCGCGGTCGCGTCAGATCAAGGCGCCTCCTGGAGGCGGCCGGTGTCGCGGACCCCCCCGTGGGCGTCGACATCGTCGAGCCGCCGTTCCTGTTCGAGATGCAGCGGCAGGGCCTGCCGGTGGTCGACTCCCAGCAGCTGATGCTCGACGCCCGGCAGATCAAGTCCCCCGACGAGATCATGCTGCTCACCCAGGCGGCCGCGATGGTCGACGGCGTCTACCAGGACATCGTGGAGGCGCTCAAGCCGGGCATCCGCGAGAACGAGATCGTGGCGCTCGCGAACAAGCGGCTCTTACGAGATGGGCTCGGACCAGGTCGAGGCGATCAACGCGGTGAGCGGCGAGCGGTGAACCCGCACCCGCACAACTTCTCCGACCGGCTGATCCGCCCGGGCGACCAGGCGTTCTTCGACATCATCCACTCCTTCAACGGCTACCGGACCTGCTACTACCGCACGTTCAGCGTGGGCAGCGCGACACCGAGCCGAGCGTGACGCGTACACGAAGGCGCGCGAGTGGATGGACGCGTCGATCGCCATGATCAAGCCCGGGGTCGGCACCGACCAGGTGGCCGCCGTGTGGCCCAAGGCGAACGAGTTCGGGTTCGAGAACGAGATGGCGGCGTTCGGCCTGCAGTTCGGCCACGGGCTGGGGCTGGGCCTGCACGAACGGCCGATCATCTCCCGGCTCAACAGCATGAGGGAGCCCGTCGAGCTGCAGGCCGGGGATGGTGTTCGCGCTGGAGACGTACTGCCCGGCGAGCGACGGGTTCTCGGCGGCCCGGATCGAGGAGGAGGTCGTCGTCACACCGGACGGCCCACGCATCCTCACGCTCTTCCCCGCACAGGACCTCGTCGTCGCCAATCCGTACTGAGCCTCGAGGAGGTTCTCGATGGCAGACTGCAGTGGAGCCGCTCACCGACCGATCTCTACATCGGTGGAAAGGCCGTGCCCGCGTGCGACGGCGGCCGGTTCGAGGTGACGGACCCCGCGACCGGGCGGTCGTCGCGTCGGTCGCGAACGGCACGGTCGAGGACGCGATGGCCGCCGTCGACGCGGCGGCCCGCGCCGCCGGGCGTGGGCGGCCACGGCGCCCCGTGAGCGCGCCGAGATCCTGCGCGAGCGTTCGAGCTGATGACCCGGCGGAGCGGAGATCGCCCGGCTGATCACGTTGGAGAACGGCAAGGCGCTCGCGGACGCGCAGGGCGAGGTGGCCTACGCGGCGGAGTTCTTCCGCTGGTACTCGGAGGAAGCCGTACGGGCGTAGGGCTCGGTGACCACCGCGCCGTCCGGCGCCAACAGGATCGTCGTCCTGCGCCAGCCGGTCGGCGTCTGCGTGCTCGTGACCCCGTGGAACTTCCCCGCCGCGATGGCGGCCCGGAAGATCGGCCCGGCCCTGGCCGCGGGCTGCCCGGTGGTGCTCAAGCCGGCGAGCGACACACCGCTGACCGCGCTGGCGATGGCAGGATCCTCGCGACGCCGGGGTACCTCCCGGCGTGGTCAACGTGCTGCCGTCCCGGCGCTCGGGCGAGGTCGTCTCGGCCATGCTGCACGACCCCCGGGTACGCAAGCTCTCGTTCACCGGGAGGACCGAGGTGGGCCGCGAGCTGCTCCGCGAGGCGGCGGACCAGGTGGTCAACACCTCGATGGAGCTCGGCGGCAACGCGCCGTTCCTGGTGTTCGCCGACGCCGACCTCGACGCGGCGATCGAGGGCGCGATGGTCGCGAAGATGCGCAACGGCGGCGAGGCATGCACCGCGGCCAACCGCTTCTACGTCGAGGCCCCCATCGCGGAGAAGTTCGCGGCCTCAGCCTCGCCGAGCGGATGTCGGCGCTGCGGGTAGGCCCGGGAGCCGACACCGGCCACCGAGGTGGGACCCCTGATCAACGCCGAGGCCGTGGCCAAGGTTGACGAGCTGGTGCAGGACGCGCGGGTGGCGGGCGGTGCGTCGGTACTCGCCGGCGGCTGGCTACCCCCCAACGGGGACGGCTTCTACTACGAGCCAACGGCCTGGGCGAACGTGCCGGCCGACGCGGCGATCCTCACCGAGGAGATCTTCGGCCCGGTCGCGCCACTGGTCACCTTCTCCGACGAGGCACGAGGCCGTAGGGAGCTGGCCAACCGCACCGAGTACGGCCTGGTGTCCTATGTGTACACCGGGGATCTCGCTCGTGGGCTACGGGTCAGCGAGGCACTGGAGTCGGGGATGGTCGGCCTGAACCGTGGCCTGGTCAGCGACCCGGCCGCCCCGTTCGGCGGTGTCAAGGAGAGCGGCATCGGCCGGGAGGGCGGTCACGAGGGCATGCTCGACTACCTGGAGTCGAAGTACGTCGCCGTGCAGGTGGTGAGGCGGACGGCGACCTCGCCCAAGCCGTCGGCCGTGACCTGCCACGTCTGCCCCGGAACCAGATCGATCGGCGGCACCACGGAACCGGTGATCACCACGTCGCCGGCGCGGAGCGCGGCGCCGCCGGCGGCAAGGGTGGAGGCCGTCGTGGCGAGCACCCAACCGAGCTCGCCGACCAGCTCGCGCGGCCGGTCGGTTGCCGCCACCGCGACGCCATCCCGAAGCACAGTCACGCTCACCGTCGTCGGGTCGAGCTCGTCTGGCGCGAGGTCACCCAGCAGCACATGGCGGTGGTAGATGTTGCCGGCGAGGATCTCTTCGATGTCGTCCGGTGGTACGTCGACGTCAGCGAGCTCGACGGCGAGGGACCAGCCGTCGACGGCGGCGAAGGCCTCCTCAGCGGTGGCGTCGGCGCCGAGGTCGCGGCCGACGTACGCCGCGATCTCGGCCTCGATCACGCCGCGCGTCCAGCCCTCGAGGGAGACGGATGCACCCGGCGGCAGCCGGCGACCCGCGGTCAGCGCTCCGACCAGTGGCCGGTCGAGACCCAGCCGCTTCATCGCTGCCGGCGCGCCGAACCCGACCTTCCAGCCCAGGGGTACCGCGCCGGCGGCCAGCTCCTGCCGGTGCCGGGCCAGCATCCGCTCGGTGCCCCGCAGGATCCGGGGATCGATGCCGGTCAGTCGTCGAACCGATCGCTGGCATCGGGCAGCGCGTAGCCCGCGGCCTCGAGCGATCCGGCACCGCTCCAGCCCCAGATCAGCAGCACGTCCTCGTCCGAGGTGTTGACGTAGCCGTGCCAGTTGCCGCGCGGCGTGAAGATCACGTCGCCGGCCTTCGACGGCTCCATCCCGGTGTTCGTGTGGATCTCTCCGTGGCCGGACATCACCACGAGGAACTCGTCGGCGTCGGGATGCGCGTGCCGATCGTGTCGCGCGCCGGGCGGGAGCACGGTGCGGCCGACGACCAGGTGCCGCGAGCCGGCCCGGCGCTCGTCGATGAGGTACTGGACCCGCATGTCGATCCACCCCTCGTCCTCGCGCAGGTTCTCCTCGAGCGGGACGTCGTCGATGGTGGTGCGGTACGGCGGCAGCGGCTCGTCGCTCATGCCACCACCCCCGCCATCCGGCGATAGACGTCGGCGACGCTGACCAGGAAGTCGCGGTCACTGAGCGGGCTGCTCCGCGCGGCGCTGAGCATCTCGCTGGCGGCCGAGCAGGTCGGTACGGCGGCCCCCAGTCGACGCGCCAGCTCTTGCGCGAGCACCAGGTCCTTCTGCTGCAGCTCGACGTCGGCGTACACCTCGTTGTCGTCGACGAGCAGGGGTGCCCGGTAGCCGATGACGGGAGACGCGATCACGCTCTTGAGCGCCGCATCCACCACGGCGGTCCGATCCACCCCGGCCTTCTCGACCAGCGTCACGGCCTCGGCGAACGCGGTCACCGAGACGACCAAGGCGAGGTTGATCGCGACCTTGCTGAGGATCGCGTGCCCGTTGGGCCCGATGTAGGTGACCTTGGGGCCGATCGCGTGCAGGACCTGCTCGACATGGTCGTAGGCCGCCCGGTCGCCGCCCACCATCACCGACATCTGCCCGGCGGCGAGCGTTGCGGGGCTGCCGGACACCGGGGTGTCGAGGTAGAACGAACCGAGCTCGGCCACCCGCGCGGCCAGCGCGACGCTGGCGTCGGGCGAGATAGTGCTCAGGTCCGCCCAGACCGTGCCCGGGCGCAGCCCGGCCAGGATCCCGTCGTCTCCGTCGGCCGCCTGCTCGATCGCGGCGGTGTTCGTGAGCATGGTGAACAGCACGTCGACACGCGCCGCCGCCTCGCGCGGGGTGTCTGCCCACTCCATCCCGGCGTCCAAGAGTTCCGTGGCTTTGGCCTTGGTGCGGTTCCAGCCGACCACCGGGTGACCGGCGTCGATCAGCCGGCGAGCTATGCCGGCGCCCATCGCGCCGAGGCCGATGAAGCCGACCTGCTTGATGTCGTTGAGCACCTCAGCGCGCCGCCCAGTAGTCCTCGCGCGCCTTGGTGTGGGCGAGGGGCTTGCCGGCGGGCTGCGGAAGCCGGGAGCCATCGACGCGGCCGTGCCCGCCATGTACTGGTGGTGGTCGATGCCGAGGAGCCGGATTCCGGCTCTGCTGACCGAAGGTCAGGGCGATGGCGCAGCCGAGCCCGGCGAGCTAGGGCTCGCTGAAGTGCTCGTGGAGCCGCTGCCACAACCCGTCGAGGTCCTCCTCGGGCCCGGCCATGGCCTGGGCGTACGCCAGCGCCGCCTTCTGACGGGCGTCGTACTTGTCGGAGGTCTCGAAGTTGAGCAGCTCGTCGTACTGCGCCTCCTGCAGCCCCGCGGCGGTCGCCTTCTCGGACCGCTGGTTGCCGCCAGGAACTTCGCACTTGACGGTGCGCGAGATGTAGACGCGGCAGAGGTCCTTGATCGCGTGGTCGCAGACGCCGCTGTGGAAGATCGCCTGCCAGGAGTCGGCGAACGCCCAGAAGGCGTTGGGGGCGTGCGCGCGGACCGCCGAGCTCTCGGGTCGCGGCGTCCCCTCCCGGGCGCAGCGGTGCATCTCCTGCTGCATCCGGCTCGTCCATCTGCTCCAGCGGCACGTAGCTGATGTGCGGTCCGGTCATGTCGTTCCTCCTGTGGGTGTGCGGGCGGGTCAACCGCCCTCGGACTCGATGGCGGCGGACGACCGCCGCTGCTGTGAGGGGCAGGTCGCGGACCCTCACCCCGACCGGGCTGCGGCGACGGCGTTGCCGATGGCTGCGGACGTCGGACCCATCGCTGCCTCACCGGCGCCGACCGAGGGGAGGTCCGGCCGGTCGAGCAGGTGGACCTCGACCTCGGGGGTCTCGGAGAAGCGGAGGACGGGATAGGACTCCCAGTCGTCGCTGGTGATGCGCTGCCGGTCGAAGCGCACCCGTTCCTTGAGCGTCCAGCTGGTGGCCTGGACGGCGCCACCCTCCACGCGTTGGGACGCCGTCGGGGTTGACGACGCGGCCGACGTCGACCGCGACTGTCAGGCGCGGGACGCGCACCTCGCTGGTCACCTCCACCTCCGCGACGACGGCACACCACGCGCCGTTGTCCTTGTAGCGGGCGACACCGAGCCCACGCCCGGTGTCGGGGGGAAGAGCGTGGTCCCAGCCCGCTGCCCGAGCGGCGGTCTCGACGACCGCCCGGGCTCGCAAGTCGTCGAGGTGGTCGAGCCGGAACCGCATCGGGTCGACCCCGGCCACCTCGGCGAGCTCGTCCATGAAGCTCTCAATCGCGAACACGTTCAGGTAGGCGCCCAGGGCGCGCATGGCCGAGGTCCGCAGCGGCGTCTCCACCTTGCGATGGCCGGTGACGCGGCGTGGGCCGACGGCGTACAGGGGGACGGCGTTGCGGGTGGTCCCACCACCGCCTTCGACGGGTGGGTCGGTCGGCGGCGGTAGCGGCACGGGTGTCGCGAGCTGGCCGCCGGCAAGCAGGCCCGGCGCCCCTCGGTAGCCCGGGCGCGCGGTGTGCCCGAGGCTCCACACGTCGTACTCCCAGCCGGTGACGCGGCCGTCGACGAGGGCGGCCGAGACGGTCGCTGTCATCGCTGACGACAACGGGCCCCAGGTCAGCTCGTCCGAGCGGGACCATCGCACCAGCACCGGACGGCCCGGCACGTCCCTGGCCAGCAGTACGGCGTCGAACGCCGCGTCGTCGGCGGCGTTGTGGCCGTAGCACCCGGCGTTCTCCACGTGCTCGACCCGCACGGTCTCGGCGTCCAGGCCGAGGGTGTCGGCGATCGCGTCGCGCAGCCCGAAGATGCCCTGGCTGTGACTCCACACCTGCGCGCCCGTTTCGTCCCAGCGCGCCATCGCGGTGCTCGGCGCGATCGAGGCGTGCACCAGGAACGGTTTGGAGTACGACGCGGACAACGTGCCGGCGGCTGGCCCCTCGTCGGACACCACGATGTCCTCATGCGGGCCGCGGCGCAGCCACTCCGAGAGCTCCGACTCGTCCGGGAGCAGATCCTGCTCCTCCCAGGTGCAGTCCCGTTCGAGTTGGGCGAGACCGCGGTCGACGTCGACCTCACGCTCGCCGACCACACCGACGAACGACCCGTCCCGCACCAGCTCGACCCCTGGTGACTTCCAGTCGGGCGGAAGGTCAGTCAGCCTCGCGCCGACGGAGGGGGGTCGCAGCACCCGGCCGTGGAGCAATCCCTCGGGCCGGAGATCGCCGAGATAGCGCGGCCGGCCGAGCACCTTGTCGGGCAGGTCGAGGCGCGGCACGCTCCGCCCGACGGCCACCGCCCCGCCGGGCGGCGCGGGCGTCTCGACCGTCAGGTCGGTTTCGGGGTCCAGTTCGCGGATGCGTTCGACGTACGCCGACAGCGGCTCGACGGGACCAGCGGTGAGCGTCCGGACGACCCCGCCGAGATGCCGCAGGGCGGCCCCGGCCTGTAACACCGACAGGCTGCCTGCGGTGAGCCCCTCGTGGGGCCCGTGGGTGTTCGCGGGCACCATCCGGACGGCCTCCAGGGGGAGACCCACGGCATCGGCCGCGACCTGTGCGAGCGCGGTCACGATCCCCTGACCCAGCTCCACCTTGCCGACGTGCACCTCGACACGGGAGTCGTCGACGCTGAGCCAGGCACCCAACCGGGGATTGGCGACGATGTGGGCGGGCGCGTCGGTCATGCTCGCGTCCCGGCCGCGACCACGGCGTCGACTATTCGCTGGTGCGAGCCGCACCGGCACAGGTGCGGATCCAGGGTTGCGGCGACCCGGGCGGCATCGGCCCCGGGTTCCTTCTCGATGAGGGCCGCCGCTCGGACCACGATCCCGGCGATGCAGAAGCCGCACTGCGCGGCCTGTCGTTCCAGGAGCTCGCGCTGCACGGGATGCGGACCGTCCTCGCCGGACAGCCCCTCAACAGTGGTGACCGGCTGGTCCTCGACCTGCCACAGGGGCGTCTCGCAGGACGGTACGACGGCGTCGCCGAGCCGCACGGCGCAGGCACCACACAGACCCTGGCCACACCCGAACCGGCTGCCCAGCAGACCGAGCTCGTCCCGCAGCACCGTCAGCAGCGGGGTCTCGCCGTCGCTGGCGACCTCTACCACGGTGCCGTTGACCGTCAGCCGGGTCACAGGCTCTCCTCGAACACCCCGGGGTGCCGCCCCAGCTCTATCCGCGTGCGCCGGATGTGGCCCTGGAGGTAGCGCTCGGCGTCGACCGCGTCGCGTCGTACGACGGCGTCCAGGATCAGCCGGTGCTCGGCGTTGACCACCCACATCCGGCTGCGGCCCCCGAGCTGGACGAACATCCGCCGGTAGTGCTGGGTGGAGTTCCAGAGCCGGGTGACCATGCTGTTGAGCGGGTCGAGGGCGCAGCCGCTGTAGGTCAGCAGGTGGAACTCGCGGTCCAGCTCGAGGAAGCGCTCCACATCGGCATTGGCCTCGATCCGGGTCTGCACGTCCTCGAGCCGCTCGTGCTCATCGCTGGTCAGCGTGGGCAGGCTCTCGATCAGCGCCAGCGGCTCGAGCCGCTCGCGCATCTGGTAGACGACGTCGACCTCGTGCCGGCTCAGCCGTGGGACCCGCGCCCCCTTGTTGGACTCGTGCTCGGTGAGGCCCTCCGCCTCCAGCATCCGCAGCGCCTCGCGCACCGGCAGCCGGCTGGCTCCGAAGCGCTCGGCGATGTCCTCCTGCCGGATCCGGTCGCCGGGCAGGAACCGGCCGTGCAGGATCTCCTCGCGGAGGTAGGCCGCGATCCTGGCGCTGGCGGCGCCGCCGGTCTCGGTGATGAGCTGCTCTTCCTGGCTCATGACGTTGCACTCTCGCCGGCGCGCTCGTTGTCGAAGGCCTTGCCGTGCGGGTACGAGACCAGCTCGAACTGCATGCCCCACGGGCTGCGGAAGTAGATCCACCGGTTGCCCTTGCCCGCACCGGTGCTCGCCGTCGGTCCCGCGAACACCTCGACGTCCTCGGCCCGGAGGTGCTCGATGGCGGCGTCCAGGTCGTCGACGTACAGCGCGACGTGGTGGCCGCCGACGTCGCTGTTGCGCGGGGGCGTGTCCCGCTGGTCGGGGGCGGAGTACTCGAACACCTCGAGCAGGGTCTCGCCGCCGCACCGGTAGAAGCGGTTGTGCATCTCCGCGCGCGGATGCACGCCGAGATGGGTCGGCCATCCAGTCGTCGTCGTGGCGGAAGTGGCCGGGCGAGTAGAGGTACTCGCAGCCCAGCACTTCGACCAGGAAGCGGTGGGCCTGGTCCAGGTCGGGGACCGTGAAGCCGAGGTGGTCCACGCGGCGCAGGCCTGGCAGCGGCATCGGCCCTCCTTCGACTTTTGGATCCGAAACAACGTCCACATCAGGCTGCTCAAAGTCCAGAGCCAGATCACGACCTGATTTCGGATCCAAACACTGTGGCAAGGTGCGCCTGATCGAAGGAGCGCCGCCGTGCCTCGAGCACCGTCCGCTCGAGGCCGCCTCGCCGTCGGGTCGAGGTCGTTGTCGCCGGGGAGCGCGGACTGGGACGCAGCCGAGCCCCATCTGCTGACAACGCTCTATGCCCGGCTCATATGAATCCGCTCGTTCAAGCAGTACATCCTCTGGCTCGCCGGCGCGGGGCTGGTCCACGGCCCTGCGCCACTCTCCAGGGCGTCGACCAGGAAAGCAGCACAGATCAGATCATGCTACACACTGAACAGCGCCGACACGATGAACGGGTAACAAGGCCAGGACGCCGCCAGTTCCTGGCCCAAGGCGCTCCACCACCTCGAACCGAGGCTGCGATCGAACCACTGACAAAACCGACCGAGGGGATCCGCGAGGTGCCCTCTTGCTCACCCTCGCAGATATTTCCGGCCTGGACCACAGCTCGAGCCACGGCCGCAGCAAGCTGGATGCATCTACAGTGGCACGAGGCCGGCACGATCAGCACCAACGCCATAGTCGGGGAAAAGATCTCACAGGCCGCCGGGTGACCGCGTCGCACCCGGCAAAAAGGAACAGGACTGACACGGTCTCGTAAGAAAACACTGCTCGGCGACAGCACCGTCGGACCTCGGGTCGACACTCTGGTCGATGAACACTCGCCGCTGCATGGTCCTCCCGGTCTGCTTCTTCATCAAGAACAACCAGTACACCGTCTCCACATCAGTGCACCGAGGCCACCACAAACCCCGGCTGCTCTGGCCCGAGGGCTGGGCTTCAACATCGCCACCTCGAAGGTCGACGGGATGGATCCGCTCGCCGATCACCTGGCGATGACCGAGGCCATCAGGCGCATGCGCCCCGGGCCGCGGCCCGACGGTGGTCGAGGCCGACGCTTATCGGTTCTCCACCGGAACGGCGGCCCCCGGGGGGCGGGTTCGGCTCCCCGAGAGCGGGGGGGGCGCGCCTGGCGGGCGCGCGACGCGCTGACCCAGGCGGCCGGGGACCTCAGCGGCGCGGCGTCCTGTCCGCCGACGATTCAGCGGAGGCAGTCGCTCGCGCCAAGCAAGTGATGGCGGATCGGCGAGATGCTGCTCGAGCCGGTGCCCAGCGGCAAGCGGATCAGCGGCAGATCCGGCCGCAGAATGGCCCGACCCGGCCTGGGTCGACGTGGGCATCCGCGGCGATCTCTCCGAGCTCAACGGGGCCCCCGTGGTGGCCGCCGACGGGCACGCCGTACCGGTCGAGGAGACGAAGTTCATCGACGCCGTGGCCGCGTGATGGCCCGGCGGATGGAGACCGATCCCGGCATCGTGGTGATGGGTGAGGACGTTCACCGCCTCGACGGCGGCACCAACGGCGCGACCCGTGGACTCACCGACCGTTTCCCCGGCCGGGTGCTCGGCACCCCCATCAGCGAGAACGCCTTCGCGGGGCTGGCCGGCGGGATCGCGCTCGACGGGCGGTTCACCCCCGTCGTCGAGTTCATGTACGCCGACTTCATGTGGGTCGCCGCCGATCAGCTGTTCAACCAGATCGCCAAGGCCCGGCACATGTACGGCGGCGAGCACGGCGTCCCGCTGGTGCTCCGCAGCAGGGTGGCGATGGGCACCGGCTACGGGTCGCAGCACTCGATGGATCCAGCCGGCGTGTTCGCGACCTCGCCGGGGTGGCGGATCGTGGCTCCGACGACGCCGTACGACTACGTCGGGCTGATGAACACCGCACTCCGTTGCCAGGACCCGGTCGTGGTGCTGAGCACGTCGACCTCTACCTGACCTCCGGCCCTGGGCCGGTCAGCGACCTGGACACTGCCTCCCGGTAGGCAAGGCGGTGACCCGGCGCGAGGGCTCCGACGTCACAGTGCTGAGCTACCTGGCGATGCTGCCGAAGGTGCTCGAGGCAGCGGAGGAGTCCGCCGAGGTCGACGCCGAGGTCATTGACCTGCGCTGGCTCGACCGGGCCAGCATCGACTGGGACACGATCGAGGCCAGCCTCACCAAGACCAGCAAGGTCCTGATCGCCGAACAGGGCGCGATCGGAACGTCCTACGGCGGGTGGCTGGCCGACGAGATCCACCGCCGGTTCGTCTACCTGCTCGACGCGCCAGTGCATCGAGTGACCGGCGGGGAGGCCTCGCCCAGCATCAGCAAGGTTCTGGAGAGTGCCGCCGTTGCCACGAAGGCGGATGTCGTCGCCGCACTGGCCAGGCTCCACAGGTTCTAACGGCCGGTCATCACACCGGACGCCGCTCGGGAGGAGAAGATCATGGACGTGACCAGACGACGGGTGTTGGCTGGCGCAGCCGCCGGAGTGGGGGCGGCCGCGGCACCCGCGGCCGCCGGGGCGACGCAGGAACGCCATCGTCACCATCGTGAGTACGTCGTCACCGGGGCGTACGTCCTGAGCATGGACCCTGACATCGGCGACCTGCCCGAGGGAGACGTCCACATTCGCGACGGCGAGATCGTTGCTGTCGGGCCCGACCTCGACGCCCGAGGTGCCCGCATCGACGGTCGCGGGATGGTGGTGATGCCCGGCCTCGTCGACACGCACTGGCACCTGTGGACGTCCCTCTACCGCAGCATGTCGAGCTCGTCGCCGGAGACGGCGTACTTCGCGCTGAACGTCGCCAACGGGGTGCGGTGCCTGCCCTCCGACCTGTTCCAAGGCACCCGCCTCGGCCTTGTCGACGCGCTGAACACCGGCATCACCACGGTGCACGACTGGGCGCACAACCTGCGCTCGCCGGAGCACGCGGACGGCAACCTTCGCGCGCACAAGGAGATCGGCCTGCGCGGTCGGTTCTCCTACGGCACGCCGCAGGGCCTCCCCGGCACGGAGCTGTTGGATCTCGAGGACGTGGCGCGAGTGAAGAGCGCCTGGTTCGACGCCGGCCGGCTGCCGCTGATGCACCTCGGGCTCGCCGGTCGGCCACCGGGGCTGGTCGCCGAGCCCGTCTTCCGGCCGGAGTACGACGCCGCGCGGGACCTGGGTCTTCCGGTGAGCTACCACGCCAACTCGACGCGCGCCCACGGAGCGCTCGGCATGATCCGGCAGCTGGGCGAGCAGGACATGCTCACGCCCGACACCCAGCTGATCCACGCGCTCTACACGACCGAGGAGGAGCGCGCGCTGGTCCGTGAGACCGGCGCCTCGGTGAGCATCAGCCCCTGGTCGGAGATGCTGATCGGCTACGGCGTCACGCCGGTCCAGGAGATGGAGGACAGCGGGATGCTGCTCTCGTTGTCCGTCGACACCCTGCCGCTCACCGGCACTGCCGACCTGTGGTCGGTCGCCCGGCTCACGACCGCTCTCCTTCGCGGCCAGGCGGAGCAGGAGCTGGCCGTGAACACCCGGCGGATCCTGGAGATGGCGACCATCGACGCGGCCCGCAGCCTCGGCCTCGGAGACGTCGTCGGCTCGCTCACCCCGGGGAAGCGTGCCGACCTGATCCTGGTCCGGACCCGCGACGTGGCGACCGCGCCGCGGACCGACGTACCCAATCTGCTCGCGCTGGCGGCCGGCGCCGAGAACGTCGACACCGTGATGGTCGATGGCCGGATCCGCAAGCGGCACGGCGAACTGGTCGACATCGACGAGGCACGCGTGATCCGGGAGACCGAGAAAGCACTGAAGGCCTTGCTGGCCCGCTGAGGATTTCCCCGGCCGACCGGGGATCCCTGCACTTGTCAGGCAAAGCGATGCCGGACAAGTTCCGATTTCCCCGGTCGACCGGGGAAATCTGCCGCCTGGCTCAGTCCCGCCCCATGACCGCCAGCGGGTCCAGCCCGAGCGAGTCGAGCACGGCCCGGGCGGCATTCCGCCCGGGCCGACCCGAGACCGATCCACCGGGATGCGTGGTCGCCCCGGTGAGAAAGAGACCGGCGATGCCGGTGTCGTAGCGCGGCCAGCCAGGGATCACTGCACCGTCGATGACGAACTCCCCGCCGTGACAAGAGCCGCCGAGGTTCTGGGGGTTGTGCGCCGCGAGGTCGACAGGGGACTCCGCCCGGATCGCGAGGATGTCGTCGTCGTCGAGCCCGGTGCACTGCCTGCGGACCAGGTCGACCAGGGTGGCGGCGTACTCGTCCTTCGCGGTGCTCCAGTCGCGACCGTCGGCCAGCTGGTACGGCGCCATGGTGAGGATCTTGAACGTGCCCGCGCCATCGGGCGCTCTGGCCGGATCGACCACGGTCTGGTTGACGACGAGGAGCCATGGGTCCTCGGTCTCGAGCTCTCCACGTTCGTGGCGCTCGATGTGGCGGAGCATCCCCTCGACGGTGCCCAGACCGGCGGCCGCGCTCCGAACCGCACGGTCACCGGACCCGAAGGTCAGGTTGCCCCGCAATGCGGCGTGTACGGCGAAGACGCTCAACCCCGGGCGCCAGGCGTCCTTGGCGTCGCGCAGGTCGGCCGGTGGCTCGACGCCCTCGAGCAGGTCCGGGAGGCGGGCCAGATGTCCGCCGGCGACCACGGCCCGGCCCACTCTCACCGAGCGACCGTCGTCCGTGCGGACCCGGCGTACACCGTCGCGGTCCGCCTCGATCGCGGCGACCGGAGACCCGCACACCACTCGCCCGCCGTGCTTCTCCACCAGCTCGATCAGGGCGTCCGGAAGCTTCTGGCTGCCGCCCACGGGCGTGGTCCATCCGAAGTCGACCCGGCCGGCGGCCAGCGATGACGGCAGGAAGCCGGTGCCTGCTCGCCGCGGGTCCTGGATGGTCGCCATCGCCATCCAGAGCACGAAGGAGCGGACGACCGGGTGCGAGAAGCGTTCGTGTACGACGTCGAGGGCAGATCGCTCGCGCAGCGCGAGGTAGCGCTGGGTGTTCGCGTCGTCAGGCTGTGGGAGGTGCGAGCTCCATCGGCCGTGCGCCTTCGCCAGGCCGCCGCGCCACTCGTCAACGAGGGCCCGGAATGCCACCGCGTCGGGCTCGGACCAGCGCGCGATCTCGGCGCAGGTGCCGTCGAGGTCGGGGCGCATCACCAGCAGATCCCCGTCGTCCTGCGGGAGTACCACCGCGGGGTCGGTCGTGAGGTAGCGCAGCCCGTGCTCGGCCAGCAGACCGAGTTCGTCGTCGCGGATCATCGGGTTGTTCTGGATCAGCACATGGGCGCTGCTGCACGAGTCGTGTGCGAAGCCAGGAAGGGTCAGCGGCTCGGTCCTGGTGTTGCCTCCGGGCTGCTCCTCGGCCTCCAGGACCACCACCGACAACCCCGCCCTGGCCAGGTAGCTCGCACAGACGAGTGAGTTGTGGCCGGCCCCGATCACGACGACATCGGCATCGCTCGGCAAGTGCGTCGGCATCCCCGAACGTTGACACCTGCCACAACCGTTTGCAAGAACTATCCAGATCTCTTCAGGAGCCTTGACAAGATGTGGCGCTCTTCACAAGACTGGCCGCGCCGCAATCGATTGCGGCCAACCGAGGAGGAATCATGTCCCGAGTGCACGTGCGTCGCGGCCTCACCGCCGCGGCGCTGTCCGGTGTGATGGCGGTGGGCCTCGCCGCCTGTGTCGACGACGGTGACTCGGACGGGGGTGGTGGCGGCGACGGCGACCCGATCGTGATCGGCACGTCCCTGCCCCTGACCGGCGAGTTCTCCCAGCCGGGCCAGGCAGCCGAACAGGGATACGAGGTGTGGAAGGAGACGGTGAACGAGTCCGGCGGGCTCCTCGGGCGGGACGTCGAGCTCGTGGTCAAGGACGATGCCTCCAACCAGAACACCATCGTCGCCGACTACAACGCACTGATCAGCCGGGACAAGGTCGACCTCCTCCTCGGGACGTTCTCCTCGTTGCTGAACCTGCCCGCCTCCGCAGTCGCCGAGCGCAACGGGATGCTCTACGTCGAGCCGGCCGGCGGTTCGCCGGATCTGTTCAGCCGGGGCTACCAGTTCCTCTTCTTCGCCCAGCAGTCGACGGCCGACCGGCAGGGCCTGGTCTTCGCCGACTGGGTGGCCGGCCTGCCAGAGGACGAGCGACCCGAGACCGCGGCGTACCCCACGCTCGACGACCCGTTCGCGCAACCAGTGGTGGAGGGCGTCAAGGAGATCCTCGAAGAGGCCGGCATCGAGACGGTCTACGAAGAGACCTACGCGATCGACACCAAGAACTTCGACACCATTGTCAACGCGATGAAGAGCGCCGACCCTGATCTGGTGGTGCACGGAGCCCAGTTCGAGGACGGCATCGGCATGACCCGGTCGATGCTCAAGGCAGACTTCGCGCCGGACATGCTGTTCCAGACCAACGCCCCGTCGTTCGCCGACCAGTTCTCCGACGGCATCGGCGTCGAGAACACCGAGGGCGTCATGTACGCCGTCAGTCACTCGCCGGAGGCGGATACGCCCGGCAACGCAGAGTTCGTCGCCAAGTACGAGGAGATGTTCGGCGGGCTTCCGCCGGAGGACGCCGCCGACGCATATGCCGCCGGTGAGGTGCTGCAGGCCGCGGTCGAGGCGGTCGGGAATGTCGACGACCAGGAGGCGCTCGCCGACTGGCTGCGCGAGAACGAGGTGGAGACGATCCTCGGCCCGCTCTCGTGGAACGACGACGGCAGCCCCACCGGTGACTTCCTGATCGGACAGTGGCAGGGCGGCACAGCTGAGATCGTGTTGCCTCCCGAGGCCGCGACCGCCGACGTCCAGATCGGCTGGAAGCCGGGGAACGCCGGCTGATGACGGAGTTGCTCCAGAATCTCATCCTCGGTCTGCTGCTCGGCGGCGTCTACGCGCTGGCAGCAGGCGGGCTGACCTTGATCTTCGGTGTCATGAGGGTGATCAACATCGCCCACGGCGCCTTCCTGATCCTGGCGGCCTTCATCACCTACTCGCTGTGGGACGTCCTCGGGATCGACCCACTGCTCGGGGTGATGGTCACGACACCGATCGTGTTCGTCCTGGGCTGGGTGACCTACAAGCTGTTCGTCGCGCCGATCCGGACCGCGCCGATGGCTTCGACGGTCCTGCTCACCTTCGGGCTGGCGCTCGTGGTCGAAGGGGCGATGGGTGAGATCTGGGGCAACAACTCCACCTCGATTCGGCCGTCGTACGCCGACGAGTCGTACACGATCGGCGGGCTGTTCCTGCCGAAGGCGCAGCTGTACGGCGGGGTGCTGGCGATCCTGGTCCTGGCCGTGCTGTGGCTGGTGCTCACTCGCACCTGGCTCGGCCGGGCCATTCGGGCGGCGGCGGTCAACCCGTCGTCGGCCGAGCTGGTCGGCATCAAGGTGAGCGCGGTGGCGGCCCTGGTGTTCGCGATCGGCATCGCCGCGGCGGGCGCCGGGGGCGCCATCACCGGCGTGCTCTACCCCTTCGTGCCCGGATCGCACTATCAGTGGATCGCCCGCCTCCTGGCGATCGTGGTGCTCGGCGGGATGGGCAGTCTCAACGGGGCGATGCTGGGCGCGCTGGTGTTCGGGATAGCCGAGACGTTGACCTCGGCGTACGTCTCGCCGTCCTGGGCCACGGCCGTCCCCTACGCCATCGTCTTCGCCGTGCTGCTCATCCGGCCTCAGGGCCTGATGGGAACGCGACTCCGCGAGGATGCGGTGGCGGCATGACCGAAGCCACCGGCGGCCACAACTGGCCGCTCTGGGTCGGCCGCGGCCTGGCCACCCTCGCCGGGGTGTTCCTGCTGCTCTACCCGGTGCTCAGCGACGACCTCTTCTACCAGAACATGATCATCCTCTCGCTGGTCTTCGCCGTCGGCGCGAGCGGACTGAACATCATCTCCGGATTCGCCGGGTACATCTCGCTCGGCCAGGGCGCGTTCATCGGCCTGGGCGGCTACACGATCGGAGTGCTCGCCTCGAAGGTTGAGGGCGTCAACCCGTGGTGGTGGGTGCCCGTCGCCGGCCTGGTGGCAGCCCTGGTGGCCTTGGTCCTCGGGCTCGTGTCGCTGCGCTCGAGCGGGCCGTCGTTCGTCATCATCACCGTGGCGTTCCTGTTCCTGGTCCAGGTGATCGCGGTGAACTGGACGTCGCTGACCAACGGCACTGCCGGGCTCTCGCTCCCGCTGCCCACCTGGGACCGCGAGATCATCAACTGGCCGTTCTATTACGTGCTGATCGTGATCCTCGCCCTGCAGCTGCTGATGACCTGGTGGATCCGGCGGACCAAGCTGGGCATGGGCTTGATCGCGATCCGCGAGGACGAGACCAAGGCCGCGACGATCGGCATCAACCTCCCGGTGGAGAAGATCATCGCGTTCGCCGCGAGCTCGGTGTTCGTCGGAATGGCCGGAGCTGCGTACGGCTACTACCTGACGTTCATCGACCCTCGCGGCATGTTCGGGATCCTGCTCAGCGTGCAGCTGGTGCTGTCAATGCTGATCGGCGGCAAGGCGACACTGTGGGGACCGGTGCTCGGGGCGTTCCTGATCGAGTACCTCAACGAGCTGGCCAACAACAACTTCGGCGGGGGCAACGTCCGGCTCTTCTTGTTCGGCGGCCTGCTGATCGCTGTGGTGATCTTCCTGCCGAAGGGGATCCTGCCGGCCGTGGAGTCGCTGCTGAACTGGCGGCGTACGGCGGGCAAGGCGGGCCTGGTGGGCGCTCGGATCGACACCGGGGGCAGCCTGGCCGGCCTCACCGACCGGATCCAACGGGTGGAGCGCACCGACGGCATCCCCGCCCCGCTGCTCGAGGTGCGCAACCTGGAGCGCCGGTTCGGCGGGCTGCGCGCTGTCGACGGCGCCTCGTTCGTGGTGCCGGAGGGCTCGATCACCGGCCTGATCGGGCCGAACGGGTCGGGAAAGACCACGATCTTCAACCTGATCGACGACACGATTCACGCCGACGCCGGCGAGATCTGGCTGGCGGGGGAGCGGATCGACGGGATGCGCTCCTGGAAGCGCGCCCACCGGGGCCTCGGCCGGACCTTCCAGATCACCAGGCTGTTCGGCGAGATGACGGTGCTGGAGAACGTGGTCGCGGCGCAGCAGTCGTTCTCGCTGCGCCAACTGGGCCGAATAGCGGTGAGCGGCGCGGAGGCCAGAGCCGCGGAGGAGCTGTTGGACTACGTGGGCATGCGGGCGTTCCGCGACCAGAAGGCGAAGGCGCTCTCCTATGGGCAGCAGAAGCTGGTCGAGCTCGCGCAGATCCTGATGCTGGATCCGAAGCTGATCATGCTCGACGAACCTGCCGGCGGCATCAACCCGGTGCTGATCGAGCGGATGGGCGAGATGATCCGGGAGCTGAACTCGTTCGGCAAGACGTTCCTCATCGTGGAGCACAACATGCCGTTCGTCCTCGGCCTGTGCGATCCGGTGCACGTCCTTGCGCGCGGCCGGACCATGGCGTCGGGAACGCCAGAACAGATCCAGGCGGACCCGGCAGTGATCGACGCTTACCTCGGCGATGACTTCGTGCTGGAAGACAAGGCGGCGACTCCGTGACCGAGACGACTGCTCCCGACATGCTCCGCCTGACCGGTGTCGTCGCCGGGTACGGCGGGGGCGACGTCCTCCAGGGCGTCGAGATCGCCGTACCCGTCGGTTCGGTGGCCTGCATCGTCGGCCCGAACGGTGCCGGCAAGTCCACCGTGCTCCGTAGCGTCAGCGGGCTGCTCACCCCTCGGCTCGGCGAGATCCATCTCCAAGGTGACCGGATCGACCGTTGCTCGCCGGCGGAGATCCTCGAGCGGGGCATCTCGCAGGTGCCCCAGTCGAACGCGCTGTTCCCGAACATGAGCGTCCGCGAGAACGTGCTTCTCGGTGCCTACATCATCAGGCGCAAGAAGGCGCTGGTGCGGGAGCGGTTCGACCAGGTGGCGGCGCTGTTCCCCATGGTCGCCGAGCGCGGCGGGGAGAACGCCGGCAACCTGTCGGGCGGCCAGCGGCGGATGGTCGAGTTCGCCCGGTCCCTGATGCTCGACCCGCTCCTGCTGCTGCTCGACGAGCCCTCACTCGGCCTCGACCCGAAGGCCCTGCAGTCGGTGTACGACGCGGTCACGGTGCTCCGCGACAACGGCAAGACGATCCTCATCGTCGAGCAGAACGTCCGGTTCGGGATGCGGATGGCCACGCAAGGCATCGTGATGGAGAGCGGCAAGGTGGTCACCCAGGGCGACGCCGCCTCGATCCTCGCCGACCCGGCCTGGCACAGATGTACTTCGGCGGCAGTGTCTCGGGTACGACGGCCGAGGTGGTCCTGGCGGTCGAGACCGGCACCTGACCCGCTGCGGTTCCGTTTCCTCTCTTCGGCTACCGTTTCGCCGGTCCGCCCATCATCCGACGACGAGGAGCCACGCTGTGTCGTTCTCCGAGCGCGAGCGCACGCTCCTCGACCTCGAGACCGGCTGGTGGCGGCACGCAGTCGACAAGGAGACCGCGATCGCGGAGACGCTCGGCTGCCGGTGGGCGACTACTACGCCGAGCTCAACCGGCTGATCGACCGTCCGGAGGCCGAGGCGGCGTACCCCCTCGTCGTACGCAGGCTGCGCCGGCTGCGCGCCCGGCGCCGCACCGCCCGCTCGGCGCGGCGCTCGGGCTGACGCGTCCTACTCGCCGGTGACGGGGTCGATCAGGGTCGAGACCCGGCTGACCACGTTGGCGGGGAATCCGCCGGCCTCCGCGTGCTCCAGGACGCTCGCCTCGTCCGGGGCCACGTAGACGCAGTAGATCTTGTCGGTGGTGACGTAGCTGTGCTGCCACTGGACGCGGCCGTTCATCCCGGCCAGGACAGCGTTGGACTTGCCAGAGATGGCGTGCAGCTCCTCGCCGGACAGCTGGCCAGCGCCCGGAAGCTCTCGTTCGATCACGTACTTCGGCATGACGTTCTCCTTGGTTCGAGCGATCCCTCGGTGGGATCGATGCTGGAAACCTAGGAGTGCGACCCGACCCGGCTCATCGGTCGCGCGACCCATTTCCTCCGGGGTCAGGCATGGGTCGTCCGACCCATCAGCCCGTGGTCATAGGCGTACGCCGTGGCGCCGGAGCGCGAGGTGGCTCCCGTCTTCGCGAAGATGTTGGAGAGGTGACGGGCCACGGTCTTGGGGCTCAGGAAGAGCGCCTCGGCGATCTCGCGGTTGCTCTTCCCGGAGGCGAGCAACCTGATCACCTCCAGCTCTCGTGCCGTCAGCCGCCGGCCCGGTCTCCTCGCCGGGGACGACCACGCCGAGCTTGTCGAAGCAGGCCTGCGCCGCCGCTTCCTCACGGGCCGCGCCGTCAGTGTCGCCGAGGTCGTTGAGCGCCCGGGCGAGGAGTTGCCGGGTGCGGGCGGCCTCGAAGGGCACGTCGAGCTGTCGCCACGCGTTGAACGCCATCCGGAGTACGCCGACCGACTCGACCGTCCGTCCCTGGGCGAGCAGGACAGCGCCCCGGCAGCGGTGGCCCTCGGCGCGCAGCCCGACGCTGTCGAAGGTCTCCGCGGTGTCGGTGAGCTCGTCGGCAGCGGCCTCGGCGGTCTCGAGGTCTCCCGCGGCGAGTGCGATGTCGACCTGGGCGGCGAGCAGTGGCGCGCGCCCCAAGGGGCTGCCGGTGTCGGCGGCGAGGGCAGCAGCGATCGAGGCGGCGGCCTCCGGGACCCGGCCCTGCCCCAGGCGCAGCAGCGCCATGCCCGGCTGCGGGTCGCGGCCGTAGTCGTGTGCCTGGGTGTAGGCCTGCTCGGCGCCGTCCAGGTCGCCGCGGAGGCGACGTACCTCGCCGACCTCGTAGTAGGCGTCAGCGACGGCGAACACGTCGATGCCGACCATGTCCTCGCAGGCCCCGAGCGCCTCCTGCTCGGCCTCGTCCCACTCGCCGCGGCGCTGCAGGTTCTGCGCGCGGTGCACCCGGCAGATGCCCGGATAGACGGAGGCCAGCGGCAGCGGGTCCGACCAGCGGCGGGTGGCCTCGGTCCACTCCGAGGCACGTCGCAGGTCGCGCAGCTCGTTGCAGGCGTCCATCAAGCCGCAGTAGATCGCGCCCGTCCACAAGGGGCTCAGCTCGTCGGAGAGGGCGGCGACCATGGACTCGTCCAGCAGGGCCAGGCCCTCGGCGACCCGCGCCTGTCGGATCCGCACCCGACCCTCGAAGTAGACGCCCAGGGCCGCCAGGGTCGGGTCGTCGTGCCGTCGGCCCAGGTCCTGCAGTCGACGGGCGGACGCCTCCGCGGCGTCGAGATCGCCACCCAGGAGCCCAGCGGTCCCGAGGTAGAGCGGGTACCCGTGCGCAGCGCACTCGGGCAGCCCGTCCAGGACTCGCTGGGCGCGCCCGACCCAGCCCGCGCTCTGCGAGGCCTCGCCCACCAGCCGGGTATGGATCGAGAGGAGGACAGCGACCTGCGCGGCGTCCTCGCCTGACCGGCATCCTGGTAGACCCGGAAGGCGTCGGTGTAGAGCCGGATCGACTCCTCCATGCGGCCCAGCCACCACGCCGCCTCGGCCTGCCCCTCGACGACCTCGTTGGTGCGGTCGGTCAACGAGGCGAAGGCGTCGTACGCCGCCGACCAGTCGCGCCGGCGACGGTGCTGCTCTGCGTTCGCCAAGGTGGGCATCGATCGCCTCCGTCGGGTGATTCTCGCACCACCCGAGGGGCCGAAGACCCAAAACTTCGACTGAGTGCCCCAGGCAGGAGTCGAACCTGCGACCTTTCGCTTAGGAGGCGGCTGCTCTATCCGCTGAGCTACTGGGGCGCGCCGCGAGACAATCCTGTCACGCACGCTCGACCCGCGCGATTTGTGCCAGCGCGCCGCGGCGCGAGACTATTTGGGACTTACGGCTAGGTTCGCAGGGGTGTGTGGGGCCGCCCCCGACCGATCGACCCGATCCCGAGCACCCAGGTGATGCATGTCCGACGACGCTGAGCACGCGCCGGCCGCGGCCGACTCGACGTCGGCGAGCCCGGGGCGGAACGGCAGCCGCAAGGGCAAGCGCCGAGCCCGGGTCAAGACCCGGCACACCGTCGCGAAGGCGGTCGTCGCCAGCCTCGTCGCCGTGGGGATGGCGACCGGACTCGGGGTCGTCTACCTCTACCGTCACCTCGACCAGTCGCTCAACACGGTCAACGTCGACGACCAGCTGAAGGACCGCCCGGACAAGAAGAAGGTCGACACCGGCCCCAACGAGCCGCTCAACATCCTGGTGATGGGGTCCGACAGCCGCGATGGCGAGGGCAACAACATCGACAACCTCACCGGCGGCGGCGAGCGCTCGGACACCACGATCATGTTCCACCTCTCGGCCGACCGGGAGACGGCGTACGGCATCAGCATCCCGCGCGACACCCTGGTGGACCGCCCCGACTGCTACGCCAAGAACGGCGACGTGCTCCCCGGAGCCACCGACGCGATGTGGAACGAGGCGTTCTCCGTCGGCGGGCCGGCCTGCACCATGCAGCAGTTCGAGCAGATCACCGGCATCCGGCTCGACCACTACGTGATGCTCGACTTCGCCGGGTTCCAGGACATGGTCGACGCGATCGACGGCGTCGAGGTGTGCATCCCCGAGGACATCTCCGACCCCGCCCACGGGATCAACATCCCCGCCGGCACTCGGGAGATCCAGGGCAAGGAGGCGCTCAACTACGTGCGCGCCCGCTACACCCTCGGCGACGGGTCCGACATCGGCCGGATCAAGCGGCAGCAGGCGTTCATCGCCGCGATGGCCAGCAAGGTCCTCTCCCGCGGCACCCTGGCCCGGGTCGACCGGCTGGTCGGCTTCCTCGATGCCGCCATCAGCTCCCTGCAGACCGACCTCGAGTCGCCGCTGAAGATCGCGCGGATCGGGGTCGAGTTCAAGAACATCGGTCTCGACAACATCAAGTTCGTCACGGTGCCGTTCCAGTACTCCACCGCGCAGCCGGGCCGGGTCGAGATGCTGCCCGAGGCCGAGGCGCTGTGGCAGCGCGTGATCGAGGACCAGCCGCTCACGCGCAGGCTGCAGGACGGCGTGATCACCGCGGGCGACGACGTCGACGGCTCGCCCAGCGGGTCCGGCTCGCCGAGCGGAACCCAGTCGCCGGGTGGCTCCGAAAGCCCGAGCGCCGAGGAGCGCGAGTCCCTGGGGCTGTGCGCATGACCAAGAAGGCCAGAAGCCGGAGACCGACGAGGAGCGCCGCCGCCGGCTGGCCGAGGTGTTCGGCGACGTACTCCCGGACACCACCGCCGACGAGCGGGAGCCCGGCGAGGCCCCCGACACGTCGGACGACTGGCTCAAGTCACAGGTGCCGCCGCACCACGGCGTGAGGCTCAGGCCGGGCGCTGCGACAGCAGGTCGCGGATCTCCTGGAGCAGCTTGATGTCCTCGGGCGTCCCCGGCTCCGGGCTCGGGAAGAACTTCTCCTTGGCCGTCGGTGTACGGCACCACGACGAAGAAGTAGACGATCGCGCGCGAGCAGCACGAACGCGATCAGCGCGTTCATGAAGGCGCCGAACGGCTCGTCCTTGCTGAACACATCGTCCAGCGCCCTCGGGCAGGAGGCTGGTCAGCCAGTTCGTGAACGCGGTGACCACGGCCGCGAACGACGCGGCGATGATGAAGGCCACCGCGATCTCGATCAGGTTGCCGCGCAGGATGAAGTTCTTGAACCCGCTCATGAGCTCTCCTCCGGTTCCGAGACAGTGCACGTTCGTGCACGAGTCGCTTCGAACCTAGTGGCCTGCCCAGGTGTACGTCACGAACGACCGCACCGCGGCGGCCGCCAGCGGCTCGACCTGGCTGCTGTCGGCGCCGACCACGACCAGCCGCCCGGCAAGTCCCGATGCAGTGGCCTGGTCGTCGGCGGCCGGGATCGCAAGCACCGGTACGTCATCGGCCACGACGCTCGCGTCGCCCTCCTGCGGATCGGTCGCCACCAGGTCGATCCGGTCGCCGACGTCGAGCAGCGAGACCATGCCCGGGTCCGGCAGCCGCACGGGTACGGCGACCAGGCCGGGCTGTCCCGCGGTCAGCTCCGGCCCGACGAGGCGGACGTCGGTCACCGGCTCGCCGGCACGCAGCGGCGCGGCCAGCACCTGCCCGACCGGGTCGGCCGCCAGGCCATCGGGAGCCGAGCCGGGCGCGAACCGCGCCGTCCGCAGGTCGCCGTCGTCGATCTCCGCGCCGGCCGGCAGGTCGCGGGCGGCGACGAGCACCGACACCGTGTCCGGTGCCGGCCCGGCCACCGCCTGCAGCCCCGCGGCGACCGCGACCGCGGTCAGCAGTGCCGCGAGCAGGCGACGCCGGCGCAGCACGAGGCGGCGTACGGATCGCCAGCGGTCAGCGAGAAGCGAGTCCGAGAGTTGCATCCGTCGACGCTAGGCGAGCGACGGGCGAGCGGAGTCCGCTCTCCACAGGAACGGGCGGGTCAGGCGGTGGTGGCTGCCGCCGGCTTCGACTCGGACTTGGTCTCGGCCTTCTTCTCCGGCTTGGACTCCGGCTTGGACTCCGGCTTGGCGTCGGCCTTCTTCTCGGGCTTCGACTCGGAGGCGGACTTGTCGGCGGAGCGGCTGTCGTTGCGGTAGAAGCCCGAACCCTTGAACACGACGCCGACCGCGTTGAACAGCTTGCGCAGCTTCCCGGCGCACTCCGGGCACTCGGTCAGCGAGTCCTCGGAGAAGCTCTGGAACTGCTCGAAGGCGTGCCCGCACTCGGTGCACGCGTACTGATAGGTCGGCATGATGCTCCTGGCACTCTCCTGTAACGACTGCTAAATGATACGCGACGTGCAGAATGTCGGCACCATGACAGCGGACACGTCGGAGGCTGCCCCCGAAACGGGTCGTCGCGACGGGTTCCGGGCGCTGCCGCGGCCCTTCCGGGTGACGACGTACGTCGTCATCGGCGTGGTCCTCGTGCTCATCGGCGCGCTGCTGGCCGGCGTGGTGCTGGTCCGGCGGCCGTTCCCGCAGACCTCCGGCACGATCGAGGTAGCGGCCCTCGACGGTGAGGTCGAGGTGGCCCGCGACGAGCACGGCATCCCGCAGATCTACGCCGACTCGACCCACGACCTGATGGTGGCGCAGGGG
Source organism: uncultured Actinomycetota bacterium (assembly GCA_963798055.1). GTDB lineage: Bacteria > Actinomycetota > Actinomycetes > Propionibacteriales > Nocardioidaceae > Nocardioides. The sequence goes on from CAWCRX010000018.1 coordinate 174,358, forward strand.
TTCGTGGCTGCCCAGGAGCGCTTCTACGAGATGGACGTACGCCGGCACGCCACGGCCGGCCGGCTCGCCGAGCTGTTCGGGGAGGACGCCCTCGAGACCGACATGTACGTGCGCACCATGGGCTGGCGGCGGGTGGCCGAGCGCGAGCTCGCGCTGCTGCAGCCGGACACCCGTGCGGCCCTCGACGCCTACGCCGACGGGGTGAACGCCTACCTCGAGGACCGGTCGCCGTCGGAGATCTCGCTCGAGTACACGGTGCTCAACGCGGGCGGGCTCGACTACCACCCGGACGACTGGACCGCGGTCGACTCGCTCGCCTGGCTGAAGGCGATGGCCTGGGACCTGCGCGGCAACATGCAGGAGGAGATCGACCGGGTGCTGACCGCGAATGTGCTGGGCGAGCGACGCGCGGCCTCGCTGTACCCGCCGTTTCCCTACGGGAAGCACTCTCCGATCCTCAGCCAGGGGGCGGTCGTCGACGGGGTTTTCGAGCAGGACGCCACGATCGGCGGCACCCGCAACCCGAGACGCCCGCCGTTCGGCGACCGGGCGCTGGCCGAGCTGGCCGGGCTGCGCGCCGGCCTGGACCGGATGCCGGCCTGGCTCGGCCGCGGCGACGGGCTGGGCAGCAACTCCTGGGTGGTCGACGGCGAGCACTCCACGACCGGCGCGCCGATCCTCGCCAACGACCCGCATCTCGGGGTCTCCCTCCCCGGCGTGTGGATGCAGGTCGGCCTGCACTGCCGCACCGTCTCAGACGCGTGTCCGTACGACGTCTCCGGCTTCAGCTTCTCCGGCGTACCGGGCGTGATCATCGGGCACAACGCCGACATCGCCTGGGGCTTCACGAACCTCGGCCCCGACGTCACGGACCTGTACGTCGAGCGGATCGAGGGCGACACCTGGCGCTACGGCCGCGAGAACCGGCCCCTGCGCACCCGCGTCGAGACCATCAAGGTGGCGGACGGGGACGACGTCGAGATCACCGTGCGGTCCACCGGCCACGGCCCGGTGCTCTCCGACGTCGACGACGACCTCGCGGACGTCGCCGAGGACACGAAGCTGCCCCCACCCCGGCGCGACGCGGTCGAGACGGCGGTGTCGCTGGCGTGGACGGCCCTCAAGCCCCGCCCCACCGCCGACGCCATCCTCGAGCTCAACCGCGCGCAGGACTGGGACGACTTCCGGGCCGCCCTCAGCGACTTCGCGGCGCCCTCGCAGAACGTCGTGTACGCCGACCGCGAAGGGCACATCGGCTACCAGGCGCCCGGCCTGATCCCGATCCGCAAGTCCGGCAACGACGGCAGCCTGCCGGCGGCAGGGTGGCGCCCGGAGACCGACTGGACCGGGCGAGTACGTGCCCTACGACGGACTCCCCAATGTGCTGGACCCCGAAGAGGGGTTCATCGCCACCGCCAACCAGGCGGTGACCGACGAGGACTACCCGTACCTGCTCACCAACGACTGGGACCGCGGCTATCGGTCCCAACGGATCCGCGACGTGCTGGCGGCCGATGACGAGCTGTCGGTGCAGGACATGCTCGACCTGCAGCTCGACACGCTCAGCCCCATGGCGCCGATCCTGATGCCGTACCTGCTCGACCCACCCATGCCCCGCGGCTACTTCTCCGCCGGGCGGCGCCTGCTGCGGGACTGGGACTTCCGGATGGACGCCGACAGTGCCGCGGCGGCGTACTACAACGTGGTCTGGCGCAACCTGCTCGACCTGACGTTCGATGACGAGCTGACCGGTGATCTGCGCCCGGACGGGGGGCAGCGCTGGTTCGCGGTGCTGACCGACCTGCTGGACCGGCCCGACGATCAGTTCTGGGACGACCAGGCGACCGAGGAGGTCGAGCGGCGCGACGACATCCTCCGCCAGGCCATGCTCGACGCCCGCGACGATCTCACCGCGCTGCAGTCACCCAACCCCGACGAGTGGAACTGGGGCGGGCTGCACGAGCTGGAGCTGCACTCATCCACCCTGGGGGAGTCGGGGATCGACACGGTCGAGCGGCTGTTCGACCGGGGCGGCTGGGAGGTCGGCGGTGGCGGCGCGATCGTCAACGCCACGCACTGGGACGCCCGCGAGGGCTTCGAGGTGGTCGCGGCGCCGTCGATGCGGATGGTCGTCTCGCTGGCCGACCTCGACGACTCCCGCTGGATCAACCTCACCGGCGTCTCCGGGCACGCCTTCAACGACCACTACACCGACCAGACCGACCTGTGGGTCGACGGTGAGACGTTGCCGTGGGCGTTCGGGAGGGACGCCGTCGAGGCGGCGACGGAGGACACGCTCACCCTCGAACCGGCGGAATCCGGGTCGTCATAACCCGGTCAGTCGTCGGAGAAGCGTCGCCGACGGCCGCCCGCGGGTTCGCTCAGCTCGGCCCGCATCCGCGCGATCAGGTCATCGATCTCGTCGTGATAGCGCTGGTGCTTGATGCCGTTGGTGTAGGCGGCGCCGCAGATGGCGCACTCCCTGAGCTCCCCCATGCTTCCCCCGAGTCGATGATTCAACGACCCACCCTACCGCGCTAACGCCAGCTAGCGCCCCTCGAAAACCTGACGATTCCGTGAGGAGTGGCGGCTGCGGTCACCGGTCGGTCGTGCGGCTCGCGGGGTACGTCGACGCCCACCTCGCCGTCGTACAACAGGATGCAGGTGAACGTGCCGACCGGTACCCGACCGAGCGCCCGGTCATACGACCCGCCGCCCCGGCCGAGCCGCATTCCGTCGTCCGCGACTGCCAGACCGGGCACGAGCACCGCGTCGGGCGTGCCGATGGCGTCGGGGCCGAGGCCCGGGCCTGCCGGCTCCAGCAGCCCGAGGCTGGCCCGGACCAGGTCGCCCTCGCTGGAGTAGAGGCCCCAGTCGAGATCGCCGTCGGGCAGCAGGATCGGGAGGATCACCCGCTTGCCGGCGGCGACCAGCCCGTCGAGGAGCGGCCCGGTGCCTGGCTCGTTGCCGATCGAGACGTACGCCGCCACGCTCGCCGCCCGGCGTACCTCGGGGGCGGCCAGCAGTACGTCGGCGAGGTCACGGGCGGCGTTGACGATCTCGGCGACGCTGAGTCGGTTGCGGGCGGTCGAGAGCTGGTCGCGGAGGGCCAGTTTGGCGCCGGTTTGGGTGGAGGCCACCAGGCGAGCCTACGATCAGAGGTATGGGTAGTCCTGGCCTGAAGCAGGCGCGGAACAAGATGCTCGACGCCGGGGTCGACGAGGTGGCGGTCGAAACGTTCGCGCACTACTACCGACTCCTCGAGCACGGCGAGACGGGGATGATCCCCGAGTCCGCGATCGAGCCGGTCGACATGGAGCGACTCGCCGACGTGACGGTCGACGACGAGGTGGCCGCGGACGCGATCCGGCACACGGTCGTGATCAAGCTCAACGGCGGTCTCGGCACCTCGATGGGCATGGACCGGGCCAAGTCGCTGCTGTGCGTGCGCCGCGGGCTGTCGTTCCTCGACATCATCGCCCGGCAGACGCTCCACCTCCGCAAGGAGTACGACGCCCCGCTGCCGCTGCTCCTGATGAACTCCTTCCGCACCTCCGCCGACACGATGGACGCGATCGCGCGCTACGACGACCTCCAGGTGTCCGGGCTGCCGCTGGAGTTCCTGCAGAACAAGGAGCCCAAGCTCCTGGAGAAGGACCTGTCGCCGGTGTCCTACCCCAAGGACCCCGACCTGGAGTGGTGTCCGCCCGGGCACGGCGACGTCTACACCGCGCTACGCGGCACCGGGCTGCTCGACAAGCTGATCGAGCTCGGCTACCGGCACGTGTTCCTCTCCAACTCCGACAACCTCGGCGCGGTGCCCGACCCGCGGGTGGCCGGCTGGTTCGCCGGCTCCGAGGCACCGTTCGCGATCGAGGCGGTCCGGCGTACCCCCTCCGACCGCAAGGGCGGCTTCTTCGCCCGCCGCAAGATCGACGGCCGACTGGTGCTGCGGGAGACCGCACAGACCCCGCCCGAGGACGCCGAGGCGGCAGCCGACCTCGACCGGCACCGCTTCTGCTCGACCAACAACGTGTGGTTCGACCTGGCCGCGATGAAGCAGGCGCTCGACGTGCGACAGGGGATTCTCGGCCTGCCGCTGATCCGCAACGTCAAGAACGTCGACCCCAGTGACCCGTCGTCGCCGAAGGTGATCCAGGTCGAGACCGCGATGGGCGCGGCGATCGAGGTCTTCGAGAACTCCCGGCTGATCGAGGTCGGCCGCGACCGGTTCGTGCCCGTGAAGACCACCGACGACCTGCTGGTCCTGCGCTCCGACGTCTACGACATCGGTGGCGACTTCGTCCTGGACCAGGTCGCGGAGCAGATCCCGTACGTCGAGCTGGACGACGACTACTACAAGCTGGTCGGCGAGTTCGACAAGCGCTTCCCCGAAGGCGCTCCGTCGATGCAGAAGGCCACCTCGCTGAAGATCGAGGGCGACTGGACGTTCGGGCCCGGCGTACAGATCGTCGGCGACGTCGAGCTCGACGGCTCCACCGCGGAGCGGGTGCCGGCGAACGCTGTACTTTCGGGCGATGCCTGACGAACTGGTCTCCGTCGAGGAGCACCTGAGCAGGATCCTCGACGACCTGGCGCCGCTGCCGGTGACCGAGGTGCCGTTGATGGACGCGCTCGGGCTGACCCTGGCCGACGACGTGACGTCCGGCGTCTCGCTGCCGGGCTTCGACAACTCGGGCATGGACGGGTACGCCGTCCGGGTCGCCGACCTCGCGCGAGACGCCCGTGACCCTCCCGGTCATCGGCGCGATCGGTGCCGGCCAGGCCGGGGTCGACGTGCTCGAGCCGGGCTCGGTCGCCAAGATCATGACCGGCGCCCCGATGCCGAAGGGCGCGGACGCGGTGGTGCCCTACGAGTGGACCGATCGCGGCGCCGACCGGGTGCTGATCGAGCGGGCGCCGTCGGTGGCGCAGCACGTGCGGTTCGCGGGCGAGGACGTCCGGGTGGGTGACGGCGTACTGACCGCCGGCACCGTGCTGGAGCCGCGGCATCTCGGGTTGCTGGCCTCGATCGGGCTGCCGACGGTGAAGTGCGGCCGCCGCCCTCGCGTCGTGGTCGTCTCGACCGGGTCCGAGCTGCGAGCGCCGGGCACCGAGCTGGCCGCCGACTCCATCTACGAGAGCAACTCGTTCCTGCTCGCCGGCGCGGCGCTCCGGGCGGGGGTCGAGGTACGCCGGCTGGAGAGCATCCCCGACGAGCCGGAGGAGTTCCTGACCGCGCTGCGCGCGGCCCTGCCCGACGCCGACCTGGTGATCACCAGCGGCGGCGTCTCGCAGGGCGACTTCGACGTGGTGAAGGCCGCGCTGCGCCCGCTGGGAACCGTGTGGTTCGGGGGCGTCGCGATGCAGCCGGGCAAGCCGCAGGGCTTCGGCCGGGTCGACGGCGTACCCATCTTCACGCTGCCGGGCAACCCGGTGTCGAGCTACATCTCCTTCCAGGTGTTCGTGCTGCCGGCGCTGCGCCGGATGCTCGGCCGGGAGCCGGCGGCCCTGCCCTGGCCGACCGCGCGACTGGGCGAGCCGGTCGAGTCGTCGCCCGAGGGGAAGCGGCAGTTCTTGCGAGGGGTGCTCCGCGATGGTGAACTGCATCGGGTCGGCGGGCCGGGCTCCCACCTGGTCGCCGCCCTGGCCGCCTCCGACGCGCTGATCGTGGTGCCGGAGGAGGCGACCTCGCTGGCCGCCGGCGACGAGGTGCAGATGCTGAGCCTGGGAGGTTCGTGAGTGACCGATCGGCTCACGCATGTCGACGAGTCCGGGGCGGCCCGGATGGTCGACGTGTCCGGCAAGGACGTCACCGCCCGCACGGCCACCGCATCCGGCCGGGTGCTGGTCTCGGCCGAGGTCATCGAGCTGCTCCGCGGGGACGGCGTACCGAAGGGCGACACGCTCGCGGTCGCCCGGCTCGCCGGGATCATGGGCGCGAAGCAGACCCCGTCGCTGATCCCGCTGTGCCACCCGCTCGCCCTGTCGGCCGTCGAGGTCGACCTGGTGGTCGGCGACGACTCGGTCGACATCACCGCCTCGGTGCGCACGACCGACCGGACCGGGGTGGAGATGGAGGCGCTCACCGCGGTCTCCGTCGCCGCGCTCACCGTGGTCGACATGGTCAAGGCCGTCGACAAGCGCGCCGTGATCACCGACATCCGGATCGAGACCAAGACCGGCGGCAAGTCCGGGGACTTCGCTCGATGACCGGTCTGCGGGCCGACGTCGTCGTCGCCTCCAACCGGGCCGCGGCCGGGGTCTACGAGGACGAGACCGGGCCGATGATCGTCAAGCAGCTCGAGAAGCTCGACTTCGAGGTCGGCGTGCCCGGTCGTCGTACCCGACGGCGGACCGGTCGGCGAGGCGATCAGGGCCGCGGTCGAGGGGGGCGCGCGGCTGGTGATCACCACGGGCGGCACCGGCATCACCCCCACCGACCGGACACCCGAGGTCACCCTCGAGCTGCTCGACTTCCAGATCCCCGGAATCCCGGAGGCACTGCGGGCCTACGGCATCGCGCGCAACATCCACACCGCGGCGTTGTCACGCGGGGTGGCCGGCGTCGTCGGCAACTGCCTGGTCATCAACCTGCCCGGCTCTCGCGGGGGAGTGCGGGACGCGTTCGCGGTGCTCCGGCACCTGTTGGTGCACGCGGTCGAGCAGGCCGAAGGGAGCGACCATTGAGCCCCCAGGCTCGGGGCTGGCCGGTGCGGCTGAGCTCCGGCAGGGATCCGGTCGTCACGCTGCGGCCGCTCCGGATGTCCGACGTCAGCGCCTGGCGCTCGGCCCGGCAGCGGAACGCGGCCTGGCTGGTGCGCTGGGACGCAACCGTGCCGCCGGGGACCGACCCGCGGGCCACCACGTTCCGGGCGTTGGTACGCCGGCTCCGGACCTCGGCCCGCCACGGGACGACGTACCCCTTCGCGGTGGAGGTCGACCGCGCGTTCGCCGGCCAGCTGACGATCAACAACATCGTGCGCGGGTCCGCGCAGTTCGCGTCGGTGGGCTACTGGCTCGACCGTGACTTCGCCGGGCGGGGGGTGATGCCGCGGGCGGTGGCGATGGCGATCGACCACTGCTTCACCGGCGGCGGCCTGCACCGGATCGAGGTCTGCATCCGCCCGGAGAACTCCAACTCGCTGCGGGTCGTCGAGAAGCTCGGCATCCGCGAGGTCGGCTTCGCGCCGCGGTTCCTGCACATCGACGGCGACTGGCGCGACCACCGGATCTACGCGATCACCAAGGAGGAGGTCCCCGAAGGCCTGCTCCGGCGGTACGAACGGTCCCTGGAGCGGCCGCGCGAGTCGCATTGAGTCCCACTGGTCACACGCGCAATTTGCGACACACGGGAGCACGTCCGAGCCCGCCCGCGTCCGCGAACCTAACCTCTGACTCGTGGACCTGAGCGCGCTGATCTTCGTCGCATTGGCGGTGGCGTGGGCCGTCTACCTGATCCCCAAGGCGCTCAAGCACCACGAGGACGCCCAGCAGGGCCGCTCGGTGGAGGGTTTCTCGGACTCGATGCGCGTGCTGGCCACCCGCGAGCCGGTCAACACCAAGACCGCAGCACTCGTGGTCCCGAGTCGTACGACTGCGCCGGAGGCCGAGGTCTCGCGGGCCGCAGCGCGGGCAGCGGCCGCGCGCGCCGCCAAGCGCCGACTCCGCGTGGTGCTGCTGATCCTCGCCGGCAACGTCGCGGTCGCGGCGCTCGCCTACTTCGGCTACCTCGCCTGGACCTCCCAGGCCATCCCGGCCGGCGTGCTCGTCGCCTGGCTGGTCGCCTGCCGGCTGATGGTGAAGAAGGAGCGTGCGGCGGCGCCGGCGCGCACCGAGGTCGCGACCGGTCGAGGCCGAGGACACCGGCCCGGAGACCGAGGAGATCGCGGCCGTGCCGGCCGCCGAGCGCGACCCGAACAGCTGGGACCCGGTCCCGGTCACCCTGCCGACGTACGTCGACAAGGAGGAGGCAGCCCGCTCGGTCCGCACCATCGACCTCGACTCGACGGGCGTGTGGAGCTCGGGGCGCAGCGAGTCCGACAGCCGCATCGCCAGAGAGGCCGACGAGGCCGCGCGCGAGGCGAAGACCGCCGAGGCCGAGGAGCGCCGCGCAGCCAACGACGGGTAACGGTGGTTGAGGTGCGAGGAGCGCCAGCGACGAGCCTCGAAACCACCACCCAGTCGATTCGGCCCCGCCCGGATCCCGGTGCTAACGTTTCCCCTCGCGTCGATCGGACGCACCTGGGGCTGTGGCGCAGTTGGTAGCGCGTCTCGTTCGCAATGAGAAGGTCAGGGGTTCGAATCCCCTCAGCTCCACCATGTGATGCGTCGCGACATAGGTGACATCTGAGTCGCGACATTGGTGACAGTCAGGAACGCCCGGGAGCCTGGCGAAACTCGGCGGGCCGCGCGACGTGATCAGCAGCAGGCGAGGAGGTAGGCCTGCAGGTGGCCAAGGCTGCGGCGACACCGTCGCGGTTGGCGCGATACAGCACGACCTTGCCCTGGCGTCGTGAGCTGAGGATGCCTCCGCGCCGCAGGAAGGCCGAACTGTTCCGATGCCGTGGACTGGCCCAATCCGGCTCTTTCGGCCACCTCGCCCACCGAATGTTCGCCACCTCGTGCGAACAGCAGCATCACCTGCTGTCGGGTCGGGCTGGCCAGCGCCCTCAAGAACTCGTGCGTCGCGGGCGACAGTTTGACCGCGCCATCGGGCATCCCCTCTTCGCCGCCCTGGTCGATCCGGGCCCCTGGCGCTCGAGCGGTCGCGGTCATCCATCCATCCTATCCTCACGTATCGACGTTTTGACATATCGCGAAATGACGATGGATAGTGTCGTCATGAGTGAAGACGAGAACCGCGTTGTCATCGTTGGCGCTGGCCAGTCCGGACTGGCCGCAGCGAGAGTCGCCCGCTGCCGCACGGATTGCACGCCGTTGTCCTGGAGGCAGGCCAGAGCCGCTCCGGCTCGTGGACGCACTACTACGATAGCCTGCACCTGTTCTCCCCAGCGTGATTCAGGCGTTGCCCGGCCTGCCCTTCCCTGGCGACCCGGACCGCTACCCGCACCGTGACGAGGTCGTGGCCTATCTCGAGAGCTACGCAGAAGGGCTGGACGACGTCGAGATCCGCGACCGGGACGAGAGTCAGCGAGATCGCCGCGGATGGCCGCGGGTACATCGTTGCTCCGCGCGACGGCGGACAGCTGGTCAGCGTCCGGCGTCGTGGTCGCCAGCGGCTCCTTCGGCAACCCGCATCGGCCCGTGCTGCCGGGCGCTGAGAGCTTCCTGGGCGTCATCAGGCAGGTGGCCGACTACCGCAACCCGAGCCCTACGTCGGGCAGCGCGTTGTGGTCCTCGGCGCTGGGAACTCGGCCATTCAGGTCGCGCACGAGCTGGCCGAGAAGTCGACGGTCACGCTGGCGAGGCTCAGGGCGCCAGAGTTCGTTGCCGAAGCTCGTCAGGTGGGCACGACGTACACCACTGGTTCGACGTCACCGGGCATCATCCACATCTCGGGGGTCTGGCTCGCGCTGCTGGCCGGCGCAGCCGCTGGTGCTCGATACCGGTGACTACCGCGCCGCTTACGAGAGCGGCAGCCTTGATCAGCGACCCGGTGTTCAACGCGCTCGACGTAGGAAGAGGTCAGTGGGCGGACGGCAGTCGCGAACACGTTGAGGCGATCATCATGGCCACTGGAGAGCGGCAAACGACATCATCCACCAGGACTGGGTGCCCTCGACGAGCGGCGGCCGGCCACGGCACGTAGGGGGGATCTCCACCACGCATCCGGGACTGGTGTACCTGGGGCTGGAGGGGCAGCGCACGTTGCATCGAACACACTGCGAGGAGTGAGCCAGAGACGCCGAGCAGATCATGCCGGCCCTGGCCGCTTACGCCGGGGGAGCACTCGCTGCCTGGGTCTCTGAGGCCGGGCCACACTGGGTGCCGGGATTCGCGTCCACGATCAAGGGGCGGACCACACCTCCGCGACGGCCAGGAACGCCGTCGACGAGGGTCGTTCCGGGGGGCCGGGAGCGGATGGGCACGCCGGGCACGCGGGTGCCGGCAACGGAGATCTCCGCGTGCGACATCGGTGTGGAGCAGCAGCTTGCAGGTCGTGTGGAACGCGGTGGTAGCTCGAAGGCGTCGGTGGCGGAGGTACGCCGATGAAGCGGTCCGGTCGACCCCGTAGACCTCGAGGGCGTCGGCTCGCGCGAACAGGAATGCGTCGAGGTTGAGGTCGAGGGTCACCTCGACCAGCTCGGGCTCGGGAGAGCGGAAAGGGCAGCCCGAGCCGCACGGGGAAGTGGCGGGTGAAGTCGCGCTCGAGCCAGCGAGCCCAGCCTCGCATGCGTGGCCAGCACGCGCACAGCCCCTTCCTGCCACAGCACGATCGCCTCGCCACTGGCCGCGGTCGGACCAGTCGACCCGTCACACAGCAGGCGAACGCCGTCGAGCCGATCGCGTGGTCGTACAGGCTGACGCGGGAATCGCGCCGACCAGGATCACTCCCAGGCCACCTGCCTCCGGTCAACCTGGCGGAATGGGTCCGATGGTGCGCTAGCCATCCCAGCACGTCCGGCATTTGCTGTACCCGATCTCAGCCCATCATGCTGCTGGCGGTCTCGAATGCCTCCCGCGAGTGCGCCAGGGCAGACCGAGACGATCACGGTATCGGTGGACGAAGCAGTGCCGGGTGGCCTGGTCGAGGTCCGTCGGCGGGCGCAGGTCGGAGTCGAGCTCGTCGTTGGTCAGCAGGTGCTTGCCTCTGGGCTTCTCGGTGGATGTCATGCCGGTGATTCGTTGCCGAACTGCGATCGGGTGGGCTCAGTCGACCATTCTCTCGGCCAGGTCCCCGACCAAAGTCGCGGCTCGAGATACCAAGTGTCGATCTCAGCAGCGTGGGCAGACGGTCTACTGGAGGCACTCCTGCTGACGCCGTTTCACCCAACCGAACGGAGACCGACCATGCACAGCGACCTGCTCGAGAAGCACCAGGAACATGAGGCGCAGGAAGGGTTCGCCCTGCAGAACCCTCGGATGCTGCGGGTCCGACTCGACGGCGACGTCATGGCGCGCCAAGGTGCCATGGTCGCCTACCAGGGCGAGGTCGACTTCGCCTACGAAGGCGCGGGCGGGATGGGGAAGTTCCTGAAGAAGGCGCTCACCGGTGAGGGGGTGCCGTTGATGCGGGTCACGCGGGCGCGGCGACGTCTTCTTCGCCGACGACGCCAGCGAGATCCACATCGTGACCCTGGACGGCAACGACGCGCTCACGGTCAACGGCCGCAACGTGCTGGCGTTCGATCCCACCCTCACTGGGACATCAAGCGGGTCGAGGGCGCGTCGATGATGTCCGGCGGTGTGTTCAACACCGTGTTCACCGGTGCCGGCAAGGTCGCGCTGACCGCGCGCGGGACCCCGGTGGTGCTGCAGGTCGACGGGCCGACGTACGCCGACATCCAGTCGGCCATCGCCTGGTCGGCGTCGCTGACCACGAGCGTGCGCCGGACGGCGGGTGCCGGCGCGCTCATCGGCCGCGGGTCGGGAGAGGCGTTCCAGCTCGCCTTCGCGGGCACCGGCTTCGTGGTGGTGCAGGCCAGCGAGGGCGAGACCATCCCGAAGCACTCGCACTGACCCAAGGCCGCGTGCCGATAGCATCGGGCCGCGGCGCACCTCCGCGTCGCTCACGCCTCGGGCCCACCGAACGGACAGGCCATGAGCAATCACAGCGAGGTCTGCATCGTCGGCGCCGGGATCACCGGGCTGAACGCGCTCGTCGTCGCGAGCAAGTACCTCTCGCGAACCGATCGCGTCGTGCTGGTCGACAGTCGGCCGCGGGCCGGCGGGATGTGGGTCGACACCTACGACTACGTCCGGCTGCACCAACCTCACGGGATCTTCACTGCCGGCAACATCAAGTGGACGCTCGGCGAGCAGCCGAGCCACTTGGCCATCGAAGCCCGAGGTCCTGGACCATCTCCAGCACTGCCTGGACGTCGCCCGGAAGCGGGTCGACCTCGAGGAGCACTTCGGCTGGGAGTATGTGTCGCACGAAGAGGTCGGCGACCTGGTCCACGTGACGTTCCGAGCCCCGGACGGGCGGATCGAGCAGGTCCGGGCCAAGCGGCTGATCAAGGCCTTCGGGCACCAGGTCACCCCGAACTCACCGCTCGGAGATCTCCAGCGACCGCGTGCGTTCCACGACCCCGGAGCTGCTCGACCTGCAGAGTGCGGCGATCCGCGAGGACGATGCCCCGATCTGGATCGTCGGGAGCGGCAAGACGGCGATGGACACGGCGCACCTGATCATCACCGAGCTCCCCGGGCGCGAGGTGAATCTGGCGGCGGGTCCCGGGACTTTCTTCGCGAGGCGGGACTCCTTCTTCCCGACCGGTGCCCGGCGCTGGTGGGGCGGGACGCCGATCAACACCGCGTCGCGGCAGGTCGCTCAGCGGTTCGACGGCACCAACGAGGCCGAGGTGCGCGACTGGTACCGGGCGACGTACGGCATCGGGCCGACGAAGGACGCCAAGGACTTCTTCAGCGCCTACCTCTCGGAGGCCGAGCTCGCGGTGATCAAGGCCGGCCTGGGCACGATCGAGGAGGAGTACTTCACGGACGCCGTCGACCGCGACGACGGCGTCGACCTGGTGTTCCGCGGTGGCCGTACCCGTACCGTGCCGGCGGGGTCCTGGCTGGTGAACTGCACCGGTTCACTGCTGCGCACCCCGCACGCGTACGAGCCCTACGTGTCGCCGTCGGGCAGCACGCTCTCGATCCAGATGCGATCCAGCACGACCGGCGCCTTCTCGCCATTCGCGGGCTACTACCTGACGCACTTGATGTTCGCCGGCCAGCTGGGTGGCGCCGGCCTGTACGCGATGGACATGGAGGAGCTCTACAGCAAGGCCAAGCCGGTCGTCATCTACGCCTCGATGAGCCTGATGATCCACAACCTGAGCGTGATCTCCGAGGCGTTGCCGAAGCGGGCGCTGATGGACTGCGGCCTCGACTACGACCGCTGGTATCCGATGCCCCGCCGCGCGGTCGGGACGATCTGCATTCCTGCGTCATCACCGGCGTGAGCGTGAGCACTGTCGCCAGGCGCTCGACACGCTGGGCGAGCGGTTCGACGTCCGATCGGGACCTCTGGTCCAGAGCGGGGCTGGCTAAGCGTCGTACCCGGCTGCGAAGGTGTTCGGCATCGGCGAGTCCAGGCGCACGAAGGGGTCACATCATGGGGAACATCTCTGTTCGGGTCCGTGCGGCGATCGGCGCGGCCCTCGCGCTCGGAGTGCTGTCGCCCGCGGTGGGCTTCGTCGAACCGGCCTCGGCTGCCGAGCTGAGAAGCTGCCAGATCAAGCACGGGGTCGTCCACGAGCTCAAGGCCACGGAGGACGTCACCTGCAAGAAGGCAAGGAGCATCGCCGGCAACTGGTACACCAAGGCGAGAAGGATTTCGACGACGTCGCGAATGGCGTCACGATCCAGAAGATTCCGGTGCACGAGAAGGCGTTCAGCAACACGGTCAAGTGCACCCGCGGGAAGAAGCTGGTGAAGTTCCAGGCGGTGTTCTCCGCCCCCTCCTGCCACGATGGGCGAATGGATACGGCTTCTCCACGCCAGCTGGGCGCGCCGGAAGGGAACGTGATCCTCGACCTCTACGTGCTCCAGCAGCGGGTGGGGGAGTTCATGGAGACGGCGCTGGCCGGCACCGAGGTCCGCCCGGCCGAGTTCGCCGTCTTCAGCCAGCTGGGCCGTGAGCCGATGACGCCGCGCGAGATCAGCCAGCGGCTGGGAGTGACCTCGTCGACCCTGTCCGGCCTGCTGGGGGCGATGCAGCGGCGCGGCGACCTCAGGCGGACGAAGAACCCGGACGACGGGCGGTCCTACCGGGTCGAGCTGACGACGTCGGGGAAGGCGCGGCTGCGCCGGTGCCGTACGGCGTTCCAGAAGGCGCTCGAGACTCTGGACGCGACCCTGCCTCAGCCGGCGGACGAGCTGAGGCGCAGCCTGCTGCTGATCGACGCGGCCACCGAGGAAGCCATCACTCGCCTGCGATCCACCTGAGTACCCGCTCGGCCATCCGGGTGAGCGAGCCGTCCATCGCGTTGAGGAGCTCGTACCCGTGACCCGTCTCGGCGGGTAGGAACTCGCTGCCGGCCGGGGCGTTGCTCACGATGCGCTGGGCGCCGCTCACCTGATCCGGCCCCTCGTGGTCCGCCATCGCGAACAACACCGGTACCGGCAACTCCCTGCCCTTCCGGATCGCACCCATGCCCGCCCAGTCGACAGGGCCGGACAGGTCGATGGCGGAGTCGATGCCGGGCACCGTCGCGGCCGCCATCAGTGCGACGCTGCCGCCCATCGACGCACCCATGACGACGACGCGTTCGGCCCTCATGCTGGCGCGGGCGAACCGAACCGCGAGCTCGACGGGGTCGACCTGGTCGGCATCGCGGAAGGTGCCGTTCTCGACGGCCAGGCACCGTGACTCGCCGTACCGACACAGGTCGATGGCCAGTACGGCGAGGGTGGGGTCGTCGGCCAGGGTGGTGGCGAACTCGAGCCAGCCGCACAGGCCGCCACCGTCGGTCTGGTGCAGCAGCACCACCACGGTGGAGCCGGTGCCGGCCGTGACGGCCGGGATCTTGCCCACGGCGACGTCGCCCAGCACGCGGGGCCGAAAGCCCACAGCGGCCGCCGCGGCGGATTGCGGACCGCAGCGGCGGAGCGGCCCCTCGAGCAGCTCGAAGGACGGGTACTCCGTCGCGGCGCTCGTCGAGGGGCTTGCGGCGGAGGGAGCGGGATCCTCGGAATCCTCGGAACATCCCGTCAGGACCACGACGAGCACGATGACGCCGATGCATCCCCGGAGTAGCTTCCCCATGCGCGGAGATTACTTCGAACTCGAACTATATCCAAGGATGTCACACCCTCCGCCCGGGCGGTGTCTTCATGTCGAACCCCACGAACGAGGAGATGACATGACCAGCACCGCCCGAGTCCCCACCGCAGAGATCACCGGCCTGTTCGGGGCCATGGTGAAGCGGATGTGCCAGAAGCGGCTGGGCGAGGTGCCCGAGTCTCTCGGTGTCATCTGGCACCACAAGCCGGTCCTCAAGGCACTCTTCGGGTTCTCCGGAAAGGCGGAGAAGTGGGACGCCTGCGACCTCCAGCTCAAGTCGTTCGCGCACATGCTGACCGCCTCGCGGGTGGGCTGCACCTGGTGCCTTGACTTCGGCTACTTCGAGGCCAACAACCGCGACCTCGACATGGACAAGGCGCGCGAGATCCCGCGCTGGCGCGAGTCGGAGCTGTTCACGCCGCTGGAGCGGGACGTCCTGGAGTACGCCGAGGCGATGGCGACCACCCCGACGTCGGTCACCGACGAGCTGTTCCGAGCGGTTGCAGGAACAGCTCGGCGTGCCCGCGCTGATCGAGCTGACGGCGTTCATCGGCATGGCCAACCTGGTCACCCGCACGAACTCCTCGCTCGGCATCGAGTCGCAGGGGTTCTCGGCGGCGTGCGGACTCCGGCCGCTGGCCGAGCCCACCCGGAACGTAGATTCAGCGGCATGACCGACGACCCCTTCGTCGTCCACCGCAGCCTGCTCTTCACGGTCGGCTACGAGATCCTCGGCTCGGCGGCCGACGCCGAGGACGTGGTCCAGGAGACCTGGCTGCGGTGGTCGGGCGTGGACCAGTCCGAGGTGCGCGACCCGCGCGCCTACCTGGTGCGCATCGTCACCCGCCAGGCGATCAACCGGCTGCGCACGCTCGCTCGTCGGCGCGAGGACTACATCGGCGAGTGGCTCCCCGAGCCGCTGCTGATCTCGCCCGACGTGGCCGAGGACGTCGAGCTGGCCGAGAGCGTGTCGATCGCGATGCTGACCGTGCTGGAGACGCTCGGCCCGGCCGAGCGCGCGGTGTTCGTGCTGCGCGAGGTGTTCGACACGCCGTACGACGAGATCGCGGAGGCCGTCGGCAAGACGCCGGCCGCGGTGCGCCAGATCGCCCACCGCGCCCGCGAGCACGTCGCGGCCCGCCGGCCGCGGGTGCAGGTGAGCCAGCAGGAGCAGCAGGCGGTCATCGACCGGTTCCTGAAGGCGGTCATGACCGGCGACCTGCAGGGGCTGCTCGACGTGTTGGCCCCCGATGTGGCGCTGATCGCCGACGGTGGCGGAATTGCCTCGGCGGTGCTGATCCCGATCGAGGGAGCGGACGTCATCGCTCGGCTGCTGTCCAAGTTCACGAAGCGCGCGCCGGTCGGTGCGACGTTCGGATCCATGTGGCTCAACGGCGCGCCCGCGGCGAAGATCGACATCGACGGCGTCCTCGACACCGCGATCAGCATGGTCATCGAGGACGGGCGGATCACCCACATCTTCGCGATCCGCAACCCGGAGAAGCTGACCCGGCTCGACGTCGAGTCGGCGCTCAGCCGCTAGCCGGGGCCAGGATCTCGTCGAGTACGCCGAGGTCCTGGCCGCTGATCATCCAGGTGATCCGACCATCGTCGCTCGTCACCTCGTACGAGAGGAACGGGCAGCAGGCGGCTTCGCGCCGAACCAGGTCGAGCACCCAGTCCTGGATCCCGGGCTTCGCGGCGAGCGTGAACGTCGACGTCGTCTCGGTGGACGTGCGCTCGATGAGCGCTTGCTCGAACAGTCGGCGGTACTCCGCCATCCGGTCCGGGACCGTGTCCTCGGCGGCAGTCATGTCGCAGGCGATGGGCGCGTCGGGACGGGCGGCGATGGAGAGCAAGGTGGTCATGGACAGACCGTAAACTCTGGACCATGGTCCAGAGTCAAGCCACCGAACGGATGCGCATCGGGCGGTTCGCCGCCGAGCTCGGGGTGTCCGTCGATGCCGTCCGGTTCTACGAACGGCGCGGCATCCTCGGTCCGGCGCCGCGCACGCCCGGCGGCTACCGCACCTTCGACGAGCGAGACCTCGAACGGGTGCGGCTGGCGCGACGGCTCCAGGATCTCGGCCTGACCGTCGAGGAGGTGGTGGCCGCCTTGGCCGACCACGGCACGAAGCGCGCGACCTGCGCGTCCGAGCGGTGGCGCCTCGAGCAGGTGCAGAGCCGGGTCGAGGCACAGCTGGCCGAGTTACGTCGTACCCAGCGGTTGATCCGGGAGGCGCTCGACGCGTGCGACGCGGGTGAGTGCCGGCTCAGTCGGCCCTGATCCCGATCCGGTCGTGCAACCGCCGGAGGAATGGCGGCGCCCACCAGTTCGCGCCACCGAGCAGGCGCATCAGCGACGGCACCAGCAGCGCGCGCACGATCGTCGCGTCGATGATCACGCCCAGCGCCATGCCGACCGCGATCTGCTTCATGAAGAAGACCGGGCTGACGGCGAACGCCGCGAACACCACCGCGATCATCAGGGCGGCCGCGCTGATGATCCGGCCGGTGCGGGCGACGCCCTGCGCCACCGCCTCGTCGTTGGACAGGCCGTCGTCCCGGTGCTCCTTGATCCGGGCGATCACCAGGACGGCGTAGTCGGTGGCGAGCGCGAACGTCACCGCGAACAGGAACACCAGGCTGGTGACCTCGACGGCGTAGGGACCTGGATAGTCGAGCGCTCCCACCAGGAACTTGTGCTCGAAGATGATCACCAGGATGCCGAGGCACGCGGCCAGGGTCAGCGCGTTCATCAGCAGGGTCTTGAGCGGCAGCAGCACCGAGCCGGTGAGCAGGAACAGCAGCCCCATCGTGAGCAACACGATCAGCCCGATGGTCAACGGGGCGTTGTCGACCAGGCTGGTCTTCTCGTCGATGAACCGAGCCGTATTGCCGGAGACCAGAAGCTCCGCGTCGGCCGGTGGGGACAGGTCACGGATGTCCCGTATCGCGTCCTGCGAGTTGTCGCCGAGCGCGGGACCGTCGAGTGCGGCGGTCGTGAACGCGACGTCCGGGCCGGCGCGGGTGAACGGCGTCACCTGGGCGACGTGCGGAACGGCGGCCACTTCGCTGGCGAGGGCAGCAAGCTGCTCGTCGCCCATCTCCCCGGTCACGGCCAACGTCACCGCTTCGGTGACCTCCCGCGGGTAGTGGCTCTCCAGGTACTTGTTGGTGTCATAGGACTGCTGCCCGGGCGGCACCGCCTGGGCGCTCGGGCCGGTCAGGTGGGTGTCCACCAGGGGAGCGGCGAGCGCCAGCAGGACCGCGGTGGTGCCGACCGCCACCAGCACCGGCCGCCGCATCACGCCGCGGGCCAGGGTCAGCCACCGGTTCGACGCGTCCGAGACCGCCGGGCCGCGCCGGATCGAGAGCGCGTTGATCCGCGTACCCAGCACCGCGAGCATCGCCGGTACGACGAACAGCGCCATCAGCGCGCTCAGCACGCCGACCGCGGCGCCGGCCACCCCGACGGAGTACAGGAACCGCTGCGGCATCACGGCCAGGGCGGCCATCGCGCCGGCGACGGTCAGGCCGGAGAACAGCGCGGCCCGACCCGCGGTCGCCATCATGCGCTGGTGTGCTTCCTCGGTGGGACCGTGCCGCTCCAGCTCCTCGCGGTAGCGGGAGACCATGAGCAGCGCGTAGTCGACGGCGAGGCCGAGGCTGAGAGCAGTGGCGATGTTGAGCGCGAACAGCGAGGTGTCCACGAGCGCCGACATCACTCGCAGCACCAGCAGGGTGCCGAGGATCGACAGCACGCCGATCACCAACGGCACCGAGGCAGCGACCACGCTGCGGAACACGATCAGGAGTAACACGGTCAGGATCGGGAACGCGATCAGCTCGGCGTTGGTGAGGTCCTCGCGGGTCTGGTCGTTGACCTCGTTGAAGCTCGGCGCGAACCCGCCGTAGCTCACGTCGAGCTCCTCGGAGCGCACCCGCTCGCGCACCGACTCGTCGGCGATACCGCCTGCGTCCTCGATGTCGGTGCTGGTCAGCTGCGCGCCCAGCACCACCGACTCGCCGTCCTCGGCGGGGATGATGCTGACGTTGCCGACGTACTCCGCACCGCGCAGTTCCTCGGCGAGCCGGGCGACCTCGGGGTCCTCGGGGCTCACCGGAGCGCCGTCGGGATCCCTCAGCAGTACGACGAGGCCGGGCTCGGCCGAGAATCCGAGCTCATCGGTGAGCGTGACGTTCGCGCGCTCGCTCTCGGACGACGGGTCCGTGAAGCCAGCCGCCTTGAGATGGTGCTCCACGTCGTGTCCGAAGAAGGCCGCGACCGCCGCGAACAGGAACGCCGCCACCAGGACCTTGCGGGGATGACGCCAGGTCAGCTTCCCCACGCGCTCGAGCATGGCGGCAACCTAGCAGAGTGAGTTCCCTTTAGGAACGCACCGGGTTAGGGTTTGCCCATGCCTCGGTCGTCGTTCGCGGAGATGCAGTGCTCGGTGGCTCGCACCCTCGACATCGTCGGGGACACCTGGACGCCCTTGGTGCTGCGGGACATCGCCCTCGGCATCTCCCGGTTCGACGCGATCCAGCGCAACCTGGGGCTCTCGCGCAAGGTGCTGGCCCAGCGGCTGAAGTCCCTGGTCGAGCACGACGTGGTCAGCCGCACGACGTACCAAAGCGCGCCGGTCCGTTACGACTACCGGCTCACCGAGAAGGGCAAGGACCTGGCCATGGTCCTGATCGCCATGCAGCGCTTCGGGGACAAGTGGGTGTTCGGTCCCGAGCGCGCACCGGTCGTGTGGCACCACCTGGCCTGTGGGCAGCAGAGCGAACCCGTCCTGTGCTGCGACAAGTGCGGTCAGCCGGTCGGACCCGACGATGCGATCCCCGGACCCGGGCCCGGCTTCGACCCCGCTCTGAACCCCGAGTTGACCGCGCTGCTCGGCGCGCTCGGCTGATCGACTACTGGGGCTTGGCGTACGCCGCTACGCCGGTGTCCATCAGCACGCAGGGCTCGTCGCCCACCGTCCAGGCGTCGTGCCCGGGCTCGAGTACGACGACGTCGCCGGCGCCGAACGTGACCTCCTCGCCGCTGTCCATCTTCACGGTCATCTGGCCGGAGACGCAGAACCCGGTGTGGTGGACCTGGCACGACTCGGTGCCGGCGATCGGCTTCACGTCCTCGGACCAGCGCCAGCCGGGCTCGAAGACGCCGCGGCCCATCGTGAATTCACCGAGCGTGACCACGTCCATGTGACCGTGGGCCTTGAAGGGGCGGGTTTCGTGCGGGCTTTCGATGCTCTGTTTCTGGGGCATGGGTGCTCCTTGGTTGGCTCCCCACATTCCTCCGGAGCCCTACCTCCGTCAATCCTCCGTGAGGTACGGATCGACCCAGGCGCTGATGATGCGAGCCGCCCGAGTGGTCTGGTCGCGCCCGGTGAGCAGGTGATCGGCACCCTCGAGCGACACGAAGCTGCGCGGATGCCGGGCCGCGCGGAAGATCTCGCTGGCGTTCGCGATCCCGACCGTGTTGTCCGTGGGCGAGTGCATCACCAGCAGTGCCCGGTGCAGGGTGTGGATCCGTTCGTGCAGGTCCAGGGCGCGCACCTCCTCGACGAAGTGCCGGCGCAGGGTGAGCGCCTTGCCGCCGATCAGGAACGGCGCCTCGCCGTCGGCGAGCACCCGCTCGACCAGGGCGTCGTAGATGTGCTCGACGTGGCCGGGATCGTACGGCGCGCCGATGCTCACCACCGCGCGCACGTTCTCGATCAGGTGGGCGGCGGCGATCACCGCGGCACCGCCGAACGAGTGCCCGACGAGCAGCCGAACCTGTTGGCCGTTCTCGTTCATGAAACCGACCGCCTGGACCGCGTCCGCGACCCGCTGGGAGAACGTCGAGTCGCCCCAGTCGCCCTCGGAGCCACCGATGCCCAGGTTGTCGTAGCGGAGCATGCCGATGCCGTCTGCGGCGAGCCCCTTGCAGATCCGGCTGGCGGCAGCGGAGTCCTTGCCCAGCGTGAATCCGTGCGCGAACACACCCCACCCGCGGACCTCACCCTCCGGGAGTTCGATGACTCCGGCCAGGCGTGGGCCGTGGGTGCTGGAGAAGGTCACCCGCTCCGCCACCGCTGCATCGTCTCAGAGGCGGTCGGAACAAATGACGAGAACGGGTTGCTGAACCAGACATGTTGGACCACAGCAACGCGGTCACCATCTCGGATCGAGTCATCACCACGCCCCGGCTGCGGCTGCGGCCGTGGAACCTCGAGGACACCGAGGATGCCCTTCGCATCTTCGGCAGTGAGGAGGTCGCGCGATGGCTGGCGCCCGCGATGGACCGGGTGGCCGATGTCGAAGAGATGCGCGACCTGCTGCTCGGCTGGGTCGCGTCCGAAGGCAACTCCGAGCGCCCAGCCGGCCATTGGGCAGTGGAGGAGCTGGAGACCGGTCGGATCGTGGGGGCTGCCGCCGTACGACCGCTGCCGCCGCTGGATGAGGACCTCGAGATCGGCTGGCAGCTCGCTCCCGAAGCGTGGGGCCGGGGCCTGGCGTCCGAGGCCGGTCACGCGCTCGCGCACTTCGCGTTCAGCGAGGGTGAGGACGAGCTGTTCGCCGTCGTCCGGCCGCGGAACACCAAGGGCGAGGCGACCGCGCGCCGGGTCGGCATGGAGTGGGTCGGCGAGACCGAGAAGTACTACGGGCTGCGGCTCCAGGTCTTTCGCTTGCGCAAGGGCGAGCTCGACGTCGCGGCGCTCCCCGAGGCGATGGCGTAGCCAGGGGTAGTTTCGGGGAGTTTGCCCGCGGACACGCAGGGGTACCTCGCGGCAACCGGCGACTCCGGCGACCTGGGCCACGGCAGTCACCTCGACGTCAGACGTCGCCGGCCCAGACCCCCTCAGGGCCTGGCGAAGCCCCTCAAGGGCAGGCCGCCCCTCCCGTTCCGCGGGAGGGGCGGTCTGTTCGTGGGCCACCCTTCGGCCCGTCGCGAAACGCGGGGCGAGTTTCGGGCCGCATCTTCGAGCGGATTCCCGATGCTCGGAGCTGGTGCGCTGCGCCGACTTCGTCGAGTTGGTTGACCAGGGAGAGGACAGGCCGCGCGGTCGCGGCCGAGGTGCGCTGCCTGAGCGACCGCCGGCTGTCACTGGGGTGCGTGCGCGCCGACGTCGCGATCGGCGCCGAGCAGCGCGGCGGAAGGATGAAGACCGGGCGACAACAGCGCGCGCGCTGGTTGCTGGTGCCCTGGGACGGGCCAAGGTAGAGTCGGTGATGAAGATAGAGATGAAAGAAGGAAGATATGGTAGACTGGCTCGCCCTGAGGCTTGGCGACGAAAGCTCGAGCGCGAAGACGTGGACGGCTGCGGGAATGAAAGGAACAGCAAAAGAGGATGGATGAAAAAAGAAAGAAACAAGAACGACTAGCGGCGGAAGGTGAAGCTAGGAAGACTGCGGCAAAAGCGACAGGGCAGGAGAAAATAAGAAGAGAAGAAAGAAGGAGAGACGAGTGAGCTCGCGGTCCGAGTTCATCGAGGGTGCCCGCCTGGGGCTGGGCCCGGGCGCGGAGGAGCGTCGCCCGCGGCATGCCCTCCGGGGCGGACGCCGCTGCCGCCGTCTGGGGGATCGCGGCGACGACGTTCTTCTCCGGGATCGACGTCTCCGGGTCGGCCCAGTTCACGCTGCTGACCACCTCGGAGACCGGCAGCGTGGTGGTCGCCGTCGCGTCGGCAACGTATGAGCAACGCGCGGTACCTGGTCATGGGCGTCGCGCTCAACGACAGCCTGCGCGGCAGACGGGGCTGGCGGGCGGTCCAGGCGCAGGCGCTGTCAGACGCGTCGTTCATGCTCGCCACAGGGGCGGCGGACGATTCGACGTGCCGCGGCTGGTGGGCGCGTCGGCCGTTCTCGAGATCTGTGCTGGCCGGTGGGAACGCTGATCGGCGCCGCTGCTCCAGCCCGATCCCGCGATGATGGACCGGCTGGGGGTCGACGTCGTCTCACGGCGTTCTTCCTGCTGCTGGTGCTCGACGAGATGAGCAGCAGAGGGCACTAGCCGAGGAGGTCCTCGCGGAGGAACCGCGGGGCCAGGGCGGCCCCGACGCCGTCGAGATGCGCGACCATCGTGTCGGCGTCGGCATCGACCAGGCCCGAGCGCCAGGCCAGCATCAGCTCGACGAAGCCGCCGATGCCGATCAGCACGGTGATCCGGAACTCCTGCTCGTCGACGTCGGCACGCAGGAACGGTCGGGCCAGGTCGACCAGCAGGTCGGTGGTGAGGCGGACCGTGTCCCGGCGGCGCTGCTCGAGGATCGCGCTGCCCGCGTGCTCGCCGAACAGGATCTGCGCCCGCGCCGGCTCATCGGCGATGTGGTGGACGACGGCGACGTGGGCCGCCCGGAGCTGCTCGAGCGGGTGTCCGTCGGCGTGCTCCAGAATCGCGGCCAGGATCATCTCGAGGGTCTGGTCGCGCATCTGGTCCCAGAGCGTCGCCAGCAGGGCGTCGCGGTCGGCGAAGCTCTCGTAGAAGTAGCGGTCGGTGAGACCGGCCGCCGCACACACCCCGCGCATGGTGACCGCCGCCCAGCCCTGCTCCTGCCAGATGTCCAGGGCCGCGGAGACCAGGGCGGTACGCCGCTCGGCGCGGCGCTCCTCGGCGCTCTTACCGCCGTAGCGGCGAGGAGTAGCAGAGGTCGTGGTCACCCGAACATCTTGACGGCAGCCGCCATCAGATGCAATCTGATGGCATACGCCTACAGATGAGGACTCTCGCATGGCTCAGCGGCGCACTCGACAGGCACGCGCGGTCGTCACCGGAGCGGGGAGCGGGATCGGCCAGGCGTTCGCCGTCGAGCTCGCCGACCGCGGTGGCCGGGTGGTGTGCGCGGACATCGATCTGACCGCGGCCAAGGAGACGGTGCTCTCGATCGAGCAGGCCGGCGGCGACGCCATCCCGGCCCTCTGTGACGTCGCCGTGGAGGATGACGTCCGCGCCCTCGCGGAGACGGCCTCCGACTGGCTCGACGACATGCCGGACCTGGTCGTCAACAACGCCGGCATCGGCGCGGGTGGCCGACCGGTCGGCGAGACCCCGCTCGACGACTGGCGACGCACGCTCGGTGTCAACCTCTGGGGCGTGATCCACGGCTGCCACGTATTCGTGCCGGCGATGCGCGAGGCGGGCCGCGGCGGGATCATCAACGTCGCCTCCGCGGCCGGCTTCACCGCGGCGCCCAAGATGGCGCCGTACAACGTGAGCAAGGCCGGAGTGGTCAGCCTGTCGGAGACGCTCGCGGCCGAGCTGTCCGGCACCGGGGTCGCGGTCACCGTGCTCTGCCCGACCTTCGTGAAGACCAACATCTTCTCCGGCGAGCTGATCGACCCCGAGGCGGCGCGGCTGGCCGGGAAGATCGCCCGGGTCGCGGGGTTCTCGCCGCGCCGGGTGGCCCGCACGACGCTCGACGCGCACGACCGCGGCCGGCTGTACGTCGTACCCCAGCCGGACGCGCAGCTGCTGTGGCGGAGCAAGCGGCTGCTGCCCGGCCCCTACACGCGGATGGCCGGCCTGGTCGGCCGGTTCACCCCGGACCCGGAGGCCTGACGATGACTGCATCAACGAGGACGAGCTTCGACTTCGACGCGATGCTGCAGACGATCAAGGACAAGCAGTGGTCGCTGGCCGACATCGACTGGGACGCGCCCGGGGCCGAGACCATGACCGACGAGCTGCGCGCCAAGATGCAGCCGTTCATGGCCGACCTGGTGTGGATCGAGCACGTCGGCGCCCGCGGCTTCGCGTCGCTGGCGACCAAGGCGCCGACGGAGACGATCCAGGAGATCTACCACTACTTCCACGCGGAGGAGCAGAAGCACGCCAACGCCGAGCTCGCGCTGATGAAGCGGTGGGGGATGCTCGACGAGGACGGCTCGATGCCGGAGCCGAACATCAACGTGAAGATGGCGATCAAGGTCCTCGACGAGTTCGGCGACGGGCTGCCGCTCACCGGGCTGGCGACGCTGATCCCGCTCTTGGAGTGCGCGCTGGACGGGGCGCTGGTGAAGTTCCTTCTCGAGGAGGTCCACGACCCGGTCTGCCATGAGGTGTTCCGACACATCAACTCCGACGAGGCGCGGCACATCACCGTCGACTTCCAGGTCCTCGAGCTGATCGGCGCCGGGCCGCTGCACAAGCTGCTCATCGAGAGCATCGGCAACCTCAAACCGCAGGTGATCGTCGGGCTGATCGTGGTGTTCGTGCCGCTGATCAACAAGATGCGCGACAACATCGTGGCGATGGGCCTGCCCGAGCAGAAGCTCTACAACGCGGTGAAGCGGTTCAGCACCATCGGTGGTCGCGGGCGCTACACGCAGCGGATCCCGGCGTACCACGTACTCAAGGCGCAGGCCCACATGGTCATCGACCGCACCCACCCCTACCACCGGCTGCTCGCCGACCCGTTGGTGAAGCTGACCGGGTTCGTGCCCGCGAGGCTCCTCGGGCGGCCTCAGGCGTGGGTCGACGAGATCACCCACGAATCGGTGGCCTCGTGAGGGTGCTGTCCGACGAGGAGTGGCGCGAGCACGACTTCGCGGGTGAGCGCGTCGGGGTGGTCGCCGACGGTCACACGGCGGCGCGGATCGTGCCGCGGGTGCTGCGCTCCGCGACCTCGGTCAAGGTCTTCCAGCAGGAGCCGACCTGGGTGCTTCCGGTGCGGATGCCGGTGGCCGGAAAGGTGGCGGCCCGGCTGAACCTGCGGCTCAACGTCCGGGACCCGTGGACCAGGCGGCGGCTCACGCCCGGCCGCTTCGGCCGCCAGGGCGTCACGCTCAGCCGGCACTACTACGACGCGATCCGCCGCCCCAACGTCACGCTCGTCACCTGGCCGGTCTACGCCGTCACGGATGACGGAGTTCGCACGGCCGAGGGGATCGAGCACCGGCTCGACACCCTGGTGATCACCTCCACCGCTCGAGAGGAACTCGCTTCATGACCAGCACCCCCGACCACGAGGTGGCGATCATCGGTGGCGGCTTCTCCGGCATCGGCGCCGCGATCCTGCTCGAGCGCGCCGGCTTCGACGACTACCTGATGATCGAGGAGGGCGACGGTGTCGGCGGAGCCTGGCACTGGAACACCTATCCCGGCATCGGCGTGGACATCCCGTCGTTCAGCTACCAGTTCTCCTTCGAGCAGACGTCCCGCTGGTCACGGGTCTACGCGCCGGGCGCGGAGCTCAAGGCCTACGCCGAGCACTGCATGGACAAGTACGACGTCCGCCGGCGTACCCGGCTGAACACGCGCGTGGTCGGCGCGACGTTCGACGACGAGTCGCACCTCTGGCGGCTGGACACCTCCGCCGGCGACTCGGTCACCGCCCGGTTCGTGGTCGGCGCCACGGGCGTGCTCACCCAGCCGAAGGACCCGGACATCGCGGGGCTCGCGGACTTCAGCGGCACCGTCATGCACACCGCGCGCTGGGACCACGACGTCGACCTGGCCGGCCGTCGGGTCGTCATCATCGGCACCGGCGCCTCGGCGGTCCAGGTGATCCCGACGATCGCGCCCGAGGTCGAGCACCTCACGGTCTTCCAACGGACGCCGATCTGGTGCCTGCCCAAGGTCGACCGCGAGCTGCCCCCGTCACTGCGGACCGCACTGCGCCGGCTGCCCGGCGCGAAGCGGGTCACCCGGTTGGTCAGCCAGACCTACGTCGAGCTCACCTTCCCGCTCTCCGCGCACTTCAGCGGCCTCGTGCCGCTCGCAGCGTCCGGCGAGCGGCTGGGGCGGGCGCACCTGCGCCGCGCGGTGAAGGACCCCGACGTGCGCGAAGAAGCTGACACCGCAGTACGCGTTGGGCTGCAAGCGGCCGAGCTTCTCCAACGAGTACCTGCAGACCTTCAACCGCCCGAACGTCACGCTCGAGACCACTCCGATCGAGACCATCACGGCGGACGGGGTCCGCACCGAGGACGGGGCCGAGTACCCGGCCGACGTGCTCATCCTGGCCACCGGCTTCAAGGTGTTCGAGAAGGGCAACATGCCCCCGTTCACCGTCCGCGGCGCCGACGGGCTGGACCTGGAGAAGTGGTGGGAGGAGAACCGCTTCCAGGCCTACCAGGGCGTCAGCGTCCCGGGCTTCCCGAACTTCTTCACGATCCTCGGTCCCTACGGCTACAACGGCTCGTCGTACTTCAACCTGATCGAGACCCAGATGGCGCATATCGTGCGCTGCCTGCGCCGGGCCCGCCGCGGCTCGGCCACCCGGGTCGAGGTCACGCCCGAGGCCAACGCCCGCTACTTCGAGAGCATGCTCTCCCGTCGCAAGAACCAGGTGTTCTGGCAGGAGAGCTGCGCGCAGGCCAACAGCTACTACTTCGACGTCAACGGCGACGTGCCGTTCCGCGCCTCGCCGACCCTGGAGACGATGTGGGCGAGCCGGCGCTTCGACCTCGACGACTACCGGTTCGAGACCGCGGCGGAGGCACAAATCACCGCCTAGGCGGTGATTTGGAACGTTCCGTCGAGAAGGTTCTCGACAGAAGCGGGCAATTCACCACCTAGGCGGTGAATCTTCCCCACCTACACCCACCGGCTGAACCAGATCCGGTCGAGCCATTGGTCGCGGGTCAGGATCTCGTTGCTGAGGATCGGGTAGAACCAGGCGAAGTTGAGCAGCGCCAGTACGAAGAACGAGCCCGAGACGATCACGCCGATCGTGCGTCTGGTCGATGGATGTCGCGAGGGTCCGATCAGCACGCCCATCGCGAGGGTGATCGCGAGCACCAGGAACGGCAGCGTCGCGATCGCGTAGAAGAAGAAGATCGGCCGGTCGTCGTACAACAGCCACGGCAGCCAGGTGGAGAGCGCGCCGACGAGGAGTACGCCGAACCGCCAGTCACGCGTGCCGATCCACATCGCGCCCGCGAACAGCAGCGCGAGCGCGCCGCCCCACCAGATCACCGGCGTGCCCATCAGCAGCACCTGCCGGTAGCAGACGCTGCCCTGCGGGGCGTCGCAATCGGGGTCGCTCGGTTTGATCTCGGTGTTCGCCGCGACGCCGACGGGGCGGTTGATCAGCAGCCAACCCGCGGGCGACGACGCGTAGTGGTGGTCGCTGCAGTCGAGGAAGTGGGTGTGGAAGGTGTAGACGTCCTGGTGGTAGTACCAGAGCGACCGCAGCGACTGGGTCAGCTCGCCCAGCCCACTCGCGTCTGGCTCGGTGCCGGTGGGCCATCGCGCCTCGGAGTCGGGGTTGTCGGAGACGAAGCGGTCGTCGTCGCAGTGGCCCTCCCCGCCGAACTGCGTGTACTGCGACTGGGAGTAGGCCTTCTCGTAGTCGTCCGCGTGCACCAGCCAGCCGGTCCAGCTGGCGACGTACACGAACGCGGCTACAAGGACCAGCTGGATGAAGGCGGGTACGCCGTCGGCGAGGACCGCGCGCAGCCGCGCCCAGCGCACCCCGAACGACTTGCGCGCCCCGCCGCTCCAGAAGAAGACGAGAAGTCCGAACGCCGCGAGTGGGTAGATCGCCGTCCACTTGGTGCCGAGCGCGAGCCCGAAGCACACCCCGCCCGCCAGCAGCCACGGCCGCAACAGCACGCCGCGGATCGGACCCCAGCTCTCCGGCGGAAGCGGCCCGTCGACGAGCTTGGCGAGGCGGGCCCGGTGCCAGTCGCGATCGTTGACGACGCACGCGACCCCGCAGAGCAGGAAGAACGCCAGGAAGATGTCGAGCAGGGCCAGCCGGGACAGCACGAAGTGCAGGCCGTCGAAGCGACAGCAGCAGGCCGGCGACGCAGCCGAGCGCCGTCGACCCGGTGAGCCGGCGAGCCAGCCGCACCATCACCAGCACCATCAGCGCGCCGATGACGGCAGCAGCGATCCGCCAGCCGAACGGGTCCATCCCGAACGCCTTCTCGCCCAGCGCGATCAGCCACTTGCCGACCTCGGGGTGCACGATCATCGACGGGTCGCTGTCCCACACGCCGGTGGTGTGACCGTGCAGGATGTCGGCGTTGATGTCGGTCTTGGGGTTGCCGTCGGCGTCGTTCAGGTACTCCTTGACGTAGCCGAAGTGCAGCAGCGACCAGGCGTCCTTCGCGTAGTAGGTCTCGTCGAACGCCACGACGTTCGGGCTGCCGAGCCGGTACACGCGCAGCAGGAAGGCGAAGATCGCCACGCCGATCGCCGCGGCCCAGCCGACCCGCGGGTCCGAGCCGGCCAGTCGGCTGCGGGCTCGCTCCGCGGCGGTGGGGACCGGTTCCCCGTCGGCGGTGGTGGACAGGCCCTCGGCGTTCTCCGTGTCGAGGGCGGTCACGAAGCGAAACGATACGGCGGTGCCATGATCGGGACGTGCTGGTACTCGCGGGGACGCCGATCGGGCGGGTGGCGGATGCTTCGTCCCGCCTGGCCGAGGAGCTCGGCACCGCCGACGTGATCGCTGCCGAGGACACTCGCCGGCTGCGCCGGCTGACCTCGGACCTAGGTGTCACGGTCAGCGGCCGAGTCGTCTCCTACTTCGACGGCAACGAGGCCGCGCGGACGCCGATGCTGGTCGAGGCGCTGCTCGCCGGCGAGCGGGTGCTGCTCGTCACCGACGCCGGCATGCCGAGCGTCTCCGACCCGGGCTACCGCCTGGTCGCCGCAGCGGTCGAGGCCGGCATCGAGGTGACCGCCGTACCCGGTCCGTCGGCGGTGCTCACCGCACTCGCCGTCTCCGGGCTGCCGGTGGACCGGTTCTGCTTCGAGGGCTTCCCGCCGCGCAAGGCCGGCGAACGGGCCAAGCGGCTGGCGGCACTCACGACCGAGCAGCGCACGATGGTGTTCTTCGAGGCGCCGCACCGGACCGAGGCGACGCTGCGGGCGATGGCCGAGGCGTGGGGGGCCGACCGGGCGGCGGCGGTGTGCCGCGAGCTCACCAAGACCCACGAGGAGGTACGCCGCGGCCCGCTGGCCGATCTCGCATCGTGGGCGGCAGACGGAGTGCGCGGCGAGGTGACCATCGTGGTGGCAGGGGCCGAGCTGTCGGCGACGGTCGCCGGGGACACCGACAGTCTCCGGGCGGCGGTGGCGGATCACGAGGCCGACGGGATGAGTCGGAAGGACGCGATCGTGGAGGTGGCCAGGTTGGCCGGAGTGCCCAAGCGCGAGGTCTATCAGGCGGTGCACGTCGGTGGCTGAGCGGATCACGTCGCTGCAGCGGCAGGGGCTCACCTTCGACGTCTTCGACGAAGGCCCGCTCGACGGCGAGGTCGTCGTTCTCCTGCACGGATTCCCCGAGCGCAGCACGTGCTGGCGGAAGGTCGTCCCGCTGCTGCACGAGCGCGGCTATCGCACCATCGCGATGGATCAGCGCGGCTACTCGCCGGGTGCCCGACCGAAGCGTCGGTGGAGCTATCGCATCGGCAACCTCACGGATGATCTCGCCGCGCTCGTCGACCTGGTCGGCGGTCCGGTCCACCTCGTCGGCCACGACTGGGGTGCGATTCCCTGCTGGATGCTCGCGATCGACCGGCCGGATCTGGTCCGCACGCTGACGGCGATCTCGGTGCCGCATCCGATGGCCTACCTGCGCGCCTCGGTCACGTCCTCGCAGTTCACCAAGGCGTACTACATCGCCCTCTTCCAGCTGCCGTTCATCCCCGAATGGGCGGCGAGCAAGAAGGGCGGCGGGGTCGACACCGCGCTGCTCAAGGGCGGGATGACCAAGGAAGAGGTGGCTCGATACCGGCGCGAGATCGTCGACGACGGGGCACTCCACTACGCGCTGATGTGGTACCGAGCGGTGTACTTCGTCGACCCCCGGATAGCGCCCAACCGCAAGGTGAAGGTGCCGACGACCTTCGTCTGGAGCACCAAGGACGTGGCCTGCGACCGGACCGGCGCCGAGCTCACCGAGCGGTACGTCGATGCGCCTTACGAGCTCGTCGTGCTCGACGGCGTCACCCACTGGGTCCCGACGCAGGCGCCCGAGGCGACGGCGGAGGCGATCATCAAGCGGATCGAGTCTTCGTGACCGATCGCCCACCCGCGCCCGAACCACTCCCGCATCCCGTCGTCGACAACCACTGCCACCTCGACATCTCCCGGGACGACGAGCCGGTCGACGTACCAGCTGCGCTGGCTGCGGCGGCCGCCGTCGGCGTCCCCCGGATCGTGCAGATCGGCTGCGACCTGCCCGGCGCACGGTGGGCGGTGGAGGCCGCGACGACGTACGACGCCCTGGTCGCGGGCGTCGCGCTGCATCCCAACGAGGCGCCCCGGCTGGGCGACCGGCTCGAGGACGCGCTCGCCGAGATCGAGGCGCTGGCGTCGTCGCACGACCGGGTCCGCGCGGTCGGCGAGACCGGCCTCGACCACTTCCGGACCGGCGAGGAGGGTCGAGCGGCGCAGGTGGTCTCGTTCCGCCGGCACATCGACCTGGCCAAGCGCCTCGACAAGACGCTGGTCATCCACGACCGCGACGCCCACGAGGAGGTCCTCGACGTGATCGACGACGAGGGCGCCCCGGACCGGTGGGTGATGCACTGCTTCTCCGGCGACGCCGACTTCGCCCGCCGCTGCCTCGACCGCGGCGCCTACCTGTCCTTCGCCGGCACCGTGACGTTCAAGAACGCGGAACCGCTCCGCGACGCGCTGCGCGCCGCGCCCCAGGATCGGATCCTGGTGGAGACCGACGCGCCGTACCTCACCCCGATGCCATACCGCGGCCGGACCAACGCGTCGTACCTCGTGCCGCTGACGATGCGCACGATGGCGGAGGTGCGTGGCGACGACCTCGAGGCGCTCTGCGCGGCGGTGGACGCCAACACCGAGGCGGCGTTCGGCGGTCCGTGGTGAGCTACCTGGCGACCGCATCCGTCGGGCCGTGAGCGCCACCACCCGGTAGGAGAACCCGACCGGCCAGCCGCTGAACGCCAGCACCCGCAGGTTGACCCAGGTCGGCGCTCCGGACGGATCGTCCACGAACGCCGCGACCGACTCGAGCAGCGCGCCGCTCTCGCCGATGGCCAGGGCTGACAGGGTGACGCTGAGCTGGGCGTCGCCGATCCGGTCGCGGGCGTAGGCCAGGCTGTCGGGAAGGAAGAAGGACACGTCGACATGGGCCAGCCGGATGCCCTTGGGGGCATCAGGGGGAGGGAACATGCGCAGCCCGTCGACCTGCGGCTTGCCGTCCAGCCAGACGCTGCCGAGGTACTCCGTACGCCGTCGTTCGACGCCTCCAGGGACCCGCACCAGGGTGTCGACCCGGGGCTGTGGCTCGATCTTTACCGACGTCATCGGAGGCTCCTCGCAGGCGTAAAACGGCGTGTGGCTGCTCACAGATCCACGCCTGGGGACTAGCCCAGGGTTTGCATTCTGCCCGCGAACCCTGGTCTGGTGGAGGAGATGGCCGGGATCGGGAACGATCCGCCAGGGCAGCGACAGCCCGTATGAGCGCAGTCGTAGCACCACCAAATTCCCCACGTGAGAGCCGCAGGCTGGCTCGCGCGCGGGAAAGCCGCCCTGGCCCCGAGAACCGGAAAGTACGACGTTCGGAGAATCGTGCCCTTCATTGGACACAACAGCAGGCTCGCCCAACTGTTCCTCAGCAAGACGGCTCTGATCGCGCTCGCCGCGGTCGCCGTCCTGGCCGTGGCCGGCACCACCGTTGGCTACGCCGCGCTGAGCACCAGCGTCACCCTCTCGCTCGACGGCAAGGACCAGCAGGTCCGGACCATGGGCGACACGGTCGGCGAGGTGCTCGAGTCGCAGGACATCGAGATCGGCGAGCACGACATCGTTGGCCCCGACCTCGACGAGCCCGTGGAGGACGGCGACAAGATCAGCGTCCGCTTCGGCCGCGAGGTCGATCTCACCGTCGACGGCCACACCACGACGCACTGGGTGAACGCCACCGAGGTGACCGCCGCGCTGGCCGAGATCGGCCGGTCGTTCGGCCGCGCCGAGGTCTCCACGAGTCGTGGCATGACCATCGGTCGTGACGGCACCGAGATCGAGGTCGTCACCCCCAAGAAGCTCACCCTCGCGCTGGCCGGGAAGAAGCCGGTCACCCGCGAGCTGACCGCCCTGACGGTCAAGGACGCGCTCGAGGAGATGCACGTCGACCTCGACAAGCACGACCGGACCAAGCCCCGCCGCGACGTCCAGCTCGAGGACGGTGACCGCGTCGTCTACACGGACGTCGAGGTCAGGAAGAAGCGGATCAAGCGCGAGGTCATGGACCCCCGCACCGATCGAGCAGGACGACGACTCGATGACCGAGGGCGTCACCGAGGTCATCCGTGACGGCCGCGAGGGGATGCGCAACGTCCTCTACAAGATCTTCTACGTGAACGGGAAGGTCGACGAGCGCAAGGTGATCACGCCAGCACGTGCTCCGTGAGCCGGTCCCCGCGATCGTGAAGGTCGGCACCGCCTCGGCGTACGCCACCGGCAACACCGTGTGGGACGCGCTCGCGCAGTGCGAGTCCGGCGGCAACTGGGCCATCAACACCGGCAACGGCTACTACGGCGGCCTGCAGTTCAACCTCGGCACCTGGCAGTCGTACGGCGGCACCGGGCTGCCCAGCAACGCCTCCCGCGAGACCCAGATCGCGGTCGCGACCAGGCTCCGCGACGCCTCGGGCGGCTACGGCGCCTGGCCGGGCTGCGCGGCCAGCCTCGGTCTGCCGAGGTAACGGCTACTGGATAGCCTCACCAGCATGACGCCATCCGCCGGTCCGAGACTTCTCGGGCCGGCGGAGGTGCGTCTGCTGGCCGAACGCCTGGACCTGCGGCCCACCAAGCAGCGCGGGCAGAACTTCGTGATCGACCCCAACACGGTGCGCCGGATCGTCCGCGACTCGGGCATCACCAGCGCCGACGTCGTCCTCGAGGTCGGCCCCGGGCTCGGCTCGCTGACGCTGGCGCTGCTCGACGTCGCCGACCGCGTGGTCGCGATCGAGGTCGACGAGAAGCTGGCAACGCTGCTGCCGGAGACGGTCGCGACGTACGCACCGGACCGGGCGGATCGGTTCGAGGTGGTCGCCGACGACGCGATGCGGATCACCGCGCTGCCGGGTCCGCCGCCGACCGCCCTGGTCGCGAACCTGCCCTACAACGTGTCCGTGCCGGTGCTGCTGCACCTGCTGGCGCTGCTGCCCTCGCTCGAGCACGGGCTGGTGATGGTGCAGTCCGAGGTCGCCGACCGGCTGGCCGCGCCACCGGGCTCGAAGACCTACGGCATCCCGTCGGTCAAGGCCGCCTGGTACGCCGACGTACGCCGTGCCGGTGCGATCGGCCGCAACGTCTTCTGGCCGGCGCCGAACGTCGACTCCGGCCTCGTGGCCTGGACCCGACGCGACCCGCCGGTCACCACCGCGACCCGCGAGCAGGTGTTCGCGGTCGTCGACGCGGCGTTCGCCCACCGGCGCAAGGTGCTGCGCGGCGCGCTGCGGGACCTCGCCGGGTCCGCGGAGGCGGCGTCGGCGGCGCTCGAGGCGGCCGGGGTCGATCAGCTCGCGCGCGGCGAGTCGCTGACCGTCGAGCAGTTCGCCCGGATCGCGGAGGCCCTCCATGACTAGCCGGATGAGCGTCACGGTGCGTGCGCCGGCCAAGATCAACCTGGTGCTGTCGGTGGGGTCTGCGCGCGCCGACGGCTATCACCACCTGGACACGATCTACCAGGCGATCAGCCTCTACGACGACGTCACCGCCACCGATGCGGACGACTGGTCGGTGGCCGCGGCGTCCGACGACGTCGACCTGGCCGGCGTACCCCTCGACGACCGCAACATCGCGCTGCGCGCCGGCCGGCTGCTCGCGGAGCATCACGGCATCGACCGGGCCGCACACCTGCACATCGCGAAGGGCATCCCGGTCGCCGGCGGGATGGCGGGCGGCAGCGCGGACGCGGCCGCCACCCTGGTCGCCCTCGACCGGCTGTGGTCGCTCGACACCGCCGACGACGACCTGCTCGCGCTGGCCGCGGAGCTCGGCAGCGACGTGCCGTTCGCGCTCGTCGGCGGTACGGCGCGCGGATCCGGCCGCGGCGAGGTGGTCAGCCCGCTCGCCGATGACTCGTCGCTGTGGTGGGTCGTGGTGCCGGACGCCGAGGGACTGTCGACGGCGGAGGTGTACGCCGAGTTCGCCCGGGCGCCCGGTATCGGCTCCGGACGCCCCTCACCCGACTGGTCCGACCTCGACTACGCAGGCATCGGGCGCGGCGCTGCGCAACGACCTCCAGGATCCCGCCCTCCGGCTCCGCCCCGAGCTCGCCACGGCCCGCGACGCGCTCACCTCGGCGGGAGCCGACGCCGTCCTGCTGTCCGGCTCCGGGCCGACGTACCTGGGGCTGGTCAGCGACCGCGACGCCGCCCACGACGTCGTCGACCGGCTGATCGACCTCGGTCTCGTCGGCGTCCGGATCGCCACCGGTCCCGTCGCCGGCGCGCACGTGGTGGAGTACGTGTAGTGGCCAATCTGATCAACCTGGAGCGCGTCTCCAAGGCGTACGGCGTGCGCCCGCTGCTCACCGACGTCTCGCTGGGGATCTCGGTGGGGGAGCGGGTCGGGATCGTCGGCCGAAACGGCGACGGCAAGACCACGCTGCTCGAGATCATGACCGGGCTCGAGCCACCCGACTCGGGCCGGGTCTCGCAGTCGCGGGGACTGCACATCGGATACCTGCACCAGGGCGACGAGCTGGTCGACAGCCACACCGTCCGGGAGACCGTGCTCGGCGGCCGCTCCGACCACGAGTGGGCCGCGGACTCGACGCTGCGCGAGATCGTCGAGACCCTGCTGGCCGGCGTGGAGCTGGACCGGGCGGTGCTCGGCCTCTCCGGCGGCGAGCGACGCCGGTGCGCGCTGGCCGCGTTGCTGCTCGGCGACCACGACCTCGTCGTACTCGACGAGCCGACCAACCACCTGGACGTCGAGGCGGTCGCCTGGCTCGCCGACCACCTCGCGAAGCGGCCGTCCGCGCTGGTGGTGGTGACCCACGACCGATGGTTCCTCGACGCGGTCTGCCAGTGGACCTGGGAGGTCCACGACGGTGTGGTCGACGCCTATGAGGGCGGGTACGCCGCGTTCGTGCTCGCCAAGGCCGAGCGACAGCGGCAGGCGGCGTCGTCGGAGCAGAGGCGACAGCAGCTGGTGCGCAAGGAGCTGGCCTGGCTGCGTCGCGGACCGCCGGCGCGGACGGCGAAGCCGAAGTTCCGGATCGACGCCGCCAATCAGCTGATCGAGGACGTGCCGCCGCCTCGCGACCGGCTGGAGCTGCAGCGGTTCGCGACCCAGCGACTGGGCAAGGACGTCATCGACATCGAGGACGTCGACCTGACCCGCGGCCAACGACAGCTGCTCTCGCACGCGACCTGGCGGCTCGGCCCGGGCGACCGGGTCGGCCTGGTCGGGGTCAACGGCGCCGGCAAGACCTCGGTGCTCTCGCTGCTGTCCGGGGAGCTGGCGCCGGATGTGGGCAGGGTGCGGCACGGACGCACGATCGCGATCCAGCACCTCACCCAGGCGCTCGACGACCTGGACCCCGAGGCGCGGGTGCTGGCCACCGTCGAGTCTCAGCAACGCGTCACCCGCACCGCCGATGGGGACATCACGGCGTCGGCGTTGCTGGAGCGCTTCGGCTTCACGGGCGACCGGCTCACCGCGCGCCTGGGTGACCTGTCGGGTGGCGAACGACGCCGCTTCCAGCTGCTCCGGCTGCTGCTCACCGAGCCCAACGTGCTGCTGCTCGACGAGCCCACCAACGACCTCGACATCGACACCCTCAACGTCCTCGAGGATTTCCTCGACGGCTGGCCCGGCACGCTCGTCGTGGTGTCCCACGACCGGTACTTCCTGGAACGCGTCACCGACTCGACCTGGGCGCTGCTCGACGACGGAAAGATCTCGATGCTGCCGCGTGGGGTGGACGAGTACCTCGAGCGGCGCCGGGACCAGCTCGCCGCTGACGCACGCGGAGGAACCTGATCTGCGCCCACGGAGCACCTCCGTGTCCGACGCAAGGCCGCACCCGGCAGCGCCGAGGAGCGCGCGGCCCGCAAGACCCTGGCCCGGCTCGACAAGCAGCTCGAGCGGATCGCGGCCCAGGAGCGGGAGCTCAACGCCGCGATCGCCGAGCACGCCCACGACTACACCCGCCTGGCCGAGCTCAGCGCCGAACTGAACGCGCTGGCCGCCGAGCGGGACACGATCGAGCTGGAGTGGCTCGAGGCCGCGGACGTCGTGGAGTAGTGCTCGGGCGCGGTGAGCACCATCACCTGCTGATTCTGTTGTGCCCGCAGACCCAGCGGAGGACCGTGATCGGAATGGAGTCACGTCTCCCGCGCCTCGTCTCGCTGGTCCTTGCGAGCGCGCTTTGCGTGGCCGGGTGTGGCGACGACGGGGAGCAGCCCAGGGCCGTGACCACCACGTCGACGGCACCGGCCGAGATCGCCAGGACATCGGACGAGATCAATGTTGGCGGCGGCCGAACGCTCCATCTGGAGTGCTGGGGCGCGCCAGTGGTCGGCGAGCCCACGGTCCTACTGATCTCGGGACAGGGCCCGACGGTGTCCTACTGGGAAACGATGGCCGCCATGTTCGCGGCTGAGGGCCACCACCTGTGCGGCTACGACCGATCCGGGGTCGGGGGCAGCTACCCCCCGACGGAGCCCCGGCGCACGCTTCCGGACCAGGTCACCGAGCTGGTGACGCTGCTCGACGGAGCCGACCTGGAGAAGCCGCTCGTCGTGGTTGCCCACTCCCTCGGTTCACTCCCGACGCTCGGGCTCGCCGATCGCGCTCCGGAGCGGGTCGCCGGCGTGGTGCTCGTCGACCCGTGGGGGCCCCGGGTCGCTCCCGCCACCCGGGCCGCGCTGCCGCCCGAGACCCCCGACGAGTCAGAGGACCTGGCCGTAGAACGCCAGTTCCTCACCGACGCCATGTTCGATCCCTCGCAGAACGCGGAGCACCTGGTGCTGGCGAGGTGCGACGAGGAGGCGATCGACCTGCTCGACGAGCCCGGACAGCTCTTCGGTGACGCACCGGTCATCGTGCTTCAGGCTCCACTCCCCAAGCGCCCGGCCGGGCTACCCCGCGCCTACGACGCGGTCGCCCGAGCCGCCTGGGTCGACGCCAACGAGGAGTTTGCCGCCGAGTCGACGCGCGGCAAGGTCGTCGAGGTCGAGGACACCGGCCACGACATCCACGTCGACCAACCGGAGGTCGTCATGGACGCCATCCGCGAGGTCATGGCCGGCTAGTCAGGCTCGCAGCGCCCCGACCCGCCGGGCGGCGGCGAGGATCGCGTCGGCTGAGACGTCGATGTCCGCCTCGGTGGTGGACCAGTTCGACACCGACACCCGGATCAGCCGGCGGCCCTGCCAGGTGGTGCCGCCGAGCCAGCAGGTGCCGTCGCGCTGCACCTCCTCGATCACCGCGTCGGTGGTCGAGAGGTCGTCGAAGCCGACCAGCACCTGGTTGAGCACCACGTCGTTGTGGATCGTCGCGCCACCCGCGGCCAGCCGTTCGGCCATCCGCGAGGCCAGCACGCAGCAGCGGTCGACCAGGTCCGCGACACCCGATCGGCCGAGCTCGCGCAGGGCCGCCCACAGCGCGAAGCCCCGAGCTCGACGCGAGGAGTCGGGCACCAGGTCGCCGAGCGAGTAGTCCGAACGCCCCGAGCCGGCCAGGTAGTCGGCGGTGTAGGCCATCGTCCGGCCGTGCGCCTGCGCATCCGCGACGATCGCCAGCCCGCTGTCGTACGGCACGTTGAGCCACTTGTGCGCGTCCGTCGCCCACGAGTCCGCCCGCTCGACCCCGCGCACCTGCGCGGCGTACCGAGGACTGGCCGCGCCCCACAACCCGAACGCGCCGTCGACATGCACCCAGGCCCGGTGCTCGTGGGCCAGCGGGATCGCCGTCGCGAAGTCGTCGGAGGCGCCGGTGTTCACGTTGCCGGCCTGCAGGCAGACGATCGTCGGGCCGGTCCCGGCGTCCAATACGGCGCGGAGGGCGTCGGTGTCGATGGCGCCCTGGTCGGTGGTGTCGACGGGTACGACGCTCGCCGTACCCAGGCCCAGCAGCCGGAGCGACCGGTCGATCGTGGCGTGCCGCTCGGCGCCGGTGACCACCCGCACCCGCGGCGCACCGAGCAGGCCGTCGCGCTCCACGTCCCAGCCGGCGTCCTCGAGCACACGATGGCGGCCGACGGCGAGGCCGACCGTGTTGGCCGACTGCGCTCCGGTCACGAAGCCGACCGACGCACCGGTCGGCAGGCCGAGCAGCTCCTTCACCCATCCACCGGCGGCCCGCTCAGCCGCCTCGGCCGCGGGCGACATCAGCGGGTTGAAGCCGTTCTGGTCCCAGCCCGTCGCGAGGATGTCCGCGGCACTCGACGCCGGGGTGGCGCCCCCGATGACGAAGCCGAAGTACCGCGGTCCCACGGTTCCGACCAAGGCACCGTCGGCCGCCGCGAGCAGATCGTCGACCACCTGCTCGGGGGGTGTGGGCCCGTCGGGCAGCTCACCTGCGAACGCCGCCCACGCGTTCTCCCTCGTGCCCGACACGACCGGTCGATCGGCGGCGGTGGCGCGATGCTCGGCAGCGGCCCGGGCGGCCCGGACGAACAGGTCCTCCAGCTCAGCGGTCATGAGAACGGTGACAGCAGCGTGCGCAGTAACCCTGCCAGCTTCTTCTGTTCCCGGGCGGGCAGGTCGGCGAGCAGCAGCTGCTCGGCCTCGAGCAGCGCCTCGAAGGCGCCATCGACGGCGGTCTTGCCCTCGGGGGTGAGTCGGACGATCACGCCGCGCCGGTCCGCGGGGTCGGGATATCGCTCCACGTAGCCGCGACCGGCCAGCCGGTCGACCCGGTTGGTCATCGTCCCGCTGGTCACCAGGGTCTCGCGCAGCAACCGCCCCGGCGAGAGCTCGTACGGCGGTCCGGAGCGTCGCAGCGCGGAGAGGACGTCGAACTCCCAGGACTCGATGCCGTGCTCGGTGAACGCCTGCCGGCGGGCCAGGTCGAGGTGCCGGGCGAGGCGCGAGATCCGGCTGAACACCGCGACCGGAGCGAGGTCGAGGTCCTCGCGTTCGCGCTCCCACGCCTCGACCAGCTCGTCGACCTCGTCCCGCATGGACGTGATGCTACTCCAGCGGTCGAGAATCTTGACATCAAGATAGTTCGGAGCAACGATGGACCCGTGACGCACACCTGGGACCCGGACCGATACCTCACGTACGCCGACGAGCGCGGCCGGCCGTTCGTCGAGCTGCTCGCTCGCATCGATGCCGACGATCCGGCCACGGTCGTGGACCTCGGCTGCGGCCCGGGCAACCTCACCGCGCTGCTGGCCGCCCGCTGGCCCGGCGCGGTCGTGCGGGGGGTCGACAGCAGCCCGGAGATGATCGCCACGGCCCGAGACGCGCAGCCGGGGATCGACTTCCAGGTGGGCGACCTGCGCGGCTGGCGGCCCGACGAGCCCGTCGACGTACTGGTCTCCAACGCCACCCTGCAGTGGGTGCCGGGCCACCTCGAGCTGCTGCCCGACCTGGTGGCCGCGGTCCGGCCCGGCGGCTGGCTCGCGTTCCAGGTCCCGAGCAACTTCGACCAGCCGAGCCACACGATCCGCGGCGAGCTCGCCGCCACGCCGCCGTACGACGCCTATACCGCCGACGTCGCGGTGATCTCGTCCCACGACGCCGGCACGTACCTCGACGCGCTCGTCGAGCTCGGCTGCGCGGTTGATGCCTGGGAGACGACGTACCTCCACGTCCTCACCGGCGAGGACCCGGTCTTCAC
This sequence comes from uncultured Actinomycetota bacterium, assembly GCA_963798055.1. Taxonomy (GTDB): domain Bacteria; phylum Actinomycetota; class Actinomycetes; order Propionibacteriales; family Nocardioidaceae; genus Nocardioides. Next base: position 215,010 of record CAWCRX010000018.1, read on the forward strand.
GTGGGTGAGTGGCACCGGTGCCCGCCCCACCCTTCAGGCGCTGCCCGACGACCTTCGGCCCGGGTTCGAGCAAGAGTTCCGGGCCCGGCTCCGGGCGGCGTACCCCGAACGCGACGGTAAGGCCATCCTGCCCTTCCGTCGGGTCTTCGTGGTCGCCCGAAGAAGCTGATCCCGCTCAATCATCGGAGAACTCCCTGACATCGCCGTCGAGCGCCCTTAACGCTTACCGCATCTGTAACACGTTGCATGTGCGTAACCCGGGGTATCCCCTAAACGTTGTGGTGGCACAACCAAGTCCGGGCAGGGGGTTCTGCGATGTCAAGTGTGGTTACTGCCTCACCTGCCGTGGTCAACAGGCTCAAGCGAGCCCAAGGCCAGCTCTCGGGCGTGCTGCGGATGATCGAGGAAGGCCGAGAGGTCGAACAGATCGTCCATCAACTGAAAGCCGTATCGTCGGCGATCGATCGCGCCGGGTTCGCGATCCTCGTCGTCCAGATGAAGGACGCGATGGACGAGGTCGGCGACGACGCCGAGGCGCACGTCGAGCACCTCGAGAAGTTGTTTCTTTCCTTGGCATGACCGGGGTCGCCCCAGGGTGACCTTGGCAACAACGGCGTGCCGACCAAAGTTACTCACAGGTAGCATCGAGAAATGCCCCAGTCCCCGGTCCTCTCGATGTGGAAGCGGTTCAGCGGTGTCCCGATCGTCGGCACGCGCGCGTTCTCGTTCGCGTTCAGCCAGCGGGCGCCGTACTTCGGCTCCATCCACCCCCGATTCACCGAGATCCGCCCGAACCACGCCGAGCTGGTGATCCCCAAGCGCCGTGGAGTGAAGAACCACATCGGCACCGTGCACGCGATCGCGCTGTGCAACGGTCTGGAGGCCGCGATGGGTGCGCTCGCCGAGGCGACGATCCCGAGCGACAAGCGGTGGATCCCCAAGGGCATGGAGGTCAGCTACACCGCCAAGGCCACCAGCGACATCACCTGCACCGCCGAGACCGACCCGAGCAGTGGACCTCGGACAACCCGCGACCTCCCGGTCCGGGTCAAGGGCGTCCGCGACGACGGCACCGTGGTGATCGAGGGCGTCATCAAGCTCTGGGTCACGCCCAAGAAGTAGGCTCAGGCGCCACCGAGGAAGATCGGGTTGGTCATCGCGACCATCGTCAGCGCCGGCACGCCCTCGAGCGGGTTGATCACCGGCGCGGTGTCGAGGCGTCGTACCTCTGCGCGGACGAACTTCGCCAGCCCGGCCGGCACCTTCGCCGTCACCGTCGCCTCGCCGCTGGAGCCGATCAGGCACGCACCCAGCGGGAGCAGCGGGCCGATGATCTGCGCGATGCAGTTGGGCGCGCCGGACACCTCGAGGCGTACGTCGACACAGTCGACGCCCCGGGCCGGCAGCCGGTCGCCGATGGAGACGGTGGAGCCGTTCAACGTCGCCTCGAAGGTCAGGTCGACGGCCGAGGACTCGGCGAGCCAGGACCGGCCACGGCGGACGCCGTCCATGACCGCCGAGGTCGAGAGGGTCTCGGCGTACACGACGGTCTGCGCCTCGCCGACGGTCTGACCCGTGTTGTGGCTGTCGGAGTTGCCGACGACCGGCTTGAACTTCCCGGTCAGCAGCATCGCGTGCCAGGCCTTGACGCCGACCTGGTCGTCCAGGGTCCAGGGGCCGTTCCAGATCTCGATCGCGTCGACCGTCGGGAACCCGAAACCGAAGCCCCAGAGACTGCCGGGCGTGGGCGCCCACGGGTGGTTGGCGATCACGAGGCCGCCGAGCGAGCGCACCTGGTCGGCGTACTGCTTCATCTGGGCCTGGGTCCGGTAGCGCCAGTCGACCCAGGCGCCGGCCGGCACGCCCATCGCCTGCCAGTGCCCGACCCGGGTGGTGACCTCCTCGCCGATGATGACCAGGAAGTCCGCGGGCGTGTGCGCGCCCCAGGTGAGTCCGGCGGAGCTGGTGTTGTGCTCCGAGGAGCCGATGAAGTCGAGCCCGGCTGCCTTGGCCTGGCGCGACCAGGGCGGCCTGGGTGTGGCTGCCGTCGGAGTGCACGGTGTGGGTGTGCAGGTCGCCGCGGTACCAGCCGGCACCGGTGCCGGCGACCTGGCGGGGCGCGATGTTCGGGACGAACGCGGGGCCTTCGGGGGCGCCGAACTCGAGAGTGACCGTTGCGGTCCACGAGACGCCGGGCGGGATGATCGCGAACGGGCCGAGGATCACCTGCCAGGTGCCGGGCGTGATCGGCCCGGCGAGGTAGCCGGGCGTCGCGGCATCGGTGGCCACCCGGAAGCTCTTGCGGGCGCCGCCCGACCAGCCGCGGAAGCCGTTCGGGTCGAAGATCCCGATGTCGATGACGTTCACGCTGAAGCCCACGGGAGTGCTCGTCGAGGCGTACTCGTAGGACACCGCGATCGCCCGCACGCCCGCGGGCACCTCGAACGGCAGGTAGTGCCAGTCCGGCGTACCGATCCCGGTGAACGTGCCGGAGAACTCGAGGGTCGTGGTCTCCGCCGCGTTCGCGGGCGCGGCCACCGTGGCCAGGGCCGCGGTGGTGGTGATGCCCGCTCCGGCGATCAGGAGGGAACGGCGGTCGAGGGCGTGGCGCTCACACATGCCACCCCAACGACGTACGACGCAGGTGGGCTATGCCGCGCTAGCCCGCGGGGACGACCTGGTCCACTGCCTCCACGTCAGCCTTGCCTCCCTGAGCGCGGCTCACCCGGGCCTCCACCCAGGTCGCCAGACGGGACAACGCGTAGTTGATCACGATGAACATCAGGCCGATCATGAAGAAGGACTGGATCGGGTTGTCGAGGACCAGGGCGATCTGGTTGCCGCGGTCGAGGAGCTCGATGTACAGACCCACGATCGCGGCCAGCGAGGTGTCCTTGAGGATCACTACGAGCTGGCTGATCAGCGCGGGCAGCATGATCCGGAAGGCCTGAGGGAGCAGCACCGTCCGCATGACCTGGCCCTCGGTCATCCCGATCGCGCGCGCCGCCTCGCCCTGGCCCGCCGGCAGCGACGCGACCCCGGCCCGGAGGATCTCGGCGATGATCACGGAGTTGTAGAGGGTCAGGCCGAATACGAGGTACCAGAGCCCGTTGACACCGGGCAGCACGCTCACGTCGATGCCGAGCTCCACGAACGCGCGCCACACGAAGACGATGGTGATGATCACCGGCAGGCCACGGAAGAGCTCGATGAACCCGATGATCGGGATGCGGGCGATGCGGCCGAGCATCATCCGGGCCATCCCCAGGACGACTCCGACGATGAGGGAGAGAGCGATTGCGAGGCCGGCGGCCGTCAGTGTCGCGATCGCACCCTTGCGCACGAGATTCCACACCAGGGGGAACTCTTCGAACGACGGGTCGACCCACGGGCCCCACAGCTCCGCCTCGAACTGGCCCTCCTTGTCGAGCCGCCTGAAGACGAAGTAGATCAACGCCGCGATCAGGATCAGGCCGATGGCGGTGCCGATGCGTGCCCGGCGCCGGGCCTTGGGACCCGGCTCGTCGTAGAGGACCGACGTCATCGCGCGATCGCCACCTTCCGCTCGACGAGGCTGAGGAGGAGGCCGGCGGTCAGCGTGATCATGAGGTACCCGATGGCGACTCCGGTCAGGACCGGTATGTAGGCGTAGCCCTGGGAGCTCGTCAGGTTCCTCCCGACGCTGTAGAGGTCCTGCCCGACCCCGAAGGCGCCCACGACTGCGGAGTTCTTGAACATCGCGATCATCACGCTGCCGACCGGTGGCACGGAGCTGCGGAACGCCTGCGGCAGCACCACCTGACCGAGCGTCTGTGAGAACGTCAACCCGATCGCCCGGGCCGCCTCTGCCTGACCCGCGGAGACCGAGTTGATCCCGGATCGCAACGCCTCACATACGAACGCGGAGGTGTAGATGACGAGCGCGCTGACCCCGAAGAAGTAGTAGCTGCGGTTGATGCCGATCTCGGGAAGCCCGAAGGCGAAGAAGAACAGCACGATCGTCAACGGACAGTTGCGAATGACGTTCACCCACGCCGTGCCGAACCAGCGGAGGGACGCAATCGGGGAGACCCGACATGCCGCGATGACCGTGCCCAGGGCCAGCGATCCGACGAGGGCCCACAGGCAGATGCCCAGCGAACGCAGGAAGCCCGACCAGTACAGGTCGAGATTCTCGGTGACGGCCTCCACCGGGCCCCTTTCGGGTCAAGCGGTCGCGGTGGCGCCAGTTGCGCCACCGCGACCGGTGTCGGATCCGATCAGGCGCAAGGAGCCGGCTCGGGCAGCTCCGGCGTCTCGGTGCCCTCGACCTCGCCGGCGGTCGCCTCCCAGGCGGCGAGGTACTCCTCCTCGTTGTCGGCCAGCGTCTCGTTGATGAACTCGCAGAACGCCGTGTCGCCCTTGGTGATGCCGATGCCGTAGGGCTCCTCGGTGAACTGCTCTCCGACGAGCTTGAACTCGCCGTCGGACTTCGCCCACGTAGCCGGCCAGGATCACGTTGTCGGTGGTGACGACAGCCACCTGGTCCTGCTCGAGCGCGTCGACGCACTTGTCGTAGGTGTCGAACAGCACTAGCTGGTCGGGACTCGCGAGGTACTGCTCGATGTTCACCGCGGGGGTCGAGCCGGTCACGGAGCAGACTTTGCCGTCCGGGTTCGCCGCGATGTCCTCGGGGACCTCGTAGTCGTCGTTGTCGGCGTTCGTCATCAGCATCTGACCGGCCACGTAGTAGGGCCCGGCAAACGTGATCCGCTGGGCGCGCTCCTCGTTGATGGTGTACGTCGCCACCACGATGTCGACGTCGCCGTCCTCGATGACCTGCTCGCGGATGTCGGAGGGCGTCTCCACCCACTCGATGTCGTCCTCGGCGATGCCCATGGCGCCGGCGATGATCTTGGCGACCTCGACGTCGAAGCCTTCGGGCACGTCCTCGAGGTTCGAGCAGCCGAAGCCCGGCTGGTCGAACTTGGTGCCGATGGTCATCGTCCCGGCCTCTTGGATCTCGGCCATGGTCGTTCCCGATTCGAGACTCTCGCGCCTTCTACGACCTCGGGATCGCGCCTGAATCGTCGTCGTCGCCGCAGGCCGCGAGACTCAGCCCGAGGATGGTCGCGGCGGTGACCGCCATTGACTTTCTGAAACCGCATGCCATATCTCCTTAGTGCTTGAGGATCTTGCCGAGGAAGTCCTTGGCCCGATCGCTCTGTGGGTTGGTGAAGAAACTCTCCGGATCGTTCTCCTCGACGATCGCGCCGTCGGACATGAACACGACGCGATTGGCGGCGGTGCGGGCGAAGCCCATCTCGTGGGTGACCACGATCATCGTCATGCCTCGCTCGGCGAGGTCGACCATGACGTCGAGGACCTCCTTGATCATCTCCGGGTCGAGCGCGGACGTCGGCTCGTCGAAGAGCATCACCTTCGGCTCCATCGCCAAGCGCGCGGGCGATCGCCACCCGTTGCTGCTGGCCGCCGGAGAGCTGGGCGGGGTACTTCTCCGCCTGCTCCTCGATTCCCACACGTGCGAGCAGCTCACGGCCGCGCTTCTGCGCCTCCGCCTTGTTCTTGCCGCGTACCTTGATCGGCCCGAGCGTGACGTTCTCCAGGATGGTCTTGTGGGCGAACAGGTTGAAGCTCTGGAACACCATCCCGACCTCGGCCCGCAGCTGCGCGAGGGCCTTGCCCTCCTGCGGCAGCTCCTTGCCGTCGAGCGAGATGGTGCCCTTCTCGATGGTCTCCAGCCGGTTGATGGCCCGGCACAGCGTGGACTTGCCGGAGCCGGACGGCCCGATCACCACGACGACCTCGCCGGCCTTCACCGAGAGGTTGATGTCCTTCAGCACGTGCAGCTCGCCGAACCACTTGTCGACCTTGTCGAGCACGACGAGCGGCTCACCGCTGGCGGGCCGCGGACGTTCCTCCTCCAGCACCGTCATGCCTCGGGACCCTAGCCGTACCTAGTCCGATCGGGCTACGACCGACACCCGACCGTGACTAGCCATTACCAAGCAGGCGCATTCGTTGCGCCGGCACCACCGCCGTAGCCTTGTGCGGTCATGACGCGCACGTACGAGGTCCGCACCTACGGGTGCCAGATGAACGTCCACGACTCCGAGCGGCTCACCGGGCTGCTGGAGGACGCGGGCTACGCCGCCGCCCCCGACGGGTGAGCAGGCGGACGTGGTCGTGTTCAACACCTGCGCGGTGCGGGAGAACGCCGACAACAAGCTCTACGGCAACCTCGGCCATCTGGCGCCGGTGAAGGCGGCCCACCCGGGCATGCAGATCGCAGTCGGCGGCTGCCTGGCGCAGAAGGACCGCTCCACGATCACCGAGAGGGCGCCGTGGGTGGACGTCGTGTTCGGCACCCACAACATCGGGTCGCTGCCGGTGCTGCTCGAGCGGGCGCGGGTGCAGGAGGAGGCGCAGGTCGAGATCCTCGAGTCGCTCGAGGTGTTCCCGTCGACGCTGCCGACCAAGCGCGAGTCGGCGTACGCCGCGTGGGTCTCGATCTCGGTGGGGTGCAACAACACCTGCACGTTCTGCATCGTCCCGTCGCTCCGCGGCACGGAGAAGGACCGGCGGCCCGGCGACATCCTGGCCGAGATCCGGGCGCTGGTCGCCGACGGCGTCAGCGAGGTCACCCTGCTCGGCCAGAACGTCAACAGCTACGGCGTCGAGTTCGGCGACCGCGCGGCGTTCTCGAAGCTGCTCCGCGCGTGCGGGGAGATCGAGGGGCTGGAGCGGGTGCGGTTCACCTCACCGCACCCCGCGGAGTTCACCGACGACGTGATCGCGGCGATGGCCGAGACGCCGAACGTGATGCCGCAGCTGCACATGCCGCTGCAGTCCGGCTCCGACCGGATGCTGCGCGCGATGCGCCGCTCCTACCGGCAGAGCAAGTACCTCGGCATCATCGACCGCGTGCGCGCGGCGATGCCGGACGCCGCGATCACGACCGACATCATCGTGGGCTTCCCCGGCGAGACCGAGGACGACTTCCAGGCCACGCTCGACGTGGTGCGCGCGGCGCGGTTCTCCGGCGCCTTCACGTTCCAGTACTCCAAGCGACCCGGGACTCCTGCCGTCGACCTCCCCGACCAGGTGCCGGCCGACGTGGTGAAGGACCGCTACGAGCGGCTGGCCACGCTGGTCAACGACGTCGCCTGGGAGGAGAACCAGGCGCTGGTCGGACGCCGGGTCGAACTGATGGTCAGCGAGGGCGAAGGGCGCAAGGACGCGGCCAGCCACCGGCTCTCCGGTCGCGGCCCCGACAACCGGCTCGTCCACTTCACCGCAGGCGACGAGCGCATCCGCCCGGGCGACATGGTCACCGTCGAGATCTCGTACGCCGCCCCGCACCACCTGGTCGCAGACGGCGAGGTGCTCGACGTACGACGGACCCGGTCGGGCGACGCCTGGGAAGCCCGTCAGGCGCAGCCAGCGGGCGTCTCGCTCGGGATGCCGACGATCAGGCAGCCGTAGTCGACGCCGGCACCGCGACGTCGCACTCGGTGCAGACCCAGGCCTCCGCGTCGACCGGCATGAAGACCGTCTCGGTCCCGCAGTCGGGACAGAGCCGCTCCTCTCCGGCCAGCATCAGCTCGTCCATGCCTCGACGATGACATGGGCTGTCACCGGGCCGGGCTACCGTTCCCGGCATGTCGCGTTCCTTCCTCGACCTGCACGTTCCCGGCTCCCCGCTGCTGATGCCCAATGCCTGGGATGCCGGTTCCGCCAAGATCCTCGCCTCGATGGGCTACTCCGCGGTGGCGACCACGAGCAGCGGGCATGCGGCGACGCTGGGCCGCTACGACGGCGACGTCCACCGCGAGGAGGCGCTCACCCATGCCGGCGAGCTCGTCCAGGCTGTGTCGATCCCGGTCTCGGCCGATTTGGAGAACGGCTTCGGCGACAAGCCCAAGCGGGTCGCCGAGACTGTCCGCGACGCCGTCGATGTCGGGCTGGCCGGCTGCTCGATCGAGGACTTCCGACCCGGCTCCGACGACCCGATCTACGACGTCGAGCTGGCCAAGGAGCGGATCGCGGCAGCGGTCGAGGCCGCCGACGACCTGGTGCTGACGGCGCGCTGCGAGAACTATCTGCACGGCCGTCCCGACCTGGCCGACACCATCGCCCGGCTGCAGACCTACCAAGACGCCGGTGCCGACGTCCTCTACGCGCCCGGCCTCACGGATCTCGACGAGATCCGCAGCGTCTGCAAGGAGGTCGACCGACCGGTCAACATCCTGGTGTTGAAAGGCGGTCCGACCCCCGCCGAGCTCGCCGAGGCCGGAGTGGCCCGGATCTCGGTCGGCGGCACCTTCGCCTGGAACGCATTCTCCGGACTGGTCGAAGCCGCCCGCGAACTGCTCGCCGGCGACACCGCGTTCCTCGAGCGCACCCAGTCAGCGCGCGAGGTCATCGACGACGCGTTCCGCTGAGCGTGAGACGTCGGGCGGGGATAGACCGATTCCGCCGGCGAATCCAGTCCTATCTCACCGCTCCAGTCTCAGCCCGACGAGCGCGGGTCGAGGGACGGGTAATCGGCCTTCGGCTCGATGCCCTCGGGGTTGGTCTCCTCGCCGCCGGGTGACTGCTCGGGCGGCGTGTCCGCGTCCGGGTCGGGCTGCGCCTCGCTGGTGTCCCGGGTGCCCGTGGCCGCGTCGTGGTGACCGCCGCCGGAGTAGCCCTCACGGCCGCTGCTCACGCCGATGTCGCCGGTGACGTCCTGGTCCGAGTCGTTGAGGTCGTACTCGTCGCGACCACTCATGCCGGGGACTCCTCCTCGCCGGCCGTCTCGGCCTGCCCTTCCTCGTCCTCGGTGGCCTCGGTCGAGGTGTCCTCCATCTGTTTCATCTCTTCGGGCAGCGCGTCCTCGACGGCCGGGTTGTTCTCGGGGTCGAGGTCGCGCGAGTCGGGGTCGGGTTCGGCGCGCTCGCCGTCCACCCCGTCCGCCGCGTCGACGGCGTCGATGCCGCCCGGGTTGGGCTCGCCGGGCTCGATCTCCGGCTCGGGCTGCGGCCCGAGGTCCTTGCGTGTCATGCGCTGCCTCTCAGAAGCCGAACGTGGAGTACGCCGTGGTGGTACCCGATCTGAGCGCGCGCAGCACCTCCAGCTCATGCGGGACCACCGGCTCCGGCAGTGCGTCCAGCAGGCACCAGCGCAGGTCGGCGCACTTCTCGGGCTCCACGATGCGGGGCTCGCCCGCCCAGTGCCGGGCGGTGAAGAAGAAGTCGATCCGTTCGTCGATCGGCTCCGCATGCCGGGTGCGGTGCATCGCGGTCACGAACTCCAGCTCCAGCGCGGTCACCGCGATCTCCTCGGCCGCCTCGCGATGGGCGGCGTCGTACGCAGTCTCGCCTCGCTCCACGTGACCGGCCGCCGCGGCCGCCCAGTGGTCGTCCATGTAGCCGGTGTTCTGCCGCAGCTGCAGCAGCACCTCCGTGCCGTCGGCCCCGTCGCGCAACAGGAAGACGTACGCCGCCGGCACGACGACGAAGCGATCGGTCACTGCGACGGCTGGTCCAGCGACGTCTCCGCGTTCTCCTCCTGGAGCTCGCTGTCCGCCTCGGACTGTTCGGTCCCGTCGGTCAGCTCGTCGTCGTGCTCGCCCGGCGGCGGGCCGTCGCTGCCGTGCTCGCTCACTTGATGTCGTCGTCCTTGCCGTCGAGCTTGTCGAGGGCGTCCTTGGCCTTGTCGGCACCCGAGTCGATCTTGTCGGTGTGCTTGCCGCCGGTCTTCTGGTCGGCCACGTCAGCAGCCTTGTCGATCCCGTCGGAGACCTTGTCGCCGTGCTCGTCGACCGCGTCGCTCGCCTTGCCCCTGAGCTTGTCCAAGAATCCCATCGCAAACCTCCAGCTGGTTGGGCCATGCTCGGTCCCCGCCACACTAGACCCGTGCCTCCGCCCGTGCCGATCGTCGCCGTCGTGGGATTCACCGCGTCCGGCAAGACCGAGCTCTCCCTCGACCTGGCGGAGCGGCTCGGCGGCGAGATCGTCAACACCGACGCGATGCAGGTCTACCGCGGGATGGACATCGGTACGGCGAAGCTCGCGCCCACCGAGCGCCGCGGCATCCCACATCACCTGCTGGACCGGCTCGACGTGCGCGAGCCCGCGACGGTCGCGGAGTTCCAGGGCTGGGCGCGTGGCATCACCGCCGAACTGCGTGGGAGCGGGCACCGTCCCCGTGCTGGTCGGCGGCTCCGCCCTCTACACGCGGGCGATCCTGGACCGGTTCGAGTTCCCCGGCACGGACGAAGCGGTCCGGGGCCGCTGGGAGGCGGAGCTGGCGGCGGTCGGCGCGACGGCCCTCCACGCCAGGCTCGCGGAACTGGATGCCGAGGCCGCCGAACGGATCCAGCCCGACAACGGCCGCCGGATCGTCCGGGCGCTGGAGGTCGTCGAGATCACCGGCCGGCCGTTCAGCGCGTCCCTGCCTCGCCTCGAGTACGCCGACCCGCTCACCGTCCAGGTCGGCCTGGCGATCGACCGGCCCACCCTCGACGCGCGGATCGAGCAGCGGGTCGCGGCGATGTTCGACGCCGGCCTCGTCGAGGAGGTCGAGCGCCTGCTCGCCCAGGGCCTTGCCGAGGGACGCACCGCCTCCCGCGCGATCGGCTACCGCGAGGTGATGGCGCACCTGGCAGGTGAGCTCTCCCTGGAGGAGACGAAGGAGCGCACGGTCATCGCCACCCGCCAGTTCGCCCGCCGACAGGACTCCTGGTTCAAGAAGGACCCGCGGATCGAGTGGATCCCGTGGGACGACCCCGACCGGGCGATGCACGCCGAGGCCGCGGTGCGCAAGATCGGTCAAGCGGACCCGGGCTGAGCGGGTCCAGACTGGACTCATGACCGAGCAAGGACGCGACCGGCTCCGGGAGCTGCTCGACGCCGTGCTCGATGAGGACCACCAGAACCTCACCGAGATGGCCGGCGGCGCCTACTCGTCGCCGTACCACTTCACCCGGCGGCTGACCCGCGACGCGGGCGAGCCGCCGGTCGCGATGCGCCGGCGGGTGATGCTCGAGCGCGCGGCCTGGCAGATGCGGCACGGCATGTCGGTGACCGACGCGGCGTTCGAGGCGGGGTACGAGTCCGTGGAGGGCTTCGGCCGTGCGTTCGCCCGGGCGTTCGGGCATCCGCCGAGCGCCCTGCCGACCGAAACGAGCCACTGGCTCCCCGCCCCGAACGGGATCCATTTCCATCCACCCGTGTCGCTGTGGGTGCACAGCAAGGAGCAAGCGATGAGCCCGCTCACCGAACAGCTCGTCCAGCACGACCTCGACGACACCAGGGTGCTGCTCGACCTGGCCAAGCAGCTGCCGGACGAGCACTACCGAGCACAGCGGCTGCCGGGTCATCACGTGACCAGCTGGGACGGCGAGGAGGCGTCGGTCGGCGACCGTGCTCGAACGCATCGATCTTCACCAAGGAGGTCTGGCTCGCGGCGATCGAGGGCAAGGACTTCCCCACTGCTAGCGGCAACGATCCCGCCTCGCTCATCACCCGGCACGAGGACGTCGCGCCGAGGTGGCTGGGCTACGTCCGCGATATCGAACGCCGCGGCGGCTGGGACGACCGGCTGATCGACGCGCTCTGCGATCCGCCCGAGAGCTTCGTGATGAGCAGCGTGATCGCGCACGTCATCGAGTACGCCGCTCACCGCCGACAGCTGGCCCGGCACCTGATCCGAGCCGGCGGCCAGGAGGTGGACGACGGCGACCCGATCAACTGGCTGCGCCGAATACGAGGAGAGGACACCGGACCGCAATGACCAAGGCGACCTTCTACACAGCGACCACCCTGGACGGTTACATCGCCGACGAGAACGACTCGCTCGAGTGGTTGTTCGTCCAGGACAACGACGGGGACGGACCGCTCAACTACGACGACTTCATCTCCGGCATCGGTGCGATCGTGATGGGCCGGACGACGTACGAGTGGATCGGCGCGCACAACGAGAGGACGGGCGAGAAGTGGGCGTACTCCCAGCCCAGCTGGGTCTTCACGCACGCCGACCTGGAGCCGATCGCCGACAACGTCACCTTCGTCTCCGGCAAGCCCGACGAGCACTACGACGCCATCGCTGAGGCGGCCGGCGACAAGGGCATCTGGGTGGTCGGCGGGGGAGACCTGGCGGCACAGTGGGCCGAGGCGGGACTGCTGCAGGAGCTGATCCTCTACATCGCGCCGGTCACGCTCGGCGCCGGGCGACCGCTGTTCCCGCGGCCGTTCGACCTGCGACCTGTCGAGCTGGCGCAGAACAAGGCGTTCGCCTGCGCGAGATACGAGGTCGTGGGTCCGCGAACCTGAGTAGATTCACCGGGCATGGCCCTTCCCGCTCCCGCCCCCGACCGCACTGCTGTGGTCACCGGCGCCTCCTCCGGCATCGGGGCCGAGATCGCGCGTGACCTCGCCCGGCGCGGCCAGCGGGTCACCCTGGTGGCCCGTTCTGCCGACAAGCTCGCCGCGCTCGCCGACGAGATCACCGCCGCCGGCGGGCTCGCCGACGTGCTGGCCGCCGACCTCATGGACCGCGAGGTTCGCGCCGGTCTCCTCGATCAGGTCACCGCCCTCGGCGCCACCCCCGAGATCCTGATCAACAACGCCGGGTCTCTCCACGCTCGGAGCGGTCGCGAAGGCCGACCCCGAGGCCGAGATGGCGATGATCGAGCTCGACGTGGTCGCCGTCGTCGACCTCTGCACCCGGTTCCTGCCGGGCATGGTCGAGCGCGGCCGCGGCGCGGTGCTCAACGTCGCGTCGACGGCGGCGTTCCAGCCGCTGCCCGGCCAGGCGGGGTACGCCGCCGGCAAGGTGTTCGTGCTCTCCTACACGCACAGCCTGATCGGCGAGCTCCGCGGCACCGGCGTCACCGCGACCACGCTGTGCCCAGGCCCCGTGAGACCGGGTTCGGACAGGCGGCCGGCTTCACCCCGGAGCAGGAGGAGACGCTGCCCAAGATCATGTGGGTCAGCGCCGAGGACGTCGCCAAGGCCGCGGTCGCGGGCCTCGACAAGGGTCGCGCCGTCGTGATCCCGGGCGTCGCCAACAAGATCGCCGCGTCGTTCGCCCAGGTGACGCCCCGATCGCTGCTCGTCCCGATCCTGGCGAAGCAGCATCCGGGTCTCCCGTAAGGTGAAACGAACAGCAACGTAAGGGCTCTTTCTCGGGAGGCCGACCATGCGTCGTCGTACGACCCTGCTCGCCGTCAGCTGCTCGCTCGCGATCGCCGCCGCCGGTGTCACCGGCCCGGCCACCGGTACGCCGCCCGGTGCGGCCCAGGACCCCGGACCGCCCAAGACCCCGATCGCCGTGGGCAAGGGCGGCGCGGTCAGCTCCGTGGACCCGAACGCCTCGCGGATCGGGCTGCGGGTGCTCAAGAACGGCGGCAACGCCGTCGACGCCGCGGTGGCCACGGCGGCTGCGCTCGGCGTCGCCGAGCCCTACAGCGCCGGCGTCGGCGGAGGCGGCTACTTCGTCTACTACAACGCGCGCAGCGGCAAGGTGCGCACCATCGACGGCCGCGAGACCGCGCCCGACGCGATGCCCACCGACGCGTTCATCGACCCGGAGACCGGCGAGCCGTACCCGTTCACGCCGGACCTGGTGACCAGCGGCGTCTCGGTCGGCGTGCCCGGCACCCCGGCCACCTGGACCACCGCCCTCGAGAAGTGGGGCACGAAACGGCTGCGCGCCGTGCTCAAGCCCGCCGCCCGGCTGGCCGAGCGCGGCTTCGTGGTCGACGAGACGTTCCGGGAGCAGACCGAGGACAACGAGGAGCGGTTCGCGGCGTTCACCTCGACCAAGCGCCTGTTCCTCAAGGGCGGGCTGCCCGAGGTCGGCTCGCGCTTCAAGAATCCGGCGCTCGCCCGCACCTACCGCGCCTTCGGCAAGAACCCCCAACTCTTCTACAAGGGCCAGGTCCCCGGCGAGATCGTCGACGCGGTCCGCAACCCGCCCGTCACCGACGACACCACGCTGCCGGTGCCGCCGGGCTTCATGACCCGCGCCGACCTGCGGAAGTACGAAGTCCGCAGCCAGCGGCCGACGTCGGTCGGCTACCGCGGCTACCGGGTGTTCGGGATGGCGCCGTCGTCCAGCGGCGGCACCACGGTCGGGGAGGCGCTCAACATCCTCGAGGGCTCGGATCTCGAGGGCATGGACGACGCCGACGCGCTGCACCACTACCTCGAGGCGAGCGCGCTGGCGTTCGCCGACCGCGGCGCCTACGTCGGCGACCCGAAGTACGTCGACGTCCCGACGAGCGACCTGCTCTCCCAGAAGTACGCCGACGAGCGGGCCTGCGAGATCGACCCCGCAACCGCGCTGACGAAGCCGGTCGCCGCCGGCGACGTGACGGCGTACGACGGCAACTGCCAGGCGCCCACCGGCGCGGGCGCCGTCGAGTCCGACACCGAGGGCATGTCGACCACCCACCTCACCGCGACCGACCGCTGGGGCAACGTGGTGGCCTACACGCTGACCATCGAGCAGACCGGCGGCTCCGGGATCGTGGTGCCCGGGCGCGGGTTCCTGCTCAACAACGAGCTGACCGACTTCACGACGGTCTACAACGAGGCCGACCCCAACCGGATCCAGCCCGGCAAGCGGCCGCGCAGCTCGATGTCGCCGACGATCGTGCTGAAGAACGGGAAGCCGTTCCTCGCGCTCGGCTCGCCCGGCGGCTCGACGATCATCACCACGGTGCTGCAGATCCTGTTCAACCGGATCGACCGCGGGATGACGATCGCCGAGGCGCTCGCCGCGCCGCGGGCCTCGCAGCGCAACACCGCCAACGTGACCTCCGAGCCGGCCTTCATCGACGCCTACGAGGACCTGCTCACCCCGTACGGCCACACGCTGGTGCCCGCGGGCGACGCGTTCACCAGCCAGGCGGAGATCGGGGCCGCGACCGGCATCGAGTTCCGCAAGCGCGGGCGGCTGATCGCGGTCTCCGAGCCGGTACGCCGCGGCGGCGGGTCGGCCCTCGTCGTGCGGCCGCGGTAGCCGACGCCGTACCGTGGAGGGGTGACGCAGACCCCCAGTCAGTACGCCGAGATCACCACCGCCGACGAGCTCGTCGCGCTCCTCGGCGAGCCCAGCGACCGGGCGCGCGACAAGGACCGGACCGCCCTGATCGACGTCGACCGCGACTGGCTCGCGGCGTCGCCGTTCTGCGTGCTGGCCACCTCCGACGCCGAGGGTCGGTGCGACGCGTCCCCGAAGGGCGACCCGGCGGGCAGCCTCGTGCACGTCATCGACGACACGACCATCGCGATGGCCGAGCGTCCGGGCAACCGGCGGGCCGACGGCTACCGCAACATCCTGGTCAACCCACACGTCGGACTGAACTTCCTGATTCCCGGCCGCGGCGACACGTTGCGCATCAACGGCCGGGCCCGGCTGGTGAGCGACGCGCCGTTCTTCGACGAGATGGTGGTCAAGGGCCACCGGCCGGTGCTGGCCATCGTGGTCGACATCGAGCAGATCTTCTTCCACTGCGCGAAGGCGTTCCTGCGCTCCGGGCTCTGGCAGCCGGAGACCTGGGACCCCGAGGGCGTGGTGCCGAAGCGTGCCGTGATCGCCAAGACCGTCGAGCCGGACGACCGCACCGAGGCGGAGCTGGAGGAGTACTACAAGCCCGAGAACTACAGCAAGGGCCTCTATGGATGAGTACCCCTTCCTCAAGGGTCACGGCACCGAGAACGACTTCGTCCTGCTGCCCGACCACGACGGCTCGATCCACGGCGACCTGAGCCCCGAGCGGGTGCGCGCGCTGTGCGACCGGCGCGCCGGCATCGGCGGCGACGGCGTGCTGCGGGTGGTCCGTGAGGGCGACCAGTGGTTCATGGACTACCGCAACTCCGACGGCTCGCTCTCGGAGATGTGCGGCAACGGCATCCGGGTGTTCGCGCTCCACCTCGCCCAGGAGGGCCTGATCGACCCCACCCAGCCGGTGCCGATCGGTACCCGCGACGGCGTCAAGGTGCTCACCTTCGACGGCGACCGGATCACTGCCGACATGGGTACGCCGAAGGTCCTCGGCGAGACGACCGTCTCCGTCGGGTCGCAGACCTGGCCGGCTCGGCACGTCGACATGGGCAACCCGCACGCGGTCGCGTTCGTCGACTCGCTCGACGACGTCGGACCGCTCCACGACCAGCCGGGGTACGACGCCGGGCTCTACCCCGAGGGCGTCAACATCGAGTTCGTGGTGCGGGTGGGTGACGCGCACGTGGCGATGCGGGTGTTCGAGCGCGGCTCGGGCGAGACCCGGTCCTGCGGCACCGGCGCCGCGGCGGTGATGGTCGCCTCGGCGCTCGTCGACGACGCGCCCCGCGACACGGCGTACCGGGTCGACGTACCGGGCGGCACGCTCTCGTGCACCTGGACGGCCGACGACCGGGTGCTGCTCACCGGCCCCGCCGTGATCGTGGCCCGCGGCACCACCTCGCTCTGAGCTTCGCGGCTGGTTGAGGTGCGAGCGAGCGACAGCGACGAGCCTCGAAACCACCCGCGAAGCTCGGTGGTTACTCGACGGCTCGGCCGTGGGCGGCCTCGCACCTCAGACCACCGACGGTCGCTACGCTCCGGCGCATGGAACTCACCGGATCATCTGCCATCGTCACCGGCGGCGCGTCGGGCATCGGTGCCGCCGCCGCCCGCCAGCTCGCCGCGCGCGGCGCCACGGTCGTGGTCGCCGACCTGCAGGCCGACAAGGGCGAGGCGCTCGCCGAGGAGATCAAGGGCGTGTTCGCTCAGGTCGACGTGACCAACACCGAGCAGATCGGGGCCGCGGTCAAGGCCGCCGCCGACATCGCGCCGATCCGCGCGGTCGTCAACTCCGCCGGCATCGGCTGGGCCCAGCGCACGATCGGCCGCGACGGGACCGTCGAGTCGGCCCACGACCTCGGCGCGTTCACGAAGGTCATCCAGATCAACCTGATCGGCACCTTCGACATGGTCCGCCAGGCCGCCACCGCCATGAGCCTCAACGAGCCCGACGAGGACGGCTGCCGGGGCGCGATCGTCAACCTGGCCAGCGTGGCCGCGTTCGACGGACAGATCGGCCAGGCGTCGTACTCCGCGTCCAAGGGCGGCGTCGTCGGCATGACCCTGCCGGTGGCTCGCGACCTCTCGGCAGCCGGCATCCGGCTCAACACCGTGGCCCCCGGCCTGATCGACACCCCGATCTACGGCGAGGGCCCGGACTCGGAGGCGTTCAAGGCCAACTTGGGTCAGAACGTGCTCTTCCCCAAGCGCCTCGGTACCGCCGACGAGCTCGCCAGCATGGTGATGGAGTGCCTCACCAACTCGTACATGAACGGCGAGGTGGTCCGTCTCGACGGCGGCATCAGGATGCCTCCCAAGTGACATCGAAGTAGCCCAGCGTTAGGCGACACGACACCTAGTCGGGGGTGATCGGTCAACCGCGCTCGCGAGCCTTCGAGCGTGGTCCAGCTCGTTGAGCGCGATCCGCCTCTCGTGGGGCGTCGAACCACTTTCGTGGCGGGAGTGGCGGCCGGAGGCATACCCGGCGTCCTCGGCCTCATCGGTGCACCGAGCTTCGTCCGGGAGCGCGACCTGCTGACCTCCGCGGCGCGGACCGGCGAGGTCACCACCAGCTCGGCGGTGCTGTGGTCGCGTGCCGCGCGCGACGGCCGGATGCAGATCCAGCTGGGCAGCAACGGCCGTCTGCTGCGCACGATCCGCGGCCCCTGGACCGACGCCCGCGCCGACCACACTGCGCGGCTGCAGCTGCACGGGCTGGCGCCCGGACGGGAGTACGACGCCACGATCTGGTTCGCCTCCGCCGACGGCACCGAGTCGACCCGCGAGAACGTGCACTTCCGCACCGCGCCGATCCACGCCGCGGCGCAGTCGGTGATCTGGTCCGGCGACACCTGCGGCCAGGGGTGGGGGATCGACAGGTCGCGCGGCGGGCTGACGTCGTACCGCGCGATGCAGGCCCTGAAGCCCGACCTCTTCGTGCACGTCGGCGACACCATCTACGGTGACGAGCCGATGCAGGAGTCGGTGCGTACCGACGACGGTTCGCTCTGGGTCAACGAGCTCACCGAGGACGTCACAACCGTCTCCGAGACCCTCGCGCAGTTTCGCGGCCGGCACCGCTACCCGCTGTTGGACGACAACGTTCGAGCGTTCTACCGCGAGGTCCCGTCGGTGGTGATGTGGGACGACCACGAGACCTGCAACAACTGGTACCCCGGGGAGGTCATCGACGACGAGCGCTACACCGAGCGCCGGGCCGACGTGCTCGCGATCCGGGGCCGCCGGGCCTGGCAGGAGTACCAGCCGATCCCGGTGACCAAGCTGGCGCCGCGCAACGGCGACGGGTTCGTCCCTACCCGGCTCTACCGCAAGGTGCCGCGCGGCCAGCACCTCGACCTGTTCTGCCTCGACATGCGCAGCTACCGCGGCCCGAACCCGGCTACCGACCCGCGCGTGACCGCGCGCCGGGGCCACGAGGGAATCCTCGGCCGGACCCAGGAGGAGTGGCTGATCGACTCGCTCCGGCGATCCACGGCCACCTGGAAGGTGATCGCGGCCGACCAGCCGCTCTCGGCACCATCAACACGCACTACCGACCTCGACGGCCCCTGCAACGGCGACGACGGCCGACCGTTGGGTCGCGAGCCCGAGATGGCGCGGGTGCTCTCCGCGATCAAGCGGTACGACGTCCGCAACGTCGTCTGGGTCACCACCGACGTGCACTACACGGCCGCGCACCACTACAGCCCGGAACGGGCTGCGTACACCGACTTCGAGCCGTTCTGGGAGTTCGTCTCCGGTCCGCTCGCGGCGTCGCCGTTCTGGACGAAGGACGATCAGCTGGACCGCACCTTCGGGCCGGAGGTGGCGTTCTCGAAGGGGGAGAACACCACCCGGCTCGACACCACCCCGCGCCCGGACAACCAGTACTTCGGCCACCTGGCGATCGCGGCGTCCGGTGAGCTGACGGTCACGTTGTACGACGCCGCCGGCACCGCGCTCTGGTCGCAGCTGCTCGAACCCGAGCCGATGCGACTCAGCTGAGGTCGCGGCGCTCGTCGTCGGTGAACGCCGGCATCGGCGCGGCCAGGTCGCCCGCCGCCTTGGCGGTGCGGTACTGGCTGATCTTGGCCGAGGCGGACGCCATCACGTCCTGGCTCTTCCCGCGTCCGTAGGTCACCGAGTGCGCGGCCGCGATGCCGATGTTGCGGCCGACCTCGATCGCGTCCTGGTCGGCACCCATGTAGAGGAACTGCCACTGGTAGGTGCTGGTCTGCTGCTCCACCAGCGCCTTGATCGCCGGATGCGTCCACTCCTGGCTGGCGTTCTCGTGGCCGTCGGTCATGATCGCCACGATCACGCTCTCCGGCCGCTGGTCGTCGGTGAGGGCGGCCAGCTTGGCGCCGGCGTCGGTGATCAGCCGGCCCATGGCGTCGAGCAGCGCGGTGCTGCCCCGCGGCTGCAGGTCGAGCGCGGGCACCTCGGCGATCGGCCGGTCCGTGTAGACGACCTCGTAGTGGTTGTCGAACTGCGCGAGCGTCACGCGGCACTCGCCGGGCGTGCGCTTCTGCTCCTCGACGAAAGCCGCGAACCCACCCTCGGTGTCGGCCTTGATCGACTGCATGGACCCGGACCGGTCGAGCAGGAGGTAGATGTGCGTGAGGTTCTGGTTGGTCATGTCGGACTCCTCGGCTAGTGGATCAGGAAGTGGGTCGGCGCGGCTTGAAACGCATCGGCTTGGCCGCCGGAGCGGGGGCGGGTCGCGGGGAACCCGCCTCGTGGTCGTACTTCGCCCGCTCCACGGCGGCGGCGGTGACGCGGCCGTCGTCGTTGGCGTAGGCGCCCAGGGTCTGGGTGCGGGCCAGCCGCGGGCCGACGGCGTTCTCCGACAGCCCGGCTCGCACCCCGACCGATCGCAGGCTGGCCTTGCCGGCCAGCACCGCCTGCGCCATCGACTCGTCGATCAGCTCGGTGAGCTGGTCGGCGGCCGCGCGCAGGTGGGGGAGTGCCTCGTCGGGCTCGAGGTCTTCGGCAGCCTCGAGGGATCGACGTACGGCGGCGAGCTGTTGCGGGTCTGGCTTCATTGAGCAAGGATAGCCGCAGAAAGTGCGGTCACGCAAGTTGTGCGGCTGCGCAGGTTATGCGGACGGATGTTACTGACCGTCGGCACGGCTCCCCGGGCGTTGTAACGACAGGGGAGCTCACCCGACGGTCAGTAACCACCAACGTCGACGATCGCGTCCGCGCGGTACGCCGCCGCCTCGATCAGCCGCGCGTTGGCGTCGTCGACCCGAGCCACCCACGCCTCCGCCTCCGCAGGGCTCTTCCCGAACTCCACGTGCCGCGCGAGCAGCCGCTCCCGCCGTACCGACTCGTCGCCGACCAGGTGCCACACCAGGTCCAGCTCGGCCCGCACCGCCCGCCAGCGCGGCTCGTCGAGCAGCAGGTAGTTGCCCTCGGTGACGACCAGGCTCGCCTCGGGCGGCACCCCGATCGCCCGCGGCATCGACTCCTCCGCCACCCGGTCGAAATCCGGCGCCACGACCGCTTCTCGACGTCGCACCTGCGCCAGCAGCGCGGCGTACCCCTCCGCGTCGAAGGTCTCCGGCGCACCCATCCGGTCCCGCAACCCACGCCGCACCAGCTCGGCCTGAGAGAAGTGGAAACCGTCCATCGGGACCACCACCGCACCGTCCCGAGCAGCCAGCGCGGCCGCCGTCGTGGACTTGCCCACGCCCGGCGCACCACACAGGCCGAGCAGGCGGACGCCGGGCGGGATCGCGGGGAGCTGCACGCTCGAACGTTAAGCGTTCGCTGCCGTGAGCGACCGAAACGTACCCTTGAGGTCGGATGACGAACGCACCTGACTTCAATCTCGACGACGAGCTCTCCGCCACCGACACCTGGGAGGACGAGAAGTTCGAGTCGGGCTACGCCGACGGCCCGGACCCCGAGGAGACCCTCGGGGATCGCGTCGACCCCACGACCGGGGCGATGGACCTCGAGGAACGGCACCTGCTCCGCCGGGTCGCCGGGCTGCGCACCGAGCTCGAGGACATCACCGAGGTCGAGTACCGCCAGCTCCGCCTGGAGCGGGTGCTGCTCGTGGGCGTGTGGACCGGCGGCACCGTGACCGACACCGAGAACTCGATGGCCGAGCTCGCGCTTCTCGCCGAGACGGCCGGCTCCGAGGTGCTCGAGGCGGTCTACCAGCGCCGGCAGAAGCCCGACCCGGCGACGTACGTCGGCCGCGGCAAGGTCGACGAGCTGCGCGAGCTGGTGATCTCCAGCGGCGCCGACACCGTGATCTGCGACGGCGAGCTCGCGCCCAGCCAGCTGCGCAACCTCGAGGACCGGCTGAAGGTCAAGGTCGTCGACCGGACCGCGCTGATCCTCGACATCTTCGCCCAGCACGCGAAGTCCAAGGAGGGCCAGGCGCAGACCGAGCTGGCCCAGCTCAACTACATGAAGCAGCGGCTCCGCGGCTGGGGTGGCCAGCTGTCCCGCCAGGCCGGTGGCCGGGTCGGCGCCGACGGCGGCGGCATCGGTGGTCGTGGCCCCGGTGAGACCAAGATCGAGACCGACCGGCGCCGGATCAACGACAAGATCGCCAAGCTGCGCCGCGAGCTGAAGGCGATGCGCGGCACCCGCGAGACCAAGCGCAACGAGCGCCGCCGCAACCGGATCCCGTCAGTGGCGATCGCCGGCTACACCAACGCCGGCAAGTCCTCGCTGCTCAACCGGCTCACCGGCGCCGGGGTCCTCGTCGACGACTCGCTGTTCGCGACGCTGGACCCGACGACGCGTCGTACGACCACCGCCGACGGCCGGGTCTACACGATGAGCGACACCGTCGGCTTCGTGCGGCACCTGCCGCACCAGCTGGTTGATGCGTTCCGGAGCACGCTGGAGGAGGTCGCCGGGTCCGACCTGATCCTGCACGTCGTCGACGGCTCCCACCCCGACCCCGAGGGCCAGCTCAACGCGGTGCGCGAGGTGCTCGCCGAGATCGGTGCCGGCAACGTCCCCGAGCTGGTCCTGATCAACAAGGCCGACATCGCTGACTCCATGGTCATCGCCCGGCTCCGCCAGCGCGAGCCCCACTCCGTGGTGGTCAGCGCCCAGACCGGCGAGGGCATCGAGGACGCCATCGCGGCGGTCGAGGCCGAGCTGCCGCGCCCGGACGTCGCGTTCCACGCGCTGCTGCCCTACGAGCGCGGCGATCTGATCAACCGCCTGCACCAGCAGGGCGAGATCGAGTCGATGGAGCACACCGGCGACGGGACCCTCGTCCGCGGTCGGGCGAACGAGGATCTCGCCGGCGAGCTCGCGGCCTACGCCGTCTGAGCCACCTCGTCGCGAGCCGGCCGGGTCAGCTCTGCGGTGCGGGCGATCCGCCGACCCAGGATCGCGAAGGCGAACGCGATCGGCAGCACGATGTTGCCCAGTGAGGTGACCTCGGGGATGAGCACGGCGCCGGGGAAGGTCAGTGCCAGCAGCCAGGCCGCCGACCTCGGCCGGAAGCCCTTGACCAGCAGGGTGATGCCCAGCGCCGTGGAGCCGAGCACGGTCAGGGCGATGAACGGGACGGTGACGACGAACACCGCTTCGAGGAGCGCCTCGGATCCAGCGCCCCACTGGGTCCAGTATTCCGCCGCCACGGACACGCAGGCGCCGACGTACCCGGTGAGCGCGATCCGCCAGGCCCAGCGCTCCTTGCCCTGCGGGTCGCGGCGGCGGTGCACCACGAACGCGCCCAGCGTGAACGCCACGAACACCGGCAGCCACAGCTTGCCGTAGGTGTAGTAGACGGCGTCGGCGCTCGCCCAGTCGAGGAGCGGCATCAGTGCGTCGGTGGCGGGCTTCGCCCAGGCACCGGTCAGCGGCAGGTCCAGGTCACTGCGGCCGTCGTCGGTGCGGTAGCGGGACAGCGCGTGCAGCTGCCCGATGACCAGGGCCACCCAGGCCATCACCCAGGCGAGCCGGCCGATCTGTCGTTCGCGTCCTTCGAGCATGTCGATCTCCGATGTGTCGGGGTTGGTGCCAACGAGCGTCTGCCCGAACGCCGCCCCGGGTCGTCAACCGTCGTGTCGGACCGATCTCCACCCCTGGTTTGACTACGCGTCCTCCCAGGCGGACCTACGCTGCGGAAATGCTCCGCTCGCTCAGTCGGTACGACGTCCTGGTCCCCGCCGGGGTCCTGGCCGTCGCGACGGTCGAGGCTGCGGGCTCCGGGCTGGACGACTGGGGCGTGGGGGTGGCGGTCCAAGCCGTCGTGGCCGTCCTGCTCGTGTGGCGCCGCCGCCTGCCGCTGGTGCTCGGCACCACGGCTGGTCTGATGCTGCTCTCGCTGCCCTGGTACGGCCCCCAGCTCGACGACCTGGCGACTCCGATCCTGTTCATGGCGGTGATCGGCTACGCCCTGGCTCGCTGGATCGCCGACCTGCGCGGCCTGATCGGCATCGCGGCTCAGCTGGCCGGCTATCTGGCGGCGTATCTCACCGTCGACACGCGCTCTCACGACATCACCGACGCCGTCTTCGTGCTGTCCCTGTTCGTCCCGCCGTACGTCGTCGGCCGGGTCACCCGCCGGATGGCCGACCAGTCCGAGCAGATCGCCCGCCAGGCCGAGCAGCTGCGTGACCGGGCGGTACGCGACGAGCGCGACCGGATCGCCCGGGAGCTGCACGACGTCATCGCGCACTCGGTCAGCGCGATGGTGGTGCAGACGGCGGCGGCCCAGGATCTGGTCCGGACCTCGCCGGAGCGCGCCGCCGCGATGTTGGAGTCGGTTGCCGACACCGGGCGCCGGACATTGGCCGAAACCGGACGGCTGCTGCATCTCATTCGCGACGAGTCCGACGAGCTCGGGTTGACTCCGGCACCCGGCGTGGCCGATCTGCCGGCGCTGGTCGAGGAGTACCGGGCGGCCGGACTGGAGGTCGACGCCCGGCTGGAGCTGCCGGAGGTCGCGCTGCCGGGTGGCGTCGACGTCTCGGCCTACCGCGTGGTGCAGGAGGCACTGACCAACGCCCTCAAGCACGCCGACGGCGCTGCGCGACTCACCGTGACGGCCGACGGAGCGGCCCTGCGGATCCGGTGCGACAACCAGGTCGGGCCGGGGCGCGGCACCGGCTCGGGCCTGGGCCTGACCGGAATGTCGGAACGGGTCGCGCTGCTCGGCGGCGACCTCACCCATGGGCGGGCCGGCGACCGGTTCGAGGTGGAGGCCGTGATCCCGCTGCCAGTGGAGGTGCCGTCGTGACCACGGTGGTGATCGCCGACGACCAGGACCTGGTCAGGTCCGGGCTCGAGCTGGTGCTCGAGGCCCGCGGCTGCTCGGTGGTCGGGACCGCGGCCAACGGCCGGGAGGCGGTCGACGTCGTACGCCGGACCGGTCCCGACGTGGTCCTGATGGACATCCGGATGCCGGTGCTGGACGGCATCGCCGCGACCCGTGAGCTCACGGCTGCCGGGCTGCCGAGCCGGGTGCTGGTGCTGACGACCTACGACCTGGACCGCTATGTGTACGACGCGTTGGCCGCGGGAGCGGCGGGTTTCCTGCTCAAGGCGACGCCGCCGGACCGCCTCGTGGAAGGCATCCACACGGTCGCCGCGGGCGAGGCACTGCTCGCGCCGGCGCTGACCCGACGCCTGATCGAGGAGTACCTCCGGCAGCCGCCGCCCGAGGACGGGGTGCCACAGCGGCTGGCCGCGCTCACCGAGCGGGAGCGCGAGGTGCTGGTGCTGATGGCCCGGGGTCGGTCGAACGACGAGATCGCCGGTGACCTGGTGGTCTCGTCCGCGACCGTGAAGACCCACGTCAACAGAGTGCTCGCCAAGCTGGGCGTCACGACCCGGGTGCAGGCGGTGGTGCTGTCCTACGAGTGCGGCCTGGTCCGGCCCGGCGGCTGAGCGGCCCGGTTTCGGTAATTCGCTACGCGGAGCCCTATCGAGACCGCACACTGCTGCGGTGATCCATCGGGGGAGCGCGGCACGGATGCCGCTCGTGGCGCTGCTGAGCGCCGTCCTTCTGGTCGGTTCCCTGCTGGTCTTCCACCTGTCGGCTGCGGCGACGGATGCGCGGCACTGCGCCCGGCTCGCCAACGTCTCCGCGGAACGTGCGGCCGCCGACGCCGGTGTCGGCGACAGCGTCGTGGTGATCGGCGACTCGTACTCCGTGGGCCTGGGCCTGGATCGCCCAGCGCAGTCCTGGCCGGCCCAGCTCGACGGTCGCGTTCACGTTGCCGGGTTCTCCGGATCCGGGTTCAGCGACCGCGCCAGCGGTTGTGACGCCGCGTCCTTTGCGGACCGCGCGGGCGAGGCAATCGCCGATGGAGCCGACCTGGTCGTCGTCGAGGGCGGCCTCAACGACTTCAACCAGTCGGCCGCCGCCATCTCCGCTGGATTCGCCAGGTTGATGCACGCGCTCGACGGCAAGCGGGTGGTGGTCGTCGGTCCGGTGCTGGCGCCATCACGTGCTGGCGAGGTGCCGCGCGTCGACCGGCTGCTGGCCGGGCTCGCGAGGACCGCAGGCGCGACGTACATCCGGACCAGCGGCCTCGAGCTCGACTACCTCGACGACCGGCTGCATCTCACCGAGGCCGGCCATCGCGACCTCGGTGCGTACGTTGCCGCGGCTCTGCGTTAGACCCCGATCCGCCCCCACGGCCCCCAGATCGCGAACGTCAACCCGGCGGAGGCCTGGATGTTCACGAACAGGGTCCTGCCGTTCGGGCTGAACGTCGATCCTGCGAACTCCTCGTTGAAGCGGGGAGTCCCGGCGATGCTGGTGAGCCGGTTCAGCGCGATGTCGAACAGCTCACCCCGCTGAGTCAGGCCACGGATGTAGTTGTCGTTGGTGCCGTCCTCGCACACGACCAGGGTGCCGCGCGCCGAGGTGGTCACGTTGTCCGGCAGGTCCAGGTGCAGCGGCCCGGTCGACTGGAACACGCAGGTCAGCGTCTTCTTCCTGGTGTCGTAGGCCCACACCTGGCCGGAGCCGTTGCCGTAGCCACCGACCGTGTCCGGCCCGGTCTCAGCGGTGCCGCCGCCCTGCGTCGAGGTGAAGTAGACGACGCCGTTGTGGAAGACCTGACCCTCGAGACGCGAGAAGTGCGCGGCGCCCAGGGCCCGACCCTGGTTGCCGACGAAGTTCAGCGCGGTGTCGTTGCTGGTCGGCGCGGGCTGGCCGGGCGTGTAGGGGAACGTGGGGTCAGGGTCGTCGATGTCGACCCAGTTGACGGCGTAGGTGACACCGATGGTCTGTTGCGCCTCGAGGTGGGCGTTGGGGTGGCCCTTGACCCTCAGCATCTGCAGCGTCCCGCCGTCGAGCAGCTGACCGACCTTCATCGGGTCGTGCGGCGGCCGATAGCGGTAGAAGCCTGACGGGAACCCGAAGTTGTCCTCGGTCAGGTAGAGGTGGCCACCCTTCGGGTCGAAGGACACCGCCTCGTGGGCGAACCGGCCCGCGTGCCGGATCGGCTGACGGTTCGATTGGCCCTCGCCGGGCTGGTGGCTGGCCGGGACCTCGAAGACGTATCCGTGCGGCTTGGTCAACGCGACGTTGGGAGTGCCGGTGAAGTCGGGCCCGACGTCCGGGCCGTTGACCGTCTCCTCGCAGGTGACCCAGGAGCCCCACGGCATCTCGCCGCCCGAGCAGTTCATCATCGTGCCGTTGAGGCTGGTGAAGGCGCGGATCACCTCGCCGGTCGGGGTGACCTGGACAGTGGTGGTGCCGCCGCGCGCCATGGGGTCGTACGGCGCTCCGGGCCCGAACGCGGGACCGGGGCTGTTGACCTCGTGGTTGCGGACCAGCAGCACGCTGCTCTGCGGGCCGTCGAAGGTGCCCATGCCGTCGTGTCGGCCGGGCAGCGCGGTGCCGTCCGTGAGGGTCACCGGCGTCTCTGTGTCGTGGAACGAGCGGTAGCGGAACCCCTTTGGCAGGTGCAGCCGCACCTTGCCGTCCCGCTCGTCGGCGATCGGGACCAGCGCTGCGGCCTGTGGCGGTGTGTGGGCGCCGGCGGGCATCGCGACCAGCCCCGCGAACGGACCGCCGACGGCGGCTCCCGCGGTGGTCTTGAGCAGCGTGCGGCGTTCTACGACGGACATGACAGCCTCCCCAGGGACCAAGGTTTCCCCTCAACCTAGACGTCTCCGGGCGGTGCGCAACCCCTCACTATCGTTGGAGGCGTGGCCAAGCCGACGCGATGGGTGACCGAGACCAAGCCCGGGCACTCGGAGTGGTACGTCGACCGGTTCCGCACGATGGCCGCCGAGGGCGACGACCTGGGCGGCGAGGCGCGGCTGGTCGACGCGATGCTGCCTCCGCGGGCGAGGGTGCTGGACGCGGGCTGCGGCCCCGGGCGGGTCGGCGCGGTGCTGCACGAGCGCGGGCACACGGTGGTCGGGGTCGACGTCGACCCGGTGCTGATCGAGGCCGCCGAGGCCGACCATCCCGGCCCGCGCTGGCTGGTGGCCGACCTGGCCGAGCTCGACCTCGCCGACGAGGAGCCGTTCGACGGCGCCGTACTCGCCGGCAACGTGATGGTCTTCCTGGCGCCCGGCACCGAGACCGACGTACTCCGCCGGGTGGCCGCGCACGTGAGGCCCGACGGCTTCGTGGTCGCCGGATTCCACGTCGACCGTGAGCTGCCGCTCGACACCTTCGACCGCGCGGTCGACGAGGCCGGGCTGCGCCTCGAGCACCGGTTCGCGACCTGGGACCTGCGGGCCTGGCACGACCAGGCAGACTTCGCGGTCAGCGTGCTGCGAACGCCCGCTACTCCTTGACCAAGCGCAGCGCGAGCTGCGGGCAGCTGCTGACCGCGACCTCCGCATCGGCGCGAAGCTCGGGGGTCACCGGCCCGGTGACGATCGGGTAGCCCCACTCGTCGAGCTCGACGATCTCGGGCAGCAGCTCGTGGCACAGGCCGCGCGCGCGGCACGCGGGCCAGTCGACACGGAGCCGCCGGTTCACGAGGCCAGCTCCTCCGCGACGCCCAGGCAGCCGCCGACCCGGTGGGCGTCGACCTCGCCGGGCAGTGCCGCGAAGACCGAGCGGACCAGCCGGACGGTCCCGTCCGGGTGGGCGCAGGCGCCGCGTCGTACGACCAGCGCCGCCAGCTCCTCGAGCCGGGCTCGTCCGCCCTGTCCGTTGACCACGCGGTGCAGCGCCGCCGCCAGTGCCGGCAGGCCGTTGAGGCACGGGCCGCAGCGGCCGGCGCTCTGGCCGGCCAGGTAGTCGACGATCCGGGTGGTGAGCGCGAGCGGGCAGACCGACGGCCCGGGCGCGTGCACGACCCCAGCCCCCAGCGGTACGCCGAGCAGCCGCATGCCGCTCACAGAAACCCGCGCGCTGGCCACCGTCGGCCAGGCCGCCCACGAGCCGTGGAATCCGCCGACCAGGACGGGGGCGCCGACGGCCTCGCTCGGGAGCACGTCCCGGAGCCGGGCGCCGTACTCGACCTCGTGCACCTGCGGCACCCGATGGGTGCCGGTGACGGTGAGTAGCGCGGTGCCCGGCTCCGCGGAGGTGCCGCGCCGCCGGTAGTGGCCGGCGCCGCGCAGGGCGAGCAGGCCCACATGGGCCCAGGTCTCGGCGTTCGAGAGCAACGTAGGACGGCCGTCGTACCCACTGACGGCATCCGGACGCCATGAGGTCACCGGCAGGTTGGGGCGCCCGGAGATGAGCTCGACCACGGCGGTCGACTGTCCGGCGACGAACCGCGGCTCGGCGGTGTGCAGCCGGATCGGCGGACCGCCGGATCGCTCCGCGACCGCGCCGCGCATCCGCAGCGCCGCCATGGCCCGCTCGGCAGGAAGTACGACGTGGATCTCGGTGGCCCGCAGGGCGCGGGCGGTCGCCACCGCCCCGTCGAGCACCAGGTGCGGCCGGGTCTGGGCGAGCGCGGCGTCCTTGCTGCTCGCCGACTCGCCCTCGCTGAGGTTGACGACCACGACCGGCCGACGGTTGCGCCCCGCCCGTGAGCGCACGGTCTCGAGCTTGGTGCCGAACGGGAAGCCCGCCCCGCCGCGACCCTTCAGCCCCACGCCGGTCACCAGCTCGAGCAGGGTGTCGACGTCGAGCCGAGGCAGGTCGCCGTACTGCTCGCGGTGGGCGGTGAGGGACGGACCGCGCTCGATCCCCGCGAGCAGCGCGGTGCCGGGGTGCACCCGGATCTCGTGGGGGTAGGGAACTGGTGGGTTGTTCACGACGTCCTCCTGGCGGGCAGCTGTGGTGGGGTTGGTACTGAGCGGCCGAGCCGCAGCCCGGCGGCCAGGCAGACGGCGAGGACGCAGGCCGCGGTGGGGACGACCGCCCACAGCCGGCCCTGATCGATGTCGGTGCCGATCCCGAGGGTGTGCGCGAGGGCGGACACCCAGGCGGCCCAGGACGCGTAGTGAACGGAGCGCCAGACCCGATGGCTCAGGCGGGTGCGCAGCGCGCTGGTGATCGCAACCACCGCGATCAGGTCCAGGGACAGGGCGCCGAGGCCGAGCCAGAGTGGTTCGTACTCCGCCCCGAACGGTTGCAGGGCATGCCACCAGCGGATGTCGACAAAGGTGTCGCCCACCGCGGTGAGGACGTGCACGACCAGCGCCACGACCGACAGCAGTGCCACGTTGCGGTGCAGGTGCTGGGTGACGAACGCCGGCAGGCCCCGGCCCGCACGGCCTCCCGTCGACAGCACGCCCAGGACGACGCTCGCGGTGAGCAGCACCAGCAGGGTGAGGCCGGTGGCTCGGTTGAGGTACCAGAGCAGCGGTCCCTCGCTCATGCCACCACCTCCTCGACCGGCCAGCCGCCGAGGTGCCGGACCCGTCCGTCGCGATGCACCAGCCGGGCCGCTGCCGATGCTGTCGAGAGCCAGTCGGGGGCGGCCTCGCCGAGCACGATCGCGGCCGTGCTCGCGGTGTTGGCCCCCACGCAGGTCGGCGCCACCGCGGTCACCGTCCGCCAGACCTCCGGCACGGGCAGACCGGTGCGGGGGTCGAGCAGGTGGTGCCGACGTACGCCGTTGCGGGTCCAGCGGCGGACCAGGGTCGTCGACGTGGCGACCGCGCCGGCCCCGACCGCGATCGTGTCCTCGGGCTCCCGGCCCGGGTGCTCGGAGACGCCGACCAGCCAGGGCCGGCCGTCGGGTCGAGCGATGCGGACGTCGCCGCCGACGCTCACCACCGCGGAGCCGCGCAGGTGCCGCTCGTACGCCGTGGCGATCAGGTCAGCGCACCAGGCCTTGCCGGTGGCGCCCAGGTCGAGCGCGGTGTCCTCGGGGATGCGCAGGCCGCCGGCAGGGTCGACGCGGATCTCCCGCCATGAGTCGAGCGGCGGCGGCGTGACGGGCACGGGGTGGTCGTCGTACTCGCGGAGCAGGCCGAAGTCGCGGTCGTAGCCGAGCTGCACGAGCGTCCGGCCGAGCAGCGGGTGCACCACACCGTCGGTGCGTCGCGCCGCGGCCACGGCGATCTCCACCGCCGCCACGAGGAGCGGGTCCACCGCTACCCACCGCCCCGGCTGTCGGTTCACCCGGGTCAGGTCGGAGTCGTCGCGGAACCGGCTGCAGGTCGCGTCGACGTCGGCGAGCACCTGCCGGGCCAGGCGCTCGGCGGCGGCCAGGTCGCGCCGGTCGCGGACGGCCAGGAACACCGACGTCCCGATGGCGGGGAACGTGACGTGCATGCTCACGAACCGCTCGATGGCGCCGGCGGCGGTTCCGGGGCCGCTGGTGGCGGTGCCGCGGGCTCGGGTGCCGGTGCGGCCGGCGCGGGGTCGGGCGCTGATGGCGCGTTGACGATCGGCGCCGCCGGCGCGTCCCCGGACACGTAGCGAGTGGTGACCCGGGTCCGCGTGGGCCGCTGGCGGAGCTGCTGGTCCTGCTGCCGACCGGATCGGGCGAGGGCGCGCTCGTAGCGGGCCTGGGCCTTCTCCTCTGCGGCTTGCTTCTCCGCCTGCTCCTGCTCGAAGTCCCGGGCGGCGTTGCCGGCCAGCCAGCCGGTGGCGCTGATCGCGCCGACGGTCATCGCGCCGGTGACGACGGCGACGGTACGGCGGTGCTTGTCGCGGCTCTGGGCGTCGTAGCTCATGGGCCAGAGGTTGGTGCCAGCGTCCGCAAGCCGATCTCAGGCGGGCGTCAATTCCGGGACAAGGAGAAGTTGAGGTGGAGTTGACTCGACGGAGAGGCGCCCGTGACGGCGGACGACGCAGCATGCCGACCATGAACCTCACCAGTGCAGGCGTGATATCGGCTTCCCTGGTCATCGGTGTCGGTGCCGCGGTGACCATCTTCGACGCGGCGACGGGCCTGGGCTCGGACTCGACCTCGGTCCAGAGCCCCATCTCGCTCCGGGCGGATGAGCGCGGACGCGATCGGGGCCCGCGTCGGTTCGCGCCGTGCGAGAAGCCGGCCCGGCTCATCGACGGCGTCTGCGTCACCGACGTGACGCGCACCGTCGTACAGGCCCCGGCAGCGGCGGCCCCGCAGTCCGCACCCCAGGCGGCGCCACCGGCCCCGCCGGCTCCGGTGCGCACCCGCGACGACGACAGCGACGATCACCGCCACGGTCACGACGACGACCACGACGACTTCGACGACGACCACCGTCACGGCCACGACGACGATGACCACGACGACGATTCACCGACGATCGACGACGACGACGATGACCACGACGACGATCACGACGACGACTAGTCCGGCAGACCTCCCAGGGTCGGCAGGATGACCTCGACGACCGCGCCGCCTCCGGCAGGCGTGTCGACCCGGAGGCTGCCGCCGACTCCGGCCGCCGTCCGCGCGGCGATGTCGAGCCCGAGGCCGGTGCTCCCGACCCGAGGCACTCGTACGCCGAAGCCGGGACCCTCGTCGGTCAGCCGCAGCACCGCGCTTCGTGCGGTCGGGTCGTGATGCAGCTCCACCCGGAACGCCGTGCCCTCGGGTGTGTGGGCGAAGACGTTGTCGACCAGCACGTCGATCAGGTCGGTCAGGTCCGCGAGGTCGAGCGGCACCGGCACCGGCGTGTCGGGCAGGACGGCGTCGAGCCGGCGCCCCTGGTCGTCGGCCAGCGGGCGCCAGAACTCCAACCGCTCGCGCACGGTCGCCGCGGCATCGCATCCGGAGGCAAGGTCCGCGCGCACCGGCCTGCGGGCCTCGTTGACGATCGCGTCGATGGTTCGCTGCAGCGTGGCGACGTGAGTCTGCAGCCGCTCCGCGACCTCGGGCTGGTCGACCGCCTCGGCATCCAGCCGCAGCGCGGTGACCGGGGTGCGCAGCCGATGGGAGAGCTCCCCGACCGCGGCTCGCTCGAGCGACAGCAGCTCGGTGGTGCGCTCGGCCAGCCCGTTCAGGGCGCTGGCCAGTTCCTGGGTCTCCTCGGTGCCCCGGACCTCGGCGCGGGCGGCCAGGTCGCCCTCGCGCAGCCGGTGCGCGGTGCCGGCCACGCCGCGCAGCGGCTCGCTGATCCGGCGTCCCATGCGCAGCGCGATCACCAGCGCGGTGGCCAGCAGCACGGCACCCAGGCCGATGATCAGGACCCAGGCCTCGCGGACGCCGCGGCGCAGCTCCTCCTCCGCCACGACCGAGCGCACCACTGCGGTGCCGTCGGAACCGACGATCGGGAGCAGCACCTGGCCGCCGTCGCCGTCGACGACCGTGAACGCCTCGCCGTCGCGCGCCCGGTCGACGTCGTCGTCCCCGCTCATCTCCGGACCCGCGCCCAGCTGGCGACCGTCGGCGGTCAGCACCTGGGTGACCGTGCCGTCGTCGTTGTCGAGGTCGGACACCAGCGAGGCCAGGCGGTCGGGGTCGTCGATGCTGGCCACGAGCAGCGCGACGTTGCGTGCCTCCTGGTCGGCGGTGGCCATCGCCCGGTCCTCCGCCAGGGTGCTGACCAGCAGGCACAGCGGCACCACGAACGAGACCACGACCGCCGACGTCGTGGCCGCGACCAGCAGGGAGATCTGCCGTCGCATCAGCCCGGGTCCACGAGCCGGACCCCGACCCCCCGCACGCTGTGCAGGTAGCGCGGCTCCGCGGCCGACTCGCCGAGCTTGCGCCGCAGCAGGGAGAGGTGGACGTCGACGGTGCGGTCGGAGCCGCCGTACGCCTGCTGCCACACGTCGGCGAGCAGCTCCCGCTTGGTCACCACCTCGCCGGCGCGGGAGGCGAGCACCAGCAGCAGGTCGAACTCCTTGCGCGCCAGTTCGAGCGGCTCGCCGGCCAGGGTCACCGTGCGGCTGCGCTCGTCGACCCGCAGGTCGCCCACGATGATCGGCTCCACCGGGCTGGCGTCGCGCCCACTTCGGCGGAGTACCGCGCGGATCCGGGCCGCGACCTGCTCGGTGCCGAACGGCTTCACCACGTAGTCGTCGGCGCCGGCGTCGAGGGCCTTCACCATCGTGGGGTCGTCGTCCTGCGCCGTGATGACGATGATCGGGACCTCGCTGGCCGCCCGGATCATCGAGATCAGCGTCAGCCCCTCGACGTCGGGCAGGCCGAGGTCGAGCAGTACGACGTCCGGCCGCTCGGCGATCACGTGCTCGAGGGCGGCGACGCCGGTCGCGACCGAGGCAACCGCGAGCCCGCGGTCACGGAGGCCGCGCTGCAGGGCGGTCCGGATCGGCTCGTCGTCCTCGATCACCAGGATCCCGGTCATGGCCGGAACGGTAGCCCGGCGGCGGGCCGTTCGCTGCGAGGATGGCGCTTGTGAACGTGCCGCGCTCCACGTTGATCTACACCGCCATCTGGGTGGGCGTGGTCGTGGTGTGCTCGACGCTGGTGTGGGCGGTGATCTCCCGGGCCGGCGAGGGGGTCACCTCCGAGGAGCCGCCGACGCGCAACCCGTCGACGTCCGTCCCGCGAGGCACGGGTCCACCGGACACCGCGCCGACCCTCTCCCCGTCGGACACCCCGTCGACGACACCGGCATCGCCGACCACGCCCGTGGACCCGTCGACGGTCACCGCCGTGGAGCGCACCTGGTCCGGAGCCGGGGGCGTGGTCGTGGTCGTGTGCCGGGGTACCGCGGCCGAGCTCGGCACCTGCGCGTCCGGACAACGGGTTCATGACCGAGGTGAATGACACCGGCCCCCAGCGGGTGGAGGTGGAGTTCGAGGGGTCCGGCGAGAACGACGCCGAGACCCGGGTGCGCGCCGAGTGCGTGAACGGCGAGCCGTCCTTCGACGTCGACACCGACTGATCGCGCCTGGGACCTACGCGGACCCGCGGTGAATGGCCCGTGTCGCCCGGTCGCGCCAGCGGAGAGGCTGTTGCTCACGTCCGTCGGTGGAAGCTGGACTTTGCCTTCGGGGAGTTTGGTGGTCGTGTAGGCGGTGTCGTGGGCTCGGGTGTGGTGGCGGGGGCAGAGCAGTCGGCCGTTCTTGACGCGTGGTGTCGCCGCCTGCTGACCAGGGTTGGTGGTGGTGGGCGTGGGTCATCGCGGGTGGGGCGTCGCAGCCTTCGGCGGTGCAGCCTGCCTGTTCGATGGCGAGCGCGATGCGTTGGGCTTTGGTGTGGAACCGGGTGGTGCGGCCGAGGTCGAGAACTTGGGACTTCGAACCGAGGACGGCGGGGATGATCCCGGCCTCGCACGCCAGCTTCCGGGCAAGACCGGGTGAGATCCGGTGGCCGGTGTCGAGCTGGGCGGCCTTGAGCTTGCCGAGGAGGGTCTCGTAGTCCATCACCGCCACGACCGACGCCGACATGCCGCCGGCGTTGGGGAGCCGGTCGGTCGGGTAGCGGCCGACGTACTCCATGAACGCCAGACCGAGCTTGTGGTCGGTGGGCCGCTCATGGTTGGGCACATAGCCGTCGACCGCGGCCCGGTGCTTGGGGGCGGCGATCGCCATCAGGGTCTTCTTCAGCATCGCGCCGTGCAGCCCCGGCAGGGTGAACCGGCCGTGCCACTTGCCGTGGCCGTCCTCGAACATCCGGAACGTCGCCGCCGCCTCCGCGTCGCGCTCTTCTCGCTCGAGGACCTTCGCCTCGTGGGCTTCACCGATCTCGGGTGCGACCACGTCCAGGATCCGTTTGCCCAGGATCCGCAGCGCCTTGGCGTCGTGCTCGGCGGCATAGCCGATCAGACCGGCACTGCGCCTCGTGCGCAGGATCTCAGGGTCCAGGTCGTCGGGAAGGGCGTCGATCGCGGCGATGATCACCTCGGCCTGGTCGACCAGCAACCGCCCGTCGGCGAGCGCGACTCGCACCGGTGCGTGTGCCTGGGTGGCGAGTGCGTCGGCGAGCTTGGTCTTGCGGTGCGCACCGGCGCGGGTCTGTTTCGTCTCGGTGCGCCCACCAGTGCGCGGTCGAGGTGGCGCCGCTGTCGGCCTCGACCTCGACGGTCTGGCCGTGCGCAGCGAGCCGTGCTTCGAGCTCGGCCATCGCCGCGTTCAGTCGGGTGATCTCGACCATCGCCTCCCGCGTTTCCGCGGGCGCCATCGACCAGGCCGGGACGTCGCGGACGTCCTTGAGTGCCTCGTCGATCCGCGTGATCGCGGACCTGATCGGGTGGCCTGGTCATGGGTCAATTTTCGCACTCGACCACCGACATTCAAAGTGGCGTGCAGAGTCGCCTGTGGAGAAGTCCTCGACGCAGCGTCGCCTGTGGACGTTTCCCGCGTGGTTGAGCCGAAATCCACGCACCAAACCGCAAGCCGGCGACGGCGCGCAATGACACGGCCACCTCGTCCGTAGCCAGCCTTTCGATCGCAACCACAGCCAACCCGCAGCACTCGTCCGACCGCCGAAGTTCGAGGCTCGCTGACGCCGCTCGCTGCTCGACCACCGGAGAGATCGCCTAGTACTCCAGGTGGTCGAGGTACAGGTGCCCGACGGCCGCCGAGGTGAGCGGCGAGACGTCGGGGGTGTCGTTCTCGACGATGTACTCCTCGACGGTGTGCGTCCGGAAGATCCGTGGGAAGTCCACGACGCCGGTACCCAAGTCGCACATGTCGCCGGAGTCGCCGTCGCGGTCCTTGACGTGGAACTGGCGCACCCGCTGCGGTGCCTCCCTGATCACGTCGATCGCGAACCGGTCCGGGTCGGCCGCGCCGGAGTTCACGCCGCCGGTGAAGACCCAGTAGAGGTCGACCTCGAGGTGCACGTAGCGCGGGTCGAGCCGCTCGGTGAGCACGTCCCACGGCGTCACGCCGCCGCCCAGGTCGGTCGTGAACTCATGCGCGTGGTTGTGGTAGCCGTACCGCAGCCCCCACCGCTTGGCGGCCCGCGCCTCCTCGTTCATCTGGTCGGCCCAGGTCTCCCAGTCGGACCGGTTGGCAGAGGCAAGGTAGGGCACCACGACGTACTTCTGGCCAAGCGTGGCGGCGTTCTCGAGCTTGGTGTGCAGCGCCGAGGTCGATGCGCTGATCCCGTCGTGGCTGGAGGTCGCGCGGATGTCGAGGCCGTCGAGGAAGCCGCGCAGCTGGGCGGCCGTGCGGCCGTAGTAGCCGGCGAGCTCGACCTTCTCGTAGCCGTACTGCGCCAGCCGGGTGAGTACGACGTCGAAGCCGGGCTCTCCGCCCAGCGCGGCACGCAGCGTGTAGAGCTGGATGCTGATCCGGTCGTGCGGGATCGACCGCCGCCGCTCGTGCTCGCGATCACTCGCAGCCTCGGCCGGCGCCGTACCCGCGCCGAGCGCCGCGAGCCCGACCGCACCGGCCGCCGCCCCGCGCAGCACGCTGCGACGCGGAGCGCCCTTCTCCACCAACGAGCGCCGCAGCGCCGCTTCACCGTCAAACCCGAAACACATGACGATTCCTCTATCTCTCGAGTCCCGACCCGTTCGGGACCGAAGCTCTAGTCGCTGCTGAACGCCGCGTCGAACGAGGTCGCCGGCGGCTCGAAGTCGAAGCGGCGCAGGAACTCCAGCGCCTCGGGCGCGCCCTGCAGGCGGTCCATGCCGGCGTCCTCCCACTCGACGGAGACCGGCCCGGCGTACCCGATCGCGGCGAGCGCGCGGAAGCAGTCCTCCCACGGCACGTCGCCGCGGCCCGCGGTGACGAAGTCCCAGCCGCGGTGCGGGTCGCCCCAGGGCAGGTGCGAGGAGAGCCGGCCGTTGCGGCCGCCGCCGACCCGCATCCGGGTGTCCTTGCAGTCGACGTGGTAGATCCGGTCGGCGAAGTCGGTGATGAACGCGACCGGGTCCAGCTCCTGCCACACCATGTGCGACGGGTCCCAGTTGATCCCGAACTCCGGCCGGTGCTCGATCGCCTCGAGCGTGCGCATCGTCGTCCAGTAGTCGTAGGCGATCTCGGAGGGATGCACCTCGTGCGCGAACCGCACGCCGCACTCCTCGAACACGTCGAGGATCGGGTGCCAGCGGGTCGCGAAGTCGGTGTAGCCCGCCTCGATCTTGGCCGCGGGGACCGGCGGGAACATCGCGACGTACTGCCAGATCGACGAGCCCGTGAACCCGACGACCGTGTCGATGCCCATCGCCTTCGCGAGCCGCGCGGTCAGCTTCATCTCCTCGGCCGCCCGCTCGCGGACGCCCTCGGCCACGCCGTCGCCCCAGACCTTCTCCCGGACGATCGCGCGGTGCCGGTCGTCGATCGGGTCGTCGCAGATCGCCTGCCCGGTCAGGTGGTTGCTGATCGCCCAGCAGCCGAGGCCGTGCTTCTTCAGGATCTCCAGCCGGCCCTCGACGTACCCCGGCTCGTCCCACCGCCAGGCGTCGAGGTGCTCGCCGGAGACCGCGATCTCCAGGCCGTCGTAGCCCCAGCCGGCGGCCAGCCCGGCCACCTCCTCCAGGGTCAGGTCGGCCCACTGGCCGGTGAAGAGGGTGAACCGCTTGCCCATCAGAGCTCCTCCTGTACGACGTCGACGCTGGCCCCCGAGGCTGCCGCACTCTGCTCGACCGCCGCCAGCACCCGCTGCACCGCGAGCCCGTCGGTGAACGACGGCGACGGCGCCGCACCGGCCGCGATGGCGGTGAGGAAGTCGGCGGCCTGCGAGATGAACGTGCTGTCCCAGCCGAGCACGTGACCCGGCGGCCACCAGGCGCCGACGTACGGGTGGTCGGCCTCGGTGACCAGCACCCGCTCGGAGTTCACCTGCAGCTCGTTGAGCCGCTCGAGGTCGAAGGAGAGCGAGCCGCGGCTGCCGTAGATCTCCAGGGTCAGGCCGTTCTTCCGGCCGGTCGCCATCCGGGAGACCTCGAGGCTGGCGACCGCACCGGACCCGGTGGTCAGGGTCGCCCACGCGGCGTCGTCGACGGTGACCGGCTCGGACCCGTCGTCACCGGTCCGCTCGGTGACGAACGTCCGCAACCTCCCGCTCGCCGAGGTCACCCGCTCGCCCAGCAGGTAGTGCAGCTGGTCGACCACGTGCGAGCCGAGATCGCCGAGCGCTCCCGATCCCGCGCTCTCCTTGCGGAGCCGCCAGGTCATCGGCGCCGCGTCGTCGGCCAGCCAGTCCTGGAGGTACGCCGCCCGGACCTCGCGCACCACCCCGATCCGGCCGGCGGCGATCAGCTCACGGGCCAGCGCCAGCGCCGGGACCCGTCGGTAGTTGAAGCCCACCATCGAGCGCACGCCGCGCGCGGCGGCGGCCGCTGCGGCCGCGACCATCGCCTCGGACTCGGCGACCGAGTTGGCCAGCGGCTTCTCGACCAGCACGTGCTTGCCGGCCTCGAGCGCGGCGATCGCGATCTCGGCGTGGCTGTTGCCAGGGGTGCAGATGTCGACGATGTCGACGTCGTCGCGGCTCATCAACGACTGCCAGTCGGTGGCGGCCTCGGCCCAGCCGTAGCGCCCGGCCGCCTCCTTGACCGCGCTCTCGTCGCGGCCGACCAGCACCTGCTGGGTCACCGGGGGTACGTCGTGGAACGCGCCGACGTTGCGCCACGCGTGGGAGTGGGCCTTGCCCATGAACGAGTAGCCGACCACGGCGACACCGAGCGGTCGCGAGGTGGGGTCAGACATCGGTTCCGCCTTGAGTGAGTGATCGAAGGAACGCCAGGCCGTCCGCCGCGAGGTCGTCGGGCGAGGCCGCGAGCGGCCGCCAGATGGAGGCGGCCACCGCGATGGCGGCGTTGTCGGGCGTGAAGCTCTCGATGTTGAGCGGGCCGGCGTACCCGACCTCGTCCAGGGCCGCGAGCAGCGCGACCCAGTCCGTCTGGTCGTTGCCGGGCGCGCCCCGGTCGCTGCCGCAGACCTGCAGGTGCGCCAGGTGCGGCCCGGCGAGCCGGATGGCGTCCGCGCTGGACCGCTCCTCGATGTTGAGGTGGTAGGTGTCGAGCGCCAAACCAACATTGCCGACCGGGCCGAGCAGCGAGCCCAGCCCGGTCATGGCCTGGTCGACCGTGTTGATCAGCGATGTCTCGTAGCGGTTGAGCGGCTCGATCCCGAGCCGCACCCCCCGCTCGCCGGCGTACTCGGCGACCGGAGCGAGGTGCTCCCGCCACTCCTTGTACGCCGACTCCCGCTCCTCGGCATCCAGCCGCCAGGTCCGGCCCGTCGCGGCGTAGAACGGCCCGCACACGCTGGCCGCACCCACCGCGGCGGCCAGGTCGACGCACGCGCGCAGGTAGTCCTGCGTCGCGGCGACGGCGTCCGGGTCCGCGGCCACCAGGTCGCGGCCCGGCGCCATCGCGCCGACGACGTACGGCGTCAGGCCGGTCTCGGCCAGCACCGCGGCGGTCGCCTCGTGGTCGAGGTCGCCGGGGTTCTCCAGCGGCAGCTCGACCGCGTCGAACCCGAGCTCGACGATCCGGCGCAACAGCCCGGGCAGGACCTCATCGCGAAGCGGTGAGGTCCATACCCAGGTGTTGACGCCGAGGAGAGGAGAGATCATTACGGGAATCTGGCGCTCCTGCCAGACCTCGGGGTAGCCGGGCAGGTCCTCGCCACCGAACTTGGCGTAGTGACCGTCGGGCATGCCGTCGTTGGCCTCCAGGAAGGCGGACCGCTCGTCCTCGGTGATCGGGACCTGCGGCAGCACCCACTCAGCAGGCACCGGCTCGCCGGCGAAGATCTTCTCCAGCGCCAGCAGCGGGGTGCGCCACTGGAAGTTGGAGTAGACCGGCGCGAGACCGGTCAGCCCGGTCTCCTCCCACTTGCGGAGGAAGGACATCTCGTCCTCGCCGGTCATCACCGGGTAGTCGACGCCCTGGTCCTCGAACGCCTCGATCGCGGCGACGGCGCCGTCACCGGCGTCCATCCACACGCCGTGGACGTCACCCTTGACCAGCTCGTCGGTGATGATCTTCTTGATCTCGGTGGGGTCGGCACCGGTGAAGTAGTCGACCGCCTCGATGCCGTTCTCGTCGAAGATCTTCTCGGCGGCGGCCCAGCGGGTCTCCAGCACGTCGACGCCGGGCAGGATCCGCAGCGCGACGACCTTGTCGCCCTCCTCGAGGTTCTCGACGAGGAAGTTGGCGGTGTCGATGCCCCACGCGTAGCCACCGATCGGGTGGATGAACGTGGTGGCGCAGTCGGTCTCGACGCCACGGTCGAAGACGACGACCGGCTTACCGGTCTCACACGCGGCCTCGACCGCAGGAGTCATCGCGGCCGTGGAGTTCGGCGAGATGATGAACGCGTCGCAGTTGCCCTCGTCGATGAAGTACTGGATGTCCGAGATCTGGGTGTTGTCGTCGTCCTCCGCGTCACGGGTCTCCATCTCGGAGATGAGGCCGGAGTCCTGCAGCACCTTCAGCTGCTGGTTCATGGTGATCCAGCCGGTCTGCCGCCACGGGTTGGAGATCGAGGCGTTGGCGAAGCACACCTTCTTGGCGCCGTTGGACTTGAACTCCGCGGTGTCGGTCATCTCGCCGTCGATGTACTGCAGGTAGGGCTGCGCCGGGTCACCCTCGAACGTCGCGCTCCGCTGGGCGTCCTGGGTGTCGAAGTCCTCCTGGACG
The DNA here is from genome assembly GCA_963798055.1 of uncultured Actinomycetota bacterium. GTDB lineage: Bacteria > Actinomycetota > Actinomycetes > Propionibacteriales > Nocardioidaceae > Nocardioides. The sequence continues at coordinate 255,885 of CAWCRX010000018.1, forward strand.
AACCACTCCTGCTCTTCGGCGGTGTCGTCGTCACTCGGCGCCGAGTCGGGGTTGTCGAGTGAGTCGTCGGTGCCGCAGGCGGTGAGCACCACCAGCAGCGCCGCTGTGGACGCCAGGGCGCCCCTGATTTTGCGCATCACTTTTCTCCTGTTGTTTGGCCCGAAGGTTCGGGCGTGGGGGACTGCGTTGAACTCGTGGGGGCTGTACGGCGTGGTCGCCGGCCGACCTGCCAGGCGCGGCCCGCGGCCGCGACGGCGACGATGATGATCAGGCCCTGCACGGTGTCGCGCCACGTGGACTCGACCTCGAGCACGGTGAGCAGCCGGAACAGCAGCTCGAGCGCGAAGGCGCCGGCGGCCGCCGACAGCACCCAGCCGCGGCCGCCGCCGAGCAGCACGCCGCCGAGGACGACCGCGGTGATCGCGGTGAACTCGTAGCCGTGGCCGACCGAGGGGTGTACGCCGGCGTACCCGACCAGGATGATCCCGGCGACGGTGGCCGACAGCGAGGACAGGATGAAGGCCCGGGTCTTCAGCCACCACAGCGGCGTACCCGAGAGGTTGGCGGCGTCGGGGTTGTCGCCCGCCGCGACCAGGCTGCGTCCGAACGGACGGCGCATCAGCCAGGAGGCGGCGACGGCCAGCACCAGGAAGATGATCAGCGGGTAGGGGATGACCTCGAAGTACGGGACGTTCTCGATGTTGCCGCGGCCGATCTCGCGGAAGCTGTCGACCGGGTTGCCGGTGGCAGCTCCACCCGTGATGTAGCGGACCAGCCCGGTCAGGGCCAGCATGGTGCCGAGCGTGACGATGAAGCTCGGCACCTTCAACAGCGTGGTGGCCAGCCCGTTGACCAGTCCGATGCCGACCCCGATCAGCAGCATCAGGCAGGTGACCGGCACGATCCGGCCCTCGTCCTGGCCGATCAGCTCGCCGGCGACCACCACCTGCGTGGTGACCACCGCGCCCATCGAGAGGTCGAACTCGCCGGAGACGATCACGTAGTACTGGCCCATCGCCGCGATCGCGATCGGTGCGGTGCGACCGAGGAACCGGATGATGACGCCGGGGTCGCCGAAGTTGGGGTTCGCGATGATCGTGGCGATCAGCAGCCCGATCGCGAGCACGAACACCGCGCCACCCGGCGTCGCGACCGCAGCCGCGATCCGGGAGCCGACACCGCCCTGGTGGGCCACGATCGGGGGCCGCGTCTGCGTGGTGGTCATCGCGCCTCCTGGAGGGCGGCGTCCAGCGTCGATGGTCGCTCGAACGGCGCTGGGCGGCGGTCGATCTCGCGGCGCGCGTAGACGGCGACGGCCGCGATGATCACGACGCCGCGGATGATGTCCTTCAGGAACGGGTTGACCTCGGTCGCCGCCATCACGTTGTCCATCACCGCGAAGATCGCGACGCCGGCCAGGGTGCCGAGCACGTTGCCCTTTCCGCCGGCGAGCAAGGTGCCGCCGAGCACCACCGCGGCGATCGACATCAGGTCGTAGCCGCCCTGGGACCCGATGGTCGGGCTGCCGACGCTGAGCCGGGCCAGCAGCAGCAGGCCCGCGAGGGCGGCGAGCAGCGAGCACAGGACGTGGGCGGCGACGACCGGGACCTGGGTCCGGATGCCGGAGAGCCGGGCGACCTCGCGGTTGCCGCCGACGGCGTAGATGTGGTGGCCGAGGCGGGTCCGCCGCAGCATCAGGATCGCGAGTACGGCGCAGCCGAGCATGATCAGCGTCGAGACCGGCACCGGGCCGATCTGCTGGGCGCCGATCAGCCGGAAGTCGCGCGGCGCGGAGCCGGTGTTGCCCTGGTAGTTGGTGGCCAGGTAGCCGCTGATCACCAGGCCGGTGCCGAGCGTGGCGACGAAGCCGTGGACGCCGAGGGCACTGACGATCAGGCCGTTGGCCAGGCCGACGACGGCCGCGACGAGGAGCGCGACGCGCGACCGCCATCGGCACGTTCGCGGGGTCGCCCGCCATCCGCTCGGCGGCGAGCACGCTGACCAGGCTGGCCACGAACGGCACCGACAGGTCGAGGCTGCCGATCAGGATCACCAGCGTCTGCCCGATCGCGATGAAGCCCAGGATGCTGGTGCCGGTCAGGATCGAGGAGATGTTGCCCTGGCTGAAGAAGTTGCGGTCGGCCGTGGCGGTGAGGATCGCGCCGATGATGATCGCGATCAGCAGGACGATGTAGACGATGCCGGTCGAGGTGAGGGTGCGGCCGCGCAGGAGGTTCACTGTGTCACTCACTGCGCGGGCTCCTTCGGGCTCTGGCTGGAAAGGGTCGTGACGCCGGTGGCCACCTGGATCACGGCCTCCTCGTCGGAGCCGGCGGGCAGCTCGCCGGCCAGCCGGCCGTCGCGCATCACCAGGATCCGGTCGGACATGCCGATCACCTCCGGCAGCTCGCTGGACACCATCAGCACGCAGACGCCCTCGGCGGTCATCGCGCGCATCAGCTCGTAGATCGCGTGCTTGGCGCCGACGTCGATGCCGCGCGTCGGCTCGTCCATGAGTACGACGCGAGGGTCGGTCGCCAGCCAGCGGGCGAGCACGACCTTCTGCTGGTTGCCGCCGGAGAGGAACTGCGCCTCCTGGTCCATCGACCGCGCCGAGACGTCGAGCGAGGAGAGGATGCCGGGCACCCGTCGGCGGGCGGCGGAGGTGCGGCCCGGGAAGACCGCGCGGACCACGCCGAGGGCGTTGTCGAGGATGGTCTGGTTGAGCGCCAGGCCGGTGGCCTTGCGGTCCTCGGTGATCATCGCCAGGCCGGACCGGATCGCCTGCCGTGGCGAGTGCGGGATCCTCGGTTTGCCGTCGAGGAGCATCTCGCCGCGGGTGAACGGACGGACGCCGAAGATCGCCTCGAGCAGCTCGGTGCGGCCGGACCCCTGCAGCCCGGAGACGCCGACGATCTCGCCGGCGCGGAGGGTGAGGTCGATGCCGTCGACGTACCCGTTGCCGGCGTTGCGGAGCTCGAGGCGGGCCTCGCCGGGCTCGACACCCTCGACCCGGTCGGGGAAGAACGACGAGATCGACCGGCCGACCATGAGCCGCACCAGCGACGCGTCGTCGAGCTCGGCGGCCGGCTGCGTGGTGACCTGCTGGCCATCCTTGAGCACGGTGATCGTGTCGCAGAGGTCGAAGACCTCCTTGAGCCGGTGGGAGACGTAGAGGATGCCGACGCCGCGCGCGGTGAGGCCGGCGATGATGCCGTGCAGCAGCTCGACCTCGTGGTCCGCGAGGGCGGCGGTGGGCTCGTCCATCTGGATGACGCGCGAGTCGAAGCTGACCGCCTTGGCGATCTCGACGATCTGCTGCTCGGCGACGCTCAGCGAGCGGACCCGCTGGCCGGGCCGGATGTGGGTGACGCCGAGATCGCGGAGCAGGTCGGCGGTGTCGGCCTGCATCCGGCGGGTGTCGATGAAGCCGCGGCGGCGCGGCTCGCGGCCGAGCCAGACGTTCTCGGCGACCGAGCGCTCGGGCAGCAGGTTGAACTCCTGGAACACCGTCGAGACGCCGGCCTGCTGGGCCTGCAGTGGATGGCTGAAGGAGACCCGCTCGCCGGCCACCTCGATGTCGCCCTCGTCGGGGGTGTAGACCCCGGCGAGCAGCTTCATCAGCGTGGACTTGCCGGCGCCGTTCTCGCCGACCAGGCCGTGCACCTGGCCGCTACGCAGCTCGAGATCGACGCGATCCAGCACCCGGTGGCCGGCGAAGCTCTTGGTCAGCCCGGTCGCCTTCAGTAACAACTGAGAGGCACCCGGGCCGGTGGACTCTGGCACGCCGGTCACTGTGGCACGCGTCACCCGCTTCTGTCGAGAGTTCGGCAGAAGTTCCTTGCTGGACATGCAGAACTCTCGATGCCACACTTCCGGTCGTGCGGACCAGCGACGTCTTCGAGCTGCTCCGGGACGGCCAGCCCCGGACCCGGGCGCAGCTGGCCGACGCGCTGGGCCTGGCCCGCTCGACGATCGCGATCCGGATCGACCTGCTGATGCGGCTCGGGCTGGTGGCGCCGTACGGCGGCGGGGTCTCCACCGGCGGGCGGCCGCCGTCGCTGCTCGCGCTCAACCCATCCGCCCGGGTGGTCGCGGGCGCCGACGTCGGCGCCACGCACGCGCGGATCGCGCTGGCCGACCTGGCCGGGACGATCCTGGTCGAGCGGCGCGAGGACCTCGACGTCGCGCTCGGACCCGAGCACGTGCTCGGCTGGGTCGAGCAGCAGATCGGCGAGATGCTCGCCGAGCAGAACCGCACCGTCGCCGAGCTGGCCGCCATCGGGATCGGGCTGCCCGGTCCGGTCGAGCACTCGACCGGCCGCGCGATCAACCCGCCGATCATGCCCGGCTGGGACCGGTACGACGTGCCGGCCCACGTGCAGCGGGCCTTCGACGTGCCGGTGCTGATCGACAACGACGTCAACATCATGGCGCTCGGCGAGCGGCACGCTCACCTGGCCGACGTCGACGACCTGGTGTTCATCAAGGTGGCCACCGGCATCGGCTCCGGCATCGTCTCGGGCGGCGCGCTGCAGCGCGGCGCCCAGGGCACCGCCGGCGACCTCGGGCACGTCGCGGTGGCGCGGGGTGCGGACGTCGTCTGCCGCTGCGGGAACCGCGGGTGCCTCGAGGCGATCGCGGCCGGACCGGCGCTGGCCGCGGCGCTGCAAGCGGCCGGTGTGCAGGCGGCGTCCGGGGCGGACGTCGTACAGCTGGTGCGGGGTGGTGACGCGAACGCCGTACAGGTGGTCCGCCAGGCCGGCCGCGACATCGGCGAGGTCGTGGCCACCCTGGTCAACCTGATCAACCCGTCGGCGATCGTGATCGGCGGATCGATGGCCGAGGCCGGCGAGAGCCTGCTGGCCGGGATCCGCGAGGTCGTCTACTCGCGATCGCTCCCGCTGGCCACCGAGCACCTGCGGATCGTCACCTCGATGGCGGGCGAGCGGGCCGGCGTGATCGGCGCCGCCGCCCTCGCCATCGGCCACGTGCTCTCGCCGGACGCGATCGACGAGGCCGCCGTGTCATTGGTCGAGTAGCGGCAATGGTCTCGATACGCCCGACCTCGCAGGCTCGGCCGGGCTACTCGACCAACGAAAGCGCTGGTCGAGTAGCGCGAGCGAGGAACGAGCGAGCGCGTATCGAGACCCTCACCAGCTGACGAGCTTCCAGATCTCAGGGAGCCGCGCGGCCTCGTCGGCGCCGACCTCCCGGAAGATCGTGACCGCCCGCTTCAGGTGTGCCATCGACTCGTCCTCGTTGCCGGCCGCGTGGTGCAGGTCGGCGAGGTTGTTCTCGAGCGCGGCCTCGCGGTGTCGGTCGCCGTACCGGGAACACAGCGCGAGGGCACGCTCGGTCAGCTCGAGCGCGGCCGGCAGCTCGTCCGCGTCGCGTCGTACGAGCGCGAGGTTGTTCAGCGCCGCTGCCTCGGCGGGCGCGTCGTCCAGGGCGCGGGCGAGCTCGAGGCTGCGTTCGAGGTGCTCGAGCGCCTGATCGGCCGCACCTTCGCTGCGCGCGAGTACGCCGAGCATGTTGTGCGCCTGCGTCTCGGCCTGACGGTCGCTCGC
>CAWCRX010000019.1:0-322183 GCA_963798055.1 uncultured Actinomycetota bacterium
AGGAGCTCCTCGCGACTGGAGGAGCACGACTGCCAGTCGGCCCAGATCAAGGCCACCGCGCCGGGGTCCTCGGGCGCGAGCTCGAGCGGCGCGGGCAGCAGCTCGGCGACGCGCTCGGGGTTGGTGCGGTACTCCACGGTCAGCAAATCACCGGAGTAGAACCAGGGCGGGTTCGGGATGATCGAGGATCCCCCCTGCGCCGTCCGCGGGTAGAAGAAGCCCTTCACGTCGGTCATCTCGTTCCTCCAAGCTGTTCGTCGGCCACCATCCGGTTCACGATCTTGCGGACCTGCAGTGCCGCCGCGTCGGCTGCGACGTGTACGTCGGGCCGGGGCCCGTCGAGGGAGAGGACTCCCTGCATCGTCTCGAGGATGTCGCGCACTCGCTCGTAGTAGTCGTTGAACAGCGGCGTGATCTGCGCAGACGTCTCCTCGCCGGTGGCGAAGTTGCGGCTGACCCGCCAGACGTGGCGCGTGCTCGTGGAGCTGACCGGGGTCACGGCATGGGTGAAGCGGAACGTCGCGGTCGACCTACCGTCGAGATCGACCTCCCAGCTGTCGATCCACAGGCCGGGCGAGACGAACCGACCTTCCTCGTGCTGGGTGAAGACGGCATCCGGCTCTGCCCCCACCAGCGAGCTGTGCCACTCGGCCAGCGGCGCCGGCGGGTAGCTCCGTTCGAACGAGACCCCGGTCTCCGTGACCTCCACCTCGAGCAGCGGCACCGGACCGGCCGTTAGTACGGGCGGGGCGAAGGACGGGTCCACGACGGCCACATGGGTGATGTCGGCGAAGTTCTCGTGGAGCAGCATGAAGCTGGCCTCGGTCGTCCAGGCGTCGCCGAGCGTCGACCACGACTCGTCGGCCAGCCACGGCACGCTCGGCGGCTTGCGCAGGCCGGCGAGTCCCGGCTCGGCGAACCAGACCCACACGAAGCCGTCCTGCTCGCGCACGGGGAAGGACCGGACGCGGGCGTCGTACGGGATCTCGGTCTGGGTCGGCACGCGCACGCAGGATCCGTCGGTGGCGTACGCGAAACCGGAGTACGACGAGACGATCAGGTCGTGCTCGACCCGACCCAGGCTGAGCGGGTAGGCACTGTGGGCGTCGCGGTCCTCGAGGACGACTGCGGAGCCGTCCGAGGTGCGGTAGAGCACCAGCCCGGTGTCGAGGGCTCGGCGGCCGAGCGGGTTCGAGGTGACCTCGTCGCTGGTGGCGGCGACGTACCAGCTGTGCGTGGGGTACGCCGGAGGCTGGTGCTGGAGTCCTTGTCGTGGTCATGAGTGATCCTTTTCGCTCGCTCGGGCGGTCACAGGTCCAGGACCAGACGGGCGGACCTGCAGCGGGACACGCAGATCATCATCGCCTCGTTGGAGGCACGCTCGTCGTCGTCGAGAATCGAGTCGCGGTGATCGACGTCGCCCTCGACGACCTCGGTCTCACAGGTGCCGCAGATGCCCTCCAGGCAGGAGCCGAGCACGCTCACGCCGGCCTCACGCACCACGTCGAACACGGACCTGTCCGCGGGCACCTCCAGCGTCTTGCCGGTGCGCTGCAGGACCAGCTCGAAGGAGCTCTCCTCAGCGGGCTCCTCGGTCGCGCGCGCCGAGAACCGCTCGAGGTGCAGGCTTCCGGCCGGCCAGGCCGCGCAGCGCGCTTCCACGGCCGCCAGCAGTGGCTCGGGCCCGCAGGCGTAGACGAGCGGTGTCCGACCGTGGTTCGCCGAGGATCGCGTCGAGGTCAGGCCGTCCCAGTTCGTCCTCGGGCACGACGTGCACCCGGTCGCCGAACTTCTCGAGCTCGTCGAGGAAAGCCATCGACTTCCGCGTGCGCCCGCCGTAGTGCAGCTCCCACTCGGCTCCGGCCGCCTCGACCTCGTAGATCATCGCGAGCAGCGGGGTGATGCCGATCCCGCCGGCGACGAACAGGTAGCGCTTGGAGGCCACCACCGGGAAGTGGTTGCGCGGACCCCGCACCCGGACCGTCGATCCGGCCCCCAGCTCGTGCACAGCCTGCGAGCCGCCACGGCTGCCGGGGGCCTTGAGCACCGCGACCCGCCAGGCGTCAGTCTCGCTGGTGCGACCACACAGGGAGTACTGGCGGGTGAGACCGTCGGCGAGGAGCAGGTCGATGTGCGCACCGGGCGTCCAGTCGGGCAGGGCGGCGCCATCGGGATGAGACAGCGTCATCGCCACCACGTCGTGCGCCACCTGCTCGGCCTCGCGCACGACCAGGTCGACCTCGAACTCGCGGACAACGGTCTGCGTGACGGTCATGGAAGCACCTCCGGGTTAATCGTTCGGGTCCAAACGATATGTGGTCGGGACGGCTCGCGCAACCCCTGACAGCAGCGAAAAGGGCCCGGCTCCGGTGGGAGCCGGGCCCTTCGGCGCACGTCGACTCAGCGCTGCTTGACGACCACCGGGAACTTCTTGATGCCGTTGACAAAGTTCGACCGGACGCGGGTCACGTCACCGCCGAGCTCGATGTCGGCGAGCCGCGGGAGTAGCTCCTCGAACATCAACCGGACCTCCATCCGGGCCAGGCCGTTGCCCAGGCACAGGTGGGGACTGCCCTTGCCGAAGGTGAGGTGGTCGACGTTGGGACGGGTCACGTCGATCGCGTAGGGGTCTGGGAAGCGCGAGTCGTCGCGGTTTCCCGAGGCGAACCACATCACGATCTTGTCGCCCTCGCGGATCGTCTTGCCGTGCATCTCGACGTCGCGGGTCGCCGTACGACGGAAGTGGTAGACCGGGCTGGCCCACCTCAGCAGCTCCTCGAGGCCCGACGCGATGAGCGAGGGGTCCTCCTGCATCGCCCGCAGCTGGTCGCGCTGTCGCATCAGGCCGAGCATGGCGTTGCTGATCGCCTGACGCGTTGTCTCGTTGCCGGCGATGACGAGGAGCAGGAAGTAGTTGTCGAAGTCGGTGTCGGTGAGCGGGACCCCGTCCATGGGGAGCTTGTTCGCCAGGATGCTGACCAGGTCTGTGCCATCGCCGCCCTTGCGACCGTCGCGGAGAGCACGTCCGTAGTCGAAGACCTCCTGAGTCGTGGGAGAGCGGAACGGCAGGTGCTTGTACTTCTCGCTCTCCGGCGAGTCGAACGGGAACTTCGTGTAGTCCGGGTCGGTGTTCCCGACCATCTCGTCGCCCCACGCGATCAGCTGGCCGGTGTCCTCCTTGGGCACGTCGAGCAGTCGCGCCAGCACCTGGATGGGGAAGTCGCCGCTGATCTTCTCGACGAAGTCGAACTCGTCGTGCTCGAACGCCTCGTCGACCGTCTGCTTGGTCAGCTCGCGCAGGAAGCCCTCGTAGTTCTTCATCAGGTTGCGCGGACTGAACTCGCGCGCGATGAGCGCGCGCATGGCCTGGTGCCGAGGCCCGTCCGTCTCGAGCATCGAGCGACGCAGGTCCCGGAACTCGGGGTCGACGTCCTCGAGGTTGACGAACTCCTCGGAGGAGAAGGTCTCGGTGTCCTTGTCGACAGCCCAGATGTCGTCGTATCGGGTCACCGACCAGAAGCCGCGACCCGCAGGCTCCTCGCTCCAGTGCACAGGGTCCTCGCGGCGCAGCGTGTCGAACTGACCCCACGCGAGGTCATCACGGAAACGGTCCAGGTCGGTGAGGTCGACCTCACTCAGCGGGACGGACTCGTGCTCGGCCATCTCTACATCCTCCTCGGACAATCAAGATCGTTAGGATACGAACGATAAACGGAGGACCGCTTTCCGGCAACCCTCAGGACGTCATCGCTTCGGCCCGACGGACGACGTCACGGCAGAAGCCGGGCAGCTCGTCGACGTCGTCGATGAACTGCGAGGGCTTGACGCAGAAGGTCGTGAAGCCGGCCTCGATCTGCTCACGGATGGGCTCCATCGCCTGGCCGATGTCGGCGGTGGACTCGTCGTCAGGGAAGACGGCCCGAGTGCCTCCGACACGCTCGAGATCGGCGATGTCCCGGCCGGCCTCGGTCATGCCGGAGGACAGCTTCTCGAGGTCCTCGGAGGTCCACTCGCCGACTGGGTGGAACCCGTGGCCGTAGCGCACCAGGCGGCGCAACAGGGGCGGACTGACGCCCTGGCCGCCGAACCAGAGCCGCGGTCCGTCGGGGCGATAGGCGCGCGGCGACAGGCTGATGTCCTCGAACGCGAAGTGTTCACCGGCATAGGAGATGGGTCCGCCCTGCCAGGCGAGCTGCAGGATCTCCAGCTGCTCGTCGAGGATCTTGCCCCGCTTGGTGAACGGCACGCCCAGGGCGGCGTACTCGTCCCGGCTCCAGCTCACCGTCGGCTGTACGACGAGTCGGCCCTCGCTGATCAGGTCGAGGGTGCCCAGCTCGCGGGCCAGCAACAACGGGTGCCGCAGCGGGGCGATGATCGCGCCGGCCACCAGCCGCAGATGCTGGGTGACCGAGGCCATCGCGGAGAGGAGCAGGAGCGAGTTGGGCCAGGGCATGTCGGGGTCCTGGTTGCCGGGCATCGCGTAGTCCCGGGGGTTGCCCATGACGCCGTTGACGCTGGCGTCAGGCCCCAGGACGACGTGCTCGCTGATCATCACCGCGTCGAACCCGGTGTCCTCGGCGACCCGTGCCCACCGCACCAGCTCCGGGAGGTCCCGGCCCGAGGTGAGCGTCCAGTTCTCGCTGAGGATCATCAGCAGCCGTGGGGAAGCACCCATGCCGCTAGCCGACGAGGTCGGCGACCGCGGCTGCGTTCTCGCCACGCCGCCGCACGGTCCCCACGATCGTGCCGATCACGAAGACCGCGAACGGCAGCAGGATCAGGGTGTACCCGAGGAAGTTCAGGCCCCACGACTGCGCCGTCGGGTCGACCCCTTCCGCGACGGTGCCGGCCAGCAGCCCGAACCGCGACATCAACAGGTACTCGGCGACGAGTAGACCGATGGCGGCGAGGATGGGTGCGATCGTGGTCTTCCAGATGCTCAGCTCGTGCGGATGCCGTCGGAAGAAGGCGATCACCGCGCCGCAGACGAGGAACTCGACCAGGACGATCGCCACCACCGCCAGCCCGCTGAACCAGAAGAACATGTTCAGGACGGGGTCCTTGTCGGTGAGGGCGAACACCACGATCACGACGAAGGTGACGACCGAGGTGACGATCGATCCGAGCAACGGGGCGCCGGCATGGTTGACCCGGTCGAGAGCTCGGGGCAGCACGCCGGCACGACCCATGGAGAAGAAGTACCGCGCGGCAGAGTTCTGGAAGGCGAGCAGGCCTGCGAACAGGCTGCTGAGGACCAGCCAGCTCATCACGTCGGCCAGCCAGCTGCCGACGTACTCGTCGGCCACCGAGAAGATCACCGCTGCGGAGTCGGCGAGCGGGACGCCGTCGATGGCGGAGCGGTTGGCTGCCTCCTCGACCACGTTGGTAGCGCCCAGCGCCGAGACCACGGCGAACGTGGTGACCGCGAACAGCACCGTGATGAGCGTGACAGCCACGTACGTCGCCATCGGGACCGTCCGCTTGGGGTCCTTGGACTCCTCGCCGTAGATGGCCGTGGCCTCGAAGCCGATGAAGGAGGCGAAGGCGAAGGCCAGCGCGATGCCCGCGGAGCCGGTCAGCCCACCGACGAGGATGTTGTTGGGTGCGAAGGACGCGCCGAAGTCGAAGCCGTCCGGGCCGCCACCCTGGAAGATCACCGCCAGCGACACCAGGGCCAGCGACCCGATCTCGAGCAGCATCAGCACCCCGAGAACCTTGGCGCCGACATCGACGCTGAAGGCAGACAACCCGAGCACGATGACCCAGGCAATCAGCGCCCAGGCCCACCAGGACAGGTCGATGCCGAGCTTGGCGTCCATCTGGCCCGCCATCACAGCGCCGAAGAAGCCGTAGATGGCCAGCTGGATCGCGAGGTAGGCGACCAGGGAGACATAGGCGCTGCCGACACCCGGACCGATACCCAGCCCGCGCCCGACATAGGCGAAGAACGCGCCGGCGTTGGTGACCCGTTGACTCATGGCGGCGTAACCGACGCTGAACAGGAGCAGCACGATGCCGGCCGCTAGGTAGGCGCCCGGGACGCCGGCTCCGTTGCCCAGCACGATCGCGACCGGCAGGGCGCCAGTCATGCCGACCATGGGGCTGGCCGCGGCCACCACGTAGAACACGATGCCGACCACACCGAGGCGGCCTACGTGCAGTGACGTCTCTTCGGTCTGCGGTGGGGCGGGAGGCAGGCTCACGGTGGTCTCCATTTGATCGTACGGACCCGAACGAATATTGCAGTGAGGTTCTCAGCGATTGCCCGCGGTGTCAATAGATCGCGCTGAGCGTCCTCCGGGCTCCTCACGGCCCCCGAGTCCGATCGACGAGCTACGCTCCCATCTACCGTCGAGCCTGTACGCCTCAGGCGCGGCGGGATTCCGCACCCAGGTCGGGCATTCCGTGACGCAAAGTGAGCCCAAAGTGACCCATAAGGCGGGTTGGCGGAGGTCGACGGCGTTATCGCGCATCGCTCCGCAGCAGGTCAGAGAGCGCGGCTGCCCAGCCCAACCTCCGACCTAGCTAGGTGTTCTGACCACGGTCGTTAGGTACGGCGGGCGAGACGGAGCCCGTTCAAAACCTCGCAGGACGCGATCCACACGGCATGCCGCGATTCGGGTGCGTCACTGCGCAAATGGCTTGTGACCTCTGGGTCACACCAGACGTTCGCCCAGAGATTGGGCCAGGCGATCGAACCTCGACGTGCACATGCGGCCATCCCGATCCACGAGCGTCCAGCGTCGTTCATGCCGGACGCGAGGCCGCTGGCGCCACCTTGCCCACATCTGCCTACAAACCCTGCGCGGGGACGCCAAAGACGGCTCCCAGATTCCTCCGAAAACCGCCTCTGACCTGCAACTTCACCTGGTAGCGGGGGCAGTGTGCTGGCTCAGGACATACCGGACACATGTCTCAAGACATCCCGGACACTGATGTCTCACGACATCCCAGACCAGCTGACCCGGCCCCGGTGGCTCACGAGTCGGGCGGTGTCATGACACTGGTCGAGATGGTCCGTGCATGTCGAAGGCTCGCCTGGTCATCACCGCCGTCACCACCGAGAAGCGACCTGTCGCTCAAGTCGCCCGCGACTACGGGGTAGCCCGGTCCTGGGTCTATGAGCTGCTGGCCCGCTATCGAACCGAGGGCGAGGCCGCCTTCGAGCCGCGGTCGCGACGCCCGAGGACCACACCGCATGCGACACCGGCCGGCCAGGTCGAACAGGTGCTGCGACTCCGCAAGGAACTTGTCGAGGCCGGGCTGGACGCCGGCGCCGACACCATCGCCTGGCACCTGACCCACCGCCACCAGGTCACCTTGTCCCGGGCCACCATCCACCGGATCCTGAACCGGGCCGGCGCCGTGGTCCCGGAACCAGCCAAGAGACCCAAGTCGTCCTATGTCCGGTTCGAAGCCGAGCAACCCAACGAGACCTGGCAGTCCGACTTCACCCACTACCGACTCCTAGACGGCCCCGACGTGGAGATCATCACCTGGCTCGACGACCACTCCCGCTACGCCCTGCACATCTCCGCCCACACCCGCATCAGCGCCAAGATCGTCGCCGACACCTTCACCGAAACCGCAGCCCAGCACGGCTATCCCGCGTCCACGCTGACCGACAACGGCATGGTCTACACCGTCCGGTTCGCTGGCATCGGCCGCCGTGGTGGCCGCACCATGCTCGAGCACGAGCTACGCCGGCTGGGCATCCTCCAGAAGAACTCCCGCCCCCACCACCCCACCACCTGCGGGAAGGTCGAGCGCTTCCAGCAGACCCTGAAGAAATGGCTGCGCGCCCAACCCGACCAGCCCTCGACCATCGCCGAGCTGCAGGCCCTGCTCGACCGCTTTGCCGAGGAGTACAACCAGCGGCGACCGCACCGCTCCCTGCCGCACCGGGCGACACCAGCCACCGTCTACACAGCCCGCCCCAAGGCCACACCCGGCACCGCCCGCAACACCGACACCCACGACCGCGTCCGGACCGACAAGGTCAGCAAATCCGGAAGCGTCACGCTGCGCTACAACGGGCGCCTGCACCACATCGGCATCGGCCGGACCTACGGCGGAACCTACGTCCTACTCCTCGTCGAGGACCTCCACATCCGCGTCGTCCACGCCACCACCGGCGAGCTCCTCCGGGAGCTGATCCTCGACCCGAACCGCGACTACCAACCGACCGGCCGGCCACCCGGACCCACCCAAAAGCAAACACCCGGCCCTACGAAAACGTAGGTCCGGGTGTCCTCGATGTCCTGAGACATCACACTGGTAGCGGGGGCAGTGTGCTGGCTCAGGACATACCGGACACATGTCTCAAGACATCCCGGACACTGATGTCTCACGACATCCCAGACCAGCTGACCCGGCCCCGGTGGCTCACGAGTCGGGCGGTGTCATGACACTGGTCGAGATGGTCCGTGCATGTCGAAGGCTCGCCTGGTCATCACCGCCGTCACCACCGAGAAGCGACCTGTCGCTCGAAGTCGCCCGCGACTACGGGGTAGCCCGGTCCTGGGTCTATGAGCTGCTGGCCCGCTATCGAACCGAGGGCGAGGCCGCCTTCGAGCCGCGGTCGCGACGCCCGAGGACCACACCGCATGCGACACCGGCCGGCCACGGTCGAACAGGTGCTGCGACTCCGCAAGGAACTTGTCGAGGCCGGGCCTGGACGCCGGCGCCGACACCATCGCCTGGCACCTGACCCACCGCCACCAGGTCACCTTGTCCCGGGCCACCATCCACCGGATCCTGAACCGGGCCGGCGCCGTGGTCCCGGAACCAGCCAAGAGACCCAAGTCGTCCTACATCCGGTTCGAAGCCGAGCAACCCAACGAGACCTGGCAGTCCGACTTCACCCACTACCGACTCCTAGACGGCCCCGACGTGGAGATCATCACCTGGCTCGACGACCACTCCCGCTACGCCCTGCACATCTCCGCCCACACCCGGATCACCGCCAAGATCGTCGCCGACACCTTCACGCGAAACCGCAGCCCAGCACGGCTATCCGGCGTCCACGCTGACCGACAACGGCATGGTCTACACCGTCCGGTTCGCTGGCATCGGCCGCCGTGGTGGCCGCACCATGCTCGAGCACGAGCTACGCCGGCTGGGCATCCTCCAGAAGAACTCCCGCCCCAACCACCCCACCACCTGCGGGAAGGTCGAGCGCTTCCAGCAGACCCTGAAGAAATGGCTGCGCGCCCAACCCGACCAGCCCTCGACCATCGCCGAGCTGCAGGCCCTGCTCGACGCGCTTCGCCGAGGAGTACAACCAGCGGCGACCGCACCGCTCCCTGCCGCACCGGGCGACCCCAGCCACCGTCTACACAGCCCGCCCCAAGGCCACACCCGGCACCGCCCGCAACACCGACACCCACGACCGCGTCCGGACCGACAACGTCAGCAAATCCGGAAGCGTCACCCTGCGCTACAACGGGCGCCTGCACCACATCGGCATCGGCCGGACCTACGCCGGAACCTACGTCCTACTCCTCGTCGAGGACCTCCACATCCGCGTCGTCCACGCCACCACCGGCGAGCTCCTCCGGGAGCTGATCCTCGACCCGAACCGCGACTACCAACCGACCGGCCGGCCACCCGGACCCACCCAAAAGCAAACACCCGGCCCTACGAAAACGTAGGTCCGGGTGTCCTCGATGTCCTGAGACATCACATGGTAGCGGGGGCAGGATTTGAACCTGCGACCTCTGGGTTATGAGCCCAGCGAGCTACCGAACTGCTCCACCCCGCGTCGTGAACCCAACGTTACCGTCCGGGGTGAAGCCGAGTCCAAATCAGGGGTGGTTTCGAGGCTCGTCGCTGACGCTCCTCGCACCTCAACCACCTCACCGGGTCACTCCGCTGCCGGGTTCTCGCCTTCCTGGGCGTTCCTCTTGTCGACGAGGTCCAGCACCCTGGCGACCAGGTCGCGGCCCTCCTCCATCAGCTCCGCCCAGCGAGCGGTGTCGTTCGCGCGCTGCGCCTCGTCGGCGGCCGTGAACTTGGCGTCTGCGCGGGCGAGGAGTTTGGCGATCTGCTCGTCGAGGGTCAGCTCCGGGCCGCCGTTGTCCGGCGGGTTGTCGGGGCCGCCGTCGTCAGGCGGATTGTCGGGACCGTCGTCCGGTGGCGGCGTGCCCGAGTCGGAGCCGACGAACGCGTTCTCCAGTGCGCTCGTGAGCGTGGTCCCGATGCCGACGTCGCCGTCGTAGTAGACGATCACGTACTGCAGGATCGGGAAGCTCGACTGGGCGCTGCGTTCGGCGTACACCGGCTCGATGTGGACCAGGCCGTCGTCGATCGGCATGGTCAGGATGTTGCCGAAGATCGGCGGCGGAGCACCGGCGACCCGGAACTCCTGGAGCTCGTCGACGACCGCGTCGTCATTCTGCATCTCGTTGGCGATCTGGCCCGGCCCCGGCGCGTTGACGTCGGTGACCTCGAGCACCCGCATCTGCCCGAACTCGGGATCGGTGGCGTCAGAGTTGACCGAGACGTACGACGCCAGGTTGCCCTTGTCGCGCGGCACGAACACCGAGGTCATCGCCCACACGTCGCTCGAGCCGGCGGCGTCGCCCGACTGGTTGACGAACAGGCGGTACGGCGGCTGGAACCTGCCGGGCTTCTCGGGGTCGTCGGGCACCTCCCAGCGGTTGTTGCCCTGGTAGAAGTCGCCCGCCTCGGTGACGTGGTACTTCGCCAGCTGGTAGCGCTGCACCTTGAACAGGTCCTCGGGGTAGCGCAGGTGCTCCATCAGCTCGTCGGGGATCTCCGACTTCGGCTGCACCGTGTCGGGGAACGCGCCCTGCCAGGCCTTCAGGATCGGGTCGTCCTCGTCCCAGGCGTACAGCGTGACGGTGCCGTCGTAGGCGTCGACCGTCGCCTTCACCGCGCTGCGCACGTAGTTGATCTCGTCGGTCGGCAGCGTCTGCAGGCCGGTGTCCTCCTGCAGCGAGTCGTTGATCATCGCGTCGAACGACTCCTTCTGCGAGCCCGGGTAGCGGTCGGTCGTCGTGTAGCCGTCGACCACCCAGAGCACCTTTCCGTCGACGACGGCCGGGTAGACGTCGCTGTCGAGGGTCAGCCAGGGCGCGACCTTCTCCACCCGCTCGGTGGGCTTCCGGTTGTAGAGCACCTCGCTGTTGTCGTTGACCCGGCCGGAGAGCAGGAAGTTGGGCTCGCCGAACTTCACGGCGTACATGAACTGGTTGAAGCTGCTGCCGACCGCGACGCCGCCGTCGCCGTCGTAGGTCGTGTAGTCGTCCTCTTCCTCTTCCACGGCACTGGGCAGGGAGAGCTCGACGCTGTTGGAGTCCTCCTCGGCCTTGCCGACGACGGAGTA
This sequence comes from uncultured Actinomycetota bacterium, assembly GCA_963798055.1. Taxonomy (GTDB): domain Bacteria; phylum Actinomycetota; class Actinomycetes; order Propionibacteriales; family Nocardioidaceae; genus Nocardioides. Next base: position 11,351 of record CAWCRX010000019.1, read on the forward strand.
GTCGGGACTCTTCTCGCCGAAGTAGATCCGCTGCTCGAACCCTTCGTCGAGGTCGCTGAGCGCGTCCTGTCCCGCGTCGTTGCCCTCGGCCCACTCGATCCGGTCACCCGTGGTGAGCTCGGGAATCTGGTCGGCGTAGGCCGCGATGATCCCCTCGCCGTGGGTGTAGACCGTGTGCAGGTTGGACCAGTTCCGGTCGCCCTCGTTGATGCCGGCCTGGTCCAGCTCGCGCACGCCCAGCACCAGCGGCGTCTCCTCGCCGTCGATGTCGTAGCGGTCGACGTCGAGCACGCCGGCCACCGAGTAGTGGGCGCGCACCTGCTGGCGCTGCTCGAACGTGTCCCTGACCAGCTGCGGGTCGACCAGCGGCACGGTCGAGGTGTCACCCGTGATGGCATCGAGGCTGAGCTCGCCGTCACCACCGTCGTAGGCCGTGTAGTCCACGTCGCTGAGGTCGTACGCCGCGTTGGTGGCCGCGATGTTGTCCTCGATGTACGGCGCCTCCTTGTCGGCCTCGGAGGGCTTGACCTGGAACTGCTGCACGATCGCCGGCCAGATCATCCCGAGCAGCACCGAGGAGACCGCGAGCAGCGCGAGCCCCACGACGGGCAGCTGCCAGGTGCGCCGCCAGATGTTCAGGAAGAACAGCACGGCGCAGATCACCGCGATGCCGAGCAGGATGTTCTTCGCCGGGAGCACCGCGTTGTCGGCGGTGTAGTTCATGCCGGTGAACAGCTCGGTTGGACTCGTTGACCAGGTCGAACCGGTCCAGGTAGTAGTCCACGGCCTTGGCCAGCACGAAGACGCCCAGCAGCACCGAGATCTGCACCTGCGCCGCCGGGGACAGCCGGTCCCGGCTGACCTGCAGCCGGATGCCGCCGTAGAGGTAGTGCACGACCGCGGTCGCGAGCAGCGCGATCACGGCCGTCGCCATCGCGAAGTCGACCAGGTAGTGCTGCCACGGCAGGTGGAAGACGTAGTAGCCGATGTCCTTGTCGAACTGCGCGTCCTTGGCGCCGAAGGACTGGGCGTTGCGCCACAGCAGGTAGGTGCGCCACTCACCCATCGCGGAGGCGCCGGCGAACAGGCCGATCACCAAGGAGGCACCCAGCAGCAGCCAGGTCCGGATCGGCGTCACCGCATCGCGGTAGCGGTCGAGGCCGGTCTGCTCGGGAGACGTCGGCCGGAACAGCGGGCGGAACCGGTAGGCCAGGAACATGTTGACCCCGACGGCAACGCCCATCAGCGCGCCGAACACGATGAACAGGCCGACCTTGGTCCAGATCAGGGTGCTGAAGACCTGGCCGTAGCCGACGGATTTGTACCAGAGCCGGTCGGTGTAGATGGACGCGAACGTGGTGATCCCGAAGAACACCACGATCAGGATCAGCGCGGTGATGAGCAGCGCCCGCGACCGTCGGGGCGCCGGGCGCTCCGGTTGGCGGGGTTCCTCTTCGTCGAACAGTTCGCTCACGGCTTCTCCTGCTCCTGCTCTTGCTCATCGCTCAGGGTCGCGCCCAACAGGGCCAGCAGCCCGGGCACCAGGTCGGTGCCGCCCACCACGGACTGGTCGTCGTCGTGCGCTCGCAGTCGTAGGGCACAGTACGTCGCCCCGTGGCGGGTCGCACCGGCCACGATCCGCACCTCTTGGCGTTCGGGGTGCTCGAGGGCGAACTGCTGCGCGCCCTCCGGGTCCTCGGGGATCGCGTCGTCGGCGTCCGGCGGCAGCACCAGCCGCTCCACCACCGCGGCGCAGCCGGCCACGTCGTCGGGCCAGGCGATCGACTCGAGTACCTGCTCCAGCGGCACCGCCGGGTCGAGCTGGTCCTGCTCCACCGCGGTCAGCGACCCACGCTCGGACGACGCGTCCAGGCCCATCGCCGCGGCCAGGGCCGGCTCGCGGCGTACCAGCTGGGCGGTGTCGACCAGCGCGTAGAGGCGGGCCGGCTGGTCCCAGCCGCCGTCGGCGAGGTGGTTCTCGATGTCGAGGACCGCGGCCGCCAGGGCCGGGTCGCCGTCCAGGTCTGCGGTCGGGTCCATCAGGACGGCGCGTCCTCACAGCTGGGCAGCTCGGCGTCGTGGTCGGCGGTCCACGCCTCGATCGCCAGCCGGGCGTCGTGCATCGTGTCGGCGCGGACCAACCGCATGTCTCCGTTGTCGGCCGTCAGCGCGTCCTCGCAGTTGGCGGCCGGCACCAGGAACAGCTCGGCATTCGACTCGCGCGCGGCCACGACCTTCTGCTGGATGCCGCCGATGGGTCCGACCTCGCCGGTGGGGGCGATCTCGCCGGTGCCCGCAATGATCTCGCCGTCGGTCAGCGATCCCGGGGTCAGCGTGTCGTAGATGGCCAGCGAGAACATCAGGCCCGCGCTCGGCCCGCCGATGTCGGGTGAGATGTTGACCGTCACGTCGAACGGGAACCGGAACCCGGTGCCGAGGTAGATCCCGATCGAGGTCCCGTCCTCGCCCTTCTCGGGAGTGACGGTGACGTCGGTGCGCTTGTGGTCCCGGAGCACAACCATCGGGAGCGGCTTGCCCGGCGTGCTGCTGCGAATCGCGTTGATCACGTCGTCGGTGGTGGCCACCTTCTTGCCGCCGATCTCGAGGAACAGGTCCCGCACCAGCAGGTTGCCCTCGGCCGGCTTGCCGGCGACGACGTACGAGACACCCGGCAGCGGGGCGACCTTCAGGCCGAGCTCCTGTCTGGGCCACGGCGATCGCGGAGTCCTGCGAGGAGATCATCTGCACCTGGCCCTCGATCTGGTTCTCCTCGTCCGTCTTCACGTCACCGTGCACGGCGTCGTAGGGATAGACGGCGTCGTCCGGGTCCAGCCAGGCGCCCATCAGCTCGAACAGGGTCTTGTCGGTCTCGGGAGCGGTGACCAGCACCGTGGTCATCCGCAGCTCGCCGTTGTCGCGGTAGGTCTTGTGGCCGTTGACCTGGATGATCTCGGCCTCGTTCTGGTCCTTCGCGAGGACGTCGACCGTGTAGCCGGGCGCATAGACGACGAACGGCAGCGGCATCAGCGCCGCGGCGACGATCAGACCGAGCACCAGCGGCACGGCCGCCACCGCGGCGATCAGGCGCTGGTTCATGGCGCCAACCCTCTCATCCGGGCCAAGTCTCCCGGCGCGGGGTTCAGCCTGCGCGACGCTCCTGCTCAGGCGGCTTCGCGCGCGAGGGTCGTACGGCGACACCGGTGCTGCGGTCCCGCTGCGGCACGCGAGGGGCGTAGCGCCCGGTGGGCCGCTTCGCACGGCGCTCCTCGGAGAGCGCCTCGCCCAGCCGGCGTACCGCCGCCTCGCGGTCGATCTCGCCGCGACCCTGCCGGCCCAGCCAGGACACCCAGACCATCGCCACCACGGTCACGACGACCGGGGGCACCAGCCACAGCAGGATCTCCACCCATCGAGAGTAGGACGGCCCGCTGGTTGAGGTGCGAGGCGCGCCAGCGCTGAGCCTCGAAACCATCGGGCTACGGCGACCCGACCCACTCGTCGGTGCCGTCGGCGAAGCGCTGGTGCTTCCAGATCGGCACCTCGGCCTTGAGGGTGTCGATCAGGTCGCGGGACGCGTCGAACGCCTGGCCCCGGTGGGCAGCGGCCGCGGCGACCACGACCGCGACATCGCCGATCGCGAGACTGCCGACCCGATGGACGGCGGCGACCGCATGGACCGGGTGCGCGTCGGCGACCCGCTCGCAGACCGCTCGCATCGTGTCCAGCGCTCCGGGGTGGGCGGAGTAGTCGAGCCCCACGACTTCCTTCTCAGTTCCCCCAGAACTGTCGTGGTCGCGGACCCGGCCGACGAACAGCGTCACCCCGCCGCTGCCCTCCCCCTCGACGCTGGCCAGCACCTCGGCGACGTCGAGCGGTGTCTCCCGGAGCTCCACGAGACGGACGAGGGGGTGGCTCACGCAGCGACCCTAGCCCGCCGGCACGGTTGTCGCCTCGGCGTACCGTGGGGCATATGAGCAACGACCCCGGGGACGGCCCGGACGAGGGGAAGAACCCGTTCAAGGGCACGCCCTTCGAGCAGTTCTTCGCCGGCGGCATGCCCGCCGGGATGCCGGACCTGAGCCAGCTGATGGGGCAGTTCCAGTCGCTGATGCAGCCCTACGACGGCCCGCTCAACTGGGATGTCGCCGACGACCTGGCGCGCAAGACCGTCGCCTCGGAGCCCGACCCGAGCCCCAGCCAGCGACAGAAGGACGCGGTCGCCGACGCCGTACGACTCGCCGACCACTGGCTCGACGAGGCCACCGGCTTCCCGTCCGGCGTGACCTCGACCGCCGCGTGGAGCCGGGCCGAGTGGGTCGTGGAGACCCGCGACGTCTGGAAGGTCCTGGTCGAGCCGGTCGCCGAGCGCTCCGTCTCCGGCCTCGGCGGCGCGTTGCCCCCGGAGATGCAGGCCAACGCCGGCCCGCTGCTCGGGATCATCGGCAAGGCAGTCGGCGCGATGCTGGCCACCCAGGTCGGTTCGGGGCTCGGCGCCCTGGCCGGTGAGGTGCTCAGCGTCTCCGACATCGGCATCCCGCTCGCCACCCCCGGCAAGGCCGCGCTGCTGCCGGCCAACGTGACGGCGTTCGCCGAAGGCCTCGACGTCACCGAGGACGACGTACTCCTCTACCTCGCTCTCCGCGAGGCCGCGCACCAGCGGCTGTTCGCCGCCGTGCCGTGGCTGCGCGAGCACCTGATCGGCGCGGTCACCGACTTCGCCAGCGGCATCGAGATCAACGCCGAGGCGATCCAGCAGCGGATGGAGGAGCAGCTGCGCGGCGTCGACCCGACGAACCCCGAGGCCATGCAGCAGCTGCTCGAGGGCGGGATGTTCGACCTCCCCGAGTCTCCCGCGCAGCGGGCCGCGCTGGAGCGGCTCGAGATCGCGCTGGCGCTGGTCGAGGGCTGGGTCGACGAGGTGGTCGGCCAGGCCACCGCCGAGCGGATGCCGGCCGCCGGCAAGCTGCAGGAGGCCGTACGCCGTCGGCGGGCCGCAGGTGGACCGGCCGAGGAGACGTTCGCCGCCCTGGTCGGCCTGGAGCTGCGGCCGCGCCGGCTGCGGGACGCCTCGACGCTCTGGGGATCGCTGCGCACCCGGCAGGGCACCGAGGCCCGCGACGGCGTGTGGATGCACCCCGACCTGCTGCCGACCTCCGCCGACCTGGACGACCCGCTCGGCTTCCGCGAGGACGCCGCCGCGCCGCCCGAGCTCACCGAGGACGACTTCGACGCCGAGCTGCGCAAGCTGCTCGACGACGAGTGAGCCTGCACAGCGACGCGGTCCGCGCACTCCGCGACTGGGTGCCACCCAGCACGTCCCAGGCGAGCCTGCGCGATCGCTACCTTGCCCACCTCGCCGCGCACCCCGACGGCTTGTCCCGGGAGTGCCGGCCGGACCACCTCACCGCGAGCACGCTCGTGCTCAGCCACGACCGGCGCCGGGTGCTGCTGACGCTGCACGCCAAGGCCGAACGGTGGTTCCAGTTCGGCGGCCACTGCGAACCCGGAGACGCGACGCTGGCGGGCGCGGCGCTGCGCGAGGTGACCGAGGAGTCGGGGGTCGCCGGCCTGCTGATGGCGCCCACGCCCGTGCACCTGAGCGAGCATGCGGTGCCGTTCTGCGGTCCCGGTGGCGACGTACACCACCTGGACGTGCGGTTCGTCGCGGTGGCGCCCGAGGACGCCGAGCACGCGATCAGCGAGGAGTCGCTCGACGTCCGCTGGTGGCCGGCCGACGCGCTGCCCGATCCCGAGCCCGAGCTGATGGAGCTCGTGCAGCTGGCGCGCGCTTCCGACTAGCTCCTACTAGATTGCGAGCGTGGACCCGGCCGGGATCCTGCTCCAGACGAGCGCCTTCGGCGACCTCACGGCGGTGGACGTCGAGGAGTTGCTGCCAGAGGTGAGCGAGCGTGCCTACGACGCGGGCCAGTCGATCTGGATCGAGGGCGACCCGGCACTCGCGCTGTACGTCGTCGCCGAGGGCCAGGTCAAGGCGCACCGATCCGGCCAGGACGGCGGCGAGGTGATCCTGGCGATCCTGCGCGGCGTCGACCTGGTCGGCGAGGTCGGCCTCTTCCACCCGAGCGGGGTGCGCCGGGTCGGCGCCACCGCGATGACGCCGACGACCTGCCTCCGGATCGCCAAGGCACCACTGCTGGCGTTCCTCTCCCGGCACCCGGTCGCGATGGAGCGGATGCTGGAGCGCCTCAGCACGATCGCCGGCCAGGCGGCGTACTCCTTCAGCGGGCTGGCCTTCGACGACATCCGGCGGCGGGTGGCGGTCGCGTTGCTGGGCTTGGCCGAGGAGTTCGGGGAAGACACCGGCGACCAGGGTGTGCGGATCCGGCTCCGGCTGTCGCAGGGCACCCTGGCCTCCCTCGTCGCCGCGTCGCGCGAGAACGTCAACCGCGCCCTCGCGTCGTTCGTGAGCGCCGGCGCTGTCAGTCAGCGCGACGCCCACTTCCACCTGCACGACCTCGGCGCGCTGCGCGAGGCGGCCGCCCCATCCGTGGACCTGTGACGCGCGGCACTGCGCATGGTCCGACCCAGGAGGACTCTCCACACATGACCAGCACCAGCTCCGGCCTCGATGCCGACCTCCGCGCCGGCTTCGCCGGCGAGATCCTGACTCATGACGACGGCGACCGGTACGACGCCGCCCGGACCGGGTTCAACGCGATGTTCGACCGGCGTCCCGCGCTCATCGCGCAAGCCACGTCGTCCGCCGACGTTGCCGCCGCTCTTGCCTTCGCCCGCGCCACGGGCGCTGCCGATCGCCGTGCGCGGTGGCGGACACTCGGTCGCCGGCTTCTCGACCATCGACGACGGCCTCCTCATCGACCTCGGGCCGATGAAGCGGATCGACGTGGATCCCGACGGGCGGCGGGCGCGCGTGCAGCCGGGCGTCACCTGGGGCGAGCTCGACCGAGCCACCCAGGAGCACGGCCTGGCCACGACCGGAGGCCGGATGACCACGACCGGCGTCGCCGGGTTCACCCTCGGCAGCGGCAGCGGGTGGCTGGAGCGGCAGCACGGGCTGGCGTGCGACAACCTCGTCTCGGCGGAGGTCGTGACCGCCGACGGCCGGGTGCTCACCGCGAGCGCCACGGAGAACCCGGAGCTCTTCTGGGGGCTGCGTGGAGGTGGCGGCAACTTCGGGGTGGTCACCGAGTTCGAGTTCCGGCTCCACCCGGTCGGTCCGCTCGTCTACGGCGGCCTGCTGATGTATCCGCGCGACCAGGCGCCCGAGGTGGCGCGGCACTTCCGTGACGTGATGCGCGACGGCCCGCGCGCGATCGGCGGGGGCCTGGTACTCATGCATGCCCCGCCCGCACCCTTCGTCCCTCCCGAGCTGCAGGGACGTCCGGCGATCTCCGTGGTCGCCGCCCACTGGGGGCCGCTCGACGAGGGCGAGGCGGCGCTGGCGCCGCTGCGTGAGTTCGGCGATCCGCCGGTCGACCTCATGCAGCCGATGCCGTACGTCGAGTTCCAGGCCCTGACCGACGCCGGGAACCCACCTGGCCGGCGCAACTACTGGCGCTCCCAGAACCTGCGCGACCTGCCCGACGACGCGATCGACGCGGCCATCGCCTCCGCGTCGGTGGCCACCTCACCCTTCAGCATCGTGATCATCGGCCAGGCCGGCGGGGCGATCGCCGACGTACCGGAGGACGCGACGCCGCTGGGCTCTCGATCGGCGCCCTGGGTCTACCACTGCTACGGCAGCTGGACGGAGCCGGACGACGCGCCGCACATCGCGTGGGTGCGCGCCACCGAGCAGGCGCTGCGGCCGTGGGCCGCCGGCGGCATCGCGCTGAACTTCGTCAGCGAGATCGACGACGCCCGGGTCCGGCAGACCTTCGGCGAGGAGAAGTACCGCCGGCTGGTGGCGCTCAAGGACGAGTACGACCCCGAGAACGTCTTCCGGATGAACCAGAACGTGCGGCCGTCGGCCGTGACGACGTAGCTCAGTCGACCTCGTCGGGCGGGGCCTCGACGTGAGCGGCGGCGGACCAGCCGAGCAGGTAGCCCTTGGCCTTCTCGGCCTGCGGGTAGCGATCGACCCAGGCCCAGAACTTCGCGTCGTGCCCGGGCTCGAGCAGGTGGGCGAGCTCGTGCACGATCACGTAGTCGATCACCCAGCCCGGCATCCGCTCGAGTCGCTGGGACAGCCGGATGGTGCGGTCGCCGGGCGTGCACGAACCCCAGCGCGAGTTCTGGTTGGTCACCCAGCGGACGCTCACCGGCGTGGCCAGCCCGCCGAGCCAGCGGTCGCTCAGCTGCAGCGCGCGCTCGAGCAGGTCGTCGTCGGAGAGGAGGCTCTTCTGCTCGGCCTTCTCGATCCGGGCGACCATCGTCTCGACCCACTCGGCCTCTTCCTTGCGGGTCAGCGAGGCCGGGATGAGGACGACGATCCGCTCGCCCTCGCGGTACGCCGATACCGTCCGTCGGCGCCGCTTCGAGCGGCGTACCTCGACCTCGGCACGCGTCATGTCGCCAACTTACTTGCTCGCCCAGGCCAACAAGCGGTCCTTCGGCCAGGTGTTGACGATCCGGTCCGGATCGATGCCGGCGTCCTCCGCGCGCTCGCAACCGAGCACTTGGAAGTCGAGCTGGCCCGGCGCGTGCGCGTCGCTGTCGATCGAGAACACGCAGCCGATGTCGCTGGCCAGGTCGAGCAGCTTCGTCGGCGGGTCGCGGCGCTCGGGGCGGGAGTTGATCTCGACGGCGACGTCGTTCTCGGCACACGCCTCGAAGACGGCCTTCGCGTCGAACTGCGACTGACCCCGGGTGCCGCGGCCGCCCGTGACCAGCCGCCCGGTGCAGTGGCCGAGCACGTTGGTGTGGCGGTTGCGGACGGCGCCGATCATCCGCCGGGTCATCGCGTCCTTGTCCATCTTCAGCTTGGAGTGGACGCTGGCGACGCGTACGTCGAGCCGGTCCAGGAGCTCCTCGGTCTGGTCGAGCCCGCCGTCGTCGAGGATGTCCACCTCGATCCCCTTGAGCAGCGAGAAACCGCCGCCGAGGTGCTCATTGATGGCGTCGACCACATCGAGCTGTCGGGCCAACCGCTCGGGACTCAGTCCGCGGGCCACGGTTAACCGCGGCGAGTGGTCGGTGAGCACCATGTACTCGTGACCGAGCTCGATCGCGGTCATCGCCATCTCCTCGATCGGCGAGCCACCATCGGACCAGTCGGAATGCAAGTGCAGATCGCCCCGGATCGCGCGGCGCACCTCGGCGCCGCCATCGGTGAGCGGCCCCGCGTGCTCGGCCTCGAGCGCCGCGAGCCGCTCGGGCAGCTCGCCGCGAGCCGCTGCGCTGATCACCTTCGCCGAGCTGGCGCCGATCCCCGCGAGCTTGGTCAGACTGCCGTCCTCGACCGCTCGGGAGACCTCGTCGGGTGGCATCGGCAGGATGACCGCCGCCGCGCCCCGGAACGCCTTCACCTTGTAGGTGTCCTCACGGGCCCGCTCGAGCAGGAACGCGATCCGGCGCAGCGCCGCGACCGGCCCGGCGTCGTACGGCTCGGGATCCGGCACTTTTCCCTCCACTTATTTCTTGTCCACACCCGGTGGAGATCGATTCTCCCTGGTCAGCGCAACGTACGACGGCCGGCGACGGGATTCGTCCACAGTGGCGTCGTACCTCTCAGGGCCGATTTCCACGGGCTAGGACCCTCGTCCACAGATTCATCCACAGGCTTATCCACAGGAGTGGTCCAGCCTGCATTGACCCTGTGGCTGGCGGCTCCGTACGTTTCTCGACCAGACGAGGCCCTCAGTCAGTCGAACGACATTCGCAAGGGGAAGGCAAGTGTCGTGAGACCGACTGGGGGCCTCCTCATATTTGGTTCAGCGACCCTGGAAGACCGGGGCGCGCTTCTCGTGGCTGGCCCGGATGCCCTCCTGGAGGTCCTCGGTGGCCAGGGTGATCGGCTGGGCCATCGCCTCCCACTGGACGCAGGCCTCGAAGTCCTGGTGTCCGCCGTCGGCGAGTGCCAGCTTGGTCAGCCGGCTGGCGATCGGGGCGTTCGCGGCGATCTCGGCGGCGGTGTTCAGCACCTCGTCGCGGAACGCGTCCGGCGCGATCACCCGCGAGACCAGCCCCAGGCGCAGCGCCTCGTCCGCCTCGACGACCCGACCCGTGAGCAGCAGGTCGCGGGCGTGCGCCTCGCCGACGACGTTGGGCAGCAGGTAGGTGCCGGCCATCCCGGCGTGCATGCCCAGCCGCACGAACGGGGCGCCGAGCTTGGCCCCGGTGGCGGCGTACCGGATGTCGCAGGCCAGGGCGAGGCACAGCCCCGCGCCGATCGCGGGTCCGTTGACCGCGGCGATCGTGGGGACCTCGAGCTTCCGGATCGACAGCCAGGCCCGGTAGAACCCGATCATCCGGGTGCGCAGGTAGTCGACGGTGGCGTCTGGCTCGCTGGCGATCCAGCCGGTGTTGCCACCCGAGCAGAAGGCCGAACCCTCGCCGGTGACCACCACCGCGCGGACCGACGGGTCGGCCGCCAGTTCGTCGATCGCGGCGACCCACGACGCGGTCATCTCGTCGGACATCGCGTTGCGCATATCGGGGTTGTCGAGGACCAACAGGGCGACCCCGTCGGACGGGCGCTCGAGGCGCAGATGGGTGAGCTCAGGCATGCGCGCAGGGTACTGAGAGGCCCATTTCGGCGCCGTGAGCGGATTCACGCTCAATTGAGGCTCGCGGAGCGCCTGCCACGCCTGCGCCCAGGCGTGTCGTAGGGTCGAACTGGTCCTGAGACACCGGTCACAGGACTTCCGGCGGGCTTCCCCTGATTACCCCGTCGCGACGACCGAATGAGTGACGAGAGCAAGGAGGCCGTCATGGCGGAGACCTGGAGCGGCGAGTTCTACTGCGTGAAGTGCAAGGCGAAGCGTGAGGCCTCGGGAGAGGTCAGGGTCAACGACAAGGGCACCCGGATGGCCAAGGGAGTCTGCCCCGTCTGCGGCACGAACCTCAACCGGATCCTCGGCAAGGCGTAGTAGCGCCCCCGAGTAACAGCCAGACTTCTAGGACGGCGGCACCCCCTCGGGGAGTGCCGCCGTCGGCGTTCCGGCCGGCTGTGGAGGGCGCCAACGCCCACCCTCCGAGGTGTGTGACCCTCGCGGCATGAGCCAGCCACTCCCCGGGCGCCTGCGGTGGCGCCCGGGCTTTCACGTCGTACGCCGCGACGCCGAGCACCTGCAGGTCGGCATCGACCCGCCACTGCGGGTGATCGTCCCGGACAGCCCGGAGGTGCGCGCCGCGCTCCGCCATCTGCCCGTCGCCGCAGAGGACGCCGACTCCCGCGCCGCGTTGGCATTGCTCCGTGACGCGGGATTGCTGCTCGACGGCGGGGAGCCGGACTCCACCACGCCGGGCGACCTCGCAGCGCGGCGGGCGGCCGAGGCGCAGTTCGGCGAGGAGGCCGCCCGGAGACTGACGTCGCGAGCGGAGGCCCGCATCGGCATCCGCGCCGCGACCCGCACACGAGCCACGGCAGCGGGCCTGCTGCGCGCGGCCGGCATGGGGCTGGCCCTACCGGGAGAGACGCCGAGTGTCTGGCTGGTCGTGACCGATGACGAGCCGGCGCGCGGAGACATCGACCCGTTGGTCCGCGAGGGCGCGCCCCACTTCCTCGTGACCTGCGGCGCGGCCGCACGGATCGGACCGTTCGTGCTCCCCGGCCGTACCGCGTGCCTGCGCTGCGTCGACGCGCACCTCGCCGAGTCGGACCTCCGCCGCCCGCTGGTCGTCGAGCAGGTCGCCCGGGCGGCCCCGGCCGCCGGCGGGGCGCCGGTCGACCCCACGCTGGAGCTGCTGGCGCTGGCCTGGGCGGTGCGCGACCTGGCGCGCCACGCCGAGGGAGACCGTCCGGCAACCTGGTCGGCGATCGTGACGATCGACCACGGCGGACCCGCCGTACGCCGGGAGTGGGAGCGGCACCCGCACTGCGGCTGCGCCTGGGACGAGGTGTACTAGGCGCTCACCAGTACTCGACGTCGAGCTTCCCCTCCATGCTGCGCAGGTTCTGGCGCGAGCACGCATCGCAGTAGGTGCGCTGGCGGCCGTTCTCCACCGAGGTGCGTCCACGACAGGGTCAGTGCCACATCGGTCTCCTGCCGTCCGCAGAAGTCGCACACCCGGGGCTGCTCGTCGGCCACCCCTTCAGGGTACGGCCGTCGGTGCCTGGAAAAGAGAAAGAGGCCGGGTACGACGTGGCGTCGTACCCGGCCTCGGATTCACCCGCGATCAGGGTGTTCCGGAGGTGACTCCCCCGGAGTCCTACAGTGCGCGAGCGAGTGCGAGACGAGCCCGCTGCGCAGCACGCTCAGCCTTGCGGCTCAAGCGGCGGTAGCGAACGAGGTTCTCCCCCGCGCGCAGCTGCTGCGCCTCTCCCAGGCGCGCGGACATCTGGGCCCGCGCTAGGTCTTCATGCATGAGGTGGTTCATGTCAGTTCCGTTCGTTTGGTGTGTCAGTTCGGGTTGTTTGCTGCTGGTCGGTGCGGACTACGAGTCGCTGGTCACGCGGCGACCTCGTTCTTACGAGGACGGCCACGCGGGCGCTTGCGGGGGATCACTACTCCCTGCAGGAACAGCTCACCGCCCCAGACGCCCCAGGGCTCACGCCGGTCGAGCGCACCGGTCAGGCACAGGGCCTGTACGGGGCAGTCCGTGCAGAGCGCCTTGGCGAACTCCACGTCGGAAGGGGACTCGGCGAACCACAGCTCGGGGTCGTTGACCCGGCAAGGGAGCGCCAGTTCGTCCACCTTCTCGGCCTGGTCGTGCAGTCCGCCGAGTGTCAGCTCGGCATCCTTCACGGCAGCCCCATCAGTGCGGTCGAGAACGCTGATGGTCATATGTCACCTCCTGTCGTTGACCTGATCGCGTTGGTTGTTCGGTCGGGGTCTGCGGCTCTTGTTTTGGTTTGGAGAAACAAGAAGGCCGCGGATCCCTTGGTGGGTTCCGCGGCCTGGAGGTGCCGATTCTGTTGGTGTCAACAGACTGGCGGACTCCAGGCATTGGTCCCCGGGATGTAGGCCGGAACGAAGCCCACGTGTCCCTTGGTCGCAGCCACGCGGTCGCGCGTGATGACGAGGGCGCGGCCGCAGATGGGCATGCCAAATGCGGACGTGAGCTGCGTCCGGTTCGGGTTCTTGATGTTGACCACTGAGGCCACCTCCTTCACTTCATCGTGCGCCGGTCTTGCCGAGACCGTGGTGCGCGGTTGCTGGTTCGGGAAAGTTACCGTGACCCGTATGTAAGGAGCAAACCATTTGTTGACTTTTTTCGAGATTTCTTCTGATTGGCAGGATTTCGGTCCGCCGGAGCAGTTATTCGACGAGGGTCAGCAGCTCGTCGCCGTACTTCTGGAGCTTGTCGGGACCGACCCCGGAGATCTTCAGCAGCGCGGCCGGGGTGCGTGGCCGGTGCTCCGCGATCTGCTCGAGAGTGCTGTTGCTGAACACCATGAACGCCGCGACCTCGTCGCTGGCCGCCCGCTCCTTGCGCCACTCGCGTAGCCGCTCGAACAGCGCCTCGTCGTAGGGCGCCGGACAGTCGACGCAGCGGCGACGGACCTTCTCGGCCTTGGTCTGCAGCGGGCGACCGCACTCGGCACAGGTCCGGGCACCGCGGGTCCGCTTCGAGCCGGCCACCGGTCGCTGGCCCTCGGGCAGCAGCGGGTCGAGGAACCGCGACGGCTTGCGCCGGGCCGCCTGGCCGGGGTTGCGGGCGCTCGCCCAGGACAGCCGCAGGTCAGTCCGGGCCCGGGTCATGCCGACGTAGAGCAGTCGGCGCTCCTCTTCGATCGCCTCCGGGGTGTCGGCGTAGGTGATCGGCAGGGTGCCGTCCTGCAGCCCGCACAGGAACACCGAGTCCCACTCCAGGCCCTTGGCGGCGTGGAACGTCGCCAGGGTGACGCCGTCGGCGACCGGGGCGTGCTGCTCGGCGGCGCGACGGTCGAGGTCGTCGACGAAGGCGCCGAGGTCTCCCTGCCCGGCCCGGGCGAACTCCTCGGCCTGGGACATCAGCGCCTGCCAGGACTCCCAGCGGTCGCGGGTCCGGCCCCGCGCCTCGGGCGGCTGCTCGGACCAGCCCATCGAGGCCAGGATCGCGCGGACCGCATCGACCACGTCGCCGCCGTCGGCACCCGATCGAGCGGCGCCGCGGATCCGGGTCACCGCTTCGCGCACCTCCGGCCGGTCGAAGAACCGGGCCGCGCCGCGCAGGACGTAGGGGATGGCTCGATCGGTCAACGCGTCCTCGAAGGCCTCGGACTGGGCGTTGATCCGGAACAGGACCGCGATCTCACCGAGGGCGCGGCCGCCCCGACGCAGCTCCTCGATCGCCTGGGCCACCGCCGCCGCCTCGGCGACCTCGTCGGGATGACCGGTGTAGCTCACCTCGGGTCCCGCCGGTCGCTGCGCCCGCAGCTCGACCGACTCGGTGCCGGACCCGGCGAGCAGGGCGTTGGCGGCCGCCACCACCTGCGGCGTCGAGCGATAGTTGCGCACGAGGTCGATCGAGGTGGTGCCGGGGTACTTCGTCGGGAACCGGGTGAGGTAGCCCGCGTCGGCACCGGCGAAGGAGTAGATCGTCTGTGCGGGGTCACCGACCACGCACAGCTCGTTGCGTCCGCCCAGCCACAGGTCGAGCAGTGCCGACTGGATCGGCGACACGTCCTGGAACTCGTCGACGACGAACCATTTGTACTGCCGGCGCACCTGCGCGGCCACGCGCTCGTCGTCGGCGAGCAGCCCGGCGGTGAGCAGCAGCACGTCCTCCATGTCCATCCGGCCCTGGCCGCGCTTCACCTCCTCGTAGCTGGCGAACACCCGGCCCACGCTGTCGAGGTCGAGACCGGCCACAGTGCGGCCGCGGTCGGCCGCGAGCTGCGCATAGTCGTCGGGGTGGACGTTGCTGACCTTGGCCCACTCGACCTCCGAGGCGAGGTCGCGGAGCAGCGCCTGGTCGGCGTTGACCCGCAGCCGCCGCGCGGCGGTGACGAGCAGCCCGATCTTGGACTCGATGAGGGTCGGGAGCTCGGTGCCGTAGGCGTGCGGCCAGAAGTAGCGGAGCTGGCGCAGCGCGGCGGAGTGGAAGGTCCGGGCCTGCACCGCCTGCGCGCCGAACCGGCGCAGCCGCTGCCGCATCTCGCCGGCCGCGCGCGTGGTGAAGGTCACGGCCAGCACCTCGGTCGGGGCGTAGACGCCGGTGGCCACGCCGTAGGCGATCCGATGCGTGATCGCCCGGGTCTTGCCGGTGCCGGCGCCCGCCAGCACTCGCACCGGGCCGCGCAGCGCCTCGGCCACCTGACGCTGCTCGGGGTCGAGCGCGGCAAGCAGCTCCTCCGGAGACGTCATCGGGAACAAACTCCTGGTCGAGAGTGGTTGATCAGGGCGGCAGGAACGACCCTAGACGCAGGAGGGGACACCCCACGATGAGCGGCACTTTCACGATGTACACGACCCCGTGGTGTGGCTACTGCCACCGGTTGAAGAGCCAGCTCGACCGCGAGGGGATCCCCTTCGAGATCGTCGACATCGAGCAGACGCCGGGTGCCGCCCAGATCGTGGAGTCCGCCAACCACGGCAACCAGACCGTCCCGACCCTCGTGTACGCCGACGGCACCGCGCAGACCAACCCCTCGGTGGCCCAGGTCAAGGAGAAGCTCGCCTCTCTGGCGGCCTGAGGCTCACGCCTACCAGTGGCCAGGCAAGCGACCGCCGTACCAGTGCTCGACGAGTGACCGGCTGATCGAGACCCCACCGGGCAGCACCAAGGTGCCGGCCTCGGCCTGCTCCCGCATCTCCTTGCGCGTGAACCACTGCGCATCGTCGAGCTCGTCGTTGTCGACGGCGATGTCGGTCGTCTCGGCCCGTCCGATGAACCCGAGCATCAGGCTCGAGGGCAGCGGCCACGGCTGGTTGCCGAAGTACTCCACCTCTCCGACCACGACGCCGGTCTCCTCGGCGACCTCACGGCGTACCGCATCCTCGAGGGTCTCCCCCGGTTCGCAGAACCCCGCCAGCGTCGAGAACCGGCCCTCCGGCCACACCGACTGCCGCCCGAGCAGGCAGCGCTCCTCGTCCGAGCCCGGCTCGCCGTGCGCGACGACCATGATCACCGCGGGGTCCGAGCGAGGGAACTGCGAACGCCCACAGTCCACGCACTTCAGCTCGTGGCCCGACGCCCGCACCTCGAGCGCTCCGCCGCAGCGCGGACAGAACCTGGTCGCCCACAGCCACTCGGCCAGGCCGAGCGCGTGGAAGAGCAGCGGTGCCAGCTCCACCGAGTCGCGGCCGATGAACGGCAGCAGCCCCCGCAGCGGGAACCACTGGTCCGGCTCCGCCTTCGCCGCGTCCGGTGGTACGACGACGGCGAACCAGGTCCGGCCGTCCCGCTCCCCCAGCAGCACGCGGTCACCCTCGGGCGCCGTACCAGGGGTCACCCAGTCGATGGAACCGTCGCGCGGCCGCACCCGAGTCCCGGAGATGACCAGCACCCGGGTCTCCGGGTCCGCCCAGCGCCCGGCGAGCCAGGCCTCGTCGTTGCGGCGGAGCCCGGCGCGGTCGTGGGGGTTGGCGGCCAGCTCCAGGTGCGGATACGTCACGACCGTCAATCTAGGACTCCCTAGGCTGTCCCGAGTGAGCACCCACATCGGCGCCGCTGCCGGCGACATCGCCCCGATCGTCCTGATGCCCGGCGACCCCCGTCGCGCGACCTGGATCGCGGAGACCTTCCTCGAGGACGCGCGCCGCTACTCCGAGATCCGAGGGATGTACGGATACACCGGCACCTGGCATGGGCGCCCGGTCTCGGTGCAGGGCTCGGGGATGGGCCAGCCGTCGGCGGCGATCTACATCAACGAGCTGTTCCGTGAGTACGACGTACAGACCATCATCCGGGTCGGGTCCTGCGGGGCGCTGACCGATCGGCTGGCGCTCCGCGATCTCGTGATCGCCTCGGGCGCCTGCACCGACTCCTCGATGAACCGGATCGCCTTCGAGGGGCTCGACTTCGCGCCGGTTGCCGACTTCGAGCTGCTGCGCGACGCGGCCGCCGCGGCGGAACGGCACGGCGGTGCCCACGTAGGGCTGATCTTCAGCAGCGACTCGTTCTACCCGGCCCGCCCGGAGCTGACCGCCCGGATGGTCGAGCACGGCGTGCTCGCCGTGGAGATGGAGGCCAGCGCGCTCTACACCCTGGCCGCCCGTTTCGGCCGCCGCGCGCTGGCGATCTGCACCGTCTCGGACCACGTCATCGGCGGCGACGGCGCAGGAGGCGACTGCCGAGGAGCGCGAGCGGAGCTTCGGCGCCATGGTCGAGATCGCGCTCGAGGCCGGTCTCGGCGCGCCGTAGTACACCTAGTCGCTCGCGCGCTCCCGCACGTACGCCGCGAACCCGGGCAGCGTGAACCGCACCAGGCCGTGACCCACCGGCTCGATCACGCCCTTCTCGATCAGCCGCTCCCGGGGAACGCTGATGGCGTGCGTGTCCTGGCCGAGGTTCTCGGCGATCTGCGCGCGGCTCACGTTGTCGGTGCTCGACCTTCGCCATCGCCCGGACGAAGGCCTTCTCTGCCGGAGTCGCCGATCCCCAGCGGGCGCGGTACATCGCGTCGAGCTGATCCTTGGCCGCCGGGATGCCGGCCCGCACGTGGTCGGCGTCGACCTCGCCGCCACTCACCGGCTGGGCCGCCGCCCACGCCGAGCTGCCGAGCAGCTGGAGGAGATAGGGGTGGCCGCGGCACTCGTCGGTCACCAGCGCCAACGCCTCCGGCGCCCAGGTCACCTCGAGCGCCTCGGCCGGTGCGGTGAGGACGGCCAGCGCGTCGACGTCGCTGAGCAGGTCCAGCGGCACGAACGTGCTGCGCTCGCCGAACGTCGCCGCCCGGGTGATCGCCTCCGGAGTCACCGGCAGCCCGGCGGTGACCACCGCCAGCGGGTTGTCCTCGCGTTCGCCGTCGAGGTTCTGCAGCGCGTTCAGCAGGATGGAGAGGTCGTCGGCCGACGCGGCGTGCAGCTCGTCGATGAACACGATCAGCCCGGCTCCGCCGCGGCCTCGGACGAGGACGGCCGCATCGTGCAGCAGGTCCTCGAGCGCGCCGATCGGCGCGCTCGACGAGCTGGGACGCGACGGCCTCCTCGCCGCCGGTGTGGATGTCGCCGGTCACCTTGAGCCCGGGAACGCCCAGCTCGACCGACACCCGCTCGAGCCTCGCGCTCCAGCGTTTGCCCTCGTCGGAGTCGAGGGTCAGGTCGGCGCGATGCAGCGCGCGCTCGACCCCGCGCACCAGCTCGGGAAGGAACGGCCGGTCGCGCGAGCACGCCACCCACACCGACACGAAACCGAGCTCGGCCGCCTGACGCTGAGCGGTACGCAGCAGCGACGTCTTGCCGAGGCCGCGCGGAGCATGGAAGACCAGCAGCGGCCCGCCGAGCTCACCGAACGTGGCCACTCGGCTCACCTGGTCGCGGATCCGGCTCAGCTCGGCGACCCGACCGGCGAAGATCCGAGGCACCTGACCCGGTGTGTAGGGGTTGGTCAGCGCCTGCGCCATGCCTCGTCTCCCTGAGATAGACGTTGATACTTGATCGAAAGTATCAAGAACTATCCGCCATCACCAGGGACTCGAGCTCGGTGCGTCCGGGCAGCTCCTCCGGCTCCACCAGCTCCCCCGTGCGGACGTAGAAGAACCCCGCACGCACCCGCTCGAGGGGTACGTCGTGCAGCTCGGCCCAGGCCAGGCGGTAGACGGCCAGCTGCAGCGGGTCGGCGGTCTGCGCGCGGTTGGTCTTCCAGTCGACGAGCAGGAAGCCGTCGCCATCGGCGTAGACCGCGTCGATCCGCCCGCGGACCACCTGGCCGCCGAGCACCAGCGCGAACGCGGGCTCGACCGCCACCGGCACCCGCTCGGCGAACGGACCGTCCTCGAACCGCTTGATCAGGTCGCGCAGATCGGCATCGTCATCGATCTCCGAGTCGCCCCGGCCCGGCAGCTCGTCGGGATCCAGCAGCACCTGCTGACCGAACCGCGTCTCGACCCACGCATGGAAGCGCGTCCCGAACCGGGCTGCGGGCGACGGCGGGCGGGGCATCGGCCGGGCCAGGTCGCGGGCGAACGCGTCGGGATCGTCGCGGAGCCGGGCCAGCGACGTGGCCGACAGCCCCGGCGGAAGTGGGACCACGATCTCGGGCGACCGGTCGCGAGCCGCCTCGTCGACCAGCCGGGCGATCTCCTCGTCCCACTGCCGGATCTGGTCGAGCACCAGCATGTCCTCCACGGCATCGGGCTCGTCGACCTCGGCCGCCCGCACCCGCTCGGCCGCTTCGCGGCGGCGCTCCACCTCCGCCGTGCGATGCGAGATCGGCCAAGGCAGGTCCGGCGAGCGGTCGGCGTACGGGCTGATCTCGCCCTTGGCGACGCAGTCGCGCCAGGACTCCGGCTCGCCTCCCCAGGAGGCCATGGCCTCCCGCGTCCGAACGAGGTACGACGACGGGCCGAGGCCGTTCTTGAGGTGCGGTGCCCAGCACCACGCCGAGACCGAGAGCAGGTGGCGGGCCCGGGTCCAGGCGACGTAGCCCAGCCGCAGCTCCTCGAGCGCCTCGTGGTCCTTGGCCGCCTTCGCGAACGCGGTGATGTCGGCGGGCGAGTGACCGCCGAGCAGCGGGAAGGTCGCGGGCATCGCCGCGCAGCGCGTTGGGCATCATGAACGGCACGGTGAGCCAGCTGGAGCGGCCGCGGTTGGTGGGGAACTTGGTCTCGGTCACGCCGACCAGGAAGACCGCGTCCCACTCGAGTCCCTTGGCCCGGTGGACGGTGAGCAGCTTGACCGAGTCGGCCTCGGACGGGGTCGCGACATCGAGCCCCTGGCCGAACTCGTCCTCGGCCTCGAGCCAGGCCAGCAGCGCGGCGAGCGTCACCTGGCCGTCGACGGCCTGGAACTCGGCCACCGCCTGGACGAACAGATCGAGGTTCTCGCGGCGGGCCTCGGCGGCCGGGCTGACCGACGAGGCCAGCTCGACGTCGATGCCCGTCGTGTCGATGATCCGGCGTACGAGATCGAGGATCGGTTCGCCGATCGCCGATCGCAACCGACGCAGCTCACCGGCCAGCAGCCCGAACCGGTCCCGAGCCTCCGTGGAGTAGGCGAGGTCGCCCGGATCGTCGAGCGCGTCGCAGAGGGACGGGATCTCGGTCGGGTCGGACCCCTCGACGGCGGCCGAGAGCTGGGCCTGCACCGTCGCGAACTCCTGGCCGCCGCCCTGCGCACCGGTGAGCTGCCGGGCTCGGCGACCCAGCAGCGCCAGGTCGCGGGGGCCGATCGCCCATCGCGGTCCGGCCAGCAGGGTGAGCAGCGCGGCGTTGGCGGTGACGTCCTGGATCAAGGAGAGCGTGGCCACCACCTCCGAGACCTCGGGCAGCCGGAGCAGTCCCTTGAGGCCGACGATCTCGACCGGGATCTCCCGGTCGCTCAGCGCGTCGAAGACGGCGGCGGCGTGCGCGTTGTCGCGGGTGAGCACGCCGATCTCGCGCCAGCAGGGTTGGTCGGTCCGCGCCGCGAGATCGGCGTGGGTGGCGAGGACCTGCTCGGCCAGCCACGCGAGCTCGTCGTCGTAGGTCTCGTGCACGATGGCGTGGACCTCGCCGGGCACGGCACCGGGCTTCGGCTCGAGCGGCAACAGCTCCGGCCGCAGGGCGTAGAGGTCGGATGCGAGGTGGTTGGCGGTGGCCAGGATCCGTTCGTCGGAGCGGCGATTGACCGTCAGGGGGTACGTCGTGGGGCGGCCGTCGCGGGACGGGAAGTCCCGGCCGAACTCGAGGATGTTGGACACCGACGCACCCCGCCAGCCGTAGATCGCCTGGTTGGGATCGCCCACCGCCGTGACCGGGTGGCCGAGCCCGGCGTCGGCGTCCGGCCCGGAGAACAGCCGGCTCAGCATCAGCGCCTGGGCGACCGAGGTGTCTTGGTACTCGTCGAGCAGCACGATCTTGAACTTGCTCCGCTCGATGGCGCCGACCTCCGGGCACTGCTCGGCGAGCCGCGCCGCGAGGGAGATCTGATCAGAGAAGTCCATCAGCCCCAGATGGCTCTTGAGGTGGCGGTAGCCCACGATCAGGTCGAGCAGCTCGGCCCGGCGGTCGATCGCCGAAATCGCCTTCTCGCACTTCTCGCGATAGGTCTTGCGGGACTCGCCCGCCATGCCGGCCTCGAACCTCGGACGTTCGGTCGCGTCGTGGCTGCGCAGTTGATCGGGGTCGACCAGGTGCTCGCTCAGCTGGCCGTCGAGGGCGAGCAGGTTCTGCACGACCGTGGGCGGATGGTCGCTGAGCTGCTCGACCGGTCCCGTGTGCCGTTGCACGGCGCGAGCCGCGAGCTGGTAGCGACTGGCGTCGGCGATCAGCCGGGTGTCGGGCTCGTGGCCGATCCGCAGTCCGTGCTCGGTCAGGAGCGCCGCGGCGTAGGCGTGATAGGTCACGACGGTCGGCTCCTCCACCTCCTCCTCGTCGTCCGTCCGCGGTCCCGGCTCGGGCAGCAGGCCGGCCACGCGCAGGCTGTCGCGGACGCGCTTCTGGAGCTCCGCGGTCGCCTTGGTCGTGAAGGTGAGACCGAGGACCTCGCCGGGTGAGACCCGTCCGGTCGCCACCAGCCACACCACCCTGGCCGCCATCACGGCCGTCTTGCCGGACCCGGCTCCCGCGATCACGACCGCGGGCTCGAGCGGGGCCGTGATCGCGGCGAACTGCTGGTCGCTGAAGGTCCAGTCGACGCCGAGCAGGTCGCGCAGCTGCTCGGGGGTGTCGATGGTGAGGTGGGTCATCCGAGCACCGTCCCGGCGGCCTTGTCGGGGCAGATCGCCTGGAACGGGCACCGGCGACAGTGCGGCCCGGGCCGCACCACGAACTCCTCGGAGCGCAGCACCGCGGCTGCCACCATCAGCTGCTCCTCGACGAGTCGGGGAGCGTCGTCGTCGGCCGGGCGCGACTGGTGCTGGATCTTGGGCAGGACGTCTCCCGTCCTCAGCTGCACGAGCTCTGCGCCGCCCGAGGCAGCCGAGCGGCCGACCAGCTCGTCGGCTGCACCGTGGTCGACCGCGAGCTGGTAGAGGCCGAGCTGGGAGTGCGCCTCGACGTCCTTGTCGTAGGGCATGTACTTGCTCGTCTTGAGGTCGACGACCACGACGCGGCCGTCCTCATCGAGCTCGAGCCGGTCGGCGTACCCGTGCAGCCTGACCACCTGTCCGTCGGGCAGCGTCACTTCGGCCTGGAGCTTCGGCTCGACGGCCACGACCGTGCGGGCGCCGGGCCGCTGGTGCCAGGCCACGAACCGGGCCAGGGCCGCCTCGACTGCTTCTCGCTCGCGAGCCCGCGACCATGGCGTGCGGAACTCCATCCGCCCCCATACGTCGTCGACCAGTGACATCAGGTCGTCGGTGGTCGCGAGATCGTCGTTGGCGATCCGCTCCGCGATCGCGTGCACGATCTTGCCGAAGCCCTGACCCGTGGAGGTGACGACCTCTCCCCCTGCCTCGCGCTGGAGGAACCACTGCGCCGGGCAGGTGAGCAGCCCCTCGAGGGCGCTGGCGGAGAGGGTGAGCGGCTCGGCCGCGGGCCGGACGGGCTGGTCCGACCGGCTGGGTGCGCGCAGCCCCCACCAGGTGGCCGGGTCGGCGCTGGCCGCGACCGGTCGATCGTGGACGTCGGTCTCGGCGAGCCGCCGGAGGCGCTTGGCGGCCGCAGCACGCAGCGGCTCGGGCTGCTTCGGGTCGGCGAGAGTACGGCGGATCTCGGCCACCAGGCCGGCCATCGAGAGCGGGCGGGTCGGGCGGCCGACCCGGTGCTCGGGATCGCGACCGAGCTCGTGGATGAACCGCGACGGCTGCTCGCCCTCGTCGTCGGGTGAGGCCACCGCCGTCACCACGAGCCGCTGGCGGGCGCGGGTGCAGGCGACGTAGAACAGCCGGCGCTCCTCGGCGAGCATCGCGGTCCGGGTCAGGGCGGGCTGCAGCCCGTCGCGGCCGATCCGGTCGGCCTGCAGCAACGTGTCTCGCCGACGCAGGTCGGGCCAGGCGCCGTCCTGGACGTGGGCGACGACGACGAGCCGCCACTCGAGGCCCTTGGAGCGATGCGCGGTGAGCAGCCGGACCGCCTCGCCCCGGACCCCTCGGTCGGCGAGCGTGTCGGCGGGGATCTCCTGGGCGCGGAGCGTGGCCAGGAACTCGCGCACGCTGGTGTGACCCTTCTGCTCCTCGGCCCGGGCCGCCTGCTCGAACAGCGCGCAGATCGCGTCGAGATCCCGATGCGCGAGCCGGCCTCCGTGGCCGCCCGCCTGCGTCGCGGCCCGCAGCCGGGCGCCCCAGTCGGAGCCGTCCCACAGCGTCCAGAGCACCTCCTCGACGGTGGCGCCGTCGGCGAGGTCGGCGCGGGCGCTCGCGACCAGCTGGGCCAACCGCGACGCGCGTCGCGCGGGCTCGCCATCGAGGCCGGCCAGCGCCTCGGGGTCGACGACCGCGCGGCGGACCAGGTCTCGTGCGGGGGTGTCCGCGTCGCGCGACCGCAGCGCCCGGGTGAGCGACCGGACGTCGGTCGCGTCGAGACCGCCGAGCTGCGAGGTCAGCAGCGCTTCGGCCCGGTCGGCCCCGACGTAGTCATCGTCGGACGGGTCGGTGATCTCGGCGTCGACGACGATCGCGAGGGCGCCGAGCAGCGGGAGCACGGCGGGCTCGCGGACCAGCGGGGTCTCGTCGCTGGCCACCTCGACCGGGACCCCCGCCGCGGTCAGGGACCGCCGCAGCCCGGGGATCGATCCGCGACCGGAGCGGACCAGCACCGCCATGTCCGACCAGCCGATGCCGTCCTCGAGGTGCGCCCGGCGGAGCAGGTCGGCGACGTTTTCGGTCTCGGCTCGCGCGGTGTCGTAGGTGACCACCTCGATCGAGCCCGGGCCGAACTCGTTGTCGGCGGGGGTGGGGTCGCGGAACGCCGCGAACTGCTCGCGCGGGATCGCTCCGGTGATCCCGATCGAGGCCGCGATCGCGCGGGACGCCCGCAACAACCGCGATCCGAAACGTCGGGTGGTGCCGAGCGCGATGACCGGCGCGGGCGATCCGTCGGAGCGCGGGAAGTCGGCCGGGAAGTCGAGGATCCCCCGGACGTCGGCGCCGCGGAAACCGTAGATCGACTGGTCGGGGTCGCCCACCACCATCAGGTGGCGCCCGTCCCCGGCGATCGCGCGCAGCAACGCGACCTGGCTGGGATCGGTGTCCTGGTACTCGTCGACGAAGACGTGGGTGAACCTGGACCGCAGCTCGTCACGGTGCGCATGCGCCTCGATCACCGCGCGGGCGATCAGGTCGGGGTAGTCGATGGCACTCAGATCGCCGAGGACGTCGAGGTACTGCCCGAGAAAGTGACCCGCGGCCACGAACTCCTCGATCCCCTCCTCGCGGCCCAGCGAGATCAGCTGCTCGGGGTCGAGCCCACGCTCCCGCGCCCGGGAGAGGACGGTGTGCACCTCGCGGGTGAAGCCCCGGGTGCCGACCGCGGCGCGCAGCGCCTCTGGCCACCGGACGGACTCGGGATTGTCGGTCAGCAGCTCCTGGAGGACGACGTCCTGCTCCGGCGCGGAGAGCAGCCGGAGCGGCGCGGCGTACAGCTCCGCCGGCGCGTAGCGGCGCACCAGCGCGTAGGCGAACGAGTGGAACGTCGACGCGAGACCGGTGGCCATGGTCCGGCCCAGCCGCGCGGTCACCCGGTCCCGCAGCTGCTCGGCTGCCTTGCGTGAGAACGTCAGCGCCAGCACCTGATCGGGACTGGCGCCACCGCGTTCGATCCGGTCGACGATCGCCTCGACCAGCGTCGTGGTCTTGCCGGTGCCGGGACCGGCCAGCACCAGCAGCGGCCCGCCAGGATGGTCGACCACGCGCTGCTGCTGCTCGTCGAGCGTGGGAGCCGTCGGCGACGACATGCGGCCGCACGAGGCGGTACGTCGTCTGCGAAGTCACTGCCCCACCTAATCATCGAGCGGCGACACTCGTGCGCGGCATGGAACGGGTGTCTAGGGTGGCAAGCATGACCACATCCGCACGAGTCCGTCGCCGTGCTGTCTCGGGCCCTCGACCAGGCCGGAGATGTGCTCGCCGCCGTACAACCCGACCAGCTCTCCCTGCCCACGCCTTGCCCGGACTGGGACGTCGAGTACCTGATTCGGCACCTGCTCGCCGACTGCGCCAACTTCGTCACGATGATGAAGGGCGACGAACCCGACTGGTCCGCGGAGCCGCCGCCGCTGCCCGAGGACTGGGCCGGGGCGTTCCGGTCTGCGGCCGACGACCTGATCCACCTCTGGCACCAGCGCGAGGGCGACGCCGACGGGCCGCCGGCCGACATGCAGACCGGCGAGTTCGTCGTGCACACCTGGGACCTCGTCCGCGCGGTCAGCTCGCCCACGAAGCCCGACGAGGAGGCCGCGGAACGCGGGCTCGCGTTCATGTCCGGCGCCTTGAAGCCCGAGATGCGCGGCAATGCGTTCGGCCCGGAGGTGACCGTCCCCGCGGATGCGCCGGCCTACGACCGGCTGGCCGCGTTCGCGGGTCGCAATCCCGGGCCTGACCTAGCGGACGTCCCGGATCATCCGGTGGCAGTGCACCAGGATGTCGCCGCTCTCGACCGGTGCCGCATGATCGAACGGACCGTCGTCGCTCCAGCCCTGGCGTTCGTAGAACCTCTTGGCCCGGGCGTTACCGATCACCACGGCCAGCCACGCCCGTGCGTGCCCACCGGCGGCGACCTGGCGCTCCGCCTCGGTGAGCAGTAGCCCGGCCACGCCACTGCCGCGGTGCGCCTCGCGACGTAGACCTGCTCCACCTCGTCGCTGCCCGGGATCACCATCACGAAGCCGGCGATCTCGCCACCCACGTCAGCGACCGTCGTGTCGTCGACACGGTCGACTGCCCGGCTCCGGAAGGAGTCGGAGGTGCGCACCGCCACCAGCTCGTCGGGCACGCGGCCGACGTGGGCGTGCCGCCAGCCGGCTTCCCAGATCCTGGCTACGTCGGCTGCATCGCCGGCGCTCCCTGGTCGGAGCCGAGGCTCACTCATCGCCCGCGCTCCGTCGCACCACGAGCTGCTCGTGCAGGGCGCGCATCTCCTGCTCGAGCTCGGGCGCCGGTCCGTCCACGAGTACGCCGGGTGCGACCGCGTTGACCGGCAGCGGCGTCACCGGGGACTCCCCCGCTCCCCAGCCGGCCCGCCACTCCGTGAGCTGGGCCGACGAGACGGCGTACACGATCCGGCCCAGGCCCATCCAGCCGTGGGCGGCCGAACACATCGGGCAGTGCTCACCGGACGTGTAGACGGTCGCGCCGGCCCGCTCCTCGGCGGAGAGGTGCGTGGCCGACCAGCGGGCGATCTCGAACTCCGGGTGCCGGGTCTCGTCGCCGTCCTTGACCCGGTTGCGGTCCTCGAACCTGACGCTGCCGCCGGCGTCCACGAGCAGCGAGCCGAACGGCTCGTCGCCGTCCTCCAGGCCTTCGCGGGCCAGCTCGACACAGCGTCGCAAGTGGGTCAGGTCGGTCTCCGAGAGGCTCATGTCGCGAGTCTGGCATCACGGCGTCCCAACCTCTGCCAGAGTTTCGCCATGACCGCGGAAACGGTTCGCCCGACGCCGCTCACGGCCAAGCGGGTGGCGGGACTCTTCACCTGCGTCGTGCTCCTCGCCGTTGGTCTCATGTGGGCGTGGCTGTCGATGCGCGCGGTGATGGGCGTCGGTGGCTCCTGCGCATCCGGCGGGCCCTACGAGATCGCCACCCCATGCCCCGACGGCTCCTGGCTGATCGCGATCGCGATCCCGATGCTGATCATCACCGCGATGATCGGCTCGGCCCTCGCCATCTCCGTCTCGGCCCCCAACCTGCTGATGCCGATGTGGTTCCTGCTGTTCGCGTCGCTGGGCTGGAACTTCCTGGAGTACGGCATCCGCGGCAACGTCGAGGTCGGCTTCATCGTCTGCGGCGTGGTGTTCGAGCTGATGGCGCTCCCGGTGCTGTTCCTCATACCGACGGCCCTGCGCAGCAAGACCAAGCGCACCGAGGGCGCGCCGCGGCTGTGGTGGTGGGTCGTCTGCTACCTCGGGCTGGCGTCCGTCGGCGTCTCCATCGGCGCCTGGAGCTACGTGCAGGTCGCCACGTAGGAAAGGCGCCGCTCAGTCGTCCGGGGGCGCGGTCGTTGTAGACGCCGGCCTCCTCCTGGCCGGTCAGCGCCTGGATCGCGGCCATGATCCGGTCGGTGAGCTCGCGCCGGGCCCGGCCGAGCGGGACCCCGGCGTACTCCCCCGCGGCCTCGATCGGCTCACCGAACGCGACCGTGACCTTCACCAGCCGAGGCAGCCGCGAGCCCACCGGCTGCAACCGCTCGGTGCCGATCAGGCCGACCGGAACCACCGGTACGCCGGCAGTGAGGGCCAGGTGGGCGACGCCGGTGCGACCTCGATAGAGCCGGCCGTCGCGCGAACGGGTGCCCTCGGGGTAGATGCCGAACGCCTCGCCACGACCGAGGACCTCCAGGGCCGTGTCGAGACTGGCCAGCGCCGCCTTCTTGTCGTCGCGGTCGACGGGAAGCATGCCCATTCCCTCGAACCAGGCTCTCGAGATGGCGCCCTTCACGCCGGTGCCGGTGAAGTAGTCGGACTTGGCCAGGAAGGCCACCTTGCGCGGCACCACCACCGGGATCACGACCGAGTCGACGAAGCTCAGGTGGTTGCTGGCCAGCAGTACGCCGCCGGTGCGCGGCACGTTGCCCAGACCGCGCACGTCGGGACGCCAGATGAGCCGGGCCACCGGCGGGATCACGGTGTGCAGCGCGGTGTACATCATCGAGCGAGCAGCTCTTCGATCCGCTGCGCTTCGGGCGTCCAGAGCCGGACCCGCACCCGCCCGGACCGGTCGGGGTGGAAGTCCTCAGCAGCGAACGCCACGTCGAGCACCGCTGGGTCGGCGGAGACCTCCAGTGCCGGCGTCGGCAAAGTGGAGCGCTGGAGATCCAGCTGCCGGACGCCGCCGGCCCAGAGCAGGATCCGGCTCGTGGTGACGAGCACTCCACCGGAGCTCCGCACCCGCTTGCCGTTGAAGCGCTTGCCGGGTGCGCGGTAGCTGTCGTAGGCGATCGCGGCCTTCAGCTTGCGCACGTGGAGGACGATGCCGTCGGCGCGAGCCTGCTCGAGCTCGGCCTCGTCGAGCACGTCACCGGTGAGGAACCCACCCAGGAAACCCATGGCTCGATCGTAGGGGGAGAGAAAGGCGAAGGGCCCTCGTTGGTATGAGCAACAAGGGCCCCTCTTGTGACCGGTACTGGTGACGCTCCCGATCGATCCGGTCTTCCTTCCGATCCCGCTGACTTCGTCACCCAGTCAACGCCCTGGATTGCTCCAGAGTGTGGATCTTCTCTCCGACTGATCCCGTCCTCCCGGAGGAGAACGTGAGAGAGTTCTATGCCCTGGACGGGTGGCCGCGCAAGGGGTTTGCCCTTATTTTTCGGGGAATTCTCGCCGTTCGGCGTGTCGTCCACAGATGCCACCCCGGTCGTCCACAGGACGGCCCCCAGGTATCCACAGGACTGGGGAAAACCTGTGGAAGCAGCCGGCGTCAGTGGTAGCGGTGTGCTCGCTTCTCACCGGGTCTCGATACGGCCGGGTCGCGAGCTCTCGCAAGCTCGCTCGCGCGCTGCTGCTCGCTCGAAATAGGCGAAGGGCCCTCGTGAGTATGAGTCACAAGGGCCCTTCATTTGATCGGTCCGGTGATGCTCCGATCGACACTCTTCGACTCCGGCCCCGGCCGCCGATCACCCGGCTTCCGCGAAGGATTGCTCCTCCGTATGGACCCTCGTCTCCGAGTTGCCCCGCTCTCCCGAAGGAGAACGTGAGGGAAGTTCTATGCCCTCGGATCGAGGTCGCGCAAGGGTTTCCGCAAACATTCTTCGGGTTCTACAGAAGACGCGCGTGTCGTCCACAGGACAGGCCTCGTTCGTCCACAGAAACCCCTGGTTCGTGCACAGAATCTCGGACTGGCTGTGGACAGGCGACCTAGAGGAAAACGTAGTTGTACGTGACCAGCACCGGCTGCGGGAAGCCGAGGTTGATGCTCACCGTCGCCGAGGAGCCGGTGGGGGCCTCGGGCACTCTCACGGTCAGCTGGACGATCGGCGCCTCGGCCTTCACCCCGCCGAGCGAGTGCGCACCGGTGTCGGCGTTGCCTCCACTGAACGTGAAGACGGTGCCGCCCATGGTGACCGGACCCATCGCCAGGTTGTTCCCGGTCACCTCACCCCAGTAGCTGACCTCGAAGCAACAGACCGCCCGCTCGTCGGGTACGTCCCAGACCACCTTGATGCTGCCCAGGACCGGGTCCGTCCACCTCGCCGTGCCGCCTTCGGCGTCGACCACCCACCCGATCGCCGCCAGTCCCGCCGTGTCGATGGGCTGGTTGTCCCGCGTGATCGTGAAGCCCGTTCTCTGTGCAATGCCTGAGAGCCGAGTGTCGGTGGCAGTCGGTGTCAAAGTCGGTGACGGGCTCGTCGATGCATCGGTAGCGGTCGGGGAAGCCGTGGCACTGGGTGAGGGCCGTGGCTTGTCTCCCTTGGGCTTTTGGAGTCGTCGCGGCCAAGCCGGCCGTGTCGAGGGGCTGTGTCTCGGCGTGATGTGACGCCCGATCGCTGTGCAACGCCGAGGCCGTGTGTCGGTGGCCGTCGGTGTCAGCGTCGTTGGACGGGCTCGTCGATGCATCGGTCAGCGGTCGGGGAAGCCGTGGCACTGGGTGAGGGCCGCGGCTCTGTCTCCCCTGGGCTTCTCGTCGTCGCAGCCGTTCGCTTGGAGGAGTAGCAGGAGTATCGCGAGACTGATGAAGCGAAGGACCCGAGGCATGGCCACCTCCAGGTGAGTTGACCAACGCTACTGCGCCACGGGCCGTCCGGCGGACAGGTCTGATCCAGTTGGGGCTGGGCCGCGAGCTGCCTCGAAAGCCGCGGCGACCTCGAGCAACCGCCGGTCCGCGCCGTGCGGGGCGACGATCTGTACGCCGACGGGAAGCCCGTCCGGCGTGATGCCGGCCGGCACGGAGATCGCCGGGCAGCCGGTCACGGTGATGAAGTACGCCGATCGCATCCAGTCGAGGTAGGACTCCAGGGCAGTCCCGTTGATCTCGTGCGGGAACTCCTGGTCGGCCGGGAACGGCGGCACCTGGGAGACGGGCATGACCAGGACGTCGTACTCGCCGAAGAAGCTGTGCATCCGCTGGGCCAGCTCGGTGCGCCGCTCGTAGGCCCGCGCCACGTCTGCTCCGGTCAGCGGCTCGCCCGCCCGGATGTTGTCCGCCAGGGACTGCTTGAAGGCGTCGGGGTGCTCGCGGAGCAGTTCGCCGTACCGCGCCTGGAAGTGCCACGCGCGCAGGGTCCGGAACGTCTCGTCGGCTCCCTCGAGGTCGGGCCACGCGCCGAAGGTCCGCGCGCCGTTGCGGGCGAAGAGCCGCCCGGCGTCCTCGATCACCCGCGCCACCTCGCGGTCGACCTCGAACGCGCCGCCGAGGTCGAGTGACCACGCCACCCGGATGCCGCGCAGGGAGCCGGAGACCGGCGGGGCGAACGTCGAGCCGGGATCGCCCAGTGCGTGAGGGGACCGCGGGTCTGGTCCGGCGAGCACGGACAGCAGCAGGGCGAGGTCGTCGACGTTGCGAGCGAGTGGGCCGCCGACCGACGTGGTCTCCCACAGGTTCGGGTGCGGCCACTCGGGCACCCGGCCGAGCGACGGCCGCAGCCCCACGGCACCGCAGAACGACGCCGGGTTGCGCAGCGAGCCGCCCATGTCGCTGCCGTCGGCCAGCGGCACCATGCCCGCGACGAGCGCGGCCGCGGCGCCGCCGCTCGAACCACCCGCCGACCGCGAAGGATCGACCGGGTTGAGGGTGGTGCCGAAGACGGTGTTGAACGTGTGCGACCCAGCGGCGAACTCGGGCACGTTCGTCTTCCCGAGGAGTACGACGCCGGCCCGGCGTACCCGCTCGACGATCAGGTCATCGGTGTCGGGGACGTGCTCGGCGAAGAGCGGTGAGCCGTAGGTCGTCCGCCACCCGGCGACGGCGTGGGTGTCCTTCACCGCGAACGGCAGGCCGTGCAGTGCGCCCAGGACTCCGCCGCGGGCCAGGTGGTCGTCGGCCGCCCAGGCGCCCTTCATCGCGCGCTCGGGGTCCAGGGAGACGATCGCGTTGAGCTCGGGGTTGCGCTGCTCGATCCGGGCCAGGTGCAGCTCGAGCAGCTCCCGAGCGCTGATCCGCCGCTCGCGAACGGCCGCGGCCATCTCGCGCGCGGTCGACTCGACCGTCAGCTCGGTCATATCGCCATCATCTGCGACGCCCCCAGCGCCCGGCGATCACGCCGAGCAGCACCAAGCCGGCGCCGACCGCGATGCCCTTGAGGAAGTCGTTGCTGACGCCTGCGCCGGCCGCCGGCGCGGGCCGCTCGTAGACGCCGGGAGCGCTCTGCGTCGCCGCCTCGACCGGCGCGGGACCCGACAGCGCCCCGGCGACGTTGTCGAAGAACTCCTTGGCCATCCGCTTGGAGACGCTGCTGAGCATCCGCTGGCCCACGCCGCCGACCATGCCGCCGACGACCGCGTCGGCCTCGTAGGAGATCTGGGTCCCGTCGCCGGCGTCGCTGAACGAGACCTGGACCGTGGCGTCGATCGTGCCCGGCGCCCCGGCACCCTGGAGCCGCATCACCAGCGACTGGTGCTCGACCAGGTCGGAGAGCTGGCAGGTGCCGTCGTAGGTGCCCTTGATCGCAGCGACCCCTGCGGTGACCGTCATGGCATACGTGTTGTCGCCCGTCGTCTCCAGCCGCTCGCAGCCGGGGATGGTGCGCACCAGCACGGCGGGGTCGAGCAGCGCGTCCCACACCTGGGCGACCGGGAACGGGATCGAGTTGGTGCCGCTGATCTTCATCGTTCCTCCGGAGAAACGGGTGAGGGATCCCCGGTCGGCCGGGGATCCTCGAACTTGTCAGGCATCGCGTTGCCTGACATGTGGAGGTTTCCCCGGTCGGCCGGGGAAACCTCCCGCAGGTGGAACAGCTCGGACGGGGAGATCGGCATCGCGACGATGGGAATGCCCTCGGCGTCCTCGATGGCGGCCGCGAACACCGCGGCGGACGGGATCACGCCGGCCTCGCCCGCGCCCTTGATGCCGAGCGGGTTCAGCGGGGACGGCGTCTCCAGGTGGTCGATCGCGATGCCGTCGGGGATCTCGGTGACGTAGGGCATCAGGAAGTCCATGAACGACGCGTTCTGCAGCTGCCCGGACTCGTCGTACGCCATCCGCTCGTAGAGTGCGCCGCCGACTCCCTGCGCGACACCGCCGTGGATCTGGCCCTCGACGATCATCGGGTTGATCAGGTGGCCGCAGTCGTGGACGACGGCGTACTTCAGAATCGTGATCTCGGCCGTCTCCGGATCGGTCTCGACGATCACCGCGTGCATGCCGGACGCGAACGTCGCCCGCTCGGGAGAGTAGAAGTCGCGGCCCTCGAGGCCGGGCTCGTCGTCCTCGGCGACCGGAGGCTTGCCGGGGTCGCCGACCGAGAACTGGGTGGCCGCCTGGGACGCCTCGTCGAACGCGTACCGCAGCGGGTTGGAGAGTACGGCGACCGTGCCGAGGTCGATCGACGATCCCGGCGAGCCCTTCACCGCGACGACACCGTCGACGATCTCCAGGTCCGACTCGTCGGCCTCGAGCGCCTCGGCCGCGATCCGCAGCACCTTCTCCTTCGCGCGCTTCGCCGCCAGGTGGATCGCCGAGCCGCTCATCACCGCGGCGCGCGACGCGAACGTGCCGACGGCGTACGGCATCCGTCGGGTGTCACCGGTGACCACCTCGACGTCCTCGAACTTCACTCCGAGCTCGTCGGCGACCAGCTGCGCGAAGACCGTGGCGTGCCCCTGGCCCTGGGTGGTCAGGCCGGTGGCGACCTTGACCTTGCCGGAGGTCTCGATGTGCACGTGGGCGCCCTCGTAGGGGCCGACGCCGGTGCCCTCGACGTAGCAGGCCAGGCCGATGCCGACCCGTCGTCCCTCGGCCGCCATCTCCGCCTTGAACGCCGGGAACTCGTCCCAGCCGATCAAGGTCCTTGATCTTCTGCAGCGAGGTCGGGTAGTCGCCGGAGTCGTACTCCAGCTCGCGGCCGTCCTGGAAGATCAGCCCCTGGTCGTAGGGGAACTCGTCGGGCTGGATGAAGTTGGCAGCCCGCACGTCGGCGCGGTCCTTGCCGAGCTGCGCCGCGATGGCGTCCATGGTCCGCTCCATCACGTAGCAGCCCTGCGGCCGGCCGGCGCCGCGGTAGGGCGTGACCATCACGGTATTGGTGTAGAGCGACTCGAAGCGGACCCGGTAGACCGCCGGCTTGTAGGGCCCGAGCAGCTGCGTGGAGGTGATGATCGGGACGATCAGGCCGTACGGCGTGTAGGCGCCGTGGTCGTGCCAGAACGTCACGTCGAGGCCGAGCAGCCGGCCCTCGTCGTCGAAGCCGACGTCGACGTGGTGGACCTGGCCGCGCTCGTGGGCCGAGGAGATGAAGTGCTCGCGCCGGTCCTCGGTGAACTTCACGGTCCGGCCCAACGTGCGGGCGGCCAGCGGCACCAGCAGTTCCTCGGGCCACGGGTGGTTGATCTTCACGCCGAAGCCGCCACCCACGTCGGGAGTGATCACGTCGACCTGGGCGAGGTCGAGGCCGAGCTTGACCGCGACCGCGGCCCGGACCCCGGTCGAGGTCTGGGTCGAGGTCCACACCTGGAGGCGGTTGATGTCGGGGTCCCAACGAGCCACCGTGCCGCGGCCCTCCATCGGCATGCACGCGCTGCGCTCGATGGTCAGGTCGAGGCTCAGCCGATGCGGCGCCGCCGCGATCGCGCTCTCGACGTCGCCGGTGTTCTGCTCCATCCGCGCGCCGACGTTGCCGGGTACGTCGTCGTGCACGAGGTTCGTCGCGGCACGGGCGGCGTCGATGCCGACGACCGGGGCGAGGTACTCGTAGTCGACCTTGATCCGGCCGACGGCGTCCTCGGCGACGTAGCGGTCGTCGGCGACCACGAACGCGATCGCCTCCCCCATGTAGTTGACCTCGTCCCGAGCGAGCGCGTACTGCGTGCGCCCGTGGGTCAGGTCGGGATGCGGGATCAGCAGCGGCAGCGGCTCGGCCATCAGCGGCGACAGCCCGCCGAGGTCGTCGTAGGTCCATACGGCGTGCACGCCCTCGAGCTCGAGGACCTCGTCGACGTTGATGTCGACGATCCGGGCATGCGCGTGCGGCGACCGGAGCACCGCGGCGTGCAGGGTGTCCTTGCCGATGGCGACGTCGTCGACGTACCGGCCCAGGCCGCGGAGCATCCGCTGGTCCTCGACCCGCTGCACCTTGGTGCCCATCAGCTTGGTCGTCATGACAGCTCGGCCGCTCGTTCCACGGCCTTCACGATGTTCTGGTAGCCGGTGCACCGGCAGAGGTTGCCGGCGATCATGTCCCGCGCCTCGTCGTGCGTCGGCTTCGGGTTGTCGCGCAGCCCGGCGGTGATCGTGGTCAGGAAGCCCGGGGTGCAGAAGCCGCACTGCAGGCCGTGGCACTCGACGAACGCCTGCTGCACCGGGCTCAGTGACCCGTCGTCGTTGGTCAGTCCCTCGACCGTGGTGATCTCGCAGCCGACGGCAGAGACCGCGAACATCAGGCAGGCTCGCATCGGCCGGCCGTCGACCAGCACCGTGCAGGCGCCGCAGACGCCGTGCTCGCAGCCGACATGGGTGCCGGTCAGACCGAGGTCGTGGCGCAGCGCGTCGGAGAGCAGCCGGCGGGCCGGCACCGCGAGGTCGCGGGCGACGCCGTTGACGACGAGACGTACGTCGTGGAGCTCCTCGGTCATGCGGCCGCCTCCTCGATGACGCGGCGGGTCAGCACCCGCACCAGCTGGGAGCGGTAGGCCGCGGTGGCGTGGATGTCGTCGGCCGGGTCGAGCTGTTCGAGCGCCGCATCACCAGCGTCCGCGACGGGCACGCCGCTCAGGTCGACCACCGTGGGCACGTCGCTGACCGAGACGTACCCGACCAGCACTCGGTCGCCGTCGACCAGGGCCGCGGCACCGACCAGCGCGTAGTCGCCGTGCCGCCGGGCGATCTCTGCGAACGCCACCTTCGCGCCGGGCGCGAGGGCCGGGAAGAACGCCGACGTGGCGATCTCGTCGTGCGCGAGCGACGACTCCAGCGGACCGACGTAGAGGTCGGCCGCGGCGATGGTGCGACTACCCGACGGGCCGGTCACCTCCACCGAACCGCCGAGCAGGCTGAGCACGACCGGCATCTCGGCCGCGGCGTCTGCGTGCACGAGCGAGCCGACCGTGGTGCCACGGTTGCGGATGGTCGCGTGCGCGACGTTCGAGAGCGCCAGGGTGACGAGCGGCTGCACTCGGCGTACGTCATCGTCGGCGAGTACGTCGGCATGCCGGGCCAGGGCTCCGATCCGGACGCCCTCGTCGCTGGTCTCGATGCCGTCGAGGTCGGGCAGCCCGTTGATGTCGACCAGCGTCGAGGGCGCGGCCAGCCGCATCGAGAGCAGCGGGACCAGCGACTGGCCACCGGCCAGCACCTTCGCGCCGGGGTCGGCCGCCAGGGCGGCAACCGCGTCGGCGAGGGACTCGGGGCGTAGATAGCCGAAGGGAGCGGGCTTCACGCATCACCTCCGGCCGACGAGACTTCACCGTATTCAGGCTCAGGACATCCGCTCGATGGCGAGACCTGCCGAAGGCACGCCGCGGCGCCTGTCATCACTTGGTGATCTCCAGGATCCGGAGCGCCACCGCCACGTCGAGGCGCAGGTGCGGGTCGGAGGCGATCGGGCCGAGCATCTTCTCCAGCTTGGAGACCCGGTAGCGCATCGTGTTGTAGTGGAAGAACTGCGCGCGGGCCGCCTCGGCGACGTTGAAGTTGGTGTCCAGCAGCACCTGGAGGGTCTCGCGCAGGTCGGCGGCCTCGGGGGTCGGGTCGGCGAGGCTGCCGAGGGCGTCCCGGGTGAAGGAGCGCAGCTCGTCGACGTCGGGGACCAGCGCGATGAGCCGGTGCAGGCCGAGCTGGTCGAAGTACGTCGTCGCTCCCCCGCCGCTCATCCGGCGGCCGACCTCGACCGCTCGTCGGGCCTGCGCGTACGCCTCGGGCAGGTCGTCGAGGGTCAGCGCCGGCCGACTCACGCCCACCGAGAACGAGCGGCGGCCACCGCCCTTGTCGCCGGCCACCGCGGTCACCGCCCGGGCCACGATCTCCTGGCCGTCGGTCACCGGCAGGAGGCTGACGACCTCGGACGAGAAGTCCACGGTGGGAATGCCGTCACCGAGGCCGGCGCACACCTGCCGCCAGGCCGCGGCGAACCGCTCCTGCCAGTGCCGGCGGGTCTCGCGGTCCGGCGCCGGCTCGTCCGCGGACAGCGGATCGATCTCGGCGGCGACCACCACGAGCGGAAGAGCCCAGCTCCCACCCGAACGTCTCGACGTGCTCGGTGACGTACTCCGCGCCGACGGCGCGGCGCAGCAGCATGTCGCGCAGGAAGTCGCCCTGGTACTTGTTCTCGACCGCGGTGATCGCCTCCTGGCGGGTGATCAGCAGCGCGGCCACGGCGGCGGCTCGTTCGAGCGCGTGCACGTCGTCGGAGGTGAGCGGACCGTCGGCGCGCACGCACACCAGCCGGGCCAGGTCGGCGCCGCCGGCGGCGACGCGCAGGCCGAGTACCTCGCCCACGCCGACCTTGGCCGCCTCGCCGACCACCCGCTCCACGCGCAGCCGGCCGGTGGGCTCGATCAGGTCGTGCGCCTCGAGCAGCGTCAGATGGCCGTCGCTGAGCGCCGCGGCGCGCTGCCGGCCATCGGTGGAGGTGACCACGACGCCGACGTCGAGCGCCCGGGAGACCTCGTCCGCGATGCCGCCCAGGTCACCGCCCTCGAGGACGATCTGGGTGAGCCCGGTGTGCAGGGCGTCGATCCGCGCCAGCCCGTCGATGGTTCCGTCGGTTATCAAGATCTGTAGCCCTCCCGCGCGATCGTTGGCACAACCTCACATCGGCGAAGCGTACGACGTCCGGATAGCGTCGGGGAGGTGATTCCGGTCAGCGCGCCACGAAGGGTCCGGGACCGGCTGCTCGGGACTCCCGACGGACCGGTGCCGGTGCTGCACCGCGGCCCGCACGCCGTCTACCTCGAACTCGAGGGGTCGTGTCTCGGCGTGCTCGCTGCCGGGGCGGTGCAGGTGCCGTGCGCGCTGCAGACCCGGTTGGCGGTGCTGCCGGACGTCGTGGAGGTGCGACTCGCGGGCGGCGTGCTTCATCTCGATGGCGTGCCGCTGCGGATCGGTCGGATCCTCGACCCGCGGGTGCCGGCCCTGTCGTTGGGCCGGCTGGGGCCGCTGCAGGCAGCGGTCGAGGAGCTCGTCGGCGCCGGCGACGGGCTGACGCCGTACGGTGACGACGTGCTGTGCGGATGGCTGGCGGTCTACCGCGCGGCCGGTCATGCCTCGGCCGAGGTCGACGCCGCGGTCCGGGATCGGTTGCACCTGACCACGAGCCTCTCGGCGGCGCTGCTCGACTGCGCGCTACACGGCGAAGTGATCCCCGAGTTCGCGGCGTACGTCGTCGCGCTCGGCACCGAGGACGAAGCAGGCGCGGCCGATGCGCTGCGCGCAGTCGGACACACGTCGGGGGCCGGGCTGCTCGAGGGCGCTGGATGGGCGCTCGCCGCATGACGACCCACGTCGAGCTGCGACCGGGCGCGTTCGCCGACTCGGTGACGTTGCTCCAGGTCAGCCGCGCCGTGCAGGGTCTGCCGGGGGTGGCGGCCGCGCAGGTCGCGATGGCCACCGCGCTCAACCTCGAGGTGCTGGAAGGGATGGGCTTCGACATCCCCGCCGAGGCCACGACCAACGACCTGGTGGTCGCGCTGCGGCTCGAGAGCCCCGACGCGCTCGACGTCGCGTTGGCCGGTGTTGCACAGGCGCTCGCCGACGCGACGAAACGTCCCAGCGGGCCTGGTGCCGAGCAGGCGCCCTCGCGCACCACCGGCGCGGCTCTGCGAGAGACCGGCGACGACGCCGTCGTGCTGATCTCGGTGCCCGGTGCCAGCGCGCTTCCGGAGGCGATGGACGCGGTCGACGCCGGCCGCGACGTGATGATCTTCAGCGACAACGTTCCGGTCGAGCAGGAGGTCGCCCTCAAACGGGCGGCCGCCGACCGCGGCGTGCTGGTGATGGGGCCTGACTGCGGCACCGCCGTCGTCGACGGGGTGGGCCTGGGCTTCGCCAACGTCGTCTCGCCCGGCCCGGTCGGGATGGTCGCTGCCTCGGGTACCGGCTGCCAGCAGCTGTTGGTGCTGCTGGACCACGCCGGCGTCGGCGTGACGTCCGCGCTCGGCGTCGGCGGGCGCGACCTGTCCGCCGAGGTCGGCGGGCTCGCGACCCGGGAGGCTCTGCGCCGCCTCGACGAGGACCCACGGATCGAGCTGATCGTGCTGGTCTCCAAGCCGCCGGCTCCCGAGGTGGCCACGGACATCACCGCGTTCGCCGAATCGCTCTCCACGCCGGTCGAGCTCGCGCTGCTCGGCCCCGGCCAGCCCGACCTCACCGCCGCCACGGAGCGGGTGCTGGCCGCGCTCGGGCGGGAGATCCCAGAGTGGCCCGTGGTTTCGAGGCTCGTCGCTGACGCTCCTCGCACCTCAACCACCGTGGCAGGCCTGTTCGTGGGCGGGACGCTGTGCAAGGAGGCGGCCCTCATCGCCGGCCCGGACGCGGGGACGTTCACCGACTTCGGCGAGGACGAGTACACCCAGGGCCGGGCGCACCCGATGATCGACCCGACGCTGCGGCTGGAGGAGATCACCAAGGCAGGGGCCGACCCCGCGGTCGGCGTGATCCTGCTCGACGTGGTGCTCGGCCACGGCGCCGAGCCGGACCCGGCAGCGCTGCTCGCTCCGGCCATCGAAGGACTCACCCAGCCCGTTGTGATCACGGTGGTCGGCACCTCCGGCGACCCTCAGGACCGCGACCGCCAGGTGCAGGCGCTCGCCGACGCGGGAGCCGAGGTCCACCTCTCCAATGCGCTGGCCACCCGCCGCGCCCTCGAGCTGCTCGGGAGTCGCTGATGCACGTCGTCAACGCCGGCGCCGGCCTGCTCGCCGATGCCGTCGAGGCCCAGGCCGTCGACGTCACGCGGGTCGACTGGCGCCCGCCGATGCCCGGCACCGAGACCGACCTGGCGACCGTGCTCGCCGATCCTCGACGCCGCGAGGCCAACGAGCAGGCGCTGGCCGCGATGCTCGATGTGACCGCGCACCTGGTCGACGTGCTTCCGGCCTCGGAGGCGCTGGGCCTGCAGGCCGGTGAGTTCCTGCACGCCGGGCCGCCGATCGCCTGGGACCGGGCGTCCGGACCACTACGAGGCGCCCTGTTGGGCGGCGCCGCGCTCGAGGGTCTCGTCGACGATCCCGAGGACGCGGTCTCCCTGTTCGAGTCCGGTACGTCGGTCAGCCTCGAGCCCTGTCACCACCGCGAGACCGTCGGGCCGATGGCCGGCGTCGTCACTCCGAGCATGTGGGTGTGGGTGCTGGAGGACCGGGCCACCGGGCGGCGTACCCACTGCACGCTTGAACGAGGGACTGGGCAAGGTGCTCCGGTACGGCGCCTACTCCCCCGACGTGCTGACCCGGCTGCGGTGGATGAACGACGTGCTCGGCCCGCTGCTCCAGGCCGCGGTGCGCGCGAGCGATCCGGTCGACGTCACCGGGATCCTGGCCCAGATGCTGCAGATGGGCGACGAGGCGCACAACCGCAACCGGGCCGGGACGCTGATGCTGCTGCGCGACCTCGGACCCTCGATGGTGACCAGCGGGCACGAGGCGGCCGACGTGGCCGAGGCGGTCCGGTTCATCGGCGGCAACGACCACTTCTTCCTCAACCTGGCGATGCCGGCGTGCAAGCTCGCGCTGGACGCGGCCCGCGGGATCGACGGATCCACCATGGTGGTCGCGATGGCGCGCAACGGCACCGACTTCGGGATCCAGGTCGCGGGCACCGGCGACGAGTGGTTCACCGGTCCGGCCCAGCTCGCCGACGGTCTGTACCTCGGCGACTACGGCCCCGACGACGCCAACCCCGACATCGGCGACTCGGCGATCACGGAGACCGCCGGCATCGGCGGCTTCGCGATGGCGACCGCGCCGGCGATCGTCCGGTTCGTCGGTGGCTCCGTGCCCGACGCGCTGGCGACCACGCGCCGGATGCACGAGATCACGCTCGGCGAGAACCCGCGCTGGGCGATCCCGGTCCTGGAGTTCCAGGGAGCCGCCACCGGCATCGACGTCACCCGCGTCTGCCGCACCGGGATCCTCCCGCAGATCAACACCGGCATGGCCGGCAAGGAGGCCGGGATCGGCCAGGTGGGCGCCGGCCTGGTGAACCCGCCGGCCGAGATCTTCCCGAAGGCACTCACCCGATTGGCGGAGAAGGTATGAGCGACGGCCCGCTGTCCGACCTGGTCGTCATCGACCTGACCCGGGCCCTCGCCGGCCCGCACGCCGGGATGATGCTCGGCGACATGGGCGCCCGGGTGATCAAGGTCGAGTCACCCAGCGGCGACGACACCCGTTCGTGGGGTCCGCCGTTCGTGGGTGAGCCGGACGCGCGCGAGTCGACGTACTTCATGTCGGCCAACCGCAACAAGGAGTCGATCGTCCTCGACCTGAAGTCGGACGACGACAAGGACGTGCTGGCCCGGCTCGTCGAGCGCGCCGACGTGCTGATGGAGAACTTCCGCACCGGCGTGCTCGACCGGCTCGGGTTCTCCGTCGCGCGTCTGCACGAGCTCAACCCGCGGCTGGTCGATCCTCTCGATCACCGGGTTCGGGCACGACGGCCCCGAGGCCGGCCGGGCGGGCTACGACCAGATCGCCCAGGGCGAGGGCGGGCTGATGTCGATCACCGGCACCGAGCTGCCCACCAAGGTGGGCGTGCCGATCGCGGACCTGATCGCCGGCATGAACGGCGCGTACGGCGTGCTCGCCGCGCTGCACGAGCGCGAGCGCACCGGCCGCGGCAAGGTGGTCCGCACGTCGCTGCTTGGCCGGCGTGGTCGGAGTGCACGCGTTCCAGGGCACCCGCTGGACCATCGCCGGCGAGGTGCCCG
Source organism: uncultured Actinomycetota bacterium (assembly GCA_963798055.1). Classification (GTDB taxonomy): domain Bacteria; phylum Actinomycetota; class Actinomycetes; order Propionibacteriales; family Nocardioidaceae; genus Nocardioides. The sequence goes on from CAWCRX010000019.1 coordinate 52,599, forward strand.
GCCTGGCCGGCGACCACCACCCGTCGATCGCGCCGTACGGCATGTTCGCGACCGCGAGCGCGCCGATCCAGATCGCCTGCGGTTCCGAGGGACTGTGGCGGGCGTTCTGCGGTGCGTTCGAGCTCGACGCGGCCGATCCGAGGTTCGCGACCAACTCCGACCGGGTCACCCGCCGCGACGAGCTGATCGCGGTGATCGAGGCGAAGTTCGACGGCCGGAGCGCCGAGGACTGCCTGGCCGTGCTGGCCGAGGCAGGCGTCCCGTCGGGCAAGGTGCGCAGCCTCGACGACGTCTACAACTGGGAGCAGACCCGGTCCCAGGGGCTGCTGCTCGACGTCGAGCACCCCACTCTCGGGCAATATCTCGCTGCCCGGGTCACCGATCCGCTTCGACGACAACGCGTTCTCCGGCGGCCGGCCCACCCACCTGGCGCCGCCGACGCTCGACGAGCACGGCGACGCGATCCGGGAGTGGCTCGACTCCGACGCCTGATGGCCAGGGTCAGGCGAGGGCGAGAAAGAGCTTCTCCATCTTCTTGGCGTCGACGCCTGCCAGACCCTCGTCGGACTGGGTGAGGCAATGCTCGAGGCCCGTGGCGACGATGGCGTAGCCGGCGCGAGAGAGCGCCTTGTTGACGGCGGCGAGCTGGGTGAGGACCGACTCGCAGTCGGAGCCTTCCTCCATCATCCGAATGACGCTGGCCAGGTGGCCGTTGGCGCGCTTCATGCGGGTGATGATCGCCTTGATCTCGGTGGGTTCCAGGTCCATCAGTCGTTCTCCAATGCGTCGAGGGCCGCGGTCAGCCGCCGTCGTGCGTCCGCCGCGACGGTGCGGAGCTTGTCACCGGCCTGGTCCGGGCCGGTGAGCGCCATCATCGCGTCGGGGTCGAAGGCCTCGACGACGGTGGTGAAGTCGTCGACGGACCGGACGACGACGTTGCAGGGCAGCAGCGCGGCGGTCGACGGGTCGGCCTCGAGCGCCTGGTAAGCCAGCGCGGGGCGGCAGGCTCCCAGGATGACCTGGGGCGCGACGTCGACGTCGAGCTTCGCCTTCAGGGTGGCCTTGAGGTCGATCTCGGTGAGGATGCCGAATCCGGCCGTTGCGAGCTCGGCGCGCACCGCCACGACGGTCTCGTCATAGGGCCGAGGCACCGTGGTGCAGAGCGTGTACTGCGTCATAGATCTTTCCCTCCCGGGTACCGATCCCGAGGTTCGTGGCTGGGCTGCGTCACCACCATACAACCCCCCTGGGGGATCTGTTAGAGTAGAACTCATAACCCCCCGGGGGGTTATGACGGTGACCAACCGACAGCAGAGGAGCTCCTCTCATGAGTGAGAGCACCATCGACCAACTCGCTTCAGCGCTCGACAAGGGGGCGGTTGTGGTCGACGTCCGCGAGCCCGCGGAGTTCCGCGAGGGTCACGTCCCCGGTGCGATCAACATCCCGATGGGTCAGCTGAACCGACGACTGGGCGAGATCGACCGGGATCGTCCGGTGCACGTGGTGTGCGCCTCGGGCAACCGCAGCAGCGCGATGACCGACGTCCTGACCGCCAACGGCTTCGACGCGACCAACGTCGCCGGCGGCACCAGCGCCTGGCTCCGCTCCGGGCGCCCGACCGAGAAGTGAGGAGAACATGAACGACGACACCCCCACCGAGACGGCCGCGCCAGCCTCGGCGACCGAGGAGGCGCAGCAGCGGCCAGCCGAGGGGCTGACCGTGCGCACCCTCGAGACCCCGTCGCTGGGGGACCGCACCTACGTGGTCCACGACGGCGCGGTCGCGCTCGTGGTCGACCCTCAGCGCGACATCGACCGGGTGCTGGAGGTGCTCGAGGCCGACGGCGTCGGATTGACCCACGTCTTCGAGACCCACATCCACAACGACTACGTCACTGGTGGCTTGGCGCTCGCGCAGGCGACCGGAGCGGCCTACCTGGTCAACGGCGAGGACGAGGTGTCCTTCGACCGCACCCCGATCGGCGACGGCGAGGTCGTCGAGGTCGGTGACCGGATGCGGGTCCGCGCGATCGCCACCCCCGGTCACACCTTCACCCACCTGTCCTACGCACTTTCGGTCGACGGGCCTGACGACGTGGAGCCGTACGCCGTGTTCACCGGCGGCTCGCTGCTCTACGGCGCCACCGGCCGTCCCGACCTGCTCGGCGAGGAGCACACCGACGCCCTGGTGCGCCACCAGCACGCCTCGGCGCACAAGCTCGCCGAGGAGCTGCCCGACGAGGCCGAGGTCTACCCGACCCACGGGTTCGGGTCCTTCTGCTCGGCCACGCAGTCCGACGCCACCGCCTCGACGATCGGCGAGGAGAAGCGCTCGAACCCGGTGCTGACCCAGGACGAGGAGACCTACGTCCGCGAGCTGCTGGACGGCCTCGGCGCCTGGCCGGCGTACTACGTGCACATGGCACCGGCCAACGCCGCCGGTCCGTCCGCTCCGGACCTCTCCCCGGTCCAGGAAGCCGACGCGACCGAGCTGCGGCGCCGGATCGAGGCGGGCGAGTGGGTGGTGGACCTGCGCAACCGCAAGGCCTTCGCTGCCGGACACGCCCCTGGCACGTTCAACTTCGGACTCGACGGCGCCTTCTCTACCTACCTGGGCTGGCTGATCGAGTGGGGCACCCCGGTGACCCTGCTCGGCGAGACCGCCGAGGACGTCGCCGACCGCGCAGCGCGAGCTGGTCCGGATCGGCATCGACCGACCCGCTGCCCAGGCCACCGGCGGACCTCAGGACTGGACCGACGGCGACCTCGGCAGCTTCCCCACCGCGACCTTCGCCGACCTCGCGCAGGTGCGCCACCACCGCGACGTGGTCGTGCTCGACGTGCGCCGCGCCGACGAGTACGACGGCGCGGCGATCGATGGGGCGGTCAACATCCCGATCCACGAGCTGCCCGCGCCGCGTCGAGCGAGGTGCCGGCCGGCGAGGTGTGGGTGCACTGCGCCAGCGGCTACCGCGCCTCGGTCGCCGCCTCGTTCCTCGCCGCTGCGGGCCGCACGCTGGTCGCGATCGACGACTCCTTCGAGAACGCCGAGAAGGTCGGTCTGCACCTGGTGAGCCCCGAGGGCGACACGACCGATACCACCGAGGGCGCGGACGGGCCTGACGCCTGAGATGGCTCTGCTCCTCGCCGTGGCCGCGGGCGCGCTGATCGGCCTCTCCCTGGGGGCGCTCGGTGGCGGCGGCTCGATCCTGGCCGTGCCCGTGCTGGTCTACCTGCTCGACCAGTCCGCCGGCGCAGGCCACGACCGGTTCGCTGGTCGTCGTCGGCGTCACCTCGCTGATCGGCGGCGACCACCGCTACCGCGCAGGCAACGTCCTGCTCGGCCGCGGGCGTGATCTTCGGCCTCGTCGCCATCGGCGGCGCGGTCGCTGGGGGCAGAGGCGTCCGCCCGGGTCGACGAGGACGTCCTGCTGGCCGCGTTCGCCGCTCTGCTGCTCCTCGTCGGCGGGACACTGGCCTGGCGCCAGCTACGTCACGGTCGCCGAGACGACTCTCGGCACGTCGCGCGGCCCGCTCTGGATGACCCGATCATCACGTTCAGCCCGACCTTCGCCTGCCAGTGCCCCCGGGCGCTCAAGGTGCTGCTCACCGCGACGGTGGTCGGTGCTGCTCACCGGGTTCCTCGGCGTGGGCGGCGGTTTCCTCGTCGTGCCCGCGCTGCTGCTCGCGCTCGCGCTGCCGATGGACCTACGCCGCCGGCACCTCCCTGGTCGTCATCACCATCACGAGCGCCGCAGCGCTGGCCGTCCGCGCCGGCTCTGGCGCCCAGCCGGACTGGATCTCCGTTGCCGTCCTCACCGCGGCCTCGGCGGTGGCGGCGGTCGCTGGGCGCACGGCTGGCCGACCGCGTCGACACCGACCGGCTGCAGGGCGCCTTCACCGTCCTGGTCCTCGGCGTCGCCGTCTGCACCGCCGCCCAGGCACTCCCCGCGCTCCTCTGACCTGCTGAGCCCACGCATCCATCACGCCACCCCATCGAGTCGAAATGTGGAATCCGACATGAGCTCCACCGCCACCCCCGGCCGCCGCGGCCAGAACCGCGGCCCACGTCCCCATGAGTGCCGGTCCCCTTGGGCGCCTCGGAGTCTGGGTCACCGACCACGCCAGGCTCGTCACGATCGTCTGGCTGCTGGCCATCGTCGGCCTCGGCGCGTTCGCGCCCCAGGTCGAGCACAACCTGTCGGGAGCCGGCTGGCAGGCCGACGGCTCGGAGTCGGTGCAGGCCCGCGAGCTGGCACGCGAGCACTTCGGAGGCAACGCCTCCTCGGCCATCCAGGTCGTGGTCCGCTCCACCGACGGCCCGGTCACCGAGGGCGAGGGCCAGCAGGTGCTGGCCGAGGTCACCGCGCATCCTCGAGGCCGAGCCCCGCATCGCCGAGGTCGTCGCACCCACGCCCGGGCGCGACGATCTCGCCAGGACGGGTCCACCGCGATCGTGCTGGCCGGCGCTGGAGCGGACACCAACGAGATGGTGCGCGTCGCCACCGACCTCAAGGGCCGACCTGCAGGACCTGTCCACCGACAAGGTCGAGGTGAACCCGACCGGCTCCTCGCTGCTGTGGAGCGACTTCAACGAGGCCAACCTCGACGCGATGCTCAACTCGGAGTTGATGTCCTGGCCGGTCACCCTGGCCATCCTGGTGCTGGCCTTCGGCGCTCTCGTCGCCGCCGGGCTCCCGCTGCTGCTGACCCTGGCCGGCCTGGTGGCCTCCGCCGGCTCGCTGGTGCTGATCAACGAGCTGGTGCCGGTCTCCATCTGGGCGATGAACTTCGCGATGATGTTCGCCCTGGCCCTCGGCATCGACTACGCACTCTTCGTCGTCGTCCGCTACCGCGCCGCCCGCGCCGCGCGCGCACCGCAGCGACCGGTCGCCAGGACCGAGGACCGGCAGCGTGCGATCGCCCAGACCATGGACACCGCAGGCAAGGCCGTGCTCCTCTCCGGCGCTCACGGTGCTGGTCTCGCTGTCCGCGGTGATGCTGGTTCCCTCGCCGTCGTTCCGCTCGATGGCCGGCGGCATCATGCTCGTCGGTCGTCTTCGTGCTCGCCGCGACTCTGACCCTGCTGCCGCTGGTGCTGTTCAAGCTCGACGACCGCATCAACAAGCTCGCCTGCCGTGGTCGCGCTCGGGCGAGCACCGCTCGGCGAAGTTCGCCGCTTGGGGCGAGCGGCTGTGGAAGCGTCCGCTCGTGTGGGGGCTCGCCTCCCTCGTCGTCCTGCTGGCCCTCGCCGCGCCGATCCTCGGGCTGAAGACCGCCATGCCTTCGATCAAGGTGCTGCCCGAGGACGCCTCGGCCCGGGTCGGCTACGACCAGGTCCAGGAGGCCTTCGGTGACGGGCGCCCCGGCACCCTCCACGATCGTCACGGACGACGCCGACGCCAAGGCGGCGACCGCCGTGCTGCGCGAGGACGCCCGGTATCGCCGCCGCGATGCCGCCGATGCCCGCCGCCGACGACAGCGACCTGGTGCTGATGCAGGCGGTCCCGACCGTCGACCCCTCGGACCCGGCCCTCGCCGACACCGTCGACCGGCTCCGCGCCGACCTGCCCGACTCCGCCGTGCGTCGGCGGCGCCGCAGTGGAGAACCTCGACCTCAAGGCCCAGCTCGACGAGTCCACCCCGCTGGTCATCGGCGTCGTGCTGGTGCTCGGCTTCCTGCTGCTGCTGATCGCACTCCAGGCGCCGCTGATCTCCCTGCTCGGCACCCTGGCCAGCCTGCTGTCCACCGCGGCCGCGTTCGGTGTCGCCCGGCTGATCTTCCAGGAGGGACATCGGCGCCGACCTGCTCGGCTTCGAGTCCAGGGCTTCCTCGACGCCTGGGCGCCGGTGTTCTTCTTCGCGATGATCTTCGCGATCGCGATGGACTACACCGTGTTCCTGCTCGCCTCGGCAAAGGAGCACTACGAGCGCAGCGGTGACCCGAAGGACGCCATGGTCGGCTCTCTGGCCCACTCCGGCCGCGTCATCTTCGCCGCCGGCGCGGTGATGGTCGCGGTGTTCTTCACCTTCGCCCTCTCGGGGCCGATCCCGCCCAAGGAGATGGGCGTCGTCCTCGGCCTCGCCGTGCTCCTCGACGCCTTCCTGGTCCGACTCGTCCTGCTTGCCCGTGATGCTCCGCCTCACCGGACGGGCCGCCTGGTACACCCCGGCCTGGCTGCGAAAGGTCCTGCCGAACATCACCTTCGCCCACGACTGACCCAGCGTCTGGCCAGGCATCACCGAGCCTCAAGCCACGCAGAACTCGTTGCCCTCGGGGTCGAGCTTCACGACGTGGTCGAGGTGCTCGCCGTAGGACTCTCGCACCGACGCCCAGCCGCCGGTCCGGACCGATCTGCACAGAACCTTCACGAGTCGTCCCCGCTTCCCGGCCAGCCGCGCTCCTACGCTGCTTGCATGAGCAGCCGGCGGATTCTCGTGGTCGAGGACGAGCCGCTGATCAACCAGGCCGTCTCCGAACGCCTCGAGTCCGAGGGGTACGACGTCGTCCGGGCCTTCGACGGCCCCGGCGCGGTCTCCGCCTTCGCCGAGCACTGCACCGGACCTGGTGCTGCTCGACGTGATGCTCCCGGGTTCGACGGGCACGAGGTGTGCCGCCGGATCCAGGCCGAGCGACCGGTGCCGGTGCTGATGCTGACCGCCCGCGACGACGAGGCCGACATCCTGGTCGGCCTCGGCGTGGGTGCCGACGACTACCTGACCAAGCCGTTCCGGATGCGGGAGCTGGTGGCCCGGGTGGCCGCGCTGCTCCGACGGGTCGACCGGGCGGGCGAGCTGGCGAGCCGTCGCCCCACCGAGATCGGCGGCCTGCGGATCGATCCGGCGTCCCGGCGGGTCTGGCGGGACGAGGTCGAGGTCCGGCTGACCCCGACCGAGTTCGACCTGCTCGCCTGCCTGGCCGCCGAGCCCGGGACCGTGGTGACCCGCGAGCGGCTGCTCGCCGACGTATGGGGCTGGCCGGGCGGCTCGGGGACGCGCACCGTCGACAGCCACGTGAAGGGCCTGCGGGCCAAGATCGGCGCCGACCGGGTCCGTACCGTGCACGGCGTCGGCTACTCCCTCGAGCCGGGTGACGAGTGAGCGGCCAGCCGCTCGCACCGGTCGGGTCGCTCAAGGTCAAGCTCGGCCTGCTGGTCGGCGCCAGCGTCGTGGTCGCCGCGGTCGTCGGCACCCTCGGGCGGGCCGGCGGGGTCTCCCCCTGGCTGAGCATCCCGGTCACGATCCTGCTGGCGCTCGCGGTCACGCAGCTGCTGGCCGTCGGCATGACGTCGCCGCTGCGCGAGATGACCGCGGCGGCGAAGCGGATGGCCCGCGGCGACTACAGCGTCCGGGTCAGCGAGACCTCCCACGACGAGGTCGGCGAGCTGGCCCGCGCGTTCAACCGCACCGCGCGGGACCTCGCGACGGTGGACCGGCAGCGCCGCGAGCTGGTGGCCAACGTCAGCCACGAGCTGCGGACGCCGCTGGCCGCGCTGCAGGCCGTCCTCGAGAACCTCGTCGACGGCTCCGAGCCCGCGGACCCGGACGCGCTCCGGCCCGCGCTCGCCCAGGCCGAGCGGCTCGGGACGCCTGGTCACCGACCTGCTCGACCTGGCCCGCGTCGACGCCGGCAAGGCGCCGCTGTCTCCGCAGCCGGTGGCCGTGGCCGAGCTGCTCGCCGAGGCCGTCGAGGAGGCCCAGGTCTCCGGCCGGCCCGTGGAGTACGACGTCCGCGTCGACCCGCCCGACCTGGTCGTCCGCGCCGACCCGGCTCGGCTGCGGCAGCTGGTGGCCAACCTGCTCGACAACGCGTCGCGACACAGCCCGGCCGGCGGGTCGGTACGGGTGACCGTGACCCGCGTCGACGACCGGCACCGGATCGAGGTCTCCGACCAGGGACCGGGCGTCGCACCCGCTCGACAGAGAGCGAGCGTTCGAGCCGTTCGGCACCCTCAGCGCGACCGAGGGCGGGGGTGGCACCGGCCTCGGGCTCGCCATCGCCCGCTGGGTCACCGACCTGCACGGCGGCAGCATCGCGTTCGTCGAGCCGGAGCCCGGCAGCTCCGGCGCGCGGGTCCGCGTGGACCTCCCCGCCGCACCCCCCGTCCGTCCCGCCCCGACCGAGGAGACCCCCATGTCCGCACCTTCCCCGCCCCCCGCACCCGCTGCCGTCGTACCGCCTCCGGTGACCGACGGACTGCTCGGCCCGTTCTGGCCCGACCGCGGCGAGGCCGGCCGACCCGGGTCTCCTGCTCGCCGCGCTGGGGGTCGGCCTGCTGGCCGCGCTCGTGCTGCCCTACCGGGATGCCGGCGTCGGCACGTTCCTGGTGCTGGTCGCCGGGGGCGTCGTGATCATGGCGGCGAGCAAGAACGGCACCGACCCGTTCACCCGCGCCTGCGCCGGGATCTGCCTGCTGCTGGCCGCCGCGTCGGTGATCCGGGACGCCGACTGGATCATCTTCCTCAGCGTCTTCACCGGAGCGATCGTCACCGTGTGCGGGGTGACCGGGGCGCGCACGATGCCGGGCTTCGCCCTCTCCGCGCTGTCCGGGCCGCTCGCCGGGCTGCGCGGGCTGCCCTGGCTCGGCCGCTCCCTGGGGGCGATGACCGGACACGGAAGCTCCGCCGCCGTACTCCGCACCGCCGTCTGGTCGGCGACCGGGCTGCTGGTCTTCGGGCTGCTGTTCGCCTCCGCAGATGCGCTGTTCGCGGAGTGGGCGGACGCGCTGGTCCCCGACCTCGACATGGAGTCGTTCGTGCTGCGCGCGTTCATCCTCGTCGCGGTGGGCGGCGTGGTGCTGGCGGCGGCGTACCTCGGGCTCAACCCGCCGCGCGTCGACCAGCCGCAGGAGGAGGTCCGTCCGGTCAGCCGGCCGTTCGAGTGGCTGGCTCCGGTGCTCGTGGTGGACGCGGTGTTCGCCGCCTTCCTGGTCGCGCAGGCGACGGTGATCTTCGGCGGTCACGACTACCTGGAACGGACCACCGGGCTCACCTACGCGGACTACGTGCACGAGGGCTTCGGGCAGATGACCGTCGCCACCGCGCTGACCCTGCTGGTGATCTGGGCCGCGGCCCGCAAGGCGCCCCGCGCGACGCCCAAGGACCGGCTGTGGCTGCGCGCGGCTCTCGGTCTGCTCTGTGTGCAGACCCTCGTGGTGGTGGCCTCGGCGCTGTACCGGATGCACGTCTACCAGGAGGCCTACGGCTTCACCGAGCTGCGGCTGCTCGTCGACGTCTTCGAGGGCTGGCTCGGGCTGCTCGTGCTCGCGGTGATGGTCGCCGGTCTCACCTTGAAGAAGGCGGCCTGGCTGCCCCGCTTCGCGCTGCTCAGTGGCGCCGGCCTGATCGTCGCGCTGGCCGCGATCAACCCGGATGCCTGGATCGCCCAGCGCAACGTCGACCGCTACGAGGAGACCGGCAAGCTCGACTGGTCCTACCTCCAGGGTCTCTCCGACGACGCGGTGCCCGTGCTCGAGCACGCTGCCGGCCGAGGTTCGCGGCGTGTGTCGCTGGCCACCGGGCGCGAGCGGACGACGACTGGCTCGAGTGGAACCTCGGGCGCTGGCGCGCCGCCGACGACCTGGTGCGGATCGACGCGCCAGCTCCGGACGCCGAGCGGCTGCCCGGAGAGCAGTTGAGGGCGGGTGCCGAGCGGACGAACCGGAATCCGAGAGAGATATGACCGATAGAGAGATGATGGTAAGTGGAGAGGTGATTAGGACAAATTAGATGAGATGAAAAAGGTAAAAGGTCACCGCCCGAGAGCCCTACGACATCCACAGGCGGTCAAGGGCGAACGCGTGTGCACTGCCCGCCCTGAGCGACGTCCACGACGCCTCCGGTCGTGAAGCAATTCGGGGATGAAACGCCTGCCACCAGACCTCGGACCCGGACACTTCTCGCGAGAGCACGCGCTGGCTCTGGGCGTCAAGAAGTCAATGTTCGTAGGCAAGCGGTTAGTACAGGTGTTACCGCGAGTATGGCGATTGGCCGAACAAGAGATGTACGAGGAGGACTGGATCGAAGCCGCTCGACTGGCATTGCCGGCCGAGAAGATCCTGACAGGACTGACCAGGATCCGACAGCTCGGTCTGGACTTCGGACCGAGATTCCCGCTGCACTTCGTGATCGAGGGCGACCTGCACATCGACTTGGACAGGGTCTTCCTTCATCGCACGAAGGCCTTGGCTCCCCACGACGGACGATCGACGACGCCTGCGGCCGCCTTCCTCTTCTACTGCAGACACGCACGGGTGATCGACGCAATCAGGGTCGGCGACTGGCTTCTGTACCGGGATCACATGACAGTCAAGGAAGTTCGAACGCTGGCATTGGCCGCCCTCTGGCGGGACGGCGCCGACGAGGCGATCTGGATCCTCGACTATCTGGATACGGACTCGAGATCCGTCAAGGAGTCCGAGACTCGCGTTGTACTGGAGTTCGCCGGCCTACCCAGGCCAGCAGTCAACGTGCAGCTGGACCTGGGCTCGGAGGAGAACGTGGTGGTGATCGCGGACCTTCTCGTCGAGGAAGGTGGCTTGGTCCTCGAATACGAAGGAGATCACCACCAGTCAGAGCGGCTGCAGTACTCGAGCGACATCGACCGCTACGAGGTGTTTCGTCGACACAACATACCCTACATGCAGGTGACACGCGAGCGGCTCGGTCAGTCGCGAAAGCTTGTGCTGACGGTGCACCGCAGGATGGTCGAGCTCGGGTACGCGGGGCCGGCACCCCAGTTCACGGAGCGTTGGCGACAGCTCTTCGCCCCGGTCCGGGCAGCTGTCGGATCGCGGGATGCGGGGTTGAGGGAGCGAGCGCGGGGAGCGGTGGGCTAGGACAGATCCTCCGCATAAAACCGGTCCTGAATCACCGCTCCCACGCCGAGCTCTAGCCCAGGTCGACGATCGCGGCGACCGGGCCGCCGCCGTCGGGGCCCTGGTGGGCCGCGGAGACGGAGACGAACACCGCCGGGTCGCCGGTGACCGCCGCGGTCACGCCGCCGACGCAGGCCTTGATCTGCCGGTGCCAGTGCACGTCGGAGTCGTCGAGCATCGCGTTGCGACGGCCCCGGACCTGGCCGTCCTGGGAGACCTCGCACTTCAGGAAGACGTTGACCAGCTTGCCGTCCAGGTCGGCGGTGCGCGGCCGGTCGGGCAGGTCGAGGCCGGCGGAGCGGATCGCCTCCCAGATGCCGTCCGCGTCCAGCGCGTCCTTCATCACCGAGTGGCCCACGCGGTAGCGGCCGCCCACGCCGGTCGCGTTGCCGACCACGACGATCTGCGCCTGGTCGAGCTCGACGCCGGAGGAGCAGGAGGCCACCGCCGAGTAGAGCGAACGGTCGTGCATGACGTCCGCGTCGGTCGGCATGTCGATCTCACCGAGCGCGACCGCGATGCCGAGCGCCGTGCAGCCGTTGGAGAGGTCCATCGACTCGTGGGTGTGCTCGGTCCACACGGTCTTGCCGCGCGACTTGGCGTCGCGGATCGTGTGCACCGTCAGCAGCGGGGTCTTGGTCTGCACGTAGTGGACGTCGGCGACGTCGGTGATGCCGGCGCGCTCCATGGCTACCTTCACCGCGTCGGCCACCTTCTCGACCATCGCCACCCTGCCGATGTCCTCGGGCAGCAGCACCTCGCTCATCGCGAAGCCGACCGTCAGCCGCGGCTCGTCGCTGGGCTCGGCGTCGGTCGTCGCGAAGATAGTGGCGTGCGGGCTGATCACGCCGTCGGTGCCGCCGGACCAGACGATCGGCACCTCCTTGACCTGGTCCGCGGGCGCTCCCTTCGCGATCAGCACCTCGCGGAACGCGCGGTCGGCGATGATCCGGGTGTAGTCGTTGACTCCCCCGTTGCCCTCGGTCTTGCCGATGATCGCGATCACCCGGTCGGCCGCCATCACCCCCTCGTCGATGAGCTTCGCGAGCTCGGAGGCGTCGGCGACGGAGTGGATCGGGACCTTGCGGACTTCGATGGCGGAGGGCATGACGTTCCTTTCGTTGGACCGGTCAGTTGGGTACGACGACGGTCCCGGAGTCACCGGTGACCGCGTCGACGATGTTGTCCAGGCTGGTGATCACGCCGCGGTGGCCGGTCGTCTCGACGAACCGGCAGACCGCATCGACCTTGGGTCCCATGGACCCGCTGGCGAAGTGCCCGGCGGCGGCGTACTCACGCATCTCGGCCACCGTGACCTTCCCGATCGGCTCGGCCTCGGGGGTGCCGTAGGCGATCACGGCGTGCGAGACGTCGGTGGCGACGACGAGGGTGTCGGCGTCGACGACCTCGGCCAGCAGCGCCGCGCCGAGGTCCTTGTCGATCACGGCTTCGACGCCGTGCAGCCGGCCGTCCTCACGCACCACCGGGATGCCGCCGCCCCCGTTGGCGACGACCACGAACCCGGCCTCGATCAGGGCCAGCACGGCGGGCGCGTCCAGGATCTCGAGCGGCTCGGGCGAGGCCACCAACCTCCGCCAGCCCTTCTCCCCGCGGTCCTCCCAGCTCTCGCCGTGCTCCATGAGCAGGGCGGCCTGGTCGGCGGGCAGGTAGCGGCCGATCGGCTTGCTGGGATGGGTGAAGCCCTTGTCGTCCGGGTCGACGCGGGTGCGGGTGACCACGGTGGCCAGCTGCCGGGTGACGTCGCGGGCGGCCAGCGAGGCCTCGAGCGCGTTCATCAGGACGAACCCGAGCGTCGCCTGGGTCTGCGCGCCGCACCAGTCCAGCGGCACCGGCGGCACCACCGCGGCGGCCAGCTCGTTCTTGACCAGCAGGTTGCCGACCTGAGGCCCGTTGCCGTGCGTGATGACCACCTCGGCCTCGTGCTCGAGCAGCTGCGCGACCGCCTCCATGGCGACCTCGGCGGCGGCGATCTGGTCCTCGGGCCGGGCGCGACCGTCCTTGTTGGTCATCGCGTTGCCGCCGAGCGCGAGCATCACCCTCATGCCGCTTCTCCCCTCGCCAGCAGGGCCTGCAGCGGCAGCACGCCGGCCGGCAGACCATGGGCGTCGTAGTAGGCATACATCAGGCCCAACCATCCGTCAGGACGTTCGTCCACGCGCGACGCCGTCACCCCGGCCTCGGCCGCCAGCTGGGCCACCGACGCCACCCGCGAGGCGAGCTCGTAGGTCGCACCGACATGTCCCGGTTCGGTCAGCACCAGGGCAGCCGCAGCGGCGACGTCGTTCAGGTCGGCGAAGCCGAACATGGCGTCGACGTCGTACGGCACCTCGACGGGCCCGCTCAGGTCGAGGTTCTGCAGGTACGCGCCCGGCTGCAGGATCGTCCAGGGCAGACCCGACCGTCGCACCAGGTCCTCGGAGACGGCCTTGCCGAGATGGTGCGGCATCGCCGGCACGTACGGCGAGGCCACGGAGTGGTAGACCACGCGGGCGACCCCGGCCGCCGTCATCGCCGCGAGCGCTTGCCCGACGTAGCCGGGTTCGTCGGGATGGAAGTTCGGCGCGATGAGGTACGCCGCCGCGCAGCCGTCCATGGCCCGGGCCAGCTCGTCCCACTCGGCCCGACCCAGCGGCACCGGCTCCGCGCCGCGACCGCGGAGGGCCTCGCCCACGGCGGCACCGGTCTTGCCGTTGCCGCCCACCACGGCGACCCGAGGCGCGGTCATCCGCCCATCACGTCCACGTCGGCGTGGTCGGCGCCACCGGAGAGCCGGGCGTAGCCGGGGCCGCGGTCGAAGAACGCCGTGGCGCCCGACCGCGAGCCGCGCTCTGCCGACGTCGCCGCAGGGTCATGGCCCAGCTGGTCGAGGTCGTCGCCGGTCAGCACCACGCCGTACGTCGCCAGCGCGGCCTCGCGGCTCACCTTGCGCCACACGACGTCGCGGACCACCAGCTCGGGGTCGCGCTCGAGCGGGTCGCCCCAGCCGCCGCCACCGGTGGTGCGGATCCGGATCACCTCGCCCGCCTGCACCGGCTCGGCGTCGGCGAGCGCGTCGACCTCGCGCTCGTTCGGCCCGCCCGCGTCGATGACGACCTGGAACGGGGTGCCGGCGAGCCCGCCCTTGACGCCCCAGCAGGCCAGGATCGAGCGGTCGGCGATCGACATGAAGTGCGCGTCCTTGAGCATCCGGATGTGCTTCTCGTAGCCGAGGCCGCCGCGGAACTTCCCGGCCCCGCCGCTGTCGACGGCCAGCGAGAGCGCCTCGACCCGGAACGGGAACCGCGACTCGGTGAACTCGGTCGGCAGGTTCCGCGAGTCCGGCACCACGTGGATGGTGTCCTCGCCGTCGGCGTAGTAGCGGCCACCGGAGCCACCGCCGAGCACCTCGCGCATCAGGTAGGGGCGGCCGTCGAGGTCGTCGCCGTACACACCGGTGTAGCGGATCGTCTCCTGGTCGGCGGGCATCCGGCCGTCGACCGCCTTGGCGAGCACGCCGGCCAGTACCCCGAGCAGCCGGAGGATCACGAACGTGCGGGCGTTCGTCGGCGCCGGGAAGACCGGCGTGAGCAGGGTGCCCGGCGGCGGGAACCGCATCTCGATCAGGGGTACGACGCCCTCGTTGACGTCGAGCTCGGCCATCCGCTCGGGGCTGTCGGCGAGGTTGCGCAGGATCGGCGCCAGCCACTTCTTCAGGAAGACCCCGTCGCTGTAGTCGCCGCAGTGGTTGATCGGACCCTTGGCCTGCGGCGAGGTGCCGTCGAAGTCGAGGATCAGCCGCTCGCCGTCCGGGTCGTCGGGGGCGGTGCGGGTCAGGGTGATCCGCTGGGCGTGCAGCTTCGGCTCGTCGATGCCGTCGTGCTCGGCGTAGTCCTCCCAGACCCACGAGCCGACCGGGATCTTGCCGAGGATCTCGCGGCGGTACGTCGTGGTCGTCCGGTCGATGATCGCGTCGAAGCACGACTCGACGGCCTCGACGCCGTACCGGTCGAAGAGCTCGCCGAGGCGGCGGGCACCCATCAGGCAGGCCGAGCACTCGGCGTCGAGATCGGCCGCCAGGCTCTCGGGCATCCGGGAGTTGCGGGTCATGATCGTCAGCGCCGCCCGGTTGGGCACGCCGGCGTCCCAGAGCCGGATCGGCGGCACCATCAGGCCCTCCTCGAACACGCTGGTCGCGTCGGAGGGCATCGAACCGGGCACCGCGCCGCCGATGTCGTCGTGGTGGCCGAAGGCCTGCACGAACGCGACCACCTTGCCGCCGCTGAACACCGGCACCGTGACGCACAGGTCGGGCAGGTGCCCGATCCCGCCCTCGGAGCGGTAGACGTCGTTGTGGAAGAAGACGTCGCCCTCGCGCATCTCCTCGATCGGGAAGTCGCGGGCGATCGGATGGACCAGCGCGGAGTACGAGCGGCCGGTCAGCTTGCGCAGCAGCCGGTCGTGGATGCCGGCCCGGAAGTCGTGGGCGTCCCGGATCATCGGGCTGCGACTGGTCCGGCCGATCGCGGTCTCGACCTCCATCTCGACGCTGGCCAGGGAGCCCTGGACGATCTCGACCAGCACGGGGTCGGCACTCGCGCCGGCGTCCGCGGTCAGCGGCCCGAACGGGAACTGGGTGGGTGCGCGACGGCTCGCCATCACTGGACCTCCCTCGTCACGATGATGTTCAGGTACTCGTCGATGCGGGCGGTGAAGCCCGGGTGCAGCGGCACCGTGGAGCCGAACTCCTCGATGATCGCCGGCCCCTCGACCTCGGTGCCGGGCGACAGATCGGTCCGGCTGATCACCGGCGCCTCTACGTATCCGTCGGCCGCCTCGAAGCAGACCTCTCTGACGCTGGTCGAGGTGCGAGCGGAGCGAGCCTCGAAACCATCGGCTATCGGGTGCTTCTTGATCTCCGGCCGCTGGATCGGCCCGATGCCGGACACCCGCAGGTTGACCCACTCCACCTGCTGGGTCGGGTCACCGGCGAAGTCGTAGCCGTAGAGCCCCTTGTGCTCGGCGTGGAACCGGGTCGCGACCTCGGCGAGGACGGCCGGCGTCCACCGGGCCCTCCGGCACCGGCACCCGCACCTCGAAGGCCTGGCCGAAGTAGCGCAGGTCGGCGGTGCGCAGGTAGCGGTGCTGGTCGGCGGCGAAGCCCTCCTTGGTGAGCGCCGCCGCGGCCCGCTCGGTGAGGTCGTCGTAGATCGCCGTCACCGACGTGGGGTCGAGCGTGTCGGCCAGCGACACGTGGGTCTGCACGTAGTCGTTCTTCACGTCGACGGTGAGCAGCCCGAACGCGGACACGTTGCCGGGCTCCGGCGGCACCAGCACGGTCTCGATGCCGAGGATGTCCATCAGCCGGCAGAGCAGCAGCGACCCGGAGCCGCCGAAGGTCGTCAGCGTGAAGTCGCGGACGTCGAGGCCGCGCTTCACGGTGACCTGGCGCAGCGCGTTGGCCTGGTTCCACGCCGAGATCTCGAGGACGCCGCTGGCACAGGCCTCGCGGCTCAGCCCGAGCTTCGCGGCGAGCTGGTCGACGCCGTCGAGGGCCGCCTGGACGTCGAGCGGGATCTCGCCGCCGAGCAGGTGCGGCGGGATCCGGCCGAGTACGACGTGCGCGTCGGTGATCGTCACCTCGGTGCCGCCCTTGGCGTAGCAGAGCGGACCCGGGTCGGCGCCGGCCGACTGGGGGCCGACCTTGAGCGTGCCCTCGGGCGAGAGCCAGGCGATCGAGCCGCCGCCCGCGCCGACGGTCACCACGTCGATCATCGGGATCTTCGACGGGAACACCCCGACCGTGCCCTCGGTGGTGAGCGTCGGCTCGCCGTCGATCACCACGCTGACGTCGGTCGACGTACCGCCGCCGTCGGAGGTGAGCACCCGATCGTGGCCGGCGACCTTCGCGATCAGCGCGGCGCCGAGCGCGCCGGCGGCCGGCCCGGACAGGACCGTCGTGATCGGCTGGTGCACGACCTCGTCGGCCGACAGCACGCCGCCGTTGGACTTCATCACGTAGAACGGGATCGACCGGTCGCCGTACTGACGCAGCCGCTCCGTGATGTTGGTGACGTACGCCGACAGCCGCGGCTTCACCGCCGCGTCGACCAGCGTCGTCATCGCGCGCTCGTACTCGCGGTACTCCCGCAGCACCTCGCTGCTCACCGACACCACGGCGTCGGGGTGCTCCTCGGCGAGGATCTCCCGCATCCGCTCCTCGTGTGCCGGGTTGGCGTACGCGTGCAGGAAGCAGACGCCCAGCGTGGAGATGCCCGCGTCGCGGAACCAGCGCGCCGCCGCGCGGGCCCCGTCCTCGTCGAGCGGCTCCAGCTCCGCGCCGGTGAAGTCGAGCCGGCCCGAGACGCCGCGCACCAGGTCGCGCGGGACGATCCGATCGGGCTTCACCCAGAAGTAGGAGTTGCCGTAGCCGTCGGGCACCGACTGCCGGGCGATCTCCAGCATCGCCTCGTAGCCGGTGTTGGTGATGAACCCGAGCCGGTCGACCTTGCCCTCGAGCAGCTGGTTGGTGGCCACCGTGGTGCCGTGGCTGACCGCGGAGATCCGGTCCCCCGTGGCCCCGATCAGGCCGAGCACCTTCTCGATGCCGGCCAGGAAGCCGTCCGCTGGGTTGCTCGGCGTCGACGGGGTCTTCGTCGTCACCAGCTCGTCCGGTGGCCTCGTCGAGGGCCACCACGTCGGTGAAGGTGCCGCCGGTGTCGATGCCGATCCGGATGCCCTGGGTCATGCGTTCGCTCCCTGTCCGAGGTGGAACGTGGTCGTCGAGGTCGAGCTCGCCACCAGCCTGCCCGACGCGACCACGTACGTCGGCGCGGCGTGCTCGGTCAGTACCTGACGGAGGGTCGGGTGCTCGTGGATGACGAGGTCGGCGTTGCCGCCCACCTCCAAGCGGTGGCCGGTCACGCCGAGCACCGTCGCGGCGGTCGTCGTCACCGCGTCGTACACGAGATCGATGCCGGGGGCGTCCACCGCCTCCAGCGCGTGCGCCGCGAGGAACGCCACCTCCAGCAGGTGGTGCCGGCCGAACGGGTAGTAGGCGTCCTCGATGTCGTCCTGGCCGAGCGCGACCGGGATACCCATCGCGGTCAGCTCGCGCACCGGCAGGTGCAGCGGCCCGGTGTGCGGGTCGCTGACGAAGCCGAGACCGGCGCGCTTCGCGAGGCCGGCCAGCCGCTCGAGGGACGGCGCGGCCGTACAGCCCGACCGCCCGAGCGTGGTTGGCGACACCGCGGCCGACGAGGCCGTGCTCGAACATCGCCTCGGCCAGCATCTCGGTGGTGTGCAGGCTCGCGTCGCCGGCGTCGTCCACCAGCATCGCGACCCGGCGATCGTGCGCGGCGGCGAGCGCGCACATCCGCTGCACGTGCTCACGGGCCTCGGCGTCGGTGTGCTCGATCCACGGGATCCCGCCGACGACGTCGGCACCGAGCTCGACCGCCTCCCGGACCAGCTGCTCCGCCCCCGGGTCGCGGAGCAGCCCGTCCTGCGGGAACGCCACGACCTGGAGGTCGACCACACCGCGGAACTCCTCACGGAGCGCCAGCAGCGGGATCACCCCCTCGAGCCGGGCCTTGGTGTCCACGTCGGCGAACGCCAGCACGTGCCGGACGCCGTACTTCACCGCCTCGAGGACCGCCTTCCGAGCGTTGGGCTCGATCCAGGAGCGGTCGTACTGGTCCTTCACCGCCGACGCGAGCTCGATCGAGTGCAGTGCCGACCCCATGTCACCCGAGGTGTACGCCGTCAGCGCGGCGTCGCCGATCCGGTCCAGCGTGTAGACCTTGTCCAGGTGCATGTGGCCGTTGACGAAGCTCTCGGTCACCAGGCCCCCGCCGGCGTCCAGCTCCTCGGTCCCGGTCAACGGCTCGGGCCCGAGGGCCGCGATCCGGCCGTCGTCCACGCCGATCTGCCAGCGACCTTCACGACCGCGCAGGGTCGCGTCGGCGATGACGAGCTGGTGGGAAGGCACCCGTCGATTCAAGCGCGGGCCGTCGATGGCCAGGCCACGGCACAAATCTGCCGACGGGGGCCCGTTTCATCGGCAACGTATGCCAGCGGCCCACCCGACCGAGGTCGAGTGGGCCGCTGGTGACTGCTGTCAGGCCTTGTCGTCGTCGTGCGGTGGCGCGTGGTCCTCCGTGTGCGCACCCTCATGGCCGACCGCGATGATCGCGCCGTCGTCGTCGATGTTCTTCGGCGCAATGACCCGGGCGAGGTGGTAGCCGAGGACGACGACCAGGGTGCCCAGGGCGATGCCGCTGAGGACGAAGTCGTCGGTGATCTCGAGCGTGGCGTCGCCGATCGCCAGGATGATGCCCGCCGCGATCGGCACCAGGTTCACCGGGTTGGCGAAGTTGACGTTGTTCTCTTTCCAGATCTTCGCGCCCAGCAGGCCGATCATCCCGTAGAGCACCAGCGTGATCCCGCCGAGCACGGCCGGCGGCGTCACGTTGACGATCGCACCGAACTTCGGCACCAGGCCGAGCAGGATCGCCGTGATCGCTGCCACGAAGTAGGCCGCCGTCGAGTAGACCCGGGTGGCGGCCATGACACCGATGTTCTCGGCGTACGTCGTGGTCGGCGAGCCACCCACGGCGCTGGTGATCACGGTGCCGACACCGTCGGCGGCGACCGCGCGACCCATGCTCGGGTCGAGGTCGGTCTTGGTCATCTCGGCCACTGCCTTGACGTGACCGACGTTCTCCGCGACCAGCGCGATCACGGCCGGCAGCACCAGCAGCGCGAACGTGATCGAGAACGCTGGGGTGTGCCAGCCGACGGCGTCCAGGTTGCCGGCCAGGGTCTGGTTGCCGACGAGGCCGTCCTGCGTCTGGTCGGGGAAGCCGAACCAGTCCTCCGCCTTCACCGCGTCCCAGTTGACCCGGTCGTGCGGGCCCGGGTCGGGGAAGCCCGGGAGCGGCAGCGAGATGGTGCCCCAGATCATGTCCGCGATCCAGGAGACGACGTAGCCGAAGACCAGGCCGAGGAAGATCGCGATCCGCCCGAAGAAGCCGCGCAGCCCGACCGCCATCACGATCACCGCGGTCATCGTGAGCAGGGCGATCCAGGGGTCCGACGGCATGTAGGTCTTCGTCGCCACCGGGGCGAGGTTGAAGCCGATCAGCATCACCACGGCGCCGGTGACCACCGGCGGCAGGACGGCGTTGACGGAGTCCGCGCCGAGGAAGTGGATGATCACGACCGACGATCGCCAGCACCACACCGGCGACCAGGATCGCGCCGGTCACGTCGGCCGGGCCGCCGGGCCCGCCGCTGCCCGAGTAGGTGTAGATCGCGGTGGCGCCACCGACGAACGAGGCGGACGTACCGAGGTAGCTCGGCACCTTGCCCTTCACGATCAGCAGGAAGCAGATCGTCGCGATGCCGCTCATCATGATCGCCAGGTTGGCGTCCAGCCCCATGATGATCGGGAACACGAACGTCGCCCCGAACATCGCGACGACGTGCTGGGCGCCGAGGCCCACGGTCTTGCCCCAGGCGAGGCGCTGGTTCGGCGCGACGGCCTCACCGGGAGCTGGATCGACTACTTCCCACTTGAACATCGACATGATTGGACCCTTTCGCTGTGGGTGAGGCCCGAGCCCTGCACAACTTAGTGACCCCCATCACACACCTACGACGGCGACAGTTGCCGAAGGAACGCCGTGTCGGCTGGCACTTCTACTTCGATTCCACAAGAACTCTTGTACAACTGATCGTTGTTGATCTAGCCTCCGCGTCATGCCTCGCCCCGAGATCCGCAAGCTCACCGAAGCCAAGGCCCTGGCCGCGCTCGCGCACCCGTTCCGCGCCCGGATCATGGACGCGCTCAAGGTCGACGGCCCCTCCACCGCTTCCGCGCTCGCCCAGCGCACCGGCCAGGCGGTCGGCAGCGCCAGCCATCACCTGAAGGTGCTGGCCGAGGCCGAGCTGGTGGTCGAGGCGCCCGAGCTCGCCAAGGACAAGCGCGAACGATGGTGGCAGGCTCACCTCCCCCGGCACCCGCTGGTCGCGAGAGGACTTCGCCAACGACGCATCGGCGGTCGCGGCCGCGCACGCCGCCGAGGCCCTGGGCCTGCAGCGGCAGTTCGAGCGCAGCCGGGAGTGGATGGCCAACGCGGAGTCCGACCCGGTCTGGGACAACGCCGCCTGGGTCACCCAGCAGTGGTTGCGGCTGTCGCCCGACGAGCTGCAGCAGCTCGCCGACGAGGTCATCGAGGTGATCCTGCGCTGGAGCAGCCGCGCCACGCCGGACGACGGCGTCGAGCGAGAGCCCGTCTTCCTGTTCGCCCGCGCCTTCCCGGCCCAGCCATGACGACGCTCACCAGCTCACCCGCCACGGTCGGATCCCTCTCCAGCAACCGCGCCTTCCGGCTGCTCTGGCTCGGCGAGGGCGTCAGCGTCCTCGGCAACGCCACCTCGTTCGTGCTGCTCCCCTTGCTCGCGGTGGTCGCCTTCGACGCCGGCCCCGGCGCGATGGGCGCCCTGGCCACCGCGGCCTGGCTGCCCTGGCTGCTCATCGGGCTGCCGGCGGGCGCATGGGTCGACGGACTGCCCGCCCGGGCAGTGATGATCTCGGCGGACCTGGTCTCGGCGGTCGCCTACGCCAGCGTCCCGCTGGCCTGGTGGCTCGACGTGCTGACCCTCGCGCAGCTGCTCCTGGTCGCCCTGGTCGGCGGCGCGGCCACGGTCTTCTTCCGTACGGCGTACTCCGCGTTCCTCCCCCAGGTCGTCGAGCCGGAGCACCTCGAGGCCGCCAACGGCCGGCTGTTCGGCACCGAGTCGGCGATGCAGATCGCCGGGCCGGGAGTCGGAGGACTCCTCGCCCAGTGGTTCACCGCCGCCTTCGGCATCCTGCTGGATGCCCTGAGCTTCCTGTTCTCGGCGGTGTGCCTGTGGCGGATCAAGCCCAGCAACGCGCCGACGGTCACCGCGCCGACCACGTCCCTGCGCACCCGGATCGCCGAGGGCGTCTCGTTCGTGCGGCGCGACCGCTACCTCCCGTGGCTCACCGGCATCGGCGGGCTGGCCAACCTGGGCCACACCGGCCTGGGTGCCCTGCTCATCCTCTTCCTGGTCCGCGACCTCGACCTCGACCCGTCCGGCATCGGCCTGGTCATGGCGATCGGCAGCAGCGGCGGTCTGCTCGGCGCGCTCATCGCGACCCGCATCTCCCGCCGGATCGGGTCCGGACACGCCTCGACGGTGTTCATGCTCGGCGCCGGCTTCCCCTGCCTCCTGGTGCCTCTCGCCGGCCCCGGGACCGGAGTGGTGCTGGTGCCGCTGGGTCTGTTCCTCGCGGGAATGTTCGTAGTCGCGGGCAACGTGGTCCGAGGGGCGTGGCGGCAGCGCTACGTGCCGATGCGGCTGATGGGGCGGGTCGTCACCACGACCCAGCTGGTCAACTTCGGCACCATGCCGGTCGGCGGACTGCTGGCCGGCGGGCTCGGCGCCACCATCGGCGTCCGAGAGACCATCGCGGTGATGGCCGTCGTGATCCTGGCCTCGTCGTTGCTCTTCCTGCTCAGTCCACTTCGTGGTCTTCGCGACCTGCCGTCGCCGCCGTCACCGGAGGACTGCTAGACAAGCCCCATGGCTACCACTGCACTCGGCGGCAACGCCGTCCACACCGTCGGCGAGCTCCCCGGCATCGGCGACCCGGCTCCCAACTTCTCCCTTGTCGGCCTCGACTTCGGCGAGGTGACCCTCCCGGAGGGCACCCGCACGATCCTCAACATCTTCCCCAGCGTCGACACCGGCGTCTGCTCCGCGGCGATCCGCAAGTTCAACGAGCTGGCGGCGGGCTTCGAGGACACCACGGTCATCTGCGTCTCCAACGACGTGCCGATGGCCCAGTCCCGGTTCTGCGGGGCGGAGGGCATCGAGAACGTCACGGTCGCCTCGGCGTTCCGGTCCAGCTTCGGCGACGACTACGGCATCCGGCTGGTCGACGGCAAGTGGGAGAACCTGCTGGCCCGCGCCGTCGTCATCGTCGACGCCGACGGCAAGGTCGCCTACACCCAGCTGGTGCCGGAGA
The DNA here is from genome assembly GCA_963798055.1 of uncultured Actinomycetota bacterium. Lineage (GTDB taxonomy): Bacteria > Actinomycetota > Actinomycetes > Propionibacteriales > Nocardioidaceae > Nocardioides. Next base: position 75,532 of record CAWCRX010000019.1, read on the forward strand.
TCGCCACGGAGCCCGACTACGACGACGTGGTCGCCGCGCTCGGTAGCTGACTCAGTCGTCGGGCGACCAGAACGCCCGGACGATGTCCACCGAGCCCGAGGGGCGCAGCGGCGTGCCCTCCTCGAGGTAGGCCTGTCGGGCCTCGACCTCATGGCTCGGCGGCAGCGACCCGTCGGCCCGGACCACCCGCCACCACGGCACCGGGCCGCCGTGTCGCGACATCACCGAGCCGACCTGACGCGGGCCGCCGCCGACCGAGTCGGCGATCGCGCCGTACGTCGTCACCCGGCCACGCGGGACCTGCTCGACGTACTCCAGCACCCGTTCGGCGTACTCCTCCGGGTCAAGCCTCGCCAACCGGCTCCTCCTCCGGAAGTCCGACCGCCACCGCGGCCACGATGGCGCCGACGACGATAGCGACCATCCCGGCGATCCACACGCCGGGTGGCTCGGGCTGGTCGCGGAGCAGTACGGCGAGCATCCACACGACCGGCGCCGCGACGAACACCGTCGCACCGCGGGTGAGCCAGAGCCGAGCCGTCGGCGCATCGATGGCCATCTCGGGCGGACCGTAGGCGGTGAGCACCGCCGCGACGTGTGCGACCAGCAGGGCGAGCGCGGCGATCAGCACCGCCGCCGACAGATCGGTCTGGTCCGTCCGCACCCACCAGAACACCACCACCCCGAGAGCCAGGGTGCCGACGCCCGACTCCGGGTAGAACGCCCAGCCGAGGGAGAGCATCAGCACCAGCACGGCCAGCAGGCCCGTCGGCGGGGCATCCGCCGCGGCCGCCGCGAACAGACGCGACCATCGGGCCCAGCAGGATCATCAGCCGCGCCACGAGCTGGGAGAGCGACCATTCGAGTGCTCTCATCGGGGCCGCACCTGGGGCAGCTGGGCGCGCCGGGCCAACCGGTGCAGCACCTCGTCGAGAGTGCCCGGCCCCAGCCACGCGACGACCGGACACCCGAGGCCGGCAAGCCCCGCGAGCACCTGCTCGCGCTCGATCTTGCGCATCCGCCAGGCGAGCGAGGCGAGCGCCGGGTCGGTGTCCTCCGGCAGCGCCGGCTCGGCGTCGTCCGGGAGGGTGTCGATCACCAGGGTCGGAAGGCCGCGGCGCGCGGTGCCGGCCGCGACGGTGGCGATCGCCTCGGTCAGCATCGGCGTCAGCAGCACGACCGTGGTGCCCTCGGTGGCGCGCAGCGGCACCCGCGCAGCTGGTGGCCAGCGAGCGATGGCCCTCGGTGCCCGACTGGATCGCCGACAGCGCATGGAGCAGTCGGCGCAGGTGCACCCACCCCGACCCGAAGCGCACCTGGCGTCCGCTGCCGCCCACCACTCGGAGCGCGACCCGGTCCCCGCGGCGTACCGCGTTCTCGGCCAGCGCGGCGGCGGCGCGGACCGTGAGGTCGAGGCTGCTCGCCGATCCGTCCACGCCACCCGAGCGACCGTGGTCGGCCACGGCGTCGATCACCAGCAGGATGCCGGCGTCCTCCTCGGCCCGGGTCGTGGTCGCGTGCAGCCGATCGGTGCGGCTGGAGACCCGCCAGTTGATCCGGCGCAGCCGGTCGCCGGGCTGGAACTCCCGGATCCCCGCGAACTCGGAACCGGAGCCCGTCCGCGCGGAGCGATGCGCGCCCACCAGGCCCCGGGGCTGCGGCGTCTCGGCGCGGGAGGTGTACGCCGTCGGCGCGGGCAGCACCTGCATCTGCAGGCCGGGCAGGGTGACCGGCCCCCAGCGGTAGCCCGCCCAGCGGGTCGTGAACGCCACCCGCTCGTGGCCCAGCACCCGCCGCCCCCAGCGCCGGGGGCTGATCTCCAGGACGGGGAGCCCGTGGGCCACCAGTCGCGAGACGCGTCCCTCGGCCGGATGCGTGGCGATGTACGCCGCCTCGGCCACCGACCGGGTGACCTGTTCGGCGTCCTCGGCGTCGGTGACCCGCAGCCGGGACGTGGTGCCCTGGCCCTCGTGCAGCGACACGTGGTCGATGTCCGAGCGCAGCGACGGCGTACTCGCCGGGCGCGCCGCCAGGCCCATCGCCGCACACAGGACCAGCGGCGCGACGAGCACCAGCCCGACCGGCTCACCGAGGAGCACCGACCCGCCGATCCCGAGCCCGGCGAGGATCAGGGCCCGGCTCAGTGCGGCGGTCGCTCGCCACTGGACCTTCATGGGGTCAGCGCTCGGTCTTGGTGTGCTCGAGGGTGGCCGGGGTCGGCACCTGGGTGAGTACGTCGTCGACGACCGTCCGGCCGCTGGCGTGGGTCATCCACAGCTCGGGGCGGATCGTGATCCGGTGGGCCAGCACGGGGCGGGCGACCACCTTCACGTCCTCCGGGATCACGTAGTCGCGCCCCCGGATCAGCGCGAACGCGCGCGCGGCGAGCATCAGGCCGAGCGAGCCGCGCGGCGAGGAGCCGGTGAGCACCTCGCGGTGGTCGCGAGTGGCGGCGGCCAGCGCGACGCAGTAGCGCCCGACCGAGGCGTCGAGCCGGACCGACTCCACGGCCGCCTGCATCGCCAGCACCCCGGGTCCGTCCGTGAGCGCCTCGAGGGTGATCTCCTCGCGCCCCCGCTCGACCCGGCGCACGAGCACGTCGTACTCCTCGTCGGCGGAGGGGTACCCGAAGCCCACCCGCATCAGGAACCGGTCCAGCTGCGCCTCCGGCAGCGGGTAGGTGCCTTCGTACTCGATCGGGTTGGCGGTCGCGAACACGCAGAACGGCTCGGGCAGCGGGAACGTCTCGCCCTCGACCGTGATCTGCCGCTCCTGCATCGCCTCCAGCAGCGCCGACTGCGTCTTCGGCGGCGTCCGGTTCACCTCGTCCGCGAGCAGCAGGCTGGTGAACAGCGGACCGGGCCGGAAGTCGAACTCGCCGCGCTGCTGGTTGTAGAGGAACGAGCCGGTCAGGTCCGAGGGCAGCAGGTCGGGCGTGAACTGGGCCCGCCCGAACTCCAGGCCGAGCGCCTGGGCGAACGACCGAGCGGCCAGCGTCTTGCCGAGTCCCGGGAAGTCCTCGAGCAGCACATGCCCCTTCGCGAGCACGGCGGCGAGCACCAGCGTCAGCGGCTCGCGCTTGCCGACGACCGCGCGCTCGACCTCGTCGAGCACCCGGCCCGCGAGCTCGCCGGCCTCGGGCACGGTCAGTGGAGGTCATAGCTCCTCGATCCTGCGGACGCACCGCTCGATCTGTTCGCGGTCGAGCTTGTACGGCGGGTCGTTGACGAGCCGGGTCAGCTCCGGCCCCATCAGCTGGTAGGCCCGCGCGGTCTCGGGTCGCTCGCCGTGCCGCAGCATCAGCACCTGCTCGGTCAGGCCGGCCAGCCGGTCCCGCAGAGCGGAGTCGGGCCGCGCGACGCTGAGGTGGTGCTCGAGGATGCGCAGGTTGGCCGCGGTGCGCGGATCCCGCCGATGGATCTCGGCGATGTGGGACTCCTCCAGCACCCACGCCGGCGACGGCGCCGGTACGGCGTCCACCATCAGCCCCGCCAGGACGACCACGGCCGCGGTCACCAGCACCACGCCCACCGGGTCGGGGTCCATCTCGAACCGTGCTCCTGCCCACAGCGTGGCGATCGCGGCGGCGATCATCACCGCCAGCCGGAACCACCAGCGACCGCCGGTCACGACATCCCCTTCGCGTGGCGGGCGCCGAGACTGCGGTGGATCCGTTCCAGGGCCTCGACCGCCGCCGTACGGGCCGTCTCGGCGAGCTCGTGGTCGGAGAACCGCGCCTCGCGATAGAGCACCGACAGCTCGGCGACCGCCCGCTCGTCGGCAGCGACCACGTCGAGCACCCGGAGCGTGAACTCGGCGGACGTCTCCCAGGCTTCGCGCCCGAAGCCGGCCTTCTCGGCCTGCACCTCGAACCGGTGCCAGCAGGCGACGATCCCGTTGCGCGGAGTGCCCTCGAGCAGCAGCGCGAGCTGCTGGTCGGCGTCGCGCACCATCTCCTCGGCGGCCTGCTCCGGAGAGGCCGGCAGCACCTCGAACTCGACCGGCCGACGGCGGCGTCGCTTGCGCCAACGTTCCGGCGTCACGTCCAGGCGGAACCAGCGGAACACCAGTACGAGCAGGTAGATGATGGCCAGCAGGATGGCGATCTCCAGGGCGATGAGCGCCGCGCTGGCACCGCCCTCGTCGTCCTCCTCTTCCTCTTCGGCTGCTGCCTGCGGCTGCCGGAGACGAACCGGTCGACGTCCGTGGGCTCGCTCGAGGTGTCCTCGGACGAGCCGCTGCCGTCGAACACCCGGTCGGGACCGATCGCGGCGGCCCAGGTGGCGAGCACGACGACCAGCACGGTGGCGGCCAGCACCGCCGGCCCCACGGCTGGGGGCCCCGATCGTGGTCCCGGCTCCGGAGAGCTGCCGCTCATGCCAGCAAGTTACTCGCGGGGAGCCTCTCGCGCGATCACGCGGGGATCACGACCGGCGATCCGTGGCCGCTAGGGGGTGAACGGTTCGGTGCCGGGCACCAGTTGGAGGCCAGAGATATCGGCGTACTGCTGCGCGTAGCTGAGCTCGTGGTTCAGGTCGCCGACGCCGTTCGAGCCGGCCAGCGGGGCGACTGCCAGGGTCGAGAGGGTGCCCAGCGCGCGGCCGCCCGCGTCGAGGAACGCACTGCCCGAGTCGCCGGGCACGCCCGGCGACACGGTGTAGACCGGGTGCGTCCAGCCGTCGCCGGAGGTGCCGAGGCTGGTGCCCTGCTTCGGGGAGAGCTGGCTCTGTCCGAACCGCAGGCTCGAGTTGCCGTACGAGTAGACGGTCTCACCCGCGGCGGTGCCCTCGGTGTTGATGCCCACCGGACCGCCCCAATGCGGGACGGTCGGGTTGACCTGCGCGAGGTCGTCGGCGTCCACGCGCACCAGCGCGAGGTCGTTGTAGTCACAGGTGTTGGCGTCGGTCTCGTTGCGCTGCTGCATGGTCAACCAGGAGGAGTACGCCAGGGTCCCCTCGCCGACCGTGGTGCCCGCGCTGACCAGCGAGCCGCCCTGGACGAACTCGACCCGCGTGCCGAGCGGCAGCGACCCGGCCTCGCAGCCGTTGGTGTCGGTGGCCTCGCCGGTGCCGGCGCAGTGCGCGGCGTACCCGACGTACACGGTGCCGGCACCGTCGGTGAAGACGAAGTTCGCCGTGCACTGGGCACCCTCGGTGTACATCTGCACGCCGGGGTGGATCAACGCGGTGTCCGCGGGCGCCCACGTGGGGGCGGACATGGCCGGACTGGCGGTGAGAGCCGAGGCACCGAGTGCGGTGGCCGCGGCAAGGACGAGGACCGAGTGACGCGCCGAGAGGTTCATGCTCCCTCAACGACGCATGGTCACGATGGGTTACGCGCGAGTAGTCATTAGTGACTATGCGCGACCCAGGAACGATCCTTAGTACGCCGGCTGGCTGGGGTCGATCTGGCTCACCCAGGCGGAGATGCCGCCGCCCACGTGCACCGCGTCGGAGTAGCCCGCGCCCTTGACGATCGCCAGGGACTCGGCCGAGCGGACACCGGTCTTGCAGTACATGACGACCTGCTTGTCCGAGGGCAGCTTCTCCAGCGCGTTGCCGCTGCGGAACTCGGCCGGCGGGATGAGCACGGAGCCGGGGATCTGGTTGATCTCGCGCTCCACCGGCTCCCGGACGTCGACGAGGTAGAAGTCGCGGCTGCCCTCGCTGCGCTCCTTGAGCATGTGCTCGAGCTGGGTGACCGAGATCGTGGAGCCGGCCGCCGCATCGGCAGCCTCCTCCGAGATCGCGCCGCAGAAGGTCTCGTAGTCGATGAGTCCGGTCACCGTCGGGTTCTCGCCGCACAGTGCGCAGTTGGGGTCCTTGCGGACCTTGAGCTTGCGGTACTCCATCTCCAGGGCGTCGTAGATCATCAGCCGGCCGACCAGCGGGTCGCCGATGCCGGTGAGCAGCTTGATCGCCTCGTTGACCTGGATCGAGCCGATGCTGGCGCACAGCACGCCCAGCACGCCGCCCTCGGCGCAGCTCGGGACCATGCCCGGCGGCGGCGGCTCGGGGTAGAGGCAGCGGTAGCAGGGAGCGTCATCGGCCAGGGTCGGCGCGAACACCGAGGCCTGCCCGTCGAAGCGGTAGATCGAGCCCCAGACGTACGGGATCTTCAGGAAGTACGCCGCGTCGTTGACCATGTAGCGGGTGGCGAAGTTGTCGGTGCCGTCGACGATCAGGTCGTAGCCCTCGAACACCTGCAGGACGTTGTCGTTGTCGAGCCGCTCCTCGTGCAGGATCACCTCGACGTACGGGTTGGTCTCGCCGATCGACTCCTTGGCCGACTGGGCCTTGGACTTGCCGATGTCGGACTGGCCGTGGATGACCTGGCGCTGGAGGTTGGACTCGTCGACCTCGTCGAACTCGGCGATCCCGATCGTGCCCACGCCCGCGGCGGCCAGATAGAGCAGCGCCGGGCTGCCCAGCCCGCCCGCGCCGATCACCAGGACCCGGGCGTTCTTCAGCCGCTTCTGCCCGGCCATGCCCACGTCGGGGATGATCAGGTGGCGGCTGTAGCGGCGTACCTCGTCGATGGTGAGCTCATCAGCAGGCTCGACCAGCGCGGGAAAACTCACGGGGACACTCCTCATCGGGTTCGGTGCGGTCTCAGGGGCAACGCCGCGCCGCCCTTCCATGTTCCCTCCGGTCACCAAGGCCGCCCGACCACATCCCGTCATCCGGACGTCCGGGTACCCGCGGGTAGGCTCGCCGCTGTGACCCACCAGCACGACGTCGACGAGGTCCGCCCACGCGGTGGCCGGCTGCCGCGCCGCGAGCGCCGCGAGCAGCTGCTCTCGTCCGCGCTCGAGGTGTTCGTCGCGCAGGGCTACCACGCGGCGGCGATGGACGACATCGCCGAGCGCGCCGGGGTGTCCAAGCCGGTGCTCTACCAGCACTTCCCCGGCAAGCTCGAGCTCTACCTGGCGCTGCTCGAGACCTCCTGCACCGCGATGATCGCCAACTGCGCGGCCGCACTCGAGTCGACGCATGACAACAAGCAGCGGGTCGCCGCGGCCATCGATGCCTTCTACGAGTACGTCGCGGCGGACACCGGTGCGTTCCGGCTGGTCTTCGAGTCGGACCTGACCAACGAGCCCGCCGTACGCGGGCAGATCGAGCGGGTCACCGACGAGTGCGCGACGCTGATCGCCGGCGTGATCCACGACGACACCGGCCTGCCCGACCCGGCCTCCCGGCTGCTCGCGGTCTCCCTGGTGGGAATGGCCCAGGTGAGCGCGCGGTTCTGGCTCGCGGACGGCGCCGGAATCACTAGGTCCGACGCCACCGCGCTGGTCTCGGGGCTGGCCTGGCGGGGGATCCGCGGCTACCCGCTCACCGACGAGCACTGAACGCGACGCAACAACCGAAGGAGCCATGACCGTGGAGGTCAAGATCGGCGTGCAACACGCCGCACGAGAGATCGTCCTGGAGAGCGACCTGGAGCGCGACACGCTCGAGAAGCAGATCGCCGATGCCGTCGCCAGCGGCGGCATCCTCAGCCTCACCGACTCCAAGGGCCGCCGCACGCTGGTGGCCGCCGACAAGATCGCGTACGTCGAGATCGGCGGCGGCGTGGCGGGTCAGGTCGGTTTCCGCTCCTGACCACTAGGGTTGAGCGAGGTGGCCGCGATGGCGCGGCTCCCTCGACGAAAGCAGGTCTCGGAATGATCTGGTGGATCATCGTCACCCTGGTCGGCGGCCTCATCATCGGCTTGCTCGGCAAGCTCTTCGCCCCCGGCGACCGCGACCACATCCCGCTCTGGCTCACCGTCGCCTGCGGCATCGGCGGCATGCTGCATCGGCAGCGCTGTCTACTACGCGCTGTTCGGCGTCAACGACAACGTCAAGGGCAACTCGGACTACGGCTGGGACAACACCACCAAGGGCATCGACTGGTGGCGGCACGTCTGGCAGATCGCCGTCGCGGCGGTCCTGGTCGTGCTCGCCTCCGGAGTGACCGGCCGGAGCAAGACCAGCGCCTGACCCCTAGGCGTCCAGCCCGAGCTCGGACATCCGCTCGTCGTGCCGCTCGGTCAGCCGGGTGAACATCCGGCCGATCGCGGCCAGGTCGAGGCCGGGTCGGTCCACCCCACCGGCGAGCAGCGCGGCCAGCGTGTCGCGGTCCGCCGCGACCCGCTGCGCCTGGGTGAGCGCCTCCCCCATCAGCCGCCGGCCCCAGAGCGCGAGTCGGCCGCCGAGCGGCGGGTCGGCGGCGATCGTCTGGCGCACCCGCTCCACCACGAACGCCGAGTGCCCGGCGTCCTCCACGGACGACACGACGAGGTCGCGGGTCTCGGGGTCGAGGTAGGCGGCGATCTCCCGGAAGAAGTCGTTGGCCAGGCCGTCGCCGACGTACGCCTTGATCAGGCCCTCGAGCCAGTCGGCCGGGGCGGTGTGCTGGTGGAACTGGTCGATGGCGAGCCGGAACGGCGCCATCGCGGTGAACGGGTCGGCGCCCAGGTCGGAGATCCGGGCGTGCAGCGGGGCGACCTTCCCGAACTCGGCGCTCGCCATCGCCGCGAGGGACACCTTGTCCTGCAGCGTCGGCGCGAGCTTGGCGTCCTCGGCGAGGCGCTCGAACGCGGAGATCTCGCCGTACGCGATCACCCCGAGGAGGTCGATGACCGCCTCGCGGTAGGTGGGATCGTCGAAGGCGACAGGGAGGCTCTCGCCCGCTGATTCAGACACGGCCGCACCCTACCGATAGACTGGCGAGGTAGTTCGCCGCCATCCGGGCGGCCCGTATGTGCGCGGCCGAGTGTGAATTGGCCGCAGACGTTCGAATTTATCGATTCGCCTGTCCGGCTGATCTCACACGAAAGCGACCAAGACACTGACTACCTTCCGAGAGCTCGGGGTGCTGCCCGAGATTTGTGACTCGCTCGAGCGCGCGGGGATCACCGTCCCGTTCGCCATCCAGGAAATGACCCTGTCGGTCGCCCTGCTGGGCACCGACCTGATCGGTCAGGCCCGCACCGGCACCGGCAAGACCCTGGCCTTCGGCATCCCGGTGCTGCAGCGCAGCGTCGCGCCGAAGGACCCCGACTACTCCGAGATCCCGCAGGGCAAGCCGCAGGCGCTGATCGTGGCGCCGACCCGCGAGCTCGCGCTCCAGGTCTCCGGCGACCTGGCCCTGGCCGGCGCCGACCGCGGCCTCCGGGTGCTCACCGTCTACGGCGGCGTGGGCTACGAGCACCAGCTCGAGACGCTCGAGTCCGGCGTCGACATCGTCGTCGGCACTCCCGGCCGGCTGATCGACCTGTGCAACCGCCGCGCCCTCGACATCTCGCACGTGCACGCGCTGGTGCTCGACGAGGCCGACGAGATGCTCGACCTGGGCTTCCTGCCCGACGTCGAGCGGATCCTCAAGATGACCCCCGAGACCCGGCAGACGATGCTGTTCTCGGCGACCATGCCGGGCGCGATCGTGGCGCTGGCCCGGACCCACATGCGGCACCCGATGAACATCCGCGCCGAGTCGTCGTACGAGAACGCGACGGTGCCGGCCACCGCGCAGTTCATCTACCTCGCGCACGACCTCGACAAGCCGGAGATCATCGGCCGGGTGCTGCAGGCCGAGGACGCCGGCAAGATGCTCGTCTTCACCCGCACCAAGCGCCAGGCCCAGCGGATCGCCGACGACCTGGCGGAGCGCGGCTTCAAGGCCAGCGCGCTGCACGGTGACATGGCCCAGGTGGCCCGCGAGAAGGCGCTCACCAAGTTCCGCGAGGACAAGCTCGACGTGCTGGTCGCCACCGATGTCGCCGCCCGCGGCATCGACGTCGCCTTGGTCACCCACGTCATCAACTACACCTGCCCCGAGGACGACAAGGCCTACATCCACCGGATCGGCCGCACCGGCCGGGCCGGCGCCTCGGGCATCGCGATCACGTTCGTCGACTGGGCCGACCTGCACCGCTGGAAGATGATCAACAAGACGCTCGACCTGCCGTTCGACGAGCCGCAGGAGACCTACTCCACCTCGGAGCACCTGTTCCACGACCAGGGCATCGCGCCGGGCACCAAGGGTCGCATCGTCGATCCCGCCCCGGTCGAGCCCCGCGAGCGCCCGGACCGCAAGCCGCGTGACGGAGACCGGTCCCGCAACCGCGATCGCAGCCGGACCCGCACCCGCAGCGGACAGAACGTCGGCGCGGGCGAGAAGGCCGAGCAGCCCAAGGCGACCCAGGGTTCGGGCGAGGGCTCCGGCAACCGCAATCGCAACCGCAACCGGCGCCGCCGCTCCGGCAGCGGCACCCCCGCCTGACTTAAGCGGTGACGACGACGGTCGTGCCGACGGGGGCGAACTCCCAGAGCGCGATCGCGTCCGCGCGGGCCTGACGGATGCAGCCGTGCGAGAGCGGCGTGCCGAGCTGGGCCACGGTCTGCACCAGCCGACCGTCGTCGATCGGGATGTCGTGGAAGCCGATCGCGGCTCCCGCGTCGCCGGTGGTGAACCGGACGAAGTACTTCATGGTGCCGGAGTCGTCGATGCCGACGGCGTCCTCGGAGCGCGAGTAGACCCGGAACGTGCCGGTGTCCAGGTTGTCGGACATGCTGCCGGAGACCGGGTAGGTGCGCAGCACCTCGGCGGTGTCGTCGACCAGCCAGACCCGCTGCCGACTCTCGCTGAAGACGACGCGGCGTCCGACTCCGGAGTCGGCGGGCAGCGAGGTGTCGGCGGGATCGGCCGCGATCTCCGGCTGGGCCGGGTCATCGCGCTGGTCGGTGTCGGTGTCCGTGTCGTTGTCGGCGTCCTGGATCCGGGGCTGGTTCAGCTGCGCCTTGTCCCCGACGTCCTGGCTGCCGTCGTCGCCGGAGGAGCGATCGATCGCGGACGCCGGGTCGGCGTCGTCGCCGGGCGTCGGCAGCAGGCCCGTACCGCCCACGACCGCGACGACCATGACGGCGAGCGACGACACCAGGGTCACGATCCGGCCGTAGCGGGGCCGGACCTCGGCACGGTGCCGGTAGTCAGCGCTGGCGCGCTGTCGACGTGCCGGTCCGGCCCGGTGCTTGGTCACGGCCGCCCTCCGCCGGCACGAGCGACGAGGTTCTCGGCCACCTCACGGTAGGCGCGGGCACCCTTGCTGCTCCGGTTCGTCGCGAGGATCGACCGGCCGGCGGCCGGTGCCTCGGCGAACTTGATCGTCTTGGGGATCGGGGGCTCGATGACCGCGAGGTCGTAGGTCTCCGAGATCGTCTCCAGCACCGTGCGCGCGTGGTTGGTGCGGCCGTCGTAGAGCGTCGGCAGCACTCCCCAGACCTCGAGATCGCGGTTGGTGAACCGGCGTACGTCGTGAACCGTGTCGAGCAGCTGCCCGACGCCACGGTGGGAGAGCGTCTCGCACTGCAGCGGGATGAGTACGCCGTCAGCGGCGGTCAGCGCAGCGACGGTGAGCACGCCCAGCGACGGCGGGCAGTCGAGCAGCACCCAGTCGTACTTGTGGCCCGCCTCGGCCAGGTCCTCCAGCACCCCGCGGAGCACGTGCTCGCGGCCGGTGCGGGTCAGCAGATCGGCCTCGGCCCGGGCCAGCTCGATCGTCGCGGGGAGCAGATCGACCCCGTCCTCGGTCGGGATGATCGCCTCGTGGGTGGCCAGTCCCTTGGTGAGCACGTGGTGGATCGACAGCTCCAGATCCTCCGGGTCGATCCCGAGGGAGAACGTCAGGCACGACTGCGGATCCAGGTCGACCACGAGCACCGAATGGCCCAGCTCGGCCAGCGCGGCAGCCACCGAGGCGACGGTCGTGGTCTTGGCGACGCCGCCCTTCTGGTTGGCGATCGCGAGGGTCGTGGTCATCAAGGGTCCATCATGCCGGACACGCCAGGCGGTGTGGCGCACGCACCTGTTTGGATGTCGGCATGTCCGTCCCCCCGTCCACTGCAATGGTCACCGGCCCCACCGCCGGCATCGGTCACAGCTTCGCGACCCAGCTCGCCGCCCGCGGCCATGACCTGGTGCTGGTCGCCCGGAACGCCGAGCGGCTGGAGGAGGTCGCGGCCGAGCTGCGGGCGTCGTACGACGTCGAGGTCGAGGTGCTGCCGGCGGATCTCGTCGACAAGGCTCAGCTCGCCACCGTCGAGGCTCGCCTGACCGACCGCGACCGGCCGATCGACCTCCTGGTCAACAACGCCGGGTTCGGGCTCAAGGAGCGGTTCCTGGTCAACGAGGTCGAGGCCGAGCAGGCGATGCTCGACGTGCTGGTCACCGCCGTACTCCGGCTGACCCATGCCGCGCTGGGCCCGATGACCGAGCGCGGACACGGCGGCGTCATCAACGTGTCGAGCGTCGCGGCGTTCCTCCCCCGCGGCACCTACGCCGCTGCCAAGGCGTGGGTCAACAGCTTCAGCGAGTGGGCTGCCAACGAGTACCGCTCGCAGGGCGTCACCGTGATGGCGCTGTGCCCGGGGTTCACGAAGACCGAGTTCCACGAGCGGATGGACGTCACCCGCGGGTCGGGGTTCATGTGGCTCGACGCCGACTTCCTGGTGAAGAAGGCGCTCGACGACTTCGACAAGGGCCGGGTGTACTCGATCCCGGGCGCGCAGTACAAGACGATCGTCGGGCTCTCGAAGCTGATCCCGAGCCGGGTGCTGCAGGCCTACCAGTCCATCGGTCGGCGCTAACCCATCACCAGAACGGCGCCGGACCACCGAACGGCATCTCCACGAGCTGCGGGCCGACGGTCGACACGTCGCGCAGGATCCAGTCGTCCCGAAGCAGCAGGATCGCCGACGCCGGACGCAGCACCAGCCACAGCCAGCGGCCGGCGGCCTCGCCGGCCACCACGGACCGGTCCCACTCCCCCAGGGCCGCGCTGACCGAGATCGGCCACAGCGGCACCACCTGACTCTCGATCCGCACCTTCACCGCCGGTGGGCCGGCGCCGATCTCCGAGCCCGGGTCGTCGTACGGCGTGCCCGCGACCCTGCGGCCGAGCCCGGTGCCCGCCTCCTCGCTGACCACGAGTACGTCGACCGGGCCGTCCAGCTGACTCGTCCCCGAGACGCAGGTCATCGTCCCGCGGGTCCGGCGGTCGTCCCCCACCGCGGCGAAGTCGCTCACCGACCACCCGGGGCTCATCGGCCAGGGCAGGTACGTCGGGAACAGGGCCGCGATGTGCAGGTGCTCGGCGAACGCGTCGTACGACGACTCCTCGGGGCGCCACAGCGGGTCGATCTCGCCGTGCTCGACGCACACCCACCCGGCGTCGGTCTGGGTGACCGGCGCGGCGCAGCGAGGGCAGCCGACCTTGAGCATGCGCCAACGGTGGTAGCGGGGGTTCGGGACGTCAAGAGTTCCAGCGCAGCACGACGGCGTTCTCGCGCTCGTGACCCAACGCCGAGACCGTCGCCGTGTCCAGCCGGAAGTGCCGCCCGTCGGTCGCGGGCAGGCCCAGCCACCGGGCGGTCAGGACCCGCAGGGAGTGCCCGTGGCCGAACACCAACAGCCGAACCGTCGACGGCTCGCACCCGCTCGACCACGCGGTCCAGTCGGGCGGTCACCTGATCGGCCGTCTCACCGCCGGGGCTCGGGTGGCTCCACACGGTCCAGCCCGGCACGGTCTCGCGGATCTGCTCGGTGGTGATGCCCTCGTAGTCGCCGTACCCCCACTCCGCGAGGTCGTCGTCGACCTGGGCGTCCGGGAAGCCGGCGAGCTCTGCCGTCCGGCGGGCCCGCAACCGCGGGCTGGTCAGCACGAGGGCGAAGTCGACCCCGGCCAGCCGCGGCCCCAGGTCCCGAGCCTCGTGCTCCCCCTCGGGCAGCAACGGCAGATCGGTGACCGAGGTGTGCCGGTGGTCGCGGCTCCACTCGGTCGGTCCGTGCCGGACCAGCCAGACCTCACGCTTCGTCATGCGGCGAGTCTGGCAGGCTGCGGACATGGCCGATTCGCGCGTTGCCGTCTACATCGACTTCGACAACGTCGTCATCTCCCGCTACGACCAGGTGCACCAGGAGACGCGCGACGCCTGGCGGGCGGACAACGCACGCGACCACATGCCCGACGGCGAGGACCCGATCTCGGCCAAGCTGGCCGAGGCGACGGTCGACATCGGCGCGGTCCTCGACTACGCCTCCTCCTACGGCGCAGTCGCCCTGGCCCGCGCCTACGCCGACTGGTCGGTGCCGGCGAACTCGGCGTACCGCCGCCAGCTGGTCGACCGTGCCGTCGACCTCACCCAGCTGTTCCCGGTCAGCGGCACCAAGAACGGCGCCGACATCCGGCTGGCCGTCGACGCGATGGAGGACCTCCGCCAGTACGCCGACATCAGCCACGTCGTGATCGTCGGCGGCGACTCCGACTACGTGCCGCTCGCCCAGCGGATCAAGCAGCTCGGCCGGTTCGTCGTCGGCATCGGGGTCACCGGCTCCACCAGCCGGGCCCTGATCGCGGCCTGCGACGAGTTCAGCCAGTACGACGCCCTGCCCGGCGTCGCTCCGGTGAAGCCGAAGGCCGCGGCGAAGACCGCCGCCAAGTCGGCGGCCAAGAAGACCGCCAAGAAGGCGACGTCGCGCCGGGCCGCGAAGAAGGCCGAGGCCGACCCGGTCCAGGAGGCCGGCGACCTGCTCGTGCGCGCGATCCGGATCGCCCAGGACAAGGCCGACGACGACGAGTGGCTCAACGGTGGTGGCGTGAAGAGCCAGATGCAGCGGATGGACCCGTCGTTCAAGGAGAAGGCGCTCGGGTTCCGCAACTTCACGGAGTTCGTGGAGTCGCAGTCGGGCCTGGTCGAGACCCGGACCGACTCGGCGGACGGGCACCTGCGGCTGCGGCTGCGCTGAGCTCTGCCGGGCAAGCCACTCACTCCGCCTGGTGTGGCGCGGTTGAGGGCGGGCAGGGTGGCTTGTCGGGGATGAGGTGGTCGACGCCACGCATGCGTCCGCTCATGCCGAGTTGAGTGCGCGTCAGTCGAAGGCGAGCTTGCGAGCTCGAAACACCCTCAGGACGAGTGCGGTCGGTACCATCCGTCGAAGGCGACCGTCCAGGTCAGGCCGTCGTCGCTCGAGCTCTCCCAGACCTGTCGGGGTCCATCTGCCTCTCGGGTCCAGGTGATCCGCTGGCGGTCGACGACGGTGAGGTCGTCTCCGCTGGGAGCCGTACCCTCCAGCACCATGGCGCCGTCGCGAAGCCCGCCGTCCAGGAGCAGCACGCCGCCGCTGGCGTCCATCCAGGTCTGGTGCCACACGCCACGCGCCGCGTCGTAGCCGTTGATGCTGCGGCCCTCGGAGCCTCCATTGCCGCGCCAGTGTTCGTGCACCATGCCGTTGTCGAACATCGAGGTGATCGTGTTCCGGCCGAGGAGCTTGCCCTCGCTGTTGCGGACGTCCCAGTCACCGATCCAGAAGTCGAAGTCGTGCGGGCTTGCCATGGCGAAAAGGTAGGGCCCTCCGGCCTCACCGATCCACCGGCGAGGACGATCGTGATCCGACCGCAACCGACTGCAACGGATCCGTGACCCGCCCGCTAGTGCGGGGTGCGCGGCGCCTCCGGTCGCGCTACCACCCGAGGCAAGGAGGCGTGTCGCTCACTCGTACCGCTTCGCATTCACGATTCGCATCGCAGTCACGCGTCGGGTCGCGGCGCAGCGACGAGCAGCGCGACGCCGACCGTCGCCGGGCGTCGAGTCCGGCATTACCTACGCGGCGGATCGAACCACCTACTACTCCCGGCGCAGACGCAAGACCGAGTAGTCCGAGAGCGACCGCTCATGCCGCGATCAGGAGCGTCTTTCGGAAGCGGACGGGGTACCGCCCAAGCGGCGTGCCCGCCGAGTCTTCCTTCGGGTAAGACACGCTCATGCCCGTGGGTGCGAGCGCGGCGGGCACGCTCCTGCGAAACGCACTCACATGCCGAAAGTCGTGCGCTGTCTTAGCGACCCTCATCAAGCCACGGGAATGCGTCTGGGTCACGGGCCGCGTGAGCCGATACTTCATCCACGTCGTGTCCTCGCACCTCGGCTAGGAGCGGGAAGTCCTGAGGCTGTACTTGCAGGGACGCCAAAGGCGAGACCGGCTCGGCGCTGGCCCACTGGTGCTCGCTGTCTGGGTCAGCCCCCGCAGCTGGGGACTCGCGCTCGAATGTGGCGCGAGGAAGGACGTACATAGTTCCATGCCGCCACGGACCCTTCTTCAAGGCGTCATCATCGACGGAGAAGAAGTAGTAGAAGAAGTTCTCGCCGCCGCGGTTCACGGAGAGGCAACCGTTGATCATGGAGGTGGCCACACTGCGGTCTAGAACCGCGAAGAACATGGCCCAGACACCGTCAGATGAGCCGAAGACCGCCTTCCGTCCACCGAACTCAGATGGGTCGCGGGGTCGCCTCGGTTCGAGAGTCCGTAGTGTCTCGATGTTTGAGCCGTGGAGCAGCACGTCCTTCGTCTCCGTGAGCCAACACAAGAACTTCCACTTGGGGACATCGAGCCGATAGTCGATCTCGCGCCCGTCCCGGCGATGCTCGATCTGAGCAGCGTAGATCCGCTCGAACGCCTTGGCTTCGACTGCCGACCAGCCTTGCGGGCGGGGAATGTAGAAGTCAGGTATTGGGGAAGGTGCGGCTTCCATGCACTCAGCATGCACCCCGGGTCGGAGCCGTCCGACCATGCCGCGGCCCGAGCGCGGTCCTGCCGATGAGGAGTAGCGAGCTATGTGGTGGTCGGTGCTTCCCAGTCCAGGCACTCCAGACGCGGCTCAGCGTGTAGTGCCGCCACGAGAGCGGGGTCGCCGCTGACCTTGGTTCCCTGGAGGTCGTAGTCGGTCAGCACAAACCAATCGCGGTCAGCCGGCCAAATGTTGGTTGGCGAGAAGCCGTAAGGGCCGCCTTGGTCCTCGATGAGATCGGGGATGCTTCTGAGCCGGCCCCGCCATAGGTGGACGTGGTCGAAGTCGCCGCCGGCTGGCAGGGATGCGTAGAAGGCGAAGCATTCGGTATCTCGGCCTTCTGGCGAGTGGGCCGCCAAGACAGCGATCAACGCTTCCAGGCTCTTGGCATCCAGTGAGCCTTCGGGTGGCGCTTCGATGGCCACCGGCCAGCTCCCGGGCGGGAACCACCTGTGGCATGGCGGAACATCCCGGCGAGCGTTGAAGTCAGGAAACCGCCGGAGGTACTCGGCCCAGGTCACCCTGACCCATGGGCGCCCAGGCCGCACAACGAAACCGAGCGGCGTCCCTGTGACTGTCGTTGTCGCATCCACGTTGACGTCGCCAATGATGAGTGGCGCAATATCACCCGCGTCGAGGCGCCGCCGCTGTAGGTCGTCATGGGTCCCCAGCCGAGCCAGGTCCGAGTTCTCGTACATCGCGTGAAGAACCCAGGTAGATGCCGACCAGCCGCTGGCGTCGAACCCAGTCACCGCCTCTTCCATCGAGGTGACAGATTCCGAGCCATGCCATCGGCTCGAAGGTCTCGTTCACGCGCCGCATGTCATGCACGGAGACATCCTCCCCGACGTTCCAGCTGGGCGTGGCAGATGTCGCTCCTGCCGCGATCCGCTCGGACCTGACGATGAGACGCGGCGGTCCGAAGCCCTACTCAACCCCGAGTGCCCGCAGGATGGATGAGGCGCGACTGTCACTCAGCGAGTCGGAGAGCATGACTCGATACAGCCCGTCCTCGACTTCTACTGCCAACACTTCAGACGGGTCGTGGTCGGTGAACTGATAGGCACTTCGGTACTCCGTCGGAGCGTCCGGCTTTGGCTCATCTCCGGTGTCCAAGCACGGCACCGCCACAACGCGCTCGAACTCCACTGGTTGCAGTTCGGGGAACCCATGCTCGATGTACCGGATGCCTTGGTGCTCAATCTGTTGGCTGCAGTCGGCCGATTCCTGGCTGGTGTCGCTACCGCAGCCACATGCGAGCAGGAGCGCAGCCACGGAAGCGAGCCGCGTCACGGTGTGCATTATGGGACGGTCGTCGACCGACGGAAGTCTCACGGTTCCGCCCGCTCATGCCGCACATCGGGCGCTCCTGCCGAGGAGCGTGCGATGCGGGCCAGCCCCACTGGATAGCCTCACGCGCCGGCACGCTGCAACGCGCCTAGGACAACCAAACAGCCCGTGGGAGCGTCCCATCCACATGAACCGAGTGCTCGCGACTCTGCCGATCGTCGCGATACTGGTGGCCGGATGCGAGGCCGATGAGCCCTCGCCGTCGACGGACCCTGCGGTGCACGAGACTTCCCCGACACTGAGCCCAACAACCGAGGCCGTACCGGAACGACGGATCATGATTATCCCCGACGTTGCGGGCGAGGAGCTCGAAACCGCGCGAAACATTGTGCGCGAGCGGGGACTACGCGTGGTGGTGTTCAAGGCCGTTGGCTCCGCCTGCCAGCCCAAGGGCGTCGTGGTGTCTCAGCGGCCCGGTCCAGGCAGGCGGATCGAGATCGGATCTCGCGTGACGCTGATCGTCAGCCCCCACTGGCCGGGCGAGTGTGGGCGCGACCTGCCGTCCGCCTCGCAGGAGTTGCAAAGCATCGGCCGCCTCTTCGTCGACTTCGCGCGCGACGCGGAGTCGGGTCCGGACGGCATTCCTGCCGACACCCCAGTCGACTTCTACATCGGCGGGCGGCTGGCGAAGGTGGTTCCATCGTCGCGACTGTCGGATCGTCACAACTGGCAGGGATGTCCAGGAGATATCGGCTACGCCGGACGCGATTGTCCGATTTCCTTGTTCACGCCATTCGTCGCGTATCCCGGCCCGATCGCCATGACCAATCAGGAGCCGGCGCACCCGTGCGTGCACGGCTGGAAGCTCCCAGCCGCCCTCGACGTCTACCGGTCAGTGACCTTGACGCCTGACGAGAACCGCGATTGCACGTCGTACTTCGCGGTACAACTCTTTGTGAATGACGTGCACCAGATCGTCGCGATCAACCTCGTCTTGAGCGACCCCTGACCGAGCTGACTTGGGCGACACCACCCGGGAGCCGGGATCCTAGGTCGGAGCCAACGCGAGTGCAGACCTACGCGACGGAACGTCCGGACATGCCGCGTACAGCGCGCATCGATGGTCACGCTGTCGACATGCCGATCACCCCGCCTGGTGGGGCGGGGTGTGGGGCGGGGTGGCTAGTCGGGGGTGAGGTGGCCGAGGTCGCGGGTGCCGGTGGGTCCGCGGTGGAACCACAGGCCGTTGGGGCTGCGCCAGAGGTAGTGGCCCGCCTCGAGGGCGAGGCTGGTCCAGCCGCCGTGGGTCTTGGCGCGGTGATGCCCGCGGCAGGCGGGGGCGGTGTTGCAGCTGCACGTCGGGCCACCCCGACCGAACGGGATGACGTGGTCGCAGTCGCAGGAGGCGGCGGGTCGGGTGCAGAACGGGAACACACAGGTCACGTCGCGTTCGACGGCTTGGTCCCACATCCGGTCGGGGCGTTCGTAGCGGTCGACGTGGATGTGCTCGGTCAGGTCGATGACCTCGGTGATCACGACCTGGGTGTCCGGGTTGGTGCACCAGCCGGCCACCTGGTCCACGCTGATCGGGGTGCGGGTGGTTGCGCAGCGGGCGGTGCCCTGGTCGTTGGTGTGCACGTGGATCACGGTCTGCCGCGGCTTGACCAACGGACCAGTGGAACCTTCGGGGTTGAGGTCGAGCTGGGTCTGCCGTCGGGCCAGGGCACCGAGCGCCATCGAGCGGCGCACGTCGACCGACTCCTCGCAGCCCAGGGCCTTGAGCTCGGCGGCGCCGTGGTCCAGGGCGGTGTCCAGGTCCAGGGCGTCGGCCAGGTCCATCCCGCCGGAGATCTCGACCACCCCGTCGGGGCCGACGTCACCGGTGTGCACGTCCACCCGTCGGTTCTCCATGGCCTGCCGGCGCTTGCTCGGCGGCCTCTTCGGGCGCGTACAGCGCGAGCGCTTCGGCGGCGAGGCGTTCGACCTGCCCGTAGGTCACCTTCCCGGCCGTCGAGGCGAGCCGGGCGTCGAGGAAACTGGCGCCACGCTTCGGCAGCGGCAGGGTGTGCTCGGCCACCCGGGCGGCCCGCCACCACGGCAGCCGGCCCTCGACGACCTCTTCCCAGAACGCGGGCAAGCCGGTAGCGGACCTCCAGCACCCGGCCGACGTACCGCTTGCCGGCGTCGGTGGTCATCCCGAGCGCCGCCGCCAGCTCGACCACCGCGAACTCCGAGACGTACGGCGCACCCTCACCTGCGAGCGCGAGGCCGGTGTCGCGGCCGAACTCCACATACGTGGTCGCCTGGTCGGCGTCGACCTCGTGGGCGGCGCACCACTCGATAACCAACTTCAGCTGATCGACCTGCGCGCTCATCTCGGCCTTCTTGGCAGAGCGCACCGCGTCGAGCAGACCCACCGGGGTGGGCTGCTCGAAGGAGTGGGCCGCCGCTGTCATGACACCTATCCAAGCACCGACCACCGACACTCAAAGGCGTGCGCAATCTCTTGTGGAGGACCACTTCCTATGGGTTGGCTTGGACGTTTCCCGCATGGTTGAGCGGGATCCTCGCCCACCGTGACGCGGCATCGGCGACCAGCCACGCGCCACCTCACCCGCATCGCTGCCTACGGCCGCAACCACAGACAACAGAGCGCTTGAGCTCGCCGGGCGAGACAGTGGTTTCGAGACAGGCCACGTGCCTTCCTCAACCAGCGGGCGGTCACCCACTGCCCACCTCGTCCCGACGCCGCCCTGTCGGCTCGCAACCACGGCAGACTCGCAAGGCGGCAGTCCCGGCCGAGGTCAGCCGTGCTGCGGCCCCTGCCAGTTCTTGTCGGGCTGCGGCACGGGGCGGCCCGGCTGCTCGCCGCCGCGGCTCTCGAGGTAGTTGTTCTTCGGCACCATCACCTTGCGGCGGAAGATGCACACCACCTTGCCGTCCTGGTTGTAGCCGATGGTCTCGACGTAGACCACGCCGCGGTCGTCCTTGGACTTCGACTCCGACTTGTCCAGGACCGTGGTCTCGCCGTACAGCGTGTCGCCGTGGAACGTCGGGGCGACGTGCCGGAGCGACTCGACCTCCAGGTTGGCGATCGCCTTGCCGCTGATGTCGGGCACCGACATCCCGAGCAGGATCGAGTAGACGTAGTTGCCGACCACGACGTTCTTGCCGAACTGGGTGGTCTCCGCCGCGTAGTGCTCATCGAGGTGCAGCGGGTGGTGGTTCATCGTCAGCAGGCAGAAGAGGTGGTCGTCGTACTCGGTGACCGTCTTGCCGGGCCAGTGCTTGTAGGTGGCCCCGACCTCGAACTCCTCATAGCTCCGGCCGAACTGCATGCGAACTCTCCTGACAGTGGGACGCCCCGTGGACCGGCCCATCCTGCCAGGCTGCGTCAGGAGCCCCCGCCGCCGGCCTTCCTGCGGTGCATCTTGGGCGCTCCCCCGACGACCTCGGAACCGTGCGCCTTCTCGCGGACCGGCGCATCCTCCTGGACGCCCTTGCCCTTCGAGTTCTTGCGCTCGAGGGCCTCGCGCATCTTCGCTTTCAGGTCCTCATTGCCCTCGGTCATGCTGCCTCCCTGATCGGATGCGGTCGGATCTCCACTGTGTCATCCCGGTCAAGAAGCGTCGAACCGATAATCACCGATACTCGGAACATGCAACCGATCACGCCCCTGCCCCGTCGGAAAGGCATGTGGACCAGATCTGCCCGCGTCCTCGCCGCCGCGCTGCTCGCCACCCTGGCGCTCACCGCGTGTAGCGACGACGACGGCGACCAGGCGACCGACCCCGGCTCCGACACCAGCACCGAAGAGACGCCGGCGGCCCCTCCGACGGTCGGCACCTATCCGGCCTTCGAGGCCGAGGACTACGCCTACACCCTGCAGGTCAGCTGCTTCTGCCCGGACGCAGGCGTGCCGATCCGGGTCACCGTCCAGGACGGGGAGGTAGCGGAGGCGGCGTACGCCGAGAAGGGGGCGGCCTTCCAGGAGGGCGACCCGGCGCCCGAATACTGGGAGCTCACCATCAACGACATCATCGACGAGCTGAACGCCGCCACGGACGCCGAGAACGTGCAGGTGGAGTGGCCCGACGGGCAGGACTACCCCAGCTCGGTCTCGATCGACCAGAGCGCCCAGATCGCCGACGAGGAGATCGGGTACGCGCTTTCGAGCGTCGACGTGGGGTAAAGCCCGTCGGTCGCGCGGACGTACGGGACGTGACGACATAGACTTGACGCCGGATCGCGTCCGTTCGAGTCGACTTCCCCAGGGGTGAGCTGTGCAGCACAAGGCGGCGGTGCCGCGCGACCCGACGATCCCCTTGGTTCTGGGGCTCGCGGTCGTGATCGCCGTCGTACTGCTGATCAGCAGCCCTCCCGGCGGTGGTGACTCCACCACCCCGGTCTCCTCCGATCCGACGTCCGATGCCAGCGAGGCCCCCGGGGGCAAGCAGCCGGCGCTCCTCGGCGGGCAGGTCCCAGAAGGTCGTGACCGCGCCGACGATCGAGAAGCTGCACTGCGTCACGCTGCCCGGCGACACCGAGCTCATCGCGGTCTCCTACAACATCAAGTCCCTGGCGAGGACCAGCGCCGGGGCGGTCGCCGGTGTGCTGCGCTCCTCGGAAGCAGACGTCGTACTCATCCAGGAGATCAAGAACGCCCACGTCGGCAACCAGCCGGCAGCGATCGCGGGCATGCTGGGCATGCACTACGCGTTCGCGCAGAACGTCGCCTACGGCAGCAGCGGTGGCTACGGCACCGCCGTCCTCTCCAGGTTCCCGATCGTGAGCGCCGACAACACCCACCTCCCCCGGCCCGGCAACACCCAGCAGCGCGGCCTCGCACACGTCGTGATCGACGTCGACGGCAAGGAGGTGAGCATCTACAACAGCCACCTGCAGAACCTCTCGGAGTCGGCGCGGATCATGCAGATCCGCGCGATCGCCGGGATCGTCGCGCAGGACGACCGGCCGCAGATCTTCGGCGGCGACATGAACGCTCACTACGGCTCGCCGGTCATGGGCATCGCCCGGACGGTGTTCACCGACACCTGGGCCGCGGTCGGCTCCGGCAGCGGCCTGACCCACCCGGCCACCAACCTGCGCGGTCGGATCGACTACCTGATGAACGCCAACGAGGGGATCACGCCCGATCGCCGCCGACGTGCTACCGGCCAGGCTGTCCGACCACATGGCGGTCCGCGCGCGCTACGTCATCGAGGGCCCGGGTGGCCAGCGATGCGTCCCCATGCCGGCCGAGACCGAGAAGCCGCGCGCTGCCAACCAGCGCTAGCTCTTGTTGACCTGCTCGGCGATCAGCCCGGCGATGCCCTCGAGCGCGGCCTCGTGCACCTCCGCGAGCGGCACCTCGTCCGGGCCGATGCCTGGTACGTCGACCGGCTCGAGGTCTTCCCACTCACCCACGAGCCGCACGCCGGCCCCCCGAAGCGCCGCGACGGTGCGCTCGGTCTGCTCGCGGACCCACGGCGGCGTCACCAGGCCCAGAGCGGGCTCCGCGTCGCGACGAGCGGCCAGCACGGTCTTGGCGAGGATCTTCTTGCGGAGGCCCTGACCGGCGGGGAACGCCAGGCCCCGCTCGTCCAGCAGCTCGTTGACCCGGCGCAGCGCCAGCAGCGAAGCCAGCCCGAGCGACTCGTTGGCGCGGCTGACCTCCCGCCCGGCGTCCAGGTCGAGGCCGCTGGCCTCGGCGAACCGTTCGGCGAGCGTGGCTCGCGTAGCCCCGGGCTGGGGCACCGTGACGAGGGTGACGCTCTCGGTGCCCACGACGCCCGACCAGTCGGACACCATCCGGACCAGGTCCTGCTGCCGCCAGAAGGTCCCACCGGGCGTACGCCGGTCGGCCGCGCCGGGCCCGCCTTGCGGCCGCTTGGCCTCGGCGTCGGCGACGTACTCCGCCCAGGACCAGGTGCGTCCGTTCTGGATGGTCTCCTGCCACATCGAGACCAGGGTGCGGTTGAGGTCGCGGGCTGTGATCACCACCTGGACGGCCTCGACACCGAGCTGCTCGACGATCGAGGCAATGGTGTCGGGGTGCGCCGGACCGAGGTACTCCATCGAGATCGCCGCCGATCCCGGCGTTGCCCTGACCTCCTCGACCAGCGCCTGCCACCGGCCCCGTGGCATCTCGCTCCGCGGCGCGAGGGCCTGGCGTACGGCGCGGGCCTGGTCGGTCCACGCCTCCCCCGGCACCAGTACCCCGGCGTCGGCCAGCCGCGGCTTCTCGGCGAACAGCAGGGCCTGCAGGTAGCTGGTGCCGGACTTCATCGTCCCGACGTGCAGCACCACGCGCTCGGCCATGCGGGCGACCCTACTTAGATCTTGTACTCCTCGAGGAGCCGCCGCCCGATGATCATCCGCTGGATGTCCGCAGTGCCCTCGCCGATCAGCAGCATCGGCGACTCGCGGTAGAGCCGCTCGATCTCGTATTCCTTGGAGAACCCGTAGCCACCGTGGATCCGGAAGGAGTCCTCGACGACCTCATTGCAGTACTCCGACGCGAGGTACTTCGCCATGCCGGCCTCGAGGTCGTTGCGCTCGCCCTTGTCCTTGATCCGGGCGGCGCGGACGACCATCTGGTGGGCGGCCTCGACCTTGGTCCCCATCTCGGCGAGCCGGAACTGCACGGCCTGGTGCTCGGCGATCTTCTTGCCGAACGCCTCGCGCTGCTGGGCGTAGGCCACCCCGAGCTCGAAGGCCCGGTTGGCCACGCCGACGCCGCGGGCGGCGACGTTGACGCGGCCGACCTCGACGCCGTCCATCATCTGGTAGAAACCCTTGCCGGGCTCGCCACCGAGGATCTGGTCGGCGGAGATGTTGTGGCCCTCGAACACCATCTCGGTGGTGTCGACGCCCTTGTAGCCCATCTTGTCGATCTTGCCGGGGATGGTGACGCCCTGAGCGGTCTCGCCGAAGCCGACCTCCTTCTCCACGAGGAAGGTGGTCATGTTCTTGTAGACCGAGTCGGCGCCCTCGTCGGTCTTCACGAGTACGGCGACCAGGTTGGCCGAGCCACCGTTGGTCAGCCACATCTTCTGGCCGGTGATCGTGTAGCCGTCCCCGTCCTTGACGGCCTTGGTCTTGATCGCGGCCACGTCGGAGCCGCAGCCGGGCTCGGACATCGAGAAGGCGCCGCGGATCTCGCCGGCAGCCATCTTCGGCAGGTACTTCTTCTTCTGCTCCTCGGTGCCGTGCTGGATCAGCATGTAGGCCACGATGAAGTGCGTGTTGATGATGCCGGAGACGCTCATCCAGCCGCGGGCGATCTCCTCGACCACCAGCGCGTAGGTCAGCAGCGACTCGCCGAGGCCGTCGTACTCCTCGGGGATCATCAGCCCGAAGACGCCGAGCTCCTTGAGCCCCTCGACGATCTCGGTGGGGTACTCGTCGGCGTGCTCGAGCTCGGTCGCGACCGGGAGGATCTTCTCCTCGACGAAGGTGCGGACCGCCTTGAGGATCTCCTGCTGGTCCTCGTTGAGCCCGTCGGTCTCACAGAGTCGAGACATGGCACGACACCCTTTCAAATAGCGTGGCCTTACTCGTGGGTAGCGCAGGCATCCTACGCACGCCGGCGGGCCCGGCGGGCCAGCCGTCGGATCCGTGAGTCGGCCTCGGCGTGAGACGTGCCACGCCCACCGCCGCCCTCACGCGGGCTGCGCTCCCGGACATCCTCCAACAAGCGTGCGACCAAGTTCACAGCGACGTCGGCCACCTCGGCGTCGGTGACCGACGACGGGTGCCGTCGTGGCGGCAGGTCGTCGGGGACCAGCAGCGCGTCGGCGTCGCCGACGACGTCGTACGACGCCTCCCGGATCCGTGCCACGGCCCGGGCGCCGCGCTCCCGGGCGTCGGCGATCTGGTCCTCACCCGGCCAGTAGCGCTCACCGCCGCGCGGGACCAGCCGCTCGTCGGCGAGGAACGTGCGGATCCAGCGGCCGCGGTCGTAGGCGCTGCGGAACTCGCGGAGGTGCGGGTTGAGCCGACGCAGCGTCTCGGCCTCTACGAGGCCCATGGTCTGGTTGGGGAACGCCGCCTCGTGCGGCACCACGTCCGGAGCCAGCCCCAGCACGCCTGCGAACCGCTCCCACAGCTCCTCGCGGGGCCGGCCGGCTCCGGGGGCGACGATCAGGTGCAGCCGTTCGTCCGGCACGGTGGGCGACCAGCGGTCCAGGACCAGTCCGAGATCGAGGGCCCGCCAGTCCCAGACCTGCCGAGGATCGTCGGAGACGGCTCGGCCGTAGTCCTCCAGCGGGGTGGTGCCGAGGTTCTTGAGCGACTCCTGCCAGCTCGACGTGAAGAGCCCCAGCGGCTCGCGCGCGGTCACGACGACGTGGACCTCGGCCGGCGCCAGCTCGGCGACCATCCGGTGTGCCTGCTCCTCGCTCGCGGCGCAGAAGAACTCGTGGCTGATCAGCGCGTCGCCGTCATGGGCGGCGATCTGCCGTCGTACGACGTTCCAGGCCTCGCTGGCGCCCGGCCCGCGTCGCTCCACACCCGGGTCGTCGCGGACGATCATGGACGAGAGCAGGTGGTCGCGCTTCTCGCGACCGGGGATCAGCAGCCCGTGAGCGGCGAGCGCCCCACGCTGCGGCCAGACGACCGACTGCAGGTAGGACGTGCCGGTCTTGGGCAGCCCGATGTGGACGAAGACGCGCCCGCTCACGTCCCGAGCTCTTCGCGGAAGCGCTCCAGCAGCTCCACGGCCTTGTCGGGGTCCTGCCGCGCAAGGGGCAACAGCAGCTCCTGAACGACGTCGGTCAGCTCGGCCAGCCGGAGGTTGAGCTGCTGGAGCTCGTCGACCTCCGCCTCGAGCCGGGCCACCCGCTCGCGCAGCCCGCCTGGGTCGGCCATCCGGCGCAGCCCCGAGCGCAGCAGGCCGTCGTTGGTGTCGTCAGAGTCAGTCATCTCGGGGCCATTCCATCACCATCCGGCAGGAGTACGGCGCTGACCCGTCCTCGGTGGCGCTGGGTTGCTCGAACTGATCGAGCTCGACGATCTCGACGGAGAGCACCGTGGCGCCCGCCGCGACCGCCTCGGACTCGACCAGCTCGGGATCCAGGTCCCAGACAAGTGGGTCGACGTAGCGGCGGCGCGGTCCTTCGGGGGGAGCGACCAGGAACTCGGCGTACATCCGGCCGCCGTCGCCGAGCGTCATCCGGGCCAGCCGCCACAGGTTCTCGCGGCCGCGTTGCGGGGGTCGCGTTGAGGAGATGCCGGACGAGCAACGCCCGCGGTCCGGCGACCCGGGCGAGCCGGCCACCCCAGGCGAGGGTGTGCCGCAGCTCGAGCAGGTTGAGCTCCGCCAGCTCCGCGCTCCAGCCCTCCTCCTGGGACCGGTCGCGCAGGTGGGCGAAGCCGTTGCCGGAGAAGTCCAACCCGAAGACGCGGTGCCCGCGCTTCGCCAGCCAGACGGAGTCCTGGCCGCGTCCGCAGCCGACGTCCACGACCGTGGTCTCGGCCGGCTCGGAGCGATGCACCATCCGGGCGAGCGCGTGCGGTTTCGGGCGCGGTCCTCGGTGCCGCGACGTGGAGTAGCGGCGGTCCCACCCGTTGCGTTGGGTGCGCGTGCCGCGGAACCAGACGTCGAGCCGGTGCCGGATCGCCTCGTCCGTCTCGAACTTGAACGTGGGGTCGGGCACCCGCCAGGACGGTCCGTACATGGCCGCCAGCAGTCGATCTGGATCCGCCGGAGCCGGCAGCCGTCGTCCCTCCAGCTCGACGATTCCGAGCGGACGCAGCCAGGACTCCTCGAAGGGCGCGAAGATCTCGCCCAGCAGTACCAGGTGGTCGTCGTAGAGAAAGCCGGCGAACACGTCCAGGCCGCGCGGCACACCCTCGCTGTCGCGCACGGTGACCTTGAAGGCGCCGCCGCTGTAGCGCGAGATCTCCAGCCCGTCGCGGTGCAGCAGTCGCTGGATCCGGAACGACTCCCGGATCACGTCGACCGGGTGCGTGTGCCGGCTGAGGTAGGCCACGTCGGCGTCGTTGTCGTGCCCGATCAGCTTGCCCTCGCGCACCGCGCCGAGAAGCGTGCCGTACGCCGGGAAGGCGTCCAGCCCGAGATCGCCGAGCTTGGCCAGCACCAGCTCGATCGCATCGACCAGCGGGCGCAGCTGGTCCGGGTCGCTGGCGTCGAACGTCGTGACCAGCCTTCCGCCCGGGTCGATCACCAGCGGGAGACCGCTTCGCGTCGGCGACGCTGACGCGACCCGTCGCCGGTCGCCGAAGCTGAGCTCGGACTCTCGACCAGCACCGCGCCGGACGCTGTCGCGCACGACCACCAGCGCGGCCCCGTCGAGGAACACGCGCAGGTCCCGCGGCCAGGCCACCCGCCAGCTGCCGGCGACCCGCTCCGCTACCTTGGCCCCGCGGAACGACCAGATCCGGCGTCCGTCGAACAGCACGTCGAGGATCTCGTCGTCGGGCGTCCCTGAGGACGATGCCCTCCTGGTCCACCGAGACAGTCGAGCTCACAGGAGCCCCAGGAACCGGTCCGGTACCCGCACCATCGGCAGGTTCCGCATGGCCGCGATCTGGCCGTCGCCGGTCGCCTTCCACATGTGGCCCCGCTTCTGCACGATCTTCTTCAGCCCGAGCCCCTTCACCTCGAACTTCGCGATCGCCTCGCGGTCCAGGTCGGTCGTGATCTCGTCGAGCAGGGCGGTCATCTCGTCCTCGGACCGCGTCCAGCTGGTCCCCTTGGCGCGACCCTCGGAGGTGTTGAGCTCGTGACGTCGGGCGCGAGATCTCCGCGAGGTGGTCGCGGTCGGCGAACTTCATGTGGAACATGAACAGCTCGCGGTCGATGTCGTAGGGGCACTCGATGCCGTGCGAGGCGTGCGCCCAGGCGGCGGGCTGCCACTTCAGGCTGGGCTTGCACATCAGGGGCAGGAACTTCGCCAGCCGCCGCTGACCGAGGATCGGCTCGCCGTCCCGCAGCGCCTCCTCGCGGGACACGTCGTGTACGACGTTCAGTCCCAGCACGCCGACGGCGGCCCGATCCGGGCGCGCGGCCACGAAGTGCCGCAGCGACTCGTGCTTGCGCGGCTCGGCGACCACGAACTCGTCGGCGTCGGCGAACATCACCGCGTCGTACGCCTCCAGCAGGCCGGCGGAGATCCCGGCGAGCAGCGCCATCCGGGACGGCTCGAACCCGCGCTTGCGGAAGTAGGGGATCTGCAGCACCGGACAGGGCAGGTCGTCGGTGGAGCCGTCGGCGCTGTTGTCGTCGATCACGACGAGGTGCTCGGCACCGACCTGGGCGGCGTAGTAGTCGACCCAGCGGCGGATCATCGTGCCCTCGTCGCGGGCCATGGTGATCACCGCCAGCGAGGGCAGCTCGCCCTCGGCGCGCGGGGGCGGGGTGTAGCCGGGAACCTGGCTGGTGCCCTCGGCGGCACCGCGTCGCGACAGCCTCATTCGGCGGCCTCGCGGGAGTCGCGGCTGTGCTTCCTACGCAGCGAGCGGTCCGACTTCGCCCAGCCCTGCACGAAGTGCTCGAGCCCGTCGACCGCGGCGGCGAGCCGGTCCTCGACGCTCACCTCGTCAGCGTGGATGCCGGGGACCGGGAGCGGCCGCAGCTCGTCGAGGTCGCCGACGACGCGATGGCCATCGGCCTTCAGCCGCTTCACCTGCTCCTCGCCGCGCTTGCGGACCCAGTCGGCGTCCAGGCCAAGTCGCGGTTCATCGCCCTGGCGAGCAACGAGCCCTCGCTTGGCCAGGAAGTGCTTGACGTAGCGGTCGTAGTGCCGCGGCATGGTCCCGTCGTCCTGTTGCAGCTGCCGGTTGAGCTGGACCAGCACCAGCGCGGTGGCCAGGCCGATCGACGGGTTCGCTCGGACCTGAAGATCCACGCCGTCCGGAGCCACCCCGAGGACGCTGGCGAACCGCTCCCAGAGCAGGCCCGGCGGGGCGCCCTTCTGGGGCACCGTCACCAGGGTGAGCCGCCCGTCCAGCTCCTGCGACCAGCGTTTCGCGATGGCGGGGATGGCCTGCTGCCGCCAGAAGTTGCGGCCGGCCTGGGTGCCACGGTCCTCGGTGCGGACGGCCTCGAGGTAGTCCGCCCAGCCGGTCGTGGAACCGTTCTGCGTGGACTCCAGCCACATCGCCGGGATGTTGCGGGCCAGGTCCCGGCAGGTGAGGACCGCCTCGATCTCCGTGTCGGGGAAGCTCTCGCGAATCTGGGCGATCTTCTGCGCGCTGCGCGGTCCGAGGAACTCCATCGAGACCACGGCAGTGCCGGGCCAGGCGTTGATCTCGTCGGCAAGGGTCTGCCAGGGGCCGGTCGGGTCCAGTGGCTCCTGCTTGGGGCCTCCGCCACCGATCAGGTCACGGACCGCGTTGACCTGGAACTTCCAGCGAGGGCCGGCGAACAGCACTCCCTGCTCGGCGAGTCGCTCCTTGTTGTCGCCCAGCACGTTCTGGATGAAGCTGGTTCCGGACTTCATGGAGCCGATGTGCAGCACGAGACGCTCGGCCACCGGCTCTCCTCTCCCTGCTGCCGGAACGCCCGGTCAGGGAACCTGGACGTTCACCACCGGAACCCAGTGGTCGGTGGAGAGCCTAACCAGGGGTGGTTTGCTGTACGCGAACCCGCTGTACTTCGCGGTCTTGGACCCGAAGATCCAGTCGACGCGCATCACCTTCCGCGGATCGACGCACTCCCCTTGATCGTTGATACGACCGCCGTACGGCGAGATCAGTCCGGTCTTCTTCAGCACCTTGCACAGGATCGTGCGCTTCTCGTTGAAGTCGCCGATGTAGAAGACCGGGAGCCCGCTCTGCTCGAGCTCCTGGATCTTCGCGATCTGCACCTTGACCGCCTTGTTGCGCTTCTCCTGGTAGTCCCAGGGCGCGTTGTGGATGTTCATCACCCAGAACTGCCGCCCGGTGGCCCTGTCCTTCAGCCGGACCACCGGCCGCTTCAGCACGCGCGCGATGAACTGGGTGCGGATCGTCATCTTCTCCATGGCTACGTACTTGCGGGTGTCCCAGACGAGCGGGGCCTCGACCGCCAGGTCGCCCGCCCCGGGACCGGGGTAGGCGGCGTACCGACCCTGGGCCGCGGTGAGGATGCCCTGGAGCTGCCCCGCCGTGGGCTCCTGCAGACCGACGACATCGAGTCGGTTGGTGATCAGCGCCTGCGCGGTCCAGTCGGCGCGCATCCGGCTGGGTCCGAAGCGGTCGTCATGCGCATAGGGCTTGGAGTGCCCGTTGCCGAGCACGTTGAAGGAGGCGAGTCGGAACGAGAACGGTGCCCGCCGCGCAGCCGGCGCCGGGGTGGCGATCCTGGGGATCTTGCTCCTGACGGTCTGCCCGTCGCCCAGCTGGCCACGTTCGTTGTTGCCCCAGCACACCGAGGCATCCCCGCTGGCGGCGCAGACGTGCAACCAGCCGCCCGACACCGCGGAGTAGTTCCCCGTGCGCCTCGTCGGGTTCAGGATCGCGTCGCCGCCGCTACCGATCTGGCTGTAACGGTTGTCGCCCCAGCACCACAGCGCGCCGCCGGACTCGACCAGGCACGACGTGCCCTCGGCGAGCCCGATGGAGGCGGCCTTGTGACCGCCCTGGACCAGGCGGGGCGTGGCGCTTCCGACGGTGTTGCCGGTGCCGAGCTGACCCTGGGTGTTGCGTCCCCAGCAGCGCACCGCGCCGCCCGAGGTGCGAGCGCAGGTGTGCGTCCAGGAGACGTCCACCTGCCGCCAGTTGTCGGAGGTGCCGATACGTGTGGGCTTCGAGCGATCGACGTACGTGCCGTCGCCCACCTGGCCGAACAGGTTGCGCCCCCAGCACCACAGGCCGCCGTTGACCTTGGTGGCGCAGGTCGTCCAGCCGCCGGCCGACACGCTGCGCCAGTTCCCGGCCACCTTCTGTCGCTCGAGAGACTGCTTCTCGTTGCCCTGGCCGAGCTGCCCGGCGGAGTTGTCACCCCAGCAGCGCAGCGTGTCGCTGCTGTTGATCCCGCAGGTGTGGAAGAACCCCATCGAGACCGAGCGCCATTTGCTCGCGCCGGGGACCTGGGTCGGTACGGCGCGGACGGTGCGGGTCTCGTCGCCGATCTGACCGCGGTGATTGAGGCCCCAGCAGTACAGAGCCCGGTTGGTGCGGATCGCGCAGGTCGACGCGCCGCCGCCGGTGACCGTCATCCAGTCGGTCAGGGCGCCCACCTGGGTGGGCGGCTCCGAGTCCTGGCTGGCCGTCCCGTTGCCGATCTGCCCGTAGCTGTTGCGGCCCCAGCACCACAGGGTGCCGGTCGCCTTGATGCCGCAGCTGTGCTCGCCGCCCGCGGCGACGTCGGGCATGCCGGCCAGCCGGACCTGGTCGGCAGGGCGCTCGTCAGCGGGCGCTGGAGATGTGGACGCCAACGCCGGTACGGCCAGGGCCAGCACGAGGGACAGGGCGAGGGCCCCGAGACGGGCAGCGCAACTCACGGTCGACCTCCGTTGCTTGGGGAAGACGGAAGACCACCGGAAGCGTAACTTTACTTTGCGCGCCGCACCGGGATTCCGGGCGGCGCGCCGTAGAGATCGAGGAGCCCTACATCTCCATGTTGCGGTAGGGGTCGAAGACCTGACCGCGCTCGAGGACCGGCGGAGTGCACGGGACGCTGGTCAGGTGGATGTTGAAGAGCCGGTTGATCTGCCGGCCGTACAGCATCTCCACCTTGTCCTTCTCGATCACCAGGCCGTTCTCGTCGGCGAACAGACCGATGCCGGACCAGTTGGCGGTGCCGTTGAAGACGATGCGAGCGCCGCGGTCCTTCTTGTAGAAGCCGCTGATCGACATCGCCTTCATGTGCAGGTAGATGTCGTACGCGCAGTCGCCATCGCGGTCGCGTACCAGGTGGTTCTTGGGGACGCCGGCCAGGATCGCTCGCGACTGCTTCGCCATCTGGCTGTAGACGATCTTGATGTTGCAGCCCCGGTTGTGCAGCTGCTTGATCCGGCGCGCGATCTTGGCGCCGCGGCCTCCGTTGAACACGTCCTGGGCGATCCGGATCGCGGTGCGGCCTCTGATGCCGGCGCCCTTCGCGCCCCTGCACCTGACGTCGTTGAGCATCTCGTAGGGGATGTCGCCGCGGCCCCGGCTGGGGTTGAACCAGCCGCCGATGAAGCGGTCCTGGTAGCTGTGCCACGGCGCGACGCGGTCTCGGCCCGCCTCGTTGAAGACCTGGATCGACGTCTTGTAGGGCACCTCGCGGTTCACGATCGTGAACATGTCGTTCCACTGGTTGCTGGCCGCAGAGCCGGTCATGTTCGCCGACGACGACATCACGACTTGCTTGGACTGGCCGACCCGTGAGAACAGGTAGAGCTTGCTGTGCATCGCGCCGCCGGTTCCTCGGCAGGAGTTCGAGCAGGTGCGGAACCAGCTCCTCATCTCCGGCCGGCGGTTGCCGTTCTTCGCCAGGGCGCGCTTCAGCTGCGCGAAGGGCCCGTTGGGCCCCTGCTCGTAGGCCAGCGAGCGGGCCATGATGATCCGGACACTGACGCCGCGGAAGTGGGCGGCGCGCAGGTGGTTGACGAAGGCCCAGCTGTTGAAGTTCCAGGTCATCGCCCGGATCTTCCCGCCCTTGGGCGTGTGGATGATCGCCCGGATGACCTTGGAGTTGATCTCCTGGGAGCCGGGACCGTTGAAGGAGGTGCCCGGCTTGGTCCGGAACCGGTCCGGCTTGGCCGGCGCATCCCGGTCGGCGGCGAAGCTGCTCACCTGGGCGGACGGCGCACCGTCGCTTGGGGCGGCGCTCACCGCGGTCGAGGTCCCGAGGCACGTGGCAAGGACGGCGGCCGTGCTGACCATCGCGATGGTCACCCGTTTGGTCGTCACTCTTGTCTCCTGTGATGAGGTCGCGGCGCTCGTCGGGGTCTGGGTCGGCTCGCCGGTTGGTTGGCTTGGTTTGTTCGGTCAGCCCTGGCAGGCGGTCAACGCCTGCTGGTACTGCTCGCTTTCGATGAGGCTCGGCACCTCGTTGATGTACTTGCCCGTGACTGCGTAGAACCGGTCGTCGAACTCGATGATGGCGGCGCCGTACGAGCAGCGGTGCTTGTCGGCTTTGACCGCGGCACCGTCCTGCTCGCACCCGCGGTAGTCGCGGGGCAGCTTCGCGCCGGCTACCCAGATGTCGGCGCAGGCCGGCAGTCCGGTGCTGCCCTCCGTGCTGGACGGGGACTGGCTCGCAGGTTCGTCCCCAGCCGGGTCGTCGGCCGTGTCCGCGTCGTCGTCACTGCAGCCCACGGCCAGCAGCAGCATCGCGACTGCCAGCGCCGAGCGGATGAAAATGGACGGGGAGCACACGCGGGCGATGATAGGTCATCTGCCGCGGCGGAACTGGCTTCCCGCCATTTACGGGCCCGGCCCGGCAGCGCCGTCGAGCGGCACCGGGGCACTAGCGTTGGCACCGTGAGCACCGCCCCGTCACGCGTCTACGCGGCCCGGCTCGTCGGGCTGCCCATTTTCGACCCCCAAGGCGACCAGGTGGGCAAGGTGCGCGACCTCGTGGTGACGATGCGCTCGGAGGCGAGCCAGCCCCGCGTCCTGGGCATGGTCGCCGAGGTTTTCGGGCGTCGGCGGATCTTCGTGCCGATGACCAGGGTCACCAACATCGACAGCGGGCAGGTCTACACGACGGGCTTGCTGAACATGCGACGGTTCGAGCAGCGGTCCACAGAGACGCTGGTGATCGGGCAGATGCTGGACCGCACGGTCACGATCCGGAGCAGCGGGGTCCGCGGCACGGTCTACGACGTGGCGATGGAGCAGGGCCGGACCCGTGACTGGGTACTCAGCCGGGTGGCCGTCCAGGAGTCGGCGAAGGCGCTGCGCCGGCGCGGACAGACGCACGTCGTGGAGTGGGGCGACGTCGACGGCGTCACCGGCAGCGAGCCGGCCCAGGGCGCCACCCATCTGGTCGCGGCGCTCAATGACATGCGCCCGGCCGACGCCGCCAGCATGCTGCACGACCTGCCGCTGGACCGCCGGATCGCGGTCGCCGCGGCGCTGCACGACGAGCGGTTGGCCGACGTACTCGAGGAGATGCCGGAGGAGGACCAGGTCGAGATCCTGGAGCACGTCGGCGCCGAGCGGGCGGCCGACATCCTCGAGGAGATGTCGCCCGACGACGCCGCGGACCTGATCGCCGACCTACCGCCCGAGACCGCGGAGATCCTGCTGCAGCTGATGGAGCCCGAGGAGGCCGAGGACGTACGCCGGCTGATGTCGTACGTCGAGGACACGGCGGGCGCGATGATGACGCCCGAGCCGGTGATCCTCGGTCCGGACGCCACCGTCGCCGACGCGCTGGCCCAGGTACGCAACCCCGATCTCACTCCCGCGCTGGCCGCCCTGGTCTACGTCTGCCGGCAGCCGCTCGAGACGCCGACCGGCAAGCTGCTCGGGGTGGCGCACATCCAGCGGCTGTTGCGCGAGCCCCCCTCGACGCTGGTGGCCGGGGTGCTGGACGAGTCGATGGAGAACCTGCGCCCCGAGGCGACCATCGACCAGGTCGCGGCCCATCTGGCGACGTACAACCTGGTGGCCGCGCCGGTGGTGGACGAGAACCGGCACCTGCTCGGGGCCGTGACCGTCGACGACCTGCTCGACCACATGCTGCCCGACAACTGGCGCGACGAGGCGCTGGGCACGGACGCCGGGAGTGGCCGTGCCTGACACCCGCTCCCCTCGGGGCCGCCTCGACACCCCGCGCACCGTTCGCCGGAAGCTGGTCCGGCGCCCGCAGTACGACCCCGACCGGTTCGGGTCGTTCGCCGAGAGCTTCGCCCGGTTCATGGGCACCGCCACGTTCCTCATGTGGATGACGCTGGTCGTCGCCGTGTGGGTCGGCTGGAACGCGCTGGCGCCCGACGACGCGGCCTGGGACATCTACCCGTTCATCTTCCTGACCCTGATCCTGAGCCTGCAGGCGTCGTACGCCGCTCCGCTGATCCTGCTCGCCCAGAACCGGCAGGAGGACCGCGACCGGGTGATCGCCGAGCAGGACCGACAGGCCAACACCCGCGCGCACGCCGACATGGAGTTCCTCGCCCGCGAGATGGCCTCGCTGCGGATGGCGGTGGGCGAGGTGGCCACCCGCGACTTCGTGCGCTCGGAACTGCGCAGCCTGCTGTCCGAGATCGACGAACGTGCGCAGGCTCACCCCAGGGAGCAGGGCTCCGAGGATGGGTCCACGAGTCCCTCCACCTAGACTCGGAGGATCATGAGCACCGCTTCCCTCGAGCACGTCAACGCAGCGCTGGCCACCGTCAACGACCCCGAGATCAAACGGCCGATCACCGACCTCGGCATGGTCGAGTCGGTGGAGATCGATGACGCCGGCGTCGTGCACTTGACGGTGCTGCTCACCGTCGCCGGCTGCCCGATGAAGGACACGATCACCCGCGACGTGACTGCTGCGGTCGAGACGGTCGACGGCGTGGGCGGCGTCGACCTGACGCTCGGCGTGATGAGCGCCGAGCAGCGGGCCGGCCTCAAGGACCTGCTCAGCGACGGCAAGGCGCAGCGCGAGATCCCGTTCGGCCAGCCCGGCTCCCTCACCAAGGTCTTCGCGATCGCCAGCGGCAAGGGTGGTGTCGGCAAGTCGTCGGTCACCGTCAACCTCGCGATCGCGATGGCCAAGCAGGGCCTGAAGGTCGGCGTCGTGGACGCGGACATCTACGGCCACTCGGTGCCGGCGATGCTCGGCGTCGCCGACTCGCGGCCCACCCAGGTCGACGACCTGATCATGCCGGTGCCCACGCCCAGCGGCGTCTCAGTGATCTCGATCGGGATGCTCAAGCCGCGCCGCGACCAGGTCGTGGCCTGGCGCGGGCCGATGCTCGACCGGGCCCTCGTCCAGATGCTCGCGGACGTCTACTGGGGCGATCTCGACGTCCTGCTGCTCGACCTGCCGCCCGGCACCGGCGACGTGGCGATCTCCCTCGGCCAGCACCTCCCCGGCGCCGAGGTGGTCGTGGTCACCACCCCGCAGGAGGCCGCTGCCGAGGTCGCGGAGCGGGCCGGCACGATGGCCTCGATGATGCACCAGCGCGTCGTCGGAGTCGTCGAGAACATGAGCTTCCTGGCTTGCCCGCACTGCCTGGAGAAGGGCGACGTCCACCGGCTCGAGATCTTCGGATCCGGCGGTGGCGATCGGGTGGCCGCGACCCTGTCGCAGCGGTTCGGCTACGACGTACCGGTGCTCGGCCGGATCCCGCTCGACCCGTCACTGCGCGAGGGCGGCGACGCCGGAAAGCCCATCGTCGAGTCCGACCCGACCGCGCCGGGGGCGACCGTGCTCACCGAGATCGCGGACACTCTCGCCGGCCGCGGCCGCGGCCTCGCCGGTATGCAGCTCGGGCTCACGCCCACGAGCAAGCTCTAGTCTTCGTTCCCATGACGGGCGTCCAGCCGCTGTTGATCGGCGACATCGGCTTCGGCGAGCTGATCGTCATCGCGTTCGTCGCGGTGCTCGTCTTCGGCCCGGACAAGCTGCCGGTCGTCGCCAAGCAGGCGGGCCAGATGGCCAGGAAGATCAGGGACTTCGCCACCTCTGCACGCGACGAGCTGCGTACCGAGCTCGGCGACGAGTACGCCGACCTTGAGCTGCGCGACCTCGACCCGCGCACGATCGTCCGCAAGCACATCATCGAGGCGATGGAGGCCGGCGACGATGAGGCTCCGCCTCGTCGCACCGGCCAGCGTCCGCTGGCCGCGGGTGAGCTGCCGCCGTACGACGCGGAAAGTACTTAGGCGTCCCGGCTCTGGACGGCGGACAGGACGTCGAAGCCGACCAGGACCACCCGGTCGCCCGCCCCGCACAGCTCCACGAAGTCCCCGCCCACGCGGCGCAGCACACCGTCGTGCACGGAGCCGTCCCGCAGGTGCAACACGCAGCGCTCCCCGGAGTCGGCGAGCCGGCGCAGCGCCGAGCCCAGGCCGAGCTTCGTGAGCGGCGACCAGGCCACCTCGGGCACCGACCGCTCCGCGGCTCCCCGGACCACTGCAACTGCTGAGATCGCGGCTATCCAGTCCTGGGCGGTGCCCGTAAGCAGGCACCAGCCATCGCCCACGCGATCGAGGCGGCCGGTGATCGGCCCGACCCCGACGACCTCCAGCGTGACCTCCGAGCCGACGGACGCCATCAGCCTGCTGGCCAGGCTCACGTGGCGATACTCCGCGCGGCTCCGGTCGGCCAGCTCCGGCTCCCGCTCACTGTCGTAGAGCGCTTCCGCTCGCCCCTCGAGATCGTCGAACAGCGCGAACAGGTCGTCCTCCCAACCCATGGCGGCACCCTACGGGCCGGACGCGGTGCTGTGGATGACCGGTTGACGCCACCTATTCACCGGGCATTAACTACATCAAACAGAAGCAAACGCAAGGATCTCGGGATGTTTCGCTTGACGTCTGTGGGCAGGTTCCGCTGTCTCCTGGTCTGGCTGCTCGCCACCGCGGCCGCCACCCTGACGACCGCGTGGGTGGCGCCCGACCTCCGGACGGACGGCGTCGCCGAGGCATCGTTCGATCGGGTCATGGTGTGGCTGGCGGCGGTCGCGGTCGCCGGATGCTCGGTCTGGGCCTGGGTGGCCACCAGCATCGTGGTCGGGCAGGCGCTCGTCGGGCGGCCGCCCGACCACGCACCCGCCGTCCCTCGGTGGCTGCGGACCGCCGTGATGGTGGCCTGCGGGCTGGCGGTCGTCGGCGCCGGCGGCACCGCCCATGCCGACGAGGAGACCGCCCGCGCCAGAGCCGATCATCCACGGGTCCTGGCCGGTCTGCCCTCACCGGATCGGGTGGTCGGGTCGATACCGCCCGCCCCCGAGACCCGCACCGCCCGAATCCACATCGTCCAGTCCGGCGACACGCTCTGGGACATCGCCGCGACCGATCTGCGCGTCGGCTCGGACGGCGGCCGGATCACCGCCCACTGGCACCGGATCCACACGCTGAACCGCGCGGTCATCGGCGCCGACCCCGACCTCATCCATCCCGGACAGCAGCTCCGGCTGCCCGCGCAGGACTTCGACCGATGAGAGGAGCCGTCATGACCCCACGGTCCAACGAGGTGATCCCGATCCGCGTCCCGATACCGGTCGCGCTCACCCAAGGCACCCTGGCCCTCGACCTGCAGCCGCGGCTCGAGCCACCACCGCTGGCGGTGACACCGATCGGGCGGCACCGGCGGCACAGCATCGAGGAGTGGGTGCGCCGGTTCGCGCAGGCCGCGGTGGAGATCGTCGGCGGCGATCGCCCGCCGAGCCAGCTGCTGCGATGGACCAGCAGGGCCGTGTACGCCGACCTCGAGCGCCGCGCCGTACTCGTCGCGCGGGCCGGGGGTCATGTCCCGGGCGCGGCCCGGGTTCAGCCGGTCACGCCACGGGTGCGCAGCATCCACACGTCGTTCCTCACGCCCGACGTCGTCGAGGCGAGCGTGCACGCGGCGTACGGCCCGCGCTCGCGAGCCGTCGCCGCCCGGTTCGAGCTGCGCAAGAACCGGTGGGTGTGTACGGCCCTGGAGTTTGCCTAGCCGGCCGCGCGGGCCGTCAGGCCCGAGGGTCCGCCCGGAGCGCCGTGGCAGCGCTTGTACTTCTTGCCGGAGCCACAGGGGCACAGCTGGTTGCGCCCGACGTCCGAGTAGGGGTCGTCGGCGGACTTGGTCACGGTGCCGCCGATGACCTCGGCCTCGCCCTGCTCGGACGGCGCCGAGTAGGACAGGTTCTGCGGTCGGGACGGCGCCTCGAGGCCCTTGGCCTTGATGTGCGGGGCCTGCTGACCGGCGGCGACGACGGCCGCCATGTCC
The DNA here is from genome assembly GCA_963798055.1 of uncultured Actinomycetota bacterium. Lineage (GTDB taxonomy): Bacteria > Actinomycetota > Actinomycetes > Propionibacteriales > Nocardioidaceae > Nocardioides. The sequence goes on from CAWCRX010000019.1 coordinate 115,242, forward strand.
CGACGCATGGGCTCCTCGACCGGCGGTTCCGCGAACGCGCCCTGGTGCATCGCACCGGCGTGGCGGGAGCCGTCAGCGTGGTAGTGGAACTCGCCCTCTTCCTCGTCCTCCTCGTCGTCCACCTGGACCTCGAGGTTGAACATGAAGCCGACGGCCTCTTCCTTGATGCCGTCCATCATCGCGGCGAACATGTCGAAGCCCTCGCGCTGGTACTCGACCAGCGGGTCGCGCTGCGAGTAGGCGCGCAGGTAGATGCCCTCGCGGAGGTAGTCCATCTCGTAGAGGTGCTCGCGCCACTTGCGGTCGAGCACTGACAGCAGCACCCTGCGCTCCAGCTCGCGGATGACTTCTTCGCCGACCTCGGCCTCGCGGGCGTCGTAGGCGGTGTGCGCGTCCTTCTTGAGCAGCTCGATCAGCTCGTCACGGTCGAGGTTGGCGCGGCCACCGGCCTCCTTCTCGAGCGTCTCGTAGGAGAGCGAGACCGGCCAGATCAGCTTGAGGTCGGTCCACAGCTGCTCGAGGTCCCACTCCTCGGAGAACTCCAGCAGTGAGCCCATGACGAACCCGGTGACGACGTCGTCGATGAAGGTCCGGATCTGCTCCTCGAGGTCCTTGCCCTCGAGCACCTCGCGGCGCTCGGCGTAGATGACCTGGCGCTGGCGGTCCATGACGTCGTCGTACTTGAGGACGTTCTTGCGGGACTCGAAGTTCTGCGACTCGACCTGGCCCTGGGCGTTCGCAATCGCGCTGGTGACGCGCTTGTTCTCGATCGGCACGTCGTCCGGGATCTTGAGCACCTGGAGCACTCGGTCGACCCACTCGGACTTGAACAGCCGCATCAACTCGTCCTGCAGCGACAGGTAGAACCGGGACTCGCCCGGGTCGCCCTGGCGACCGGACCGACCGCGCAGCTGGTTGTCGATCCGGCGTGACTCGTGCCGCTCGGTGCCGATCACGTAGAGACCGCCGAGCTCCTTGACCTCGTCGTGCTCGTTGGCGACCTGGGCCTGGATCTCCTCGACCACGCCGGGCCAGGCGGCGTCGTACTCATCGGCGTTCTCGACCGGGTCGAGGCCCTTCTTGCGCAGCTCCTGGTCGGCCAGGAAGTCGACGGAGCCGCCGAGCATGATGTCGGTGCCTCGACCGGCCATGTTGGTGGCCACCGTGACCGCGCCCTTGTGGCCGGCCATCGCGACGACCTTGGCCTCGTCGGCGTGCACCTTGGCGTTGAGCACCGTGTGCGGGACGCCGCGCTGCTTCAGCAGTCCGGACAGCAGCTCGGACTTCTCGACCGAGACCGTGCCGACCAGCATCGGCTGGCCCTTGGCATGCCGCTCCGCGATGTCCTCGACGACGGCTTCGTACTTGGCCTCTTCGGTGCGGTAGACCAGGTCGGCCGCGTCGTTGCGGATCATCGGCTTGTTGGTCGGGATGGGCACCACGCCGAGGCTGTAGATCTTGTCGAACTCGCTGGCCTCGGTCATGGCCGTACCGGTCATGCCGGAGAGCTTCTTGTAGAGGCGGAAGTAGTTCTGCAGCGTGACCGTCGCCAGCGTCTGGTACTCCTCGCGGACCGTGACGCCTTCCTTGGCCTCGATCGCTTGGTGCAGGCCGTCGTTGTAGCGGCGTCCCGCGAGCATCCGGCCGGTGTGCTCGTCGACGATGAGCACCTCGCCGTTCATGACGACGTACTCCTTGTCGTTGCGGAACAGCTCCTTGGCCTTGATCGAGTTGTTCAGGAACGAGATCAGCGGCGTGTTGGCCGACTCGTAGAGGTTCTCGATGCCGAGGTGGTCCTCGACCTTGGTGATGCCGCCCTCGAGCACCGAGATCGTGCGCTTCTTCTCGTCGACCTCGTAGTCCTCATCGCGGACCATGGTCTTGGCGAGCTTCGCGAACTCGTCGTACCACTTCACCTCGTCCTGGGTGGGACCGCTGATGATCAGCGGGGTGCGCGCCTCGTCGATCAGGATCGAGTCGACCTCGTCGACGATGGCGAAGTGGTGGCCGCGCTGGACGCAGTCCTCGATCGAGCTGGCCATGTTGTCGCGCAGGTAGTCGAACCCGAGCTCGTTGTTGGTGCCGTAGGTGATGTCGCAGCCGTAGGCCTCGCGGCGCTCGTCCGGGCGCATCTGCGGGAGGATCACGCCGGTCGTGAGGCCGAGGAAGTGGTGCACCCGGCCCATCCACTCCGCGTGGTACTTCGCGAGGTAGTCGTTGACGGTGACCACGTGGACGCCCTTGCCCGTGATCGCGTTGAGGTACGCCGGCAGCGTGGCCACCAGGGTCTTGCCCTCACCGGTCTTCATCTCGGCGATGTTGCCGAGGTGCAGCGCCGCGCCACCCATGATCTGCACGTCGTAGTGCCGCTGGCCGATCACCCGCTTGGCCGCCTCACGCACGGTGGCGAACGCCTCGGGCATCAGGTCGTCGAGGGATTCGCCGTTCTCGAACCGCTCCTTGAACTCCTTGGTCATCCCCTGGAGCTCGGCGTCGCTCATCGCGACGAAGTCGTCCTCGATGGCGTTGACCGCCTTGGCGATGACTTCGAGCTGACGGAGGATCTTGCCCTCTCCGATACGGAGAAGTCGGTCGATGATCACGGGCACGGCGAAGAGGCTCCTTGCTGAAAGACGGGCTCGGCCACTCTACCTAGCGTGTGCATGCCTCCCTAATGACCGGTGAGGGCCGGCGCCAGGTCGCCGCGGGGCTCGATCGTGATGTCGTCGAGGCCCAGCCAGCCCGCCAGGTCGCGCAGCTCGGCCGACAGCTCCTCGGCTGTCTCGGCGGGCGCATCCGGCTCGGCGTACGCCGCCTTGACCAGCAACCGTCCGCCGGGACGGTCGGCCTTCAGGTCCACGCGCGCGACGATCCGGTCGCCGAGCAGGAAGGGCAGCACGTAGTAGCCGTACTGGCGCAGCTCGGCAGGGACGTAGATCTCGATCCGGTAGTGGAAGTCGAAGATCGCCTCGGTACGGGCCCGTTCCCAGACCACCGGATCGAACGGGCTGAGCAGCGCTCGTGCGTTGACCCGGCGCGGCAGCCGCGCGTCACGATGGAGGTACGCCGGCCGGTGCCAGCCCTCGATCGTGACCGGCAGCAGCTCGCCCTCCTCGACGAGCTGTGCGATCGCGGGGGCAGCTCGCTTGGCGCCGATCCGGTAGTAGTCGCCCAGACACTGCGCGCTGCCGACGCCGTGCGAGATCGCGGCCCGGCGGACCAGCTCGACCAGCGCGTCGTCGACGCTGGGGATCGGTGCCGCGAGCACCTCGGCGGGCAGCACCTTCTCGGGCGGCGCGTAGACGACCTCGAACTGACCGTTGCGCCGAGAGATCGCGATCTGCCCGGACATGTAGAGGTAGTCGAGCATCTTGCGGGCGGCCGACCAGTTCCAGCCCCAGTTGCCGCGCTCACGGGGAGCGCCGTCGTCGATGTCGCGCGCCGTGCACTCGCCGCGACGCCGCACCTCGGCGAGTACGTCGGCCTCGAACGCAGGGTCGTCGTCAGCGGTGAGCCACTTGCCCCGCTGCTCCCGGTAGTGATCCATCCGGTGCTGCATCACCGGCCACAGGTCGACCGGCATGAACGCCTGGACGTGTGCCCAGTACTCCACCATGCGGCGCGGCCGTCGCTCCGCCGCGCGGCGCAGCAGGTCCACGTCGTACGGGCCCATCCGCGAGTACAGCGGCATGTAGTGCGCTCGTTGCAGCACGTTGACCGAGTCGACCTGGAGCACGCCGGTGCGCGACAAGCGTGCGACCGAACGTGCGCATCGTCGGGGTGGCGTGCCTCGGGTCGAGGAATCCCTGAGCGCTCAGCGCAACCCGTCTGGCCTGCGCCTGGGAGATCGACTCCCTCAAGATGGGAACTCGAGCAGGTTCTCCCGAACGGCGTACATCACCGCTTCCATCCGCGAGTGCAGCTGGAGCTTCTCGAGCATGTTGCGCACGTGGTTCTTGACGGTGTTCTCGCTGATGTAGAGCCGGGCGGCGATCTCCTTGTTGCTGTGGCCCTGCGCCACCAGGCGGAGCACGTCGAGCTCACGCTCGGTCAGCCGAAGCCCCGGACCGGAGGCCTTCTCGGGCTTGGACATCTGCTTGAACTCGTCGATCAGCTTGATCGCCATCGACGGGCTGATCAGCGACTGCCCGTCGGCCACGACGCGGACCGCCTGGGCGACCTCCTCGATCGAGGAGTCCTTGAGCAGGTAGCCGGAGGCACCGCTCTTGACCGCCTCGTAGAGGTCGGCCTCCTCGTCGGAGACGGTGAGCATGATGATCTTGGCCGAGGGGACGGCCTCCTTGATCGACAGGCACGCCTCGATCCCGGAACGCTTCGGCATGCGTACGTCGAGGAGCACCACGTCGGGCGCCGAGCTCTCGGCGATGGAGGTGCCCTCGACGCCGTCGCCGGCCTCGCCCACCACCTCGATGCCGGACTCCACCGCCAGCAGCATGGTCAGGCCGCGCCGGAACAGCTCCTGGTCGTCGACGACGAGCACGCGAACGGGCTCGCTGCCGGTCTGAGTGGGCGTTTCGAGATCGGACACGTCTGAATCATGGCACGAACGGGCTACTGAGCCTGGTCAGGATTGGCCAGAGTCCCCGAGGTCGAGGGAGATGACGCCGTAGTCGTAGCCGCGTCGGCGGTAGACGACCGACGGCCGCTCGCTCTCCTTGTCGACGAACAGGTAGAAGTCGTGGCCGACCAGCTCCATCTCGTAGAGCGCCTGGTCGAGCATCATCGGGCTCGCCGGGTGGGTCTTCTCCCGGACCACGAGCGGACCGTCGCCGGTGACCGTGATCGGACCGACCTGCCGATCGGTCGTGACCGTCTGGTCGTCGTCGGTCTCGCCGGTGCCGTTGAGGGGCATCTCGGCCAGCGCCTGGCCCACGGACTTGGGGGTGTGCCGACCCCGGTGCACTCTGCGCCGGTCGGCCGCGCGCCGCATCTGCGCGGCCATCTTGTCGAAGGCCAGGTCGAGGGCGCCCATCTGGTGATCGGCGGCCGCCTCGGCGCGGATCACCGGCCCCTTGGAGAAGGCGGTCAGCTCGAGGTGCACCGCCTTGTCGTGCTGGCGCGGGTTGGGTTCGCAGTCGACTTCCACGTGGACCCGGATGATTCGATGATCGTGCTTCTCCAGCTTCGTCAGCTTCTCACTCACGTGCTCCCGGAACCTGTCCGTGACCTCGCAGTGACGACCGGTGACCACAACTTCCATCTGAACCTCCCGTGACAACGTTTGGCTTTCGAGGGTCGCCCGACGCCGACGTCAGGCCGAAGCCCCCATGGCAGTGGTGCGGCATGGAGCCCGTCCGGCCGACCTGGTCTTCGACCCCACATTCGCCTGCTGAGGCTCTCGCGGCTTGCGTGCCACTACTGACCTTCTCGGCTCGTCGACGGCGTATGACCGTCGGGAGACGGCAGGACTTACGACTAAGCCGCACCGTGATCCCGCGACACGAATGCCGCGGTTACGTGGACCGTTTCGCCTGCGACTGGCATCGGCTTGCCGGGTCGGTTCGCTCCTCCCGAATCGGGTTGAGCGCTCCCACTCGGCGCAACCACGGACCCGGACGGACTCCATAGACAGACGTTAGACCGTGCCTGGTTGCGGCGAAAGGAAACCCCCGGAACTTTCTTTCCCTGCGACGGGTGGCCGCGGCGACGGCCACGCCGACGACACCCAGCCCCACGGCCTCCAGTGCGCGTTGGGCCTCGCGGGCCGTGGCGCCGGTCGTCAGCACGTCGTCGCAGACCACGACGTGAGCGTGGGAACGCCGGCCCGCCAGTCGGGCGAGGGCGCGACTCGGGCAGCGCATCGATCCGGCGAGGTTCGCGCTGCGCTCGTGAGCGTCGAGGCCTGCCTGGTCACGAACGCCGGTCCGCAGTCGCAGCAGCGGTACGGCCGTGGCCGGAAACGCCGTTGGCACCCAGCCACGCGGCGGCTCGCACGGTCATCGTCCAGGTCGGGTCGTGGCCACGGGAGCGGACGCTCGCCGGCCGCGACGGCACCGGGACCAGGACCACCGGCCCGGTCGCAGCGTCGGCCAACGCCGCGACGACGGCGACTGCGAGCAGCCGCCCCAACGGCGTGGCGAGCGCCAGCACTCCCCGTTCCTTGTGGGCGAGGACCATCGCCCGGACCAGGCCGTCGTACGCCGTCGCGGCAAACGGCGGAGCGAGGCCCGGCGGCGTCGGTGACGGCCAGGCAGGCTCGGCGCCGCTGGGAAGCGTGCGCGGCGCATTCGCGGCAGAGGACGCGACCGGGACGGTCGCAGCCGACGCACCGGCTGCCCAACAGCAGGTCGCCGAGCGCGTCGGGCAGCATCCGGCCAGCCGAGCATCCGCACCGGCCGGCGGGCAACCACGATGGATCGCCCTGTGGAGAGACGTCTAGCCGACGTACCCGAGCGAGGCCACCGGGCCGTCGACGAACGGCAACGTGGCACCGCTGTCGAGGTCGACGAGGCCATCCCGCGTGACGGCGAACGGCGTGCTGGTGCCGTCGGGAGACGCGGCGAGCCCGACCACCCGTCCGCTGACCGAGGTCGAGAGCGACTCGGCAGGGGCGCCGTCGACGGGGACGGTGCTCACCTCCGACGTCACCCCGGAGATCGGGCGCACCACGATGATCGACGTCGGCGAGGTCCAGGCGATGCCGGTGATGTGCGCGCCCTCGACGCCCTCCAGCGGGATCTGGCGGGTGGCTCCGGCTCCGGTGACCACGCCCTGACCGTCGTACTGGATCCGGCCGGCGCGGATCTCGTCTCCGTTGCGGCCCCGGACCACGGCCACGAACCGGGTGCCGTCACGGGAGATCAGGAACGCCCGCACCCGCCGGCCGCTCACTTCGGGGACGCGGACGGGCTGGAGCGGCCCGCTCTCGTTCTCCCGGTAGGCAGACCCGGGCGCCCCGTCGCGGTGTTGTCGACGACCCAGAGCCGGTCGGTGAAGTCCCACGCCGGTGGCAGCAGGTCCGTCCTGTCGCGAGCGATGGTCCTGGGCTGCTCGGCCGACTGGTCCGAACCGGCGCGCTCAGCAGCGAGGTCCCGTCGGCGGACACGCCCACCGCCGTCGAGGCGTCCAGGTTCACCGAGATCGAGCGCAGGCCCACGTCCTCCTCACCGAACGGGCCGGCGGCGGGGTCGATCGAGTCGGGCTCGCCGTAGACCATCAGACCGTCGCGCAGGCCGTAGAGCAGGGTGTTGGCGCCGGAGCCGGACGGGTCGTACTGCGACCCCTCGCTGACGGCGTACTGGTTGTCGCCGCCGGGCGGTCGTAGTTCCTCTCCGCCGATCGAGACCCGGAGCGCCCGGATCCCGGGGACCTGGCGCAGGGTCCAGCCGAGCTGGGCCAGCATCCGGTCCAGATCTTCGTCCTTCGGTGGTCCGGAGTTGCTGCCGCCGAGATCGATCTGGGCGATCCCCTGATCGGACACCGGCACGGACAGCCCGGCGTCGACCGTCGGGAGGTAGGTGCGGGAGATTCCGCTGCAGGTCCTCGCCGGGCTCGAGCAGCCGGTTGGTGAGAGTGCTGGCCAGCTGGCCGCCACGAGGCACGAACACCGGCTCGGGAACCAGGATCCGGCCCGTGCGGTCGAAGAAGTACAGCGACACCTGGATGAACCGCTGCGCGAACCAGGAGTCCCGCACGATCAGCGCGTCGCGCGGGTCGGTGATGCGGAACTCGCCGTCCTCGGACGTCAGATGGAACGTGAGCTGCTGCTCGTCGTCCGGCAGGTCCCCCTGCCAGGCACCGCTGGCGTCGAGTTGCTCGGCCCCCTGCAGATCGACGGTCGCCACGTTGCCGGACACCTGCGGCGGCAGCGCCGCATCGAAGGTGATCGTCCCCTGGTCCGGGTTCCACGCACCGGCCGCCTCCTGGGACAGGTACTGCCTGGCTGCGCCGATGTCGATCGGCCAGGCCGACATCGCGTTGATGAAGCCATTCACGATGTCGGCGGCCGGCGCCCCCGGCGCTGGAGGTACGGCGTCGATGGACGAGGCCTCGGCTCCGGAGGAGTCGGCGGAGGTGTCGGCGTTGTGGACCGGGCCGGAATCGGGCATGGAGACGCAGCCGGTGGCGAGCATCAGCAGCGCCAGCACGGCGAGGCCGGCGCGACGGCGGGTCCGGCTCATCGGGGCGACCCCCTCAGCGTCGGAGGCTTCACGAGCTCGTCGGCGTCCAGCGGCACCAGGGGCAGCGGGCTGTGCCGCAGCGGCTCGCCGGAGCGCCGCGGCAGCGTCAACCGGAACTGGGCTCCCTGTCCGGGGCGACCCCAGGCCTGCAGCCAGCCGCCATGCAGGTGGGTGTCCTCCAGCGAGATCGAGAGACCGAGTCCGGTGCCGCCGCTGGTCCGGGCCCGCGCCGGGTCGGCGCGCCAGAACCGGTTGAACACCATCGCCGACTCCCCCGGCCCGAGGCCGACGCCGTAGTCGCGCACCACCACGGCGACCGCGTGATCGTCGGACTCCAGGCGCACCACCACGCCGGGGTCACGGCCGCCAGCGTCGGTGTGGTCGATCGCGTTGGTGATCAGGTTCCGCACGATCCGCTCGACCCGTCGCTGATCGGCCTCGGCCAGGCACGCGTGGTCCGGGGCGTCGACCCGGACCCGCACACCACGCTGGTCGGCGAGCGGCTGGGTCGCCTCGACGACGCGCAGCACCACGTCGACCAGGTTGACGTCGTCCGCGTTGAGCATCGCGGCGCCCGCGTCGAACCTGCTGACCTCGAGCAGGTCCACGAGCAGCGTCTCGAAGCGGTCCAGCTCGGTCTGCAGCAGCTCGGCGGCGCGGGCGGTCGCGGGGTCGAAGCCCTCTCGCGCGTCGTGGAGTACGTCGCCGGCCATCCGCACGGTCGTGAGCGGGGTCCGGAGCTCGTGGGAGACGTCGGAGACGAAGCGCCGCTGCAACCGGCTCAGCTCCTCGAGCTGCCGGATCTGTCGCTGCAGGTTGCTGGCCATCTGGTTGAACGACGTGGCCAGCCGGGCCAGGTCGTCCTCGCCGGAGACCCGCAGCCGCTCCTGCAGCCGACCGGCGGCCAGCCGCTCGGCCACCCGTCGGGCCATCCGGATCGGGGTGACCACCTGGCGGGTGACCAGCCAGGTGAGCCCGGCCACCAGGATCAGCAACAGGCCACCAGCCGTGACGAGTGCTCGGGTCACCAGCGCGAGCGTCTCCTCCTGCTCCTCCAACGGGAACAGGAAGAACAACGTGTAGGACTGTCCGTCGGCGGGCAGGCGCACCTGGGAGGCGACGACGATCCCCGGTTGCTCGGTCGTCCGGCCGTCCTCGTCGATGACGATCTGGGTGTAGGTCCAGGCGCTGCGGGCGCCGACCTCGTCGAACCTGTCCACCATCGACTCCGGCACGCTGGCCGTGTCCAGGCCGCTGGTGTAGACGGCACCCGTGTCGTCGAGGTCGAGCCCCCGACCGCTGGGACCCGAGAGCACCACGCCGAAGTCGCGGACCAGGCCGCGCGCGATGACCTGGTCGGCCAGGTCCCGTTGCTGCCGGGTCGCGTCGGCGTCCAGGCCGGAGGCGGCGTCGAGGCTGAACTCGGCCTCACGCACCTCGCCCCGGGCCTCCGCGACGACCGCGTCCACCCGCTGATCGAGCAACCCGTCCCTCGTCTGCTGCAGCAGGAACCAGCCGACCACGCTCACCACGACCGCCGACAGCACGAGGGTGCTGGCGACGACGCGAGCCTGGATCGAGCGGCGCCAGAAGGTGAGCGCCCGACGTACGCCGTCGGTCAGTCGCCGCGTCGAGAACCGTGACATCTCAGACACGTTCCGGCCCTCACGTCGTGCCCGCCTTGTATCCCACGCCACGCACCGTCACCACGATCTCGGGGTGCTCCGGGTCGTGCTCGACCTTGGAGCGCAGCCGTTGCACGTGCACGTTGACCAGCCGGGTGTCGGCCGCGTGCCGGTAGCCCCAGACCTGCTCGAGAAGCACCTCGCGGGTGAAGACCTGCCACGGCTTGCGGGCCAGGCACAGCAGCAGGTCGAACTCCAGCGGGGTGAGGCTGATCGTCTCGTCCTCGCGGGAGACCACGTGCCCTGCCACGTCGATCGTCAGGTCGCCGATCTTGAGGGTCTCGTGTGTCGTCGAGTCGACCCGCCGGACCCGGGCCCGGATCCGGGCCACCAGCTCCTTGGGCTTGAACGGCTTGACGACGTAGTCGTCGGCACCGGACTCGAGTCCGACCACCACGTCCACCGTGTCACCCTTCGCGGTCAGCATCACGATCGGGACGCCGGACTCGTTGCGGATCTCCTTGCACACGTCGATGCCGTCCTTGCCGGGCAGCATCACGTCCAGCAGCACCACGTCGGGCTTGTAGTCCCGGAACTCGTCGAGCGCCTCGTCGCCGCGGAAGCACATCCGGCTGTCGAAGCCCTCCTGACGCAGCACGATCGTCAGCATCTCGGCCAGGGCGGCATCGTCGTCGACGACGAGCACGCGCCCCTTGGTGGCCAAGGAGTTGGATGCGGGCTGGGTCATGCCGTCAATACTGCCTCACGCTGCAGAAACACCGCTGACCCGTCACTAACTGAGTGACGGGTCAGCGAGTGAGCGATCAGTACCGGTAGGTGTCCGGCTTGTAGGGGCCGTCGACGGACAGGCCGAGGTACGACGCCTGCTCGTCGCTGAGCGGCGTGAGGTTCACGCCGAGCGCGCCGAGGTGCAGGCGGGCGACCTCCTCGTCGAGGTGCTTGGGCAGCACGTAGACGCCGACCGGGTAGGCCTCGGGCTTGGTGAAGAGCTCGATCTGGGCCAGCACCTGGTTGGTGAAGGAGTTGGACATCACGAAGCTCGGGTGGCCGGTGGCGTTGCCGAGGTTCATCAGCCGGCCCTCGGAGAGGACGATGATCGCCGAGCCACCCGGGAAGGTCCACACGTCGACCTGCGGCTTGACGTTCTTGCGCTCCGCGACTCCGGGGGTCTCCAGGCCGGCCATGTCGATCTCGTTGTCGAAGTGGCCGATGTTGCCCAGGATCGCGTTGTGCTTCATCCGCTTCATCTGGTCGACCGTGACGACGTCCTTGTTGCCGGTGGCCGTGATGATGATGTCGGCGATCTCGAGCGAGTTGTCGAGGGTGTCGACCTGGTAGCCGTCCATGGCCGCCTGCAGCGCGCAGATCGGGTCGATCTCGGTGACGATGACCCGGGCGCCCTGGCCGCGCAGCGACTCCGCACAGCCCTTGCCGACGTCGCCGTAGCCGCAGACGACCGCGACCTTGCCGCCGATCAGCACGTCGGTGGCCCGGTTGATGCCGTCGATCAGCGAGTGCCGGCAGCCGTACTTGTTGTCGAACTTCGACTTGGTGACCGAGTCGTTGACGTTGATGGCCGGGAAGAGCAGCGAGCCTTCCTTCATCATGTCGTAGAGGCGGTGCACGCCGGTCGTGGTCTCCTCGGTGACGCCCTTGAGCTCACCGGCGATCTGGGTCCAGCGGTCCGAGGACTCCTTCAGCGATGCCTGGAGCACCTCGAAGATGATCTTCTGCTCGCCGCTGGTGGCGGTGGCGGGGTCGGGCGCCTCGCCCTTCTTCTCCGCCTCCACACCGAGGTGGACGAGCAGGGTGGCGTCGCCGCCGTCGTCGAGGATCATGTTGGCGAAGGTGCCGTTCGGCCACCGCAGGATCTGCTGGGTGCACTCCCAGTACTCCTCCAGGGTCTCGCCCTTCCAGGCGAAGACCGGCACGCCGGCCGGGCTGTCGACCGTGCCGTTGGGGCCCACGGCGACCGCGGCCGCGGCGTGGTCCTGGGTCGAGAAGATGTTGCAGGAGGCCCAGCGGACCTCGGCGCCCAGCGCGGTCAGCGTCTCGATGAGAACCGCCGTCTGGATCGTCATGTGCAGCGAGCCGGCGATGCGTGCACCGGCCAACGGCTTGCTGTCGGCGTAGCGCTCGCGCATCGCCATCAGGCCGGGCATCTCGTGCTCGGCGAGCTGGATCTCGGTACGGCCGAAGTCGGCCAGAGAGATGTCGGCAACCTTGAAGTCCATGCGGAAGCGCTCCTGATCGAATACGTGAATTCTCGAGGCGAGAGTAAGGCGAGATTAGAACGCGTTTCGTCGGAACGAAGAATCCTCGACATACCCACCGAGGTAACAGCCGAGCGGCCAAGAAGTGACGGCGTCGCGGCTCAGCCGTCGGACGGCGCGGGCTCCTTCTGGTGCCCCCCGAACGGCAGCACGTGCATCACCGCCACCACGACGGCTCCGACGACCACCCCGATCACGGCCGAGGCGGCCGTGTTGACCAGCCAGCCGAGCACCGAGCCGATGCCCTCCACCGCGTGGTGAACGTCCTCTTCCCAGTGGTGCACGGTCTCGTAGAGCCAGTGCCACCCGAGGTCGTCGGTGCCGACCAGCAGGATGTGGCCACCGACCCACAGCATCGCCACGATCGCCGACGGCGGAGATCACCGTGAGCAGCCGGGGCATCGCCGAGACGAGACCGTGGCCGAACCGCTGCGCCGCCTTGCTCGTGCGCTGGGTGAGCAGCAGCCCCACGTCGTCCATCTTCACGATCGCGGCGACCACGCCGTAGACAAGCACGGTGATGCCGACCGCGACGATCGCCAGGATGATGGCCCGCGGCACGAAGGACTCCGAGGCAACCTCGTTGAGAGCGATCACCATGATCTCCGCGGAGAGGATGAAGTCGGTCCGGATCGCACCCGCGATCATCGACTGCTCCTCGTCGGGCCCGATCTCGGTCGCGGCCTGCTCGTGGTGGCTCGTGTCCGGTGAGCCGCTCCCAGATCTTCTCGGCGCCCTCGTAGCAGAGGTACGTGCCGCCGACCATCAGGATCGGGGTCAGCGCCCAGTCGAGGAACTGGCTGAGCAGCAGCGCCGCCGGAAGGATGAACAGCAGCTTGTTGCGCAACGACCCGCGGGCGATCCGCTTGATGATCGGCAGCTCGCGCTCTGCGAGTACGCCGTGGACGTACTGCGGCGTGACGGCCGTGTCGTCCACGACCACGCCCGCGGCCTTCGCGCTCGCGCGGGCCGCGGCCGCGCCGACGTCGTCGACCGACGCAGCGGCCAGGCGCGCCAGGACCGCGATGTCGTCCAGCAGCCCGAAGAGTCCCGCACTCACGCGGGAAGGCTATCCAGTGACTCCACCCGACGGCATCCGCGGTCCGTCCGGCTCGTCCTCGGTCACGACCGCGGTGATCGCCACCGCGTGCCGAGCATGGCGTTCGGCGTACCCGAACGGATCGACGACCTCCTGCAGCCGAGACGCCAGCGGCCGCCAGGCCAGGAGCAGTGCGAGCAGCAGCGCTGCGACGGTGACCAGGGCGAGGGCGAGGTCCGGGTGGTCGAGCGCCCAGCCCGGGAAGTCCGTGTAGGACACCCCCTTCACCACGAAGCCGTGGAACAGGTAGACGACCAGCGTGTAGGCGCCCATCCGCGCGAACCAGCCGCCGACCCGAGGCACCAGGGCCAGGAACGCCATCGTGCCCAGCGCCCCGATCGCGAGCACGGCCAGCCGGATCACCAGGGCCTCGGCGTCGCTGACGTCCAGCTCGTCGTAGCGGGACCGGTAGTAGAGCCATTCGGTAGCCGCGATCCGGTCGGTGTAGCGGGTGAGCACGGCGATGCCGACGAACACGAGTACGGCGGCCGGCTTGACCCAGCCCCGTCCGCAGCCGCTCGAGGTGCTCGGGCGTGGCCTTGAGCCCGAGCACGAAGAACGGCAGCAGCCCGAAGACCCGGGCCAGGTCGAGGGTGTCGCCGAGCCACAGCCCGGCCAGCAGGCTGATCACCAGCGCCACGACCACCCCGCCCCACATCGTCCGGAAGATCGGGGTCAGCAGCCGCCAGAAGAACAGCGCGGAGAGGTACCAGAGCGGCCAGTGCGGGTCGGCGAACAGGTCCTCGAGCTTCTCCCCGCCGACGTGCACCCGGAACATGGCCATCGCGCACTCGAACAGCAGATAGGGCACCACCACCGTGCGGAACAGCTGCCAGAACCGCTGCTGCGTGTAGGCGAAGCCGCGGGAGAGATAGCCGGTGACGAACACGAACGCCGGGATGTGCCAGGCGTAGAGGAAGTCGTAGAGGTGGCTGTTGAGCGTCGTGATCGGCAGGACGGTCCAGCCGTGCCCGATGACGACCAGCGTCACCAGCGCCATCTTCGCGTTGTCCAGCCACGGGTCCCGAGTGGTGGTGGCCACGGCGTTAGTCCTCGACCAGGCCCAGGCGGAGGTACTCGGCGGCGTACGTGCCGCTCAGCAGCAGCGATGCATAGCGGGCGATCTCGCTGGGCTCCTCGGCCGAGACGGTCTCGACCCGGACCGAGTGGGAGTCGGCCGCGGCCCGCAACCGCCCGCGATGCTCGCGCACGACAGCGTCCTCGGCGCCGTCGTCGAGGATCATCAGCACCGGCCGGAGCTCACCGCCGCCGCCCTCGGCGAACGGATCGTCGAAGACGTCGCGAGGCCGGGTCTGCTCGATCACCGGGAGCAGGTGCTCGGCGTCGCCGGCCAGCGCCGCCCGGCCGCTGGCCCGGCGGATCGACTCCGCGACCCGCCGTGCGGCGCGGGCGGCGAGTACCGAGCCGCCCCACACCAGCGGGTTGGCGTCGGCGAGCGTGATCGCCAGCACCTTGGCCGGGTTGACGGCGATGTCGCGGTGCGGGGAGCAGGCCGTGGCCACGGTGTCGAGTGCGTTGGCCACCTCCTCCGGGTCGGCGTTCGGGCCCAGTGAGATCCGGTCGAGGAAGCGCAGCATCACCACCGCGGTGGCGAGCTGGTCACGCGTCGCGGTGGGCAGGATCGTGCTCCATCGACCCGCGGCGTGCTCGGCCACCATCGAGCTCGGTGGGCAGGCGACGACGAGCTGGCACCCCCGGCGGACCGCCTCGGCCACCGCCGACGCGGTCCCGGTGTCGGCCCCGTCCGGTGCGAGTACGACGACCAGGTCGAGGCTGCCGGCCCAGCCGGGCAGCGCCGGCGACGGCCAGGCGACGAACGGGACGGGACACCACGGCTCCAGGACGGCACGCAGCAGCCGCGAGTCCGGCCCGGCGGCGATCACCGCTCGCGGCCGGGCGTCCTGGGCGCGGGCGACCGCCTCGTCCGTGGCGTCGAGTGCCTCGCCGCCCTCGCGCCGAACCCTGGCGCCGGACTCGGCGAGGGTGCGCAGCCGGAGATCCGCGGACGCCAGCGCGCTCTCGTTGTCGAGTCGCGACTCGTCGAACCAGGTCATCCGGGTGGCCTAGGAGCTGGGCTTGCGGGCTTCGTCGACCAGGAGGACGGGGATGTTGTCGCGGATCGGGTAGGCGAGACCGCAGCCCTGGCAGACGAGCTCGGCGGTGTCGCCCGTCTCGACGAGGTCCAGGTCGGCCCGGCAGGCCGGACAGACGATGATCTCCAACAGCTGGGGATCCAGCTCGACCTTGGCCACCGGGATCACCGGTCCTTCCGGATCAGGGCGAGCACGCCATCGCGGGTCGCCGTCATGGTGTCCTCGTCCTTGCCCTCGACGTTGAGACGGAGCAAGGGCTCGGTGTTGGACGGACGGACGTTGAACGTCCAGTCGGCGTGGCTGACGGTGAGGCCGTCGAGGTGATCGGTGGTCACGCCGTCGCGGCCGTCGTACGTCTGCTCCAGCTCCGCGATCACCGCGGCCTGGTCGTCCACCTCGGTGTTGATCTCGCCGCTCATCGGGTAGCGCTCGTAGGCGGCCAGCAGCTCGGAGAGCGGGACGTCGGTCTCGGCCAGGGCCGCCAGCGTGTGCAGGGCGGCCAGCATGCCGGAGTCCGCGCGCCAGAAGTCGCGGAAGTAGAAGTGCCCGCTGTGCTCACCGCCGAAGATCGCATCGGTCTCCGCCATCGTGGCCTTGATGAAGGAGTGCCCGACCCGGGTGCGGACCGGCGTGCCGCCGAGCTCGGTGACCAGCTCGGGTACGGCGCGGCTGGTGATCAGGTTGTAGATCACGACGGCACCCGGCTCCTTGGCGAGCTCGCGAGCGGCGATCAGGGCGGTGAGCGTCGACGGCGGGACCGCTCGCCCGTTCTCGTCAACGACGAAACACCGGTCGGCATCACCGTCGAAGGCCAGGCCGAGATCGGCGCCCTCGGCCAGGACGGCCTTCTGGAGGTCGACGAGGTTCTCGGCCTCGATGGGGTTGGCCTCGTGGTTGGGGAACGTCCCATCGAGCTCGAAGTAGAGCGGCACCACGTCGACGCGCGTCCCCGAGCCGTTCGAAGACGGCGGGGGCGGTGTGCCCGGCCATGCCGTTGCCGGCGTCGATCACGACCTTCAGCCGTCGGCCGCGGACCGGGGCCAGTGTGAGCAGGTGGGCGGCGTAGGCGCCGAGGACGTCGTGCTCGGAGATCGACCCGGTCTGACCCTCCGGCTCCGGAGCGTCGGCCAGCACCCGATCGCGGATCTCGGCGAGGCCGGACTCCAGCCCGATCGGCGAGGCGCCGGCACGGCACATCTTGATGCCGTTGTACTGCGCCGGGTTGTGGCTGGCGGTGAACATGGCGCCCGGTACCCCGAGGTGACCGGAGGCGAAATAGAGCTGGTCGGTCGAGGCCAGCCCGATCATCGTGACGTCGGCCCCGGCGACGGTGGCTCCCTCGGCGAACGCGCCGGCCAGGCCGGGCGAGCTGGGCCGCATGTCGTGACCGACGACCACCCGATCGGCGCCGACCACCTCGACATAGGCCCGGCCGGTGGCCCGCGCGAGCTCCTCGTCGAGCTGGTCCGGGACGATGCCGCGGACGTCGTACGCCTTGAAGATCGCGTGCACGTTCGACGGGTCGAGGGTGTCGGCCATGCGCCGAACCCTAGTCGTTGTCCCTGTGTCGATCCTTAGTCGGTGCTGAGCACACGTAGGTGCCCGCGACGCGTGGACTCGCGTCCGGTCTCGTCGGCCGGATCGACCCGCACCGGCTCGATCGGGCGGCCGGCCTCGCGTACGGCGTCGGCCAGCGCGAGCAGGTCGTCCTCGGTCGGTCCCGGCCCCGGCTGGTCGTTGGCCAGCCGCAGCACCTCCCACCCACGGGGGGCCGAGAGACGCTCGCTGTGGGCTTCGCACAGGTCGTAGGCGTGCGGCTCGGCGAAGGTCGCGAGCGGACCCAGGACGGCGGTCTGGTCGGAGTAGACGTAGGTCAGCGTGGTGATGGCCGGTCGGCCGCAGGGGCTACGCGAACAGCGCCGGGCGAGACTCACGCGGCCGACGCTACCCCGCGACCCGCTCGGACCCGTTTAGGCTCGCGGCCGTGAGGAGTCGGCGAACACGTGACCGACGCGGACGCGGAATGCGCGGGCCCGCGGTCCGGCCGCGCGACCCCGGAACGCCCGAGCTGCAGACCCGGCGTGAGCGGTTCGACGAGCTGGTGCTCGATGTCGTGACCGAGCTCGACGAGCGCTGGCAGCAGCACCTCGGTCTGGTCGAGTACGCCGTCGAGGATGCCCCGCAGATCCCCGACGACTGGGACACCGGCCGGGTGCCTCTCGCGTCTCTGGTCCGGGGCAGCGGATCGACGCCGACGCGGCTGGTGGTGTTCCGCCGGCCGATCGAGCACCGTTGCGCCACCCGCGCCGACCTCGAGCTGCTGGTCGTCACGGTGGTGGTGGAGCAGCTGGCCGAGCTGCTCGGCATCGAGCCCCACCAGGTCGACCCGCGCTACCCGGACCCCGACATCACATAAGGAAGACCGGGGCGAACGTCCGCGACCAACCCGCTGCGGGTGATGGGCCGCAGCCGGAGCACCGCGTCGCCGTCTCCGGACGCCAGCACCACGCCCGCGACCTCGGGGCCGTTGGTGGAGACCGAGACCAGCACCGCGCGTGCGGGCAGATCGAGTACCCCGCCGCGGCCGGCGGCCATCTCCACGCGCTCCTCGGCCACGACCTCACCGTCCGCGTCGCGGGAGACGACTCGCACCACCGCCGCACTCGAGGCACCGCCGAGCACCAGCCGCTTGTCTCCTCGAGGGACCACGAGTGCGGTCTCGGTCAGCGGTTGCGGCGGCGCGAGGTGGCTCAGGTCGCCACCGATGAAGAGCCGCGCGGTGGCGGTCACCGGCGCGGACGACTCGACGAGCAGCCCCAAGCGCATCGCGCGCGTTGCGGCCGCGCAGCAGCGTGGAGATCGTCACCCGGGCGACGCTCTGCGGCGCGATGACGATGTCCTTGCTGCCGACGGCGGCGAAGGTCGACTTCTCGGTCACCACCTTGATGCTCGCCCGGGTCTCGGTTTCGGCCGGGTTGGTCAGCAGCAGCACGCGCGGGCCGGCGCCGTCGGGGAGGCCGAGCAGCAGGTTGGACGTCGCGGGCGCCGGCTGGGAGGGCAGGTAGTCGGTCGCCGCGCTGCCGGTGCCGAGCTCGTCGGAGGTGTCCAGCACCGCGGCGGAGACGCGGCCGCGGGTGGTCCGCACGTGCAGGGTCAGGTTCCCGCGGTGCGGCAGCTGCTGGGCGAGGTCGATCTGCACGACCGAGCGGCCGGGTACGGCCCGCCCACGCAACACCGGCGCGTCGATCAGGCCCCGAGCGCCGTAGGCGAGCACGTCGACGACGGCAGCGCCCTCGTCCGGGTTGACCAGCTCCAGGACCGACGAGTGCTTGGCGCCGGCGCCGACGCCGGTGAACCACTCGTCGAACGCCGGCGGACGGCAGTCGGGCGCAACCAGCGGCGACCCGGATCGACCGGCCACCAGGCCCGACGCGAGCGCACCATCGGCGGCGACCACGACCGGCGCCTTGCCGCCTGTCGACCTCGCTGGGCCGCCGCGGGGTCAGCCGGGTCGTCCCTTCGCGGCTGCCCTGGCGGACCACGACCCGGCCGGTGGCGTCGGTGTCATTGGCGACCACGACGCTGCCGTCGCCCGAGGGACAGATCACGGTCGCGCGGGTCAGCGGGGTCTCCTCCGGCGCGGACCCGGTGCGATGGACGTCGCCCGGTCGGACCAGCAGCGCGCCCAGCAGCACCAGCAGCGGCAGCCCGACGGCCAGCCGGAGCGTGACGTCGATCCGCCGCCCCTCCGGAGCGGCGGCCGCACGGCGGCCCGTCGTTGGGGTGCTCATTCCGCGTCCCGCCTGGGTCGGAGCGTGGGCAGGCACAGCACCAGCACGACGAGCAGGGCCAGCCCCTGCACGACGAGCAGGCCGATGCGCAGCCAGGACCGTCGAGCCCTCTGTCGCGTCGGGATCGGGTGCCTGACTCACCTGCCAGGCCCGCGTGCTCCGGTCCTCCGCGCTCGCCTGGACCAGGCCGCCGGTCGCGTCCAGGGCCGCCGCAACGGACCCGTCCGCCGGCGCCGGGAGCACGACGTACTCGATGCCTCGCTCCGCCAGCGCAGTGACGACCTCCGGTGTCGGGCGCGAGGCGAGGCTGCGCACCGTGTCCGTGAACCCGGAGTCCTCGCCGGCCAGGCCGATGATCTCGTCCTCTCCGAGCGTGACCCCGTCGCCGCGACGCACCGTGTAGCGCAGTCCGTCGTCGACGTCACCACGGACGACCAGGATGCCGTGCTCGGGGCCGGTCTCCGCGCGCTGGACCATGTACGCCGGAATGCCGGCGTCCTCGGCGTCCGTCAACGTCTCGTCCGTGCCGGAGAGCCACCAGCCGATCCCGGCCAGCGGAACCACGGCGGCCACGACCACCACGGCCGCGACGGCGCCGAGCGCCCAGCGGCCCACGGGCACGGAGTCGAGGCGCTGGCCCGCGATCACGGCGGCGGTCACGAAGCAGGCCTGCAGGACGACGACGAGGAACGCGACTCCGGCCTGCGAGTCGGTCGCGGCCACGGAGACCGTGAGGTTGCCGAGCAGCGCGGCCAGCACGCCCGCCACCGAGGCCGTCACCCAGCAGACCAGCACCGGGATCCGGGTGGGCGTCGGCACCAGGGCCGCCAGCGCCAGGACCACCAGCACGATGCCCACCCACCACGGGGCGCCGAGCCCGCCGAGCCGGCCGGCCAGCAGGTCGAGGGTCTCGACGCTCTGGGTCGGCAACCGCCCGACGTCGAGGATCAGCGCCTCGCCCGCCCCGTGAAGGATCGACGGCAGCCACCAGGGCGCGAGCAGCACGGGCACGGCGCCCACCGCCGTCGCCGGCGGTCCCCAGATCGAGCTGTCCGCCATCGCACCCGGCACGATCCGGGACGCCGCGGTGAGCACGGTGAGCCCGAGCGCCAGGCCGAACAGCCAGGCCACCGGGGTGAACGCCGTGACGATCGCGAGCAGCAGGCCGACCCGCCAGGCGGCTCGCCACCGGCGGTCGGGGTCCGGGTCGGCGAACCCGAGCGCAGCGTGGGCCAGCCACGGCAGCACGGCCCCGGACACCACGGGCCCGAGCCGACCGTCGCCC
Source organism: uncultured Actinomycetota bacterium (assembly GCA_963798055.1). GTDB lineage: Bacteria > Actinomycetota > Actinomycetes > Propionibacteriales > Nocardioidaceae > Nocardioides. The sequence continues at coordinate 135,591 of CAWCRX010000019.1, forward strand.
CAGGCTCCGGCCGCGACCGGCACCAATGAGTACGTCGTCGCTCCCCACAACAGCAGCCAGCGCGACGCGCCCTGCGGGCTGACGAGTCGGCCGACGACACGGAGGAACCGCCAGGCACCCCACAGGCCGAGGGGTACGGCCAGGACGAGCAGCGCCGAGATCGTCCAGGTGGTGCCGAGCACCGCGGCGAGCAGCGCGAGCGGTGCGATGTAGGGCGGCGCCGGGACGTCGGTGCCGAGCGCGAGCGGATGCCAGGACTCGAGGTGCAGCCGCCACCAGGCGCCGGCCGATTCGGGGACCGGCGACAGCCCGCCACCGGTCACGTCGCCGAAGCCGGCTCGCGCCGCGATGAGTGCGAGCAGCACGAACACGGCCAGCAGCACGGAGATCGGGTTCGTCAGGAACCGAGCGGCCAGGCCGGAGTCGACGTACTCCTCGACGTCGGCGAGCGCGGTCTGCCGTCGGGCGGCCATCGACGACGGGTCGCGCTCGGCGGCCGCCACCCGACGTCGCTCGGCGACGTCCGCGGCCTGGTTGGTGGCCGCAGCGGCGAGGTCGCTCACGAAGTCGAGCCCGTGCCGATAGGGCAGCCACGGCGGTGCCAGCAGTCCGCGTACGACGTCCGGGTCGGCGCTCTGCCGGCCGCGGCGCTCGCGCCGGGCGGCGATGATCTCGCCGGGCCGGGAGTACAGGGACACCAGCGCGGCGAGGTCGTCGAGGGCCTCGCCGACGGACCGGACGACCAGGAACCCGATCATCCGCAGCACCGTGCCGAACGCCAGCCGGATCGCCTGGAACGGGAGCGCCCAGGCACGGGAGTTGACCAGCAGCGTGTAGAGCGCGGCCCGGCGCTCCTGGTAGTGGGTGTGCCGCCCGGTCAACGGGGTCCGGCGGACCCCCCGGTGCGCCGCCTCCGCATGGAAGACGATCGCGGCCGGCACCACCATCGTGGTGTGACCGGCGGCCGCCGCGCGCCAGCCGAAGTCGAGGTCGTTGCCGAAGATCGGCAGCTGCTGGTCGAACCCGCCGAGCTCCTCGAGCACCCGTCGGCGGACCAGCATCCCCGCGGTGTTGACCGCGAGCACCGTCCGCACCTCGTCGTGCTGGCCCTGGTCGTACTCGCCCCGCTCCAGGCCCGTCTCGCGGCGCCCGGTGCCGGAGATCGTGATCCCCACCTCGAGCAGCCGGCGCAGCGACGGCCACTCACGCAGCTTGGGTCCGAGGATGTCGACCTCGGGATTCTCGGCGGCCACCGCGAGCAGCGTGGCCAGTGCCTCGGGGTCGGGGTTGGCGTCGTCGTGCAGCAGCCAGACCCATTCGCACTCCGGACCCGACGCGCGCAGCAGCTCGAGGCCCATCTCGACGGCCGCGGGGTAGCCGATCCCACTCCCGACGCGCTCGACCCCACCGAAGGCCTGCTCCAGCAGCTCGGCGCTCTCGTCCTTGCTCCCCGTGTCGACCGCGACCACTCGAGTGAGCGGGGTCGTCTGCGCCCGGATGCCCTCGATGACGGCGGGCAGCCAGCGCGCGCCGTCGTGGCTGACCAGCAGCGCGGCGACGCTCGGGGGTTGCTGGGGGGAAGGATCCGGCACGATGCGCCACCCTAACGGCGGTCGAAAAAGCAAGGAGCCCCGGCGGTCTGCCGGGGCGTTCCTCGCCGAGAACTGGTGCTACCCAGTCAAACGGCACGCTTCTTCAGCTTGCGGCGCTCTCGTTCGGAGAGACCGCCCCAGATCCCGAATCGCTCGTCGTTCATGAGCGCGGACTCCAGACAATCGTCGCGCACCTCACACGTGAGGCAGACCTTCTTGGCCTCCCTCGTGGACCCACCCTTCTCCGGAAAGAACGCTTCGGGGTCGGTCTGTGCGCACAGCGCACGGTCCTGCCAACCCACGTCCTCGGCGTCCGGTTCGATCAAGAAGAGTTCTCTCATCGCCCACCGCCCCTTTCGACCCTGCTGTTTCGACCCTGTCTCGCCTCTGATCCGCCTGGCTTCCGGCCAGTTGTACCCTTGCCCCGGCGAAACAACACTGTGGGAATTACACGCCTGTCGTAACCCGAAAGTCAAGCGTTTGTCTGCTATGGGCGTACCGGGGCCGCCGCCGCGGTCCGTGCACCGACCGGGCAGAGTACGCCGCATGGACAAGCTGACCGTGCTCTCCGGGGGGATGGGCGGCGCCCGATTCCTCCAGGGACTCCGGCACTCGCTCGCCGGCCCGGGGCTGCCCGGCGTCTCCCCCGACGCCGAGATCACCGTGATCGCGAACACCGCCGACGACCTCTGGATCCACGGGCTCAAGGTGTGCCCCGACCTGGACACGGTGATGTACACGCTCGGCGACGGCATCGACCTCGAGCGAGGGTGGGGCCGCCGCGAGGAGACGTGGAGCGTGAAGGACGAGCTGGCGTCGTACGGCGTGGAGCCGACGTGGTTCGGACTCGGCGACCGGGACATCGGCACCCACCTCGTGCGCACCCAGATGCTCGACGCCGGCTACCGGCTCTCCGAGGTCACCGAGGCGCTGTGCCAGCGCTGGCAGCCCGGGGTCCGGCTGCTGCCGATGAGCGACGACCGGGTGGAGACGCACGTCGCGATCGCGGACCCGGACTCGCCCAGCGGCCGCCGGGTCGTGCACTTCCAGGAGTACTGGGTGCGGCTGCGGGCCGAGGTCCCGGCCGAGGCGGTGGTGTTCGTCGGGCTCGACGACAGCGAGCCCGCACCGGGCGTGATCGACGCGATCACCGATGCCGACCTGGTGATCCTGCCGCCGTCCAACCCGGTGGTGTCCGTCGGCACCATCCTCGGCGTGCCGCGGGTCCGCGAGGCGCTCGTCGCCACCAAGGCGCCGGTCGTCGGGCTCTCCCCCATCGTCGGCGGCACCCACGTGCGCGGCATGGCCGAGCAGCTGCTGACCTCCATCGGCGTCGAGGTCAGTGCGGCGGGTGTGGGGCTGCACTACGGCGCTCGCTCGGCCGGCGGCGTGCTCGACGGCTGGCTGGTCGACGAGAGCGATGTCGATGCCGTCGACAAGGTGCGGGCGGGCGGCATCGCCTGCGAGGCGGTCCCGCTGATGATGACCGACCACGACGCGACCGCCGCGATGGCCGCGGCCGCGGTGCGGCTGGTGACCTGACATGGCCGAGGTGTCGGCGTACGCGCCGGACGGCGTGCCGGAGGTGACCGCAGGGGCGGACCTCGTCGGCCTCCTGCTCCCGCTGGTGGAGCTCGCCGACGGCGAGATCGTCGCGGTGACCAGCAAGGTGGTCGCCAAGGCCGAGGGGCGCGTCGATGACGGGGGACCGCGATGCGCTGCTCCCGGACGAGACCGTGCGGGTGGTCGCCCGTCGCGGCCCGACGACGATCGTCCGCACCCGGCACGGGCTGACCCTGGCAGCCGGCGGGATCGACGCCTCCAACGTGCCCCGCGGATCGGTGGTGCTGCTGCCGGACGATCCCGACGCATCGGCCCGCCGGATCCGCGCCGAGATCGCGGACCGGACCGGTCGCAACGTGGGCGTCGTGGTCACCGACACCGCCGGGCGGGCCTGGCGCGAGGGGCAGACGGACATCGCCATCGGCGCCGCCGGGCATCCAGCGTCGCCGAGGAGTACGCCGGCAGGCTGGACGCGCACGGCAACGAGCTCGAGGTCACCGCTCCGGCGGTGGCCGACGAGATCGCGGGACTCGCCGAGCTGGCCCAGGGCAAGCTCGGAGGCCGGCCGTTCGCGGTGGTCCGGGGCCGGGCCGACCTGGTGTTGCCGCGGGGCGAGGACGGCCCGGGCGCGGTCGCACTGGTGAGACCCGAGGGCGCGGACCTGTTCGGGTACGGCTCCCGGGAGGCGGTGCTGCGCGCCGCCCGCGGTGAGGCCGATGACGCCGCACCGTTCGGCTCCCCCGTCACTCGCGACGAGCTGGTGCGCGCGCTGGACCAGGCCGGGCTGAGCATCGCGCAACCCGATCAGCTGGCCGCCGTCCGGATCGTCGCCTTCGCCCACGGATGGCGCGTCGAGGAACCCGCCGGGGACGGCGATATCGGATTGCATCCGATCACTCCGTAGACTCTGCGCGTCCCAGACAGAGATCGAGGAAGCCGAGCCGTGGCCAAGCCCGCCAAGTCCGACCGCCAGAAGGTCATCGACGACATCAAGAAGAAGCAGAAGGGCGCCGAAAAGCGCCGCGGAATGATGATCGTCGGTGTGTGTGTCGTCATCGCTCTGCTGATCGTGGGCGCGGCGGCGTACCAGCCGATCAAGAACTGGTGGGACCTCCGTCAGTTCAACGACATCGACCTGGCGTCGATCGGCGCGCCGGCCTCCGTGTGCGGAGACGTCACGAAGAAGGACGCCGGAGAGAGCAACGACCACCGGCCCACGGGCGAGCAGGTCCTCTACGAGGACGCACCGCCGGCGTTCGGCCCGCACTGGAACGAGCAGCGGTGTCGCGCCGGCCCCGATCGACAAGCGGTTCTACACCGAGGACGACCGTCCCGAGCTCGAGTCGCTGGTGCACAACCTCGAGCACGGCTACACGATCCTCTGGTACGACGACTCGATCGCGGACGACTCCGGCAAGCTCACCGAGATCGAGGGCATCGCGAAGAAGCTCGACGTCAGCGACAGCAACTACCGGTTCAAGTTCATCGCGGCGCCGTACACCTCCGACGACGAGGCGGATAGCGGCGCCAAGTTCCCCGAGGGCCAGCACATCGCGTTCACCCACTGGGTGGCCGGCGACAAGCCTCAGGGCGTGTGGCAGTACTGCTCGGAGCCCAGCGGCGAGGCGCTGAAGACGTTCATGGACGACTACCCCTACACCGACTCGCCCGAGCCGAATGTTCCGTAGTCGGGACTAGGTCAGGTCGTCCCGACCGCGGGCCTTCAACGCGTCGACTACCTGCTTGACCTGCTGCGCCCGCGCCCGCGTCGTCACGAGTACGGCGTCGGGCGTGTCCACCACGACCACGTCGTCGAGCCCGATCACCGCGACCAGGCGACCGCCCGCGGGCACGACCAGGCCGGCCGCGTCGATCGCCTCGACCAGCTCGGCGTCGCCGAGGACCGTCGTTCCCTCGCCGCCCAGCAAGGTCGCGAGCGAGTCGAAGTCGCCGATGTCGTCCCAGCCGAAGCCGGCCGGCACGGTCGCGACCCGACCGGCGTCCGCCGCCGGCTCGGCGACTGCATGGTCGAGCGCGATCTTGGGCAGCGTCGGCCACAACTCCTCGAGCCGGCCGGGGTCGGCGGCGATCTCGCGCAGCGCTGCCGCGAACCCGGGATCGCTCGCGCCGAGCAGGTCCAACAGCACCCGCGGCCGGACCACGAACATGCCGGCGTTCCACCGGTACCGACCGGTTGCGAGGTAGCCCTCAGCCACCTCGGCCGACGGCTTCTCCACGAACTCGCGGACGGCACAGGCTGTCGCGTGCCCGGGAAGCTCGTCGCCGAGGTGGATGTAGCCGAACGCGGTCGAAGCGTGCGTCGGCTCGATCCCGATGGTCACCAGCCATTCGTCGCGGGCCACGTCGACGGCGACGCCGACGGTGCGACGGAACTCCTCGGCATCGGCGATCACGTGGTCGGCGGCGAACGAGCCCATCACCGCCTCGGGGTCCCGGCGCTCCAGGATGGCCGCGGCCAGACCGATCGCCGCCATCGAGTCGCGCGCGGACGGCTCGGCGATGATCGCGTCGCTCCCCAGCTCCGGCAGCTGGTCGAACACGGCGTCGCGGTGGGCCCGGCCGGTCACCACCAGGAACCGGTCCTCGACGGCCGGGGCCAGCCGGTCGTAGGTGCCCTGGAGCAGCGAGCGCCCGGAGCCGGTCAGGTCGCGCAGGAACTTCGGGGCGGACGACCGGGACAGCGGCCAGAGGCGCGTGCCGGCGCCGCCCGCCGGGATCACGGCCCAGAAGTGGGCCCACGAATTGGTTTGGCCGGGCATGGGCGGAAGGCTAGACGACACATGACCACCTTCGACGCCGTTCTCACCAGTGTCCTGAAGGCGGATCCGGGCCGTCCCTTGGTGACGTTCTACGACGACGCCACCAGCGAGCGGGTGGAGCTCTCCCGGATCACCTACGCCAACTGGGTGGCCAAGGCGGCGTCCCTGCTCGTCGACGAGCACGATCTGACCCGCGGTGACACGCTCCGGCTGGACCTGCCGCCGCACTGGTTGGGCCCGGTGTTCCTGGGCGCGGCCTGGACCGCCGGGCTGGTGGTGTCCGACACCGACGAGCCGACCGCGGTGGTGTGCGGCCCCGATTCCGTACGCCGCTGGGCGGAGCGGGCGGCCGACATCCCGGTGCTCGCCTGCTCACTGCTACCGATGGGGGTCCGGTTCGCCGACCCGCTGCCGGCCGGCGTCCATGACGTCGGCGCGGAGATCTGGTCCCAGCCGGACGCGTTCGTGCCGTACGACCCGCCTGGCGACACCGACCCGGCGTACGACCTGGGTGGTGAGCAGCGCAGCCAGGCCGAGCTGTGGAGCGCGGCCGCCGCCGGTGATCTACTCGCCGACGGCGGCCGGCTCTTCACGGAGGCGAACCCGACTTCCCCATCGGGTATCGCCGCCTTTGCGGAGCCGCTCGCTCGGAGCGGCTCTCTGGTCCTGGTCGCTCAGGCCGATCGGCAGCGGCTCGAGGCGACGTACGTCGCCGAGCGCGCCACCTCTCGCTTCCCTGCCTGAGCAACCAGGGGTCAGTGGTCTAGGGCCTAGGTCGCCTTGTCATAGATCTCCATCCCGTCACCGAGAAGGAGGGGCGTGCCGAACCCCTTGAAGGTCCCGGGGAGCAGCCACAGCTGACCGGTTCCTCGCTTGCGCACGACGACGTCGGCGTGGCCGGTGAGTCCGACGTCGCTCACCCCGACGGTCCAGTCGAACGCGCTCATGTCGATCGGCAGCATCCGCCCGTTGACCAGGCCGCCCGGTCCGTTGCCGCGGAACATCGCGAGCTTCCCGTCGCTCCGGAACAAGGTGTCCGGCGCGCCGTCGGCGCTCCACAGGCCGACCGAGATCTGCCGCGCGGCCTTGATCTCGCTGTGGGCGACGTAGCTGGCCTTGAGCCCGTCGACACCCTTGCCGGGGTAGATCCGCATGGCGCCGCCCCGCGGCTGCCCCATCAGGTCGGGCCAACCGTCGCCGGTCATGTCGCCGACCGCGGCGAGCAGGCGCACGCCCGTGAAACCGGTCGCGATCCGCTGCCAGGGCCCGAAGTTGCCGTCGCCCTTGCCCCGCTTCAGGTACAGCGCGCCGTTGCCAGGGTTGCGGATGATGATGTCGCTGTGGCCGTCGCGGTCCCAGTCGCCGGCGTTCAGGATGATCGAGATCCCGGAGAGGTCCACGCCGGTGGCGATCCGTTTGCCGACCTTGTACGACGTCTCCGTCTTCTTGATCGGCAGCACGAATGCCATCCCGTCGCTGGCCCGCCGGACCAGCAGGTCCGGATGGTCGGTGCTCGCCAGGTTGGACTCGAGCTGTCGCCCGCTCCAGCCCTTCTGCAGCTGGGACGCGAGCTCGCGGATGGCCGGGATCTTCGCGTAGAGATACTTGCCGGGACAGGCCGTCGACGCGGCGTCGCGGTGGCCGTTGATCCCCTTGAAGTTCCGCGTGCCCACCCACTGCTGGGTGGAGGCCGCGTCGACGCCGTGCAGGGACAGCTTCCAGGCGAACAGCGCACCGTACGCCTCGAGCATCGCCTGGGACGGCCGGACCAGCTCGAAGTTGCCGATCGCGGACATCGCGAACGCGTTGTCGTTGTAGCCGAGGGTGTGCGCTCCGACCACCGGCCGGTCCACGCCGCCGAATCGGCCCTCCCAGATCCGACCGAACCGGTCGACCAGGAAGTTGTAGCCGATGTCGCTCCAGCCGCGGGACTTCACGTGGTACGCGTAGATGCTGCGCATGATGCCCGGCACCTGCGAGCGCGTGTAGTCGTTGGCGTTCACCGTGTGGTGCACGAACCCCGCGTGGACCTCGAAGTAGTGCAGGGAGCCCTTGTCGCGGATGCTCTCGTCGGCGCCCCACTGGGCCCTCGAGAAGATCTTCGGCTTCGGGGTGTAGGTCGCCGCGGCCAGCGCCAGTTCGCCCGAGCTCTCGGGCACGGTGACTGCCGGCGCCTCCGCGTCCTCACCGGTCGGCGCGGCGGTGTCGATCGCCGGCAGCTCGCTGGCGGTGCGCTCGGCCTGACCGGGATCGATGACGGCGAGCTTCATGTCGGCGGGCGCGCCGCGGTCCGTCGCGACCCGCACCTGGACCTCGTCGACGGCGCCGACCAGCAGCGGATCGGTGCCGGGACGGTCGTGCGCGGCCTCGTCGCTGTCAGGGTCGGGTCCGTGGTCGTCGTGGTACTCGATGGCGGTCCAGTCGGACCACCCCGCGCCGTCGTAGGTCCGGGCCTCAACGGTGATGGCGTCGTCGGCGTACGTCGTCCCGTGCTGCCAGGTCACCCCGACCGCGCCGTATCCAGTGACCGGGAGCGGCCGGCTGGTGACCTCGCTCGCGCCGCTCGGCTTGATGACCGAGCGGGCCATCAGCGCACCCGGTGCGATCCGGGCGCCGGCCGGTGCGGTGAGCGAGTACTCCTTCACCTTCGGGTCCACGGCGGCGGTGGGCACCGCGGAGGGCACGGCGGCCGCCCGGGCGTACGCCGCCATCGGCGCCGCAGTGCTGCCCGCGGCGTTGCCGACGGGCTGCCGGACGACCACGTCCAGCGAGATCACGCCGGCGGCGGGAGTGAGGATGGCGAGCACGACACCGAGTGCCAGGAGCTGCTGGCACACGGTCACGAAACGGGCCTGGTGAGGCTGCATTGTTGGCTACTCCAGTGCGAGGGGAAGAGTCACACGGGTAGCAACTTTCACATGCGTCACATGGGCGCGCTAGAGGATCTGAGTAACTACAAACTTGTAATTTCCAGTCGACGCGCCGAGAGCCCCGAGATTTGTCAAGAACGGTGGTTGAGGTGCGAGGAGCGCCAGCGACGAGCCTCGAAACCACCGTGCGGCCTCAGATATCGGCGCCGAGCTCGTCGTCGAGATCGGACTCGTCGTCCCGATCGGGCTCGTTCTCCTCGCGACCGTCGTCGTAGTGGAGGAGCTTGATGCCCTCGTCGACGTCGCCGTCGAAGATCAGCTGGCCCTTCTGCAGCACCAGGACTCGCGTGCACATCCGGCGCACCGAGCCGGCCGAGTGGCTGACGTAGAAGAGGGTGCGGCCGCTGTCGCGGACCTCCTGCATCTTCTGCAGGCACTTCTTCTTGAACGGGCGGTCACCGACGGCGAGCACCTCGTCGGCCAGGAAGATCTCGGAGTCGACGTGGATCGCCACCGAGAACCCGAGCCGGGCGCTCATCCCGGAGGAGTAGTGGCCCACCTCGGTCTTGAGGAACTTGGTGTCGATCTCGCTGAAGGCGACGATCTCGTCGTACCTCCGGTCGATCTCCTTCTCGCTCATCCCGAGGATCGCGGCGTTCAGCCGGATGTTCTCCTCGCCGCTGAGCTGCGGGTGGAAGCCGGCGCCGGTGGCGATCAGGCCGGCGATCCGACCACGGGTGCGGACGGTGCCGGCATCGGGCCGCATCACCCCGTTGATCATCTTCAGCAGGGTGCTCTTGCCGGAGCCGTTGAGGCCCATCAGCCCGATCGACTCCCCCGCGCTCACGGTGAACGAGACATCGTCGACCGCGCTGAAGGTGTCGCTGACCTTGCGGCCCTTCACCAGCGCCACGGTCACCTGCTTGAAGGTGCGGTGGTAGCGGAGCGTGAAGTCCTTGGTGACGTTCTCGACCCGGATGGTCTCGGTCATCAGATCCGCTCCGGGATCTTGCTCTCGAGCCGGCTGAACACCATCTGCGCGAGTCAGCAGGATGACCAGGCAGACGCCGATCATCGCGAGCCCACGCTCGTGGAGGTGGGCGGGCAGGTGTTCGGCCATGGTGTGCTGCTGGATCGTCGGTGGTACCCACCCAGAAGGCGCGCTGGAACAGCAGCACCGCGTCGGCGATCGGGTTGAGCAGGTAGTACGGCGCAGCGGACCCGGAACCGTTCCTCGACCATGCTGTAGGGGTAGATCATCGGCACGCCGAACCGGACGAGGTTCGTCAGGATGTTGACGAAGCTCGCACCAGTCGCGGAAGAAGACGTTGGCCGCGCTGAACAACAGGGCCATGGCGGTGCCCAGGAGCATGATGATGACAGCGCGATCACGACCGCCAGCAGCCCGCCGACATCCGGGGTCCAGCCGTAGGCCAGGCAGGCGATCATCAGGATCACCATCTGCGGGACGACGTGGTAGAGCGACACCAGCATCGAGGCGACCGGGAACATCTCGTTGGGCATCGCCATCTTCCGGACGATCGCCTTGTTGCGCACGATCGAGCGGGTGCCGCCGTTGAAGGTCTCCTGGAAGTAGTGCACCAGGATGATCCCGCAGAACATGTGGATCGCGAAGTTCGGCACGTCCTTGTGCAGCCGCAGCAGCAGGCCGATGACGACGAAGTAGATGGCGAACTGCGAGAGCGGGTTGATGTAGGACCAGAGCAGGCCCAGGAACGAACCCGAGTAGCGGGCGCTGATCTCACGACGCACCAGCAGCCGCAGCAGGTAGCGGCGCCGGAAGACCTCGAGCAGCCCGTTGCGCGGCGCCGGGTCGACCCAGGGCAGCTCGTCGACCCGAGCGTGATACGCGTCAGTCATCGGTGCCGTGCGTCCAGGGGCGGAACGTCTCGTCCCAGGCCTCCGGCGAAGTCACCTCGGCGAGCTGGGCGCGGTACTGGGCGGCCAGGCGGGGCCACTCGCGGCGCAGCTGGGCGTGGATGGCGAGCGTCTTCTTGAGCAGCTCGCGGTACTTCTCCGGGTCCCGCTGGTACATCGCGGCCGAGGTGCCGTCGTTCATCGAGACGATCGCCGAGTCGTACTTCGCCAGCCGGTACCACTTGGCGTCCATCGCGGTGAGCTCGGTCTCGGGGAACTCGCGCGACATCTTGCGCGGCGCGGTCAGGTGCCGCAGCGGCGCGATGCCGGCACTCACGATCTGAGAGAGCCGGCTGGGGATCTCGATGCCGTCGGCCTTGCCCCGCTTGGGCGGCTTCTCGCGCTTGATCGGCGGGAACGAGTCGGGGTCCTTCTGCAGGCGGGCGTCGGTGAAGTTCTGCACGAACTCGCGGACCTCCGCGAGCTTGGTCGGCAGCGCCGTGTGCAGCGCGCTGGGGCCCGTCCAGCACGTCCAGGATCGCCTGGTGCCGGATCTCGACCGTGGAGTACTGCATCGCGACCAGGTGCGAGATCTGGTGGTTGAGGCTCTCCTGGATCATCCGGCCGCCGTTCTTGTACGGCGAGTGCAGCAGCGCGGCGACGAACCGGTTGCGCTGGTGGAAGTAGGCCTGCCAGTCGACGGCGTCGTTCTTGTCGGTCCACGGCACGTGCCACACGGCGGCACCCGGGAAGGTCACCGTCGGGTAGCCGGCGGCCTTGGCGCGCAGGCCGTACTCCGCGTCGTCCCACTTGAGGAACAGCGGCAGCGAGAGACCGATCTCGTCCAGCACCGACCTCGGGATCAGGCACATGAACCAGCCGTTGAAGTCGACGTCCGCACGCTTGTGCAGCCACCGCGCCGAGCGCAGGTTGCGGGCCGCGAAGTCCCAGTCGCTGTAGCCGTCGAGCCGGGTCTGCCACCAGAACCGCCAGGGCTGCACGATCTCACCGAAGCTGTGCATCCGGGACCGCGAGAACAGGCTGAACATGTGGCCGCCGACCAGGGTCGGCCGCCGGGCCAGGTCGCCGAAGGTGACCGCCCGGATGACGCCCTCGGGCTCGCAGACGACGTCGTCGTCCATCATCATCGCGTAGGTCGCGGTGCCCTTGCGGACGGACTCGAGCTGGCCCCGCGCGTAGCCGCCGGAGCCGCCGAGGTTGCCCTGCTCGATGATCCGCAGCTTCGCGCCCAGCGAGCCCTGCGCCTTCGCGAACTCCGGGGAGTCGACGACCTTCTGGGTGCCCTGCTCCATCACCAGGACCTCGTCGAGGTACGGCGCCAGCTCGGCGTCGTCGCCGAGCTGGCCGAGCAGCTTGGCGCAGAAGTCCGGGCCGGTTCATCGTGGTGATGGCGATGTCGACGGTGCCGTGGTCCGCGCGCTCCTCGGGGACCTCGGCGGTCCACTCGGCCGACTCGACCACGACATCGTCGTCGCCGGCCACGACGTCGTACCAGTACCAGCCGCCGTCGACGAAGGGCACCAGCGACAGGTCGAAGGTGAAGACGCCGCGGTCCTCGGTGTCGGTCTGTGCCGACTCGACGCGCTGGGACCGGCCGTTGGCCATCGACTTGTAGACGATGACGGTGGCGCCGCGGCCCCGGATCGTGACGGTGAGCGTGACCTCGCTGACCACGGTCCAGCGGCGCCAGTAGCCCGCCGGGAAGGCATTGAAGTAGGTGCCGAACGAGAGTCGCTCGCCGGACTTCACCCGGAGCGCGGTCCGCGACTCGATCTGGTCGGGGTGGATGGTGCGCCCGGTCGACGTCGACTGCCGGATGGCGGCGTTGTTGAGGTCCTTCGCGGCCCGGTTGCCGCCGATGTCGTAGCGGTCCGCGTCGAGACGCACCTCTTCGGGGTCGACGTACAGCGGGAGCACGTCGAAGTCGTGGTCCAGAGGGAAGATCTGGCGCTGCAGCAATCGCGTACGGCTGCGGCCGCTGGTCTCAATCGTCGCGGTGGTCATTACTCGTCGACTCCTCCGGAGGTGAGCGGCGCACCGTCGGCGAAGTGCGGCTTCAGCTTGTTCTCGTACATGGTGAGTGCCGAGCCGATCGCCATGTGCATGTCGAGGTACTTGTAGGTGCCGAGGCGGCCACCGAAGAGCACCATCGGCTCCTTCTTGGCGAGCTCGCGGTACTTCAGCAGCTTCTCGCGGTCCTCGGCGGTGTTGATCGGGTAGTACGGCTCATCGTCCGGCTCGGCGAACCGGGAGTACTCGTGCACGATCACCGTCTTGCCGGGCAGGTAGGTGCGCTCGGGGTGGAAGTGCTTGAACTCGTGGATCCGGGTCCAGGGCACCTCCTGGTCGTTGTAGTTCATCACCGAGGTGCCCTGGAAGTCGTCGACGTCCTTGACCTCGGGCTCGAGGTCGACGGTCCGCCAGGACAGCCGGCCCTCGGAGTTGCCGAAGTACTCGTCGACCGGGCCGGTGTAGACGATCGGCACCGTGCCCTTGAACTCGTCGGCCACGTCGAAGAAGTCGGTCTCGAGCCGGACCTCGATGTTGGGGTGGTCGGCCATCTTGGTCAGCCACGCGGTGTAGCCGTCGACCGGGAGGCCTTCGTACTTGTCGCTGAAGTAGCGGTTGTCGAAGTTGTAGCGCACCGGGAGCCGCGTGATGATGTCCGCGCTCAGCTCGGTGGGGTCGGTCTGCCACTGCTTGGCGGTGTAGCCCTTCACGAACGCCTCGTAGAGCGGACGGCCGATCAGGCTGATCGCCTTCTCCTCGAGGTTCGTGGCGTCGGCGGTGTCGATCTCGGAGGCCTGCTCGGCGATCAGTGCCCGGGCCTCGTCGGGAGTGTGGTTCTTGCCGAAGAACTGGTTGATCAGCGCCAGGTTCATCGGGAACGAGTAGACCTGGCCCTGGTACTTCGCGAACACCCGGTGCTGGTAGTTGGTGAAGCCGGTGAACCGGTTGACGTACTCCCAGACCTTCTCGTTGGAGGTGTGGAAGAGGTGGGCGCCGTAGACGTGCACCTCGATCCCGGTCTCGGGTTCGGCCTCGCTGTAGGCGTTGCCGCCGAGGTGGTGCCGCCGCTCCAGCACGAGCACGTTCAGCCCGAGTTCGTCGGCGCAGCGTTCGGCGATGGTGAGGCCGAAGAATCCGGAGCCGACGACGACGAGATCAGGAGTGGACACGATGGGTCAGTCTACGAGTGGGGCGCGGCAGACCCCATTTCCCGCGCGCCGGGCATGGCGTGGATCACACCGATAACTGACATTCGTCAACGGGTGGACACCCCTTACCCTGTTTCTCGTGCGTGAATGGTGGGCCTCCTCTTCGTGGGGCCGGTATTTCGGATGGGCCTGGGCAGCCGGGCTGGTGATGCTGGTGGCGACGTTCTGGATCGCCGGCACCGAGAACCTGCCCATCCGCGACCCGGACGCCTTCATCCCCGGCTACTTCCGGATGCCGCTCATCGTGCTCGCGGCCATCTTCACCGACATCCTGCCGCGAGCAGTACGCCGCTCCGGCGGCCGGCTGCGCAGGCTGCCGGACACCTGGCGCGAGGTGGCGGCCGAGCGCTGGCCGCGCTCGCACTGGATGTTCGCGCTCTCGGGCATGGCGGCCTGGTACCTCACCTACGCGACGTTCCGGAACCTCAAGAGCTTCGTGCCGTTCGTCAACCTCAACAACTACGACGCCGAGCTCAACTCGATCGACAAGGCCATCTTCTTCGGCCACGAGCCCGCCGACCTGATGCACGACCTGCTCGGCACCGGCGTGGCCGCCCAGGTCATGTCGGCGGTCTACCTCGTCTGGATCTTCCTCGTGCCGGTGAGCATCGCGGTCGCGCTGGTCTACACCCGCGCAACTCGTGCCGGCTCGTGGTACGTCACGTCGGTCGCGTTCTGCTGGGCGCTCGGGGCGCTGATCTACCTGCTCGTGCCGACGGTCGGGCCGATCTACTCCGACCCGGGCGAGTTCACCGACCTGCACCACACCTACGCGACCTGGCTGTCGGAGACGCTGCTCGACGACCGGGTCGCGGTGCTCGCCGACCCGCAGGCGGCCGGCACGCTGCAGACCATCGCCGCGTTCGCGTCCCTGCACGTCGGGATCATGATGACGATCTGCCTGGTCGCCGAGCTCGTCCGGCTGCCGCGCTGGGTGCGGATCGCCGCCTGGTGCTTCCTGGCGATGACCTGCGTGTCCACCGTCTACCTCGGCTGGCACTTCTTCGTCGACGTGATCGCCGGGCTGGCGCTCGCCGCGGTCGCGGTCTGGCTGGGCGCCATGGCTACCGGCAACCGCGTGGGCCTGCGCCCGCGGCTCAAGCCGGAGGAGGAGCCGGCGCGGGAGCCGGCGGCATCGACCGCGAGTCTCTGAGCGCCCGGACCACGTTCCGCGCCTCGCTGCGTCCGCCCCGGAACGGGCTCAGCAGCACCACGCCTGCCGTGATCAACCACGGCTTCGCGCGGACCGCCGCGTTCTCGCCGTACCGGCGATGCACGGCGAACAGGTTGCGGTACATGTAGTAGCCCTTCCAGCCGGCCAGGTCGTGCTGCTGGTCGAAGTCGAGCTGCCGGACGAGCACCGCGTCGCGGATCGCCCAGATCCGGTAGCCGGCGCGGCGGGCGCGCAGGGCGAAGTCCACGTCGTCGTAGAAGATGAAGTACGCCGGGTCCGGCAGCCCGATCCGGTCCACGACCTCGCGGCGAACCAGGAAGCCCTCGAAGGCGACGACGTGGATCTCGACCTTCTCGGGCAGGGCAGCGCGCGTGCCGAACGCGGTCTCGACCGACTCGGTCTTCGGCTTGAGCGCCCAGGGCCGGCGCAGGTCGAACTCGGTCGCGGCCTTCTCGACCAGCGCGCCGTGGCGGTCCTCGCGGACCGCCATCAGGCACGGCTCGTCGTGGGACATCAGCACGGACAGGCAGTCGGGCGCCGGGACGACGTCGTCGTCCATCAGCCAGATCCGGTCGTAGCCCTGCTCGTGGGCCGCGCGCACCCCGTGGTGGAAGCCGCCGGCGCCGCCGAGGTTCTCGGTCATGTGCAGCACCTGGAGGCCGGGGTTGGCCGCATCCGCCAGCACCTGCCGGGTGTGGTCGGTGCTGGCGTTGTCGACGACGATCACCGCGTCGGGCAGGCGCTTCAGCGCGGCCAGCCCCTCGAGCATCCCCTTCAGCAGGTCGGCGCGGTTGAAGGTGACCACGACGACCGCGACGGTCTCCTCGACTCCCGTCACTGAGAGGAACCTCCGGTGCCGGGTGAAGTCACCGCGCAGGCCGTCGTACCACGCCCTCAGGCTCATCGGGATCCGGCTCGGCTGCGTGTAGGTGAACAGCGTAGAACCAGATCGTCTTCACCACGAACATCAGCACGTGCGGCCAGCCGCGGTACTCGCGCAGGTTGACCGGGTTGTTGCGCGCCATGCAGTAGTGCTTGAGGTCGCTCGGCGTGTGGTTGTACGTCGTCCGGCCGAACATCATCGGCGTCCCGAGGTCGTCCGTGGCCGGGTGCAGGAAGTGCGCGTCGACGACGGTGCCGATCCGGGCGCCCGCACGCTCGGCCCGCCAGAGGTACTCGACGTCGTCGCCCCAGATGAAGAACTCGGCCCGCGGCAGCCCGATCTCCTCGACCAGCGCGCGGCGCAGCAGGACGCCGTTGAACGGGATCACCACGTCGCGGATCAGTCCGTCGTCGGCCGCCGCCTCGACGTCCGCCATCCGGTGCACCACGCCGGTGCCGCCCGGGAGCCGGATCGGGAAGCAGAGCCGCGCGGGATCCTGCTCGGCCAGCACCGCCGGTCCCCAGAAGTCGAGGTCGTCGCGGGTGAGCAGGGTGGCCAGGCAGTCGGGCTCCGGGATGCCGTCGTCGTCCATCAGCCACGCGAGGTCGGCCCCGCGCTCCATCGCCCAGGCCAGCCCGTCGTGGAAGCCGCCGGCGCCGCCGCCGTTCTCCGGAAGCGTCCGATACCTGATGGTGGTCGAGGTGCTGGCGGAGCTCTGCCTCGAAGCCCGCCAGCCACTCGCCGGTGCCGTCGGTGCTCGCGTTGTCGACGATCAGGACCTCGGCGACGTCGGAGACCTCGCGCAGTCGCGCCACCAGGCGCTGCAGGAGCGGGAGGCGGTTGTAGGTCACCACCACAGCCACGACGCGCACGGCGGACACCCTACGGGGCGCGCGCATCGGATAGGTTGATCGGTGTGGAGACCGACGATGTCCTGACCCTGCTGCAGGACGTCGCGGAAGAGGTGATCAACCCGCGGTTCCGGTCTCTGGAGGCCGACGAGATCCACGAGAAGAACCCGGGAGACCTGGTGACCGCGGCCGACCACGAGGCCGAGGTGCTGATCACCGCCGCCCTGATGGACTGCCTATCCGGAGACGGTGGTGCTGGGCGAGGAGGCCTACGCCCACGACAAGTCACTGCTGGCCCGCTTCTCCGCTGCGGAGCACGCGTTCACGGTCGACCCGGTCGACGGCACCAAGAACTTCGTGCACGGGTCCAAGGACCACGCGGTGATGGTGGCCGAGATCCACTCCGGCGAGGTGACCCGCTCCTGGATCTGGCATCCGCAGCACGAGACGTCGTACGTCGCGGAGCTCGGCGCCGGTGCCTACCGGACCACGTCGAACGGAACCCCCGAGCGACTGTCCCGCCCGGCCGCGCCGCCGGTGCCGATCAAGTGGCGGGCGGTGACGTCGCGGCGATCGTGGGTCGGCCGTGAGCTCGACGGCCTCCGACCCCTGGAGCTGACCTGGATCTGTTGCGGGGTCGACTACCCGCGGCTGGTGGAGGGCCTGGCCGACGCCGTGCTCTACGGCCACGCCAACGCCTGGGACCACGCCCCGGGTGCGCTGCTGCTCAGCGAGTCCGGCGGCCACCACGGCACCATGGACGGCCACGCCTACGACCCTCGCTCACCCGAGCGACCGGGCCTGATCGCGGCGGCCGACCGGGCGACGTACGACGCCCTGGTCGGTCGCGGCCCGCGCAGCTCCCGGTCGGCACTAGCAGGCAGCGGCGAGGTCGTCGGCCTGGTTGGCGGCGTAGCCCTCGGAGAGCGAGCCGAGCGAGCCTCCGGTCACGCTGTCCGGGTTCTTCTTACCGCCCTTGCCGGGGCTGCCGCCCTCGCCCTCGGCGCGGTCGATCGCCGCGGCGACGTTCTTCTGGATCTTGTCGATGTCGGGGTCGGCCGTGTTGATCATCGGTGGCACCAGGGAGAGCGTGGCGACCTTCTGGTCGCGGGCCTTCAGCGCCAGCGGGATGAACCGGTCGACCTCGGAGGCGGGGAGGTTGGTCGAGATGGTCTCGGCCGAGGCCTTGGCGAGCTTCTCGAAGTTGCGCAGCGCTGCCTGCGGGCTGATCTGTTCGAGCATCGCGTTGAGCACGCACTTCTGCCGGGCCATCCGCGAGTAGTCGTCGGAGCCCTCGCGCGCCCTGGCGTACCAGAGGGTGTCGTGACCGTTGAGCTTCTTGACGCCGGGCTGGATGTACCCGGTCACGTCCGAGCCCAGGCCGCCGACGGGGATCGGCTGCCGGACGTTGAGCGTGACGCCGCCGACCGCGTCGACGATGTCCTTGAAGCCCTCGAGGTTGACCATCACCCAGTAGTTGATCTCGAGGCCGGTGATCCCCTCGATCGCCATGATCGTGGCGTCGGTGCCCGGGTTCTTGGACTTGCCGAACAGCTCGGTGTTGTCCTGCGCCCAGGTGCTCACGCCGTTGAGGTAGCAGTCGGGGCAGTCGAACCCGTCGGGGAACTGCTCGTCCATCACCGAGCCCTCGGCGAACGGGAAGTTCGCCATGTTGCGCGGCAGCCCGATCAGCACGGTGCGGCCGGTCTCGGCGTCGATCGAGGCGACCGTCATCGAGTCGGGCCGCAGTCCCCAGCGCCCGGCACCCGAGTCGCCACCGAGCAGCAGCACGTTGTAGCGGCCGTCGTGCGGATCGCTCGCCTCGCCGTCGCCGAACAGCGCGATGATGAAGTCGCGCTGTACGCCGACGATGTGGGCGCCGAACAGCATCGTCCCGGCCACCGCGAAGCAGAGCAGCCCGTTGACGCCGACGGTCGCCCGCCGGTGCCCGATGCCGTAGGACAGCGGCTGGCCGATCCGCCACGCGTCGATGAACAGCGCCGCCCACGCGACCGCGCCGAGCAGCAGCCCGATCCGGACGAACAGCAGGAGCGTGACGTCGGAGACCAACCAGAAGACCAGGTCGCGGTGCACCAGTACGGCGATGAGCGTGACGGCGCCGATCACCAGCAGCGCGATCCAGATCCGCAGCGCGATCCGGCCGACGCGTCGGTTGCCGGCGAGCAGCTGGGCGGACCCCGGTGCCACCAGCGTCATCACCATCAGCGACATGGCGCGACGAAAGCGCACACGCGCGGCGCGCTCGGTGACGGGCGACATCCAGGATCTCCTGCTCGGGGAAGGAAGCAGTGGTGACGCCCAGTATCACCAGTCACACGCGTCACACGTCGGCACGACGCGCCGGGTTGCCTGCAGATTCAAACTCCCCTGTAGCGTCGGGCGCATGTCTGATGGGCCCGGGGAGCGGGGCGAGCCCGAGTTCAACTGGCTCTACGGGAAGAAGCCGGGAGCCGACGACGACGAGGCGACCCAGGCGATCCGTCAGCAGCCGCGGCCCGATCACACCCGCCAGATCCCGGTCCAGCAGCAGCCGCCGCCGTACCAACCACCGCAGCGCGAGCCGACCCGGCCGACGCCGCCTCCGGTGGCACCACCGCCCGGCTCGCCGCCCGACCGCTCGGGCGGCAGCATCTTCCGCCGGCCAAAGTTCTACGTACGTACGGTGCTAGTGCTCTTACTCCTCTGGGTTGTCTACCTCGTCGCGGTGCCGTTCTTCGCCTGGCAGAAGGTCGACAAGGTCGAGTTCGAGCCGAGCGGCGACCGGCCCTCCGACCAGCCCGGCACGACGTACCTCATGGTCGGCAGCGACTCGCGTGGCGACCTCTCGGAGGAGGAGCGCAAGGAGCTCGGCACCGGCAACGCCGCGGGACAGCGCACCGACACGATCATGATCCTGCACACCGGTGACGGGCCGAACCTGCTGATGTCGATCCCCCGGGACTCGCGGGTCGCCATCCCCGGGCACGGCGACGACGAGAAGATCAACGCCGCGTTCGCCTACGGCGGACCCAAGCTGCTCACCGAGACGGTCGAGAACGAGACCGGCATCCGGATCGACCACTACGTCGAGATCGGGTTCGGCGGCTTCGTCGACCTGGTCGACGCCGTCGGCGGGATCGAGATCTGTCCCAAGCAGGCGATCAGGGACCCACAGGCCAAGCTCAACATCAAGAAGGGCTGCCAGGAGGTCGACGGCGCCGTGGCGCTCGGCTACTCGCGGTCCCGGAAGACCTACGCACAGGGTGACCTCCAGCGCGCCCAGGCCCAGCGTGAGGTGGTCGCCGCGATCGGCCGCAAGGTGGCCTCGCCGTGGTCGGTCCTCAACCCGTTCCGCTACTGGAACCTCAACATGGCCGCCACCAAGGCGGTCGCCGTGGGCGAGGGCATGGGTCCGATCCGCGCGGTGATGTGGGCGTCGGCGATGACGAACGTCGACGGCGAGGACGGGCTCACCTGCGGGGTGCCGATCGCGGACCTGTCGGTGCTGTGGGACGAGGAGAAGTCCGAGCAGATGTTCCAGGCGATCATCGAGGACGACACCGAAAGCATCCCCAAGAAGCTCTGCACGAAGACGGGCCTCCCCAAGTGAACTACGAGACCCTCGACTGGTCGGTCGACGCCGATGGCGTCGCCACCCTGACCCTGAACCGGCCGGACGCGCTCAACGCGTTCGACCTGACCATGGCCCGCGAGCTCGAGCGGGTGTTCCTCACAGACGCCCTGGACGACGCGGTCCGGGCCGTGGTCGTGACCGGTGCCGGGCGCGCGTTCTGCGCCGGCATGGACCTGTCGGCCGAAGGCAACGTCTTCGGCCTCGACGAGAGCGTCCGGCCGACACCCGAGGAGCTGCGCGAGCACCTCACCGAGGCGCCGTACCACGACGGCGTCCGCGACACCGGCGGGCGAGTGACGCTGGCGATCCATGCCCTGCCGAAGCCGGTGATCGCCGCGATCAACGGGCCCGCCGTCGGCATCGGCGCCACCATGACGCTGGCGATGGACCTGCGGCTGGCCTCGACCAAGGCGCGGATCGGGTTCGTGTTCGGTCGCCTCGGCATCGTTCCCGAAGCGGCGTCCACCTGGTTCCTGCCGCGCATCGTCGGCATCCAGCAGGCCCTCGAGTGGGTGTACTCCGCGGAGATCCTCGACGCCGAGACCGCGCTGGCCGGGCGGCTGCTGCGCAGCGTGCACGAGCCCGACGAGCTGCTGCCGACGGCCCAGGAGCTGGCCCGCTCCTTCGTGGTCGGCCGGTCCGCCACCGCGATCGGGCTGGCCAAGCGGATGCTCTACCGCAACGGCTCCGCGGCCGACCCGCTCGAGGCGCACCTGTCCGACTCGCTGGCGATGTTCTACACCTCGATCGGCGACGGCAAGGAGGGCGTGGCGGCGTTCCGCGAGAAGCGCGATCCCGAGTTCACCGGCCGGGCCAGCGACCTTCCGCGCATTTTCTAGCCGATCTGCGCGCGACCGCCCCACGAAGGTCGCCACGGTCGTCTCGCCGGCCCGCACCGTCACGTCGTACACCCCGTCGCGATCGTCGCGGGAGCGCTCGACCGCGGTCGCGACCAGCTCGTCTCCGGACCTGGTCGGCGCCAGGAACCGGATCTCGGCGCCGGCCGCCACAGTCGTGACGCCGTAGGAGTTGCAGGCGAACGCGAACGCCGAGTCGGCGACGGCGAAGGTCAGCCCGCCGTGCCCGATGCCGTGGCCGTTGACCATGTCCTCGCGCACCGTCATCCGCAGGGTGGCCCGGCCGGGCCCGACCTCGACGATCTCCATCCCCAGCGACTGGCTGGCCCGGTCGCCGGCCCACATCGCTTCCGCCGATCGCTGCGCCAGGTCGTCCGGGTTCATGGACCACAAGGCTAGTTTCGAGGCATGACCAGCTGGCAGGAGCCCGAGTCGGTGCGCTTCATGCTCGACGAGTGCACGACCTGGGCGATCGTCGGCCTGTCCGGCGACCCGACCCGCACGGCGTTCTCGATCGCGGCGATGCTGCAGGGCCGTGGCAAGCGGATCGTGCCGATTCACCCCACCGCCACCGAGGTGCTCGACGAGCAGGTCTACCCCACGCTCGCCGACGTACCGTTCCCGATCGACGTGGTCGACGTCTTCCGGCGGTCCGAGGCGGCGGGAGAGTTCGCCGATCAGGCGGTCGCCATCGGAGCCAAGGGGGTGTGGTTCCAGCTCGGGGTGATCGACGCCGCTGCGTTCGAGCGCACCGTGGCCGCCGGCCTTCCGATGATCATGGACACCTGCCCCGCGATCGAGTGGCGGCGTCGCCCGCTGAGCCCGGGATGAACCGACCAGGGGGTGACCTGACGGTGCCCCCCGGCCCGGGGCTGCCGGACGGCCTGGTGATCCCGGCCGCGGAGCTCGTCGAGCGGTTCTCGCGCTCGCCGGGACCGGGCGGTCAGTCCGTGAACACCAGCGACACCCGGGTCCAGCTCGAGTACGACGTCGCCGCCTCGGCCGCACTCAGCGAGGAGCAGCGGGAACGCGCCCTGGCGCGGCTGCCGGAGGACCGGATCGTGGTGGTCGCCTCCGAGCACCGCTCGCAGCACCGCAACCGGACCGCGGCCCGCGAGCGGCTGGCCGACGAGCTCAGGTCCGCGCTCGCTCCGCCGCCTCCCCCTCGGCGCCCGACCAAGCCGAGCCGCGGCGCGCAGCGTCGACGGCTGGACGAGAAGAGGCAGCGCGGACAGACGAAGGCGCTGCGCGGCCGGGTGCAGGACGAATGACTACCGGATCACGGCCGCGGTGAGCCGCGCGGCCTGCCGGACCAGCCACTCCAGCGGCCCGCTGCGGCGCAGCGCCACGAACGCCGAGCCGATCACCAGCACGATCGCGGTATGCGCGAAGAACGCCGGCGGGTCGTAGTCGTCCGGCCATCGCTCCGGGGTGTGCAGCAGCACGTGCAGGCTGTAGAGCGACAGCGTCATGGTGCCGGCGCCGAACGCGATCGCGACTGCCCGCTCCCCGGCGCGCGGTAGCAACCGCACCGCCAGCAGGCACCCGCCGATCACCGCCAGCGCAGCTGCCGAGCGTGGTCGCCAGGTCCAGCGGCGTACCGCTGTGCGGGTCGGCGATGAGCAGGAGGTCCCAACCGGCATCACGCGGGACGGTGCCGTGATAGTCGGCGGCATTCTCTGCAGGGTCCAGCCACTCGGCCAGGACCTGAGCGGCGACGGCGATGCCCGCGCCACAGACAGCCAGGCGTACGTCGACGCCGCGCCGTCGCAGGTCGAGCCGGCCGACCGCCAGGCCGGCGAGCAGGTAGGCCAGCCAGGGCAGCACCGGGTAGTAGCCCGTCACCGTGAGCTCGGCCAGCAGTCGTCCGGGATCGTCGAGTCGGTCGAACGTCGGCAACGCGTAGGTCGGCACCGGCAGGTGCGGTGCCAGCCAGTGGGCGACGACGGGTGCCAGCGCCAGCCAGCAGGCAGCAGTGACGAACAGCGTCCGGGCACGCAGCCCGAGGAACGGAAGCCCGAGCAGGAACAGCGCGCCGTAGTAGGCCAGGATCACGGCGAGGCCCGAGTTGAGCGCGCCCAGCCCCAGCCCGAGCGCGGCGATCAGCAACGCTCGAACGGCCAGCCCGCTCGTCGTCGCCGCGCGCTCCCGCCCGCGGACCGGCCGCGCGCCGCCGGACATCAGCGCCAGGCTCACCCCGGCCAGCACCGCGAACAGCGCCGCGGCCCGACCGCTGGTGAGCCAGTGCCACAGCGGTCGATCCGTGCCCGGCAGCGGTGCGACCAGGGTGTGCGTCGCGATCATGCCGATCAGGGCCAAGCAGCGAGCAACGTCCAGGCCGACCAGGCGACCCGGCTGCCCGGACGAGGTGAGGGTCAGAACCCGGCCCGGCGGGACGCACTCGAGCCGCGCACCGATTCGCCCTTGGCCCGGGCGGTCTCGCGGAGCTCAGCCTGGAACGTGATCATCCGGGCCTGCAGGTCCGGGTCGCCGGCCGCGAGGATCCGGACGGCGAGCAAGCCGGCGTTGCGGCCGGCCCCGATGGCCACAGTCGCCACGGGGACGCCAGGCGGCATCTGCACGATCGAGAGCAGCGAGTCCATGCCGTCGAGGACCTTGAGCGGCACCGGTACGCCGATCACCGGCAGCGGCGTGACCGCGGCAAGCATCCCCGGCAGGTGTGCTGCTCCCCCGGCGCCGGCGATGATCACCCGGATACCGCGGTCGGCCGCCGCCCGGCCGTAGGCCAGCATCTCGTCGGGCATCCGGTGCGCCGAGACCACGTCGGTCTCGTACGCGATGTCGAACTCCGCCAGTGCCTCGGCGGCGTCCTTCATCACCGGCCAGTCCGAGTCGGAACCCATCACGATGCCGACCTGTGCGTCACTCACTGGTGTCTCCTAGGGATCCTGCGAACCATGCCGCGGCATGGCGCGCGCGCTCGAGGCAGTCGGCCAGGTCGTCGCCGTAGGCGTTGACGTGGCCGACCTTGCGGCCGGGCCGCAGCTCCTTGCCGTACAGGTGCACCCGCAGCCGCGGGTCACGAGCCAGTGCGTGCGGGTAGCCGTCGTACAACCGGCCGACGTCGCCCTCGGGGCCACCGAGGATGTTGACCATCACCGTCCACGGCGCGCGGGTGACGGGCGAGCCCAGCGGCAGGTCGAGGACCGCACGCAGGTGGTTCTCGAACTGCGAGGTCTCTGCCCCGTCCTGGCTCCAGTGACCGGTGTTGTGTGGTCGCATCGCCAGCTCGTTGACGAGGATCCGACCGTCGCTGGTCTCGAACAGCTCGACCGCGAGGATCCCGGTGACGTCGAGCTCGCCCGCGATGCGGAGCGCGACCCGCTGGGCCTCGGCAGAGAGGGCGGGATCCAGGTCGGGAGCGGGTGCGATCACCTCGACGCAGATCCCGTCGCGCTGGGTCGACTCGACCACGGGGTACGCCGCTGCCTGGCCGCTCGGGGACCGGGCGACCAGGGCGGAGAGCTCCCGCCGGAAGTCGACGAGCTCCTCGGCGAGGAGATCCACGCCGTTCGACGCGGCCGTCTCGAGCGCCTCCGCGCAGTCGGCGGCCGAGCGGACGAACCACACGCCCTTGCCGTCGTACCCACCGCGCGTTGTCTTCAGCACGCACGGGAACCCGAAGGCCTCGATGTCGGCGACGGTCGCGACCACGCTGTGGCGTGGGCACGGGACGCCGAGCTCGGTGAGCCGGGAACGCATCACGCCCTTGTCCTGGGCGTGCACCAGCGCGCCTGGGCCGGGTCGGCACGGAACCCCGGCGAGCTCGAGCTCGCGCAGGTGCTCGGTCGGCACGTGCTCGTGGTCGAAGGTGACGACCGCGCAGCCGTCGACCACCTTGCGCAGCGTGTCGAGGTCGGTGTAGTCGCCGACCACGTGGTCCGGGATCACCTGGGCAGCGGAGACCCCTTCGGCCTCGGCGAGCAGCCGCAGCGGTACCCCGAGCGCGATCGCCGGCTGCGCCATCATCCGGGCGAGCTGACCGCCGCCGATGACGGCGACGACGGGCGCTGGTGGAGGCACCCGCCCAGCGTAGTGGTGGGGGTTGGAGCTACCCGAGCGCGCCGTCGACCACGGGCGTGGGCGGCGCGGGAGACGCCGGCGCGTTGACCTCGAAGCGCAGACCCTTGCCCCGGATCGTGGTGATCAGCGTGGGGTGCCGGGTGTCGTCACCGAGCTTGCGGCGTACCCAGCCGAGGTGGACGTCGATGGTCTTCGAGGAGGTCCAGAACGTGGTGTTCCAGACGTCGCGCATGAGCTCGTCGCGGGTCACGATGGCACCGGCGCGGGAGATCAGGCAGTGCACGAGATCGAACTCCTTGCGCGACAGCACGATCTCGGACCCGGCCCGCCAGGCGCGACGCGTCTCCGGATCGAGTTGCACGTCCTGTACCTCGAACACATGCACAACCTAGAAAGCACTGAGACCCCGCGGCAGCGAATCAGTGAAGATAGCCCGGATGGGCTATGGCGCCCCTAGGTACCTGAGGAGCCGTCCTATCGCTGGGACTAGTGCCGTCGTACGGCGACTGGCTCCAGGAGGCCGAACCCGCGCATCGGTCGGGCGGGCAGCCGCCGGGTCTCGAACTGGTCCTCGGGAAGCAGCCGCGCGGTGGCGGCGTCGATGATGATCCGGTTGCGGCGGGCCACTGCGGTCAGCCGGGCGGCCATGTTGACCGGAGGCCCGAAGACGTCACCCATCCGCATCACCACCGACCCGCTCGCGAGGCCCACGCGTACGTCGGGCATCCGCTTGTCCCGGCCGATCACGGTGATGATTCCCTCGGCGGTGTCGTAGGCCCGGATCGGGTCGTCGTTCACGAACAGCACCGAGTCGCCGATGCTCTTGATCACCCGGCCGTTGTGGCGCGCGACCACGTCGGCACAGCGCGACTCGAACACCTCGACCAGGTCGCCGATGCGCTCCCGGCTGAGGTCGTTGGACAGCGCCGTGAAACTGACGATGTCGGCGAACCCGACGCTGACCTGGGAGGTGCTCAGGTCCTCCTCGTCGGCCCCCATCGCCTCCATCCGAGCGACCGCCGCCGCAAGGTGCCGCCGCCAGGAGTAGATGAGCAGCTCCTCGAACGGCCCACCGAACTCCTCCAACAGCTGCCGGGCGGTCTCGATCCGGGTCGGGGCGCCGTCACCGGAGCCCTGCAGCTCCTCGATGCGCGGCACCAGCGCGGCGACCTCCCAGTCGGCCAGCCGGGCCATGGTCTGGCCGACGGCACGGGTGAGGGTGACGGCGAGGTCGAGGTCGATGAGTCCGCTCTCGACGCCGGCGACGAGCGTGGAGACCGCCTCGACGTCAGCGTTGTTGAACGCCCGCTCCTCGCCATGCTCGGGGAAGCCGAGTGCGCGCCAGAGTCGACGAGCATCCTCGACGCTGATGCCGGTGCGCTCGGCGACGTCGGCGGCGCTGAGCTCGGGCTCCTCGCCCAGGATCACCCGCGAGACGGAGTCCGACTCTTCGGGCTCGCCCTTGGAGCGACCCCTAAACCCCTTCATCGGCGGAGGATGCGCCACCGTGCAGCCGGTGCAGCAGCTCGTTGAGACGGCGCTGGGTCTCCTCGACGTGCGGGATGTCGGGCAGCAGGACCTGGCCGTGGGTGCTCGCGTCGCTGATCACCAGCGTGCCGCAACCGAGCATCCGGTCGATCAGCCCGAGCTCGTAGGCGACGTCGCTGATCCGGGTCAACGGGATGTCGTGCCCGGTGCGGGTGATCACGCCCTGCCGGGTGATCAGGCGCCGGTTCGTGATCGTGTACGACGCGGTGAACCACACGAGCAACGGCCACACGAAGAACCAGACGATGCCGATGGCGACCAGGGCCCACACGATGAGCCGGGCCGTGTCGTTGTCGACGAACTGCATGAAGGCGACGCCGATGGCGAGGAACACCACGAGGGCGAGGACCGGCAGCAGCAGCGCCTTGGGGTGCGTGCGGGTGCTGATGACGACGGACTCACCCGGGTTCAGCAGCTTCTGCGAGATAGGCACGCCCAGGATCATGTCACTACGAGACTGGCTAGACGAGAGCCTCAGTCGACCGAACGCACGTGCACCACGTCGCCCGCGCCGACCTCGTGCCGCCCGTCGGCCGCCTCCACGACCAACCGACCGGACCCGTCGACGGTGACGGCCTGACCCTCGAGCACGCTGCCGTCGGGCAGGTCGACGCGCACCGCCTGGCCCACGGTCACGCAGGCGGACGCGTAGGACTCCGCGAGGTCATCGCCCTGCTGCCAGGCGTCGTACGCCTCCCGGATCGCGGCGAGCACCTGTCACCAGCACGTCGGACCGGTCCGGCGGCTCGGCGTCCCCCGACTCCAGCAAGAGCGATGTGGCCGTCGGCACCGGCAGCTCCTCGGCGGTCATGCCGGTGTTCAGCCCGACGCCGACCACGGCGGCGGGACCGTCCGGGGTCTCCAGCCGCTCGACCAGGATGCCCGCGACCTTGCGCTCCCCGATCAGTACGTCGTTGGGCCACTTCACCGCGGCGGCGTACCCCATCGCCTGCAGCGCCTTCGCGGTCGCATGCCCGGTCAGCAGCGGCAGCCAGGGCCAGCTCGGCGGCCGGCACGGTGGGCCGGAGCAGGATCGAGAACGTCAGCGCGGTCCCGGCGGGCGTCTCCCAGGTGCGGTCGAGCCGCCCGCGTCCCGCCGTCTGGTGGTCTGCGACCACGACGAGCCCCTCCGGCGCGCCGGCACGCGCACGTTCGGCCACCAGCGCATTGGTGGACGGTGCCTCCGCGACCACCTCCACCACGAAATCGAGGGGTGGGCGGCGGGCGGCGTCGGCAGGTCACGGGCACTACCCTGTCGCAGCAGACGCGAGGAGGCCACACCAGTGAGTGCAGAGGGCACCGAGGTACCGGACGACATCGACATCCACACCACGGCGGGCAAGGTCGCGGACCTCGAGCGACGGCTCGACGAGGCCGTGCACGCCGGCTCGGCGAAGGCGGTCGAGAAGCAGCACGCCAAGGGCCGCAAGACCGCCCGCGAGCGGATCGCGCTGCTGTTCGACGAGGGCTCCTTCGTGGAGCTCGACGAGCTCGCCCGGCACCGCTCGACGGCGTTCGGCCTCCAGGACCGCCGCCCTTACGGCGACGGCGTCGTCACCGGCTACGGCACGATCGACGGCCGTCAGGTGTGCGTGTTCTCGCAGGACTTCACGGTGTTCGGCGGCTCGCTGGGCGAGGTCTACGGCGAGAAGATCACCAAGGTCATGGACCTGGCGATCAAGACCGGTTGCCCGATCATCGGCATCAACGAGGGCGCCGGCGCCCGGATCCAGGAGGGCGTGGTCTCGCTCGGCCTGTACGGCGAGATCTTCCGCCGCAACGTGCACGCCTCCGGCGTCATCCCGCAGATCTCGCTGATCATGGGCAACTGCGCGGGCGGGCACGTGTACTCCCCCGCCGTCACCGACTTCACGATCATGGTCGACCAGACCTCGGCGATGTTCATCACCGGACCGGACGTCATCAAGACCGTCACCGGCGAGGACGTCACGATGGAGGACCTCGGCGGCGCCCGCGCGCACAACACCAAGTCCGGCAACGCCCACTACATGGGCACGGACGAGGAAGACGCGATCGAGTACACCAAGGCGCTGCTGTCCTACCTGCCGCAGAACAACCTCGACGAGCCGTTCGCGTACGACGAGGAGGCGGACCTCGAGCTCACCGACCTCGACCGGAGCCTGGACACCCTGATCCCGGACTCCCCGAACCAGCCCTACGACATGCACGACGTGATCACCGCGGTGCTCGACGACCAGGAGTTCCTGGAGGTCATGGAGCTCTTCGCGCCGAACCTGCTCGTCGGCTACGGCCGGGTCGAGGGCCGTCCGGTCGGCATCGTGGCCAACCAGCCGATGCAGTTCGCCGGCACGCTGGACATCGACGCCTCCGAGAAGGCCGCCCGCTTCGTCCGGTTCTGCGACGCGTTCAACATCCCGGTGCTGACCTTCGTCGACGTCCCCGGCTTCCTGCCCGGCACCGACCAGGAGTGGAACGGCATCATCCGCCGCGGCGCCAAGCTGATCTACGCCTACTCCGAGGCGACCGTCCCGCTGGTCACGGTCATCACCCGCAAGGCCTACGGCGGCGCCTACGACGTCATGGGCTCCAAGCACCTCGGCGCCGACATCAACGTCGCCTGGCCGACCGCCTCCGTCGCCGTCATGGGCGCCCAGGGCGCCGTCAACATCCTCTACCGCAAGGAGCTCGCCGCGGCTGCCGAGGAGGGCAAGGAGGAGGAGGAGCGAGCCCGACTGGTCACCGAGTACGACGACCACCTCGCCAACCCCTACCTCGCCGCCGAGCGCGGCTACCTCGACGCCGTCATCCAGCCGCACGAGACCCGCGCCGAGGTGGTCCGGGCCTTGCGGCTGCTGCGCCGAAGCGGGAGACGCTGCCCGGCCAAGAAGCACGGGAACATCCCCCTGTGACCGACGAGCAGCCGGCCGCCCCGCTGCTCAAGGTGGTCAACCCCGACGCCACGCCGGAGGAGATCGCCGCGCTGGTGGCGGTGTTCTCCTCGCTGGGTGGCGCGGGGAAGCCGCCGCCCCGCCGTACGCCGGAGTGGCAGGCCAACCACCGCAAGGTGCGGTTGACGCTGCCACCTGGTCCCGGCGGCTGGCGGAGCAGCGGCCTGCCTCGCTAGGCCGGCTACGCCGCCGGGAAGAACGCCCGCAGGTCGGCGACGACGTCCTCCGGCACCTCCAGCGCCGCGAAGTGACCGCCGCGCTCGAACTCCGACCAGTGGTCGATGTTGGCGTTGTCGCGGTCGGCGAAGGCGCGGATGGTCTGGAAGTCGTCCTTGAACACCGCCACCCCGATCCGGCCCTGGCTGACGACCGGCTCGGCGCCGGAGCGCTGCTCCTCGAAGTGGTAGCGCACGGCCGTGCTGGAGGTGTTCGTCAGCCAGTAGAGGCTGACCTGGGTCAGCACCTGGTCGCGGCTGACCAGGCTGGTGCCGTTGCCGAAGTTCTCGAACAGCTCGTTGTAGGCCAGCTGCCCGACCGGTGAGTCCGCGAGGCCGGCCGCAACGGTCTGCGGACGGGTCCCGTTCATCGTGTTGTAGCCGCCGACGCTCTGGAACCACTGCAGGTGACCGAGCGCGGCGTACTCCTTGGGACCGAAGTCGTCCATCTCCCCTTCGGCACCGCTCGGGAACGAGAAGAGCTGCAGGACGTGGGCGCCGAGGAAGCCCTCCGGGTTCAGCACGGCGAGCTCGCGCGAGACCATCGCGCCGCCGTCGCTGCCGTGGGCGCCGTACGACGGGTAGCCGAGGCGCCGCATCAGCACGTCCCAGGTGCGGGCGACCCGCGCCATCGTCCAGCCGCCGTCCACGACCGGGGTGCTGAAACCGAAGCCGGGGATCGACGGGATGACGACGTGGAAGGCGTCCTCGGCCCGGCCACCGTGGGCGACCGGGTCGGTCAGCGGGCCGATCAGGTCGAGGAACTCGGCGAACGAGCCGGGGTAGGTGTGGGTGAGGACCAGGGCCCGCGCGCCCGGCTCCGCCGAGCGGGCGTGCACGAAGTGGATGGTCTGGCCGTCGATCTCGGTCTGGAAGTTCGGGTAGGCGTTCATCCGGTCCTCCTGGGCGCGCCAGTCGAAACCGGTCTTCCAGTGGTCGACCATCTCGCGCAGGTAGGACTCGGGGGTGCCGTACTCCCAGGAGTCGCCCGGCGCGGCCGGCGCGAAGCGGGTGCGCTCGAGGCGGGCCTGCAGGTCCTCGAGGTCGGCCTGCGGGATCTCGACGGTGAAGGGACGGATCTCGGTGTTGGTGGTTGGTGTTCATGGCGGATCTCCTTCGGTGGGTTCTGGTTGGTGCTTCGCACGCTATGGCCCATTCCGGAACAGTTCTTTCCGCTATTCTCAGCCCGATGGCAACGACTTCTGCGCGACTTCTGGCGCTGCTCGGGCTGCTCCAGTCACAGCCCGACTGGGGCGGCCCCGAACTGGCCAAGCGGCTCGGCGTCACCGACCGCACCGTCCGCAACGACATGACCCGGCTGCGCGAGCTCGGCTACCCCGTGGACTCGGTGCGGGGCCGGGGCGGCCGCTACCGGCTAGGGGTCGGCGCCAAGCTGCCGCCGCTCCTGCTCGACGACGACGAGGCGGTCGCCGTCGCCGTCGGTCTGCAGGCCGCCACCGGGATCGGGGGCGTCGAGGAGACCAGCACCCGCGCGC
Organism: uncultured Actinomycetota bacterium; assembly: GCA_963798055.1. GTDB lineage: Bacteria > Actinomycetota > Actinomycetes > Propionibacteriales > Nocardioidaceae > Nocardioides. Next base: position 167,145 of record CAWCRX010000019.1, read on the forward strand.
TCACCAAGCTCGAGCACGTCCTGCCCGACCGACTACGACGCAAGGTGGCGGCGCTGCGTTCGGCGAGCAGCGCCGGTCCCGCCAACACCGGGTCCGACGCGGAGGATCCCGAGGTCGACGCGGCCGTGCTCGGCGACCTGGCCGCCGCGATCCGCGACCACCAGGGCGTGCGCTGCTTCTACCGAGACGAGCGGCTCGAGCTCGAGCCGTACCACCTCGTCGCCTGGCAGCGGCGGTGGTACCTGCTGGCACGAGAGCCGAAGCACGGCAACTGGGCGCCGTACCGGGTCGACTGGATGCAGCTCCGCACCCCGGGCGGCCGGCCGTTCCGGCCGGAGCCCTTTCCGGGCGACCTGACCGAGTTCGTCGTACGAGAGGTCGCGAGCGCCGGCTGGGCCGTGCACGCCCGGATCCTGGTCCACGCCCCGGCCGAGGTGGTGCTGGCACGGATCAACCCTGCGGTTGGCACGGTGGAGGCGGTCGGCGAACGGCAGTCCGTGCTCGTGACTGGCGCCGACAGCATCGCGACGCTGGCGGTCTACATCGGCATGCTCGGCATGGACTTCACCGTGACGGAGCCCGCCGACCTGGTCGACGAGCTCCGCACGGTGAGCGAGCGTTACGCCCGGGCCATCGGCTAGGCCCTCACCTTGCCGGGAGCGAACAGCGCGGCCACGGCGGCGATCGCGACCGCGGCCGCACCGGTGAGCAGCGCCGGGCCGATCGCGCCGTCGTACCCGTTCGGCGCGATCTCGCCGCCGTTGCCGAGGAACACCGCGACCAGCAGCGCGACGCCGAGCGCGACCCCGAACTCCCTGATCGTGGAGTTGGCCGAGCTCGCCTTGGCGAAGTCGGCGTCCGGCAGTCCTTCGAGCACGGCGGTGGCGCTGGGCGCGAAGGTCAGGCCCATGCCGATGCCGGCCATCGCCAGCGGCAGCACGAACGCGGAGTATTCGGCGCCCGACTCGGTGAGCGCCGCGAACCACACCAGCGATGCGGTCTGCAGCACCAGTCCGACGAGCAGCAGCGAGCGCAACCCGGTCCGGGACGAGAGCATCCCGGCGATCGGCGCGACCACCATCGGCGCAGCCGTCCACGGCAGCGTCCGGAGTCCGGCCTCGAGCGGCGAGTAGTGCTGCACGACCTGGAGGTACTGCGACAGCAGGAACACCGTGCCGAACATCCCGATCGTGAACGTCAGCCCGATCACGTTCGCGACCGAGAACCCTCGCGAGGAGAACAACCGCAGCGGCAGAACGGCGTGGTCGCGACCCCGCGCCCAGACGACGTACGCCGGCAGCAGCAGCGCGGCCACCACCATCGGGCCGAGGACGCCGGGCGAGGTCCAGCCATCGTCGTTGCCGTGCACGATGGCCCAGATGCCGAGGAACACCGCGCCGCCGAGCAGCAGGGTGCCGGCCGGGTCCAGGCGCTGCCAGGTGCCACGCGACTCGCGGACCGCCACCAGCAGCAGCGGGATGGCCACCAGCGCGACCGGCACGTTCAGCCAGAAGATCGCCTGCCAGTTCACGCCGTCGACGACCGCACCACCGATGACCGGCCCGAGCGCGACGCCGAGCCCGGAGACGCCGCCCCAGATCCCGATCGCCGCGGCCCGCTTGTTCGCGGGCACCGCCGATGCAAGCAGGCTCAGCGACAGCGGCATGATCGCGGCGGCGCCGAGGCCCTGGACCGCGCGAGCCGCGATCAGCGCGTCCGCCGAGGTGCTGAGGGCGGCGGCGATCGAGGCCAGCGTGAACAGGACGACGCCGGAGAGCATCACCCGGCGCCGGCCCAGTCGGTCACCGAGCGTCGCCGCCGGGAGCATGAACGTCGCGAAGGTGAGCGTGTAGGCGTTCACGAACCAGGACAGCTCCCCCACCGACGCGCCGAGGTCGGCCCGGACCACGGGGAGTGCGGTGGTCAATACCAGGTTGTCGAGGGTGGCCATGAACATCGGCAGGGACGCGGCCACGATCGCCAGCCATGCGGGGATGCGCCGGGTGGCGCGGGAGGGGGCCTGTTCGGCCGGAGGTGCTTCGACCACGGCGGTCATGACGTCTCCTTGTTGGCATTGAATGATTACTTAATGCCAGGACCATAAGTAATCGACTGATAACATGTCAAGCATGAATCTCTCGCCCGCCACCCGGATGCCCGCCGACGAGCGCCGTGAACAGCTGCTCGACGCTGCGACCCGAGCCTTCGCGCGAGGTGGCTACCACGGCACCAGCACCGACGCAGTCGCGCGGGAGGCGGGCATCTCGCAGCCCTACGTCGTCCGGACCTTCGGCACCAAGCTCCAGCTGTTCCTGCAGGTGTTCCGACGGGCGACCGACCGGATCCGGCTCGCCTTCGAGGCGGTGCTGGACGAGAGAGACTTCGACCCCGAGAGCGAGGACGACGCGGCCCGGCTCGGCATGGTCGTACACGAACCTGCTCGCCGACCGCGACGTCCTGCAGATCATGATGCACGGGTACTCCGCCGGCGGCGTCGACGAGATCGCGGAGCTGAGCCGGGAGTGCATGGCGGAGATCTTCCGGACGGTGCGGCGCACCGGCTGGGACGAGGACCGCTGTCGCGACTTCATCGCGCACGGGATGCTGATCAACGTGCTGCTCTCGATGCGCGCGCCGGAACATGTCGGCGACTCCCCCGAGCTCGACGCGCTGTCGGAGTGCACGTTCGGTGACACTCTCGAGCTGGCCGCCAAGTGACCCAGCTCGTCCTGGCCTCGGCCTCCCCCGCCCGGCTGGCGACCCTACGCGCCGCGGGCGTCGAGCCGGTGGTGATCGTCTCCGGGGTCGACGAGGCACAGCTTGATGGGCTGCCACCGGCCGAGCTGGCGCTGCAGCTCGCCGAGCTCAAGTGTGCCGCCGTCGCGGGACGCGACGACCTATCGCCGGGCGCGCTGGTGCTCGGCTGCGACTCGGTGCTCGAGCTCGACGGTCAGGCGCTCGGTAAGCCCGCGGATGCCGAGCAGGCAACCGCGCGTTGGCGGGAGATGCGCGGACGCAGTGGCGTCCTGCACTCGGGCCACTGCCTGAGCGACACTGCCGACGGACGCACCGCCGCGGCCACCGCATCCACGGTCGTGCACTTCGCCGACGTCGACGACGACGAGATCGCGGCGTACGTCGCCAGCGGCGAGCCGCTCCACGTCGCCGGCGCCTTCACGATCGACGGGCTGGGTGGCGCGTTCGTGTCCGGGATCGAGGGTGACCACCACACCGTCGTGGGCCTGAGCCTGCCGTTGCTGCGAGACCTGTTGGCCGAGCTCGGCCACCGCTGGATCGACCTGTGGGCTACTCGTTGAGCTCGGCGACGCAGTCGTCCACGGCGACCGCCTGAGCGGCGTCTCGGTTCACTGGGTAGTGCCAGTTCACCACCACACGGCCGTCGAGCCAGCTCTTCTCGTCGTCCGCGGTCTGGAGGGTGATCGCGGTCCTGCCCTCTTCCGCGTCGTCGGCCGACTCGAAGATCCAGAGGTTCACCCCCGACAGGGTTCCGGAGCCGGAGTCGAAGAGCAGCAGCTCCGATGGCAGCTCGGTCGCCTCCACCCCGATGTGCTCGGACTCGACCGCGAACGCCGTGTTCGGGTTGACCTCGGCCTCGACATCAGCATCGCCGAGACAGCTCACGAGAGCATCGGCGTCGGCCTCGAGCCCGCTCTGCTCGGGCTCTTCGGAGGAGCCGCCGTCCTCGTCGTCGCCGCAGCCGGCCAGTGCAAGCGCCAGCACCACCACCGCGGCAGCGGACCACGCTCGCCTCATGTCGGACCCCTTACTCGACGGGCAGTCCCAGCCCGCGGGCGATGAGCATACGTTGAACCTCGGAGGTTCCCTCGCCGATTTCGAGAACTTTCGCGTCCCGGTAGAAGCGGGTCACGGGGTATTCCTCCATGAAGCCGTAGCCGCCGAAGACCTGGGTCGCGATCCGGGTCGCGGTGACCGCGGACTCGGTGGCGTAGAGCTTGGCGATCGAGGCGGCGTGCTTGAAGTCCTTGATGGGCGCGCCGGCGTCCTTCATCGCGGCGGCCTTGTAGACCAGCAGCCGGCTCGCCTCGAGCATCACCTCGAGGTCGGCGATCTGGAACGCCACGCCCTGCTTTCTACCGATCGGTCCGCCCATCGTCTGTCGCTCGCCGGCGTAATCCACACACATCTCGACGCAGGCCTGGATGCAGCCGACGGCCAGCGCGGCGATGGCGACGCGGCCGTCGTCGAGGATCGCGAGGAACTGGGCGTACCCGCGACCCCGCTCGCCGAGCAGGTTGCCCTCGGGCACCCGGGCGTCCTCGAAGCTCAGCGGATGGGTGTCGGTGGCGTGCCAGCCGAGCTTGTCGTAGGGCTTCTCGGCGCTGAACCCCGGAGTGTCGCTCGGCAGGATGATCGCGGAGATCTCCGGCTTGCCGGACTCGCTGACGCCGGTGCGCGCGGTCACCGTGACGCACGAGGTGATCTCGGATCCGGAGTTGGTGATGAACTGCTTGGCGCCGTTGACGACCCACTCGCCATCGTGGAGCTCCGCCTTCGTCGCGGTGGCACCGGCGTCCGACCCGGCGCCCGGCTCGGTCAGCCCGAAGCCGGCCAGCCGCTGCCCGGACACCAGGTCGGGCAGCCAGGCGTCCTGCTGCTCCTTGGTGCCGTAGGTCTGGATCGGATTGATGCCGAGCCCGACAGCGGCCTCGAGGGTGATGCCCATCGACTGGTCGACCCGGCCCAGCTCCTCGATGGCGACGCACAGGCTGGTGAAGTCTCCGTCCTCGCCGGCGCCGCCGTACTCCTCGGGTGCGGTCAGCCCCATCAGGCCGAGCTTGCCCATCTTCTGCACGACGTCGACCGGGAAGTGGTGGTCGCGGTCCCACTGCGCGGCGTACGGCGCGATCTCGGCCTCCGCGAACTCGCGGACGCTGCGGCGGAACTCCTCGTGTTCACGGGACAGCTCGTAGCTCATGAGACCCATGCTAACGCTGTCGGTTAGCGATCGTTAACCCCCGCTGTGCCACGATGTCGCCCGTGCTTCCTACTGGGCGATACGCGATGACCGGCGCGACCGGATTCCTGGGTGGGGTCATCGCCCGCATGCTGGTCGACGGCGGCCACGAGGTGGTCGCCCTGGTGCGCAAGCCGGAGGCGGCGATCGACCTGAGCGACCTCGGGGTCACGCTGGTGCCGGGCGACCTCGACGACAAGGCCGCCCTGGATCGGCTGCTCGATGGTGCCGACGGGTTCTTCCACGTGGCCGGCTGGTTCAAGTTCGGCCGTCGCGAGAAGGACATGCTCCACACGGTCAACGTGCAGGGCACCCGGAACGCCCTCGAGGCGGCGCTCAAGGCAGGGGTGCGCACGGTCTACACGAGCACGGTCGCGCTCTACTCCGACACGCACGGCGAGGTGGTGGACGAGACGTACAAGTTCACCGGCAAGCACGTGACGGAGTACGACAAGACCAAGGGGCTCGCCCACGATGTCGCCGTCGAGTACGCCGACCGCGGACTGCCCGTGGTGATGGTGCAGCCGAGCGTGATCTACGGACCGGGCGACACCAGCACCATGGGCGAGGTCAGCCGCCGGGTCGCGGGCGGCAAGTTCACCCCCGGACCCAAGGGCGGCGGGGCGTGCTGGGTCCATGTCGACGACGTGGCGACGGGGCACCTGCTCGCGATGGAGAAGGGCGTGCCGGGCGAGAGCTACCACCTGACCGGTGAGGCGGCGACGTTCCAGGAGGCGCTGACCAGTCTCGCCACGATGACCGGCGGCAAGAAGCCGCTCTTCATCCCCCGATGGCTGGTCCGGACGGCTGCCCGGATGAACGGCGCCCTGGAAGTGGTGTTCAAGCTGCCGCAGGACCAGACCCGCGAGGCGATGCTGGCCTCCACCACGACCTACTACGCCGACAACGCCAAGGCGCAGCGAGAGCTCGGCTGGACGCCGCGATCGCTGAAGGAAGGCTTCACGGACACGTACGTCACCGCGGGCTGAACCTCAATCGCAGTTGTCGCACACCCCGGTCGCGGGCAGCGCCATGAAGCAGGTCGGGCAGACCGAGACCGGCCGGTCCGTCTTCGCCACCCGGGGCTTGGGGGCCGGAGCGCCGGCCCGTTTGGTCGTGGCCGCACGCGCCCTGGCCGGCCGCTTCGGCGCCGTACCCGGCAGCTGAGCCGCGACTCCCCCGTCGGCCGGTGCCGAGCCCGCCCACTGGTAGCACTCGAGTCGCTCCCGAGCCGCCACCAGGTCGTCGCTCGTGCCCACGACCAGCGCCACCAGGTTCGGCTCCCCCATCCGCTCGCAGAACACCGAGATCGGACCGAGCACCTTCGGCAACCACAGGTCGTAGTGGCGAGTGGTGCGGATATCGGTGCTCGCCATCAGCTCCTCGGCGAGGTCCGCCTCCCGCACTACGGCGTGGTACGACGCGGCGGTGCGGACCAGAACGTCCCGGGCCGCCCGCGCCCAGGTCTCCAGGGCGATCGCCTCCGAGGTGGGAGTGCCTTCGGGTTCGTGCCAGAAGCCTTTGCGCTGTTGGCTGTAGTGCGAAGGAGCCACGGCGGGCAAGCATAGGCGTCCACGGTGACGAGCCGGGAGCGGGGATGGATCCGGCGAGCGATACCCTGCCCCGGCGAAGATCGAGCCAAGTCCAGGAGTGCCAGTGCCCGACGTCAAGTCCCTGAAGAAGGTCCTCGTCGCCAACCGCGGCGAGATCGCGGTCCGCGTGATCCGGGCCTGCAAGGACGCCGGTATCGGCAGTGTCGCGGTGTACGCCGAGCCGGACCGGGACGCCGTCTTCGTGCGGGTGGCAGACGAAGCGCACTCGCTGGGCGGCGCCACCCCGGCGGACTCCTACCTCGACATCGCCAAGATCATCGCCGTCGCCGAGAAGGCCGGCGCCGACTCCGTACACCCCGGGTACGGCTTCCTGGCCGAGAACGCGGAGTTCGCGCAGGCCGTCATCGACGCGGGGCTCACCTGGATCGGCCCGCCGCCCTCGGCGATCGAGGCGCTGGGCGACAAGGCCAAGGCCAAGCACATTGCCGACAAGGCGAACGCTCCTCTCGCTCCCGGCACCAAGGACCCCGTCAAGGACGCCGATGAGGTCGTCGAATTCGCGAAGGAGAACGGGCTGCCGGTCGCGATCAAGGCCGTGTTCGGCGGTGGTGGCCGCGGGCTGAAGGTGGCACGCACGCTCGAGGAGATCCCGGACGCCTACGAGTCGGCGGTCCGCGAGGCGGTCAGCGCGTTCGGTCGTGGCGAGTGCCTGGTCGAGAAGTTCCTCGACAAGCCGCGCCACGTCGAGACCCAATGCCTGGCCGACCAGCACGGCAATGTCGTGGTCGTCTCCACCCGCGACTGTTCGCTGCAGCGCCGCAACCAGAAGCTGGTCGAGGAGGCCCCGGCGCCGTTCCTCAGCGAGGCACAGACCGCCGAGCTCTACGAGTCCTCCAAGCGCATCCTGCGTGAGGCCGGCTACTACGGCGCCGGCACCTGCGAGTTCCTGGTGGCCCAGGACGGCACCATCTCCTTCCTCGAGGTCAACACCCGCCTCCAGGTCGAGCACTGTGTCTCGGAAGAGGTCACCGGGATCGACCTGGTGCGCGAGATGTTCCGGATCGCGGCCGGCGAGGAACTCGGCTACGACGACCCGGAGGTCCGCGGCCACTCCATCGAGTACCGGATCAACGCCGAGGACGGCGGCCGCAACTTCATGCCCGCCCCCGGCACCCTGTCGGCATGGAGCCCGCCGAGCGGACCTGGCGTCCGGCTCGACGGCGGCTACGAGAACGGCGAGACCATCCCGGGCGCGTTCGACTCGCTGATCGCCAAGCTGATCGTCACCGGCCGCGACCGCACTCAAGCTCTGGAGCGCTCGCGCCGCGCCCTGGACGAGTTCGTGGTCGACGGCATGCCGACGGTCATCCCCTTCCACCGTGCCGTCGTCGATGACCCGGCGTTCATCGGAGACGGCGAGACGTTCGGCGTCTACACGCAGTGGATCGAGACCGACTTCGACAACCAGATCGAGCCCTATGGCGGTGAGTCGGCCGAGGCCGACGAGCCCGGCGAGCGGCAGACCGTGGTGGTCGAGGTCGGCGGCCGGCGGCTCGAGGTCGTGCTCCCCGCGGGCCTCGGCGGTATCGCCGCCAGTGGGTCGGGTGCCGGCAAGCCCAAGCGCAAGGTCGGCAAGAAGTCGGGCGCCGCCGCCAGCGGCGACGCCGTGACGAGCCCGATGCAGGGCACGGTCGTGAAGGTCGTCGTCGAGGAGGGCCAGGCCGTCGCCGAGGGCGACACCGTCGTGGTCATCGAGGCGATGAAGATGGAGCAGCCGCTCAAGGCGCACAAGGCCGGGACCGTCACCGGTCTTCAGGCCGAGGTCGGCGAGACGGTCACCAACGGCGCCGTCGTGTGTGAGATCAAGGACTGAACGTCCTCACCACCCTGCCGGGTAGCGTCGGCGCGTGAGCATCGAGCTGCGTGAACCGCGGGAGCGGGTCAGCCCGCGGGCCCGGTCGATGTGGCTGGTCGGCTGCCTGGCCGAGGGCGTGGTGACGATGGCGATCCTGGTCGGCGTCGTCATCGCCTGGGAGTCGTTCCCCGCGCGTTGGTGGCTGGTCGGCGCCGCCGGCGTACTCGTTCTCGGGTATGCCGTGGTCGTCCCGCGCTGGCGGTACCTGGTGCACCGTTGGGAGGTCTCCGAGAGCGCGGTCTACACCCAGACCGGCTGGTGGGCGCGTGAGCGCCGGATCGCGCCGATGTCGCGGATCCAGACCGTCGACTACGCCGAGGGCGCGCTGTCCCGGATCTTCGGCCTGGCCACGGTGACGGTGACCACGGCGTCGGCGGCGGGAGCGCTCACGATCGAGGGCCTGGACAAGGCGCTCGCGCAGCAGCTGGTGGACGAGCTGACCCTCAAGGCGGACGCCGTCGAGGGCGACGCCACGTGACCGAAGCGTCCGGCCGCAGCGTCGTTCGCCGCCCGGCGACGGCGACATCGCGGGCGGGCTGCGAGGTCACCTTCCGCGCGTGACCGAGCCGGCCCGGGACGCGGAGTGGCAACGGCTCGACCCCCGGATGCTCCTGGTCCACCCGGTCCGCGAGGTGATCCGGTTCCTGCCGGTGCTGCTCGGCCTGTTCGTGGCCGGTACGGCGTCCGGCGGCGGGCCGTGGCAGTACCTCGGGGTCCTGATCCCGGTCGCGGTCGGACTGATGCGCTACCTCACCACGCGGTACCGGTTCAGCCAGGACCGCGTGGAGCTGCGCCGCGGGCTGCTCAACCGGCACGTGCTGTCCACCCCGCTCGACCGGGTCCGCACGGTCGACGTCACTGCCTCGCTGATCCACCGGGTCCTGGGGTTGGCGACCGTGCGGATCGGCACCGGCACCGCGTCCACCGACTCCGACGAGCGGCTCGACCTGGACGGGCTCCCGGCCGAACGAGCACGCGGCCTGCGCGCCGAGCTCCTGCACGTGGCGCCGTCGACCGACGATGACGGCGCCGAGGCGCCGGAGCCGCCGGAGGAGCGGCTGGCCCTGCGCCTGGACCCGGGCTGGGCCCGGTTCGCGCCGCTGACGAGCAGTGGCGCGGTGATCGCCGTCGGCCTCTTCGGCGGTGGCGCGCAGCTGCTCAGCGAGCTCGGCGCGTTCTCGGGGGTCGACGCCCGGGACTGGTCGCTGAGCATCCCGGTGTGGGCCGCCGTAGTCGTGGGCGCGGTCGGGCTGCTGGTCGGGGTCGCGGTGCTGTCGGTCGCCGGCTACCTGGTGACCAACTGGGACTTCCGGCTGTCCCACACCCCCGGCTCATGGCACCTGTCGCGCGGGCTGCTCACCACGAGGGAGACCAGCATCGACGACGGCCGGCTCGCCGGAGTCAGCATCGGAGAGCCGATCGGGCTGCGGCTGGCCGGTGCGGCCAGACTCTCGGCCATCGTGACCGGGCTCGGCTCCGAGGCGGTCAGCTCGGTGCTCGCGCCGCCGGCACCGCGCGCCGAGGTGGTCCGGGTCGCCGGCCAGGTGCTCGGCACGGACGCCCCGGCCACCAGCGACCTGATCGACCACGGGCCCGCCGCGACGCGTCGCCGCTACACCCGCGCTCTCGGCCCGGCCCTGACCGCGCTCGCGGCGGCCGGCGTCGTGATCGTCGTTGCCGACTGGTCGTGGTGGCTGGTCGTGGTCCCGGCCGGTGTGGTCCTGATCGCGCTGACCCTCGCGTCGGACCGGGTGCGGTCACTCGGCCACGCGCTCGCGGACGGGTACGTCGTGGCCCGGTCCGGCAGCCTGAACCGCCGACGCGAGGCGCTGGAGATCGAGCACGTCATCGGCTGGACGTTCCGGAGCACCTGGTTCCAGCGCCGGGCCGGCCTGACCACCCTCGTGGCGACCACGGCCGGCGGTCGCCAGGCAGTCACCCTGCTCGACGTGCCGGAGCAGGACGCCGTCGAACTGGTCGGTATTGCGAGCCCAGCACTGGTATCCGACTTCGGTTGTCGAGTGGCCGCCAGCGACTGAGCTCGCGAAGTCGTGGGCAGTTGTATCGAGACACGACTAGCGTCCTCCCATGTTCTCCAAGGTGCTCGTGGCCAATCGAGGTGAGATCGCGGTCCGGGCGTTCCGGGCGGCCTACGAGGTGGGCGCGCGAACGGTCGCGGTGTTCCCCCACGAGGACCGGTGGTCGGAGCACCGCCTGAAGGCCGACGAGGCCTACGAGATCGGCGAGCGCGGACACCCGGTGCGGGCCTACCTCGATCCCGACGCCATCGTCGAGGTGGCGGTCCGGTCGGGAGCCGACGCCGTCTATCCGGGCTACGGCTTCCTGTCGGAGAACCCTGACCTGGCGGAGGCGTGCGCGAACGCCGGGATCACGTTCGTCGGGCCGACGGCGGAAGTGCTGACCCTGACCGGCAACAAGGCCCGCGCGATCGCAGCGGCCGCGGCTGCCGACGTACCGACCCTGGCGTCGATCGAACCGTCGACGGACGTCGACAACCTGGTCGCGGCCGCCGAGGAGCTGCCGACGCCCCTGTTCGTCAAGGCGGTCGCGGGCGGTGGCGGCCGCGGGATGCGCCGGGTCGACGACCGGTCGAAGCTGCGGGAGGCGGTGGAGACCTGCATGCGCGAGGCCGAGGGCGCGTTCGGGGACCCGACGGTCTTCATCGAGCAGGCGGTCTCCGAGCCGCGGCACATCGAGGTGCAGATCCTCGCCGACGCCGAGGGCAACGTCATCCACCTCTTCGAGCGCGACTGCTCGGTGCAGCGCCGCCACCAGAAGGTCATCGAGATCGCGCCCGCACCGCACCTCGACCCCGAGCTCCGAGACCGGATCTGCGCCGACGCCGTGCGGTTCGCTCGCGAGATCGGCTACCGCAACGCCGGCACCGTGGAGTTCCTCGTCGACCCCGAGGGCCGGCACGTGTTCATCGAGATGAACCCGCGGATCCAGGTCGAGCACACCGTGACCGAGGAGGTGACCGACGTCGACCTGGTGCAGTCACAGCTGCGGATCGCCGCCGGCGAGACGCTGGCCGACCTGGGACTCTCCCAGGAGAACGTGACTCTGCGCGGCGCCGCTCTGCAGTGCCGGATCACGACCGAGGATCCCGCCAACGGCTTCCGTCCCGACACCGGCAAGATCACGACGTACCGCTCCCCCGGCGGGCCGGGCGTCCGGCTCGACGGTGGTACGACGTACACCGGCGCGGAGGTCTCCGCGCACTTTGACTCCATGCTCGCCAAGCTCACCTGCCGCGGCCGCACCCACGAGCTCGCGGTCGAGAAGGCCCGGCGGGCGGTGGCGGAGTTCCGGATCCGCGGCGTGACGACCAACATCGCGTTCCTGCAGGCCGTGCTCGAGGACCCCGACTTCGTGGCCGGCCGGGTCACCACGTCGTTCATCGAGACCCACCCGCAGCTCCTGCAGGCCCGCGGCCAGGCCGACCGCGGCACCAAGCTGCTGAACTACCTGGCCGACGTGACCGTCAACCAGCCGCACGGCGCGGCCCCGGTGAGCGTCGACCCGCGCACGAAGCTGCCCGAGGTGAACCTGGAGGTGCCGGCCCCCCACGGCACCCGCCAACTGCTGCTCGAGGTGGGGCCGGAGGAGTTCGCCCGTCGGCTGCGGGCCCAGGACCTCGTCGCGGTCACCGACACCACGTTCCGGGACGCCCACCAGTCGCTGCTCGCCACCCGAGTGCGCACCACGGATCTGCTGGCCGTGGCCGGCCACGTCGCCCGGATCACCCCTGAGCTGTGGTCGATCGAGTGCTGGGGCGGGGCGACGTACGACGTCGCGCTGCGGTTCCTGGGCGAGGACCCCTGGGAGCGCCTGGCCGCGCTGCGCCAGGCGGTTCCCAACGTGTGCCTGCAGATGCTGCTCCGCGGCCGCAACACGGTCGGCTACACGCCATACCCCACCGACGTGACGACGGCGTTCGTGCAGGAGGCGGCGGAGACCGGGATCGACGTGTTTCGGATCTTCGACGCCCTCAACGACGTCGAGCAGATGCGGCCGGCGATCGAGGCGGTGCGGGGCACCGACCGAGGCGTGGCCGAGGTTGCGCTGTGCTACACCGGCGACCTCTCCGACCCTGACGAGCAGCTCTACACGCTGGACTACTACCTGACGCTGGCCGAGCGGATCGTCGACGCCGGCGCCCACGTGCTCGCGATCAAGGACATGGCGGGACTCCTGCGCGCGCCCGCCGCGCGGCGGCTGGTGACCGCGCTGCGGGAGCGCTTCGACCTGCCCCTGCATCTGCACACCCACGACACCCCGGGCGGCCAGCTCGGCACCCTGCTGGCGGCGATCGACGCCGGGGTGGACGCCGTCGACGCCGCCTGTGCGGCGATGGCCGGCACCACGTCGCAGCCGCCGTTGTCGGCGCTGGTGTCGGCCACGGACCACTCCGACCGGGAAACCGGACTGTCGCTGGCGGCGGTGAACTCGCTGGAGCCCTACTGGGAGGCCACCCGCCGGGTGTACGCGCCCTTCGAGTCCGGGCTGCCGTCCCCCACCGGCCGGGTCTACCGGCACGAGATCCCGGGTGGCCAGCTGTCCAACCTGCGCCAGCAGGCGATTGCCCTCGGGCTCGGGGAGAAGTTCGAGGAGGTCGAGGACATGTACGCCGCGGCCAACGACATCCTCGGCAACATCGTGAAGGTCACCCCCTCGTCCAAGGTGGTCGGCGACCTCGCGCTCGCCCTCGTCGGCTTGGGAGCGGACCCGGCCGAGTTCGCCGCGGACCCTGCCAAGTTCGACATCCCCGACTCGGTCATCGGCTTTCTCAACGGCGAGCTCGGCGACCCTCCCGGTGGCTGGCCCGAGCCGTTCCGGAGCCGGGCCCTGGAGGGACGGTCCTGGCAGGCGCCCACCGAGGAGCTCACCGACAAGCAGCGCGACGGCTTGGCCGCCGGCTCGGCCAGCCGTCGACGTACTCTCAACGAACTGCTGTTCCCCGGACCCACCCGGGACTTCATCGAGGCCCGCGAGACCTACGGCAACGTGTCGGTGCTACCCACCCTCGACTACCTCTACGGGCTCCGGCAGGGCGACGAGCACGAGGTCTCCCTCGACGAGGGCAAGACGCTGTTGCTCGGCCTCCAGGCGATCAGCGAGCCCGACGAGCGCGGCTACCGGTCCGTGATGGCCACCATCAACGGTCAGCTCCGCCCGATCGCGGTCCGTGACACCAGCATCGCCGCCGAGGTGGCCGCCACCGAGAAGGCCGACACCGCGCAGCCGGGCCAGGTCGCCGCACCCTTCCAGGGCGTGGTGACCATCACCGTCTCCGAAGGTGACACCGTCGCTGCCGGCGACACGGTGGCCACGATCGAGGCGATGAAGATGGAGGCCTCGATCACCGCCCCGCTCGACGGCACGGTCGAACGGCTCGCGATCAAGGGACCGCAATCGGTCGAGGGCGGAGACCTGGTACTGGTGCTCGCCTGAGCAGCAGGCTTCCTAGCGCCTGCGGACCACGAATGTCACCCACTCCGACTTGAGCCCGAACTTCGACCGGAAGGTGGCGCCGTTGACGGCGATCGAAGCGTTCGCGCCCACCAGCCTGATCGACTGGACCCGACCGCCCCACTGGCCGTTGCCGTCCCGGCGCGTGACCATGATCCGGCGCAGGTTGCCGATCTGGGGGTAGGCGTTCTCGATCTTGCTGTCGGTGACCTTGGTCGACCAGGTGTGGTTGGGGTTGCCGGACCAGCCGTCGTACGGATCCGCCTTGGCGGGCAGGTACGGCATGGACCCCTCGGAGGCCCACCCGCCGTTGCTCGAGGAGAACTGCGTGAACGCCGGCTCGCCTTGATAGATGCGGATCTCGCCGCGGGTCTCGTCCACCGCCCGGTTGGACGCCGGGTGCTCGGAAGTCACCCCGCCGTAGACCTGGCACGAGGTGGTGTCGCAGATCTGGTAGCGCGAGGTGAGCGGGTGCGCCCGCTCGTACGACGCGTATGTGCGGGCGGCCACGGCCTGCGCCTGGACCGCCTCGGGGTGCCAGGTCGCCGGCACCTCTCGCGGCACCACGCCCTTCACGTAGTTCTCCAGTGAGGTCGCGTTGACGGTGTCCCGCGCCGGCGAGCCCTTCGTGGCGGGTACGGCGCGCAGTCGCCCTCGGTACTTCACCCGAGCGCTGGGCGTCACCAGCGTCACGGGTGCGCCGCCGGCGGCGAACTCGCCGTAGCCCTTCAGGTCACGCCAGGTGCGCCACCGGTCGGTGAAGTAGGACACCCGGTCGACCCCGCCGGCAGTCACGGAGACCCGCCACAGCGACGCGCCCTTGTCCGGCAGCGTCACCTTGCCGCCGCCCGCGCTGTCTCGAATCGTCAGGCCGGACCGGGCCTTCACCACCAGGTCGTCGGTGGTGTCGCCGGTGATCAGCACCGTCACCCCGCCACCGATCTCGCCGACCCGGGTGCCCGGGTAGTAGAAGCGCAGGATCTGCCGGTGCGTCAGCCCCTTGCGAGCCGCGCCCTCGGCGCCGTACTGCGACATGCCGTGGCCGTGCCCGTAGCCGTGGCCCTTGATCGTGATCGATGCCTTGCCGGGCACCGACCAGGTGTCGCCGGCGGCTGCCGGCGCCGCCACGAGGGTCAGTGCGACAGCGGTCAGGAAGGCGAGCAGGCGGCGCGGCATGTCGTAACTCCGAGGGACGAAAGGTTCGGGCCCCGCCGACGGTACGTGTCGACGGGGCCCGATCCTTCATTTTCGGGTCAGTTCACCTTGATCCACATCACGCCGTTCTTGCGGGTCTTGATGACGCGGATCGTGGTTCCGGTCCGCGGCACGTCGACGCTGTACCAGCCGGGCTGGTAGTGGCCGAAGTGCTCACCGGCGCCGTGCTGATCGCTGTCGGACCAGTAGCGTCGGGTGTCGTCGAACACCCTTACCGCCTTCCGCGCGGGGAGCGTGAACTTCTGCCCCTGGAAGCGGATCGTCTGCTTCTTGCTCGACCTGTCGGAGAGCGCGGCGTCGTAGCTGGCGAAGCCGGGCCGCATGAGTGCTCCGTCGGGCGTGTGCACGAAGCCGGGGTTGACGTCGACCGGGAGGACCTCTCCGTGACCCGGGTGGTCACCGACGTTGTTGTCGGTGTACGACGCGTCCCAGTAGGAGACCAGCGCACCAGGGTTGTAATGGAAGAACTCCACCTTGTCGGCCAGCTCGCCGGTGAACCCGAAGTTGTACAGGTGGCTGAGCGGCTTGTCATAGCCCTTGTGCACCGACCGGTTGTCCACGAAGTATGCGTTCGTGTACGGCACCAGGTCGTTGCCACCGGTGTTCATGAAGCCTCGGTAGGTCCAGCCCTCGTCCTCGGTCTCGGCCGTGCCGATGCTGGTGCCATCCAGAGTGATGTTGTCGAGCTGGAACCCGTCGAGGACGAACGCCCCATCGGTGATGTAGCGCCACCGGATCTGGTTGGTCCCCTCGGGCACCGTCGCGGTCAGGTCGACCCACTCGCCCTCGGTGTTGCCGGAGATACCGACATCGTTGGGGTCGTAGCCGCTCTGGTCCTCACCGTCGTAGTTCTCCGAGGTGTCGATCTGCGTCCAGGAGGCGCCGTTGTCGCTCGACACCTCGAGGAACGCGTAGTCCCAGCCGTCCTCGATCTCGTACTTCACCTTGGCGGTGAGCTCTCCGCCACCGTCGACCGCGCGCTTCATGTTGTTGTCGAGGTCGTTGCCCTTGTCGCTGTAGAAGTAGCGCTCGCCGCAGTCCTCGGCGCACGGCGCGCCCAGGTTCTGCCGGATCTTCTTGTCGGGCAGCCGGACGACGATGCCGTTGGGCTTCTTGCCCTTCGTCTGGCCAGGACGCAGCTTGACCGTCTTGGACTTGCCGGGTTGGACGATGGCGGCCTCCAGCCAGCCGAGCTGGAACTTGTCCCAGGCGCCGAGCGGCATCGGCCGGTCGCCGATCCCGGGGTCGCCCGGGTTGGTGCCCCGCGACTGGCTCATCAGCGACCACCAACGCGTGCTGTTCTCGGCGCCACCGGTGTTGCCGGAGGTGTCGTAGAGGTCGGGCAGTCCGAGGTCGTGGACATACTCGTGCGCGAACACACTGAGGCCGCCGTTCTCGGGCTGGATGGTGTAGTCACCGATCCACACGCCGGTCGGGTTGTCAGGGATCTGCACCGCCCCGCCGTCGGACGGACCGCCCTCGCCGATCTCGATGCCGCCGAGCTGAGCGCCGTCGCCCGGGCCGGAGGTGAACCGCGGGTTGATCTGCGCGTACCAGCGGTGCGCCCAGATCGCGTCGCTGCCGTACGTCGGGTCGCCGTCGGACTGGTCGCCGCCCGCGTGCACGATCTGCATGTGGTCGATGTAGCCGTCGGGCTCCTTGAAGTTCCCGTCGTCGTCGAAGTCGTAGCGGTCGAGCTCGTCGAACGTCTTCAGGTAGTCCTGGATCTCGGCCATGGTGTCGCCGGCGTCCAGCCGGTCCTGGGTCCACTGGGCCAGGCCGTCGCGGAGCAGGAACCAGGTGTTGTTGCAGACGATGGAGCCACAGGTGTCGCGGCCGTAGCGGGCCTCGTTGAACGGCACCTTCACCCACTCGGTGACGTCACCGTTGATCCGGTACTTGCCGCTGGACTGGTCCTTGAAGAAGGTGTCCAGGCGGTTGAAGTACATGTTCTCGTAGTGGGACTTGTTGTAGTCCGCCTTCCACAGCGTCGAGTTGTCGACGCTCCGGTCGGGCTGGGGGATCTCGTTGTGCATCGGGCCGTCGAACGTCGTGGCGTCGGAGTCACCGTCCGGGAACGCCGAGTGCGTGGTGTCGCCGAACTCGGCGAGGATCACGAACACCCGCTCGTTGCCGACCTGGGCCGCCTGGGCGTACTGGCCCTTCGCGAGCCGCTGAACCTTCGCGTCGCTGCCGGAGCGGAGCCGCTTCTCGACCGCGGCCTTGCGCAGGGCGTCGTACTTCTTCTGCCACGGCTGGCGGAGGTTGTCGCTGCCAGGGTGGTCGTGGCCGTCCCGGTCCGGCGCCGCGGTCGCGGCGACCGTTGCCGATCCGGGTGCGGCGCTCACCTGAGGTGCGGTGAGAGGCAGTGTCAGGGCCGCCGCTGCCAGGGTCGCGGTCGCCAGGGCAGCCAGTTTCTTCCGTTGCATTCAATGCCTCCGAGGTGCTTGTTACACGAGACCCGTCCTTGGATCCCTCGCGTGAAATACGCGCCACCCGGCATCCGACATCGTTCCGGCCCCAGGGGGAATACCCGGCGTTCATCGTTACCCGACCGTTACCGGCCGGAAGATCTGCAGGTCAAACGCGGTGCAGCCGTCGAGCAGCCTCCGCGACCGAGCCGCTCATCGAGGGATACACGGTGAACGCCTGGGCCAGCTGGTCGGCGGTGAGCGACTCGGCGACCGCGATGGACACCGGGTGGATCAGCTCGCTGGCCCGCGGCGCGACCACGACACCGCCGACCACGATTCCGGTGCCCGGGCGGCAGAACAGCTTCACGAAGCCGTCGCGCACGCCCTGCATCTTGGCCCGCGGGTTGCCCGACAGCGGCAGCGTCACCACCTCGGCCTGGATCTCGCCGGCGTCGACCGCCTGCTGCGACCAGCCCACGGTCGCGATCTCGGGGGCGGTGAACACGTTGGAGGAGACCAGCTTCTGGTCGAGGGGCTTCACCGCGTCGCCGAGGAAGTGCCACATCGCGATCCGGCCCTGCATCGCCGCGACGGAGGCCAGCATCAGGACCCCGGTGCAGTCGCCGGCGGAGTAGACGCCGCGGGCCGAGGTGCGCGAGACCCGGTCGACGTTGACGAACCCGCCGTCCTTGAGGACCACGCCGGCCTCCTCGAGGCCGAGGTCGCCGGTGTTGGGAACCGAGCCGAGCGCCAGGATGCAGTGCGACCCCTGGACCGTGCGGCCGTCGGTCAGCGTCACCGTGACGACGTCGCCGTCGCGGGCGACCGACTCCATCCGCGACCGGGCGAGCACGGTCATCCCGCGGCGGGTGAGCACCTCTTCGAGGACCTTGGCCGCGTCGGCGTCCTCGCCGGGCAGCACCCGGTCGCGGGAGGAGACGAGGGTGACCGGGATGCCCAGCGCGAGGTAGCCGCTGGCGAACTCCGCGCCGGTCACGCCGGACCCGACGACGATCAGCTCGGTGGGCACCTCGGTGAGGTCGTAGACCTGCTCCCAGGTGAGGATCCGCTCCCCGTCGGGCTGGGCGGTCGGCAGGGTGCGCGGCGCGGCGCCGGTCGCGATCAGCACCGCGTCGGCGGGGTACGTCGTGTCGTCGGCGACCACTCGGTTGGGACCGTCGAGACGGCCGCGGGCGCGGACGACCCGCACCCCCTCCTTCTCGAGGCGGCCGCTGATGTCGGCCGACTGCTCGGCGGCCAGCGCCTTGACCCGCGCGTTGACTCGAGCGAGGTCGACCCGGATCCCGGTGGCCGCGTCGCCCTCGGCATCGTGGAACGCAACCCCCAGCTCCGCGGCGCCGGCCATGTCGGTCATCAGCTCGGCGGTCGCGATCAGGGTCTTGCTCGGGACGCAGTCGGTGAGCACCGCCGAGCCGCCGATGCCGTCGCTGTCGACGACCGTGACCTCGGCGCCCAGCTGGGCCGCGACCAGGGCGGACTCGTAGCCACCCGGGCCTCCGCCGATGATGACGACCTTGTCGGTGCTCATGGCGCTCACAGGTTGATCATGTGGCCGGCGATGCCCTCGACCGCTTCCTTCATCGCCTCGCTCAGCGTCGGGTGGGCGAACACGTTGCGCGCCACCTCGTCGGCGGTGAGGTCCCATTGCTGGGCCAGCGTGAGCGCGGGCAGCAGCTCGGTCACCTCTGGCCCGATCATGTGCGCCCCGACGATCTCGTTGTGCTCGGCGTCGGCCACGATCTTCACGAACCCGACGCCCTCGGCCATGCCCCGCGCCTTGCCGTTGGCCGAGAACGGGAACGTGGCCACCTTGACGTCGTACCCCTTCTCCTTGGCCTGCTCCTCGGAGTAGCCGAACGACGCGATCTGCGGCTGGCAGAACGTGGCCCGCGGGATCATGTCGAAGTTGATCTCCATGGTCTCGGCGCCGGCGATGGTCTCGGCGGCGACCACGCCCATGGCCTCGGCGGTGTGGGCCAGCATCAGCTTGCCGGTGCAGTCGCCGATCGCGTAGACGTTGTCGACGTTGGTGCGGCCGCGGGCGTCGACGTCGATCGCGCCGCGGTCGGTGAGCTTGACGCCGGCGGCCTCGAGGCCGAAGCCCTCGACGCGAGGGGCGAAGCCGAAGGCCGCGAGCATCTTGTCGGCCTCGAGCACCTCGGAGTCGCCGCCGTCGGCCGGGCTGACCGTGACCTTCACGCCGCTGCCGGTGTCCTCGACCTGGTCGACCTTGGTGGAGAGCAGGACCTTGACCCCGAGCTTCTTGTACTGCTTGAGCAGCTCCTTGGAGACGTCCTTGTCCTCGGTCGGGACCATCCGGTCGAGGAACTCCACGATCGTCACCTCGACACCGAAGTTGACGAGCACGTAGGCGAACTCGACGCCGATCGCCCCGGAGCCGCCGATGATGATCGACTTGGGCAGCTGCTCGGTGAGGATCTGCTCCTCGTAGGTGACGACGTTGTCGCTGACGCTCATCCCGGGCAGCATCCGGACGACCGCGCCGGTGGCCAGGATCAGGTTGTCGAAGGTGTGCGAGGACAGTGTTGCCGTCGGAGTCCTTGACGTCGATGCCGGTCGGCCCGGTGAGCGTGCCCCAGCCGTCGACCTCGGTGATCTTGTTCTTCTTCATCAGGTAGTGGACGCCCTTGGCGCTGGCGTCGGCGACCTTGCGGCTGCGCTGGTGGGTGGCCGCGAAGTCCATCGTCGCGTCGCCGCTGATCCCGAAGGTGTCCTTCTCGTGGGTGATGATGTGGGCGATCTCCGCGTTGCGGAGCAGCGCCTTCGACGGGATGCACCCGACGTTGAGGCAGACCCCGCCCCAGTACTTCTCCTCCACGACCGCCACGGACTTGCCGAGCTGCGCGGCGCGGATGGCGGCGACGTACCCACCGGGGCCGGCGCCGAGGACCAGAACATCGAAGTGAGTCACGACGGTCAGCCTAGACGTGTCGCCCGGAGCGGACCACCTTCGGCCGATAGCCTTCGAAGGTGACGCTGTACGCCGCCTATGGGACCAACATGGATCCCGCGCGGATGGGCGAACGGTGTCCGCACTCACCGATGCAGACCACGGGCTGGCTGAGCGGCTGGCGGCTGACGTTCGGGGGCGAGGAGCACGGCTGGGACGGCGCCCTGTCGACGATCGTCCAGGACCCGTTCGAGCAGGTCTTCGTGGCCGTCTTCGACGTCACCCGCGAGGACGAGAGCCAGCTCGACGGCTGGGAGGCCGCCGACTCCGGCCTCTACCGGAAGACGAAGGTGCGGGTCTCCACGCTCGGCGGCGAGATCGTCGCCTGGACCTACGTCCTGGACGCCTACGAGGGCGGGCTGCCCTCCGCGTCGTACCTCGGCGTGATCGCGGACTGCCGCCGAGGCCGCCGACGCTCCCGACGACTACGTCGCGGCCCTGCGCCGCAGGCCTTGCCGATCCACCGGCTTGTGACCGCGACCCCGACTAGAGTTCCCGCGTGACCGAGACCTCGCCGTACGACCTGGCCACCGAGGCCGCCGCCGAACTGGGCCGCCTCACCGGCGTGGAGCGCCACGACGTGGCGCTGGTCCTCGGCTCCGGATGGCTGCCGGCGGTCGACGCGCTCGGCGAGGCCACCACCGAGATCGCCACCACCGACCTGCCCGGCTTCTCCGCTGCCGCGGTCGCCGGCCACTCGGGCAAGATCCGCTCGGTCCGCGCGGGTGACCGCAACCTGCTGGTCTTCCTGAGCCGCACCCACTACTACGAGGGCAAGGGCGTCGCGGCGGTCGTCCACGGCGTGCGTACGGCGGCCAAGGCGGGCTGCCGGGCGATCGTGCTGACCAACGGCTGCGGCGGCCTCAAGGAGACCTGGACTCCCGGCACCCCCGTGCTGATCAGCGACCACATCAACCTCACCGGCCGCTCCCCCATCGAGGGCGCGAACTTCGTCGACCTCACCGACCTCTACTCGAGTCGGCTGCGGGAGATGTGCCGCGAGGTCGAGCCCGGGCTCGACGAGGGCATCTACGTCCAGTTCCCCGGACCGCACTACGAGACGCCGGCCGAGATCGCCATGGTGCGAGCCATCGGGGGGCACCTGGTCGGCATGAGCACGACGCTCGAGGCGATCGCCGCCCGCGAGGCCGGGATGGAGGTGCTCGGCATCAGCCTGGTCACCAACCTCGCGGCCGGCATCAGCGGCCAGCCGCTCAACCACGAAGAAGTCCTGGAGGCCGGGAGGGCCGCGGCCTCGCGCATGGGGGGATTACTCAGCCGAATCGTGCCCAGGATCTGAGGGAGTCCCATGACCGGCAACGCCGACGAGACCCGGCATCGCCTGATCGAAGCCGCCACCCGGGGGTTCGCCGAGCAGGGCGTGCACAGCGCCTCCCTGCTCGAGATCACCCGGCAGGCCGGCCAGCGCAACCGCGGCGCCGTGCACTACCACTTCGGCTCCCGCGAAGGCATGCTCGTCGCCGTCCTCGAGCAGCACGTCGACCTGCTGGCCGCCCGCGAGCGGGAGCTGCTCGCCATCGCCAGGCAGCGGCCCGACGACGACATCGCATCGGCGGTGGCGGCCTTCGTCCGGCCGGCCGTCGAGCTCGGTGACCTGGGCTGGGAGGGCCGCTGCTACCTGGTGATCCTGGCCGAGCTGGTCGAGGACGAGCCCGACTCGCTGGATCCCGACGTGGTCGCCGCGATCACCCGGGCCGGCGGGTACGACGCCTACGGCCTGCTGGAGGAGCGGCTGCCGCCGATGTCCGACGAGCTCCGCCTCGAGCGGATGTCGCTGGTGACGACGTTCATCCTGCGCGCCGCCGCTGACCGGGCCCGCGCCGGCGATCGGCCGCACCCGAGCCGGCACCAGCTCGACACCGAGGCGTTCATCCGCAACCTGATCGCGATGTCCGTGGGCATGCTGACCGCCCCCGTCGAATCGTGACCGGCATGCGGGTCCTGGTCACCGGCGCCGCGGGCAGCATCGGTCGAGTGCTCGCGGTCGGCCTGTCGGAGAACGGGCACGAGGTCATCGGGCTGGACCTGGTGCCGGCGCCGGACGGCGACGACCGGCGCTGGTACGTCGTCGACTGCACCGATCCCGACGCCGTACGGGCCGTGTTCGCCGAGGAGCGGATCGACGCGGTGGTCCACCTCGCCGGCAACCCGGACGAGGGGTCGCTCCCCGACTCCCTGACCTCGCACGTCGTCACCACGGCGGCGCTGCTGGACGCGGCTGTCGAGCACGACGTACACCGGTTCGTCTACGCCTCCTCCAACCATGCGGTCGGGCGCACGCCGCACACCGACCTGGTCACCGTGGAGACGCGCCCCCGGCCCGACACGTTCTACGGCGTCGGCAAGGTGGCCGCCGAAGCGTTGCTGAGCCTGTACGCCGACCGGTACGGCATCGACGCCCTCGCCTGTCGGATCGGCTCGTTCCTCCCGAGCCCACCACCATCCGGAACCTGTCCACCTGGCTCTCGCCCGGCGACTGCGTGCGCATGTTCGAGGCGTGCCTCACCGCGCCAGCGCCGGGCTACGCGGTGCTCTACGGGATCTCCGCCAACACCCGGGCCTGGTGGGACCTCGAGCCCGGCCGGGCGCTCGGCTACCGCCCGGTGGACGACGCCGAGGCGTTCGCCGACCGGATCGCCGCGGGGGCCGACGATGCCGCCGAAGGAGCCTTCGTGGGCGGGCCGTTCACGTCGGAGACGTACTACCGCCCAGCTCTCGATCCAGGCGGTCCGTGAGCCCGGCGATGCAGCCGAGCATCATCCGGTGATGGTTCCAGCGCAGCAGCGGGCGGGCGACGTACGACCCGAGCGCGAGTAGGCCGGTCACCCGTACTTGCTGCTCGAACTCCATCCGGGTGCCGGCCGGCTCCGGCGAGAGCTCCCACCGCACCGAGCCATCGAGGTCACCGGAGACCTCGACCTCGAGCACGGTCCCCTCCCGCGACACCGCGTGCAGCACCAGGTCCAGGGTGTAGGGCAGCGTCGAACGACACAGCACCCGGGCGTCGTCCGGCCCGAGCTTCGCGACCGCGCGGATCTGCGGCCACCACTCCGGGTACCGCTCCAGGTCGACCACCGCCTCGCGCACGGCCTCGAGGGGCGCGGGCACGCTCCAGGTCCCCCGGAACTCGTGCTCCGCCGTCGGCCAGCCCATGCGGCCAGCGTAGGCCGCGGGACATCGGGTACCGGGCTTCGATCGACTCAAGGAGGAGTCATGACCCAAGGCATCGAGCGGGACCCCGACAAGCGCATCGACAGCGACCGGGGCACCTACGACATCGAGCACGACGGCGTCTCCGACGATGAGCGGCAGAGCGGCACGGCCGGCCTGCCCACGCAGGAGGACGTTCCGAAGGAGACGGTGGAGGCGATCGAGGAGGACCGCCAGGAGCGGCTCGATCCCGAGAACCGGCCGGAGGGCGCGGAGGTCGACAACACCGACCGCACCTTCGACTCCGGTGCCGGCAAGTTCACCGACGATGACACCTACGACGCCGAAGAGCGGCCGTTCGTGACCGAGGAGGGCGTGGCGCCTCCGGCCCCCGACAAGGACAACCCACAGAACACGTAGCTGCCGCAGGTAGGGGGCTCCACTAGCGTGCCCCCATGACTCCTGACGTGGACGTGCTGCTCGACCGGGCGCGCTCCTGGGCCGCGGCCGACCCCGACGAGGCAACGCGAGCCGAGCTCGAAGCGGTGATCGCCGACGTCGAGGCGGGCGCCGACGCCGCGGACCTGGGCGACCGCTTCTCCGGCACCCTCGAGTTCGGCACCGCCGGGCTGCGCGGCGCACTCGGCGCCGGACCCAACCGGATGAACCGGGTCGTGGTGACCCGGGCCGCGGCCGGGCTCGCGGCGTACCTGCGCGATCAGGGCGCCACCGGCGCCGTGGTCATCGGGTACGACGCCCGCCACAACAGCGACGTGTTCGCCCGCGACACCGCCGAGGTGATGACCGGCGCCGGCTTCACTGCCCATGTGATGCCGCGGCCGCTGCCCACGCCGCTGCTCGCGTTCGCGATCCGCGAGCTCGGGTGCGTCGCCGGGGTGATGGTGACCGCGAGCCACAACCCGCCGCAGGACAACGGCTACAAGGTCTACCTCGGGGAC
The DNA here is from genome assembly GCA_963798055.1 of uncultured Actinomycetota bacterium. Lineage (GTDB taxonomy): Bacteria > Actinomycetota > Actinomycetes > Propionibacteriales > Nocardioidaceae > Nocardioides. Next base: position 191,853 of record CAWCRX010000019.1, read on the forward strand.
GGCAGCCAGATCGTGCCGCCCGCCGATGCCGAGATCTCGCGGCAGATCGCCGCGATCGGACGGCTCGAGGACGTGCCGCGCGGAGTGCCCGGCCCCCCGCTCACCGAGGACATCATCGACCGCTACCTCGACACCGTCGCCGACCTCGCCGGCGACGGGCCCCGGGACCTGCGGATCGTCTACACGCCCCTGCACGGCGTGGGCGGCGCGTCGGTGGTGCAGGTGCTCGAGACGGCCGGGTTCGACGCGCCCCGGGTCGTCGAGGAGCAGGAGCAGCCGGACGCCGGACTTCCCGACCGTCGCGTTCCCCAACCCCGAGGAGCCGGGGGCCATGGACCTGGCGATGGCGCTGGCCGAGCGGACCGACGCGGACCTGGTGGTCGCGAACGATCCCGACGCCGACCGGTGCGCCGCCGCCGTACCCGGTCTGCACGGGTGGCGGATGCTGCGCGGCGACGAGGTGGGCGCCCTGCTCGCCCACCACCTGCTCAAGGCCGGCCGCCAGGGCACCTACGCCGCCTCGATCGTCTCCTCGTCGCTGCTCGGCAAGCAGGCGGCCGTCCGCGGGCCAGGGGTACGTCGAGACGCTGACCGGCTTCAAGTGGATCAGCCGCGTCCCCGACCTGGCGTTCGGCTACGAGGAGGCGCTCGGCTACTGCGTCGACCCCGAGCACGTGCTGGACAAGGACGGGGTCTCGGCGCTGCTGATGCTGTGCGAGCTGGCGGCGCAGGCGAAGGCCGACGGCCGCGGCCTGACCGACATCCTCGACGACATCGCCCTCGAGCACGGCCTGCACGCCACCGACCAGCTCTCGCTGCGGGTGAGCGACCTGAGCGTGATCGCCGGCGCCATGCAGCGGCTGCGCGACCACCCGCCGACGGCGCTGGGCGGCCTCGAGGTGCTGGAGGCCGAGGACCTGACCGAGGGCACTGCCGACCTGCCGCCGACCGACGGCCTGCGCTACCGGCTGGCCGACGGGGCCCGCGTGATCGTCCGGCCCAGCGGCACCGAGCCGAAGATCAAGGCCTACCTGGAGGTCGTGCTCCCGGTGGACCCGGACGACGGGGTCGAGGCGGCCCGGATCGCGGCCGCCGGCCGGCTGGACGCGCTGCGCAACGACGTCAAGGCGGCGATGGGTCTCTAGATCAGAATCGTGACGGCAGGGCCACCACGGCGGCGCCCAACGCGACGAGCTCCGGCCAGGCGCGGACGCGGCGTACGTCGTCGGCCAGCGCGCTCTGCTCCGGCGACTTCGCCTTGATGCCTTGCCGGTTCCGGGCGTCGGAGGCGCGGTTGCGGATCTTGGTCTCGACGAATCGGCCGAACGATGCCTCCGCGGGGTTGGCCTCGACGACCATTCGGCTGTCCCGCCGGATCTGACGACGCGAACGACCCACCGCGGCGCAGTTGAACTCGCGGTCACCGACCTTGATGGTCAGGAACTGGCGGATCCGGACCTCCCCTATCGCCGCCCACGGGAGGTGCACCGTCTCCAGCATGTTGCGCAGCACGAGCTCCGACTCGTCCAGCACCACCGCGGGCCGGACCTGGGCGATGTACACGACCACCGCGAGCAGCACCAGCACGGCCGACACCCAGTCCGGCGCGCCCGCATCCGGGTCGACGGCGGCCAGCACCGCCAGCGTGAGCGCGCCAACCACCGTGATGCCGCCGAATACCAGCGCTCCAGTGGACCGGAACGTCTCCGGTCGTGTGGGCATGCGCGGTCCTCCCTGTTGCTGGCCCTGTTGCTGGCCCTGTCGCTGGCACTGTTATCCAACGGTTGTCGCATCTGTTCGGGTCGACCCTATGCTGAGGACCATGTCGACCACGGCCACGGACTTCTCGGACGTCACGAGTTCCGAGGCCTCGCTCCGGCGGTTCCTGCACGGACTACCCGGCGTCGACCAGGTGGGCGCCGAGGCGCGCGCCGCGTCGCTGGGCACCCGGTCGATCAAGACGACGGCCAAGGCGTACGCGCTCGACCTGGCGATCCGGATGATCGACCTGACCACGCTCGAGGGCCAGGACACCCCCGGCAAGGTGCGCGCGCTCGCCGCCAAGGCCATGCGCCCCGACCCGGCCGACCCGACCTGCCCGGCGACCGCAGCGGTCTGCGTCTACCCCGACATGGTGGCCACGGCCAAGCAGGTGCTCGGTGACAGCGGCGTCCACGTGGCCGCGGTGGCGACGGCATTCCCGAGCGGCCGGGCGGCGATGGACATCAAGCTCGCCGACACCAAGGACGCGGTCGAGGCCGGGGCCGACGAGATCGACATGGTGATCGACCGCGGCGCGTTCCTGGCCGGTCACTACCAGCAGGTCTTCGACGAGATCGTCGCCGTGCGCGAGGCGTGCGGCGACGCGCACCTCAAGGTGATCTTCGAGACCGGTGAGCTGCAGACCTACGACAACGTACGCCGGATCAGCTGGCTGGCGATGATGGCCGGCGCCCACTTCATCAAGACCTCCACCGGCAAGGTGCAGCCGGCCGCGACCCTCCCGGTCACGCTGATCATGCTCGAGGCGGTCCGCGACTACCGCGAGGCCACCGGGCAGATGGTCGGCGTGAAGCCGGCCGGCGGGATCCGCACCAGCAAGGACGCCATCAAGTACCTCGTGATGGTCAACGAGATCGCCGGCCCCGACTGGCTCGACCCGGACTGGTTCCGGTTCGGCGCCTCCACGCTGCTCAACGAGATCCTGATGCAGCGCACCAAGATGAAGACCGGCCGCTACTCCGGTCCCGACTACTTCACGCTGGACTGATGACGATGACTTTCGAATACGCACCAGCTCCTGAGTCGCGCAGCATCGTCGACATCAAGCCGTCCTACGGCCTGTTCATCAACGGCGAGTTCGTCGACGGGCACGGCAAGTCGTTCAAGACGATCAGCCCCGCCACCGAGGAAGTGCTCGCCGAGGTCGCGGAGGCCGACGACAACGACGTCGACGCCGCCGTCAAGGCCGCGCGCAGGGCCTACACCAAGGTCTGGGGGCCGATGCCCGGCCGCGAGCGCGCCAAGTACCTCTACCGGATCGCCCGGATCATCCAGGAGCGCGGCCGCGAGATCGCGGTCCTGGAGTCGATCGACAACGGCAAGCCGATCAAGGAGTCCCGCGACGTCGACGTACCCATCGCCGCCGCGCACTTCTTCTACTACGCCGGCTGGGCCGACAAGCTCGAGTACTCCGGCTACGGCTCCACCCCGCTCGGCGTGGCCGGCCAGGTCATCCCGTGGAACTTCCCGCTGCTGATGCTGGCCTGGAAGATCGCCCCGGCCCTGGCCTGCGGCAACACCGTGGTGCTGAAGCCGGCGGAGACGACGCCGCTGACCGCGCTGCTGTTCGCCGAGATCTGCCAGCAGGCCGACCTGCCGCCGGGCGTGGTCAACATCATCACCGGCGCCGGCGGCACCGGGCAGGCGCTGGTCGGGCACCCGGACGTCGACAAGGTCGCGTTCACCGGCTCCACCGACGTCGGCAAGGCGATCGCTCGCAGCGTCGCGGGTTCGAACAAGAAGGTCACCCTGGAGCTCGGCGGCAAGGCCGCGAACGTCGTCTTCGACGACGCCCCCCTCGACCAGGCGGTCGAGGGCATCGTCAACGGCATCTTCTTCAACCAGGGCCACGTCTGCTGCGCCGGCTCCCGCCTGCTGGTCCAGGAGTCGATCTCCGAGGAGCTGATGACCCGGCTCAAGCGCCGGATGTCGACGCTCCGCGTCGGCGACCCGCTGGACAAGAACACCGACATCGGCGCGATCAACTCCGCCGAGCAGCTGGCCAAGATCAAGGAGCTCTCCGACATCGGCGAGTCCGAGGGCGCCGGCCGCTGGTCGCCGCCCTGTGAACTGCCCTCGCACGGCTTCTGGTTCCCGCCCACCGTGTTCACCGGCGTCTCCCAGGCGCACCGGATCGCCCGCGAGGAGATCTTCGGGCCGGTGCTGTCGGTGCTGACCTTCCGGACCCCCAGCGAGGCGATCGAGAAGGCCAACAACACGCCGTACGGCCTGTCCGCGGGCGTGTGGACCGACAAGGGCTCCCGGATCCTCAAGATGGCCAACGCGCTCAAGGCGGGCGTGGTCTGGGCCAACACGTTCAACAAGTTCGACCCGACCAGCCCGTTCGGTGGCTACCAGGAGTCCGGCTACGGCCGCGAGGGCGGCCGGCACGGCCTCGGCGCCTACCTGAAGGGTGGCCAGCGATGACTCCGGCCAACGAGCGGCTGAGCGTACGCAAGACCTACAAGCTGTTCATCGGTGGCGACTTCCCGCGCTCGGAGTCCGGCCACTCCTACGTCGTCAACGACAGCAAGGGCCGCTTCGTGGCCAACGCCGCCCTCGCATCCCGCAAGGACGCCCGCGACGCCGTCGTCGCCGCCCGCAAGGCGTTCCCCGGCTGGGCGGCCAAGACGGCCTACAACCGGGCCCAGATCCTCTACCGCGTCGCCGAGATCATGGAGGACCGCCGGCCCCAGTTCGTCGCCGCGGTGCGCGAGTCGGAGGGCCTCAACGCGGCCCGCGCCGACAAGGTGGTGGACGAGTCGATCGACCGCCTCGTCTGGTACGCCGGGTGGGCCGACAAGCTCACCCAGGTCGTCGGCAACGCCAACCCGGTCGCCGGCCCGTTCTTCAACCTCTCGACTCCCGAGCCGACCGGCGTGGTCGCCGTGCTCGCGCCCCAGGAGTCGTCCCTGCTCGGTCTGATCAGCGTCCGTCGCCCCGGTCGTGGTCACCGGCAACGTCGCCGTCGTGGTGTCCTCCTACGACCGCCCGCTGCCGGCGGTGACGTTCTCCGAGGTGCTGGCCACCTCCGACGTCCCCGGCGGCGTCATCAACATCCTCACCGGGTCCGCCGCGACGATCGCGCCCTGGCTCGCCGCCCACATGGACGTCAACGCGATCGACCTCGTCGGCATCGCCGGCGAGACGACCCTGGCCACCGAGCTCGAGGTCGCCGCCGCCGACAACCTCAAGCGCGTACGCCGGACGCCGGCCGCCGAGCCCGACTGGGCGGTCGCCCCCGGCCTCGAGTCGATGACCGACTTCCTGGAGATCAAGACCGTCTGGCACCCGATCGGTGTCTGAGGAGGCGGCCGGTAGATCAGTACGGGCTCGGGCTATTCACCCGCGACCGGCGGCCGCGACGGGACGCTCCCAGACGCCTGCATGACCTGGAGTGCATCCGACTTCTTCAACCGGACAAGACCGTCGCGAATGCGGGACTTCGCGGTACCGAGGGGAATCCCGAGCAGGTCCGCGACCTGGGCGAAGGTGTTCCCGTCGAGGTAGGCCAGTCGAAGCGCCTCGCTCTGGCGTGAGGAGAGGTCGCCCAGGGCGTCCCTTACGGTGCGCGCCTCGATCGATGCCCACGCCTGATCGTGGGTGGGATCGCTGACACTGCCGCCGCCCCACTGCTCTCTGACGTGACGATCATCTCGAGCCGCCCGGCGGCCAACGGCACGGACGTGGTCGATCGCCACGCGGTGGACGATCATGAAGATCCAACCCAGGCTCGAGCCCTTGCTCGGGTCGAAACGGGCTGCCTGCTGCCACATCGACAGGTAGGCCTCTTGGACGGCGTCCTCGGCGAGCTTCCGGTCGCGAAGCACTCGTAGTGACAGTCCGTAGGCTCGCGCGGCCGTCTCCTCGTAGAGCGCGGCGAACGCAGCCGGGTCACCACGGGCCGATCGCAGAAGAGTTCATCTAGCCTGGCCACGGCTGGCGTCCGGCCAGTGACGGCGCTGCCACAGGACATTGGGGTTCGCACGTGGAGACCTGCATTTCGACGCGTTCGATTGGGCGCCGAGGTCCGGGGTCGCCAGTGGTGGGTTCCACTCCGCCGGTACCCACAAATGCGCGACCGACACCACGCACCATCAGGATGTTCGTCGAACTCCGCGGCGCCTTCACCGGGCCACGGCTCCGCTCCGGCAGGTTCGTGACCCACTGGTTCCGGCGCACCGATCGCTGGGATCATGGTGCCGTGCCCGCCACCGTCATCGTCCTTGCCGGGCCCTCCGGGGCCGGCAAGTCGCGGCTCGCCGAGCGGATCGGACTGCCGGTGCTCCGGCTCGACGACTTCTACAAGTCGGCCGGCGACCCGTCGCTCCCCCGCATCGCCAGCGGCTCCAACGCAGGCCTGGTGGACTGGGACGACCCCGCGTCGTGGCTGATGGACGAGGCCCTGGAGGCAGTCGCGGAGCTGTGCCGGGCGGGCGCCGCGACCGTGCCGATCTACGACATCGCCAAGGACGGGCGCCACGGCTCGCACACACTCGAGCTCGGCGAGCAGGATCTGTTCGTGGCCGAGGGCATCTTCGCCCAGGAGATCGTGCCGGACGTGCCAGGAGGCCGGCCTGCTGGCCGTGGCGTACTGCGTGCGGCAGCACCCGCTGGTGACGTTCTGGCGTCGGCTGACCCGCGACCTGCGCGAGCACCGCAAGCCGCCCCTCGTGCTGGTCCGGCGCGGCCTCGCCCTGCTCCGCGACCAGCGCAACGTGGTCGCCCACGCGGTCGAGCTGGGCTGCGAGCCGGTCACCCCGGACGAGGCCTTGGCAAAGGTCCGCGGGCTCACGGCGGGCGGCGTGACGCGATGACCGCGCCGCTGTTCGGCCGGGAGCTCCGCCAGCCCGACCAGCGGTCCTGCGGCCCGTCCTGCCTCGTCGTGGCCCGGATGGTGCTCGACCCGGCGTACGCCGAGGGAACGCTCCCCCGGTTCGACACCGAGGTGCTGGCCACTCACCGCCGCGTGATCAGCGTCTGGCCGCGAGCGCTGGGCACCCCGCCGTGGGCCGTGGCGCGCGAGATGAAGCGGATCACCGGAGTGAAGTACTCGTGGCGGCTGGCCCGGTGGCGGCGCGACCCGGCCTACGAACGGGTGCTGGCAGGGCTGCAGACCGGCCTGCCCGTGCCCCTGTACGTCGGCAGCGGCCTCCTGCCGCGCCACGTCGTGCTGGTCGTCGACGAGGCGGAGGCCGGCGCCGTCGACGTCTACAACCCCGCGCCCGGCCGCCTGACAACGGTGTCGCGGGAGGCGTTCGCCGCCCGAAAGCTCGGACTCGGCAGCTGGGACGTGCCGTGGTTCACGGTCACGCCCTTGACGCCACCTGAGAGAATGAGAGAATAGTTCTACTTTCTCTCATTGGAGCGTCGAATGGCGACGTCCACGGCCGTCCGGCCAGGTGTGGAGCAGGGCCAGGTCGACGACCGGGACCCGGTGCTCGACGCGGCGCTCGCCGCGTTCCTGGACTTCGGCATCCGCCGCACCAGCATGGGCGAGATCGCCCGGCGCGCGGGGATCAGCCCGGCGACCCTCTACCGGCGCTACGCCGCCAAGTCCGACGTCGTGATGGCGGTCGGCCTGCGCGAGGCGAGCCGCGACATCGCGACCATCGACGCCCGGGTCGACACCTCCGCACCGCCGGAGGAGCAGCTCACCCAGATGTACCTCGAGGTCTCCCGTCGCGTGCGCGGCAACAAGCTGCTGCGCAGGGTGCTCGACACCGAGCCGGAGACCGTCCTCCCGCGCCTCACCCTGGAGGCCGGACCGCTGCTGGACATCGGGCGCAGCTACCTCGCCGACTTCCTCGCGCCGGCTGCAGCGGGAGGGTCACCTGCCGTCGTACGACGTCACCCCGGTCGTCGACTGGCTGGCCCGGCACGCGCAGTCCGAGACGCTCACGCCGGCCGCGTCCGCACCCTCCGAGCGGGAAGTCCGCGACTTCGTGCGCCGTCATCTCGCGCCGTTCGTCGGCATCTCCGTGGAAGGCACCCGATGACCACCACCCCCGCCAAGGCGCGCCCCATGCCGACCCGCCTCGCCGAGCCCGGCGGCGCGCTCTGGGAAGGGGCCGGGCTGATCACGTTCTCGTTCAGCAACGGTGGCGCCTTCCTGCTCCAGGTCATGGAGCCGTCGATCGCCGCGGTCGTCGACCAGCACAGCGTCTTCCGCACCGACCCGATCGGTCGCGGGATGCGCAGCCTGGCCTCGGTGATGATGTGGGTCTACTCCGACGAGGAGTCGCTCCAGGAGGTCGAGCGGCTGCGCCAGCTGCACGCGCCCCTCGAGACCGTGGACGCCGACGGTGTCCGCCACACGGCGCTCTCCAGCGGCCCCTGGGCCTGGGTGCTGCTGACCGGCATGCACGCCTTCACCGAGGCGGTCCGGGTCTTCGGTGAGTCCGCCGACCGGGAGGAGGTCGAGCGCGTCTACGACGAGATGAAGCAGCTGATGCGCGGCTTCAAGGTGGCGGAGAAGGAGATCCCGGCGACGTACGACGACTTCAGCGCGCACTTCGACAAGGTGGTGACCGAGCACCTCCAGAACACCCAGGTCGCGCACGACTTCATCGAGGGGTCCCGGCGCCCGGGCCCTCCGTTGCAGCTGCCCCGGTGGCTGCACCCCGTGTGGCGCATCGCCACGGCGCCGATGGGCCACTTCCAGTACCTGGCCATCCTCGGCATGATCCCGCCGTCTGCACGCGCGACCCTCGGGGTGCGCTGGGGCCGCTGGCAGGACTTCCAGCTGAAGTGGTTCGGCCGGGTGGTCGGGAAGGTCGTCCCGCTCCTGCCGGAGCGGCTCAAGTACTTCCCGATCGCCTACGAGGCCCGCAAGCTCGACCGGGTACGCCGGGAGCGCTCCGGCGACGCGCGCGCCATCGCCCGGGCCGAGCGACGGCTGCGGACCGCGATCGACAAGCGGCCGGTCTGACCGGGCTCCTCAGGCCTCGAGCGCGACGTAGCCGGGCTTGATCACCTGGTCGATGATCGCTAGCCGCTCATCGAACGGCAGGAACGCCGACTTCATCGCGTTGATCGTGAACCACCGCAGATCAGCCAGCGTGTAGCCGAACGCCTCCACCAGCTGGTGCATCTCGTGGGTCATCGAGGTACGGCTCATCAGCCGGTTGTCGGTGTTGACGGTGACCCGGAACCGCAAGCGGGTCAGCAGCCCGATCGGGTGCTCCGCGATCGAGGTCGCGGCTCCGGTCTGGAGGTTGGAGGTCGGGCACATCTCGAGCGGGATCCGCTGGTCGCGCACGTAGGCGGCGAGCAGCCCCAGCTCGACCGAACCGTCCTCGGCGACCGTGATGTCGTCGATGATCCGGACGCCGTGGCCGAGCCGGTCCGCGCCACACCACTGGATCGCCTGCCAGATCGACGGGAGCCCGAACCCCTCGCCGGCGTGGATGGTGAAGTGCGAGTTCTCGCGCTGGAGGTACTCGAACGCGTCGAGGTGCCGGGTGGGCGGGTAGCCCGCCTCGGCGCCGGCGATGTCGAAGCCGGCGACGCCCCGGTCGCGCCAGGCGACCGCCAGTTCGGCGATCTCCATCGAGCGGGCTCGGTGTCGCATCGCGGTGAGCAGCTGGCGGACGACGATCCGGCCACCGGCCGCGGCGGCGCCCTCGTCGAAGCCCTGCTGGACCGCCGCCACGACCTCGTCCAGGGTCAACCCGGCGGCAACGTGCTGCTCGGGGGCGTAGCGGATCTCGGCGTACACGACGCCATCGGCCGCCAGGTCCTCCACACACTCCCGCGCCACCCGCGAGAGCGCCGGCGCCGTCTGCATCACCGCCACGGTGTGGTCGAACGTCTCCAGGTAACGCTCGAGCGACCCGGAGTCCGCCGCCTCCGCGAACCACTGCCCGAGCGACTCGGTGTCCGTCGCGGGCAGCGGGTGCCCGATCTCGCCGGCGAGCTCGAGCACGGTCCCCGGACGAAGCCCGCCGTCGAGGTGGTCGTGCAGCAACACCTTGGGCGCCTGACGGATCGTCTCGCGGGACAGGGCGGTAGGTTCCGTGGCGGTGGCGCTCATCAGGCCATCCAACCAAACGTCGTGGCAGAGGAGAGACCAGGATGCGCGTGTTCACCACGTTCGACGAGCTGGCCGAGGCGACCGGCGAGGAGCTGGGCACCAGCGAGTGGGTGGAGATCACCCAGGAGCGGGTCGACCAGTTCGCCAACTCCACCGGTGACCACCAGTGGATCCACGTCGACGTGGAGCGCGCAGCGGCTGGGCCGTTCGGCGGCACCATCGCGCACGGCTTCCTGACCCTGTCCCTGGTGCCGTGGCTGGGCTCCCAGATCTTCGGCCTGGAGACGCCGGGCGCCAAGCTCAACTACGGCGTCAACAAGGTCCGGTTCCCGAACCCGGTCCGGGTCGGGAAGCGGATCCGCCTGACCGTGGCGATGGGCGAGGTCACCGAGATCCCCGCGGGTCGCCAGGTCACTCTGAAGCACACGATCGAGATCGAGGACGAGGCCAAGCCCGCCTGCGTCGCCGAAACCGTCGTCCTGCTGCTGGCGTGATCGCCAGCTAGGCTTTTCGGTACGGCAATCCGTCGGCAGCCGGCGGGCGCGACCTGCCGACGAGGCCGGCGACGGCGAAGACCGTGACGACGTACGGCAGCATCAGCATGAACTGGCTCGGCACCGGCGACCCCAGGACCGAGAGCACGCCCTGCAGGTTGTAGGCGAACCCGAACAGCAGCGCGGCCATCGTGGCCCGGATCGGGTCCCACTTGCCGAAGATCACCGCGGCCAGCGCGATGTAGCCGGCGCCGCCGGTCATCTCCCGGTTGAACTGGGAGACCGACACCAGCGTGTAGAACGCGCCGCCGGTGCCGGCGATGGCGCCGGCGATCAGCACCGTGCGGTAGCGGGTGCGGATCACGTTGATGCCGACCGTGTCGGCGGCCTTCGGGTGCTCGCCCACGGCCCGGACCCGCAGGCCCCACTTGGTGCGGTACAGCGCCCAGGCGACAACCGCCACGGTGATGTAGAGCAGATAGACGATCGGGGTCTGCCGGAACAGGATCGGTCCGATGAGGGGTACGTCGCCGAGCAGCGGGATGTCCCAGGCGCTGAATCGAGGCGGCGAGTTCAGGTCCGCTGAGTTCGGGGCCAGCACCTGGGAGAACATGAAGCTGGTCAGCCCGATCACGAGCACGTTCAGGACCACACCGACGATCACCTGGTCGACGAAGTAGCTGATCGCGAACAGGCCGAGGAGCAGCGCCACCAGCGCACCGGCGAGCAGTGCCCCCAGCACCCCGGCCCAGACCGAGCCGGTGACCGAGCCGATGATCGCCGCCGAGAAGGCTCCAGCGAGCAGCTGACCGTCGATCGCGATGTTGACGACGCCGGCGCGCTCGCCGAGTACGCCGCCTAGTGCCCCGAACACCAGCGGTACGGCGAGCGCCAGCGACCCGGCGAGAAGTCCGACGACCGGGATGGTGCCCCCAGCAGCGGCCCACGACAGGAACCCGATGATCCCGACGACGGAGAAGATCGCCGCGAGCCACAGCGGGGTGGTTCGCTTCGCGATCATCCGGCGCACGGACTCCGAGGGTGACCAGCGCGAGGATCGCGATCATCACCCACGCGGTGCCCTCGGCCGGCACGGTGATCTTGGGCAGCTCGAAGAGGTCGTCCTTGGTGGCGAGCCGGAAGCCGGTGTCGCCGTCCTGCGAGCCGAGCCCGACGGCCAGAGCGAGGGCCAGCGTGAGCACGCCGAAGATGACCGGGGTCTTGCGGCTGATGACCGTGATGACCTTGTCCTCCGCCACTACCGGCGGAGGAGTGTCAGGGGTCGTGGCGGTGGTGTCGCTCACAGCGCCTCCTTCACGGGCAGGCGGAAGATCGCCCGGATCATCGGCGGGGCCGCGATGAACAGCACGATGAGGGACTGGATGACCAGCACGATGTCGACCGGAATGCCCTCGGAGGCCTGCATGGAGAAGCCGCCGGCCTTGAAGGCGCCGAACAGTAGGCCGGCGAAGAGGATGCCGATCGGATGCGATCTACCCAGGAGGGCGACGGTGATGGCGTCGAACCCGATGCCGGCGTCGAGGTCGGTGGTCACTCCGCTGGTGACGGTGCCGAGCACCTGGTTGGCCCCGGCCAGACCGACCAGCGCACCGGCGATCAGCATCACGCCGATGTAGGCCCGGCCGACGTCGATGCCTGACGAACGGGCCGCGTGCGGATTCTCGCCCACCGCGCGGAACCGATAGCCGAGCGCGGACCGGTTCAGCAGCCACCAGACCAGGACCACGGCAACCAGGGCGAGGACGAAGCCGATGTGCACGGTGAAGCGGTCGCCGAACAGCTTCGGCATCGTCGCGGTCTCCTGCATGGGCAGCGACTTGGCGTTGAACGAGTTGGGGGCCTGCAGGATGCTCTCCCGGGTCAGCGCGAAGAAGACCAGGTAGAAGCCGACGTAGTTGAGCATGATCGTGACGATCACCTCGTGCGCGCCGGTGCGGGCCTTGAGCAGACCGGCGAGGCCGGCCCACAGCGCGCCGGCGAGCATCGCGGCGGCGGTCGCGACGATCAGGTGGAGCGGGGCGGCCATCTCGACCTCGATCGCGACCCACCCCGCGGCGGCACCGGCCAGGAGCATCTGTCCGCGACCACCGATGTTGAACAGTCCGGCGCGGAAGGCGAGCCCGACGCCCAGGCCGGCCATGATCAGCGGTCCGGAGAACTTCATGGTCTCCGTGAGCGGCCTGATCCTGGTCTGGAAGTCGACGCCTTCGCCGTTGTAGATCGAGCCGCGGAACAGGGCGTTGTAGGCGCCCCAGATCGCGTTCCAGGCGGCCTGGAAGAAGTCGCTGGGTCGGGCGAAGATGTAGCCCGCCGAGTCCCTGACCTCCTCGTCGGTGACCATGATCAGCAGGGAGCCGAAGACAACGGCGAGGAAGACCGCGAGGACGGCGACCAGCGCGTTGCCGGTCGTGATCGACCGGAGCACGGTGTGCCACTGGCCGATCTCCGGACGTCGCGGCTTGTCCTCTTCCTCGGGGGGCGATTTCTGGACCGTCGGCTCCTCTGGTTTGTCGGTCACGCCACCACTCCTGAGGGTCGTTCTCCGGTCATCATCAGGCCGAGTACGTCGCGCGGCGTGTCGGCCGGCACGATGCCGACGATCCGGCCGCGGTAGAGCACCATGATCCGGTCGGCGAGGGCCACCACCTCGTCGAGCTCGGTGGACACCACGAGCACCGGCACCCCGGAGTCCCGGGTGGCGATGATCTGTTTGTGGATGAACTCGATCGAGCCGACGTCGACACCGCGGGTCGGCTGGGCGGCGACGAGCAGGCGCAGGTCGCGCGAGAACTCCCGGGCGACGACGACCTTCTGCTGGTTGCCGCCGGACAGGTTCTCCGCCTTCGTGGTCACTCCGGGTGCGCGCACGTCGTACTCGCGCAGCTTCTCCTTCGCGAACGCCTCGAGCTTGTTGAGCTGCAGCGTCCCGAGGCGGACGAACGGCGCTCCGAAGCTGCGGTCCAGCATCAGGTTCTCGGCGAGCGTGAACGTGCCGACGAGCCCGTCGACCTGGCGGTCCTCGGGCACGAACCCGACACCCGCCTCGAGGATCTGGCGCACGCTGCGACCGGCCAGCTCCTTGCCGTCGAGGCGCACGGAGCCGAGCACGTGCTGCTGAAGGCCGAGCAACGCCTCGGTGAGCTCGGTCTGTCCGTTGCCTTGTACGCCGGCGACGACGAGGACCTCGCCGGCCCGGATCGAGAAGCTCAGGTCGTCGACGTGAACCAGTCCGGTCTCGTCGGCAACGGTGAGACCGTCCACCACCAGCGCGTCCTCGGCCGGCTTGGCGGGCTCCTTGTGCACGGTGAGCTCCACCGGTCGACCGACCATCAGCGAAGCGAGCTCTGCGTTGCTGGCCGTGGGGCTCGCCTCGCCCACGACCTTGCCGAGCCGGATCACCGTGATCTTGTCGGCGACCTCGCGCACCTCGCGCAACTTGTGCGTGATGAACACGATCGCCGCGCCGGACGCCTTGAGCTGGCGCATGATCTCCATCAGCTCGTCGGTCTCCTGCGGCGTGAGCACCGCGGTGGGCTCGTCGAAGACCAGCACCTTGGCGTCCCGGGAGAGAGCCTTGATGATCTCGACCCGCTGTTGCACGCCGACCGGAAGGTTCTCGATGATCGACTTCGGGTTGACGTGGAAGCCGAACTGCTCGGAGATCTCGCGCACCCGCTGCTCGGCCGCCTCGAGGTTGAGCGAGCCGGCGAAGCCAGTGGCCTCGTTGCCCAGCATGACGTTCTCGGCGACGGTGAAGACCGGGACCAGCATGAAGTGCTGGTGCACCATGCCGATGCCGGCGGCGATGGCGTCGCCCGGGCCGGAGAAGTTCTGCACCTCCCCATCGAGCACGATCTCGCCCTCGTCGGCCTGGTAGAGGCCGTAGAGCACGTTCATCAGCGTCGACTTCCCGGCGCCGTTCTCGCCGAGCAGCGCATGGATCTCGCCCGGCTCGACGGTCAGGGAGATCTGGTCGTTGGCCACCAGCGCACCGAAGCGCTTCGTGATGTTGCGCAGTTCCAACTGCATGGGCCGCATCCTAGGGGCGAGGGCGGGGATGGCGCGGGAAAGTCAAAGGGAGGCCGGCCTGCGCCGACCTCCCTTCAACCACTGTTAGACGATCACTCGCTGAGGTACGACGTCACCGTGATGGATCCATCGATGATGCCGGCCCGCAGCTCCTCGAGCTCTCCGGCCAGGGTGTCGGACACCTTGTCCTCGAAGTTGTGGAACGGCGCGATGCCGACCCCGTCGTTCTCGAGCGTGCCGACGTACGGCGTGAAGTCGAACTCGTCGTTGCCGGCGGCCAGAACGGCCTCGTAGGTGGAGACCTTCATGTTCTTCAGGATCGACGTGAGCACCACATCCTGGGTGTTCGGGTCGGTCTCGAAGAAGTCCGCGTCCACACCGAGCATGGCCACGTCGGCACCCGAGTCCTCGATCGCGGTCAGCGCGCCCTGGTAGATCGGGCCACCGACCGGAAGGATCACGTCGACGTCCTGGTCAAGCAGCTGCTTGGCGGTCTGGGTCGCCGTGGGGTTGGCCTCGAAGCCACCGGTGAACGAGCCGTCCTCGCCATCCCAGCCGACGACCTGAGACGTCCTTGCCCTTCTCGGCGGCGTAGTACTCGGCGCCCTGCTTGAAGCCGTCCATGAAGATCGTCACCGTCGGGAACGGCAGACCGCCGTAGGTGCCGACGACGCCGGTCTTCGTGTAGTCCGCCGCCACGTAGCCGGCCAGGAAGGCCGCCTGCGCGGTGTCGTAGAGGATCGGCTTGATGTTGGGCTGGTCGGCCTGACCGTCGAAGGTCTGGCCGTCATCGCCACCGTCGGCCGCGTCGTCGATCAGGACGTACTCGATGTCGGGGTTGGCGGCCGCGGACTCCTTGGTCGCGGCGGCCAGCGCGAAGCCCACCGTCACGATGACGTCGCAGCCCTCGGCGACCAGGCTCTCCAGGTTGGGGCCGTAGTCGTTCTCGCTGTTGGACTCGACCGGCTTGAAGTCAGCGTTGAGCTCCTCGGCCGCCTGCTCGACGCCCTCGAAGCTGAGCTGGTTGAACGACTTGTCATCGAAGCCACCCGCATCGGAGACGATGCAGGGCAAGAAGTCAGACTTCGGCTCGTCGCCGCCATTGCCGTTGCCGTCATCCGAGTCGTCCGGGTCGCCACACGCGACGAGCGCCGTGGATGCCACAAGGGCAGCGATGCCGCCGATGACGGCCTTCTGCAGCTTCTTCATCTTGCCTCCATGTCCGCGCCCCGCACTCGTGGGGGACGACGATCGATCAACCTAGCTGGATGGTGCCGGGCAGACTAGGCCCGCGAGAAGGGGCATGTCCGAAGGTTTATCGAGTTGCGACCTTGTGGTTCGGCCGGTCTGGCCCACGCTGTACCGGATTGCGGCGCATTGTGCGGTGGGCGAGGCTGTCCCGCGACGACAGGAGGATTCGCCGATGGCGGACGCAGAGTACGACTGGGAACGGCTCCAGGGCGCGGCCATCGAGGTGATGCACCGCGCCTACGCGCCGTACTCCCGGTTCCGCGTGGGCGCAGCGGCCGAGGTGGACGACGGCAGGGTGGTCACCGGCTGCAACGTGGAGAACGCGGCGTACGGCGTCACCCTGTGCGCGGAGTGCGGCCTGGTGTCGCAGCTGCACGCCAGCGGCGGTGGGCGACTCACCCACTTCGTCTGCGTCAACGGCGAGAGCCAGGTGATCATGCCGTGCGGTCGGTGTCGTCAGCTTCTCTACGAAGCCGGTGGTCCAGACCTCCTGCTCCTCACCGTCTCCGGAGTACGACGGATGGACGAGGTGCTGCCCGATGCCTTCGGCCCCGACGACCTCGCCGACGGCGCTGAGTAGTCTCCTCGCGGAGGTGACCGGATGACCCACGACGCTGTCGAGGTGATCTCGGCGAAACGCGACGGCGGCCGGCTGTCCGATAGCCAGATCGACTGGACGATCAAGGCCTACACGGCGGGCGAGATCGCCGACGAGCAGATGTCCGCGCTGGCGATGGCGATCCTGCTCAACGGGATGGACCGGGCCGAGATCACCCGGTGGACCGCCGCGATGATCGCGTCGGGCGAGCGGATGGACTTCTCGTCGCTCTCTCGGCCGACGACGGACAAGCACTCGACGGGCGGGGTCGGCGACAAGATCACGCTGCCGCTGGCGCCACTGGTCGCGGCCTGCGGAGTCGCGGTCCCCCAGCTGTCCGGGCGGGGGCTCGGGCACACCGGCGGCACCCTGGACAAGCTGGAGTCGATCCCCGGCTGGCGCGCCGACCTGTCCAACCAGGAGATGCTCGCGCAGCTCGAGTCCGTGGGCGCGGTCATCTGCGCGGCCGGCGACGGCCTGGCCCCCGCCGACAAGAAGCTCTACGCACTGCGCGACGTGACCGGCACCGTCGAGGCGATCCCGCTGATCGCGTCATCGATCATGAGCAAGAAGATCGCCGAGGGCACCGGTGCGCTCGTGCTGGACGTCAAGGTCGGCAGCGGCGCGTTCATGAAGGACGTGGACACCGCCCGCGAGCTGGCCGAGGTGATGGTCGCGCTCGGCACGGATGCCGGGGTCCGTACGGTCGCCCTGCTCACCGACATGGGCACCCCGCTGGGCAACACGGCCGGCAACGCGATCGAGGTCGCGGAGTCCGTCGAGGTGCTCGCGGGCGGCGGGCCGGACGATGTGATCGAGCTGACGCTGGCGCTGGCCAGGGAGATGCTCGCGGGGGCCGGTCGCGATGACGTCGACCCCGCCGACAAGCTGGCGGACGGCTCGGCGATGGACGCCTGGAAGGCGATGATCCGGGCCCAGGACGGCGACCCCGACGCCGAGCTGCCCGTCGCCCGCGAGTCGCAGGTGGTCACCGCGCCGACCAGCGGTGTGCTGACCCGCCTGGACGCGATGGCGGTCGGCCTGGCGGCCTGGCGGCTCGGTGCCGGCCGCGCCCGCAAGGAGGACCCCGTCCAGGCCGGGGCCGGCGTCGTCTGGCACGCCCGGCCGGGCGAGCAGGTACGCGAGGGCGACCCGCTGTTCACGCTGCTGACGGACGAGGCGGATCGCTTCGACCGGGCGCTGGCATCCCTGGAGGGCGGCTACGACATCGAGGACGATGCGTCGTCGTACTCACCGACGCCGCTGGTGATCGACCGGGTCAGCTGAGGGCCCCGACGACCGCTTCGGCCTGCAGGCGCGCGCCGATGCCGATCGCGCGCTCGTCGATGCGCAGGTCGCCCTGGTGGAGGTCGTACGTCGGCCCGCCGGGAGTCCTGGTCCCGAGCCGGAACATCGCGCCGGGCACCTGATCGAGCATCCACCCGTAGTCCTCGCCGCCGAGGCTCTGCGGCACGCTCACCTGCCCCTTCACCCCGAGCACTCGCAGCACGGCGGCGGCGAGCAGGGCGTTGGACCCCGGCTCGTTGACGACGGGCGGCACGCCCTGGAGGTAGTCGATGGTGGCGGTGACGCCGTATGGGCGAACGATGTCGAGGACCGCCTCCCGGATGATCGGCTCGCACTCCGCCCAGGCCACGGCGTCCAGGATCCGCACGGTGCCGGCGGCCATCCCGCCGACCGGGATGACGTTGGGGGCGGCGCCGGCCCGGACGATGCCCCACACCACGCTCACTCCGGAGCGCGGGTCCATCCGGCGGCTGAGCACGGCAGGGAGCTCGCTGGTGACCTTGGCCAGGGCGAACGTGAGGTCGCCGGTGAGGTGCGGTCGAGAGGTGTGGCCGCCGGTGCCTTCGAGCCAGACCTCGATCCGATCGGCCGCGCTGGTCAGCGCTCCGGCCCGGAGCCCGATCCTGCCCACGTCGACGGCCGGGTCACAGTGCAGCGCGAAGACCCGCTCCACGCCGTCGAGTGCGCCCTGGGCGATGAGGTGCTTGGCGCCGCCGGGCATCACTTCCTCGGCCGGCTGGAACAGCAGCCGGACCGCCCCCGGCAGCTCGCCGCGCTCGTGGACCTCGGCCAGCGCCAGGGCGGCGCCGACGAGGGACGCGACGTGGACGTCGTGGCCGCAGGCGTGCGCGACGTCCGGTACGACGCTGCGCCAGGGATCCTCCGTGCGATCCGGGATCGGCAGCGCGTCCATGTCGGCGCGCAGGGCGACGACGCGGTCGCCGTCCCCCAGGTCGGCGACGAACCCGCTGCGCGGCATCCGGGTGACCCGCCAGCCGGCCTGCTCGACCCGGTGGGCGGCGATCTCGCTGGTGCGGGACTCGGACCAGGCCAGCTCGGGGTGACGATGCACGTCACGGCGCAGCTCGATCAGCTCGTCGTCGTACTTCTCGACAACGGACTCGATCAGCTGCGTGGTGGCGGTAGTCATCACCCCGAGCCTAGTCGCCGTCGAGCTACCTCTTGATCCGCACGCACCTCGCCGCCCGGCGGCGTCGGGTCGTCTGGCCCTTCCGGGCCGACGCAGCACCTGGACGGTGGCGTACATGTCACCGTCGTTGAACTTCGACGTCGCCCGGCAGCACCGTGCCGAGGAACTTCTCGGGGTCTTCGAACCGGCCTTGATCTTGGCGATCCGGCCGCGGAACAGCTCGGAGACGAAGACGTTGCCCTTGTCGTCGACCGCAACGCCGGTCGCGCTGAGCAGACCGGCGCGACCTTCCTGACCTTGCCGGTCTCCGGGTTGATCCGGTAGACCGCCGCGTGAGCGCCGAGGCTGCCGTCCTCGGGCCACCCGGGAGGTGCTGACGTACAGGTTGCCGTTCGGGCCGACCTCGACGTCGGTGGGCACCGGCTCGAGGAAGTACTTCGGCCCGACGACGCACTCCGGCAGCTCGAGCGCGCTGGCCGCCTCGGCGGACATGGCCTCGGTGACGCACCGGCTGGCCGGCAGCACGGCGACGGTCGAGAGCTTCGCCGTTCTTGCCGTACTTGACGATCGTGTTGCCCGCCGCGTCGGCGATGTAGGTCCGGCCCTTCGCCTGCGCGGTCGCGTAGGGGTGGCACTCGACGATGCCGGGGTACGGCTGGAAGTCCTCGGGCACCTCGCATCCGTCTGGCAGGGCGCGCAGACCGTAGGTGACGTCGCCGTCGGGGTTGCGGTTCTTCTCGAACTTGCACAGGTCGGCGAGCACGCTTCGGCTTCGCCGCTGCTTGCCGACGCCCCAGGGCACGGCGCCCGCGCCCTCGCCCTCCTCGTTGCCGGGGATGGTCAGCGCGAACCGCAGGCTGCCGCTTCCGCTCGGAGACGGCGCCCACCTCGTTGCCCTGCTCGTCCTGGTAGATGACCTTGGGCTGCTTGCCGGGCTTCTTGCGGAGCAGGGTGCCGGCGAAGTTCTGCGAGTAGTAGACGGTGCCGTCGTCGGAGACGGCGAGGCTCAGCGGGCTGATCAGCCCACGCGACCAGCGTTTGACGGTGGGCTTGGCGCTCGGGTCGTCGGCGACGGCCGGCGCACCGATGGTGCTCCCGGCCAGCGCGACGGCGGCGAGCGCAGCCACCAGATGCTTGCGATGCATGGTTCCTCCACGTGGTTCATCTCGGGTGTTGGCGTGGCCGAGCCTGCCCGTCCCGACGTCCCGAGCACATGAGGAGGGAGTCCCGGAGTACCGGGACGTTAAGCGCTGTCCCGTGCGGCTTCTGTCCGGGAAACGTCAGAGTCGTATGCCGCCAGGATCCGGTCGGCGGCCACGGTGGCGGGCAGCTCACCGGAGAGCACGTGGTCGCGAATCTGCTCGCGGACCTCGCGGACCGCGGGCGAGTGCCGCAGCCGCTGCTCGATCTCGTCGCGGACCAGGGACCAGGTGAAGTCGAGCTGCTGACCGGCCCGCTTCTCGGCCAGGCCCTGCTCGCCGAGGTGGTCGCGGTGCGCCAGGATCCGCTGCCAGAGATCGTCGACGCCGACGTCGGTGAGCCCGGAGCACGTGACGACCGGTGGCGCCCACTCCCCCTTGCCGTGGACGAGCCGGAGCGCGCCGGCCAGGTCGCGCGCCGCCGCGCGGGCCTCCTGCTCCCGATCACCATCGGCCTTGTTGACCGCGATGACGTCGGCGATCTCGAGGATGCCCTTCTTGATGCCCTGCAGCTGGTCGCCGGTGCGAGCCAGGGTCAGGAACAGGAACGTGTCCACCATCCCGGCGACGGTGACCTCGGACTGGCCGACGCCGACGGTCTCGACCAGCACCACGTCGTACGCCGCGGCCTCGAGCACCGTCATCGCCTGCATCGTGGCGCGGGCAACGCCGCCGAGCGTGCCGGCGGAGGGCGAGGGCCGGATGAACGCGTTGGGGTCGGCCGCCAGCTTGGCCATCCGGGTCTTGTCACCCAGCACGGAGCCGCCGGTGCGGGTCGAGCTGGGGTCGACCGCGAGCACCCCCACCCGGTGACCCTCGGCGGTGAGCCGGGTGCCGAGCGTCTCGATGAACGTCGACTTGCCGACGCCCGGTACGCCGGAGATGCCGACCCGGATCGCGTCGCCCTCGCCGGCGAGCTCGGTCAGCAGCGCCCGGGCGTCGTCACGGTGCTCGCGCTTGGACGACTCGACCAGCGTGATCGCCTGCGACACCGACGCCCGCTTGCGGGCGCGGATGCCCTCGACGAGCGCGGCGATGTCCACCATCAGTGGCCGAGCTGGTCCCGCAGCTTGGCGAGCAGGTCGAGCGCGGACTCGGCGATCACGGTGCCGGGCTGGAACACCGCGGCGGCGCCCATCTCCAGCAGCGTGGGTACGTCGTCGGGCGGGATCACGCCGCCGACGACGGTCATGATGTCGGGCCGGCCCTGCTCCTCCAGCGCCTTGCGCAGGGCGGGCAGCAGGGCGAGGTGGCCAGCGGCCAGCGAGCTGACCCCGACGATGTGCACGTCGGCGTCGACGGCCTGCTGGGCGACCTCCTCCGGCGTGGAGAACAGCGGCCCCACGTCGACGTCGAAGCCCATGTCGGCGAAGGCGGAGACCACGACCTTCTGACCGCGGTCGTGCCCGTCCTGGCCCATCTTGGCGACCAGGATGCGCGGGCGGCGGCCCTCGGCCTCCTCGAACTCGTCGGTGGCCTCGCGCACCTGACGGACCAGCGTGTTGCCGGCGTGCATCCGCCTCGTCCCTGAACACGCCGCTGATCGTACGGATCACCGCCTGGTGCCGTCCGTAGACCTTCTCCAGCGCGTCCGAGATCTCGCCGACCGTGGCCTTGGCGCGGGCCGCGTCGACCGCCAGGGCGAGCAGGTTGCCGTCGAGGGAACCCTTGCTGGCCCCCCGCTCGGCCGAGTTCGTCAGCGCCTCGAGCGCGCTGCGCACGTCGTTGTCGTCGCGCTCGGCGCGCAACCGCTCCAGCTTGGCGATCTGCTGGCGGTAGACGTCGTCGTTGTCGACCCGGAGCACGTCGAGCTTGTCCTCGGCGGCGAGCCGGTAGGTGTTGACGCCGATCACCCGCTGCGCCCCGGAGTCGATCCGGGCCTGGGTGCGCGCCGCCGCCTCCTCGATCCGCATCTTGGGGATGCCCTGCTCGATCGCGTTGGCCATGCCGCCGGCGGCCTCGGCCTCCTGGATGTGCGCCCAGGCCCGCTCGGCGAGGTCGTGGGTCAGCCGCTCGACGTAGTAGGAGCCGGCCCAGGGGTCGATGGTGCCGGTGGTGCCGCTCTCCTGCTGCAGCAGCAGCTGGGTGTTGCGGGCGATCCGGGCCGAGAAGTCGGTCGGCAGCGCGATCGCCTCGTCGAGGGCGTTGGTGTGCAGCGACTGGGTGTGGCCCTGCGTCGACGCCATCGCCTCGATGCAGGTGCGGCCGACGTTGTTGAAGACGTCCTGCGCGGTCAGCGACCAGCCGCTGGTCTGGCTGTGGGTGCGCAGGCTCAGCGACTTGGGGTTCTTCGGGTCGAAGTCGCGCACCAGCCGGGCCCAGAGCGCGCGGGCGGCGCGCATCTTGGCGATCTCCATGAAGAAGTTCATCCCGATCGCCCAGAAGAAGCTCAGCCGCGGCGCGAACTTGTCGATGTCGAGCCCGGCCTCGAGACCGGCGCGGAGGTACTCGACCCCGTCGGCGAGCGTGTAGGCGAGCTCGAGGTCCTGCGTCGCCCCGGCCTCCTGGATGTGGTAGCCGGAGATGGAGATCGAGTTGAACCGCGGCATCCGCTCGGCGGTGTAGCTGAAGATGTCGGAGATGATCCGCATGCTCGGGGCGGGCGGGTAGATGTAGGTGTTGCGGACCATGAACTCCTTGAGGATGTCGTTCTGGATGGTCCCCGCCAGCTGCTCCGGCTTCACCCCCTGCTCCTCGGCCGCTGCGATGTAGAGGGCGAGCACCGGCAGCACCGCGCCGTTCATCGTCATCGACACCGACATCTCGTCGAGCGGGATGCCGTCGAACAGCGTGCGGGCGTCGTAGATCGAGTCGATCGCCACGCCGGCCATGCCGACGTCGCCGCGCACCCTCGGGTGGTCGGAGTCGTAGCCCCGGTGCGTGGCCAGGTCGAACGCGACGCTGAGGCCCTTCTGGCCGGCGGCCAGGTTGCGCCGGTAGAACGCGTTGGACTCCTCGGCCGTCGAGAAGCCGGCGTACTGCCGGATCGTCCACGGCTGAGTGGTGTACATCGTCGGGTACGGCCCGCGCAGGAACGGGCTCAGCCCGGGGAACGTGTCCAGCGCGTCGAGGCCCTCGAGGTGCTCGGGGCCGTAGACCGGCAGGATCTCGATCCCCTCGGGGCTCTGCCAGCTGTCGCCTTCCGGTGCTGGTTGAGGTGCGAGCCGTTGCGAGCCGTCGAAACCACCGTCGGAGAGCGTCCAGCCCGGCGAAGCTCTTCGGGACGCTCATGCCAGCTTCCCTCTCGTGCGGGTCAGGAAGTCGAGCGCGTTCACGCCCATCGCGCAGGAGTCGTCGACCTCGAGGACGTCGGGCTTGCCCGCCACGATGACGTGGGTGGCGCCGGCCTTGCGCAGCGCCTCGACGGCGTCCGCGCCCCACTCGGTGTACGTCGCGTCGGCGCCGGCCAGGCACACGACCGGCTGTCCGTCGTACGCCGCCAGCAGGGCGTCGACGCCGTCCGTGGCTCCCGCGGTCTCGACCGCGATGCCGCCGGCAGCGAGCAGGTTGGCCGCGAACGTCGCGCGCGCGGTGTGCGAGGCCACGCTGCCGAGGGTGGCCAGGAAGACCGGCTTCGTCGCCGGCTCGTCGCGCATCGCCTCGAAGGCCGCGCCGTAGCGGCGCACGCCGTCGACGTCGGCGGCCGGCGCGCGCTCGGGCAGCGTCTCGGCCAGGTTGGGGAACTCGGTGAGCCCGGTGAGCGGCCGCTTGCGGGTGGCGATCGCCGCGTCCCGCTTCGCGACCGTCGCCGCGATCTCCGCGTCGAGATCCGCGCCGTCGTCGATCCGCCCGAACAGGTCCCAGGCCGCCACGGCCAGGTCGTCGGTGAGCTTCTCGACGGCGTACGCGCCGCCGGCCGGGTCGGCCACGTGGGCCACGTGCGCCTCGTCGACCAGCAGGTGCGAGGTGTTGCGCGCGATCCGGCGGCCCAAGGCGTCGGGGCGGCCGAGCGGAGAGTCGAACGGCAGCACGGTGACGGCGTCGGCGCCCCCGACACCTGCGGCGAACGCGGCCACGGTGGTGCGGAGCATGTTCACCCAAGGGTCGTACTTGCTCATCATCGGCCGACTCGTCACCGCGTGCTGTCGCATCTCGCGCGGCGTCCCCTCGCTCAGCTCGAGGACGCGCGCCCACAGTCGACGCGCGGCGCGCAGCTTGGCGATGGTCGCGAACTGCTCGTCGGTGGCGGCGTACCGGAACTCCACCAGATCCGCCGCCTGGTCGACGGCCAGCCCGGCGTCGGTCAGCGTCCGCAGGTACGCCGCGCCCGCCGCCATCGACCAGGCGAGCTCCTGGACGTCGGAGGCGCCGCGGTCGTGGATTGTGGTCGCGTCGACCACGAAGGCCCGGACGCCGGCCTGCCACGCGGTCCGGGCCAGCTCGGCCGTGGCCTGGTCCGCCGGCACGCCGAGGTTGGTCGCGGCGTGCAGCTCGCGGTCTCCGGCGTACGCGAGGAACGCGGCGGGTTCGACGCCGTCGAGGACGACGGGCGCCAGGTCGAGCAGTACGCCGTCGAGCAGCACAGCGAGGTCGACGTCACCGCTTCCCTGCACCCACAGGCTGGTCACGCCTCCCTCGAGGTCGACCATCGCCTCCTCGTGGGCCAGCTTCGGGTCGTCGGCGTGCACCAGAGCGCGGACGTCCCAGTCGCCCTGCCGGGTGGGCCGGCCGCTCGTCGCCGTGCCCTCCAGCAGGTCGGGGGTGCCGAGCGGCGTGATCTCGATGCCGTCGAGGGTGGTCCGGGTCAGCTTGTCCCACACCAGCGAATCCGCGTCGTCGTCGCCGAGCCGCTTGGTCTTGCGCAGCACGGCGGCGGCCGCCGCCTCCCAGTCCGCGACCGTCGCGCGGTCCTCCGGGGAGGCGAGGCGCAGCGAGCCCTGCTCGGGCTCCAGCTCGCCGGGCTCGTCGAGCCCGCCCTCGACCGTTGCGGCGCTCTTCCGTCATGGTGCGCACCCTAGAAGCAGTGAGCACCCGTCTCTAGCCAGTGTGAATTTTCGGACGCCTGACGTGAGGTATTCCTCAGTGCGCTCAGCGTGAGCTGACCGCGACTCGGACGCCGAGCGCGACCAGGACCGTGCCCGCGACCGCGTCGAGCCGGCGGCGGATCTTCGAGCGACGGAAGAAGGCCCCCGCCCGGCCGACGCCGTACGCGAGGGTCAGGTAGAACGCGGTCTCGATGACCACCTGCACCGCCGCCAGCCCGGCCGTGGTCGCGAACAGCGGCCGGTCCGCGGGGACGAACTGCGGGTAGAACGCGATCATGAAGACCGCCGCCTTCGGGTTGGCGAGCTGCACCACGACGCCCTCACCGAACGCCCGCCACCAAGCCCGACCCGCGACCGTGGACTCGGCCTCCGGTGCGTCACCGCCGCGCCAGGCGGAGCGCCAGGCCTTGATGCCGAGGTAGAGCAGCACCGCGGCGCCCACGACCTTGAGGACGACGTACGCCGTCTCGGAGACCGCCACCAGTGCGGCGAACCCGGCGGCTGCCACCAGCGCCCAGATGTAGAGGCCGAACTCGAGCCCGAGCACCGTCGGCACCGCCGAGCGCCACCCACCCACGGCAGCCCTCCGGAAGATCAGGGCCATCGCCGGCCCGGGTGAGGCTGAGATCAGCAGCACCGCCACCACGAAGGCCGGCAGCAGCGCGATCAGGTCCACGGCGCCGATTCTCTCAGGCGCCAAACACGGTCGCATCCGCGTTGTCTGTCGTGCGCCGGCCGACAGCCGGCGGGCGTTACTGCCCGGCGTTCTGCGACCAGTCCGGGAGCTGCTGGAGCGCCCAGCCGTTGCCGTCGGGGTCCGAGAAGTAGACGAACCGGCCCCAGGCCTGGTCATCGACCTCGCTGACCTCGATGCCACGGCCCTTCAGGTCCGCGTGCGCCGCGTCCGCGTCGGCCACCACCATCTGCATGTTGTCCAGCGCACCCGGCGGCATCTGGGTCAGGCCTTTGCCGAGCGCGATCGAGCACCCCGACCCCGGTGGAGTCAGCTGCACGAACCGCACGTCGTCGCTCACCGTGTGGTCATGGTCGAGCACGAAGCCCGCCTGCACGTAGAAGTCCCTCGCCCGATCGACGTCCGTCACGGGCACGGCCACCAGCTCCAGTTTCATGTCCATGCGGACACCCTAGGAACTGTTGCGGCCATCGCCTGTCCTGAATTGCCGTCGCATCTTGACCGATCGGACGTGGACGGCGTACTTTCCATACTAGTTAATTAGCCACTACGGAAAGAAGCGACATGACCACGGCCGTCGACGACCGACTCACCGAGACCTTCGCGGCCCTGGCCAGTCCGACCCGGAGGGAGATCCTCACCCGGCTCGCGGAGGGTCCGGCCAGCGTCAACGAGCTCGCCGCACCGCTCGCCCTGACCCTCCCCGCCGTCTCGAAGCACATCAAGGTGCTCGAACGGGCGGGACTGGTCAGTCGCGGTCGGCACGCCCAGTTCCGGCCCTGCAGCCTCGACGCCGGTCCGCTCGAGGAGATCGCCACCTGGGCCGAGCAGTACCGGCCGATCTGGGAGGCACGGCTGGACCGGATGGACGCCTACCTCAAGACCCTGCAGTCCCCTCAACGAACGGATGACGACGATGCCCGATGAGCAGTCGACCGGCAGCGACATGACCCTGGAGCGCGTGTTCGACGCCGCCCCGGAGCTGGTCTGGCGGATGTGGACCGACCCCGACCACTTCAGCCAGTGGTACGGCCCGGTCGGCGTCGCCGTGTCGGAGGCACGCATGGACGTGCGGATAGGTGGTCGGCGCGACGTCGAGATGACCGCGAACGACGGCTCCATGCAGGTGCGGTTCAGCGGCGAGTACCTCGAGGTCGTCGAGCAGGTTCGCCTGGTCTACACCGAGGCCATGACGGACGCCGACGGAAACCCGCAGTCGCCCAACACCGAGGTCACCGTGGAGCTGGAGGACCTCGGCGGGCGCACCCGGCTGGTGCTCACCCACGCCGGTCTCCCCCAGGACTCCCACGGAGCCACCGGATGGGCGATGGCGCTCGACAAGCTGGCGACCCACCTGGGCGGCCTCGCGGCCTAGACCTAGACCTCGGTGCGGTTGTCGTTGTCCTTGTTGCGGATCCCGATCTTGCTGCCCAGCCAGACGAGCGGGTCGTACTTGCGGTCCACGACCCGTTCCTTCATCGGGATGATCGCGTTGTCGGTGATCTTGATCCCCTCGGGACAGACCTCGGTGCAGCACTTGGTGATGTTGCACATCCCGATCCCAGCGGCCTCCGAGGCGAGCTTGCGCCGGTCATTGGTGTCCAGCGGGTGCATGTCGAGCTCGGCACCTAGACCTCGGTGCGGTTGTCGTTGTCCTTGTTGCGGATCCCGATCTTGCTGCCCAGCCAGACGAGCGGGTCGTACTTGCGGTCCACGACCCGTTCCTTCATCGGGATGATCGCGTTGTCGGTGATCTTGATCCCCTCGGGACAGACCTCGGTGCAGCACTTGGTGATGTTGCACATCCCGATCCCGGCGGCCTCCGAGGCCAGCTTGCGCCGGTCATTGGTGTCCAGCGGGTGCATGTCGAGCTCGGCGTACCGCAGGAAGAACCGCGGCCCGGCGAACGCCTTCTTGTTGTCCTCGTGGTCACGGACGACGTGGCAGACGTTCTGGCACAGGAAGCACTCGATGCACTTGCGGAACTCCTGGCCGCGCTCGACATCGACCTGGGCCATCCGGCGCTTGCCGTCGGCATCGCGCGGCGGAAGCTCGGCGTACGGCAGCTCCTTGGCCTTCTCGTAGTTGTAGGACACGTCGGTCACCAGGTCGCGGATCACCGGGAACGTCCGCATCGGGGTGACCGTGATCGTCTCCTCGGGCTGGAAGTCCGAGAGCCGGGTCATGCACAGCAGCTTCGGCTTGCCGTTGATCTCGGCCGAGCAGGAGCCGCACTTGCCGGCCTTGCAGTTCCACCGGATCGCGAGGTCGCCGGTCTGCGTCGCCTGCAGCCGGTGCAGCGCGTCCAGGACGACCTCGCCCTCGGACACCTCAACCGTGTAGTCGGCGAGCTCGCCGCCGGCCTCGTCGCCCCGCCAGACGCGCATCTTCAGGTCGTAGCCCATGGCAGTCAGCTCTCCTCGAAGTACTTCTTGAGCTCGTCCGGCATCACCGGCAGTGGCTTCTCGTTGAGCACCACCCCGTCGCCGCTGTCGTTGAGGGTGACGATGAGGTTCTTCTTGCCCCACACCTCGTGGTCGGTCGCCGGGAAGTCGTTGCGGGTGTGGCCGCCACGAGACTCCTCGCGGGCGAGCGCCGCCTTCGCGATCGACTCCGAGACGATCAGCATGTTCCACAGGTCGATGGCCAGGTGCCAGCCCGGGTTGTACTGCCGGTGACCCTCCACGACCATCGTCTTCGCCCGCTCCTTGAACTCCTCGATCGCCTGGAGCGACCGCTCGAGCTCGGCGCCCTCGCGGATGATGCCGACCAGGTCGTTCATCGACTGCTGGAGGTCGGACTGGATCGTGTACGGGTTCTCGCCGCCCTCGACCTCGAACGGCGCCACCGCGCTGTCCGCCGCCGCCTTCACGTCGGCGTCCGCCACGGCGGGCCTGGCGTCGCCGAGACCGGTGGCGTACTTCGTCGCCGCCTCGCCCGCCAGCTTGCCGAACACCAGCAGGTCGCCGAGCGAGTTGCCGCCGAGCCGGTTGGAGCCGTGCATGCCGCCGGAGCACTCGCCCACGGCGTACAGGCCGGTGACCGCGCTCTCCTGGGTGTCGGCGTCGACCTCGACGCCGCCCATCACGTAGTGACACGTCGGGCCGATCTCCATCGGCTCCGCGGTGATGTCGACGTCGGCCAGCTCCTTGAACTGGTGGTACATCGACGGCAGCCGCTTCTTGATGAACTCCGGCGTACGACGCGAGGCGATGTCGAGGAAGATGCCGCCGTGCGGTGAACCGCGGCCCGCCTTGATCTCCGAGTTGATGGCCCGGGCGACCTCGTCACGCGGCAGCAGCTCAGGGGGACGGCGGTTGTTCTTCTTGTCGTCGTACCACCGGTCCGCCTCCTCCTCGTTGTCGGCGGTCTCCGCCTTGAAGAACTCGGGGATGTAGTCGAACATGAACCGCTTGCCCTCGGAGTTCTTGAGGATGCCGCCGTCGCCGCGCACCGACTCCGTGACCAGCAGCCCCTTCACCGAAGGCGGCCAGACCATGCCGGTCGGGTGGAACTGCACGAACTCCATGTTGATCAGCGCCGCGCCGGCCCGCAGCGCGAGCGCGTGGCCGTCGCCGGTGTACTCCCACGAGTTCGAGGTGACCTTGAACGACTTGCCGATGCCGCCGGTCGCCAGGATCACCGACGGCGCCTCGAACGTGATGAACCGGCCGGTCTCGCGCCAGTAGCCGAAGGCGCCGGAGATCTTCGGGTCCCCGGCTCCCTTGTCCAGCAGCAGGTCGGTGATCGTGCACTCCATGAACACGTCGATGCCGAGCTGCACGGTGCGCTGCTGGAGGGTGCGGATCATCTCCAGCCCGGTGCGGTCGCCGACGTGGGCGAGGCGCGCGTAACGATGGCCGCCGAAGTCGCGCTGGGAGATCAGGCCGTCCTCGGTGCGGTCGAACAGCGCTCCCCAGTCCTCGAGCTCCTGAACCCGCTCGGGCGCCTCCTGCGCGTGCAGCTGCGCCATCCTCCAGTTGTTGAGCATCTTGCCGCCGCGCATGGTGTCCCGGAAGTGCACCTCCCAGTTGTCCTCCGGCCAGCGGTTGCCCATGGCCGCGGCGATGCCGCCCTCGGCCATCACCGTGTGGGCCTTGCCGAGCAGCGACTTGCAGACCACGGCGGTGCGGGCGCCCGCCTCGTGGGCGGCGATCGCCGCGCGCAGGCCGGCGCCGCCGGCCCCGACCACGATCACGTCGTACTGGTGGCGCTCCGTGCCGCCGGTCGCCTCGCCGGACATCTCGTTGCCGGTCATGGGGTGCCGATCACTCATTTCAGAAGAACCTCGGGTCGTCGAACACGCCGCGGGCCAGCAGCATGATGTAGAGGTCGACCAGTGCGACCGAGAACAGGGACGCCCACGCGTAGCGCGCGTGCTTCTGGTTCAGCTTCGACACCCAGGTCCACAGCCGGTAGCGGACCGGATGCTTCGAGAAGTGCCGCAGCCGGCCACCGACCGTGTGCCGGCACGAGTGGCACGAGAGCGTGTAGAGCCAGATGTAGACGACGTTGATGATCATCAACACGGTCCCGAGGCCCATGTGGCCCCACTCGTGGTGCTCGTCGCGGAACGCCAGCACGACATCGAATGTCAGCACGATGCCCACGCCGACCGCGGCGTACCAGAAGTAGCGGTGGATGTTCTGCAGGATCAGCGGCAGCCGGGTCTCACCGGAGTAGGCACTGTGCGGCTCGGCCACGGCGCACGCGGGAGGAGAGAGCCAGAACGCGCGGTAGTAGGCCTTGCGGTAGTAGTAGCAGGTCATCCGGAAGCCCAGAGGGAAGATCAGGATGATCAGCGCCGCCGACAGCGGGAAGCCGGCGAACGGCTGGCCGAAGTCGGAGGCGTCGTCGATGCAGTCGCCCAGGCAGGGCGAGTAGAACGGCGACAGGTAGGGCGACGCGTAGTAGAACGCGTCCGCGAACGCGCGCCAGGTCGCGTAGACGATGAACGCGGAGAACACCGTGAACGTCGTCAGTGGAGCCAACCACCAGCGGTCGTCGCGGAGGGTTTTCTCCTCGATCTGCGCCCTGGTTGGGCCGTGCACCCCAGTCGTCATTGCCACCCTTCCGTCGGTGAGCCGTGCTGAGTCTGCACATTCAGAGCCGGTAGTGAAAGGAAACACAGCCCGATGTGAAAGTGCCCACACTCCCTGCTGTTCACATGCCAGCCACCCCAGCGAGGCCATCCGGTCGACCGCGCTGGAGACCGTGGTGCCATGAGGATCGCCCTGGTGACCGAGACCTTCTATCCCGCCACCGACGGCACGACCACGACGCTCAAGGCGGTGGCCGACCGACTGGTCGACACCGGCCACGAGGTCCAGATCGTCGCTCCCGGGTCCGGGATCGCGTCCTACCGTGGCTGTCCGGTCGTCCGGATCCGTCCGCTGGAGCCGGTGGGTGCCCAGGTCCGCGACGCACTGGAGTCGTTCCGCCCCGACCTCGTGCACGTCACCTCCCCCGGCACCCTGGGCCGCAAGGCGCTCAAGCACACCCGGCGGCACGGCATCCCGTCCGTGGTCGTCGAGCAGGGCGCGGCTCTCGACGTCGCCGCCGACTACTGGCGCGCGAAGGTGGCCGACCGCGCGGACGCGGTGCTGGTCACGTCCTCGTGGATGGTGGACCGGATGGCCGAGTTCGGCGTGACCGCTTCGCTGTGGCAGCCCGGCGTCGACACGGACGCCTACACCCCAGCGCTGCGCGACCAGTGGCTGCACGATGTCTGGTCGCGGGCCAAGTCGGCGGAGGGGCCGCAGGTCGTGGTCGGGTACGTCGGCGGGCTGCACAAGCGGCACGGCGTACGCCGGCTGGCCGAGCTGACCACCATCCCCAAGGCGCGCCTGGTCGTGATCGGCGCCGGACCGCAGCACGACTGGCTGCAGGCCAAGGCCCCGGACGCCAAGCTCGTCGGGCCGCTGCACACCGGTGACCTGACGATCGCGCTGCCCAGCCTCGACGTGCTGGTCCACCCCGGCGAGCACGAGACCTGCTGCCACGCCCTCCGTGAGGCGGCGGCCAGCGGGGTGCCGGTGGTCGCGCCGAGGTCGGGCGGGGCGCCCGACGTCGTACGCCACCTCGAGACGGGTCTGCTCTACGACCCGCGCGACCCCCGCGACCTGCGGCGCGCGGTCACCGCGGTGGTGGCCGA
Organism: uncultured Actinomycetota bacterium; assembly: GCA_963798055.1. Classification (GTDB taxonomy): domain Bacteria; phylum Actinomycetota; class Actinomycetes; order Propionibacteriales; family Nocardioidaceae; genus Nocardioides. The sequence continues at coordinate 223,553 of CAWCRX010000019.1, forward strand.
CAAGCACCGCGCGCTCCTCGGCAAGCGAGCGCGCGAGCTCGCGCCGCTGCGCACCTGGACCGACGCGGTCGACGAGCTCGTTGCCGAGCACTACCCGCTCGCCGTCCCTGTGGGATAGGTCGCATAGACGCTGGTCTGGCATATCTCACACGCCCGGTGACAACCGGAAACAGCCGGCGACGGTAGCGTGGACCTTCGTGGCACCAGCGAATCCGCCTCCCGAGCAGACGTACCACCCGATCCAGCGCGTGAACCTCATCAAAGGGTCCAGCGCCGCGCGCAACACGATCGCCCTGAAGATGCTGATGGCGGTCAGCGGAATCGCCTTCATCGGGTTCGTGCTCGCGCACATGTACGGCAACCTCAAGGCCTTCGCCGGCCACGACGCCTTCAACGAGTACGCCCATCATCTGCGCGAGCTCGGCGAGCCGATGCTTCCGCACGAGGGCGCCCTCTGGATCATCCGAGGCGGCCTGATCCTCGCGCTGCTGGTGCACGTGGCGTGCGCGCTGGCGCTGTGGCGCCGCGCGGGCAAGGCCCGCACGACCAAGTACGTCGTGAAGAAGAACAACGCGTCCACGTTCTCCTCGCACTGGATGCGCTGGGGCGGCGTGACGCTGCTGATCTTCATCGTCTGGCACCTGCTCAACTTCACCATCGGCAAGGTCAACCCCAACGGTGGAGAGACCAACGACCCCTACAACCTGATGGTCGACACGTTCGACCTGTGGTGGATGACCCTGATCTACCTGGCGGCCATGGGGGCGCTCGGCCTGCACCTGCGCCACGGGATCTGGAGCGCCGCGCAGACCCTCGGGCTGACCAACAACGCCAAGGCCCGTCGCAACGCCAACGTGCTCGGCTACGGGTTCGCCATCCTGATCGCGGGTGGCTTCTCGCTCGTCCCGATCTTCGTCCTCGCCGGCGTCATCGAGAAGTGAGGTCCCGCTGACATGACCGACATGCCCGACACCACCAGTGCCTTCGACCCGTCCCACACCGTCTCGCACGACGAAACGTTCGACGACGCTGCCGGCTACTACGTCGACGGCGACCCGATCGCCGACACCAAGGCGCCCTCCGGTCCGCTGGAGGAGCGCTGGGGCACTCGGCAGTTCGAGGCCCGGATCGCCAACCCCGCCAACCGACGCCGGCTCTCGGTGATCGTGGTCGGCACCGGCCTGGCCGGCGCCTCGGCCGCCGCCACGCTCGGCGAGGCGGGATACGTCGTGAAGTCGTTCTGCTACCAGGACTCGCCGCGGCGCGCGCACTCGATCGCGGCCCAGGGCGGCATCAACGCGGCCAAGAACTACAAGGGCGACGGCGACTCCATCCACCGGCTCTTCTACGACACCATCAAGGGCGGCGACTACCGCTCCCGCGAGTCCAACGTCTACCGGCTGGCCCAGGTCAGCCTCAACATCATCGACCAGTGCGTGGCCCAGGGCGTGCCGTTCGCGCGGGAGTACGGCGGTCTCCTCGACAACCGGTCCTTCGGTGGCGTCCAGGTGTCCCGCACGTTCTACGCGCGCGGCCAGACCGGGCAGCAGCTGCTCATCGGCGCCTACCAGGCGCTCGAGCGCCAGGTCGCCGCGGGCACCGTGAAGTGCTACACGCGGCACGAGATGCTCGAGCTGATCGTGGTCGACGGACGCGCTCGCGGCATCATCGTGCGCGACCTGGTCACGGGCGAGATCGAGACCTACTTCGCCGACGTCGTGGTGCTTGCGTCCGGCGGCTACGGCAACGTCTTCTTCCTGTCCACGAACGCGATGGGCAGCAACGTGACCGCGACCTGGCGCGCGCACCGCAAGGGCGCCTACATGGCCAACCCCTGCTACACGCAGATCCACCCCACCTGCATCCCGGTGACCGGCACCCACCAGTCCAAGCTGACCCTGATGTCGGAGTCGCTGCGCAACGACGGCCGGATCTGGGTGCCCAAGAACAAGGCCGACTGCGACAAGAACCCGCAGGACATACCCGAGGAGGACCGCGACTACTACCTGGAGCGGATCTACCCGGCGTTCGGCAACCTGGTCCCCCGCGACATCGCCTCTCGGCAGGCGAAGAACGTCTGCGACGAGGGCCGGGGCGTCGGTCCCGCGGTCGACGGCGTACGCCGCGGCGTCTATCTCGACTTCGCCGACGCGACCGAGCGGCTCGGTCACGACGCGATCGAGGAGAAGTACGGCAACCTCTTCGACATGTACGCCCGGATCACGGGCGAGGATCCCTACAAGGTGCCGATGCGCATCTACCCGGCGGTGCACTACGTGATGGGCGGCCTGTGGGTCGACTACGACCTGCAGTCGACGATCCCCGGGCTGTTCGTCACCGGCGAGGCCAACTTCTCCGACCACGGCGCCAACCGGCTCGGCGCCTCGGCGCTGATGCAGGGGCTGGCCGACGGGTACTTCGTGCTGCCGAACACGATCCGCGACTACCTCGCCGAAGGCCCGTTCGACAAGATCGCCCTGGACGACCCGGCGGTGCTGGAGGCGCAGGAGTCGGTCAAGCAGCGGGTCGAGAAGTTCCTGACCACCAACGGCACCCGCAGCGTCGACTCCTACCACCGCGAGCTCGGCAACATCATGTGGGAGTACTGCGGGATGGAGCGCACCGCCGACGGCCTGCGCAAGGCGGTCGACCTGATCCGCTCGCTGCGCGACGACTTCTGGCGCAACGTCAAGGTGCTCGGCGCCGCCGAAACCATGAACCAGTCGCTGGAGCGGGCCGGCCGGGTGGCCGACTTCTTCGAGCTCGGCGAGCTGATGTGCATCGACGCGCTCAACCGGCGCGAGTCGTGCGGCGGCCACTTCCGGGCTGAGTCGCAGACCGAGGACGGCGAGGCGCTCCGCCACGACGAGCAGTACGCCTACGTGGCCGCGTGGGAGTGGGCGGGCGAGGGCGGCACCCCCGTCATGCACAAGGAGAACCTCGAGTACGAGTTCACCGAGATGAAGCAGAGGTCCTACAAGTGAAGGTGACGCTGAACATCTGGCGCCAGCCGGATGCCACCAGCACGGGCTCGATGCACACCTACGAGCTCGACGACGTCTCGGAGGACATGTCCTTCCTGGAGATGCTCGACGTACTCAACGAGGAGCTGAACGCCAACGGCGAGGAGCCGATCGCGTTCGACTCCGACTGCCGTGAGGGCATCTGCGGCATGTGCGGCCTGATGATCAACGGCGAGGCTCACGGCCCCGAGGTCACCACCACGTGCCAGCTGCACATGCGCTCGTTCACCGACGGCGACACGATCACGATCGAGCCCTGGCGAGCCGACGCTTTCCCGGTCATCAAGGACCTCTGCGTCGACCGCGGCGCGTTCGACCGGATCATCCAGCAGGGCGGCTACATCTCGGTCAACACCGGTGCCGCACCGGACGCGCACGCCACGCCCGTCCCGAAGGACAAGGCGGACCGGGCCTTCGACGTGGCCACCTGCATCGGCTGCGGCGCCTGCGTGGCGGCCTGCCCCAACGGCTCCGCGTCGCTGTTCCTGGGCGCCAAGATCACCCACCTGGGCGAACTGCCACAGGGTCAGGCCGAGCGGGACACCCGCGTGGTCAACATGGTCGGACAGCACGACCACGAGGGCTTCGGTGGCTGCACCAACATCGGCGAGTGCACCGCCGCCTGCCCCAAGGAGATCCCGCTCGACGTGATCTCGCGACTCAACTGGGACCTGCACGCGGCGCTGCGTCACGGTCACTGACCAGCACCACCCGTTCCCCCACGCTCGGCGTGAGCGGCACCGTCGCCAGCGCCTGGTCCCGCACCGCCTCGCGGAACCGCCGCGGCGGGGTCACGAAGAGCCGCTGGTGGTTGCTCGGCCGGAGCCGGCGCATCCCGATCGGCCAGTAGGTGCCGTAGTGCACCGCCAGCGCCCACTCGGCGCCGACCTGTCCCACCGCCGTCACCGCCTGCTCGGGGTCGAGATGGTCGTCCGGGAGGGTCGGACCCCACCCTCCGATCGGCATCAGGGCGATGTCGACCGGCCGGATCTGGGTGATGTCGGGCCGCAGTCCGGTGTCGCCGGGGAACCACGCGGAGCACGCGCTCGGTCGCGAACCGGAAGCCCATGGCGGGCGCCGAGCGCCGGTGCGCGATCGAGCGACGGCCATCGTGGTGGGCGGGCAGCACCTCGACGTCGACCCCCGCGATGGTCAGCGCATCGCCGGGGCGGGCCTCGACCACGTTCAGCCGCGACAGTCCGCGGACCAGCCGACAGGCGCCGTGCGGCACCACGATCGGGGTGCCGGGCACGAACCTGCGCAGGGAGCGCAGGTCGAGGTGGTCGTAGTGCAGGTGCGAGACCAGCACGAGGTCTGCCTCGGCGCAACGCTCGTCAGGGTCCTCGATCAACCGGCGCAGCGCGAACAGCCCACGACCGAACAGGGGGTCCGTCGCGACTCGCACCGACCCGAGCTCGATGGTCGTCGACGAGTGACCCCACCAGGTAACAGCGAGCGGAGCACGCACGCCCCGCAGTCTAGGGAGCGGCGCGGGTGACTTCAGGTGCTTTTGCGGCGTACGACGGCGATCAGCGCCAGCATGGCCGCGGCGCCGCCGGCGAACGGACCGAGCCAGCCGGTCTGCGGCTCCGGCCGTTCGACGAGCGCCGGCGTCTTGCGGACCCTGCACCGCGACGGGCACCTCATCTCGCTGAGCCCGGGCCTGCGGCGAGGTGTGCGCCCAGGCAGCGGCGTACATCACCACTCGCGAGAAGTAGTTGATCCAGACGACCAGGATCAGCGCGATGCCGAACGCCTGGAAGGCGGGCTGACCCTTGGTGGTGGCGAGGAGCAGTCCCGACAGCTGCTTGAGGATCTCGAAGCCGACCGCCCCCAGCAGCGCGCCGCTGAGCAGCGAGCGCTTGGGTGTGTGCGGGTCGGCCAGCAGCCGGAAGAGCGCGAGGAACAGCACCGTGCTGGCCAGCAGTCCGATCAGCACTGCCAGACACCCACAGCAGCGGCTGCAGCGCCGTACCCAGGCCGAGCAGGTCGAGGATGTCCTCCGACAGTCGGCCCACGAGTCCGGAGACGCCCACGCTGAGCAGCAGCACCAGGCCGACGGCGGCAAGCGTGACCAGGTCGCGGAGCTTGCCGATCAGGAAGCTCGGCTGCTCGTAGGCGGGCCGCTCGAACACGATCAGCAGTGCGTCGCGCATGCTCGATAGCCAGCCCAGGCCGGCGTACAGCACTCCCAGGAGGCCGAACCCGACCGCCGCGCCGGCGGCGTTCTCGATCGTGTCGAGGGAGATCTGGCTGTCACCCTCGCCGATCATCCCGGGGAAGACCTCGGCGATCGCGTCGACGGTCGCGTCGCGGGCGTCCGGGAAGACCCCGGCGATCCAGCCGACTGCGGCGAACGCGAGCGCGAGGATCGGGAAGAACGAGAGGAAGCCGAAGTACGTCACCGCGCCGGCCTGCTGTCCTGCCTTCACGGCCGAGTAGTGCTCCTGGGTGCGCACCAGGTGATCGACCACGGGCCGGCGCCGTCGGAGCGCCGCGAGTCGTTCCTTGGGACTGGGCATCGGCGTCACCTACTGGGAGCGGGAAGCAGCGGGAACTGTCTCGTCGGTTGCCATCCACGCTCCGGGTCATGCACGTACAGATGGAACTCGTCGACGCGGAACTCGCACTCGAAGCCCGCGAGCTCGGCGAACGCCTGGTCGAGCGGGCCGTCGCTGAGGTGGTGCGCGACGGTCACGTGCGGGTGGTACGGGAACTCCAGATCCGTGTCCAGCGGCCCGCTGCGTACGACGTCGGCGAGCTGCTCGCACTGGGAGATGCCCTCCACGAGGGTCACGAACACCACCGGCGACACCGGACGGAACGTGCCGGTGCCACGCAGGTGCACCGCGAACGCGTGCACCTGGGCGGCCGCGTGTACGAGGTGGTCCTCGATCGTGCTCAGGTCCTCCCCGACGTCGGTCGGCGGCACCAGCGTGATGTGCGTGGGGATCATCGCCGCGGTCGTGTCGCCGACGGAGGTGCGGTAGTCCTGGAGCTGGGTCGCCCAGGGCTCCGGGATCGCGACCGCGACTCCGATGGTCGGCATCAGGCCCGGCCGGTCGGGGCTACGAAGCCGACGCGCTGATAGACGTCGCGCAGCGTCGCCTGAGCCACGGCGCCGGCGGTCTCGGCACCCTGGCGGAGCACGTCGGTGAGGTGCGCCTGGTCGTCCAGCAGCTCCAGCGTGCGCTCGCGGAACGGCGTCACGAAGTCGACGACGCAGTCGGCCAGATCCTTCTTGAGGTCGCCGTACCCCTTGCCGGCGTACTGCGCTTCGAGGTCGCTGACCGAGGTGGCGGTCAGCGCCGAGTAGATGGTCAGCAGGTTGGAGACCCCGGGCTTCTCGTCGACGTCGAAGCGGACGTCGGAGCCGGAGTCGGTGACCGCGGAGCGCACCTTCTTGGCGCTCACCGCCGGGTCGTCGAGCATCTCGATGATGCCGGCGACGCCCGAGGCGGACTTGGACATCTTGGCGGTCGGATTCTGGAGGTCGCCGATCTTCGCCGTCGACTTCAGGATGTAGGGCTCGGGCAGCCGGAACGTCTTCTTGTATCGGTGGTTGAAGCGCTGGGCCAGGTCGCGGGTCAGCTCCAGGTGCTGGCGCTGGTCCTCACCCACCGGCACGTAGTGCGGCCGGTAGAGCAGGATGTCGGCCGCCTGCAGGATCGGGTAGGTGAACAGACCCACCGAGGCCGCGCCCTCGCCGCCCTTGGCGGACTTGTCCTTGAACTGCGTCATCCGGCGGGCCTCGCCGAAGCCGGCCAGACACTGGAGTACCCAGCTCAGCTGGGAGTGCTCCGGGATCTGGCTCTGGACGAAGATCGCCGAGCGGTCAGGGTCGATCCCCATGGCGAGCAGCTGGGCGGCGGCCCGCAGGGTGCGCTCCCGCAGCACCTTCGGGTCCTGCTCGACGGTGATCGCGTGCTGGTCGGCGATGAAGAAGAACGGCTGGTGGTCACGTTGCAGGTCGACCCACTGCCGCAGGGCGCCCAGGTAGTTGCCGAAATGGAACGAGTCGGCCGTGGGCTGGATCCCGGAGAGCACGCGCGGCCGGGCGGTCCCGGACGCGGCTTCCGAGGCCTCCACCTCCGTGGCGGTGGCGGGAGCAGACATGCCGGGCATTCTGTCAGGGCGTGGGGCGGACCGTGACGCGCACCCGGTCGGCTCCCGCCCGCTGCCGGATCACCAGCACCGGCTCGTCCGCGCCGGATATCGCTGTGCCGCCCTTCACCGAGACGACGTACCCCTTCCGGTAGACGAACCGGGGCACCGAGATCTGCGTCAGGCTGCCTCCGGTGAACCTGCCCGGGCCGCCCGCCTTGGCCACGGTCCAAGAGGTCGTGAACCTCTTCGACGTGCGGTCGTACGCCGACTCCAGCGGCGTCCCCGAAACCCGCAGCGGGTGCGGGATCACGAGCGCCCGCATCTTTGCCCGGTCGACGTTGCGGCCACGCGGCGCCTTGCTCGGGTCGAAGACGAGCGCCTGGGTGGCGCCGGGCCCCGTGGTCGTCGGGTCCGCACACCCGCAGTAGGCCCAGTACTGCCAGCCGACGAGCGCCCGCTCCGCCCGCTCGACCATGTCCCGGAGCGTGTGCTGGTGCGTGGTGGCGCCGAACTCGGTGAGCAGCGGCGCGTCCCCGGTCCGGCGCACATGGGCAGCGGTGTTCTTCCACACCAGGTCGTCGAAGGTGTCGCAGGCCAGCTCCGACACCTCGTCGATGGGGATCGGCACCTCGGCGGAGAGGCAGTAGTCGTGGAAGGAGAAGCCGAGCCTGCGGCCCTCCGGCCGGACCTTGGTCGGCACGCCGTTGTTGAACAGCACGTGAGGCTCGTAGAAGATCGCCGTCCGCTTGTCGACCTTGCGGATGGCGTCGATGTTGCGCTGAGAGAACCGCTCGAGCTTGGCGTCGAATGCCGGGCAGCCGAGCGGGATGCAGAGCGCAAACGTGGTGCCCGGCCACGGCTCGTTGAAGAGGTCGACTCCGAGGATCGACGGGACGTCGCGGAAGTACGCCGCGGTGTGCGCCCAGGCGGCCGCGTACCGGTCCTGGAGTCCGACGCCGCCAGGGCCCGGCGCATTCCGCCAGAAGTTGTCGAACGCCACGTTCAGCGCCGCCATGGCGAAGTAGTTGAAGGGGAAGCCGAGCTGCGGCGTCGCCGGCAGGCCGCCGTCGAGCACCGCCCAGTCCGGCGCGCCCTCGCCCTGGAAGCGTTCGTTGTAGAGGTCCTGGTGGAAGTCGAGCATCGTCCAGATGCCCTCGTCGGCCAGGATCTCGGCCGTCCGCGCGATCCGGGCCAGGTAGCGGTCGTCGTACTTGCCCGGGCGCGGCTCGACCGCCTTCCAGATCAGCCCCAGCCGAACGGTGCGGAACCCGTTCCGGGCCAGGAACCGGGCGTCGTCGCGACCGAAGCCGATCTTGTCCGGTGCGTACGGCTGGCGCTTGTAGACCATGTTCACGCCGTGCAGGAGCAGCACCCGACCCTTGGGGTCCAGGATCCACTGGCCCGACGGGCGGGCTCGAGTGTTGTCGTCGGCGGGCGGGTCGTCGGCGCTCGCCGGCGGCGCCGTCAGGAGACCGGCCAGGACAGCGATGACGGCGAGGGCGATGCGCATGCCCGGCCAACGACGCGGGTGGTGGCGCGTTACCCCTCGGTCGAACGACCGCGCACGTGGTGGGCGGCGGACGCTGCCACGATCAGGAAGCCGGCCACCGACAGCCCCACGCCCACGAGCGCCGGAGCCCGATAGCCGTGCCCGGCCGCGATCACCAGGCCGCCCAGCCAGGCGCCGAGAGCGTTGGCGACGTTGAGGCTGGCGTGGTTCATGGCGGCCCCGAGCGTCTGGGCCTCGCCGGCCACGTCCATCAGCCGCAGCTGGAGGTTCACGACGAGCACCGAGCCGAGGAACGTGATGCCGAACGCCACCGGCAGCAGCCAGTAGCCGTGCGGCGCGAGCGCCCAGAACGCCAGCAGCACGAGGCCCATGCCGATCGACGAGCCGAGCAGGGACCGCAGGATCGACCAGTCCGCGAGCTCGCCCGCGGCGAACGTGCCGATGACCATGCCGACGCCGAACACCAGCAGGAAGAGCGGTACGGCGCCGTCGCCGAGCCCGCCCACCTCGGTCACCGTGGGCGCGATGTAGGAGAAGACCGCGAACATGCCGCCGAAGCCGACCGCGCCGGCCAGCAGCGTCAGCCAGACCTGGAGGTGGGTGAACGCCCGCAGCTCACGCAGGCCGGTGGCCTCCTTGTCTCCCGGGACCGACGGGACGAACGCCAGCACCAGCGCGACAGTCACCAGCGACAGCACCGCCACCGCCCAGTACGCCGAGCGCCACCCGAGGTGCTGGCCCATCCAGGTGACCCCGGGGACTCCGATGACGTTGGCCACCGAGAGTCCGATCATCACCAGCGCCACCGCGCGTCCCTTGCGGCCCTCGGGAGCCAGGCTGGCCGCCACGAGCGAGGCGACCCCGAAGTAGGCGCCGTGCGGCAGCCCGTCGAGGAAGCGAGCGAGCAGCAGCATCCCGAAGCTGCCCGCAACCGCGCTGAGCGCGTTGAACACGCCGTACGCCGCCAGCAGCGCGATCAGCAGCCCGCGCCGCGGCCACCGGGCGCCGAAGAACGCCAGCACTGGTGCGCCGACGACGACGCCCAGCGCGTAGGCCGAGATCACATGCCCGGCGCTGGGGATCGAGACCGAGACACCATCGGCGATCTCGCGGATCAGGCCCATGGTCACGAACTCGGTGGTGCCGATCGTGAAGCCGCCCATCGACAGAGCGAGCAGGGCGAGCGCGAAGTGTCGCGCGTTGGGCGACTCGGTCGAGGAGGGAACGCGTGCGGCGGTCGTCATCTCTGTGGCGGGCTGCGCTATCTACCGGGACCAACCTCCCGGCTCGAGGTGGCTCACGGCGACCGCGGCGTTCCCAGTGTGCAACGGCGGGTCGGACGAAGGCCATTCCGCGTGGGCGTACTCCGCTTCGATTTCCGCCGAGGTTCGCTGATCGCCGGCGATGTCGAGCTCATTCCTGCCGGTGCACGAGTCCGTTCTCGTAGGCGAAGACGACGGCCTGCACCCTGTCACGGAGCTGGAGCTTCGAGAGGACGCGAGCCACGTGTGTCTTGACCGTCGCCTCGCCCAGCACGAACTCGTCCGCGATCTCCGCATTGGACTTCCCCTGTCCCAGGAGCTGCAGGACCTCGAGTTCCCGGGCGGTGAGGAGGGCGAGCTCTCGCGGGGTCGGGGGAAGTGCGGCCTCAGGGTCGGGAGCTGCCGCGAAGGCCTCGATCACCCCACGAGTGACCAACGGATCGAGCAACGCATCTCCTCGAGCGGCTACCCGGACGGCTTCGGCCAAGCGCTCGGGCGGCGCCACCTTGAGCAGGAACCCAGACGCTCCGAGCCGCAGCGCTTCGCGGACGTAGGTGTCGTCGTTGAACGTCGTGAGCACCACGACTCTGAGGTCCGGGTCACCCGCCAACAACTTACGGGTCGCGCCAAGTCCGTCCAGCCGTGGCATATGGATGTCGATGAGTACCACGGCAGGCTTCAGCTGCGCGGCCGCAGCGAGCGCCTCCACCCCGTCGGACGCCTCGCCCACCACCTCGATGTCGGCTTCGGACTCGAGCACGAGCCGCAGACCCGCGCGCACCATGGCCTCGTCATCGACCAGAAGAACACGGACGTTCATAGCTTTCCCTCGCCGGCCAATGGCAGCGACACGTGTACCTCGAATCCACCATCGGGTGCAGGCCCAGCTCGCATCTGCCCTCCGTAGAGCGCCACCCGCTCGCGGATTCCGACCAGACCCAGCGGAGTGCGATCCGCGTTCACGGGTGGCTCGGACCGTCGGCCGTCGTTCCGGACGGCCAGTCGCAGGCAGCTGTCCGTGCTGGTCACGGTCACGTGCACGCAGCCTGCGCCGTGCTTCAGCACGTTCGTCAGGGCCTCCTGCACCACGCGGTAGCCAGTCGTCTCCAGTCCGGGCGAGAGCGGCGGCAAGGGGTCGTCAACGCTGAGAGCGACCGGCGTTCCGGCCGCGCGCACGCGAGCCGCCAGATGCGGCAGATCCGCCAGACACGGCCGCGGGACCGACGGAGCGTCGCCGTCGGACGCTGGGTCTTCTGAGGACCGGAGAACGCCGAGCATCCGGTGCAGCTCGGCGACGGCCTCCCTGCCGAACATCTCGACCTCGAGCAGGACGTCGCGCTCCTCTACCTTTCCGGGCTCGCTGTCAAGGCGGCGGCGTACGCCACCGACGTGGAGCGTCATGACGGTCACCGCGTGGGCGATCGTGTCGTGGAGCTCACGAGCGAGCCGGATGCGTTCTGCCTGTACCGCCTCCCGCGCACGAACCTCGCGCTGCGCCACCAGGTCAGCGGCCAAGCTCTGCAGCTGGAGGTTGCGTTCCGACTCCCGGCGTAGGACACGGCCTGCTGCCCACGCAGCGCCGCAACCGACCAAGGCGATCACCACATCCCAGGGACGAGCGACGAACGCGGCGCCGACCACGAACACCACCACGGTTCCCGTGAACGCTGTCACGCTGAGCCGGTCTTCGCAGACCTTGCCCACGGTGCCCAACGCGAGGAGGCAGCCGATGACCAGGGCTGCGGTCAGGTTCAGCCCCCACGAGGACACGTGGGCGAGCAGTACCAGACCGACGATGACCGCAAGACAGACCAGGGGCTGGGCGGTGCGCACAAGCATGGCCAGGCTGGCCGCCACTGCGAGCGTCGCGGTCAGGATCGGCTGATCAGCGTCGGTGCCGGTCAGGGCGACCTCGAGCAGTCCCGTGACCGCCAACATTCCTGCGAGCACGAGATCCAAGGGGCGAGCGAATCGCACCACTCGACGCTAGCCGAAGGAGCGGGTCCGCACGTCCTCATCGAGGATGACCGCAGGGTCCGCTCATCCACCCGGAGGGTGATGCCCATGGCTCGGAGGATCACCCTCGGGCGGGATGACGTGATTCCCCTGTCGGCGGGATGTTCTAGGCAGCCCAACGACCACTGTGAACGGAGATCCAGATGAACACTCGAACTGTAGGAGCGCTGGGGGTCGGTGTCTCGCTGGGCGGGCTCCTTTGGGGGCTGGCCTGGGTGGTGACGCCCTCGGAGGAAGGTTCCAACAGCCAGGTGGAGATCTGGGCGAGCGGAGTGTTCCAGCTGGGAGTGCTCGCCCTCCTGGCCGTGATGTGGTTCTCCTTCGCCACTGGACCGAGCAGGGCTGCGCGGGGCGTCCTGGCTGCCGAGATCGTCGCGCTCCTCCTCGCAATCGCCTGGACCGTGCCCTACCTGTTCGACGCCAACCGCCCCACCACCGGGGCACTCGTCGTGCTCGACGCGTTCTGGCCTTTGAGCATGGTCGGGTTGATCGTCGTGGGTGTGATGGTGCTGCGCGCGAGGCAGTGGCCGGCCCCATTGCGATACCTGCCGCTCGTGGCGAGTCTCCTCATCCCTGTTGACATCGCAGTCGCCTCGGCCTCGGACGACGTACGTAACGCGGTCATGGGCGCCTACCTCGCGGCGTCGTACGGCCTGCTCGGAGCCGTGATCCTCCGAGAAGCCTCCGGGCTGGCGGCAGCGAGTCGACAGAACGGCTCCGCGGCTCGGGCCCCCCGGAACACGCTCGCGGCCCCGGACGGCAGCACGCGCCCATAGCTACGCTGCCGACGTGTGGTCCTACCGGTCTGAGAACTCGATCCTGTCGATCCGCTCCCGAGGCTCGATTCTCTCGATCAGCAGCGTGGGCTCGTTCGCCTCGGCCGGCTCGATCGGGTCGGCCGTGTCGTTCGGCTCGCTGTTCTCCTACCAGAGCACGGGCTCCGCGCTGAGCCACCAGTGCAACGGATCGGTGCTGTCCAGCCAGTCGGACGGTGCAATACGCAACCGCGAGGTCGAGGGGTCCGGGCCGGCCGCAGCCGTCACCGTCGTCGTACTGGTCCTGCTCGCTATCGCGCGGCGCCGCTCTCGTCGCTGACGTCGACGTCGGGGCCGTAGCTCCCCCAGCGGCGCTCGATCGCCTCCCAGGGATGGGCGTGCTGCACGCCGCGCCCCCGGTACGGCGAGCGGCGCGACATCACCTCGTGCACGATCGGTGCGAGCAACCGCATGGCGAACCGCGACCTGCCGGCGCGTGCCCGGGCCTCCGCCACCATCGCGGGCAGCGAGTGGTGCTGGAAGTCCAGGGCCGCCTGAGCCGGCGCGGTGTCCATCCAGTCGGTGGCGAACCAGCCTTCGTCGTCCGCGGGGTCGCCCGGCAGCCCCTCGGGGATCCCTCCGTCGAGGCCGGTGGCCGCCGTCATGACCGCCGCGAGCTCGTGCTGACGCACCCGGTGGGTGTCGTCGCCGCCGATCATCAGGGTGCGTCCGACCACGTCGGCCGTCGTCGCTGCCGCCATGGCCGCGGCCACGTCGCGTACGTCGACGGTCTGGATCCGACCGTCGCTGGGCAGCGCGCCCCCGAGGTAGGCCAGGTCGGCATCCCACCCGGCGGCTCGCTCGACGGTGAGCACGCCACCCAGGCGCAGGATCACCCAGTCCAGGGCGGAGGAACGGACCAGCGTCTCGGCCTCGGCCTTGTGCCCGCCGTACAGATCCGACGGAGCGACCGGCGTGTCCTCCCCCAGCAGGTCCGCGTGGGTGTGCGGGTTCCGCGACCCGTGCACGGCGACGCTGGAGGCCTGCACGAAGCGCGGGGACGGCTCGAGGCGAGCGCACGCGTCGATCAGGTGGCGGGTGGCGTCGACGTTGACCGCCCGGGCGACTCGCGGGCCGCGCGTAGCAGAGCGGTGGGATCACCGCGGCCAGGTGGACGACCGCAGCCGGGTCGCACCTCGTCGAGCAGTGCGGCCACCGCCGTCGGGTCGGTGAGGTCGACCCAGCGGATCGTGCACAGCGTTGGGCTCGAGTTGCCACCAGCTCGGCGGCGACCCGCTCCGTCAGCTTGCTGCGGAGGTCCGACACGACCACGCGTCGGCCGTCATCCAGCAGCCGGCGAACCGTGGCCCGGCCGACCAGGCCGCAGGCGCCGGTGACCAGGACGGGCTCAGCCGACATCGGACGTCGCCCTTGCCGGTGCGAGGACGCGACGGAGGAAGGCGACCTGATGCCGGACCACCAGGTCGAACCGCTCCTTGCCCGGCCACACGTCGAAGTGGTCGCACGGGTAGTGGCGTACCTGGGCGCGCGCCTTCATCGCCGCCTTCAGCGCGGAGTACGGCGGCGCGCTGCGGTCGAAGTCCGCGATCTGCACCAGCATCGGTGCCCGGACCCGGGCGGCCGAGGCAGCTGACTTCATGGCCCCCAGCTCCAGCCCGACCGCCGCATCGATCTCGTTGCGCCACGTCGGTCCCGCGATAGCGAGGGTAGTCCTCGTAGTGGCCCTCGAGCGTGAGCGCCCCCAGCTCGCCGGGCCGTCCGACGATCGGCATCATGACCGGTCCGCGGAGCCGGCTGCGCAGTCCGGCAACCGTCGACCGCGCGATGTCGACCGGCCGATGGTGCCGCAGCGCGAGCCGCCCGGCCGCCGCACCGCTGACGATCGGCGTGAGCGAGACCACCGCGGCGATGTCGTCGCGGTCGGCAGCGACCTCGAAGACGTGGCCACCGGCGAGCGAGACGCCCCAGAGCACCACCCGATCGGGGTCGACGCCCGGCAGCCCGGCCGCGCAGTCCAGGGCGCGCCGGAAGTCCGCCACCTGTCCGGCCACGGAGACGGTCTGGCGCGGCTCTCCATCGGACCTGCCGAACCCGCGGTAGTCGAAGGCCAGCACGTCCAGACCCGGCCGCGGCGAGCCCCTCGGCGAACGGCAGCAGCCCCGAGTCGACGGTGCCGCCGAGGCCGTGCGCCATCACGGCGACGGGCGTCCCACCGGGGCCGCGCAGGTCGTCGCTCGTCGCACGCACGTGGATCCCGCGGCAGGCGACGCCGCCGGAGTCGAAGGTGACCTCGGTCGTCGTCTCTGTCATTGCGCACTCCCGTAGATCGAGCTCAGCCACACATGGACAACGGTGTCGGTCAGCGCTTCTCGCGAGAGCCCGTCGCCACGAGCGAGCCGCTCGAGGGCTCGGTCGTTCAGCTCCAGCAGCACCGTGGCCAGGTCACTCGCATCGGGTCCGGCCGGCGCGCGTCCCGCGGCGCGCTCGCCCTCGATCACCTCGGCCACGAGCGGGACGAACGACGCCCGGTCGCTCTCCCACATCTCGCGCACGGGGGCGCTCGTTGCGCGGGCGTCGAGCATCGCCCGGTAGATGTGCTGGTGCCGCTCCCAGGCCCCGAAGAGCGCGCGGATCGTGGCCTCGATGTTCTGCGCCGGCGGCTCTGAGCCGCCGAGCAGCGCGGTGGCCGCCACCGCCTCGTCGTACATGTCCTCGACGAGCGCGGCCACGGCCGACTGCTTGTTCTCGAAGTAGAAGTAGAAGGCGGACCGGGTCACCCCGGCGGCGCGGGCGATGTCGGCGATGTTGACCGACTCGAGGCTCGCGTCCAGCAGGTGCTGGTCGAGCGAGCGCAGCAGCGCGGAGCGGCGCTGGTCACCACGGGCCGGTGGCCGGCGGTCGGTGGCGGACCTCATCGGACGCTCACCTGTGCTCGTCGTACGCCGGCGGGGATCTCCTTGGCGCGCAGGTCGTGCTCGTAGACGAAGTAGTCGAGCTGCTGGGTGTGCCGGGGTCGATCGAGGACGTGGCCCAGGAACTTCTGGTGGTCGGCGTCGATGACCCGCTCCATCTCCTCGACGTCGGGGAGCCGGTAGCGACCGACCGCGAAGGCCGCGAGGAGCCGCGCCTGCGCCTCCACGAACGGGAACAGGGTGGGCGTGGCCTGCGCGAAGCCCATGAAGACCAGGTCATCGATGCCGGGCTTGAACATCCGCTTGAAGAGCCGGATCTGGTTCTCGGGAGCGCTGAGGAACTCGGGGTCGAAGAACGGGAACGTGATGTTGTAGCCGGTCGCGTAGATGATCGCGTCGAAGTCGTCGCTGGTGCCGTCCTCGAAGTGGACGGTCGACCCGTCGAGGCGGGCGATGTTGCCCTTCGGCGTGATGTCTCCCGACCCGAGGCGCAGCGGCAGCTCGACCGACTGCGTGGGGTGCGCCTCGAAGAACTTGTGGTTCGGCTTCGGCAGGCCGTAGAGCTCCGGGTTGGAGCCGGTCATGAACTGCATCTTCTGGAGCAGCCAGCGCTGCCAGTGCAGCGGCACGTGCGGTGAGGTCACGAAGTACTTGTCCGCGGGCAGACCGTAGACGTACTTCGGCACGATCCAGGCGCTGCTCCGGGTCGACAGGGTCACGGTGTTCTGCAGCGACTTGCTCGACAGCTCCACCGCGATGTCGGCGGCGCTGTTGCCGAGGCCGACCACCAGGATCCGCTTGCCCTTGAGCTCGAGCGGCTCGGTGGGGTCGATGTAGTGGTGCGAGTGCATGGTCTCGCCGGTGAACTCGCCCGGGAAGTCGGCCGTGCGGGGATCCCAGTGGTGCCCGTTGGCCACGACCAGCAGATCGAAGCGCCGGGTCTCACCGGCCTGGTCCCGCAGCTCCCAGCCGCCGTCGGGGAGACGCTGCGCGTGCTCGACCCCGTTGCCGAACTCGATGTTGTCGCGCAGCCCGAACGCATCGGCGTAGCTGTCGAGGTAGGCCTTGATCTGGGTGTGGTGCGGGAAGTCCGGGTATTCGTCGGGCATCGGGAAGTCCTTGAAGGACAGCCGGTGCTTCGAGGTGTCGATGTGCAGCGAGCGGTAGGCGCTGCTGTGGCCGTTGGGGTTGCGGAAGGCCCAGTTGCCGCCGACCCGGTCCGAGGTCTCGAAGCAGGTGTACGGCACGCCGTAGTCGGCGAGCATCTTCCCGGCCGTGAGGCCGCTGATCCCGGCGCCGATCACTGCGGTGGTGGGTTCGCGCATGCGAGGACCCTAGGGCCGGTTTTGACACGCGTCAATTTGATACCGACGGAGGTCAGGCCCCGCTCTCCTGCTGCATCCGGCGCTGCTTGGCCACGAAGCGGGTGCCGGCGCGCGACACCATGCCCGGCGACAGCCGGCCGAGCCGCCACGCGGCCCGGGCGGCGAACGGCGTGACCAGCAGCGGCCGGTTGGCAGCCACCGCGGCCAGGGACTGGCGGGCGAAGACGTCGGCGTCGAGCGGGTGCCGGATGCCCTGGCCCTTCAGGTAGTAGTCGCGACCGCGGAACCGGCCGAGCTCGCCCTTGTCCAGCATCGGCGTCTCGACCGCCGCCGGGCACAGCGCGGTGACGCCGACGCCGTGCGCGGCCGCCTCGGTGCGGAGCGCGAGCGAGAGACCGACCACCGCGTGCTTGGACATCACGTAGCTGGTGATCAGGCCGGCGGCCATCAGCCCGCCCATCGAGGCGGTGTTGACGATGTGCCCGCTGCCCTGCTCGACCATGACCGGGTACGCCGCCGCGACGCCGTGCACCACGCCCCGGATGTTCACGTCGATGACCGCGTTCCAGTGGTCGAGGGTGAGCTCGTGGGTCTCCCCGCCGAACGTGATGCCGGCGTTGTTGAACATCAGGTCGATGGTCCCGTGCTCGGCCACCACGCCGGCAACGACCTCGGCCACCGCGGCCGCGTCACGTACGTCGAGCGCCCGGGCGACGGCCGTCCCCGGCCCAGTCGCGCTCTGCGCCGTCTGCGCCGCGGCATCGGGGTCCAGGTCGCGCGACGACGACGTGAGCGCCCTCGGCCACGAGAGCCCGGACCAGCGCGGCGCCGACTCCCGAGCCACCGCCGGTGACGACCGCGCTGCGGCCGGAGAACGCGTCGCGGCTCATCGCGACCACCCCGGGTTGGCCGGCAGGTGGTCGAACCTGCCGGCGGGCCGGATGGCGGCGTACGCCTCCACTACGGGCGCGAGCTCGGCCGGCGTGGCCCCGTGCAGGATGACGCTGTCGGCGCCGGCGTCGAGCTGGTCGAGCACCCGGGCCGCGCAGTCCTCCGCCGAGCCGGATGCCGCCGCGGCCAGCCAGTCTGCCGGGATGGCGCGCTCGCGCAGCGTGGTCAGGTCCTCGACGGTCCCGACCGCGTCGAAGGCGCCCGGGTAGCCCTGGACCAGCGGGTCCGCCCGAAACGCTTCCAGGGCGGCGGGGTCCCAGCCGTTGGCCCGGACGAGCACGTCGCCGTAGCCCTGGAGGTACGTCGCCAGCCGGCCGACCAGCTTGCGCAGCCGGAGCTCCTCGGGAGCCCGTCGTGGACCGTCGCGAGCACCGCCCACACCCGCACCTCCGCGGGGTCGCGGCCCGCGTCGGCGGCGGCCTTGCGGATCACGCCGACCGATCGCGCAAGCGTCTCGTCGGTGAGGAAGGTGTGCAGCACGACGCCGTCCGCGACCCGGCCGGCAAGCTCCAGGCTGCGGTCGCCGATCGCCATCATCAGCACCGGGATCCGCTCGTCGAAGGAGCTGTCGAGGCTGAGGAACGGGTAGCGGCCGGCCGGACCGTCGTGGTCGAAGGCCTCGCCGCGCCAGAGCCGGCGGTAGATCCCGATCGCGTCCTCGAGCTGCGCGCCGGTCACCTTCGGCAGGCCCATCAGGTCGAACAGCAGCCCGAACCCGCGACCGAGTCCGAGCGCGTAGCGGCCTCCGGTGAGCCGATGGGCGGTCACCGCCATCGTCGCGGTCACCGACGGGTGCCGGGTGTTGTGGTTCGTGGCGGCGGTCCCGATCCCGATCCGTGAGGACACCGCGCCGGCGGCGCCGGCGAGCACCGCGGCGTCCTTGGTGTTGAACCGCTCGGACAGGAAGATCGCGCCGAGGCCGAGGTCCTCGGCCGCCCGCACCTCGTCCAGCAGGTCGTGCGGGGAGCCGCTGTGTCCGGCCAGCCCGTAGCAACCCAGCTCGGGGAACGTCATGCGGCACATTAGAACGTGTTCTAGTTTGCACCACGTCCACGCGCCGGGCGATCCCCGGATAGTCCTCGACCAGACCGTCTCGGCGAAGACGAGAGTGGCCAGGTAGTCGAAGCGGGGCGAGCCGTACTCGAACGCGAACCCGCGATCGGCGGGAAGTCGGAGGTAGGTCTGGTCGAGGCGCTCGACCGCGAGCGTCGAGCGGACGTAGATCGCCGCGGACTCGCCCTCCGCACCGACGTCGAGCCCGAGTCGGTGCACGGGTGCGGTGTTGGTCAGCGCCGAGCCCTCGAGGTCGATGTCGAGGCAGCCGTCCAGCACCGGATCGTGCGTCCCGTCGACGAGCCAGCGTCCGGGGCCGTCGGCCTCCACCGTGACCCGCCGGCCGTCGGCGGCGTCGACGGTGGCGCGGACGCCGTGCCAGGACGCGTCGACCTCGACGACGTACCGGAAGCTCCACGGCACCCGGTCCTCGACCCCGACCGAGGTTCCCGAGAAGCGTGCGCCTTCCGGGCCGTCCTCGATCGCGACGACCTCGAAGCCCTCGTGGGCGTCGTACATCCGCCACGCCGCCGTCGCCGGCAGCGGCGCGAAGCCGCGCCATGTCAGGTGGCGATGAACAGGATCTGCTCCCGGTCGTACTCCAGGCCCGGGTGCGACTCCTTGAGGTGGGCCTGGGTCTTCTCGACCAGGTCGTCCTCGTCGGTGCCGACGATGCTGGCGCCGCAGGGGCAGGTCAGTCGGGTCTTCATGACCCCATCCTGCCCTCCGCCCCCACGGAGGTGTCTACAGCGCGGCCAGAGCGTCGTTGAACGTCGTCGACGGCCGCATCACGGCGCTCGCCTTCTCGTCGTCCGGCCGGTAGTAGCCGCCGATGTCGGCCGGCGACCCCTGGACGGCGATCAGCTCCTCGGCGATCTTCTGCTCGTTCTCGCGCAGCGTCGCGGCCAGCGGCGCGAACGCGGCGGCCAGGTCGGCGTCGTCGGTCTGCGCGGCGAGCTCCTCGGCCCAGAACAGCGCGAGGTAGAAGTGCGAGCCCCGGTTGTCGATCGAGCCGACCTTCCGCGACGGCGACTTGTTCTCGTCGAGGAACGTCGCGGTCGCCTTGTCCAGCGCGGCGGCCAGCACCCGCGACGGCGGGGTGTCCGTCGCCGCGGCGTACTTGTCCAGGCTCTCGGCCAGCGCGAGGAACTCGCCCAGGCTGTCCCAGCGCAGGTAGTTCTCCTTGACCAGCTGCTGCACGTGCTTGGGCGCCGAGCCCCCGGCGCCGGTCTCGAACAGGCCGCCGCCGTTGATCAGCGGTACGACGGACAGCATCTTCGCCGAGGTGCCGAGCTCCAGGATCGGGAACAGGTCGGTGTTGTAGTCGCGGAGCACGTTGCCGGTGACCGAGATGGTGTTCTCACCCTTGCGGATCCGCTCCACCGACACCTTGATCGCCTCGACCGGGCGACAGGATCGAGATGTCGAGGCCGTCGGTGTCGTGATCCTTCAGGTACTCGTTGACCTTCGCGATCAGGTTGCGGTCGTGGGCGCGGCCCTCGTCGAGCCAGAAGATCGCCGGGTCGCCGGTGGCCCGGGCCCGGCTGACGGCCAGCTTGACCCAGTCGCGCACCGGGACGTCCTTGGTCTGGCAGGCCCGCCAGATGTCGCCCGGCTCGACCTCGTGCTCGATCAGCGTGGCGCCGCTGGAGTCGACGACGCGGACGGTGCCCTTCGCGCCGATCTCGAAGGTCTTGTCGTGGGAGCCGTACTCCTCGGCGGCCTGCGCCATCAGCCCGACGTTGGGCACCGAGCCCATCGTGGCCGGGTCGTAGGCGCCGTGCTCACGGCAGTCGTCGATGACGACCTGGTAGATGCCGGCGTACGACGAGTCGGGGATCACCGCGAGCGTGTCCGCCTCCTCGCCGTCCGGACCCCACATGTGGCCCGAGGTGCGGATCATCGCCGGCATCGAGGCGTCGACGATCACGTCGGACGGCACGTGCAGGTTGGTGATGCCCTTGTCGGAGTCGACCATCGCCAGCTTGGGTCCGTCGGCGATGCCCTTCTCGAACGCCGCCCGGATCTCCGCGCCGTTCTCGAGCTGGTCGAGGCCGGCCAGGATCCCGCCGAGCCCGTTGCTCGGGTTGAGGCCCGCGTCGGCGAGCTGCTCGCCGTACTCGGCGAAGACCTGCGGGAAGAACGCCTGCACCACGTGGCCGAAGATGATCGGGTCGGAGACCTTCATCATGGTCGCCTTCAGGTGCACCGAGAACAGCACGTCGTCGGCCTTGGCCCGCTCGATCTGCTCGGCGAGGAACTTCGCCAGCGACGCGACCCGCATGGCCGTGCCGTCGACGATCTCGCCGGCCAGCACCGGGACCTCCTTGAGCAGCTCGGTCTCGCCGCTCTCCTTGACCAGCTCGATGCGCAGGGTGTCGTCGGCCGGGATCACCACGGACTTCTCGTTGGAGCGGAAGTCGTCGGCGCCCATCGTGGCGACGTTGGTCTTGGAGTCGGAGCTCCAGGCGCCCATCGAGTGCGGGTGCTTGCGCGCGTAGCCCTTCACCGACTCGGGAGCCCGGCGGTCGGAGTTGCCCTCGCGCAGGACCGGGTTGACCGCCGAGCCCTTGACCTTGTCGTAGCGCGCCCGGACGTCCCGGTCCTCGTCGGTCTTCGGGTCGTCGGGGTAGTCGGGCAGCGCGTAGCCCTGCTCCTGGAGCTCCTTGACCGCGGCCTTGAGCTGCGGGATCGAGGCCGACACGTTGGGCAGCTTGATGATGTTGGCCTCGGGCGTCTTGGCCAGCGCGCCGAGCTCGGCGAGGTCGTCGGCGATCCGCTGCTCCTCGGTCAGCCGGTCCGGGAACAGCGCGATGATCCGCCCGGCCAGGGAGATGTCGCGGGTCTCGACAGCCACGCCCGCCTTGGCGGCGTACGCCGCGACGATCGGCAGGAAGGAGTACGTCGCGAGCAGCGGCGCCTCGTCGGTGTGGGTGTAGATGATCGCGTGCGGGTTGCCAGACTTGTTGGCCATGGGGCGGGGACTCCTGGGTTGCGGATCCGGTCGAAAGTTCCTTGACGTCAAGATACCTGACGCCGCCCGCCATGGCGGACCCGGCCAGCCTCGCACCGTCGTGGTGGGGCGGCAACGTGGGCCGAAATGAGTAGAGTCTGTGTCCGCGCCCGTGTTGTTCGGGGAACCCACAACGAGGAGTTCACGGTCATGGCAGATGCAGACGCACCAACCGAGGTGCAGAAGCTGGCGGCAGAGGCGATCGGCACGTTCGTGCTGGTGCTGTTCGGCGTCGGTGCGGTGCTGGCGAGCGGTGGCGACTACGCCGCCGTCGGTCTTTCGTTCGGTATCGCGATCGTGGCGATGGTCTACGCGTTCGGACGCATCTCAGGCGGACACTTCAACCCCGCGGTCTCGGTGGGCGCGGCCCTCGGCGGCCGGATCAGCTGGCGCGATGCCGGCCTCTACTCCGCCGCCCAGATCGTCGGCGCGATCGTCGGCGGCCTCGTCCTGGCGATCATCCAGATCACCGGCGACACCGGCTATGAGTTCGGCGACCCGCTGGGCGCCAACGGCTTCGGCGACCAGGGCGGCGTGGAGCTGCTCGGCGCGCTGATCATCGAGATCGTGATGACGTTCGTGTTCGTGCTGATCATCCTGTCGGTCACCGACACCCGCAACGAGCACCCGGCCCTGGCCCCGCTCGCGATCGGCCTGGCGCTCGCCGCGATCCACTTCGCGTCGATGGGCGCGACCGGCACCTCGGTCAACCCCGCCCGCTCGCTCGGCGTGGTGTTCTTCTCCGGCGGCGACGCGATCGCCCAGATCTGGCTGTTCATCCTGGCTCCGCTGATCGGCGCCGCGCTCGCCGGCTTCGCCTACCCGGGGCTGTTCGGACACGGCGCCGAGCCGGTGCCGGGATCCGGCCTCAACTTCGGGTCACCCGCCACGGTGGCCCAGGGTGGGTACGTCGACCAGTACCAGCAGCAGTGGAACCAGCCGGCCGGCCAGGCGGCGCCCGCCGAGCAGCCGATCATCCAGGACGGCTGGCAGTGGGACCCGCAGGCCCAGCAGTGGATCCCGGCGCAGCAGCAGGCCGCGCCCCCGCCCCAGCAGCAGGCGGCCCCGCCGCCCCAGCAGAGTTGGCCGGAACCGGACCAAGGTTCCGGGCCCACCCAGGTGACGCCTCCGAACCCGCCGCAGTAACAGGTCAGATCAGCTAGGGCTCGTCGTACGCGACGAGCCCTAGCTGCATTTCGGGCTCCCCCTCGACGGTCTCGAGGGACACCAGCCCGACGCCCTCCTCGTACGACGACTCCACGGTCTTCCCGGTGAGCGGCGAGGTGACCGCGATGGTGACCTGGTCGCCGATGGCCAGCACCTCCGCGCGCAGGTCGACGACGCCGGGTGCGAAGGCCTGCCGATAGCCGTCGCCGACGCGCGGGTGGTCCGCCATCGCCAGCCCCGCCTCGGCACCGTCCTCCCCCGCGAGCCACTCGCCGTCGCGGCCGAACCACCACACGTTGCCGTGCTCGTCCTGGGCGTAGAAGTCGGTGGCCACGCGTCCGGCCGCCCCGGTCGGGGACCAGCTCGGTGCGGACGGCGGTGGTGGCGACGCCCTCGACGTCGGGGCCCTCGAGCGTGGTCACGGTCGCGGTGCCCGGCTGGTCACCGGTGACGTCGTACTCCCAGGTGGCGCCCAGGGGCAGCGGCAGCCAGGGGTTGTCGACGCCGGTGACGAAGTCGTCCGGATCGACCGACGGGGTGGGGATCACCAGCCCGTCGACGCCCGCCGGTGGACTCGGGTCCGATCCGCTCCCGCAGCCGCTCGCGGCGCCGCTCAGCAGGAGGAGCGAGAGCCCGGCAAGGGTCGCCCGGCGTCGGCCTCTCATCCCCATGACCCCATCGTCGCAGGGCGGCCTGCGCTGCTAGCGTCGGGCGAGCCTACACAGATCGCACGACGAGGAGTCCCCCGTGAGCGCAACCCCGTTGAAGGTGGCCGTCACCGGCGCAGCCGGTCAGATCGGCTACAGCCTGCTGTTCCGGCTGGCGAGCGGATCGTTGACGGGCGACCGTCCGATCGAGCTGCGGCTGCTGGAGATCACTCCCGCACTGAAGACGCTCGAGGGTGTCGTGATGGAGCTCGACGACTGCGCCTTCCCCGGGCTCGCCGGCATCGAGATCGGCGACGACGCCGAGAAGATCTTCGACGGGGTCAACCTGGCGCTGCTCGTCGGCGCCCGCCCCCGCGGCCCGGGCATGGAGCGCGGTGACCTGCTCTCGGCCAACGGCGCGATCTTCACCGCGCAGGGCAAGGCGCTCAACGCGGTCGCGGCCGACGACGTACGCATCGGCGTGACCGGCAACCCGGCCAACACCAACGCGTTGATCGCGATGAACAACGCCCCCGACATCCCGGGCGACCGGTTCTCCGCCCTGACCCGCCTCGACCACAACCGGGCGATCTCCCAGCTGGCCGCGAAGACCGGTGCCGCGGTCACCGACATCAAGAAGATGACGATCTGGGGCAACCACTCGGCGACCCAGTACCCCGACGTCTTCCACGCGGAGATCGGCGGCCGGAACGCCGCCGAGGTCGTCGGCGACCAGGACTGGGTCGAGAACACCTTCATCCCGACCGTGGCCAAGCGCGGCGCCGCGATCATCGAGGCCCGCGGGTCCTCGTCGGCCGCCTCCGCCGCCTCGGCCACCATCGACGCCGCCCACGACTGGCTCTACGGCTCCGCCCAGGACGACTGGGTCTCGATGGCGGTCGCCTCCGACGGCTCGTACGGCGTCCCCGAGGGCCTGGTCTCGTCGTTCCCGGTGGTCACGAAGGACGGCAACTGGGAGATCGTCCAGGGCCTCGACATCGACGACTTCTCCCGCGGCCGGATCGATGCCTCCGTCGCCGAGCTCGACGAGGAGCGGCAGGCGGTCACCGAGCTGGGCCTCATCTAGGCCGAGCTACGGTCCCGGCTGGTCCGGGATGCTGCCCGCGAGGAAGAACAGCGCCCCGCCGACGAGGCAGAGCAGCCCCACGTCGGTCAGCCGGTGCCGGACGGCGAGCATGCCGGCGTCGCGCTCGGGGAGCACCAGCCGAAGCAGGGCGGCGGCAGCCACGGCACCTGCGACGACCCGCACGCCGAGCCGCCAGTCGTGTGACCTGAAGACGATCGCGATCCCCACCGCCGTGGCGGCCAGGATGGCGATGTAGAAGGCGCCACCGATCGTCGAGGGGTAGCGGCGCTCGGTCGGTTCCTCCGGCCCGGGCTCCTCGACGGGTGGTTCCGACTCGCTCACGCCTGCTTCTCGGCCATCTCCACGATGTTCGACAGCAGCATCGCGCGGGTCATCGGGCCGACACCGCCGGGGTTGGGCGAGACCCAGCCCGCGGTCTCCCACACCTCCGGCGCGACGTCGCCGGCGAGCTTGCCGTCCACGCGGCTGACGCCGACGTCCAGCACGGCGGCCCCGGGTCGCACCATGTCGCCCGTGACGATGCCGGGTACGCCGGCAGCAGCGACCACGATGTCGGCCCGCCGCACGTGCGCGGCCAGGTCCACGGTCCCGGTGTGACACAGCGTCACGGTGGCGTTCTCGGAGCGCCGGGTCAGCAGCAGCCCGAGCGGACGGCCGACGGTCACCCCGCGGCCGATCACGACGACCTCGGCGCCCGCGATCGCCACACCGTGCCGGCGCAGCAGCTCCACGATCCCCGCGGGCGTGCACGGCAGCGGCGCCTCGTTCCCGAGCACCAGCCAGCCGAGGTTCGTGGGGTGGAGACCGTCGGCGTCCTTGGCCGGGTCGATCAGGCCGAGCACCCGGTTCTCGTCGCGACCCTTCGGCAGCGGAAGCTGCACGATGTAGCCGGTGCACGACGGGTCGGCGTTCAGCCCGGCGACCGCCGCCTCGATCTCTTCCTGCGTCGCGGTCTCGGGCAGGTCGACGCGGATCGACTCGATGCCGACCTCGGCGCAGTCCTTGTGCTTGCCGTTGACGTACCACCGCGAACCCGGGTCGTCGCCGACCAGCACCGTGCCCAGGCCGGGAACCACGCCGCGCTCCCGGAGGGCGGCTATCCGAGCCTTGAGCTCGTCCTTGATCGCGCCGGCCGTCGCCGTGCCGTCGAGCTTCTCTGCAGTCATATCGAAGGTCATCCTGTCAGGCGTGCTCAGTGAGCAAAATGCCGGGTGCCGGTGAAGTACATCGTCACCCCGGCCGCCTCCGCGGCCTTGATCGTGAGCTCGTCGCGGACCGACCCGCCCGGCTGCACGATCGCGCGCACCCCGGCGTTGATCAGGATCTGCGGTCCGTCCTCGAACGGGAAGAACGCGTCGGAGGCGGCCACCGACCCCGCGGCGCGGTCGCCCGCGCGCTCGACGGCCAGCCGGCAGGAGTCGACGCGGTTGACCTGACCCATGCCGACACCGACCGAGGCGCCGTCCCGGGCCAGCAGGATCGCGTTGGACTTCACGTAGCGGCACGCCTTCCAGGCGAACGCCAGGTCGGCGAGGACCTCCTCGGAGGCGGCGGCTGCCCGTGGCCAAGGTCCAGGAAGCCGGGTCGTCGCCGGGAGCGTCGACCAGGTCGGGGTGCTGCATCAGCAGCCCGCCGCTGATCGGTCGGAGTCCGCTCCCACCACCCTCGAGGGGGCAGACCAGGATCCGGATGTTCTTCTTCTGGGCCAGCACCTCGACCGCGCCCTCCTCGTACGCCGGCGCCACGATCACCTCGGTGAACACCTCGGCGACCTGCTCGGCCATCGCCACCGACACCGGCCGGTTGACGGCGATGACGCCACCGAAGGCCGAGGTCGGGTCGCAGGCGTGAGCGCGCCGGTGGGCCTCGGCGACGTCGGCGCCGACGGCGATGCCGCACGGGTTGGCGTGCTTGATGATCGCCACCGCCGGGCGCCTCGAACGCCGACGCGGCCTGCCGAGCGGCGTCGGTGTCGACGTAGTTGTTGTAGGACATCTCCTTGCCGTGCAGCTGCTCGGCCGCGGCCAGCCCGCCCGGGCCGAAGCCGCTGCGGTAGAGGGCGGCCGGCTGGTGCGGGTTCTCGCCGTAGCGGAGCACCGCGGCCTGGTCCCAGGTCGCGCCGACCCAGGCGGGGAAGCCGGAGCCCTCGGAGGTGTCGGTGAGCACGTTGCCCATCCAAGACGCCACGTGGACGTCGTACGTCGCGGTGTGGACGAAGGCCTCGGCGGCGAGCCGCTGCCGCTCGGCGAGCGTGAAGCCTCCGGCCGCCACCGCGGCGAGCACGTCGTCGTAGCGGTCCGGTGACGTGACGATCGCGACGGACGGGTGGTTCTTCGCCGCCGCGCGCACCATCGAGGGGCCGCCGATGTCGATCTGCTCGACGCACTCGTCGGGCGAGGCGCCGGACATCACCGTCTCCGTGAACGGATAGAGATTGGAGACCACCAGGTCGAACGGCTCCACCTCGAGCTCGGCCAGCTGCTGGACGTGGCTCTCGAGCCGCCGGTCGGCGAGGATGCCGGCGTGCACCCGCGGGTGCAGGGTCTTCACCCGGCCGTCGAGGCACTCGGGGAAGCCGGTGAGCTCCTCGACCTTGGTGACCGGGATGCCGAGACCCTCGATCAGCGCGGCCGAGCCGCCGGTCGACACCAGCGCGACGCCGGCGTCGTGCAGACCACGCACCAGCTCCTCGAGGCCGGCCTTGTCGTAGACCGACACCAGCGCGCGCTTGATCGGGATCTGATCACTCGCCGTGCTTGTATTCACTGGCCGAACCGGACCTTTCTTTCGGTGATCGTGAAGCCGTCGCGGGACATCCGGCCGATCGTGTCGACGAGCATGGCTCGCTCCGCGACCTTGATGCGCTCGTGCAGGGACTCGACGGTGTCGTCGTCGGCGACCGGGACCGAGGTCTGGGCGACGATCGGGCCGGTGTCGACGCCCTCGTCGACGACGAAGAGGGTGGCGCCGGTGACCTTGACGCCGTAGGCGAGCGCGTCGGCGGGGCCGTGCATGCCGGGGAACGCCGGGGACAGCGCGGGATGGGTGTTGACGATCCGCCCGCCGAACCGGGACTGGAACTCGTCCCCCACCAGCTTCATGAACCCGGCCAGCACCACGAGGTCGGGGTCGTGCTCCGCGACCGCGCGGGCCATGGTCAGGTCCCAGGCCTCCCGGTCGTCGTGATCCTTCACTCGATGCACGAACGTCGGGACCCCGGCACGTTCGGCCCGGGCCAGGCCCTCGATGCCGTCCCGGTCGGCGCCGACGGCGACGACCCGGGCGCCGTACGCCGGATCGGTGCAGGCGTCGAGGAGAGCCTGGAGGTTGGTGCCGCCACCGGACACGAGCACGACGATGCGCGCGGGTGTGGGGGCGTCAGGCACGGCCCGCAGTCTAGGCGTCCGCGAGCTCCGTCCGGGCGGCGGTCCGCCGCGCCCAGAACGTCATCACGAGCCCACCCAGCAGGCCTCCGATGCCGAACGCGGTGATGGCGTGCACGAGTGCGTCGAACGCCAGCGGCCCGACGTCGCGCATCCGGCCCGGGCCGACCGCGCCTCCGGCGACGGCGGCGAACAGGCCGAACGCGATCCCGGCGAGTACGCCGCCGGCGCACCCGCGAAGCGCGCCCTCTTCCCAGCGGGTCGTGGGGTGCCGGCGCTGGGCCCAGGCCGAGCCCAGGATCCCCACGATCAGGGGCAGCGCGACCAGCCACGCCGTCCACCCCGGGGTGGCGCCGTCGTCGGGCAGCGCGGCGAGCATCGGGAACATCGGGAGCGGCCCGAGGGCGACAGCGTTCGGGGTGACCAGGGTGCCGGCGCCGACGGTGAAGCCCGGGCCGAGGAGATAGGTGCCGGACCAGGCGACCGCGTTGGGCACCACGAGCATGCTGATCGCGATCAGCAGCGCGGCGTCGCCGGCATCGGTGTGCAGCTGCGACATCACGTTGGCGGCGGTGCCGAAGTCGATGACGAAGGCAACCGCGAAGGTCAGCGCGGCGACGGCCAGCCAGAGCTGGAGGATCCGGCGGCAACCATGCGCGGCAGCGGGGACCACCGGCGGCAGCCCGGCCGCCCAGATCGCCGCGCGGCCGGAGCCGACCGCGATCGCCGGACCGCCGACACCCAGGCACAGCAACAGCGACCACAGGACCACGCGCGGCGCGCTCGGGTCGGTCGTCGCCGTGGCGGCCAGGGTCGCGGTGAGGACGGCCGTGACGACGTACCCGGCCGTGAACAGGGAGAGCGCCAGCGGCACCGTCCAGTCGCGTTCTCCGTCGGCGATGGCGTCGGCGTCGGGGCCGTGACCGGAGACCGAGTCGCCGACCCGGAGGCCGAGCCGCCAGACCGCCCAGGCGGCAAGAAGGGTGATGCCGAGCGGCATCGCCGTGATCGCGACGCCCTCGATTCGGACCCCGGAGCCGTGCCCCATCAGCCAGCCGAGGGCACCGACCCGCAGCGCGCCGCTGGGTGAGCCGTGCCCGCCGGCGTCGGTCAGGAACCAGCCGACGACCGCGATCCCGAGGCAGACCACGAGGGTGCCGGCGGCCGCGGCACCGCCGCCGGCCAGGGCCAGGAGGGCGAGCGGTCGGCGGGTCGCCAGGTCCCGCTCGACGTCGGCGGAGGTGCGCTTCGTTGACGGTGGCAGCAGCGAAGTCATGGCCATCGCATCATGTCTCGGAGGTCCGCCGGTTCTGTGGACCCACGCCGACTCCCGTACCGTTGGCAGCCGCCATGAGGGATCCGGACGCGTTCGACACGTTCTACAAGGAGACCCGGGAACGCCTGCTGCTGCAGACCTACGCGCTCACCGGTGATCTCTCCGCGTCCAAGGCCGCCGTCCGCGACGCGTTCGTGCTGGCCTGGCACCACTGGCGCAAGGTCGAGCGGCTCGAGGACCCCGAGACTTCGGTGCGCCCGAACGCCTGGCGGCACGCCCAGCGGCGGCACACGGCGCGGCTGTGGCACCGCGACAAGGGCCTCGACCCCGAGGTCAAGGAAACCTTCGACATCCTCGGACAGCTCACGATGCGGCAGCGCAAGGCGTTGTTGCTGACCCAGGTCGCCAACGCGTCCATCCCCCAGATGGCCCGCGAGATCGGGCTGCCGCTCGACGAGGCGGAGCGCGAGCTGCAGGACGCCGTGGGTGAGTTCACCCGGCTGCGAGAGGTGCCCACCGTCGGCATCCGGGACGCGTTCGCCCCGATCGAGCGGGCGATCGCCGACACGCGGTTCCCGCGAGCCACGATCATCCGCCGGGCCGGCGCCGCCCGTCGTCGTACCCACACCACCGTGGGGGCGGTCGCGGCGGTGGCCGTCTTCCTGGTCAGCGGCACCCTGGTCACCGACGCTGCCGGCGTACGACCGAGCCTGGACCGGGCGGCCGCCGGCAACTCGCCGGACGACGAGCGGCCCCGACGTGCCCACGGTCCAGGTCCCGCCGAGCGCCCTCGTGACCGCCGCCCAGCTCGACACCTTCTTCCGCGGCCGCACGTGGAGCGAGGGACAGCACCCACGCCAACACCGAGGGGTCCCGCGAACTGCTCCCCTGCCAGCGGGAGCCGTACGCCGACCCGGACGGCTCCGAGGCGCTGGTGCGGGACTTCGCCGGCACGGGCACGAAGCTGCCGCGAGCCGCGGCTGTCCAGGTGGTCGAGGCGTCGGCGACTCGCGTTGCCGCCCGGCGTACCTATCGCACGCTGGTCGGCTGGTTCGCGGGGTGCGCCGACAGCCGGGTGCAGCTGATCGCGACCCGCACCGTCGAGCAGGCCGGTGACCAGGCGATCCAGCTGGTGCTGCGCTCGTGGAACCGGCCGGTGACGACGTACGTCGTCGGCGTGGCCCGGACCGGGCTGTTCACGACGTCGACCGTCGACCGGGTGGCCACCGCGGACGCGCCCGACGTCGGCGCCTCCGGCCGGATGCTGGCCGCCGCCGTCGAGGGCCTGTGCGGTCTCGAAGAAGGCGGCGGCTGCGCGACCGACCGGCCGAAGCTCGCGTTCACCACGCCGGTCCGGTTCGGCATGCCGGCCGCTCTGCTGAGCGAGGTCGACCTCCCACCGGTCTCCGGCGTCAACCAGCCGTGGGCGGGCACCGAGCCCGAGATCCCGTCGACCAACCTGGCGGCGACCCGCTGCGAGAACGCCGCCTTCACCGGCAAGTTCCAGGGGGTGAGGTTCACCCAGTCGGCCACTCGTACGTTCGTGATCCCCGACGCCGAGCTGGCAACCGAGTTCGGGCTCACCGAGACAGTCGGGGCGCTGCCGGCCAAGCAGGCCGCCGCGTTCATCGACGAGGTGCGGGCCAGGCTGGGGAACTGTGCCACCCGGGACCTCGGTACCGACGTGCGTGCCGGGAAGCGGTTCAACGAGGGCGACCAGCGCGCTCAGCGTCTGGCACCTCACGACCGAGCTGTCCGACAACCGCTCGCTGACCTACTCGATGGCGATCCTGCGCAGCGGCACCGGGGTGGGGCAGCTCAGCTTCGTGCAGGCTCCGGACGTGACGATGTCGGACGGCGCCTTCGACGCACTCGCCCTGCGGGCGCTCGACCGGCTCGGCGAGCTGCGGCCGCGACGCTGAATCTCTTGAGAATTTCCGCCGGGTAGGTGCAACCAAGCCGAGTGCCCAGGCGTCTCCCCCTCGACAAGCCAAGACAGAGACGAGGAGGGTCGACGGGGTGGACGAGCAAGAGTTCGACGACTTCTACACCGCGTCGTTCCGACGGCTGACCGGACAGGTCTACGCGATGATCGGGAACCTCGACGAGGCCCAGGAGTGCGTGCAGGAGGCGTTCGTCCGAGCCTGGGCGCACCGGCGCAAGCTGGAGAAGACGAACTACCCGGAGGCCTGGGTGCGCACGACGGCGTACCGGCTGGCGGTGAGCCGCTGGCGGCGTACGACGCGGGCCCGGCGACCCGCCGACCGGGCGGTCGCGCTGCCCACGGAGACGCCCGCCGTCGATGAGTCGCACGTGGCCCTGGTGGCCGCGCTGCGACAGCTGCCCGAGGCGCAGCGCCAGGCGTTGGTGCTGCACCACATCGCCGACCTGCCCGTGCACGCGGTCGCCGAGGAGGTGGGCGTGCCCGAGGGCACCATCAAGGCCCGGCTGAGCCGCGGCCGCACCGCCCTGGCCGCCCTGCTGACCGACCAACCCACCGATCTCGGGGGAGGAGTGAGCCATGCCTGACCCCATCGACGAGCTGAGCAACTTCGAACCGGGGGTGCCCGTGAGCCCGATCCCCGCCGCCGAGGTCCGACGCCGAGGCGAGCGACTCCGCCGGCGCCGCACCGCGCTGGGCGTGGGTGGCGCGGTCGCGGCGGTCGTGCTGATCGCCGTACCGGTCGCGGTCGTCGCCAACGGCGACGACGACGGCGGAACACCCCAGCCGGCCGCCCCAGTGATCACCGAGGACGATGCGCTGACCGCCGACGATCTGCCGGTGCGGGACCGGCTGACGGCCTGGCAGTCGATGGCGCCGGAGGGTCAGGTCCTCAGCTGCGCACCGCAGCTCCCGGCCTCCCTCGACGAGACCCGCGGGTACCGCGCAGGACTTCCGCGCCGACATCGCCGGACGCACCGGCGGACGAGATCCCGTCGTCGGTGATCCGCAGCCAGGTACTGCAGTTCGACAGCGCGACCGAGGCACGTGCGGCCTACGACCAGGCCCAGGGTTGGAGCTTCGGCTGCCCCGGCGGCGACAACCTGGCCCGCAAGGGCGTCAGCGTGACGTCGTACGAGCTGGAGAACGGCCAGGGCGAGTGGCGGCTGCACGAGTTCTACGCCCCCGACATCTGCACCGAGTGCGACGCGATCCGGTTCGAGCGGATGGGCATCGCCCAGTGGGAGGACCGGATGATCCTGGTCTCGCTCGCCGAGGTGGGCGGGCCGCTGGAGCCGGAGGGCCTCGACGAGTCGATGATGGACCTGTTCGACGCTGCGGTTGCAAAGGCCGACGGGGTGATCACCGGCGCCGGGAGCAGCGGTGAGGCCACCGAGGTACCCGAGCCCGAGGCGCTCGGCCGGCCCTGGACGACCGGATTGGACGAGCCCGATGGCGTGGAGGTCACGCGGGAAGGGCCAGGCCCACGGGCACAGGGCGCGCAGGAGGTGTCCCCGTGCGAGCAGACGGTATGGCCAGTAGACGGGGTGGACCGGCTCGCGGTCACCGAGACCGGCCCTGGGTACTCCGAGTCTCGCGAGGTGGTGGAGTTCGCCGGTGCCGACGACGCAGCGGCCGTGTTGGCGGACCTCCGGTCGGCGATCTCCGCGTGCCCGACCGAGGTCAACGAGTTCGACCCCACGGACAGCCCGGAGATTGCCTGGACCGTGGAGCCGGCCGACACCGGGTACGAGGACTCGGTGACGTTCGCCCAGACCTACGTGGACGGCATGCCGGGCGGCGCGATCTGGCAGTTCACCCGGGTCGGCCGGGCGATCCTGGTGGCCATACGTGGGCGGCGAGTACGCGCGCGGGCCGGTCCGTCGCCTCGGCGGTGGACAGCTCGACCGAGCTGACCGACCACCTGACCCCCGCGATGTGCAGGTACACCGAGGAGGGCTGCTGAAACCGACGTTGACCCGTCGCTGAAAGACGCTGACCCGTCGCGAAGTTCGCGACGGGTCAGCGCTTTCGAGCCGGTCAGCTGTTGTTGAGGATCTCCCGCATCAGGGCGGCGGTCTCCGAGGGGGTCTTGCCGACCTTCACGCCGACCGCCTCGAGGGCTTCCTTCTTGGCGGCGGCCGTGCCGGAGGAGCCGGAGACGATGGCGCCGGCGTGGCCCATGGTCTTGCCCTCGGGAGCGGTGAAGCCGGCGACGTACCCGACGACGGGCTTGGTCACGTTGGCCTTGATGTAGTCGGCGGCCCGCTCCTCGGCGTCGCCACCGATCTCGCCGATCATCACGATCGCCTTGGTGTCGGGGTCCGCCTCGAACGCCGCCAGGGCGTCGATGTGGGTGGTGCCGACGACCGGGTCACCGCCGATGCCGATCGCGGTGGTGAAGCCGAAGTCCCGCAGCTCGTACATCATCTGGTAGGTCAGCGTGCCGGACTTCGACACCAGCCCGATCGGGCCCTTGCCGGCGATCGTGTGCGGCGTGATGCCGGCCAGCGACTCCTCCGGCGTGATGATGCCGGGGCAGTTCGGGCCGATCATCCGGGTGGACTTGCCGTCGAGGTACGCGAACACCTCGGCGCTGTCCTGCACGGGCACGCCCTCGGTGATCACCACGAGCAGGCCGATGCCGGCGTCGATGGCCTCGATGCAGGCGTCCTTGGTGAACGCCGGCGGCACGAAGACCACGGACACGTCAGCACCGGTCTCGGCCATCGCCTCCTTGACGGAGCCGAACACCGGCAGGTCCTTGCCGCCGAGCTCGACCGACGTACCGGCCTTGCGAGCGTTGACGCCGCCGACGATGTTGGAGCCGGCCTCGACCATGAGGGTGGTGTGCTTGGAGCCCATGCCACCGGTCATGCCCTGGACGATGATCTTGGAGTCCTTGTTCAGGTAAATAGACATCTCTCGTCCCCTCAGGCCATTTCCGACTTGGCTGCCAGCTCGGCAGCTCGGTCCGCCGCGCCGTCCATGGTGTCGACCATCGTGACCAGCGGGTG
This sequence comes from uncultured Actinomycetota bacterium, assembly GCA_963798055.1. GTDB lineage: Bacteria > Actinomycetota > Actinomycetes > Propionibacteriales > Nocardioidaceae > Nocardioides. Next base: position 258,041 of record CAWCRX010000019.1, read on the forward strand.
GTTCGCCTCGGAGAGGATGCGCCGGCCCTCCTCGACGTTGTTGCCGTCGAGTCGTACGACGATCGGCTTGCTGGCCTCGTCGCCGAGGATGTCCAGCGCGCCGACGATGCCGTTGGCGACCTCGTCGCAGGCGGTGATGCCGCCGAAGACGTTCACGAACACCGACTTCACCTGCTCGTCGTGCAGGATCACGTCCAGACCGTCGGCCATCACCTGGGCGTTGGCGCCGCCGCCGATGTCGAGGAAGTTCGCGGGCTTGACCCCGCCGTGCTTCTCCCCGGCGTAGGCGACCACGTCGAGCGTCGACATGACCAGTCCCGCACCGTTGCCGATGATGCCCACGTCGCCGTCGAGCTTGACGTAGTTGAGGCCCTTGTCCTTGGCCTTCGCCTCGAGCGGGTCGGCCTCCTCACGGATCTCGAACGCCGCGTGCTCCTCGTGCCGGAAGTCCGCGTTGTCGTCCAGCGAGACCTTGCCGTCCAGCGCCTCGAGCACGTCGCCCTCGAGCCGAGCCAGCGGGTTGACCTCGACCAGGGTGGCGTCCTCACTGACGAAGACGTCCCAGAGCCGGAGCACCATGGTCACGGCCTGCTCGATGAGCGCGTCGGGGAACTTCGCGTCCGCGACGATCTCGCGCGCCTTGGCCTCGTCGACGCCGGTGCCCGGGTCGATCGGGATCTTGCGGACCGCGTCGGGGTTGGTCTTGGCGACCTCTTCGATCTCGACGCCGCCCTCGACGGACGCGATGCAGAGGTACTGCCGGTTGGCCCGGTCGAGCAGGAACGAGAAGTAGTACTCCTCCTCGATGCTCGCCGCCGGGGCGATCAGCACCCGGTTGACGGTCAGGCCCTTGATCTCCATCCCGAGGATCGCCTCGGCGTGCTGCTCGGCCTCGTCCGGCGTCTTCGCGAGCTTGACCCCGCCCGCCTTGCCGCGGCCACCGGCCTTGACCTGCGCCTTGACGACGACGACGCCGAGCTCCTCGGCGGCGGCCCGGGCCTCGGCCGGGGTGTGGGCGACGATGCCGAGAGTGACCGGGACGTCGTGCTTGGCGAAGAGCTCCTTCGCCTGATACTCCATCAGATCCACTGATCTAAGTCCTCACCTATGAGGGCAGCCGGAAGCGGCCGCGCCTTCAGCGTTTGGGGTGTCATCGGCACCCTAGACCCGCCCGACGGGTACGACGACCGGGGGTGGTCGCGACGAGACGCTAGCTCTCTGCGGTGGCGAAGTGGGTGGCCACCCAGCCGGTGATGTCGCCGGTCGTGGCCCCGGGCGTGAACACCTTGGCTACGCCCAGCTCCTCGAGCACGGGGTACGTCCTCGTCGGGGATGATCCCGCCGCCGAACACCACGATGTCGGAGGCGTCCCGCTCGGCCAACAGCTCCACAAGTCGCTTGAACAGGGTCATGTGCGCCCCGGACAGCACCGAGAGCCCGATCAGATCCGCGTCCTCCTGGATCGCGGTCTCCACGATCTGCTCCGGGGTCTGGTGCAGACCGGTATAGATCACCTCGTGACCGGCGTCCCGGAGCGCCCGCGCGACGATCTTTGCCCCGCGGTCGTGCCCGTCGAGACCGGGTTTCCCGACGACGATCCGGATCCGCTCCATGGCCGCACAGTAATGGGCGGGGCGTGCGGGCGTGACCTCGGCCGACCCAGGCCGTTGTCCACAGATAATCCGTGCCGATGCTTTACACGCGTGGCCAATCCGTTATGGTCGTGGCTTCGTCTGAATTTCCTTTGACATTCATCCAACTTCGGGACAGCGGAGAGCCAACGCCTGATGGGTAGCCACCGAGCGGATCATCGCGGCCCGATCCGCCGTCCCTCAAAGGCTTCGAGGGACTCCAAGTACGTCGGCCGCAGGGTCGCCGGGCGCGACTCCGCGCCGGTCCACGTCGAGACCCCGCTGCGGGTCTCCGAGCCGGTCGCCGTACTCGCATCCCACCAGCTCGAGACCACTGGCTCCATCCCGATCGTCACCGTTCCCGGCAAGCGCAAGGCGGTCAAGCATGCCGCCCCCCGCGGGCCGTTGTTCCAGGGCCTGCCCTCGCCTCCGGTGCTGCTCGGCCTGGCCTCTCTCGCCGTGGCCGTCACCGGCACCGTGACCTCCGCCGGCGCCGACCTGGCCGACAGCATGGAGCCTCGATACAACGCCGCGAGCGCGGTGTCCGGCGACAGCGGGATCGGCTCGGTCGCCCTGGGCGACCGCGACTCCCAGGTGAGCCGCGACTCGAGGCGCGACGCACTCGAGGACGCCTCCGACACCGAGCTGGTCGAGGAGGCCGAGGTGGTGGCGGAGCAGCGCGACGCCGCCCTGGGCCAGCTGGCCCAGCTCGCCGAGAAGCAGGCCGACAAGATCGCGGAGAACCGCTGGGTGCTGCCGATCTCACCCGCCGTCATCACCGCCCGGTTCGGCGAGTACGGCCTCTGGTCGAGCTACCACACCGGCCTGGACTTCAACGGCGACTCCGGTGACCCGATCACGTCCATCGCCAACGGCGTCGTCACGTCCGTCGGGTACGACGGCGCCTACGGCAACAAGACCATCGTCACGCTCGAGGACGGCACCGAGCTGTGGTACTGCCACCAGACGGCGTTCAACGTCTCCGAGGGCCAGACCGTACGGGCCGGCGAGATCATCGGCACGGTCGGTTCCACCGGCCACGTGACCGGCTCCCACCTGCACGTCGAGGTCCGCCCCGGCGGCGGCGACCCGGTCGACCCCTACGCGGCGTTCATCGTGCACGGCGTCACGCCGTAGCCGAACCCGCTGTCACAGCTTCTCGACGGGCGCGTACCGCAGCAGCAGCCGCTTGACGCCCTCGGACCCGAAGTCGATCGAGGCGACCGACTTGTCGGCTGCGCCCTCGACCGCCACCACGGTGCCCATCCCGAACGAGTCGTGGACCACCCGGTCGCCGGGCTCGAGCGACGGGATCTCGCGGGCCGGCTTGGCCTTCGACGGCGGCGTCGGCTCGCGCGGCGGCCGAGGAGAAGTTGCGGCGGCCCGCGGCGGTCGGCGCACCCAGCTGGGCGGCCGAGCCGCTGGCCAGGTCGGGCCGGCCCCACGACGTCTGCGCGGCCTCGGTGCGTCGCCAGTCGACGAGGTCGACCGGGAGCTCGTCGAGGAACCGGGAGCCGGGGTTGTGTGACGGCGCGCCCCACGCCGACCGCACCACGGCCCGGGAGATGTAGAGCCGCTCGCGGGCGCGGGTGATGCCGACGTACGCGAGCCGGCGCTCCTCCTCCAGCTCGGGCTGGTCGCCGAGCGAGCGGGAATGGGGGAAGACGCCGTCCTCGAGGCCGGTCAGGAACACCACCGGGAACTCCAGGCCCTTGGCGGTGTGCAGGGTCATCAGGGTCACGACCCCCAGGTCCTCGGCGTCGGGCTCGTCGGGGATCTGGTCGGTGTCGGCGACCAGCGCCACCCGCTCCAGGAAGTCGGCGAGTCCGGGGGCGACGATGCCCGCGTCGACGTCCGCCGGGTCCGCCGAGGGACCGGCCACCGGATCCTCGGAGAACTCGCGGGCGACCGCGACGAGCTCGCCCAGGTTCTCCACCCGAGTGGCGTCCTGGGGATCCTCGGACGCCTCCAGCTGCTCGAGGTAGCCGGAGCGGGCCAGCACGAACTCGAGGATGACGTCGGCCCGCTCACCGGCGTCGACCATCGACTGGAGCTCCTCGACCATGGCCACGAAGCCCTGGATGTTGGCCAGGCTCCGGGTGGCCAGCCCGGGCGACTCCTCGGCCCGGCGCAGCGCCTCCCAGAACGTGATCCGCTCCCGGTCGGAGAGCTCCTGGACGCAGGCGACGGCCCGGTCCCCGATGCCCCGTTTCGGGACGTTGAGGATGCGGCGCAGCGAGACCTGGTCGTCGGGGTTGACCAGCATCCGGAGGTAGGCGAGCGCGTCCCGCACCTCGCGGCGTTCGTAGAAGCGCACTCCCCCGACGACCTTGTAGGGCTGGCCGGTGCGGATGAACACCTCCTCGAACACGCGCGACTGGGCGTTGGTGCGGTAGAACACCGCGACGTCGCCCGGCTTGGCGCCCTCGTCGGTGAGCGTGTCGATCTCCTCGGAGACGAACCTGGCCTCGTCGCGCTCGTCGTCGGCGACGTACCCCACGATCCGGTCGCCGTCGCCGGCGTCGGACCAGAGCCGCTTCGGCTTGCGGCCCTGGTTGTGACCGATCACGGAGTTGGCGGCGTTGAGGATGGTCTGCGTGGAGCGGTAGTTCTGCTCGAGCATGATCGTGGTGGCGTTGGGGAAGTCCTGCTCGAAGTCGAGGATGTTGCGGATGTTGGCGCCGCGGAACGCGTAGATGGACTGATCGGCGTCGCCCACCACCATCAGCTCCGCGGGCTCCACGCGCTCCTCCTCGACCAGCTCGGGATCGTCGGCGCAGAGCTGGTGGATGAGGGCGTACTGCGCGTGGTTGGTGTCTTGGTACTCATCCACGAGCACGTGCCGGAACCGCCGCCGGTAGACCTCCCGCACCTCGGGGAACGCCTGGAACAGGTGCACCGTGAACATGATCAGGTCGTCGAAGTCGAGCGCGTTGGCCTCACGCAGCCGCCGCTGATAGGCGGTGTACGCCGCGGAGTAGGTCTCCTCGATCCCGTTGCGCGCGTCGGCAGCGACCTCCTCGTGGTCGCGCAGCTCGTTCTTGTGGTTGCTGACCCAGTGCAGGACCGGGCCCGGCTGGAAGCGCCGCGGGTCCAGGTCGAGGTCGCGGATCACCAGAGACATCAGCCGCTTCTGGTCCTGGGCGTCGTAGATCGAGAAGTTCGACTTGAAGCCGATCTTGTCGATCTCCTTGCGCAGGATCCGCACGCACGCGGAGTGGAACGTGCTCACCCACATCACCCGCGCCCGCCGACCGACCAGCTCCTCGACCCGCTCCTTCATCTCGGCCGCGGCCTTGTTGGTGAACGTGATCGCCAGGATCGACCCGGGGTGCGCCTTGCGCTCGGAGATCAGCCAGGCGATCCGCCGGGTCAGCACCCGGGTCTTGCCGGAGCCCGCGCCGGCCACCACGAGCAGCGGCGCTCCCGCGTGCCGAACCGCCGCCTTCTGGGGGTCGTTGAGACCCTCGAGCAGCTCGTCGGGGGTGGGTCCGCGACGAGTGGTCCGGGGCTCCTCGGTGGCCTGGTCGAAGCCGGGCAGCGGCAGGGTGCTCATGCTGCCTCCACCCTACGGAGGAACGGGGACAGCGGCGGGCGGGGCCTGTGACTCAGGCGTGCGCCGAGGACCAGAGCACCGCGACGCAGACGTTCGCGATCGACAGGAGCACGAGCCCGGCCCACAGGCCCTGCGGGATCCGTTCCTTGCGGGTGTTGGCCATGATCAGGATCAGCAACAGCAGGCCGATCAGGCCCTTGACCGCGATCTTGGTGTTGTTGACCTCGACGTCATCGGCCTGGAGCACTCCGACCAGGGCGATGCCGGCGACGAAGGCCGTACCGACTCCGTCGCGCATCGCCGAGTTGACGACCTTCTCGGGGCTCTTGGCCTGCACGAGCAGCCCACCGATCAGGGCCGCGAAACCGAGGATGTGGATCACCAGCAGGATCTGGCGCAGCGTCTCCATGGCCGAACCCTAAACGACCTCGTCAGCTGTCAGGCGTGAGGTAGCGCTCGATGAGGAAGAGCACCACGCCGACCGCGATCAGCGCCCCGCACCAGAGCAGGGAGGCCGGGTCGTCGTAGACCGACCAGCCCAGGATCGCCGCGTTGCCGAGAAGACCGACGTACAGCAGACGGCGTGTTGGCCCGGAACGTCTCCTCGGTCTCGTCCTGACCACGCAGCTTCAACGCGGACACGATCACGAGCATGTAGATGAACAGCAGGAACAGCACGGTGACCAGGGCCAAGCCGCTCGACGAGGAGCAGGCTCGCGCCGGCCTCGCTGATCAGCGTTCCGGCGATCAACAGACTGCCGACGACCATCGCACTGAACAGCAGCCCCACCCACGGGCTGCGGCGGCCCGAGTGGATCTTGGCGAAGACATCCGGTACGACGTCCTCGTTGGCCATGCCGTAGAGGATCCGGGGCTGGGTCACGACCGCCACCAAGGTGGTGTTGGTGATCGCGATCATCGCAATCACCACGAACAGGTCGGACATGAAGCCGGTGTCGATCGGGAGGATCCCCTTCTCCACCACCTCCAGCAGCGCCGCGTCGGAGCCAGCGAGCGTGGCGGTGTCGACGGTGAGCGCCGCGGCGACCGAGACCAGCACGTAGACGATCCCGGCCACGAGCATGCCGCCGATCAGGGATCGCGGGAAGGAGCGGTGCGGGTCGATGACCTCCTCCGCGACGTTCGCGGTGTTCTCGAAGCCGGTCATCGCGAAGAACGACAGGGCCACACCGGCGAGAACGGCGAGACCGATGTTGCCGTCCGCGCTGACGTCGACCAGCGTTCCGAAGTCGGCGTCGCCCTCGGCGATGTACCAGATCCCGATGACCAGCACGATCAGCAGACCGGCGATCTCGACGAACGCCATCAGCATGTTCACCACCACCGACTCGGTGATGCCGATGAAGTTGATGACTGTCAGTACGAGCACGAACAGCAGGGTGACCAGCAGCGCCGGCGGCCCGGCCCACAGCTCGGCGAAGTACGCGGAGAACCCGCTCGCCAGCGAGCCGGCAGCCGCGAAGCTGGCCGACAGGAACGACACGGTGATCAGGAAGGTGAGCGTCTTGTTGCCGAAGGCCTTGTTGACGTAGAGCGATGCGCCGGCCGCCTGCGGGTACTTCGTGACCAGCTCGGCGTACGCCGTGCCGGTGATCGCCGCGACCGAGATGCCGACCGCGAACGCGATCCAGAACGCGCCACCGACAGCGGCCGCCACCAGCCCGATCAGGACGTAGATGCCCGAGCCGAGGACGTCGCCCAACGTGTAGAAGAAGAGCTGCCTGCCGGTGATGGACCGCTTGAGGCCGCCCTCGTCTACGTCGGCCGGTCGGGTCTCGGTTGCGCTCACGGCCCGCTGTACCCCTCGCGGGGCAGGCGGAAACGGCAGGTCAGAGGAGCCGGCGGTCCGAGGCCCATCGGGTGAGCTCGTGGCGCGAGGAGAGCTGGAGCTTGCGCAGCACCGACGACATGTGGGTCTCGACGGTCTTGATCGAGATGAACAGCTCCTTCGCGACCTCCTTGTAGGCATAGCCGCGCGCGATCAGCCGCATCACCTCGCGCTCGCGCTCGGTGAGCCGGTCGAGGTCCTCGTCGACGGCCGCCACCTCGATCGATCCCGCGAACGCGTCCAGCACGAACCCGGCCAGCCGCGGCGAGAAGACCGCGTCGCCGTCGGACACGCGCCGGATCGCGGAGACCAGCTCGGGGCCGGTGATCGTCTTGGTGACGTAGCCGCGGGCGCCGCCGCGGATGGTCCCGATCACGTCCTCCGCGGCGTCGCTGACCGACAGCGCCAGGAACTTGGCGTCCGGCACCGTCGTGCGCCTCATGACTTCCGCGCCACCCCCACCCGGCAGGTGTACGTCGAGGAGTACGACGTCGGGCCGGTGCTCGGCCACCGCCCGGACCGCCTCGTCCACGTCGGCGGCCTCGGCCAGGACCGTCACCACACCCGCACCCGCGGCCTCCAGCTCGGCGCGCACCCCACGCCGGAACATCGCGTGGTCATCGACGATCACCACCGAGATCATCCCGGTCTCCGCTGTCGTCATTCGTCGTCGCCTTCCTGGTCTGCGGGGCGGGGCAGGTGCAGGTGCACCTCGGTGCCCTCGCCGACGGTGGACCGGATCTCGCCGGTGCCGCCGTGCCGCTGCATGCGGTCGATGATGCTGTTCCGGACGCCGTACCGGTCCTCGGGGGTGACCGACGGATCGAACCCGCGGCCACGGTCCCGGACGAACACGTCCACGGCGTCCTCGGTGATCTCGGCGTAGACGTCGACCTGGGGCACCCCGGAGTGCTTGGCCGCGTTGGTCACCGCTTCGCGAGTCGCCGCGACCACCGGCCGCAGCCCCTCCGCGAAGTCCCGGTCGCCCACGGTCACCACGTCGACGGTGACGCCGTGCGCGTCCTCGACCTCCGCGGAAACGCCGCGCAGCGCGCTGGCCACCGTGCGGTCGTCGGTGGACTCGCCGACGTACAACCAGGCCCGCAGGTCGCGCTCCTGGGCGCGCGCGAGCCGCGCGACCGTCGACGCGTTCGCGGAGTTCTTCTGGATCAGGGCCAGGGTCTGCAGCACCGAGTCATGCAGGTGGGCGGCCACGTCGGCGCGCTCCTGGGTCCGGACCCGCTCGGCGCGCTCGTCGGTCAGCTCCGTGGCCAGCCGGAAGATCCACGGGCCGACCACGATGCCGATGCCGACCACTCCGACCAGGGCCGCGAAGGTCACGTCGAGAGCCAGGCCCACCGAGCCGCTGCGCAGTGCGAACACGAGCAGCGCCAGGATGATCAGGCCGACGCCGGCGGCCAGTCGGGCGTACGACGCCCACCCGCCGTCGCCCAGGATCACCCGCGACGGGTTGATCCGGCCGGTGGAGTCGAGCCAGCGCTCGCGCTGCGCCTCGTCGGCCTGCCGCCACAGCAGCGCGATGCCGGCCAGCGCGATCGCGATCGGCCAGATCAGCGCGCCCCGGCCGAACAGCGCCTCCAGCACGAAGACCAGGCCGAGCCCGAGCGCCGCGAGCGCGACGACCGGGCCGACGTCGGTCAGCCGCCGGATCCGGCCCGGGCGGCGGCCGCCGCGGGTCGCGCTCTCCAGGCCGGGTGCGGCGGTCTCGAACTGGTCGCCCGCCGGCAGCATCAGCCACAGCGCGGCGTAGAACGCGATACCCAACCCGCCGATGGCCCCAGCCACCACGAAGGCGACCCGGATCCACAGCACCGGCAGCGCCAGGTGGCGGGCGAGCCCGGACGCCACGCCGCCGATGATCGGCTCGCGGAGGTCTCGGGTGGCCCGGCGCGGCGCGCGGGCGGCCGGGGCGGAGGGGATGCTCATCGTGACCTCAATCGTCACACAGCGGCCGGTGCGCAACCATGAGGACGAACCCCGGTCGGACCCTGAGGGCAGACGGTCGCTGGGTCGAGCAGAACCAGGGTGCTCCCCGATGGTGCGGGAGCCCGCGACAGCCCAGTCTGGATGACATGACAACGAATCCTCCCGAGGCCCCGGCCGAGCACCCGTCGGACCACGGCGCCGCTGCCGGTCCGGACACCGGTCCCCGCGTGACCCGCGACGAGATCCGCGACCTCGGCCGGCTGCGCCGCACCCGTGACGACCGCAAGATCGCCGGCGTCGCGGGCGGCCTGGCCCGGCACCTCGACATCGACCCGATCATCACCCGCGTGGCGCTGGTCGTCCTCATCTTCTTCGGCGGCGCCGGGCTGTTGATCTACGGCGCCTGCTGGCTGCTGGTGCCCGAGGAGTACACCGAGTCCGCGAAGCTGCGGGTCGATGAGCGCAGCCGCGGCGTGGCGCTGATCATCGTCGGCGTGCTCGCCGCGCTCGCCGTCATCGGCGACTCGATGGGCGACTGGGGCTTCCCCTGGCCGCTGGCGATCCTCGGCCTGATCGCGCTGCTGATCGTGAGCGTCCGCGGTGACTCGCGGCCGCACCCGCCCGCACCGACGGCGCCGCCCACACCCGGCGTCACCTATCCCGGCGCGCCGCACCAGCCGACGTACCAGGCGCCGCCGCGCAACCCCAAGAAGCGCGGACCCATCCTGTTCTGGTTCACGATGGCGCTCACGGCGCTCGCCGAAGGCACGCTCGGCATCATCGACCTCGCCGGCGGCGACGTCACCGACTCCGCCTACCCCGCGCTCGCGTTGGGGATCATCGGCGCGATGCTGCTGGTCGGCGCGTTCTACGGACGGGCCGGCGGCCTGATCGCGGTCGGTCTGGTGGCCGCCCTGGCGACCGCTGGCGCGACCGCGGCCCACGAGGTCGACGCCGGCCACATCGGCGAGTCGCCGAACCTGGCCGCCGACGTCGACGGCAGCTACGACCTGTGGGCGGGCGAGATCGAGCTCGACCTGACCGACGTGCAGGACGTCGAGAACCTCGACGGTCGGACCCTCAACTTCGAGGTCGACTTCGGCCGGATCGAGGTCACCGTCCCCGACGGCGTGAACGTGGTTGTCGACGCGACCGTGGACGGCGGGGAGACCGACCTGTTCGGCGACAACGAGGACAACTCGAACAGCGCCACGCACGTCTCCGGCGTCGCGAACGCGCCCACCCTGACCATCGACGCCGAGGTCATCTTCGGCGAGATCGTGGTCCACGAAGAAGGAAGCAACTGATGAGCGACACGACCACCACTCCTCTTACTACGACCGAGAGCGAGCGCGAGAGCGGTCGCCACCCGGTCAACGTCGGCCACCTCGTGATGGGCATCGCCCTGCTCGGCCTGGTCGCCATCTGGGCCCTGATCATCGGCGACGTGGTCGAGGGCGACGACGTCCGCTGGCTGCTGCCCACACCGTGGGTGCTCGGCGGGGCCGCCGGCCTGATCGCCCTGGCCGTCACCGGCCACCGCGGCCGCGAGAGCCGCCGGGTCGGCTGGATCGCTCCCGCCGAGCCTGACACCGACGCGGTCGAGGAGACCGACTCCGACAGCGACACCGAACTCACCACCGACACCGAGCCCACCACCGAGGAGAACAAGTGAACACCGCCAGCACCGGCAAGCGCCTGACCCGACGTACCCACGACAAGATCCTGGGCGGCGTCTGCTCCGGGTTCGCCGACTACTTCGGCATCGACGCCACCCTCGTGCGGGTGCTCACGGTCCTCGCCGCCATCTTCAGCCTGGGCACCGTGGTCGTTGCGTACGTCGTCGCCTGGGCCGTGATGCCGACCGCGTAGGGCGTACCGCAGAATCGAGCCGTGACCCTTCCCGAGATCGGCACCCTGACCTCACTGCCCGCGCTCGACCATCCCGAGCTCCTCGCGCCGCCGGTCGTGGCCGCTCTTGCGGCCTGGCCGGCGGCGCCTGACGTTGCGGTGGTGGAGATCGATCCGGACCACGCCGACACGGCGGCGATGAGCGCCGCCTACGAGCTCCCGATGGACACCGGCGCCAACTGCGTCGTCATCGCGGGCAGCCGGGCCGGCGAGGAACGGATCGCGGCCTGCGTCGTCCGGGCCGACACCCGGGCGGACGTCAACAACCGGGTCCGCCGGCTGCTCGACGTCCGCAAGGCGTCGTTCCTGTCGATGGACCGCGCGGTCGAGGAGTCCGGGATGGAGTACGGCGGGATCACGCCGCTCGGCCTGCCCGAGGGCTGGCGGGTGCTGGTCGACCCGCGCTGCCTGGACATCGACGTGGCGATCATCGGTTCGGGCACCCGGCGGTCCAAGATCGTGCTCGCGGGCCGGCTTCTCGGCGAGCTGCCCGGCGCCGAGGTCGTGGATGAACTAGCGCTCAGTGCTGCGAGGGGGAACCGGGCGCCATGAACGACTACGGACCGGACGGCCGCAACGAGTCCCCGCAGGAGAAGGCCGACCGCAAGTGGGGCGACCTCCTCCAGGAGCTGCGGGTGATGCAGACCGGCGTCCAGCTGCTCGCCGGGTTCCTGCTGACGCTCCCGTTCCAGCAGAAGTTCGGCTCAGCTCGAGGAGTACCAACGCGACTTCTACCTCGTCCTGGTCGTGCTTTCCGGCGTGACCACCGCGCTGGTGCTGACGCCCGTGGCCGCGCATCGCACGCTCTCGGGACGGCAGGTGAAGGACAAGCTCGTCCGCGCAGCGGGCCGGGTCGCGAGCCTCGCGCTCGGCGGGGTCGCCCTGCTCGTCGTAGGCATCACGACGTTCGTGTTCGACGTGGTCGTCGACCGCACCTGGGCGATAGCGATGGGCAGCGTCATGGCGCTCGTTCTGATCGGGCTGCTCGTGGTGTTTCCCCGCCGGCTCATCCGTCACCACGCGGAGTAATTCGGTCGAAGTCGCACCCCCGTCATCCGTAGCGTGGCCGGGTGCGGCGCCTTCCTCTCGATCACCCGGGCACCGCGGACCACCGGTCCGCGGTGCGCTACCTGTGGTGGCTGGCCAAGGGCCAGAAGCGCACGCTGCTGCTCGGCATGTCCTTCGGCATCGTCTGGATGAGCAGCCAGGCGGTGCTCCCGTTCGTGATCGGCCGAGCCATCGACGACGGCGTCGCCGCCAAGGACACCGACGCCCTGCTGAAGTACGCCGGCCTGCTGTTCGCCATCGGGCTGATCCAGGCGGGCAGCGGGATCATGCGGCACCGGTTCGCGGTCACGAACTGGCTCACCACGGCGTACCGGACGGTCCAGCTGGTCGGCCGGCACGCCGTACACCTCGGCGCCACCCTGCCGCGCAAGGTCTCGACGGGCGAGGTCGTGGCGATCGGCACCAGCGACATCTCCCACCTGGGCCAGGTGATGGATGTGTCCGCTCGGTTCGCCGGCGCGATCGTGTCGTTCCTGCTGGTCTCGGTGATCCTGCTCCAGACCTCGGTGACCCTCGGGCTGGTGGTGCTGATCGGCGTCCCCGCCCTGATGCTGCTCGTGGGGCCATTGCTTTCGCCCTTGCAGCGCCGCAGCGCTCGCCAGCGCGAGCTGACCGGCGACCTGGCCAACACCGCCAACGACATCGTGGGCGGGCTGCGGGTGCTGCGCGGCATCGGCGGCGAGCAGGTCTTCCACGACCGCTACCGCCGCGAGTCGCAGACCACCCGGCGCGCCGGCGTCGAGGTGGCCAAGCTGCAGTCGGTGCTCGACGGGCTCCAGGTGTTCCTGCCGGGCGTCTTCGTCGTCATCGTGGTCTGGATCGGGGCGCGGTACGCCGTCTCCGGCCGGATCACTCCCGGTGAGCTGGTGGCGTTCTACGGCTACGCGGCGTTCCTGATGATCCCGCTGCGCACCGCCACGGAGTACGCCAACAAGTTCATCCGGGGCCGGGTCTCCGCGGCTCGCGTCTGCCGCGTGCTGGCACTGACCCCTGAGATGACCGATCCCGAGCAGCCGGCCGAACTGCCACCTCCCGGCGCCGCCCTGTACGACGCCCGGTCGGGGCTTCGGGTCCGCCCCGGTGCGATCACCGCGATCGTGAGCGACGACCCCGACGAGTCGGCGCGGCTCGCCGACCGGCTCGGCATGTGCGCCCCGGAGCCTGACGACGACGTGACCCTGGGCGGCGTACCCCTGACCGCGCTGGCGCGCCTGGACGTACGCCGCCGGATCGTCGTCTCGGACACCACCGCCGCGTTGTTCTCCGGGCGGCTCGGCGACCGGCTCGACGTGACGGGCAACGGCGACCTGGGCCCGGCCCTCGACACCGCATCCGCCGACGACATTCTCGACGCGCTCCCCGAGGGCCTGGACGCGATCGTCAACGAGCGCGGCCGGAGCTTCTCCGGCGGCCAGCGGCAGCGGCTGGTGCTGGTGCGGGCGCTCACCGCCGACCCCGAGATCCTGATCCTGGTCGAACCCACGTCCGCGGTCGACGCGCACACCGAGGCCCGGATCGCGGCACGGCTGCGGCAGCACCGGGCGGGACGCACCACCGTGGTCACCTCGACGAGCCCGTTGATGCTGGACGCCGTCGACGAGGTCGCGCTGCTCCGCGACGGCCGCATCGTGGCCACCGGCACGCCACGGTGAGCTGCTGCGATCGAACGCCGACTACCGGGCCGTGGTCATCCGGGAGACCGAGCTCCAGCCGTCGGAGGCGACCCGATGAGCACCACGATCCTTCCGGTGGCCGACGGTCCGGCGATGCGCGGCTACGTCAAGACGCTGGCCCGCCGCTACCCGCGTCTGCTCGGCGGCGCCGTACTCCTCCACGGTCTCGCCGCCGTCGCGGCACTCGCCGCGCCCCGTCTGCTCGGTGAACTGGTCGAAGCCGTCGAGCAGGGCACCACCACCGCGCATGTCGACCGGGTGATCGCGCTGCTCGCGGGGTTCCTGGTCATCCAGACCGTGCTCACCCGCTACGCCCGCTACGTCAGCCAGGTGCTCGGCGAGCGGGTGCTGGCCGAGCTGCGCGAGGACTTCGTGGGCAACGCGCTGGCGCTGCCCGTCGGCGTCGTCGAGTCGGCCGGCTCCGGCGACCTGCTGACCCGGACCAGCCGCGACGTGGAGCAGCTCGGCTGGTCGGTGCGCTGGGCGCTGCCCGAGTGGACGATCGCCGTGATCACCGCGGTCCTGACGTTCGCGGCCGCGCTGAGCGTCGGCTGGTGGGTCCTGCTCCCCTGCGCGCTCGGCGTGCCGCCGCTGGTGATCGGGCTGCGCTGGTACCTCGCCCGGGCCAAGGCCGGCTACCTGCGCGAGAGCGCGTCGTACTCCGACATCAACGCGACGCTGACCGAGACCGTCGAGGGCGCCCGCAGCGTCGAGGCCCTCGGCCTCGCCGACGAGCGGATCGACAGCCTCGACCGCGACATCAAGGAGTCCTACGACGCCGAGCGGTACACGCTGTTCCTGCGCACCGTGTTCTTCCCCAATATGGAGATCGCCTACCTGATCCCCACGGTGTGCACGTTGCTGTTCGGCGGCTACCTCTACACGCAGGGGCAGGTCTCGCTCGGCGACGTCACCGCAGCGACGCTGTACGTGCAGATGCTGATCGACCCGGTCGACCGGATCGTGTCGATCCTCGACGAGCTGCAGATGGGCGCGGCCTCGCTGGCCCGGCTGCTCGGGGTGGCCCAGGTCCCGACGATCGCGAGGTCTCCGGCCGGACGCCGAGCGGCGAGAAGATCGACGCCGGCGACGTGCGGTTCGCGTACGTCGAGGGTCGCGACGTACTCCACGGGGTCGACCTGTCGGTCGGCGTCGGCGAGCGGATCGCCATGGTGGGTCCGTCGGGTGCCGGGAAATCGACGCTGGGTCGGCTGCTGGCCGGCATCCATCCGCCCCGCACCGGCGAGGTGACCGTGGGTGGGGTCGGCCTGGTCGAGCTGCCGCTCGGCGACCTGCGCGGCCACGTCGCGCTCGTGACCCAGGAGCACCACGTGTTCGTGGGCACGCTGCGCGAGAACCTCGCGCTGGCGGCCCCCACCGACGCCACCGATGCCGACATCCGGGCCGCGCTCGACGCCGTCGACGCGCTGGAGTGGGTCGAGGCGCTGCCGGAGGGCCTGGACACGGTGGTCGGCTCCGGTGGCCGCACGCTGGCCGCCGCGCAGGCCCAGCAGATCGCGCTGGCCCGGCTGGTGCTGGCCGACCCGCACACGCTGGTGCTCGACGAGGCCACCTCGCTGATCGACCCGCGCGCGGCTCGGCACCTGGAGCGCTCGCTGGCCGCCGTACTCGAGGGCCGGACCGTGATCGCGATCGCGCACCGGCTGTTCTCCGCCCACGACGCCGATCGGGTGGCCGTGGTCGAGGACGGGGTGATCTCCGAGTTCGGCTCCCACGACGAGCTCGTGGCGGCCGGCGGTTCCTACGCCGCCCTCTGGGACAGCTGGAACGGACGGCACTGACCGAAGGTCAGAGCGCTTCCTTGACGGCCATCAGGTCGCGCTCGAACAGCTGGGCGAGCTCGGGATCGGCGTCGAGCCGACCCTTCCAGACCGAGCTGATGGCCAGCCAGGTGTACGGCCGCACGCCGTACTGCTGCGCGACCTTGTCCTCGCCGCCCGGTGCCGGGGGATGGACCTGGAGGTGAGCGCTCACGGCGACGTACGTCTCCCAGGTGATGCCGTCGACCGGCTCCCGCCGGGGGTCGCCCGCCGACGGCGGTGGCGGCTCCGTGGTCCCCTTGCCGGTGATGGCGTCGCGGATCGCGCCCGCCGTCTCGGCCATCCCCTGCAGGGCCGGGTCGACGGCGAAGCCCGGGCGGATCTTGTCGGCCTCCGCCTTGCGTCCCGCGAGCTCCTCGGTGAGCTGCTTGGAGGCGACCTTGGTGATCGCGCCGGTGCTCGGGTCGCGCTCGACCGGGATGTCGAGGCCAGGCTCGAGCAAGGTGGCCACCCACGAGCTGACCGAGGCCTTGACCGTCACCTCGTCACCGAGCGTGCCCTCGGGGCCGCGTGGGCGGAGCCGCACGTGTACGCGCATCCGGCCGATGCGTTCGCCGTCCTCGAGCACCTGGTGGCGGCTGCCGAGCATGATGGCGCGGATCGGCCCCGGACCCTGGAGCAGGCGGTCGACCTCCTCCTGCGGCCACGGCGCGACGAACTCGGGGATGTCGGAGACCGGCTCGACCCCGGCCATCGCGTTGCCCGCTGCCTGCGCCGCCTCGACCTGCGCCTTCAGCTTCGAGAAGAGACCCATGTGCCGAGATTGCCTCAGATGCCGGAGATCCGCACTCCCGAGTGGGTCTTGTACTTCTTGTTGATCGAGATCAGTACGGCGGTCAGCGGCTCGAGCTGCCGCGCCAGCCGGAGCCGGCCCGCGTCGACACCGTCGCGGCCGCTCACGCACCGGGCCAGCTCGATCACGACCTGCTTGGCCTCGTCACTGTCGCCGCAGACCAGCACGTCCTCGTCGGCGAGGTACTCCTCGTCCCCCCACAGGGTCACGGCAGAGACGTGGTGGAAGGCGCCGACCACGGCGGCGTCGGGGGCGATCCGCTGCGCGGACTCGGCAGCCGAGCCCTCGCCGCCGTCGATGACCCGGCCCGACGGCCCGGCCTTGTCGAACGCCAGCGGGTTCACGCACGACACCACGATCTTGCCGGCCAGCGGCAGGGTCGCGACCAGCTCGTCGTGGCCGTCGTACGGCACCGCGAGCAGCACCACGTCGGCGTCCGCGCAGGCGTCCGCGTTCGCTGCGCCCGTCACCTCGCCGGCGTCGGGGACCCCGACCAGCCGCTCGCTGACCTCGGCCGCCACCGGGACCGCCTTCTCCGCGGCGCGGGAGCCGAGCACCACGGTGTGTCCGTGCCGGGCGAACCGGTAGCCCAGTCCCTTGCCCTGCGGTCCGGTGCCGCCGATCACGGCGATGCGGTACGTCACGGCAGGGCTCACTCCTCGGTCGGCGAACGGGTATGTCACAGTCACTTGCGATGTTGACAGTGATCTTGTCACAGTGACCACGTCCGTCCGACGACCCGACAGGGGATGAAACGTGAAGCTCTCGATGCCACTGGTGTACGCCGGCAACCCGCGGGAGACCGCCGACCAGGTCGTCGGGCTGGAGAAGGCGGGGCTGGACACCATCTGGGTCGCGGAGCCCTACGGCTTCGACGCGCCCACGCTGATGGGCTACCTCGCGGCGAAGACCGAGACGGTCGAGATCGGCGCGGCCATCCTCAACGTCTACTCCCGCACCCCGGGCGCCCTGCTGCAGACGGTGGCCGGCCTCGACAACGTCTCCGGCGGCCGGGCCGTGATCGGCCTCGGCGCCTCCGGCCCGCAGGTGATCGAGGGCTTCCACGGCGTTCCCTACGAGAAGCCGATCGCCCGCACCCGCGAGGTCATCGAGATCATCCGGAAGGGGCTGCGCCACGAGCGGCTGACCAGCGACGGGATCTTCACGCTGCCCCTGCCCGCCGACCAGGGGCTCGGGCTCGGCAAGGCGCTCAAGCTGCTCAACAAGCCCGAGCGGTCCGCCGTACCGCTGTGGGTGGCGGCGCTCGGCGACAAGAACGTCGAGATGACCGCCGAGGTCGCCGACGGTTGGCTGCCCTGGCTCTTCTATCCCGAGAAGGCCAAGGAGGTCTGGGGCGACGCACTGGCCAAGGGCACCGCGAAGCGCTCCCCCGATCTGGCCCCGCTCGAGGTGAACGCCGGCGGCCTGGTCGCGATCGGCGAGGACGTGAAGGGGATGCTCGACCTGATGCGCCCGGTCTATGCGTTGTACGTCGGCGGCATGGGCGCCCGTGGGAAGAACTTCTACAACGACCTCGCCTGCCAGTACGGCTACGAGAAGGAGGCCAAGGAGATCCAGGACCTCTACCTCGACGGCAACAAGCGCGACGCCGAGGCGCTCGTCCCGATGGAGTGGCTCGAGGCAGGCAACCTCGTCGGTCCCGAGTCCTACGTCAAGGAGCGGATCGCGGCCTTCAAGGAGGCCGGCATCACCAACCTCTCCGTCGCGCCCGCCACCGAGGACCCGGCCGCGACCGTGGCGCAGGTCAAGGAGTGGGTCAGCTAGTCGTCACGCGTCACTTCAGGACGGCGCGATCCTTCAACGCCTTGTCGATCCCGGGCCCGACCACGCCCGGCTTCCAGAGCTCGGCCCAGAATCGCAGGCCGACCAGCTTGTCGGGCGAGCCGAGCTTTCGCCACGGGATCGTGATCGTGACGGTGCGTCCCTCGACGGCACGGCGGACGTGGGGGCGCCGGACCTTTCGGTTGTCGCGCTCGAGCTCGGAAGCCGCCGCCGACCTTCGACGTGAACCTCGAGGGAGTAGCCCCCGGGACCGGTCGAGGTGCCCCAGCTCAGCTCGGAGCCCTTGCGCACCCGAGACGCGAAGCGCACGGTGACGACGAAGCGCTCGTTGTCGCCTGTCTTGTAGTGGTCGTACTGAACCCTTCGGATGTCGATCGGGGTCGACCCGTCGGCCTGGACGTCACCGGCCTTGTCGCGCTTCACCTCGCGGTCGTGGAAGACCGGGACGCCCGGGTCGTCGCCGGCCAGAGCCGGAGCTCCGGGCAGCACGGTGATCAGGCAGGCGACGAGGGACACGGCAATGCGAACGATCATGACCGGAGCATCTCCGGGGGATGGTGGCGCCAAACCCCCGGAGGGTCGAGACTCGCGCCATGTCGAGTGTGCTCGCGATCATCACCGGCGCGCTCTTCCTGGTGACCGGCGGCGTGAAGGTGCTCGGGGTGAGGCAGAGCCTCGAGATCCGCGACCACTTCGGGATGCAGCCCGGGCTGTGGCGGATCATCGGGACGCTCGAGACGGCCGGGGCTGTCGGCGTACTGATCGGCATCGCGGTCCCCGAGCCTCGGGGTAGCCGCCACCGTCGGCCTCGCCTGCCTGATGCTCGGCGCGATCGCGAGCCGGCTGAAGGTGAAGGACTCGGCGCTGCTGATTCTCGGCGACGTGGTGGTGCTCGGCCTGGTCGTGGTGACCGGGCTGGCGCTGCTCTCCGAGATCTAGTCCCTGGCGAGCGAGCGGGTGATCACCGCGTTGGCCGCCTGCTGGAAACCACCGACCACAGCCTCGAGCGTGAGCTGACGCAGCTGCGGCAGCGTCTCCCGGATCCGCTCCGCCTCGGCAGGGTCCTCGCCCTGCTCGCGGAACGGCTGCAGCATGAACGTCCGCAGGATGTCGGTGAGCTCCTCGACCAGCGCCTCCATGTGCCGGCGGATCGCCTCGCCCGCGGCGTTGAGGCTCTCCTCGGGTACGTCGAGGTCCAGCAGGCCGAGCCCGACCTCGAGGGTGGGCAGCGCGACGTACGACTTGCCTCGGCGCTGCACCGAACCCAGCACCACCAGCAGCCGCAGGTCGTCGGCGGACAGCTTGCGGCCGGCCCGCTCCTCGAGCCCGCGCCGGGTCAGCTCCGCTGGTAGCTGCGGCGTCCAGGACGTCAGCATGGCGCGCTGGAGCGCGAGCTGCTCGACGGTCGCGTCCGCCGGGAGGGTACCCACGAACCCCTCGATCGCCTGCAGCGTGAAGCCGTGCTGCTGGAGCGCGCGGACCAGCTCGAGCCGGGCCCGGTGGACGTCGTCGTAGTAGGCCACCCGGCCGCGCCGGATCGGCGGCGGCATCAATCCGAGGCTCGCGTAGTAGCGGGTGTTGCGCACCGTCATCCCCACCGCGACGGCGAGCTCGTCGATCGTGAGCAGCCCGTCGGGGGCGTCGTCAGGGAGCGCGGTCATGTGTCCGATCGTACACTTGAATTGTGACAGTATCGCTGTCACTGTAGCCCTGAACCCGAGCCCGCGACCCGGAGGAACCGATGCCCGAGAGGCCGTCGATCTACGAGCAGGAGCACGAGGACTTCCGCGCCACCGCGCGGGCCTTCATGGAGAAGGAAGTCGTCCCGTACCACGACCAGTGGGAGAAGGACGGCCAGGTCAGCCGCGAGGTCTGGACCCGCGCGGGCGAGCAGGGACTGCTCTGCTTCGACGTCGACGAGGAGTACGGCGGCGCCGGGGTCAAGGACTTCCGCTACAACGCGATCATCGCCGAGGAGATCACCCGGGTCGGCGCGGGCGGGCTCGGGTTCACGCTCCACACCGACGTGGTCGTGCCCTACATCAGCAACCTCGCCAACGACGAGCAGAAGCGTCGCTGGCTGCCCGGGCTCGTCTCCGGCGAGCTGATCTCCGCGATCGCGATGACCGAGCCCGGCGCCGGCAGCGACCTGCAGGGCATCCGCACCACCGCGGTCGACAAGGGCGACCACTACGTCCTCAACGGGTCCAAGACGTTCATCAGCAACGGGATCATCTCCGACCTGGTCATCGTGGTCGCCCGCACCGATCCCGACGCCGGCCACCAGGGCATCAGCCTCCTGGTCGTCGAGCGGGGGATGCCGGGCTTCGAGCGCGGCCGCAACCTCGAGAAGATCGGGCTCAAGGCCCAGGACACCTCCGAGCTGTTCTTCGACAACGTCGCGGTGCCGAAGGAGAACCTCCTCGGCGAGGAGGGCTCCGGCTTCATCTCGCTGATGATGAACCTGCCTCAGGAGCGGCTCTCCATCGCCGCGATCGCGGTCGCCGCGATCGAGCACGTCCTGGAGCTGTCGCTCGCCTACGCCAAGGAGCGCGAGGCCTTCGGCAAGCCGATCGGCAAGTTCCAGCACAACCGCTTCATGCTGGCGGAGATGGCCACCGAGGCCCACATCGCCCGCGTGTTCGTCAACGACTGCATCCTCAAGCTGAACGCCGGCGAGGTCGACGCGAGCCTCGCGTCGATGGCGAAGTGGTGGACCACCGAGCTGCAGAAGAAGGTCGTCGACCAGGGTCTGCAGCTGCACGGCGGCTACGGCTACATGCTCGAGTACCCCATCGCGAAGGCCTACGCCGACAGCCGGATCCAGACGATCTACGGCGGCACGACCGAGATCCAGAAGGAGATCATCGGCCGCAGCCTCGGACTCTGAACAGTTCCTTGTGGCCGGCCGGTGATCGCGGTCACACTGCTCCCTATCCCCGACAGCGGCACCAGCCACGAGGAGTAGCACGATGACCGATATCGCAACCGATCGGGCCCGCATCGAGCAGGAGGTCGGCAGCCGCACGCTCATCGACGTCCTCACCGACACCGTGGCCGCGCACGCCGACCTGCCGGCGTACTCCGACAAGCACCACGTGCCCGAGGGCGAGTCCTGGCGCACCTACACCTGGACCGACGTCCGCGAGCGCGGGCTCGACGTGGCCGCCGGGCTGATCGGTCTCGGTGCCCAGGTGGGCGACACGGTCGCGATCATGGCCACCAACCGGATCGAGCACTACATCGCCGACATCGGCGGAGTGCACGCCGCGCTGACCCCATGTCGATCTACAACACGCTCTCCCCCGAGCAGGTGGCGTACGTCGCGGGCGAGTCCACGCCGGTCGTCGCCGTGCTGGAGGGCGCCGACCAGCTGGCCCGCTGGACCCGGGCGTTGGAAGAGGGCCACACCAAGCACGTCGTGATGATCGACGCCGACGCCGTACCGGAGGGAGACGCGCGCTTCCTCAGCTGGGACGACCTGGTCGCGGCCGGTGCCGAGCGTCGGGCGGACAAAGCCGGACGAGCTCGAGCAGCGGCACGCGGACCTGGACCCGAATGCTCCGGCGACGATCATCTACACGTCCGGCACCACGGGAAACCCGAAGGGCGTGGTGCTCACCCACCACAACGTCCTCTACGAAGCGGTCAGCACGCTGGAGGCGGCCGGCCTCGACGGCGTACAACGGATGGTCAGCTACCTGCCGCTCGCGCACATCGCCGAGCGGGTGCTCGGGCTCTACGGGCCGATGATGACCGGCACCCACGCGCACGCGATCGGTGACCCGTCCGAGCTGCTGGCGACCCTCGGCGAGGTGCACCCGACCGGCTTCTTCGGCGTCCCCCGCGTATGGGAGAAGATCAAGACCGGCATCTCGGCCAAGCTCGCGGCGGACGACAACCCCGACAACGTGAAGATGGTGCAGGACGCGATGGCCGCCGCCCTGGCCTGGGTCGAGGCCCAGGAGGTCGGCGGCACGATGACGCCGGAGATCGAGGAGGCCTACCAGCAAGGCCGACGAGGCGATCCTGGGCTTCCTCAAGCTGCTGCTGGGGCTCGACCAGGTCACCTGGGCGGGGTCCGCGGCGGCCCCGATGCCGATCGAGGTGGCCCGCTTCATGGCCGGTCTCGGTCTGAAGGTCTACGACGTCTACGGCATGACCGAGACCTGCGGCGCGGTCACGGCCAACGGTCCCAGGTGGCTTCCGCCTCGGCACTGTCGGTCGAGCCAATCCGGGCATGGAGGTCAAGCTGGCCGACGACGGCGAGGTGCTGGTGCGCGGCCCGGTGATCACCCCGGGTTACCACAAGCAGGAGGAGGCGACTCGGGCGCTGATCGACGACGAGGGGTGGGTGCACACCGGCGACATCGGCACCCTCGACGACGACGGCTTCTTCGCGATCGTCGACCGCAAGAAGGAGCTGATCATCACCTCCGCGGGCAAGAACATCGCGCCGTCCAACATCGAGAACTACCTCAAGGAGTCCCCGATCGTCGGACACGCGATGGCGATCGGCGACAACCGGTCATACGTCGTCGCCCTGCTCACCCTCGACGGCGAGATCGCGCCGCTGGTGGCCGCGAAGCTGGGCGTGGAGTTCACCGACCTGGCCGACCTGGCCCAGAAGCCCGAGATCCAGGCGATGGCTCAGCAGGCCGTCGACGCGGCCAACGAGCGGCTGTCCCGTCCCGAGCAGGTCAAGGCGTTCGAGCTGCTGCCCGTCGAGTGGACCGCCGAGTCCGAGGAGCTGACGCCCACGCTGAAGCTCAAGCGCCGGGTCGTGAACTCGAAGTACTCCGACGTGGTGGACCGGCTCTACGGCTGAAAATTCAACTGGTCCAGACCAGCTGGCTGTCACAAAAGGGGGTTCCACCGTCGTCACCGATGAGAAAGGTCGGTGACCGCGGTCTCCTCAGGGAAATCCCGGATGCGGACTGTCCCCGCCCCCTGAAAGGGTTACCCCCATGCATCGTGAAATCGCCGGCAAGCTCACCGGCCGTGTCACGAAATGGATCGTTCTCGTCGCCGTCATCATCCTGACGGGCATTCTCGGAGGACTCGGCGGCAAGCTCGCCGACGTCAAGGACAACGAGCAATCCTCGTGGGTCCCCGCCTCCGCCGAATCGACCGAGAGTGTCCGAAGAGCTCTCAGAGGCGTATACCCCAACGACATCCCGACCTTCGTCGCCTACCACCGCGCCGGTGGCCTGACCGACGCCGACTTCGCCGCCATGGACGAGGACGGCGCCGAGATCGCCAAGCTCGAGGGCATCACGGAAGCGGGCGTGCTGACGCCGACCGCGGCCGCTGCCGCGCGAGCGGCGGGCGAGAACGTCCCCAACCTCGTCTCCGAGGACGGTGAAGTCGCCTACGTCTACTTCACCTTCAACCTCGGCAAGGAGGGGTGGAACAAGATCTCCGATCCGGTCGAGGAGATCCACGACTTCACCAAGATCGACGGGGTCGACGTCTACGTCGGTGGCTTCGGCGGTCAGGCCTACGACTTCACGAACTCGTTCGACGGCTCGCACGTCAGCCTGCTGATTGATCACGTTCGGCGTGGTGATCCTGATCCTGCTGTTCACCTACCGGAGCCCGATCCTGTGGCTGCTCCCGATCATCTGCGCGGGTCGTGGCCAACGTGATGTCGGGTGGCGTCGTCTATCTGCTCGCCAAGTACGCCGACCTGACCGTCAACGACCAGAGTCAATACATCCTGAGCATCCTGGTGATCGGCGCCGGCACGGACTACGCGCTGCTGCTGGTCGCTCGCTACCGAGAAGAGCTGCGACGGCACGAGGACCGGCACGAGGCGATGGCCTTCGCCCTGCACCGGGCCACGCCGCGCTATCCTGGCCAGCGCGGCCACGGTCGTCATCGGCCTGATGTGCCTCGCCTTCGCCGACCTCAACTCCACGGCCAGCCTCGGCCCGGTGCTCGCGGTCGGTGTCGCGGTGACGTTCCTCGTCATGGTCACCCTGCTCCCCGCGCTGCTGGTCATCTGCGGCCGCTGGGTGTTCTGGCCGCAAGCGCCGCGTTCGGTTCGGACGAGCCGACCCAGACCGGTCTCTGGGCTCGCGTCGGCAACCGGATCTCGATCCGCCCGCGCGTGATCTGGGTCGGCACCGCCGGTGGTGCTGCTGGTCGCCTGCCTCGGCCTGTTCAAGCTGGAGGCGAGCGGGCCTGTCCACGGAGGACTCCTTCACCGAGAAGTTCGACTCGATCAAGGCCCAGGAGCTGCTCACCGAGCCACGACCTGTTCGACAACTCCAACACCGTGCAGGTGGTGGCCGACGCCGACACCTGCCGCGCGGTCGAGGAGGCTGTCCTCCAGGTCGACGGGCTCGGCGACCCCAAGCCCACGAGTGTCGCTCGGCGACGGTCGGTCCTACTTCGAGGCGCCGATCGACGCTCGACCTGGCGTCGCAGGCGGCCTTCGACATCGTCGAGGACAGTCGCGACGCGGCGCACGGCGTCGAGGGGGCGGAAGCCTTGGTCGGCGGTGGCGCGGCCTTCTACCTGGACACCAAGACGGCATCGCTACGCGACAACAAGGTGGTCATCCCGATGGTGCTCATCGTGGTGCTGCTCATCCTGATCCTGCTGTTGCGGGCCCTCTGTGGCACCGTTGATCCTGATCGCCACGGTGATCCTGTCGTTCGGTGCCGCACTCGGGCTGTCGTCGCTGATGTTCACCTACGTGTTCGACTTCGCCGGGACTGATGCTGGGTTCCCGTTGTTCGCGTTCGTGTTCCTCGTCGCCCTGGGCATCGACTACAACATCTTCCTGATGACCAGGGTCAGAGAGGAGACCCAGACGCACGGCACCCGCAAGGGATCGCTGATCGCGCTCGCCTCGACGGGAGGCGTGATCACGTCGGCCGGTCTGGTGCTGGCGGCGACGTTCCTCGCCCTGGCCACACTGCCGTTCGTGTTCCTGGTGGAGCTCGGCAGCGGCCGTGGCACTGGGCGTCATCATCGACACGATGATCGTCCGTTCGGTGCTGGTCACGGCGCTCAACCTCGACATCGGCAGCAAGATCTGGTGGCCGAGCAAGCTCGACCAGCAGGGCGACGACTCGGCACCGCCGGGTCCCGCCGCCGAGGAGGAGAAGGTCCTGGTCTGACCTGGATCTGACTGCAGTTCACCGCGTGGGCCGGGGAATCTCCCCGGCCCACGCGCGGTTAGATTGAGCGCGATGATCGAGGCGCCCACCCCCCAGCAGGTACGCCGAGCCTTGGCGCGGGCCGAGCGTGGCGCGGCGCTGGACGTCCCCGAGGCCGCGGCCCTGCTCGCCGCCACCGGCGCGGAGCTGGACCGGCTCACCGCGGCAGCCGCGAAGGTCCGCGACGCCGGGCTGATCGCGGCCGGACGGCCGGGCGTCGTGACCTACTCCCCGAAGGTGTTCATCCCGGTGACCCGGCTGTGCCGGGACCGCTGCCACTACTGCACGTTCGTGGAGACCCCGGGTCAGGCGGAGCGGGACGGCCGCTCGCCGTACCTCTCCCCCGACGAGATCCTCGACATCGCCCGCCAGGGCGCGGAGCTGGGCTGCCTGGAGGCGCTGTTCACGCTCGGCGACCGGCCGGAGGACCGCTGGCCCGAGGCCCGGGCGTGGCTCGACGAGCAGGGCTACGACTCCACGCTGGCCTACGTCCGCGCGATGGCGGTGCGGGTGCTGGAGGAGACCGGGCTGCTGCCGCACCTGAATCCCGGCGTGATGACGTGGGAGGAGCTGAACCGACTCAAGCCCGTCTCCCCCTCGATGGGGATGATGCTGGAGACCACGTCGCGGCGGCTCTACGAGACGAAGGGCGAGGCGCACTACGGATCTCCGGACAAGGACCCGGAGGTGCGGCTGCGGGTGCTGGAGGACGCCGGCCGGCTCTCCATCCCGTTCACCACCGGACTGCTGGTCGGCATCGGGGAGACCCTGACCGAGCGGGCCGAGACGATCTTCGCGCTCCGCGAGACCTCCCGCCGCTACTCCGCGGTGCAGGAAGTGATCGTGCAGAACTTCCGCGCCAAGCCCGACACCGCGATGCGGCACACCGACGACCTCGACCTCGACGAGTACCGCGCCGCGATCGCGGTCACCCGGCTGGTGCTCGGCCCGAAGGCGCGGGTGCAGGCGCCTCCCAACCTGGTCGACCTGGCCGAGTGCCGGGCCCTGCTCGAGGCGGGCGTCGACGACTGGGGCGGGGTCTCGCCGCTGACGCCGGACCACGTCAACCCCGAGCGGCCGTGGCCGTCCCTCGACCGCCTGCGCGGGCTCACCACCGAGTGCGGCTTCGAGCTGAAGGCCCGGCTCACCGTGCATCCCGAGTACGTCGTCGCCGGTGAGCCCTGGCTGGACCCGCGGGTCTCGGCCCACGTCGCCGCGCTCGCCGGCCCCGACGGCCTGGCCCGGCCCGACGTACGCCCGACCGGCCTGCCCTGGCAGGAGCCCGACGGCGGGTTCGCGTCCGTGGGTCGCACCGACCTGCACGCCGCGCGTCGACACCGAGGGCCGCACCAACGACCGGCGCGACGACTTCGACAGCGTGTACGGCGACTGGGGCTCGGTCCAGGAAGCGGCGGATGGTCTCGATACGGGCTCGCTACATCGCTCGCGCTACTCGACCAACGCGAGGGCCGCCCTGGGCGCCGCCGAGCGGGACCCCGGCAACCTGTCGGACGAGCACGCGCTCACCCTGATGACGGCCGAGGGCGAGCTCCTGGAGCAGGTGTGCCGGCTCGCCGACGACCTGCGCAAGGACACGGTCGGCGACGACGTCACCTACGTCGTCAACCGGAACATCAACTTCACCAACGTCTGTTACGTCGGGTGCCGGTTCTGCGCGTTCGCCCAGCGGCGTACCGATGCCGACGCCTACTCCCTCTCCCTCGACGAGGTCGCCGACCGCGCCGAGGAGGCCTGGGAGCTGGGCGCCACCGAGGTCTGCATGCAGGGCGGCATCGACCCCGAGCTGCCGGCCGACGCCTACTTCGAGCTCGTGACGGCGGTGAAGCAGCGGGTGCCCGACATGCACGTGCACGCGTTCAGCCCGATGGAGGTCGTCAACGGCACCGCCCGCACCGGGCTGTCCATCGAGGACTTCCTGTTGAAGGCGCGCGAAGCCGGCCTCGGATCGCTGCCGGGCACCGCCGCGGAGATCCTCGACGACGAGGTCCGTTGGGTGCTCACCAAGGGCAAGCTGCCGACCCGCACCTGGATCGAGGTCGTCAGCACCGCACATCGGCTCGGCATCCCGACGACCTCGACGATGATGTACGGCCACGTCGACAACCCGCGGCACTGGGTCGGCCACCTCCGGGTGCTGGCCAACATCCAGGACGAGACCGGCGGGTTCACCGAGTTCGTGCCGCTGCCGTTCGTGCACACGTCGGCACCCATCTACCTCGCCGGCGTCGCCCGCCCGGGCCCGACCCTGCGCGACAACCTCGCGGTGCACGCGATGTCCCGGATCCTGCTGCACGGCCGGATCCGCAACATCCAGACCTCGTGGGTCAAGCTCGGTGTCGAGGGCACCCAGGCGATGCTCAGGGCCGGCGCCAACGACGTGGGCGGCACGCTGATGGAGGAGACCATCTCCCGGATGGCCGGCTCCGAGCACGGCTCCGCCAAGACGGTCGCCGAGCTCGTCGATATCGGGGCGGGTATCGGCCGCCCGGTGCGGGAGCGGACCACGACGTACGGCGTACCCGCAGCACGCTGAGGACCACTACGGTGACGGCATGGCAGCCATCACCGTCTCCGGCCCCGAGGTCGAGCGCTCCGAGGAGATCCTGACCGACGAGGCCCTCGCGTTCATCGCCGACCTGCAGGGCCGCTTCGGCGCCCGCCGCAACGAGCTCCTGGAGGCCCGCCAGGATCGCCGGGCCAGGATCGCCGAGACCGGCCGGCTGGACTTCCTCTACGACACCGCCCGCGTGCGCACCGGCGAATGGAGGGTCGCCGAGATCCCGGCGGATCTGCAGGACCGGCGGGTCGAGATCACCGGCCCGACCGAGCGCAAGATGACGATCAACGCGCTCAACTCCGGAGCGAAGGTGTGGCTGGCCGACCTCGAGGACGCCAACACCCCGCACTGGGCGAACGTCATCGGCGGCCAGGTCAACCTCGCCGACGCCGTACGCCGGACCATCGAGCTCACCTCGGCGAAGGGCAAGGAGTACAAGCTCGCCGACCCGGACAACATCCCGGTGATCGTGCCGCGCCCGCGGGGCTGGCACTTCGACGAGGAGCACCTGACGATCGACGGCGAGCCGGTGGTGGCCGCGTTCGTCGACTTCGGGCTGTACCTGTTCCACAACGCCCGCGAGCTGCTCGACCGCGGCACCGGCCCGTACTTCTACCTCCCGAAGATGGAGAGCCACCTCGAGGCGCGGCTGTGGAACGACGTGTTCGTGCACGCGCAGGAGGCACTGGGCCTGCCGCAAGGGACGATCCGGGTCACGGTGCTGATCGAGACGATCACCGCCGCCTTCGAGATGGACGAGATCCTCTACGAGCTGCGCGACCACATGGCCGGGCTCAACGCCGGCCGCTGGGACTACCTGTTCAGCATCATCAAGAACTTCCGCGACGCCGGTCCCGACTTCACCCTCCCCGACCGCAACGCGGTGACCATGACGGCGCCGATGATGAAGGCCTACAGCGACCTGCTCGTCCAGACCTGCCACCGGCGCGGGGCGTTCGCGATCGGCGGGATGGCGGCGTTCATCCCGAGCCGCAAGGACGCCGAGGTCAACGAGCGCGCGTTCGCGAAGGTGCGCGAGGACAAGACCCGCGAGGCGAACGCCGGCTTCGACGGCTCCTGGGTCGCGCACCCCGACCTGGTGCCGGTGTGCCGCGAGATCTTCGACTCCGTGCTCGGCGACGAGCCCAACCAGGTCGGCCGGCAGCGCGACCCGGTGAAGGTCACCGCCGACGACCTGCTCGCGGTCAAGGAGACTCCCGGCGAGCGCACCGAGGCCGGGCTCCGCGGCAACATCCGGATCGGCATCCGCTACCTCGAGGCCTGGCTCTCGGGCAACGGCGCGGCGGCGATCAACAACCTGATGGAGGATGCCGCCACCGCCGAGATCTCCCGGTCGCAGGTCTGGCAGTGGGTCTTCAACGAGGCCACCCTCGACACCGGCGAGACCGTGACCCGCGAGCTGGTGGAGCGCCTGGTCGAGGAGGAGTACGCCGCCCTCGACGCGGACGACGAGGTCACCGAGACACCTCGAGAAGGCCCGCTGGCTGTTCGCGGAGTCCGCGCTCGGCACCGAGTACCCCGACTTCCTCACGCTGCCGGCGTACCAGACCGTGCTGGAGGCCGAGCGGGCCGGCGACTAGGCGACGTAGTCGGCGTACTCGCGCTCGCCGCGGAACGGCATCAGGTGCTGGGCCACGATGCCCTGCGGCACCGTCTCCAGCCTCAGCACGCCGTACTCCTCGGGCCAGCTGCCGTCGCGGGGCAGCTTGAAGCTGCCCATCAGCATGTCGACCAGGGGCAGGTGGATCGCGTAGTTCCGGTCCCAGTAGTCGAGGTGCCGCGCGTGGTGCCAGTGGTGGTAGCGCGGCAGCACCAGCACGTACTCGAGCCACCCGAAGCGGACGCCGATGTTGGCGTGCGCCACGACCGCCTGCAGGCCGACCAGGATGACGTAGGCGTTCACGGCCGGGGTGGAGAAGCCCAGCACCATCAGGGGCAGGAGCACGATGCTGCGAGTCAGGACGGTCTCGACGAGGTGCACCCTGGATCCGGCCAGCCAGTCGAGGTCGCGGCTCGAGTGGTGGACCGAGTGGAACCGCCACAGCGTCGAGATCCGGTGGTAGGCCCGGTGCAGGGTCGCCTGGGCGAGGTCGGCCACGAACACCGCGAGCAGGAACTGGCCCACCCGGGCAGCGACCCGACAACGTCCCTGACCGCCGGGATCGCGACGGCGGCCGCGACGGTGGACGTCGAGGCGGTGACCAGGATCAGGACGAACTGCACCAGCACGTGGCTCATGAAGAAGTAGGTCACGTCGGTGCGCCACCCGGGCCGGAGCACCGGGACCTGGCGGCGGGCGAGGTACTGCTCGAGCGGGATGAAGACGAGCGCCGAGAAGAACAGGGAGAGGATGAACCAGTCCAGCCCGAGCGAGTACGGCGTCTCGCCGACGTTGTCGACCTGCACGTCGGTGCCGCCGAGCAGGACGGCCAGCGTGGCCGCGCCGACCCCCACCAGAGCCACGCGGCGGCTCTGGTCCCGCAGGACCGCGACGGTGCCCATGACGAAGGCGGCGACGAGCCCGAACAGCAGCAGGGTGCGCGCGAACCCGGGCGTGTAGACGACGCGGAACTCCTGGCTGGTGAGCAGCTCGGGGAAGTGGAAGCACAGCACCGACAGCAGGCTGAGCACGCCGAGCAGACAGGCGGCGTACGGAAGGAAGCGGCGGTCTCGAAGCAGCATGCTTCGACGCTAGATCGAGCGGCGCCACCGCGCCTGAGCCCGCCTACTCAAGGGCTGGCCGGCCTCGTCCAGCGCGGTGCGCTGATCAACGCTCAACGTGAGGTCGAGGGCATCCATCAGCTCATCGAGCTGAGCGACCGAGGACACACCCACCAGCGGGATGATCGGCAGGTCGCCGCCGATCATCCAGCTGAGCACCACCTGGTTGGCCGTGGCGTCCGCTTCCTTCTGGGGACGGCGAGATCGCGGATGTGGGCGTAGTAGAGGTCGATCCGTTCTCTGCCGAGGTGGGCCAAGCTCCGTCGTACGGACTCTCGTACGACGTCCGGCGCCAGCCCGGCGGTCTCGAGGCTGATCCCGGTCGTCGGCTCCGCTGGCCGGCCGCCGGTCTTGGTGGCGATCACGACCTCGTCGCCGATTCCGCGCGACTGAAGCCAGCGGCCAGCAGCTGCTCGCTCTCACCGCCCTGCGACCCGGTGAGCCAGTAGGCGTAGTTGTCGGCGGTGTCGATGAAGGTGCCGCCGCGTTCGACGTACCGATCCAGGATCGTGAACGAGGTGTCCTCGTCGACCGTCGTGCCCATGAGCCATCTACCTTCGTCTCGTAGCGTATTGTCGGTTAGACTTAGAGTAATTACCGCTATTGCTAGCGTATTAGCGTCAACCAGTAGAAGTGTCGGTCGCGGCTAGGGCTAGTCACCAGCGCGCCACGTAAGCGCGTGGAGGTCTACGCTGCTATCCGTTACCGCGCGCGGGTCGCCGACGGCGAGTGGCCGACCGCTCCGTACGGCAGGTGCGGTGCTCGTCGAGGGCCGAGGCTGCGGGAAGACGTTCACCGCCAGCGATCGCAGCGACCGCGTTCCGGTTCGACACCGACGACGGTGCCGCGCCTGGTATCCACCGCCCGGAGGTCGGCGCCGAGCGCGATCCTGCTGACGTTGAGCAGACGCAGTCAACGAGCTTCCGCTGGTCGGTGCTCACGGCTTGCTGACCTTGAGCATGACCAGTCAACGAGTGGAGCGCGGTCAAGTCGAGCCGGATCAGGACATGGCGGCGATGTAGGGGCGGACGTACGTGACCTCGTGCGCGCCGGGCTGCCGTTTCTTGCGGGTCAGCGCGCGTCCATGACCCCAGTCAACGAGTGGAGCGCGGTCCAAGTCAAGCGATCAGGACATGGCGGCGATGTAGGGGCGGACTCGTGACCTCGTGCGTTGGATTGCGCGTCTCCGAAGGGAGTGCCGTCTAGACGGGTCAGCGGACGTCCGGCCGGACGAAACCCCCGGCCACGAGCTGCCAGCCGTCGATCCAGACATCGGCCACGTCGGCGTCGCCGGCCAGCGCGAAGATCTTGCCCAGCGCCTCCTCGGCGCTCTCGGTGTGCCGGAGGCCGACGTTGAGCGCGGTGCCACCCGGTGGGCGCAGGCAGACCGCATCGAACCGCTTGCCGACGCTGAGGTCACCGACCTGATCCCCGAGACCGAGGGCCAGCGCACCGGCCCGGGTGGCCAGGTACAGCAGGTGGGCGGGCGTCAGCGGATGGCCGTCGTCGTGCAGCAGGCGCTGCATGAAGTACGCCTGGAGGCCCTCCTTGAAGATCGAGAAGCCGGTACCGGCACCCACGTCGGAGCCCAGGGCCACCGGCACCCCTGCCTGGAGGTGGCGGCGCAGCGGGAACAGTCCGCTGCCGAGGGCGGAGTTGCTGGAGGGGCAGTGCGCGACCGCGGTGCCGCGGTCGGCGAGTACGGCGAGCTCCGGGTCGGTCGGGTGCACGTTGTGGGCGAGCACCGCACCGGCCTTGAGCAGGCCACGCCGGTCGTAGGTGTCGACGTAGTCCGTGCAATCGGGGAACTGCGAGGCGACGAACTCGACCTCGGCCCGGTTCTCGTTGACGTGCGAGGTGAACAGCGCCCCCGGCGTCGCGTCGAGTACGGCGGAGCAGGCATCCAGGATCGGCTCGCTCGCGGACAGGGAGAAGCGCGGGGTGACGGCGTACCTGTTGCGGCCCACGCCGTGCCAGCGCCCCGCCAGCTCGACCGCCTCGTCGTACGCCCGCTGCGGCGTGGTGAGCAGGTCATCGGGCAGCTCACGGTCGCTCACCACCAAACCGCTGGTGACCCGGAGCCCGAGCCGGGCCGACTCGGTGAACAGCGCGTCGACCGCACTCGCGAAGTGGGAGCCGAACACCAGGGCGGTGGTGGTCCCGGCCGAGACCAGCCCGTTGCAGAACTCGGCCGCGACCTCGCGCGCGTAGTCGGGAGAGGCCAGCCGGCACTCCTCCGGCAGCGCGCACTTGTCGAGCCACTCGAGCAGCGGCATGCCCAGCGCACCGATCGCCCGCACCTGCGGGAAGTGCACGTGAGTGTCGACCAGGCCGGGGATGAGTACGCCGGCCCGCAGGTCGACCACGGCCTGCTCGGGGTGCTCGGGGTGGATCTCGGCGAACTCGCCGCGCGCGACGATCACCCCGTCCTCGACCACCAGCCCGACGTCGTCGGAGCTGCGCAGCGCTCCGCCCGCGAAGGGGTCGTCGGGCGTGTCCATCGCCCGGGCCCGGAAGATCGTCACCTGCGGACCACGCGCTCGGCAGCGAACGCCTCCACCAGCTCGGCAGCGACACCGAGAGCGATCGTCGCGGGCTCCTTGCCGCCACCCGGCCGGCCGATCGGCGTACGGATCCGGTCGACCTCGGCCTCGGCGTGCCCCTCGACCAGCAGGCCGCGACGGAACCGCTGCCACTTCGCCGAGGAGCCGATCAGCCCGATCGATGCGAGGTGACCGCAGCGCAGCGCCGCATCGCAGAGCGCGAAGTCCTCGGCGTGGTCGTGCGTCAGCACCAGCACGTGGGTGCCCTGGGGCACCTGGCCGAGCACCAGCTCCGGCATCGGCGAGTGGTGGGCGTGCACGGTCGCGACCCCGTCGTCGAGCACGGCCAGCCGCTCCGCGGACACCTGGTCAGCGCGGGAGTCGACGAGGTGCAGCTCGATGTCGTGCCGCGACAGGATCAGCGCCAGCTCGAGTCCGACGTGCCCCATCCCGAAGACGGCGACCGCCGGCACCACGGGCATCGGCTCGAGCAGCAGGGACACCTCGCCCCCGCAGCACTGCCGGCCGTGTTCGGTGCGGGCCTTGTCGCTGAGCGACATGGTCATGGTCTCGGGCACCTGGGTGCCGGTCTCGAGCAGCTCGCGGGCCCGGGCGATCGCGGTCTCCTCCAGGTTGCCGCCGCCGACGCTCCCCCAGGTCTCCTCGGCGGAGACCACGAGCTTGGCGCCGGCGTCCCGCGGCGCATGGCCGCGCACTTCGCTCACGGTGACCAGTACGCCCGGTCGTCGTTCGCTGCGGAGCCGCTGGACCGCGGCGAGCCAGCTCGTCATGGATCCACCACCGGGGATCGGGCCGCGACCGCCTCGGACCTGGGGTGCAGCAGTGGTGCGCCCGCCTCCGGCTGGTCGGGTACGACGCCGGGCGCGCCGGCCACGAGATGTCCGGCGGCTCCGGGCTCAGGGGACCGGCGGGCCTCCTCGAGCGCCCAGTAGACGGCCTCCGGCGTGGCCGGGGAGGCCAGGTCGACGCTGGTGCCGGCCGGGCCGAACGCGGCGGCCGCCTGGCGCAGCGCCTCGCGCACCGAGATGGCCAGCATGAGCGGAGGCTCGCCGACCGCCTTCGAGCCGTAGATCGAGCCGTCCTCGTGCGCCCGCTCCAGCAGCGCGACGTTCAGCTCATCCGGCATCTCGCCGATGCTCGGCAGCTTGTAGGTGCTGGCTGCCTGGGTCGCGAGCCGGCCCCGGTGCGGGCCGTCGGAGGCGTCCCAGCGCAGGTCCTCCAGGGTCAGCCAGCCGGCACCCTGCACGAACCCGCCCTCGATCTGGCCGAGGTCGACCAGCGGTGAGAGCGAGTCGCCGACGTCGTGCACGATGTCGACGCGCAGGGTGCGGTAGCTCCCGGTGAACCCGTCGACCTCCACCTCGGTGGCGGCGGCGCCGTACGCGAAGTACTTGAACGGCTCGCCGCGCATCGTGGTCGAGTCCCAGTGCAGCCCCTCGGTGCGGTAGAAGCCGGCCGCCCACAGCTGCACCCGGCTGAAGTAGGCCTCCCGGACCAGCTCCTCCCACGGCAGCCCGCGGCCGGCGTCGACCGCCGACAGCCGCTCCATGATCTGGTCGCACGCGTGCTTGACCGCGCCGCCGTTGAGGTCGGCGCCGGAGCTGGCCGCGGTCGCGGAGGTGTTGGGCACCTTGTCGGTGCGGGTCGGCGCCAGCCGGACCTTCTCCAGCGGGACGCCCAGAGCGGTTGCGGCGACCTGCAGCATCTTGGTGTGCAGGCCCTGGCCCATCTCGGTGCCGCCGTGGTTGACCAGCACCGAGCCGTCCTTGTAGACGTGCACGAGCGCGCCGGCCTGGTTGAACGCGGTGAAGTTGAACGAGATCCCGAACTTCACCGGCGTCACCGCCAGCCCCCGCTTCACGTGCTCGTGCGCGGCGTTGAACTCGGCGATCTCCGTGGACCTCCGGGCGAACTCCGCAGCGGCCACGACCTGGTCCCACGCGTCGGCCGCTCGGTGCGCGTGCCGCACCGGTTGGCCGTACGGCGTGGCCTGGCCGTCGGCGTAGAAGTTGCGGCGGCGCAGGTCGGCGGGGTCGATGCCGAGCAGCGGCGCGCACCGGCCGAGGACGTCCTCGATCACGATCATCCCCTGCGGGCCGCCGAAGCCGCGGAACGCGGTCTGCGAGGTCTTGTGGGTCTGCGCGACCCGGCCGTTCACCCGGACGTGCGGGATCCAGTAGGCGTTGTCGACGTGGCAGAGCGCGCGCGCCAGCACCGGCTCCGACAGGTCGAGGCTCCAGCCGCCGTCGGAGGTGAGCGTGGCGTCGAGCGCCTGCAGGCGGCCCTCGGCGTCGAACCCGGCCCGCCACTGGGCGTGGAAGCCGTGTCGCTTGCCGGTCAGGGTCATGTCCTGGGTGCGGTTCAGGCGCAGCCGGACCGGGCGGCCGGTGATCGTGGCACCCAGCGCCGCGATCGCGGCGTACCCGTGCGGCTGCATCTCCTTGCCGCCGAAGCCGCCGCCCATCCGCAGGCACTGCACGGTGACGTCGTGGTTGTGGCGGCCGAGGACGTGGGCCACGATCTCCTGGGTCTCGGTGGGGTGCTGGGTGCTGCTCTGCACGAAGATCTGGTCGGACTCGTCGACGTGCACCAGGCAGCAATGCGTCTCGAGGTAGAAGTGCTCCTGCCCGGCCATCTCGGTCTCGCCGCTGAACACGTGCGCGGAGCCGGCCAGCGCCGCCTCCACGTCGCCGCGGACCACCTGGGGCTTGCCGCCCTGGAAGCTGCCCGCCGCGATCGCCTCGCGCAGGTCCACCAGCGCCGGCAGCGGCTCGTAGTCGGCCTGCACCGCGGCGGCGCCGAGCCGGGCCGCCTCGAGCGTCTCGCCGAGCACCCAGCAGATCGCGTGGCCGTAGTACATGACCTCGGTCGGGAACAGCGGCTCGTCGCCCTTCACGCCGGCGTCGTTGACGCCCGGCACGTCGGCGCCGGTCAGGACCCGCACCACACCCGGGACGTCGTACGCCGCCTCGACCCGCAGATCGGTCACCCGCGCGTGCGCGTGCGGCGCCTGCACCGGCCAGGCGTGCAGACAGTCCTTGGTCCGGACCACGAGGTCGTCGGTGTAGAGCGCGGCCCCGGTGACGTGCAGCGCGGCGCTCTCGTGCGGGATCTCCCATCCGACGACGGCGTCGGCCGGCCGCTCGGACAGCGTGCTCATCGGCCGCCCTCCCAGAGCTTCAGCAGCGCGTTGCCGAGCATCGCCGAGCGGTACGCCGCGCTGGCCCGGTGGTCGTCCATCGGGGTGCCCTCGCCGCGCAGCACCTCGGCCGCCTCGCGAACCGTCGGCTCGTCCCAGGGCCGGCCCTCGAGCACCGCCTCGGTCGCCAGCGCCCGCACCGGGGTCGCGGCCACCCCGCCGAGCCCGATCCGCGCCGACTTCACGGCGCCCTCGGCGAGCTCGATCGCGAACCCGACCGCCACGCTGGAGATGTCGTCGTAGTGCCGCTTGGCGATCTTGTGGAACGCGGTGATCCCGGCCGTCGGCAGCGGCACCCGGACCGCCTTGATCAGCTCGTCGGCCCGGCGCACCGTCTCGCGGTAGCCGGTGAAGTAGTCGGCGATCGGCACCTCACGGTCGCCGTCGGCGGAGGTGAGCACCACGCCGGCCTCGAGGGCCATCAGCGCGGGCGCGAGGTCGCCGATCGGGGACGCGGTGGCCAGGTTGCCGCCGATCGTGGCGCCGTTGCGGATCAGCCGGGACGCGAACAGCTCGAACACCTCGTCGAGCATCGGGAGCCTGCCGGCCAGCGCCGACTCGGCCTCGGAGAGCGTCAGCGCGGCGCCGATCTCGACGCTGTGGTCGTCGAAACGCAAAGCCGCGGAGCTCGGGCAGCCGGTCGACCGCCACGACGTACGCCGCCCGCTCACCGCGGATGTTGACCTCCACGCCCCAGTCGGTGCCGCCGGCGAGCACGGTCGCGTCCGGGTGCTCGCGCAGCAGCGCGAACGCCTCGGCGAGATCGGCGGGCCGGGCGAACCCGTCGACCCGGGTCGCCACCGGCTCCGGTGCCGCCGCGCCCACTCGTGCGGCCAGCGGGTCGCCGGCGGGTGGGGCGCTCAGGGCCTCGGCCGCGTCGCGGATCGGCCGGTAGCCGGTGCACCGGCACAGGTTGCCGGCGATCGCGTGCAGGTCGAAGTCGTCGCGGCCGGGTCGGTAGTACTCCGCCGCCATGCTGCACACGAACCCAGGCGTGCAGTAGCCGCACTGCGAACCGCCGCGGTCGGCCATCTCCCGCTGCACGGGGTGCAGGTCCTCGGGTGAGCCGAGACCCTCGGCGGTCACCACCTCCTGCCCGTCGAGGGCGAGCGCGGGCACCAGGCAGGCGTTGATCGCGGTCCAGCGGGAGCCCTCGCCGTCGGGACGGGCGACCATCACGGAGCAGGCGCCGCACTCCCCCTCGGCGCAGCCCTCCTTGGCTCCGGTCAGGCCGATTCCGCGCAGCCAGTCGAGGGTGCTCGTCCACGCCGGGATCGCTCCCAGCGCACGCGACTCACCGTTGACGCTGATCGTCGGATCGGCCATCCCAGGAGTTTACGTACGTCAGTCGCGGACCACCCGGAACTTGCCGCCGCAGTCGGCGGCGGAGAGGTTCACCGCGTTGCCCGGCACCTGCACCTGCCAGACGTAGAAGCCCTGCTTGCGGAGCTTGAACCACGGCAGCGGGTAGCGCCCGGCATCGGTCACCCGGGTGTGGCCCGTGCGCGCGATCCGCTTGCCGCAACGGACGTTCTCGGCGTGCGTGTAGGGGCCGTGCAGGGTCACGACGGCCCGTCGCGGCCACGCCTCGGCCGAGCGGGACAGCCGGAACCTGCCTCCGGTCGGCGTGCCCGCCCGCGCCCGTTTGACGCCGCGCAACACCTCGACCTCGGGGCGCGCCTTGACGTAGACGGCGCCCTCGCCGCGTACGACGTCCTTCCGTCCCGCGACCACGACCCTCGATCTCGACGGGCGGCCGGGATGCAGGATCCGCAGCCGGGTCCTCGGGGCCTTGGCCGCCGCCACCTGCAGCGGCGTCACACCCGCGGACGGGTGCTCGTAGGTCACCCGCACCCAGCCGTCCTCGTCGGTGGTGCCGAGGCTCGCCCGGCCGGCCGGGGAGGACACCTTCACCGGGACGAACGGCAGCGGTCGGCCGTTGCGGGCCACAGTGACTCGGATCGCCAGCCCGACGGGGTCGCCGACGATCGCCTCGTTCGTCTGCTGCACCGTGATCGCATAGGGACCGGCGAGCCGCGTCGAGCCGTCGAGCATGGTCCTGGCGAAGCTGCGCACCTGCGCCGGCTCTTCGGCCTGCCGGATCCGGCGTTTGCCGAGGTCACCGTTGAGACGCCAGCGCTCGTTGGCCAGCAGGTGGAGCAGGGCGGCGTCCACGGCCGCCGACTGGATGTCGTAGCGGAAGGTGCCGTACTTGGAGACGATCCAGGCAGCGCGGGCCGTGGCCCGGCGATCGGCGGCGAACCGCGGCCCCGTCCCGCGCACCCGGGCCGCCCAACGACCCTTCTGGTACGTCGTCGCGCCGGCCGTGGCGGCGGGGTCGATCCGGTAGAGGATCGGGCCGTTCTTGCTCCAGCGGCGAGCGCCGATGAACCCGCCGGCCGCTTTGCCGGTCCGCTGGATGCGGAAGCCGGACCAGTACGTGAGCGTGCCGTGGCGTCTCGCGACCGGTCGCCACCGCTTCCGAGCCGACGTCTCCGCTCGACGGCCCGGTGGCTGCGAGCAGCGCGGCCACCATCGCCAGGCCGACCAGCGCCGCGGACTTCGCCCGGATCATGGCTTCGTCGGGTCGTCGGGGTCGACCGGACCGGTGGGACCGGGCATGTCGCTGTCACCGCCGCCGTCATCGCTGTCCGACGGTGGCGGGGAGGAGGTGTCCGGCGTGGAGTCTGGCTGCGACGCGTCGTCGACGGCGTCGACCACTGGCGGCTCTGACGACACCACCACGTTGCCGGTGCGAGGCCGCTCACCCTCGGAGCGCACCACCCATCGGTAGGACCCGGCCTCGAGATCGTCGAACGCCAGCGTCCGGGTCGTCGCGCCCGTACGTCCGGATCGTCCACACCCGAGACTCGCCGTGGCCGGCGAGCGGCGACGCCTGCACCCTCACGCGGGCGGCTCGGCCGGTCGTGACCTGGATGTTGAAGCCGCCGGTCTCCGAGTCGGCCACCACGCCGCTGACGGCCGGCAGCCGCTCCACGAGATCGCCGACGACGACATCGTGGGGGGAGACCCCGGTCGCGGGAGGCGCCTCGAGCGAACCCTCGGCCACCTGTGTCGGTTCCTCGCCGTCGCTGCCGGTGAGCAGCAGCCCGGTGATCAGGACGGTGCCGAGCGCGACGTACGCCGCGCTGGTGGCGAACTTGGAACGGTCGACGAGGACCACCGCGCGGATCGATCGACGCGCAGGTCGTTTGATCGGAGCCGGCGGCGCGCCCGGCGCTGCCACGCTCACGACAGGGGTACGCGCCGGCTTGCTCTCCTCGGCGTCCGTGTAGGACCCGTCGGGTTGGAGGATGATCCGCTTCTCTTCGCCCTTGCAGCGCAGCGTCGCGCGGACCGGGCGACCCAGGCGCTGCGCCACCCTCCGCGCCGCAGCGTGCGTGCCGAGCTGGATCGCGATAGAGGCGTCGGGGTCGCCCGCGGAACCGCGGTCGACCACTTCGCCGTCGACCGTGACGGCCGCATCCGTGACGATGATCAGGACGTGCGGGAAGGCCGGCACCCGAGTGTCGGTCACCTCATCCACCCCCGAGGAAGGCGCTGCCCGAAGCGCAGCAAAGGTAGGTCAACGGTCATCAGGCCCTCCCCTCCCGTCAGGCCGTCCCGCCACGGTAACGCCATTTCGCGTCCGTCGCCACGGGTCGGGTCACACCGGCGGGGGTATCGGCGGCGAGCCTGGGTCAGCTCGACTCGCAGTTCGTTGCGGCCTCGACCTCGTGGCACACATCATCACCAGCGCCCGTGTCGGCGGTGTCGAAGCCG
Organism: uncultured Actinomycetota bacterium; assembly: GCA_963798055.1. Lineage (GTDB taxonomy): Bacteria > Actinomycetota > Actinomycetes > Propionibacteriales > Nocardioidaceae > Nocardioides. Next base: position 298,148 of record CAWCRX010000019.1, read on the forward strand.
TCGCCGCCCCAGACGACGTCGTTCATCCGGTCGGTCCGTACGACGTCATCGCCGCCGTAGGCGTGGATGCGGGCGGCCATTCGATCCTCGGCCGAGAAGGCTTCCACCTCGTCCGTGCCGTGGGCGATCCACCGGTCGCCGACCACGTCGGAGTCAGCCTCCAACGCATCTATACCGCCCAGCCGGAAGGTGCCGCCGGCGTAGCTGCCGGCCCCGTCCCGGAGGTCTGTGCGCAATGTCATCGGGTCTCGGCCCTGGCGCGCGTCGTGGAAGGCGAAGATGTCCTCGCCCTGTCCACCGAGGTAGGCGCTGCGCACGCCTTTGCGGGGGGCCTCGAGCCGAATGAGGTCGTGGCCGTCGCCCCCGCGTACGGTGCTGCGTCGGTTGCGGTCGCGTACGTCGTCGTCACCGGGCCCGCCCCACACCGACACCCGGTCCGTGCTGCTGTGCACGCCGAAGCGGTCGGCGCCGTCGCCGCCGCGCAGTTCATCGGGACCGGCGTGGCCGGACGACATGTAGTCGTCTCCGGGGCCTCCATCGACGTCGTCGCGGCCCAGTCCTCCCGAAATCACGTCGTCACCCTCACCGCCGTCGATCACGTTGCGATCGCGCGGCCGGTCCAACTCGGGCTTGGCGTTGCTGTAGGACTGGGGGTGAAGGCTGTCGCCCCTCCGCGGCCCACGATCCGGTCGCCCCCGCGGCCGCCCATGAGGTAGTCGTGCCCGGCGGTCCCCTTCAGCACGTCGTCGTGAGGGGTCCCGGTCACCCACAGCTGTGCCGCACGGTTGACGATCCGGTCGCGGCCGTTGCCCGTGATCGTTCCTGCGGCGAGGTCCAAGTGGACACCGCGTCGCTCATCGCGCAGGAAGAGGTAATCCGTGTCATCGGCCGCCGCCCCGCCCGCCGGTTGAGGGACCAGCACATCGTCCCCATCCCCCGGCATCAAGTAGTCCCCTCCCCAGGACTCGGAGTACTCCCCGAAGTCCCCGATGCCGCCCTCGAGCCGGTCGTCTCCGCCACCACCCCAGAGCCTGTCCTGTCCGGCGTCGCCGCAGATCACGTCGTTGCCGCCCAGCCCCCAGATCCGGTCGTTGCCGTCTCGGGCGACGATCACGTCGCGCTTGCCAGTACCTCGAATCCGATCGTTTCCGTTGGTGCCGACGATCGTCGCCTCCCGCCCGTCACAGGTAGGCCCGGCCGAGCAGCCGGCGAAGGCACGACCAGCACAGCTGCCGAGAGAACGACGACGAGCGTGACAGCGAAACGCAGCACAGATGACTCCCGAGTGCGTTCGAACGGACCTGACGACGCTAACACCTGGTGAAGCGCAGGCTCGTCTTCAGCAGGGGCCGGACTCACGCTGGGCACACGTTGGTTCCGTCACTCAGATCGGCGGTGTCGGTGCCGCGGCCGCCGTTGACTGTGTCGTCGGAGGCCCCTGACGTCACTGTGTCGTTGCCACCGTGCAGGTGTGCTGTCAGTCCGCCACGAGCCTTGAGGCGGAGCTGCTCGCTGCCATCGCTTCCGATGAAACGAAGCGGTCCGGCCACGTGCACGTTGAACCTCTGAATCGACAGCATCCGCGCTTTGGTTGCGCCGACGGTGAAGGTGGAAGACCTCGCATCGAGTGTCACAGGGGTGTCGTCGGCAGGAACGATGCGGTAGCGGAGAAGGTCTTTGCCGGCGCCGCCGTCGACGACGTACTGGTCACGAATGCCGACAAGCTCAATTCTGTCGCCTCCGTCTCCGCCGCGCAGCACCCTCGGCCCCCGACCCTTCGCTGATTCGCTGACCACCCAGTCATTGCCTCCACCGCCGAGCGCAACATCACCCCCTGAAGCCTCGAGCCTGTCGGCCTCGCTTCCACCAGTGAGCCGGTCTTTCCCGGAGCCTGCCGTCGAAATTATCGTCATTGGCTTGACCAGCGAGTCGATCGTTGTCCCGCCCTCCGACGAGGAAGTCGTTTCCGTCTCGACCGAAGATGACAGTCGTCGCCGACAGGCCTTGGAGTTCATCCGAGCCAGCGTCGCCTCGCAGCACGTCGTCGTGCTCGCTACCGACGATGGAGAAGGTAACGAAGATCTTGTGGGGGTCGTTTAGGCGGAGGCGATCGCGGCCCTGGCCGGTGACGCGGCCGGCCCCGAGATCGGCCGTGACGCCCCCAGAGGAATGGGCGTAGGACACCTGGTCTGGAGTGTGATAGTTGACGTTCAAGTGGGACGAGTCGAAGCCCGGGGCGAGGAAGTCGTTGCCCGGGCCTCCCTCAAGGATGTCGCCGACGACAAACGGGTCAAAGTCCCCTACGTAGTAGGTGAAGTCGCCTTCGCCGTAGATCCTGTCGTCACCCCGACCCCCGAACACATGAGCGTGTCCCGGTCCGGCACAGACCAGGTCGTTTCCACCACCGGCGTAGATCTTTTGCCACTCTGGCAGCTCGGTGGCTTCATCGTCAGAGGCGGGCGCGGTGCCGACGATGACATCTCGGCTGCTCGTGCCCTTCAGCGTGCCAGGGCCGGAAATCGTCGCCTCGTGACCGTGACACATCGGGGCTGCGCTTTGGGGCGGAGCCGCTGCCTCCACTGCTCCTGCAACTGCAACTGCACCACCGGGCACGACCAGTGCGCTCACCGCTAGCACGGACACGACCAGACGTCGAATATGCATCGAACTCACCAACACCCTCCGTTTCGCGCGTCCAGAGAGCCGCGCGGAGCAGCGATCCTACGTCGACTCGACATTCAGCAGGCAAGTACGCGAAACGTTCGGGCGCAGGTGGAGACGACACGATCTGCTGTGCGGCGCTGACCTGGACCACGGCAACGAGTAAGTGACCTTTGAAGTTGGGCGCACCGGGACTTCAACACAACGGTGTTGAAACGAGCAGCACCGCCGCAGGCGTGCCGCAGCGGTCTGGCCGATGTCAGGCCACGGCTATGCGCTCCGGGTTAACGTAAAGAAGACGCCAATGCGGCGTCGACAATCAGGGAGACGAAAATGTTCACGTTCTCGGGGCTTCGCGCCTTGCTCGCTATCGGGGCACTGGGGGCGGCGTCCCTCACCGTGTCGACCGCCCCGGCGCTCGCCGATGGCGAGACCTGTGATGGCAAGCCGGCCACGATGGTGGTCAGCTCGGCACCAGACACCGGCTCGAATTTTCCCGATGTGGACGGCACGTCCGGTGATGACGTCATCGTGGTCACCACTCCCGACGGCCTGAGGGTCAATGGGCTGGATGGAGACGACACGATCTGCGGTGCAGCCATGACGTGGATGTCGGGTGGCGCGGGGAACGACGAGCTGTGGGACGGATTTTCGGACTCCACCAAGGCCGGCTATGTAGAGGGCGACGGCGGCGACGACGTCATCCACGCCGGCGACAACGGTCCGTTCATGGTGGGCGGTCCCGGGAGTGACGCTCTTCTGGGGGGTGATGGTTCCGACTTCATGATCGGCGGCACCAGGCTGACCACGAAGACCGCTCCCGACGTCCCCGACAACGACACGATGATCGGCGGCGACGGAAACGACGGCATGATCGCCGACTGGGGCGATGACACCCTCACGGGTGGGAACGGCGAGGACCATCTGACCCTTGGACTGGCCTTCACCGACGCGGACGAGGGGTGCGGCGTGATCGCTGCCAACGCGACGCTGACGGTTGCCGACGGGACGGTGACGGGTTTCGGTGAGGACACCTTCACGGGCTTCGAGAGCTACGCCGGTGGGACCCGCAAGTCCACCCTGATCGGAACCGCAGGACCCGACGACCTCAGCTCGGAACTCTGCGGCACCACCCACCTCGTCGGGCTCAGCGGCGACGACCGCCTCTCGGGAAGTTCGCCCGGCGATGGCAAAGAGGCCGGAGTCATCAGCGGCAACAGTGGCGACGACGAGATCTCCTTCGTCGGCCCCTACGACATCCACGCAGGCAAGGGCGACGACCAGATCCGCTTGGTGCAGAGCGACTTCCTCGACGCCTTCCCCGGCGCTGAGATCCAAGGCAGCGGCGGCGGCGATTGGATCACCCTCGACGGGTTCTATCACGGAGAAATCAGCCACGTAGATCTGCGCCGGGGCATCAAGTCGGGGTTCAGGGACAAGTGGCTGCCGATTCAGGGTGTGGAGAACGCGCGTCGGATAGTCAACCCCAACGGCCGGCTGCGCGACACCATGCGAATCACCGGCACAGCCGGGCGCAACGTGCTGGTCGGGCCGCCCTCGAGCAAGAAGCACCGCACAATCCTCAATGGCCTGGCTGGCAACGACCGGCTCATCGGTGACGCCAACGACACCGCCAACGGCGGCCCGGGACGAGACTTCTGCCGCGCCGGTCAACGGCACGGTTGCGAGCGCGGCTAGGTCAAGCCGCAGGCGTGGGTGCCGGTTCACGTCCTTGTAGAGCAGGTAGCGGAATCGGCCCGGTCCGCCGGCGTAGCAGGCCTGCGGGCAGAAGGCGCGCAGCCACATGAAGTCGCCGGCCTGCACCTCCACCCAGTCCTGGTTGAGGAGGTACATGCCCTTGCCCTCGAGCACATAGAGGCCGTGCTCCATGACGTGCGTCTCCGGGAACGGGATCGAGCCGCCGGGCTCGAACGTGACGATGTTGATCTGCATGTCATGGCGTACGTCGTCGATGCCCACGAACCGCTGCGTGCACCAGGCGCCGTCGGTGTCGGGCATCGGGTCGAGCGGCACGTCGACCTCGTTGGTCACGAACGCCTCCGGCACCTCGACCCCGTCGACGCGCTCGTAGGCCTTGCGGATCCAGTGGAACGTCGCGGTGCCGTCGCCGCCGTTGTCCGCCGTCCAGTCGGTCCCGGGAGGAAGGAACGCGTAGCCACCCACACCGAGGACGTGGACGATGCCTCCGATGGTCAGCCGCAGGGTGCCGTCGACGACGAACAGCACGGCCTCGGCGTCCGGGTCGGGCTCGGGGCTCTCGGAGCCGCCGCCCGGGCCGACCTCCACGACGTACCAGCTGAACGTCTCGGCGAAGCCGGAGAGCGGCCTTGCCAGCACCCAGCCCCGGGTCTCGCGCCAGTGCGGGAACCGGCTCACCACGATGTCGCGCATCGTGCCGCGCGGGAGCACGGCGTAGGCCTCGGTGAAGGCGGCGCGGTCGGTGGTCAGGTCGTGCTGGTCGGGGTGTCCACCGCGGGGTACGTAGTAGCTCATCCGTCTCCCCTTCTCAGCAGCCGACCGTGCGGCGGTCCGGACGGATCCACCGGTGATCCGCGCAGCCAGGTGCGCCGGACCGTGCCGGAGAGCGTACGCCCGGCGTACGCCGACACGGGGTTCTTGTGCCAGAGCCGGGCCGGGTCGACGACGAAGGTCTCGTCGGGCGCGAACGCGCACAGGTCGGCGTCCATGCCGGGCTCGATCCGGCCCTTCCGGTCGAGGCCGACCAGCCGCGCCGGACCGTCGGCCATCCATCCGACGACCTCGGCCAGGCCGTGACCGCGGCTTCGCGGGCCTCGGTCCACATCGCCGGCAGGCCGAGCTGGAGCGAGGCGATGCCGCCCCAGGCCTGCCCGAAGTCGCCGGTGTCGAACCGCTTCAGCTCCGGCACGCACGGGGAGTGGTCGCTGACCACGACATCGATCGTCGCCGGCGGCCAGCGCCGCCCAGAGCAGGTCGCGGTTGGCGGCGTCCCGGATCGGCGGGCAGCACTTGAACTCGGTGTGCCCGTCGGGCACCTCCTCCGCGGTGAGCGTGAGGTAGTGCGGGCAGGTCTCGACCGTGAGTCGTACGCCGTCGGCCCGGGCGGTCCTGATCGCCGGCAGCGCCTCGGCGGCGGAGAGGTGGACGACGTGCACCCGCGCACCGATGAGCTTGGCCGTGGCGATCAGCCGCTCGATGGCCGAGCGCTCGGCGACCGGTGGGCGGGAGGCGACGAACCCGGCGTACTCCCTACCGCTGGCCTCGGTGACCTGGGCACCGTCCTCGGCGTGCGCGATCAGCAGCGCATCGAGCCTTCCGGTCTCCTCCAGCGCGTTGGCGAGCTGCACCGGAGTGAGCTCCGGGAACTCATCCACCCCGCTCGGCAGCAGGAAGCACTTGAACCCGAAGACCCCGGCGTCGTGGAGCGGCTCGAGGTCGGCCAGGTTGTGCGGAACCGCGCCGCCCCAGAACCCGACGTCGACGTACGCCTGCGACCACGCTGTCGCCAGCTTGACCTCCAGGCCCGCGACCGTCGTCGTCGGCGGGATGCTGTTGAGCGGCATGTCGACGATCGTCGTCACGCCGCCGGCGGCGGCCGCCTTGGTCGCGCTCGCGAAGCCCTCCCAGTCGGTGCGGCCGGGCTCGTTGACGTGGACGTGGGTGTCGACGAGCCCGGGCAGCAGCACCTCGTCCTCGCCGAGCTCCACCACCTCGGCGCCGTCGGCTCGCGACGGACAGGTCCTCGACGGCCGCGATCACGCCGTCGCGGATCCGCACGCTCGCGGCCACCTCACGCCCGTCCACGATCGCGCGTGGCGCGCGAACGAGGAGCTCAGGAGCCACGGTAGGTGGAGTAGCCGAACGGGCTGAGCAGCAGCGGCACGTGGTAGTGCTCGTCCGCGCCGACGGCGAACGTGACCACGACCTCCGGGTAGAACGCATCGGCTCCGAGGTAGGCGCCGGTGTCGAAGCGCAGGGTGTAGCTGCCCGCGGCGAGATCGCCGCCCAGCGGCGCCACCCGGCCGTCGGCGTCGGTGACGCCCGCGGCGACCGCGCCGCCTCCGGCGGACGTCAGCTCGACCCGCAGGCCGACCGCCGGTCGGCCCTGTGCGGTGTCCAGGACGTGGGTGCTCAGCGTCGCCATGTCACTCCCCCACCAGTTGGTCGAGCCGGAGCAGCGCGATCTCGCGCAGCTGCTGCACGGTCTCACCACGCTCGGTCTCGTCGTCGTTGCTCGAGACGGCGCTCCAGCTCGGCCAGGATCTGCGGGCCGGTGCGCCCGGACGCCCGGATCAGGAAGACCCGGTCGAACCGGTCCTCGTAGGCGACGTTTCCCGCGGCGATCCGGGCGGCGACGTCGCGGTCGGCCGGGTCGACACCGGCCTGCTCGCGCGCCGAGTGCGCCGCGTTGTGGTCGCTGCCCGCGCGCTCGCCGATCCGGGGGTGCCGGGCCAGCGCGGCCTCGAGCTCGTCGTCGTCGAGCTCGGCCGCCACTGAGGCGACCGTGTGCAGGGCGCCGAGGTCGGCGTACGGCCGCCCGGTGAGTACGACGTCCACCCAGCGGGGCACGTCGAGGCACTCGGCCAGCCGCTGCCGGGCGTCCGCCTCGGGCAGCCCGTTGAAGTCGTCCAAGGTCACTCGGGCTCCCTGGTGACGGTCGCCTCGATCAGGCCGTAGGGCCGGTCGGCGGCGATGAAGACCTCGCCCGGGTTGTCGAGCCCGAACGGTGCCAGGTCGACCAGGAAGTGGTGCTTGTTGGGTGCCGCGAACGACACCTCCTCGATCGTGGGCACTCGCTCCAGCAGCAGCCGGCCCATCGCGTACAGGGTCTCCTGCAGGGCGCGGCTGTAGGTCTCCGCGTAGGCCTGCAGCAGCAGGGCCCGAGCCGTGCGGTGCTCCTCGTCCCAGTCGATCGCATCGACCTGCGCCACCGGGCTGTGCCGCCAGGCCGCGGTGAGCGAGGTCGCCAGGATCCGGTCGTCGGCGTCGGGCAGGGTCGTGTACTCGTCGCGCAGGAAGTCCTTGAACTCCGAGCCCGTCGACTTGAGCACGACCAGGTCGGCGAGGCCGGACACGATCCGCGGCCCGTCGGCGGTCACGTCGACCTCGACCGTGCGCACCTCGCCGCCCCGTCGCACGAACGTGTGCTCGTGCTCGGTCTGACCGATGGTCACCCGGTCCCAGGGGTACTCCTGGACGCGGACGAGCACCCCCGTGGCTACCGGAGTGGCCTCGAGCAGCCGGGTCGCCGAGCGCGACGGCGTACTCCTCGGGCGAGCGGACGCCGTGCTCCTTGGCGAACGCGAACGCGGTGTTCTTCTGCGTGTCGGTGGGCAGTACGTCGGACTGGTCGCCGGTGACGTGGGCGTCGGAGAACTCGCCGCGGATGGAGGTGGAGACGTTGAGGTCGCGGATCTCGTGGCGCTCGGTGTCGCGGTAGATCCGGACCACCCGCGACTCCGCCTTGCCGTACTGGTTGGGCCCGAGGACGATCCCCACCTCAGGCCCCCAGCGGCTTGCGGCCGGCGTACTTGCGGATGTTGGCGAGGTCTAGCCCGGTGGCGTTGCGAAGGTCGCCGATGTTCAGCTCCCCGCACTCGTGACCACGCAGCAGGAACCCGGCGAGCGCCCGGGCGGTGGCGGGCTCGTCGATCACGCCGCCGTTCTGGCGCGCGAGGTACATGCGCAGCCGGCGCCCGGCCTCGTCCAGACCTCGGCGGTAGAACGCGAACGTGGCGGCGTACCGCGTCGGCAGCTGCGCCGGGTGGAGGTCCCAGCCCTGGTAGAAGCCGCGCTCCAGGGAGCGGGTCACCAGCCGGTGGTGCAGCGCCCAGGCGGCCCGCACCTCGGCCGGCTCGCCCACCGGTACCTGGTTGGTCGAGCCGTCGGACAGCCGTACGCCGGTGCCGGCTGCAGCTGCCTGCATCACCGCCTTGGCATGGTCGGCGGCCGGGTGCTCGAGGCTCTGGAACGGCGCCGCGATGCCGATGGACGCCGAGTAGTCATAGGTGCCGTAGTGCAGGCCGGTGCAGCGACCCCTCGAGGCGTGGATCATCTTGGCGACGAGGGAGGTGCCGTCGGGTCCGACGATGGCCTGCGGCGTCTCGACCTGCAGCTCGAACCGGAGGGTGTCGGGAGCGGGTTCCAGGCGCTCGGCGGCGAGGACCATGGCCTCGACCTGGGCGACCGAGGTGACCTTCGGGAGGGTCACGACGAAGCCCTCGGGGATCTGGCCGAGCGTCTCCAGGAAGGTGGCGAGCGTGCGGATGCCGCGGGTCCGGGTCTCCCGTTCCAGGCTCTTGAACCGGATGCCGTGGAAGGAGCTGGCCTCGCCCGCCTCGATGGACTCCCGGAGCGCGATCGCCGCGGCGCGGGCGGCCGCGTCCTCCTCGTCGTCGGACCGGTGTCCGTACCCGTCCTCGAAGTCGATCCGCAGGTCCTCGACCGGCTCGTCCTCGAGCTTGCGGAGCACACGGTCGAGCAGTGCCTCGTCACCGCCGATGACCTCCAGGAAGTCGGAGGCGGCGCCGATCACGCAGGTCTGGGCGGTCCGCCCGTAGTCGTGGACCGTTCGTGCGGTGTAGCGGTCGGCCGGGACGTAGACGGTGTGCACGGGCTGGCGCCCGTCCCCGTCGCCAGGGAATCCCTCGGCCAGCTCGGCGTCGGCCGCGACCAGATGCTGGTCGAGGTCGGCGATCAGGCCGGCGATGTCCATGAACGAACCTTAGGGCAGTCGCCGGTTCCTGACCCGGGCTCTGGCAGGCTCCGTAGGCTGCGGCCCGTGCGCTTCTCCATCAGTTCCGCGTTCCAGCCGGTCGAGCACCTGATCCCGATCGCCAAGGCGGCCGACGAGCTCGGTTACCACGCGATTTCGGTGCCCGACCACGTGGTCGACCTCGAGGAGCTGGCGACGCCGTACCCCTACACGGCGGACGGTTCCCGCCGCTGGGACCTCGAGACGCCGTGGCCGGACCCGTGGGTGCTGATCGGGGCGCTGTCCGCGGTGACCACCCAGGTGCGCTTCTTCACCAGCGTCTACGTGCCCGCGCTGCGCAGCCCGTTCCAGGTGGCCAAGTCGGTCGGTACGGCGGCGGTGCTGTCCGGCGACCGCGTCTCGCTGGGCATCGGCATCGGCTGGTGCCGGGAGGAGTTCGAGCTGCTGGACCAGACGTTCGGCAACCGCGGTCGGCGTACCGACGAGGCGCTGGAGCTGATGCGGGCGCTGTGGGAGCCGGGTTGGACGGAGTTCAAGGGCGACTTCTACGAGGCGCCGCGGCTGGCGATGAACCCCGCGCCGGCCGAGCGGATCCCGATCTACGTCGGCGGGCTCTCGGAGATCGCGTTCGCCCGGGCCGCGCGGCACGACGGCTGGGTCGGTGACCTGTACACGATCGAGGAGGCCGCCGGGCACGCCGCACGCCTGGCCGAGATCCGGGCCGAGAACGGCGCGACCGGCGACTTCGCGGTGATCACCGCGCTCACGGACGCGTTCCTGCCCGAGCACTTCGCGACCGCCGAGGAGCGCGGCATCACCGACGTGTGGACCATGCCGTGGGCGTACTACCACGGCCTGGACGCGACCCTCGACCAGAAGCTCGCCGGCATGGAGAAGTTCGCGAACGACGTCCTCAGGCCTGATGCCCTTCGCACTCGGTGGTTGAGGTGCGAGCGCAGCGAGCCTCGAAACCACCAGTCTTCTGGCCGGGGAGAACATGGTGGCGGGTCGCTGGTGGTGGCGACCGAAAGGCTGGCTACGGGCGAGGTGGGCGCGTGGTTGGTCGCCGTTGCCGGCTTGCGGTAGTGCGGTGGATTTCCGCTCAACCACGCGGGAAACGTCCACAGGCGACGCGTCCGGAAGGACTTCTCCACAGGGGTATTCTGAGCGGCTTTGAATGTCGGTGGTGAGTGCGAAAATAGACCCATGACCAGCCACCCGATCAGGTCCGCGATCACGCGGATCGACGAGGTACTCAAGGACGTCCGCGACGTCCCGGCGTGGTCGATGGCGCCCGCGGAAACCCGCGAGGACTGATCGAGATCACCTTACCTTGAAGCACGACTCGCTGGCAGAGCTCGACGCCCGGGTCGACCGCACACGGCCAAACGATCGAGGTCGAGGCCGAAGTCCGGCGCCACCAGACCGCGAACTGGCTGCGCCCACCACACCAAGCAGACCCGGGCCGGCGCCCACCGCGCAGACCAAGTTCGCCACCGCGCTCTCGACTCGAGGCGCACGCAGCCGGTCCGCGATCGCGCTGGCCGACGGGCGGTCTGCTGGTCGACCAGGCCGAGGTGATCATCGCGGCGATCGACGCCCTCCCCGACGACCTCGACCCCGAGATCGTCAAGGACGCTCAGAGCACGCTGATCGGACTACGCCGCCGAGCACGACGCCAAGGCACTGCGGATCCTGGGCAAGCGGATCCTCGAGGTCGTCGCACCCGAGGTCGGTGAGGCCCACGAGGCGAAGGTGCTGGAGAAGGAAGAGCGCGACGCCGACGCCGCCGCACTCCCTGTGGGCGGTCGACGACGGCCACGGCAAGCGCACGGCCGGTTTGTCGTTCCTGCTTCCGCACTGGCGCGATGCTGAAGAAGGCACTGATGGCCAACGCCGCCCCCAGACACCGCGCTGCGGTCGACGGCCAGGCACCGGAACCCGGTCTGCCGTCCGCGCACCGGCTGGGTCAGGCGTTCATGGAATACGTCGAGACGCTACCCCGACCGACCTGCTGCCCCACGCCGGCGGCATGACCGCCATCCGTGGTGGTCGCATGGCCTAGGAGACCCTGCTCGGCGAAGCTCAAGGCCGCCCAGCTCGACACCGGGCACCGGATCTCACCCGGCCTGGCCCGGAAGCTCGCCTGTGAGGCCGGGATCATCCCCGCCGTCCTCGGCTCGCAAGTCCCAGGTCCTCGACCTCGGCCGACCGACCCGGTTCCACACCAAAGCCCAACGGATCGCGCTCGACCATCGAGCAGCACGGATGCACCGCCGAGGGCTGCGACTGGCCACCCGCGCATGATGCCACGCCCACCACCACCAACCCTGGTCCGAAGGCGGCGACACCAGCGTCAAGAACGGCCGACTGCTGTGCCCCCGCCACCACGCCCGAGCCCACGACCCGTCGTACACGATGACCAAGCTCCCCGAAGGCAAGGTCAGATTCCACCGGCGGACGTGAGGTCGGGCACGCGGTTCATTTCGCAGTCGTAACTATCCATTCGGTTCCGAGTAGAGCTGCGCCTGGGCGTCCGCCAGCAGCTCGACGTTGCGGGTCCCGAAGCTCAGGTCCAGCTCGTGCGCCTCACCCGACTCGGCGGCCCGAACGAGCGCCCCCGCCGCCGTGGCCAGCAGCTCCGAGAGCGCCGTGTCCTCAGGCCGCGGCGGCATCGGGAGAATCCCCTCGTCACCCCAGACCGTCGCCTCGAAGCCCGCGGCGGCCCTGGGTGCGAACTGGGTGAGCTGGACGCTGCTGGTCGCTCCGGACTCGTGGTGGAGCACGAGTACGACGAAATCGCCGGCGCCTCCGGCCGCCTCCACCGAGGCCACCGGGCCCAGCGCCCCACTCAGCGTGGACAGGGCATGGGGGCCGGTGTCCCAGAGCGCGCCCTGCTCGTGTCGCCACGGCGAGGCGCCATACGGGTTGTCCGGCTCCTGCAGGGCGCTGAACCAGCGCAGCCAGCCGCCCCGCCAGCCGCTCGACGTGCGGACCTGTTCGAACCAGGCTTGCGAGGTGTCGACGAAGCGGTCGGTGAAGAACACCACCGAGGCGACTCCGGCGGCGGCCGCTGCGTCGCGCAGCTCTCTCGCCGCCTCGACGTCGAGGGCGATCGGCTTGTCGAGCAGCAGGTGCTTCCCCGCCCGTGCGGCCTGGAGCGCCATTACCGCCTGGATGTCAGGGGGTACGGCGAACGCGACGGCGTCCACGTCGACGAGCAGCGCCTCGTAGTCGTCGTACGACGCCACACCCAGGGTCGTCGCGAGGTCACGGGCCTTCTGCGGATCGCGGCCCCACACGCCCACGAGCTCCACGCCGTCGGCCGTCGCGAGGCCGGGGCCGTGGGTCTTGTGGGCCCAGGGCCCGGTGCCGACCAGCCCGAATCGCATGGCGCGCAGGCTATCTGCTCACCAGGGCGAGGCTTGGTAGTCCTTGAGGAACACCCCGTGCACGTCCTCGCCGTCCTCGCCCCGGACGATCGGGTCGTAGACCCGAGCGGCACCGTCCACGAGGTCGAGCGGCGCCTTGAACCCCTCGGCCGCCAGCCGCACCTTCGTCACGTGGGGCCGCTCGTCGGTGATCCAGCCGGTATCGACCGCCGTCATCAGGATGCCGTCGGACGCGAGCATCTCCGCCGCGCTCGTGTAGGTGAGCATGTTGAGCGCGGCCTTCGACATGTTCGTGTGGGGATGTCCTGGACCCTTGTAGCGCCGCCCGAACTGGCCCTCCATCGCCGACACGTTCACGACGTACTTCCTGCGGGCCGGCGACGCAGCCAGAGCCGGGCGCAGGCGGCTGATCAGGATGAACGGGGCGGTCTGGTTGCACAGCTGCACCTCGAGCAGCTCGAGCTCACCGATCTCACCGATGCCCTGCACCCAGCTGTTCGTGTCGACCACGTCGGGCACCAGCCCGCCGGCATCGATCCGGTCGAGGTCGGCCGAGCCCGCGGTCATCGCCAGCTCCGTCAGCCGGTCAGCGGTCGCCGCATCGGCCGCCAGGACTGGGTGCGCGTCGACCGAGCCGACGAGTGCCGCCGGATGCAGGTCGCTGGTGTGGCCGAACGTCACCAGTTCGGGGCCACCGTTGGCGTGCTCCAGCTCGGGCGGCAGCGGTTCCCGCTCGGCCGCGGCGAGCGGCGCGTAGGCGCCGGGAACGCGTCGTACGGTCTGGGCGGCGTTGTTGATCAGGATGTCGAGCGAGCCCTGCGCGGTGACGTCGTCGGCGAGGCCGATCACCTGGGCGGGATCGCGCAGGTCGATCCCGACGACGCGCAGCCGATGCAGCCACTCACCACTGTCCGGCAGGCTCGCGAACCGGCGTACGGCGTCGTGCGGGAACCGGGTGGTGATGGTCAGCTCGGCACCGTCGCGCAGCAGTCGCAGCGCGATGTACATGCCGATCTTCGCCCGGCCGCCCGTGAGCAGCGCGCGGCGGCCGACGAGGTCGGTGCGCGCGTCCCGCTTCTCGTGGCTGAACGCGGCGCAGGTGGGGCACAGCTGGTGGTAGAAGGCGTCGACGTCGACGTACTTCTGCTTGCACATGTAGCAGGCGCGGGGCACCAGCAGTTGTCCCGCGATGGCGCCCCTGGCGGTCGAGGTGAGCGGCAGACCCGCCGTCTCGTCGTCGATCCGCGACGCGGAACCGGTCGCGGTCAGCTCGACGACGGCGCGGTCGGCAGCGGCAATCTTCCGCCGATGGACCGCGCGCCGCTCACGCTTGGCGGCTTTGAAGAAGCCCGCCGTCGCACGCCGGAGCGCGATGAAAGCCGGGTCGTCCTGATCGAGCTCGCCCGCCTCCTCAAGGACGCGCAGCGCAATCTCCAGCTCTTCCTCACGCACCCGCAGAGTATGCCGGGCCGGTCACACGTCCTGGGTGTCGGTGGTGGCCCGCCGGCTCGTGGTGTCGACCAGCAACCGGAAGATGTCAGGGCGGTTGTAGTGTCCGGTCGGGTCCATGAAACGGCGCGCGGCGGCCACCTGCCCAAGGTCGAGCTCAGCGAACAGAGTGCCCTCGGCTTCGCGCAGAGGTCCTGCGAGCAACGCACCATTGGGCCCGACGATGACGGTGTTCCCCGGCTCGACCCAAGGGCCGTTCTGGTCGACGAACTCGGCCGGGAGGAGCCGGTCACGGTCCGGAAAACCGGAAGGGACCTGGTCGATGTGCAGTACGGGATTGACTCCCACGACGTACATCCGGTTCTCTCGCGCCAGGTGCTGCATCGTGGCGATCCACCCGTCGCCCTGAGCGAGCGTCGGTGCGAGCCAGACATCGACACCCTGCGCGTAGAGGTGGAACCGGGCGAGGGGCATGTAGTTCTCCCAGCAGATCAGCCCGCCGATTCGACCGTGCTCCGTCTCGACCACCCGCAGGGTCGAGCCGTCACCCATGCCCCAGACGGTGCGCTCGGAGCCGGTCGGCACCAGCTTGCGGTGGCGGTCGACGAGCCGCCCGTCGGGAGAGAAGTAGAGGACCGTGTTGTAGATCGTCGTGCCGTGCGGCTCCCGTTCCTGGACTCCTACGACCAGCCAGATCCCGTGAGTCTCAGCAATGAGCGCCAGACGGTCGGCCGCCGGGCTGGGGATGACCACCGCGTTCTCCACGAGCATGGCGAACCATTCCTCGTCGCCGTCCCAGATCGGCCGGGTGTCGATCCAGAAGGGCGTGCCTGGGACGAAGACCTCGGGAAACACCACCAACTGGGCGCCCTGTCCCACGGCCTGAGCAGTCAGCTCCTCGACCCGGTCGATCGTGGCCTCACGGTCCATCAGGACATAGCTCGCCTGCACGGCCGCGACCTTGAAGACACTCACGTCACGGGGTCACTCCCACTCGATGGTGCCGGGAGGCTTGGACGTGATGTCGACGGTGACGCGGTTGATCTCGCGCACCTCGTTGGTGATCCGGGTGGAGATCCGCTCGAGCACGTCGTAGGGCACGCGCGCCCAGTCGGCGGTCATCGCGTCCTCGGAGGTGACCGGTCGGAGTACGACCGGGTGCCCGTAGGTGCGGCCATCACCCTGGACACCGACAGAGCGGACGTCGGCCAGCAGCACGACGGGGAACTGCCAGATGTCGCGGTCCAGCCCCGCATGGGTGAGCTCCTCGCGGGCGATCGCGTCGGCCTCGCGGAGGATGTCCAACCGCTCCCGGGTCACCTCACCGATGATCCGGATGCCCAGGCCGGGACCGGGGAACGGGTGCCGCCACACGATCTCGCCCGGCAGCCCGAGCTGCTCGCCGACCAGCCGGACCTCGTCCTTGAACAGGGTGCGCAGCGGTTCGACCAGCTCGAATTCCAGGTCGTCGGGCAATCCTCCGACGTTGTGGTGGGACTTGATGTTGGACGTGCCGGCGCCACCACCAGACTCGACGACGTCCGGGTAGAGCGTGCCCTGCACCAGGAACGCCACCTTGTCGCCGTCGGCGCCGCCGACCGCGTCGGCCAGCACCTCGGCCTCGGCGGCCTCGAAGACCCGGATGAACTCCCGGCCGATGATCTTGCGCTTCTCCTCGGGGTCGGAGATGCCGACGAGAGCGTCGAGGAACTGCTTCTCCGCGTCGACCACCTTGAGATCCACGCCCGTAGCCGCCACGAAGTCACGCTCGACCTGCTCGGTCTCGCCCTTCCGCATCAGCCCGTGGTCGACGTAGACGCAGGTCAGCCGGTCCCCGATCGCGCGCTGCACCAGCGCCGCGGCGACAGCCGAGTCGACGCCGCCCGAGAGCCCGCAGATCGCCTGTCCGCGGTCCCCGATCTGCGCCCGGATCGCGTCGATCTGCTCCTCGACGATGTTGACCATGGTCCAGGTCGGCCGGCAGCCGGCGATCTGGAGCAGGAAGTGCTCCAGCACCTTCTGGCCGTGCTGCGTGTGCATCACCTCGGGGTGCCACTGCACCCCGGCCATCCGCCGGTCCAGCGACTCGAAGGCCGCGACCGGCGTGACGTCGGTGGAGGCAAGCACCCGGAACCCCGCGGGCGCGGCGGTCACCGAGTCGCCGTGCGACATCCACACGCTGTGCTCGGCTGGTACGTCGGCCAGCAGCGTCCCGGCGTCGCTGACGGAGACCGCAGTCCGCCCGTACTCTCGCGCCCCCGTGTGGGCGACCTCCCCGCCCAGCCCCTGCGCCATCAGCTGGAAGCCGTAGCACATGCCGAACACGGCCACGTCGGCGTCGAACAGCGCCGGATCGAGCCCGGGCGCCCCCTCGGCGTACACGGAGGAGGGCCCGCCGGACAGGATCACGGCCTTCGGACCCTTGGCCAGCATCTCCTCGATCGGCATCGAGTGCGGAACGATCTCGGAGTAGACCCGCGCCTCCCGCACCCGCCGCGCGATCAGCTGCGCGTACTGCGCCCCGAAGTCGACGACGAGGACGAGGTCGTGCCCGGGGTCATGAGGAGCGGCCGCCATAGGCGAAGCCTATCGGCGTCAGGGCTTGCAAACTCTGCACGGTGTCAGCCCGGGACGGTCCCCTGCCGGCGCCAGGTCCTCGCGGTGCGCAATGAGCGCACAGTCGCGGCGGTGGACCGTGGTGCCGGGGCCGGCCGTCACGGGCAGGGCAGCGGTGTCGACACCCTTGTCGTTGAGCGAGGCGGCTCGGGACGTCACGTCGGCGAGCACGAGCAGTGTGTCGGCGAGCCGCTTCGACGACTCGCGACCGTCGGAGGCGATCCGTGCCAGCCAGGCGCCGAAGTAGAGGAAGCCCCCGACGAAGCAGAGGCCGAGCCCGAGCATGCCGCCCGAGACCAGGTAGGAGAACTGCTCGTACTGGTACGGCGTGTTGGCGGCGCCGTAGTAGCCCAGGATGATGGCCACGATCCCGAGCGGCATCAGGATTGCTCCGGCCCAGAACAGCACGACCTGCAGCAGCGCGGCGTTGTTGTTGCGGAGCGGCGCGATACCGGAGGACGACGCGGCCTTGGGGAAGGTGCTGGCGCCCACCCGACCGTTCGTGGCGGGAGGTCCGTCGTGCATCTGGGCGGTCATGGTCAGGCCTTTCGGAGGTCGGGCAGGCCGCTGTCGAGGCCATGGGGACAGGGGGCTCCGCCACCCAGGGCGGCGGCGCCCACCTTGCGGAAGTAGCTGCCGGCAACGGTCGCGAGCGCGATGCCGCCGTAGAGCAGGATTCCCGGGATTGAGAACAGCGGCGGCAGCCCGGCGCCGAGCGGGGTCGCGTCGAGGTCGCCCGGAGGGGTCGTCGTGTCGGTGGAGCCGGGAGTGGTCGGAGGCGAGTCGACGACGGGCGGCGCGGCGGCCGGGTTGTCCCCGGTGGGCGCCTCGGGCGCCGGGTCCTCGGTATCGACGACCGGAGGAGCGATCGGGGCGACCGTGTCGACGGTTGCACTCGCGTTGGCGAGCGAGATCACCATGCGTGACGACAGGCTGGTGAGCAGCCCGAGAACGTCCTTCAGCTGGCCCGCCTCTTCCGGGAGCGCGTCGAGGAGGGCGGCCAGCGGCAGCTGGGCAAGCGTCTTCTTGAAGGGCGCCATGTTGAGCTCGATGACCATGCCGGTCACCGTTGCGGTCGCGGCGTCGCCGTCCCTCTTGTAGACGGGTTTCGGGAACGACACGGAGATGCCGAGCTTCGACAGCGCGGCCGTGGCCTGGTCGGGCAGACCCGGGATCGGGTGCTGCTGACCGACGGCCTCGAACCCGTCCGGCCCGAACGCGAACCGCTGGCCGAGCGCCACGAGATCGCCGTACGCCGACAGGCCGCCGGGCGTGCCCTTGGTGCCGTCGCTGCTGACCTCGGCCCGGACCTTGAGGCCTTCGACCCGGATCAGCCCACCCAGGAGGGCGATGTTGCCGAACGAGCTGCGCGCCAGGGAGCGGACCGACGTGTCGGTCTCGGTCCTGGTCGCCGACGTGAAGCCGCCCAGGTCGATGATCGCGCCGAGGGCGGGCGGGAGCCCCAGGCTCGACGGAGTCTCCTCGTCGTCGCTCGAGCCGCCCTGCAGATCGCCGAGCGGGCCGTCGAGGCCGGGAAGCGGCAGGCCCGGGATCAGACCGCCGTCCTCCTCGTCGCCGTCGTAGTCCTGCGCCTGTCCGTCGGTGGAGTACGCCGTGTCGGCGTACGCCGAGCCTTCTTCGGAGCCGGCCCGCTGCACCATGCCCGGGAACGGCTCGTCCGCTTCGTAGTCGGGGCCGGTCGGGTAGCCCGAGTTGACCTGCACGGGGTAGCCGTCCTCGCCAAGAGTGGGAGGAAGGCCGAACTGCTCGACGATGGTCTTGAAGCCCTCACCGATGGGCGCTCCGGGCCACAGGAAGCTGGACCGACCCCGCGACTGCGCCGAGTCGGACTCCACCTCGCTGTAGGCCAGCTCGAGCTCCAGCTGTGGCGTGGCGGGGAACGGGATCGACGGCTCGTAGATCTCGATCTTCACGGGGGCAGACCAGGCGCTGGCCGTGTAGCCCGTGAACGCGCGGGTCGGCGTGGTCGGCGTGGTCGGCTCGGTCGGCTCCGTCGGTGACGGCGAGTCGGTCGGCTCCGTGGGCTCGGTCGGGCTGGGCGAGTCGGTGGGCTCGGGGTCGGCGAACGCCGGCCCGAACGGCAGTACGACGGCCACCAGGGCGGTCGCGAAGGCCACCGCGAACGCCCGTGTGGGCGGGCTGGACAACCGCTTCACGCGGCACCTCCCAGGATCACGTCGGACATGGTTTCGAGGATCTCGGCGGGCTCGCCGGTGGCGATCACCCGACCGTTGGTCATCACAGCCGCGTAGTCGGCGACCTGCAGCGCGGTGCGTGCGAACTGCTCGATGCAGAGGATCGACACGCCGTTGGCCGCGATCTGGCCGACGGTGTCGTAGAGCTCGTCCACGATCAGCGGCGCCAAGCCCATCGACAGCTCGTCGAGCAGCAGCAGCGCCGGATCGGACGCCAGCGCGCGGGAGATGGCCAGCATTTGCTGCTCGCCGCCCGACAGCGTGCCGGCCAGCTGCCGACGACGCTCGAGCAGCCTCGGGAAGTACGTGAACGCGGTCTCGAGCACGGCGGGCGCCGGTACTCCGGCGTACGACATGAGGGAGAGGTTCTCCTCGACCGTGAGGTTCGGGAACACCGACCGACCCTCGGGCACCGTGCACAGGCCGACTTGGGCGAGGTCCTCGGGGCTGGCGTTGCGGACGTTGACGCCGCCGAGGTGCACGTCGCCGCTGGTCGGCTTCTTCTGCCCGCTGATGATCTTGACCAGCGTCGACTTGCCCGCGCCATTGGGACCGAGCAGGGCCACGACGGCGCCCTTCGGCACCGTGAGGTGGACGCCGCGCAGCACCTCGATCCGGCCGTACGCCGCGTGCAGGTCGATGACCTCGAGGATCGGGACGCTCATCAGACCACTTCCTCGATCGTGAGGGTCGCGTCCGACTCGTCCGAGTAGCCGAGGTAGGCCTGTTGCACGCGCGGGTCGGCCCGGACCTCGCCGGGGGTGCCCGTCGCGATCACCTTGCCGAAGTCGAGCACCCGGATCGTGTGGCAGACCGTCATCACCAGCCCCATGTCGTGCTCGACCATCAGCACGGCGCGCCCTTCGTCGGCCAGATCGCGCAGCAGCTCACCGAACGCGTGGGTCTCGACCTCCGACAGGCCCGATGAGGGCTCGTCGAGCAACAGGAGCTGGGGGTCCGAGGCCAGACAGCGGGCCAGTTCCAGGAGCCGGGCCACGCCGGTCGGGATCGAGTCCGCCCGGTCGTAGGCGTACTCCCCGATGCCGACCCGGTCGAGCAGCGCCTCGGCGTCGGCGCCACCCGGCCGCAGGGCACCGAGCAGCCCACGATGGATGTCGAGCGCCACCCGTACGTTGTCGAGGACGGTCAGCGAGCCGAACGCCTCCAACCGCTGGAACGTGCGGCCGATGCCGCGCTTCGAGCGCCGGTGGACCGGCGTACGACTGACGTCGCGACCGTCGAACCGAACCCGGCCACGGGTGGGCTTCTGGAGCCCGCTGATCACGTTGAAGCACGTGGTCTTGCCGGCCCCGTTGGGGCCGATCAGCCCGGTGATGCTGCCGGCCTCCGCGGTGAAGGAGGCGTGGTCAACCGCGGTCACTCCGCCGAACTGCACCACCAGATTCTCGACCTCAAGGAGCGACATGGGCGGGCACCTCCCTGGTCTCGTCGGTGTCGTCGAGCTCGTGCTCCGCATCGTCACTGTCAGCCCAGCGCGAGCGAGGCGCACCGGGCAGGTCGGGGAGGTTCTCGCGGATCTTGGCGGTGACCCAGGCCCACACCCACCTGCTGATCCGGAACATGTGGTTGGCCAGCCCGTTGGGGTCGCGACCGAGAAGCACCGCGCCGAACCCGATGATCGCGAAGATCAGTCCGGCGATGTCCGGATGGTCGGACTGCATCACCGGAAGCAGCATCAGGCCCAGCCCGCCCAGGGCCGCACCCGTGACCGAGGTGACGCCGAAGACGACGGCCAGGAGCAACAGGGTGAGGCTGCCGAAGGACAGGAAGTCGTTGGCCCCGATGGTGCCGCGCAGGCCGGCGTACAACGCACCGGCAAGTCCGGCCATGCCGGCAGATGCGCCGAACAACGCGACCCGGAACCATCGCAGGTCGAGGCCCAGGGTGCCGCAGGCCATCGGGCTGTCACGCATCGCGATCAGCACCCGGCCAAGCGCGCCGCGGCGAAGGATGAGCAGCGCAACGGCCATGATCACGAAGAACACCAGCATCGTGAACACGTAACCGTCGGTCGACTCGATCCTGCGACCGAAGATCGAGAGCCGGTCGGCGTCCAGCACGCCGCCGTAGCCGAAGGCGAAGTCGGCCTGGAACACCATCTTGTCCATGAGGACGGCGAACGCCAGCGTCGCCAGCGCGAGGTAGAGACCCGTCAGCCGCAGCACGGGGAGCGCCACCAGGACACCGACCCCTACCGCGATCAGGGACGCCACGATCAGGCCGTAGAGGTTGGGCTCGTCGAGCTTTGCGTAGGCCAGCGCGCCCACGCCGGCGAAGGTGAGCTGAGCCAACGACACGTAGCCGCCGTAGCCGGTGAGCAGTACCAACGACAGCATGATGATGGCGAACGTCGCGGCGGTGCCGGCCCGGAGCAGGCTGGTCTCGGACATGCCGACCAGGAGGACCAGCATCAGGAAGAGGAACGCGGAGCCGGAGCCCACCATCCGCCGCACGGTCGGCACCGGGGCGGACACCATCCCCTTGACCTGCCCCACGCGCCAGTGGATCTGGGGCAGCAGGATGACCACAGCGAACAGGAACAGCGCAGGGATCACCGGCCGGACGTCGGCGAACGCGCTGTCGGGCGGGATATAGCCGACCGCCAGGGAGTCGAGCACTCCGAGGCCCATCGCCCCGACGAAGGTGAGGGGCAGGCTACGGAGCCGGCCGATCATCGCGGCGGCGTACGCATTGATGACCAGGAGTGTCAGCTGGTAGTAGTCCAGACCCACCACCGACGCCAGCAGGATGCCGGCCAGGGCCGAGAGCGAGATGCCGATCGCCCAGGACAGGGCCGCGATCCGGTCGGGCCGACCGCCGTAGAGCTGCAGCAGGTCGGGGTTGTCGACCGAGGCGCGCATGGCGGTCCCGATCCGGGTTCGGTTGAGGAGCAGATAGAGGCCGATGGCGACCAGGATCGACACGAAGATCGTGATCAGCTGATGGGCGGTGATGACCGCCGGTCCCACGTCGTAGGTGGTCTCCGCGAAGAACGGCGGCACGAAGCGAGCGTCGGGGGGCCAGATCTGCTGCGCCAGGCCGATCAACCCCACGAACAGGCCGACCGTGACCACCAGGCCGACACCGACTGGCGACTCCCCGAGCCCTCGAGTGACGAACCGCTGCACGAACCAGCCGGTGGCCGGCGCCACGACTCCGATCACGAGGAACAGCGACAGCCACACCGGCAGGCCCTGGCGCTGGCTGAAGTCCCAGAAGACAAACGCCATCACCATGCCGAACGCGCCATGCGCGATGTTGAAGACCCTCGTCGTCGTGTAGGTGAGCACGAGTCCGCTGGCGGCGATCGCGTACGCGGCACCGGTGAAGAGGCCCGGCAGCCCGTAGGCGATCAGCTTGTCCATGACGGTGTCTCCCTCAGGCGCCGTTGATGAGGGGACCGCAGATGTAGTCGCCGCTGGAGACCTGCTTCCAGCCGCCGTCGTACTGGAAGATCTTGTAGCACGTGGCCGTGGTCTTGGCGCCCACCTGCTGGGGCGCGTGGATGCCGTTGCTGGTCCAGTTCTTGACCTTCGAGACCGCCTCGATCAGTGACTTCCGGGTGAGCTTCCCGCCCAGCGCCACGGCTTCCTGGACGAAGAGCCGGGTCGCGGACCAGGCGTACATGCCGAAGAAGTTGGGGACGGCTCCCGGGCTGACCTGGTCGAGCCAGGCCCGGTAGAGCTTCATCTCGGGGATGTTGGCGTCGAAGAGCGCGGTGGACGAGTAGACGAACGTGCCGTTGGCCAGGCTGCCCGCCTGGTCGATGTAGCCCTGGTCGTAGATGGTTGAGTCCTGCATGAACATCGCATCCATGCCCTGCTGCTGCATGGCCTGCTGGATCTTCACCGTGTTCTGGTAGGGCCCGGTGTACACCACCAGCTTCACGCCCTTGTCCTTCATCTGCTGGATGTAGGGAGCGAAGTTGAACTCGGCCACGTCGATGCCCTGGAAGTACGGCACATTCCAGCCGGCCTTGACCCAGGCGTTCTTCTGGTACTTCGCGTTGGGAGCGGCGGAGCCCGCGTTGATGTAGAGGACCCCGACCGCCTTGCTGGCGTCCTTGTACTTGTCGATGAAGAACTTCGGAACTGCCGACGGGATCAGGTTCGGCGTCACCGCCTGAGCGCTGTAGCAGGTGTCGCACTTGTTGCGCTCGGGCGAGGTGGAGGTGGAGCGGATGTCCGGCAGCCCACAGTTCTCGGCCGTGGCAGCCCCGCCGGCGTCGAAGGCGCCCATGGACCCGACGGATGCGAACGCGTTGTCGCAGGCCGTCGTGTATGCCTGCTGGTCTGCACCTGCATCGGCCCTGCTGTCCAGCAGGTCGAGGGTCAGCTTGTGCCCGCAGATGTCCTCGGTGGAGTTGAAGTACTCGAGGAACGCGCGGGTGCCCTGCTGGGCGGACTCGAAGATGCCCGGTACCGGGCCGGAGATGTCGGCGACGTTGACCAGGTTGATGGTGTCCGCGGTGACGCCGGTCTGGTCGTTGTCGAAGCCCTCGCACGACGCGGCCTTGACGCCGCCGTCCGCGTCGTTCTCCTGACCCTGAGCCTGCTCCGGATCGTCGCCGGGGTCGGTGCCCGGTTCGGTCCCGGTGTCGGTGCCCGTATCGGTCCCGGTCCCGGTGTCGGTCCCAGTGTCGGTGCTCTCGGTGACGGTCCCGTCCGGCCCTGCCGTCGCACCTGCCTGGTTCTCGAGTCCGACCACCTCGTCGGGATCGAGCTGGGATCCGCAGGCGGCGAGCGCGAGCGCGGTGATGAGCGCGAGCGCACCGCCGCCCGCCGTACGACCGCGCCGGGACAGGGAGACACGTATGGGGGCCTGCACGAACTAGGAAACGAGTGAGCCGGGCCGAAGTGACGAGCGCCACGCGAAAAACTGCAACGTGTTCTATGCGAACTCTCGGGCGGCCGGCTGCATGGACCAACCTGTCGATCCCCTACCCCCACGTTCGCCCCGGATTTGG
>CAWCRX010000020.1:0-37468 GCA_963798055.1 uncultured Actinomycetota bacterium
ATGACCGACAGCCTTGACGCCGAGCTGCGACTCCCCGCCGACGGCGTCTATGCGTCGGTGCTCCGCACCACGACCGCCGCGCTCGCCGCCAGGCTCGACTTCACGATCGACGACATCGAGGACCTGCGGATGGCGGTCGCTGAGGCCACCGCCATGGTGCTGGAGGTGGCCGACCCCGGGTCCGAGCTGATCAGCAGGTTCGTCCTCTCCCCCGGCAAGATGACCGTCGCGGTCAGCGTCGGGGCGGCTTCGCCGGGCAGCCGGACTACGACAGCTTCGCCTGGCAGGTGCTGACGACGCTCGCGACGAGCGCCAAGGTCGAGAGGAGTCCGGTCGGTTCACCGTGAGCATGACCATGAACTCCACGCGCCAGATCCGCACGGGCCGTGGCCGTCGGAGGCCGACGACTGACATGGAGCACATCTCTCGGGACGACGCGGCGACGCCCGCGTCAGATCCACCGACCGGGATAGAGCTGACGCGCCGGCGGAGCGCGGAGTTCTTCCGCCGGCTCCACGACACCGCGGCCGCCGGAGCGAGCCGCGACCAGGCCCGCGACGACCTCGTGCACCTGCACCTGCCGCTGGTGGAGCACTGCGCCCGGAGGTTCCGCAACCGCGGGGAGCCGTTCGAGGACCTGGTGCAGGTCGGCACCATCGGGCTGATCAAGTCCATCGACAGGTTCGACTCCGACCGGGGCGTGGAGTTCTCGACGTACGCCACGCCGACGATCATCGGCGAGATCAAGCGGTACTTCCGCGACAAGGGATGGGCGATCCGGGTGCCCCGGCGGCTCCAGGAGCTGCGGATGCAGATCGGCGCCGCCACGGCGGAGCTCACCCAGTCGCTCGGGCGGTCCCCCACACCGCGCGAGCTCGCGGAGAACATCGGCTGCTCGGTCGAGGAGATCGTGGAGGGCATCGAGTCGAGCAATGCCTATTCGACCCTCTCGCTCGACGCCACCGACGACTCCAATGACGGGTCGCCGAACATGCTCGACGCGATCGGGGTCGATGACGAGGCGCTCGAGCACGTCGAGATCCGCGAGTCGATCAAGCCGCTGCTCGACCGGCTGGCCCGCGGGAGAAGAAGATCCTGCTGCTGCGCTTCTTCCGCAACATGACCCAGTCGCAGATCGCCGAGGAGATCGGTGTTTCGCAGATGCACGTCTCCAGACTGCTCAGCCGCACCCTCCAGCACCTGCGCACCTCGCTGGAGACGGAGTAACCCCCAGGGGAGAAGGGCTCAGTCTTGGAGCACCTTCAGGGTCGCGGGGTGCAGCATCCCGGCGATGACGACGGCCGCCGTCACCGCGAGCGCGACGGCGACAAGGGACGTGTCGCGGAGGTTCCAGGCCAGCCCGAGCTGGATCAGCTGGGTGATCAGCACCGGCCCGCGGGTCCAGCCCTGCTGCCGGGTGAGGCCCCAGGCGCAGGCCGTCAGCGCCACGCCGTACACGATGAAGAAGATCGCCGTGGAGACGCCCATCTCCAGCCGTTCCGAGGTCAGGTTGGCCAGCTTGAGCACCCCGAAGGCGACCAGACAGCCCCCTTGGAGCACCACCAGCGACGCCGCCACGGTCAGCGGCGGCGGGTTGTCGTCGGGGATCAGCGGCACGCCAGCAGCCTAGAAGTGACCACCACTTGTGACCCAACAGACCACCAAAGGGGGTTGATTGCTGGGCCGATAGTTGAAACTCTTGGGTAGCGCTCGTGAAAACGTTCACTTTTGCACGTACTCGCGCGCCCGCAGGTCGGAGCACCCCTTCCTGTACGCAAGGACAAAGAGAGAGACCCACCAGCCATGGATTGGCGCCACCGTTCCGAATGCCTCGACGAGGACCCGGAACTGTTCTTCCCGATCGGCAACACCGGTCCGGCCATCCTCCAGATCGAGGAGGCCAAGCAGGTGTGCCGACGCTGTGAGGTGCGCGAACAGTGCCTCGCGTGGGCGCTGGAGGCCGGGCAGGACCACGGCGTGTGGGGCGGCCTCAGCGAGGACGAGCGCCGCGCTCTCAAGCGCCGCAACGCCCGGGCCCGCGTCCGGACCGCTACCTAGTCCAGGGGCAGGTCGACCGCCGCGCGGGTGCCCCGCTCCGGCGCCGGACCCAGCTCCAGGACCCCACCCAGCTCGGACTCGACGAGCGTGCGCACGATCGAGAGTCCGAGGTTGGTCGATCCGTCGAGCGTGAAGCCCTCGGGCAGGCCCACGCCGTCGTCGTCGATCGTCAGGTGCAGCCGGCCCACGATCCGGCGCACGCTGACCAGGATCTGGCCGGCCTGCTCGGGTGCGCCGCCGGCGTACCCGTGCTCGACGGCGTTCTGCAGCACCTCGGTCAGCACCATCGCCAGCGCGGTCGCGGTCTCCGAGGGCAGTACGCCGAAGCTGCCCTCGCGTCGCACCCGCACCTGACCGGAGTGCGCGCTGACCTCGGTCACCATCGAGCCGAGCCGGTCGGCGACCTCGTCGAACGGCACCGTCTCCTCGACCGCCTGGCTCAGCGTCTCGTGGACGATCGCGATCGAGCCGACCCGGCGGACCGCCTCCTCGAGCGCGGACTTGGCCGACTCCGAGTCGATCCGGCGGGCCTGCAGCCGGAGCAGCGCGGCCACCGTCTGCAGGTTGTTCTTCACCCGATGGTGAATCTCCCGGATGGTGGCGTCCTTGGTGACCAGCTCGCGGTCCCGGCGGCGCAGGTCGGTGACGTCTCGCACCAGCACCAGGCCGCCGATGTGCTCGCCCGTCGGCCGCAGCGGGATCGAGCGGACGATGAGCTCCACGTCGTCCGAGCCGACCTCGGTGTCGCGGTGCATGCGGCCGCCGAGCACCGCACTCAGCGTCTCCTCGTCGGGACGTCGGCGCGGCGGCACCAGCTCACGGGTGAGGTCGGCCAGCGACAGCCCGGCCAGGTCCCCGTTCAGGCCGAGCCGCCGGTAGACCGACAGCGCGTTCGGGCTCGCGTAGACCACCCGGCCGTCGGCGTCGATCCGCAGGAACCCGTCGCCGACCCGCGGCGAGTCCGCGTGGTCGCTGCGCGGGCCAGGGTCGGGGAAGTGCCCGGCCGCGATCATCTGGGTCAGATCGGCGGCGGTCTGCAGGTAGGACAGCTCGAGCCGGCTCGGGGTGCGGACGCCGAGCAGGTTGGTGTTGCGGGCGATCACCGCGATCACCCGGCCCTCGCGGCGTACCGGGATCGTCTCGACCCGGACCGGCACGTCGTCGCGCCACTCGGGGTCGCCCTCGCGGATCAGCCGGCCCTGGTCGTACGCCGCGTCCAGCAGCGGCCGACGGCCCACCGGCACGAACGTCCCGACGATGTCGTCGACGTACGCCGTGGGGCCGGTCGTCGGGCGCATCTGGGCGCCCGCCCAGAAGCCGCTCCCCTCGCGATCCGGCAGCCACAGCACCAGGTCGGCGAACGAGAGGTCGGCGATGATCTGCCAGTCCGCCTGGAGCAGGTGCAACCACGCCACGTCCTGGGCGTCCAGGTCGGTGTGGCTGCGCACGAGCTCAGCGAGGGACGGCACGCAAGAAGGGTAGGGCTCGGCGAGGATGCGCCCGCCGCACCCCGACAATTGCGATATCGCATTCCTTTGGCAGGATGCCCCCATGCCGTCCGTCAATTGGAATCGGGTCCATGACGACGACTTCCGCGTACCCACCGACCGGCCGCTTGCAGACCTGACCGCCGAGTTGACCGGACTGCTCGGCGACGTCGACCCGCAGCGCCGCGACAAGCTCGCGTACCCCGTGCTCGCCACCTGGATCGAGCGGGGGGTGTACGACGACCTGCTCCCGGGACTCGGGGACGGCATGGCCGCAGGCCTCGGCGTCGGCCTCGGCGAGGCGGAGGGCGACCGGGTGTTCCGCCGCAGCTTCTCCGCGCTGATCCTCGGCGAGGTGATCTCCCGCGACGCGATCCAGCCGCTGGTGCCGGGCGGCAAGGTGCTCGAGTGGGGCGACCGGATCGCCACCTGGTTCCTGGCCGAGCGCGACCTGCGCGGCTACGTGACCGGCAAGGGGTGGGCGCACGCGATCGCCCACGGCGCCGATGCGCTCGGCGTACTGGCCGGATCGCCGCACGCCTCGATCGGCGAGCTCACCGTGATCCTGGACGTGATCGCCGAGAAGGTGATGCAGCCGGCCGACCGGATCTTCTCCTCGGGCGAGCCCGACCGACTGGCGCTGGCGACCATGCAGGTGCTGCGCCGCGACAGGGTGCCGTTCGACCTCATCGAGCCGTGGGTGGAGCGCCTGGGTGAGCACGCCACCGGTCGGCCCCGCCGCCGGGACGTCGACCCCTACCTGTACGGCGGCAACGCCGACGCGTTCCTGCGGGCGCTCTACTTCCAGCTCGCGTTCGCCCCGAAGCCGCCCGAGGTGCGTGGCGACGTGCTCCTGCTCGTCGTCGACGCCCTCAAGAGCGCCCACCCCCACTACCTCGGAGCGACCCAGCCCGCGCACTGAGTAACCTCGCGGCCATGACTTCCATCGAAGGCCACTCGGGTGAGCTCGCGGTCGCCGTGGCCCGTGCCCACGGCGTGGAGACCCTGTTCACCCTCTCGGGCGCCCACGTGTTCCCGATGTACGACGGCGCGGTGAAGGCCGACCCGCCGATGCGCCTGCTCGACGTCCGCCACGAGCAGACCGCGGCGTTCGCCGCCGAGGCCACCGGCAAGCTCACCCGGGTTCCCGGCCTGGCCGTGCTCACCGCGGGCCCGGGCGTGACCAACGGGGCCAGCGCCATCGCCCAGGCCCAGTTCGCCGGGTCACCGATGGTGGTCGTGGGCGGGCGTGCCCCGGCCAACCGCTGGGGCAGCGGCAGCCTCCAGGAGCTGGACCAGCCGCCGATCCTCGAGTCGATCTCGAAGCTCGCGACGACGCTGCACACCGCTGCCGACGTACTGCCCGGGATGGACCAGGCGTTCACGGCCGCGCGCTCGTCCCACCGCGGTCCGGTGTTCGTCGACATCCCGATGGACGAGTTCTTCAACAGCGCTGCCGGCGAGATCCCGGGCGGCGGCGGGTCGCCCGCCCTCGAACCCGACCCCGACGCGATCGGCCGGATCGCGGTGCTACTGGCGCAGGCGGAGCGCCCGGTGCTGATCCTCGGCACCGACGTCTGGGCCGACCACGCCGACGAGGCCGCGCTGCGGTTCGTCGAGGCCGTCGGCGTACCCGTGATCACCAACGGCATGGGCCGCGGCGTGATCCCCGGCGGGCACCCGCTGCTCGCGACGAAGGCCCGAGGTCAGGCTCTCGGCGGTGCCGACCTCGTGGTCGTCGTCGGCACGCCGCTGGACTTCCGCCTCGGGTACGGCGTCTTCGGCGGCAAGGAGGAAGGCTCGGCCGCCGCGCAGGTCGTGCACATCGCCGACTCCCCCGGCCAGATCTCCGGACACGCGACGCTCGCGGCATCGGCGGCCGGCGACCTCACCGCTGTCTTCGACGGGCTGCAGGCCGCGCTCGAGCGAGGCAACAAGCCCGACTGGGCGGCCTGGGTCGCATCGTTGCAGGACACGGTGGCCCTGGCGACCAAGCGCGACGCCGAGCTGCTCGGCGCGGAGGCCGACCCGATCCACCCCGCCCGGATCTACGGCGAGCTGGTGCCCCGGCTGGCCGAGGACGCGGTCGTGATCGGCGACGGCGGCGACTTCGTGAGCTTCGCCGGCAAGTTCGTCGAGCCGAAGCGGCCCGGCGGCTGGCTGGACCCGGGACCGTACGGCTGCCTGGGGGCCGGGCTCGGAGCGGCCATCGCGGCCCGGATCGCGCGCCCCTCCTCGCAGGTGGTGCTGCTGCTCGGCGACGGCGCCGCCGGGTTCTCCCTGATGGACGTCGACACGCTGGTCCGGCACAACCTGCCGGTCGTGATGGTGATGGGCAACAACTCCGCCTGGGGCCTGGAGAAGGGCCCGATGCAGATGCTCTACGGCTACGACGTGGTGGCCGACCTCGCGCCGCAGACCAAGTACGACGAGGTGGTCAAGGCGCTCGGTGGTGCCGGCGAGACGGTCACCGACCCGCGCCAGATCGGTGCCGCCATGGACCGCGCCTTCGCGTCCGGCGTGCCCTACCTGGTCAACGTGATCACCGACGTCAACGCGGCGTACCCGCGCAACACCTTCGGGATCTGATGCGACTCCGACGAGCAACGACCGGCCGACCACGAGGCGATCGGCGAGGTCACCGTCGCGGCCTACGCGGAGTTCACCAACGCCGCCGAGGGCGGGTACGTCGACTACCTGCGCGACGCCGCCACCCGCGACCGGGAGGCGGAGCTCTGGCTGGCCGAGGACGAGGAGACCGGCGAGGTGCTCGGGACTCGGTGACGCTGTGCCCGGTCGGCTCGCCGTGGCGGGAGATCGGGCGGACGACGAGGCCGAGTTCCGGATGCTCGGAGTCGACCCCGAAGCCCAGGGCCGCGGCGTCGGTACGGCGCTGATGGACCTGGTGGTCCGGAGGGCCGGCGAGGACGGTAGGGCCGCGATCGTGCTCTCCAGCCTCGACCGAGATGACCGCTGCCCACCGCATCTACGAGCGCCAGGGCTTCGAGCGGGTGCCGGACCGCGACTGGTCCCCCGGTCCCGGCGTCGAGCTGATCGCGTTCCGGAAGGAGCTCTGATGGAAGCCACCCTCAGCTTCACCGTCACCGACGACGACACCGCCGCCGCTGTCGGGTCGGGCAGCCTGCCGGTGCTCGGCACCCCGCGGCTGCTCGCCTGGTGCGAGGCGACGACCTGCGCGGCGATCGATCCCACGCTGGACGACGCCTCGACCAGCGTCGGCACCCGGGTCGACCTCGAGCACGCCGGCGCCAGCGCGGTCGGTCAGCTCGTGAAGGTCACCGCCTGGGCGTCGTACGTCGACGGGCGGCTGCACCGCTTCACCGTCGCCGCGCGCAACGTCGCCGCCGACGGGACCGAGGGCAAGCTGGTCGGTACTGGCGAGATCACCCGCGTGGTCGTCGACCGCGAGCGCTTCCTCTCCCGCCTCTGACCGATTGTCAGTACGTCGCGAAAACGGCCCGCCTGGAAGAATGGCGGCGATCACGACCCAGGAGGACACCATGGGCAAGACCGGCCGCAAGCGCCGTTCGCGTCGCAAGAAGGCAGCGAACCACGGCAAGCGCCCCAACAGCTGACGCTGACACAGTTGAGCCCCCGGCCTCAGGCTGGGGGCTCTTTGTGTGTGTCAGGACTCCTGGATGCGGACCTGGATCTCGCGGATCTGCACCCGCACCCGCTCGCGCAGCGTGTCGGGGGCGACCTCGGAGCAGGAGCGGGCGACGACCTGCTTGACCGTCCGCTGGAGGTCGTAGGTCTCCAGGCACGGGTGACACTCGTCGAGGTGCACGCGTACGGCGGCGCACTCGGCCTCGTCGAGCTCGTTGTCGAGCAGGTAGACGATCCGCTCGAGGAAGTCGGCGCATTCCTGCTTCGAGTGCTCGGTCATGACTTGTCCCCCACGGTGGCGGCGGGCAGCAGGTCGTTGGTGCGCACGTAGTCGGAGAGCATGTCGCGCAGCTGGCGACGGCCTCGGTGCAGCCGGGACATCACGGTGCCGATCGGGGTGTCCATGATCTCGGCGATCTCCTTGTAGGCGAAGCCCTCGACGTCGGCCAGGTAGACCGCGAGCCGGAACTCCTCGGGAAGCCGCTGCAGCGCGTCCTTCACCTGCGAGTCGGGCAGGTGCTCGAGCGCCTCCATCTCGGCGGAGCGCAGACCCGTCGAGGTGTGCGACTCGGCGCGGGCGAGCTGCCAGTCCTCGACGTCCTCGGACATCGACTGCTGGGGCTCGCGCTGCTTCTTCCGGTAGGAGTTGATGAACGTGTTGGTCAGGATCCGGTAGAGCCAGGCCTTGAGGTTGGTGCCCGGCTTGAACTGGTGGAACGCCGAGAACGCCTTCGCGAAGGTCTCCTGGACCAGGTCCTCCGCGTCAGCCGGGTTGCGGGTCATCCGCATGGCGGCGGAGTACAGCTGGTCGAGCAGCGGCAGCGCGTCACGCTCGAAGCGGGCGGTGCGCTCGGCCTCGGTCTCGGTGTCGAGGTCGACAGCCTGGACGTCAGTGGGTGTATCACTCATCGCCGACCAGCGTACGTCGTCAGTGGGGCGTTCGAGCAGGGCGATCACGTGTGAAGAACCACGGACCGGCGCCGGTCATTCCCCAACGATCTCGCGGACGATCCACTCCAGCGTCGACTCCACGACGATCTCCATCGCCTCGTCCTGCGAGATCGCGCCCTTGACCGGGACCTTCAAGCCGTGGTCGGCGCCCGGCACCACGGTGAGGTCGAGGTGCTCCGGGAACTCGCCGGGTCGGCCCATCGTGTCGTTCTCACCCTGGATCACCATCGTCGGCACGCCTGCGCCGACGAGCTCGTCGAGCCGCGTCTTCTCCGGTCGGCCCGGAGGGTGCAGCGGGAACGCCAGGGCGAGGCAACCGCGGGCATCCAGCTGCTTGGCGCAGCGTGCCGCCGACCTGGCACCCGCGGACCGGCCACCGACGATCAGCGGCGTCCGGATCCGGAGCCGCGCCGCCGCGGCCATCAGCGCCGCGTCGAGGGTCGGAGGCGCGGTGGCGACCTTGCGGCCGGCCCGGCGCCACGGCTGCTCGAACCGGATCACGCTCACCCCGTTGCGCGGCAGAAAGTGGGCGAGCGCCTCGAGGTCGCGGGCCTCGATGCCGTTGCCGGCCCCGTGTCCCAGCAGCAGCGTCGCCACCGGCTTGCGGGCCCGGCTGGTGACCAGCCGCCCGTCGCCGTGCGGGAGTCTCGACGACCAGGTCGGTCGTCATTCGATCGCCTCTTCCAGCGGCAGCGGCTCGACCAGCTCCGGGCCGTTGTTGCGCACGTTGCCGACGGCGGTCGAGACCGGGAAGGCCTCGAGGTTGCCCTGCTGGGCGGGCCGCAGCAGGTCGAGCAGCGAGTCCTTCGGGGTCTCCGGGTCGAGCCAGGCGCCCCAGCGCTCCGGGTCGACGCTCAGTGGCATCCGGTCGTGGATGTGGCCCACGGCGTCCTCGGCCTCCGTGGTCAGCACCGTGCAGGTCCACCGGAACCGCTCGGGATCGTCCTCTTCGCGCGTCGGATCCCGCCAGATCTCGTAGAGCCCGGCCATCGCCAGCACCCCGCCGTCCTGGGGCCGGATGAAGAACGGCTGCTTGCGCGGCTTGCCGGCCAACGTGTTCTGCGAGGTCGGGTACCACTCGAAGTAGCCGTCGGCGGGCAGCAGGCAGCGGCGTACGGCGAACGCCCGCTTGTACGCCGGCTTCTCGGCCACCGTCTCCATCCGGGCGTTGATCATCCGGTTGCCGATCGAGGGGTCCTTCGCCCAGGACGGCACCAGGCCCCACCGCAGCACCCGCAGCTGGCGCTGCGGCGGCTCCTCGCTCTCCTTGGAGGGCGCCCGCTCGACGACGGCGTAGACCTCCTTGGTGGGGGCCACGTTGTAGTCGGGCTCGAGTGGCTTCTCGACCCGGTCGTCGACGACCTCGAACTCCTCGATGAGGTCCTCGGGCTTGCGGGACGACGCGTAGCGGCCGCACATGCGGCCACCTTAGTGAACGGCTACGACCGAGCGAGCTCGTCGAGCAGGGCGCCGGCGGCCTCGTCGGAGCCGGGCAGGCCCTCGATCCAGACCCGCGCCTGCTCCCGCTCGGTCATCGTGCGCAGCAGGGTCACCCGCTGCGGCAGCGACTCGTCGCGGTCGGCGACGACGACGACACGGCGCGCCCCGATGCCACCGATCGTCTCGGTGCCGGGGAAGACGGTGCGCGCCGTGCGCCCGACCTTGGCCAGGGTCATCCGCTGCTCGAGTCCCTCGTCGCCGGTGCGGATCTCCAGCACCACCAGGGCGTGGCTGTCCAGCGGACGCTCGGGTGCCCGCTCGCGGGCTCGGTAGATCTCGGAGAGTCGGCTGCGCAGGTGCGGCTGAGTGGCGAGCCCGGTCAGTGGGTCGTCGCACGAGAGCCGGTGCAGGTAGCCGAGGGTGGCCTCGCTCCACGCCGTGGAGAGCGCGACGAGCTCGGGGTACTCCGGATCGCGACCGCGCACCAGGGAAGAGGTGAGGCGCAGTCCCTCGAGCGCTTCGTCGAGGGACACGCCGTCACCGGCCAGTACGCCGCCGAGATGACGGCAGGCCTCCGTGGCATCCGCACCCGACGCCTGGGCTTCACCGACCGCTTCGAACCGGGGCGGCAGAGCCGCCCGCTGCTCGTTGGTCAGGTCGCCCAGAGCGCCGGATCCGGGGCGATTCTTCATCGCGAAGCGCCCCATGACCCCTCCTGCTGAGTTGGTGCGGTGCGTGTGCACGACACGCCCGCTGCAGCGCGTCGTACACCCCTAAAACGGGCATTCCGCCCACCTATGACGCGATTTGAACAATAGTTTTCCCGTCTTGCCGCGTCACGTCCGATCCCCACCACCGTCCTCCCCATGTGAGTCTCACTATGTCCACCGAGCAGCAGCCGAGCGATGCCGAGCTCATCTCTGCTGTCCGGGGCGGTGACACGACGGCGTACGGCGAGCTTTTCTCGCGTCACGTCGAGGCGGCCCGCCGCCTGGCCCGCCAGCTGACCTCGGCCGGTGACGTCGAGGACCTGGTGTCCGAGGCGTTCGCCAAGGTGCTCACGATCGTCCAGCGGGGCGGTGGCCCGGACCTGGCGTTCCGCGCCTACCTGCTCACCGCGGTGCGCAGCCTGCACATCGACAGCGTGCGCGGCGCAACCCGACTGCGGCCGGTCGACGACTTCACGCCGTTCGACCGCGGCGTGCCGTTCCGCGACACCGCGGTCGAGGGCTTCGAGAACCAGGCCGCGGCGCGCGCGTTCGCGACCCTGCCCGAGCGTTGGCAGCTGGTGCTGTGGCACACCGAGGTCGAGGGCCAGAAGCCCGCCGACGTCGCCAAGCTGCTCGGCATGTCGGCGAACTCGGTCTCCGCGCTCGCCTACCGCGCCCGTGAGGGCCTGCGCCAGGCGTTCCTCAACATGCATGCCCAGGACGCGGAGGACGACGCCTGCGCCTGGACCCAGGACAACCTCGGCGCCTACATCCGCAACGCGTCGAGCAAGCGCGACTCGGTGAAGGTGCGCGCCCACATCGACGAGTGCCGTCGCTGCATGGGCATCTACCTCGAGCTCTCGGAGGTCAACACCAACCTCTCGGGCGTCCTGGGCCCGCTGGTGCTCGGCAGTGCCGCCGCCGGCTACATCGCGGCAGCTGTTGGTGGCGCCGCGGCCCAGGGTGGTGGCCTCCTCGGCTTCATCAGCGCTCACTCCACCGCCACCGCACTCACCGGCGTCGCGGCCGCGATCGTGGTGATCATGGGCTTGGTGCTGGGTTTGAACCGCTCCTCGGAGGCGCAGCCGATCGCGATCGAGCCGCCACCGAGTGCTGGACATCTCCAGGTCGACTTGCTCGACACCCGTTCCACGAGGCCGGCACCAACGATCGGAATCCAATCGAACCAGCCCACCATCAACTTCCAGTTTCCCATCCCCGGGCGATGGTGACCACTCTTCACGTTCGACCATCCCCACGCCCGTCGGCGCCTTCCGATACGACCGCGGCACCGGCACCGACCCCGGCGGATTACACCTTCCTCAACGACGGCCCGGAGATCCACCCCGCAGAGGTGTCGACGCCCGACAGCAGGCCCGGCTCCCCCAGCGACGATCCAGTCGCGCAAGTGGACCCCGCGCTAGCACCGTGATCTCCGCGAACACCCAGCCCGCTGCGTGAGTTCGGACCCGTCTTCGGGTACCTATGGGGCATGTCCCTCAGCCGGCTGGTCGCCCGTCCGATGCTCGCCTCGATCTTTGTCGTCGGCGGGGTCAACGCCCTGCGCAACACACCCAAGATGGCGGCCAAGGCCAAGCCGGTGACCGACCGTCTCGCACCGCTCGTCCAGCGAGCCGTGCCGCTCCCCGAAGACCCGGCGACGCTGGTGCGGGTCAACTCGGCCGTTCAGATCGCCGGGGCGCTGACCCTGGCCACCGGGCGCGCGCCCCGGCTCTCCGCCGCCGTACTGGCCGTGACGTTGCTCCCGACGACTGCCGCGGCGCACCGGTTCTGGGAGATCGACGACGAGGCCCAGCGCAGCACGCAGAAGATGCACTTCTTCAAGAACGTGTCGCTGGTCGGCGGGCTGATCATCGCCGCGGGTGACACCGACGGAAAGCCAGGCGTGGCCTGGCGGGCCCGTCGCGCGGTCAAGGACACCCGTCGGGAGGCCCGCCACCTGGGCAAGGCCGCGCGCCGGGAGGCCAAGCTCGCGAAGGCCCAACTCACCTAAGGGCTGTCTGCCGGACCATGTCCTGCTGCGCGCCGCCCAGCGTCCGTCAGACACCCCTAAACTTCCTGCGTGACCGCCCCCGTCGACCCGTGGCCCGCACCGCGGGCGACCCGTCCGGTCGAGGCAACCCTCTCCCTTCCCGGCAGCAAGTCGCAGACCAACCGGGCGCTGGTCCTGGCTGCGCTGGCCGATGGCCCTTCCGTGGTCCACGGCGCGCTCCGATCCCGGGACACCCTGCTGATGGCCGCCGCGCTGTCGCAGCTCGGCTCCTCTGTCGACACCTCCGGTGACGACTGGGCGGTGACGCCGGGCAAGACCGAGGTCGACACGACCGTCGACTGCGGCCTCGCCGGCACCGTGATGCGGTTCGTGCCCCCGGTGGCGGCGCTCTCGGTCGGCACGATCGGTTTCGACGGCGACGAGCACATGCGATCCCGGCCGGTCGGCCCGGTGCTCGATGCGCTGCGGGCGCTCGGGGTCGAGGTCGACGACGGCGGCCGGGGTGCGCTGCCGTTCGCCGTACACGGCACCGGCGCGGTGCCCGGCGGAGCGGTCGTGATCGATGCCTCGGCGTCCTCGCAGTTCGTCTCGGCCCTGCTGCTCGCCGGCGCGCGGTTCGTCGGCGGGGTCGACATCCGGCACGACGGGAAGCCGGTGCCGTCCCAGCCGCACATCGAGATGACCGTGGCGATGCTGCGCGAGCACGGCGTCGCGGTCGACGACGCGGACGCCAACCGCTGGGCCGTGGCGCCCGGGCCGATCACGGCGCTGGATCGCAGGATCGAGCCCGACCTCTCCAACGCCGCTCCGTTCCTGGCCCTGGCCGCCGTGACCGGCGGCTCGGTCACGGTCCGCGATTGGCCGCGCCGGACCACGCAGGCCGGTGACGCACTGCGCGAGATCCTGACCGCGATGGGCTGCTCGGTCGCCCACGTCGACGAGGGGCTGCGGGTGACCGGCCCCGGCGAGCTGCAGGGCGTCGACCTCGATCTGCACGACGTCGGCGAGCTGACCCCCGTGGTCGCCGCGCTCTGCGCGCTCGCGGCCACGCCGTCCCACCTGCGCGGCATCGGCCACATCCGCGGACATGAGACCGACCGCCTCGCCGCCCTGGCCAAGGAGCTCAGTGGCCTCGGGGCCGACGTGACCGAGCACCCCGACGGACTGTCGCTGCGACCGGCGACGCTGACCGGCGGGCTCTGGCACACGTACGCCGACCACCGGATGGCCCACGCGGGCGTGGTCGTGGGAGCCGCCGTCGACGGGGTGCTGGTCGAGAACGTCGCCACCACCGGCAAGACCTTCCCCGACTTCGCCGACGTCTGGTCGACGCTGCTGTGAGCCGGCCGACGGGTCGCTACAGCGATCAGGACGTCGAGCACTACGACCGTCCGCGTCGGCATACCCGCCCACGCACCAAGGAGCGGCCGACTTACGACGACGCGGTCGACGGCGTCGTCGTGACCGTCGACCGCGGCCGGTTCACGCTGCTCGTCGACGACACGAAGGTCTGGGCGGTCAAGGCGCGGCCGCTCGGCCGCAAGGGCGTCGTCGTGGGCGACCGGGTCCGAGTAGTGGGCGACGTGACCGGAGCCGAGGGTGCGCTGGCCCGGATCGTCGAGGTCCACGAACGTACGACCGTGCTTCGCCGCACTGCCGATGACGACGACCCCATCGAACGCGTGCTCGTCTCCAACGCCGACCAGCTCGTCGTGGTCACCGCACTGGCTGACCCCGAGCCGCGGCCCCGGCTGATCGACCGCGCCCTGGTGGCGGCGTACGACGCCGGGATGAGGCCGCTGCTGTGCCTGACCAAGTCCGACCTCGCCGACCCCGAGACGCTGCTTTCCACCTACCGTTCGCTGGGAGTGGAGTGGGTGGTGACGCGGAAGGGCGGCGACCTGTCCGAGCTCACCGAGCAGCTGGCCGGTCGGGTCAGCGTGCTCATCGGCCACAGCGGCGTGGGCAAGTCGACGCTCGTCAACGCGCTGGTGCCGGACGCCGACCGCGAGATCGGGCACGTCAACGTAGTCACCGGCCGCGGCCGGCACACCTCCACCTCGGCGATCATGCTGCGGCTGCCTGATGACGAGGGCTGGATCATCGACACGCCGGGGATCCGGTCGTTCGGCCTGGCCCACGTCCAACCCTGGGATCTGATCGAGGCGTTCCCCGACCTCGACGAGATGACCGAGGACTGCCCGCGCGGCTGCACACACGGCGAGGACGAGCCCGAGTGCGGCCTCGACGACGCCATCGCTGCGGGCTCCGCCGACCCCGACCGGGTCGCGTCCTTCCGGCGGCTGCTCGCCGCCCGCAGCGTCTCGGAGTACTAGCCGTCCAGGGCCAGGCGCAGGATGATCTCGCCGTCCGGGTCGAGCTCTCCTGTCGGGACGAATCCCAGTTGGGCGTAGAAGCCGGCCGGGCCGCCCTCACCGGGCGTATGGCTGGTGAGCAGCTCGGTGGCTCCCTCGCCGCGTACCAGCTCCACGATCTGTCGCACGACCTCTCGGCCGTAGCCCTTGCCTTGCTGCTGGTGGTCGATGAGCAGCTTCCACAGGAACCATGGACCGTTGATGTCCGGCGGCTGCGGCTCGACGTCCCAGCTCAGCATGACGAACCCGACGGGCTCTTCGTCCTCGAAGACGGCTCGGAACCATGGGTTCCCCTGCGGGTTGTTGGCGGCTTCCCGCAACGAGCCGGCCACGGATGAGACGAACCGTTCCTGCTCGGGCGTGGTGCGCAGCGCGAGGACCGATCCACTGTTGCCCTCGGTGATCTCCCGCAGGGTGACTGTCACAGCGACGACCCTAGCCGTCAGTTTTTCTCCCCGGTCGGGCCTGCGGAGGTCTAGGCTCCAGACTCGGCGCCGTTCGCGCTCAGTCTCGAATTTTGGAGGCACGATGCCGCCAATGCCGGCTGAGACCCTGACGACACCCACGCGTGTCGTCTGCCTCGGCGGCGGGTGGGTCGCGATCTACGTCGCCCGCGCGCTGCGCGGTGCGATCCGCGCGGGAGAGGTCGAGCTGACGGTGATCAGCCGGGACAACTTCCACACCTTCCACGGCTTCATCGGCGAGATGATCACCGGCAAGATCGCGCCGGGTCAGATCGCCAGCCCGTCGCGGCGGCTCTTCAAGGGGGCGCGCTTCCACAACGCCGAGATCAGGTCCATCGACACCGAGGCCAAGCTCATCACCGCCAGCCGGCAGATGGACGGGCGCGAGCAGGAGATCCCCTACGACCACCTGGTCGTGAGCCTGGGGTCGATGGAGGACCTGTCGCGCTACCCCGGCATCGCCCAGCACACGATGACCCTGAACCGGTACTCCGACGACTTCAAGGTGCGCAACCACCTGCTCGCGATGCTCGAGATGGCCGAGATCGAGAAGGACCCCGTCGAGCGGGCCCGGTTGCTCACCTTCGTCGTCGTCGGGGCCGGCTTCGCGGGCGTCGAGGTCGCCACCGAGATGGAGCACTACTTCCGGTCCCTGGCGCGCAAGGAGTACAGCGGCATCAGCCCGGAGGAGATCCGGGTCGTCCTGGTGCATTCCGGGCCGCGGATCCTGCCCGAGCTCGCCACCCGGCAGCCGAAGCTCGTGGACTACGCGGAGAAGTGGCTGGCGAAGTCCGGCCTGGAGGTGCGCACCGGCACCCGGATCGCCGCAGCCACCCGCGAAGAGGCCATCCTCAACAATGGCGACCGGATCTCGACCCGGACGATCATCAGCTGTGCGGGCAACGCGCTCTCCCCGCTCCTCGACACGCTCCCGTACCCGCGGGACGAGCGCGGCCGTCTGGTCACCGACGAGACCTGCAGAGTCGTCGGCACCGAGGACGTGTGGGCCGCCGGCGACTGTGCCGCGGTGCCGCACCCGAAGGGTGACACCTGCCCGCCCTTGGCGATCTACGCGATGTACGCCGGACGGCAGGTCGGGCGCAACATCAGCCGGCAGCTGGCCGGCAAGGACCTGAAGCCGTTCAAGTTCACCGGGCTGGGCGACGCGTGCTCCCTCGGCCGGCGCCGGGCGGTCTCCCACCTCAAGGGCGTGCGGGTGACCGGCTTCCCGGCCTGGGTGCTGTGGCGCGCGTTCTTCCTCTACTACGTCCCTTCCTGGGACCGAAAAGTGCGGATCGCAACCGACTGGCTGGTGACGCCGCTGGTCGGCCGCAACATCATCAACATGCGGGTCGAGCAGCCCTACGGCCTCAGGCACGAGCACTACGAACCGGGTCAGCTGGTCGTCAAGCAGGGCGAAGTCGGCCAGCAGATCTACGTCGTGACCGCCGGGGAGGCGGAGATCGTGCGGGAGAAGCCGGACGGTGAGGAGCTTGTGACCACCCTCGGGCCGGGTGACCACTTCGGGGAGGTGTCGGTCTTCACCGGTGGCCGCCGGACTGCGTCGGTGCGAGCGCTGACGCAGCTGGACCTGATCTCCCTCGGTGGAGCGGAGGCGCTCGCGCTCGCCGAGACGATCAAGACGTTCGGGGACGCGATCAAGGAGCTGCCCAACGAGCCGCCCGCGCCGGAACTAGCCGTTGACGCCGTACCAAGCGACCTGAGCGCCGGCGTCACCGGTCAGCACGACGTAGATGCCGGTCGCGACCGCGCCGACGAGGACGAGGCTGGATAGCACCACCCGCGCGGCACCGGTCCGCGTGTGCCACCAGGCAGCGACAAGCGCAACGATGCCGAAGCCGGAGGCCACCCAGCGCAGGATGTCGGCCCGGTCCTCGTGGGTCTGGAAGAGCTCGCCGAACTCTCCGGTGTAGGGGCCATTGGCGTCCTCGACCCAGCCGCCGGAGAAGTACGCCGTCCAGATCGCGCCGACGGCGATGACCACGAGCGCGACCATCGGCCAGCGCAGCTTGTCACGCCAGCTCGGGACGAGGTAGAGGATGCCGGCGAGGGCGGACAGCGGTCCGAAGATGACGGCCGCGTGGACGACGAGCGCGTGCAGCGGGAGCCCATTGATCTCCATAACAACTACACGATCCACCATGCCGAAGGGTTCAGTGAATAGGGTGGCCGCGTGTCGACCATTGACTACACCGACGACCTGCGCCTCGCGCACGTCCTGGCCGACGACGCCGACTCCATCACCGAGGGGCGGTACAAGGCACTCGACCTGCACGTGATGAGCAAGCCGGACCTCTCCCCCGTGACCGATGCGGACCAGGCCGTCGAGGAGGGCATCCGACGCACCCTGTCGCGGGTCCGGTCAAGGGACGCGGTCACCGGCGAGGAGCACGGCTCGAGCGGCCACAGCCAGCGCCGGTGGGTCGTCGACCCGATCGACGGCACCAAGAACTTCGTCCGCGGAGTCCCGGTCTGGGCCACGCTGATCGCCCTGGTGGTCGACGAGGAGGTGGTGCTGGGCGTGGTGTCCGCACCGCTGCTGCAGCGACGCTGGTGGGCATCTGCCGGCAACGGCGCCTGGACCGGCCGCTCTCTGTTGAAGGCCACCGCCTGCCAGGTCTCCGACGTCCGTCAGCTCGAGGACGCCTCGTTCGCCTACGCCTCGCTGCACGGATGGGAGGAGCGGGGCCGGATCGAGGACTTCCTCTCGCTGATGCGGCGCTGCTGGCGGACCCGGGCGTACGGCGACTTCTGGTCCTACATGCTGCTCGCCGAAGGAGCAGTCGACCTGGTTGCCGAGCCCGAGCTCCAGGTCTACGACATGGCGGCGCTGGACGTGATCGTCCGCGAGGCCGGCGGCCGGTTCACCTCGCTCGACGGCAACGACGGCCCGTTCGGCGGCAACGCGCTGGCGTCCAACGGCCACCTCCACGACGCCGCGCTGTCGTTCCTCGGCGCGCTCCCGGACGGCCACGACGCGGACTGGCCGGCCACCGAGGGCTCTGTGTCCGACCTGCGCGCCGTTCGCGGCCCGCCCGCGGACGACGATGGCCCCGCCGACGTGGACTGACCCTGGTGTCGAGACCGATCGCGTGAATACCATCCAGTCATGCGCATCGGTGAGATCGTCAGGTCCAAGCCCAGCCAGGACGTCGTCACGATCAGTCCCGAGGCCGGCGTCCGGGAGCTGGTGGCCAAGCTGGCCGAGTTCAACATCGGTGCCCTGATCGTCAGCTCCGACGGCACGAGCCTCGACGGGATCGTGAGCGAGCGCGACGTCGTCCGGCACATGCATACCGACGGAACCGTCATCAACAACGTGGTTTCCGCGATCATGACCGAGGTGGTCGAGACCTGCTCTCTCGACGACGACCTCGATGACGTGATGCAGACGATGACCGAGCGCCGGTTCCGGCATATCCCCGTGGTGCAGGACGGCGCCCTGGTCGGGATCATCAGCATCGGCGACGTCGTGAAGTACAAGATCGGGCAGCTCCAGTTCGAGCGCGACCAGTTGGACGGCTACATCCACCAGACCTGACCCTCCAGTCGGAAGGCGGACCGCCGATGGTCGACCGCTGGGGC
This sequence comes from uncultured Actinomycetota bacterium, assembly GCA_963798055.1. GTDB lineage: Bacteria > Actinomycetota > Actinomycetes > Propionibacteriales > Nocardioidaceae > Nocardioides. The sequence continues at coordinate 18,733 of CAWCRX010000020.1, forward strand.
GCCTTCCTGGCCCGCCGTGCCCGCACCGTGTTGGTCGCCGGCCTGCTGGTCGTCGCCGGCGCTGCGGTCTACGGCGCGGGCGTGTTCGACGCACTCACGGTGGGCGGCCTCGCCGACGAGTCCAGCGAGAGCAGCCGCGAGTACCAGGGAGAGCGGGAGCTGTTCGGCAACCGCGGTGCCGACCTGATCGCGATCTACTCCAGCGACGAGCTCACGGCCGATGATCCGGAGTTCATGGCAGCAGTGTCCGACGTGGTGGCGGGACTGCCTTCCGACGAAGTGGACTTCGTCCTGCCGTACTACGAGGCCGCGACGATGGTGAGCGGCATGGAGGCCGATGCCGATTCGATGCCGGCGCCGATGGGCGTGGCACTGCCGCTGGTGACGCCGGACGAGCACTCGGCACAGGTCGTCATCTCCCTCGACGGAGAGAACCTCAACGACCTGCTCGAGAGCGGCGACGTCGTACGGCCACAGCTCGAAGCCGAGGGGCTCGACCTCCACGTCGCCGGCCTGTACGCCATCCACACCGACCTCAACGAGCAGACCCGCGAGGATCTCGAACGCGCCGAGCTGATCTCGGCCCCGGTGGTCGTGCTCCTCGCGCTGCTGATCTTCGGCAGCGTGGTGGCCTCGACGATGCCCCTGCTGGTGGGCGTCATCGCACTCCTCGGCAGCCTCGCGGTGATACGGCTGATCGCGCTCGTCACCGACGTCTCGGTGTTCTCCACGAACGTGATCTCACTGATCGGCATCGGACTCGCGATCGACTATGCGCTGTTCATCGTCAGCCGGTTCCGGGAGGAGCTCGCCGTACTCCCGGACGACGACCCGGCGGCACCGGCGGTCGCGATCCGCCGGACCATGGCGACGGCCGGCCGAACCGTGCTCTTCTCGGCGTTGACGGTGGCTGCCTCCCTGTCCACTCTGTTGATCTTTCCGCAGACGTTCCTGAAGAGCATGGGGTACGGCGGTGTGGCGGCCGTCCTGATCGCGATGCTGGCCGCGCTCACGGTGCTGCCGGCGGTGCTGGTGCTGCTCGGGCGACGGATCGACAACGGCCGCCTCCCGTGGCGCCGCGGCCGTCCCGTGGCGTCACCCGAGTCCGGCGCCCGCTGGGCGGCCCTGGCCCGCGCGGTCATGCGTCGTCCGGTCCCCGTGCTGATGGTCACCGTGGTGCTGCTGCTCGCTGTCGCTTCGCCATTCCTCGGTGTCCGCTGGGGAAGCATCGACCAGCGGGTCCTCCCGGCCGACTCCGACGCCAATGTCGCGTTCGACAGGCTCGAGGAGTTCGGTCCCGAGACGTCGTACGCCAACGTGCTGCTGGAAGGCGTCGACTCGGCCGCGACCGCGGGGTACCTCGCCGACGTGGCCGACCTCGGCCGCGGTGCCGCGGCCGGAGCGATCGCGCAGGACGGCGACAACGTGCTGGTCCGGGTGGCCTGGCCGGGCGGCAACCAGACCGAGGCGGCGCAGGAGTTCGTCCGGGACTTGCGCGAAGTCGACGTCGCGGGCGGCAGCGCGCTGGTCGGGGGGCTGAGCGCGGAGACCGTTGACCTGGTCGACTCCGTCGGCGCACACCTCCCCTGGATGGGCGGGATCGTCGTCCTGGTGATGTTCGTGCTGCTCTTCATCGCGTTCGGCTCGCTGGTCCTGCCGGTGAAGGCGATCGTGATGAACGCCTTCTCGATCACCGCGTCGTTCGGCGTGATCACCTGGATCTTCAGCGACGGGCACCTGGGAGATCTGCTCGACTTCACTCCGCAGGGGTATCTCGACGCCAACACCCCGATCCTGATGCTGGCCGTCCTGTTCGGCCTCTCGATGGACTACGAGGTGTTCCTGCTCTCGCGGATCCGCGAGCAGTGGGACCTCACCGGGTCCAACGCGCTCGCGGTCGAGAACGGCGTGATGAAGACCGGCGGCATCATCACCAGCGCCGCCCTCCTGCTGGCTGTCGTGATCGGTGCGTTCGCGACCGGTGGCGTGGTGCTGACGAAGATCCTCGGCGTCGGGATGCTCGTCGCCCTACTGGTCGACGCCACGATCGTCCGGGCGGTGATGGTGCCCGCCACCATGCAGCTGCTCGGCAGCCGCAACTGGTGGGCGCCGGGCCCGCTGGCCCGTTGGTGGGAGCGGCACGGCTTCCACGAGGGCGACGCGCGTCCGGTCGTGACGTCGTACCCGCCCCCGCCGTACTTCGGCCCGTCGCCGTACCCTCCGCCGCCGCCGTACGTCCCGCCGAAGGGCGCCTCGCCCGCGCCTCCGCCACTCCCTCCGCAGCAACCGCCCGCCGTCGGCCCGACCGGCACCATCCTCCGGCCACCGAAGGAGTGAGCGGCTAGGGTTCTGGCTCATGGACAAGCCTGAGATCGACTTCCCCGACTTCGACCCGCCGGCCGACCTGGTCGTCACCGACCTCACCGAGGGCGATGGCACCGAGGCCGCGTCGGGCAACACCGTCAGCGTGCACTACGTCGGCGTCGCGCACTCGACCGGCGAGGAGTTCGACGCGTCGTACAACCGCGGCGAGCCGCTGCAGTTCCGGCTCGGCATCGGCCAGGTGATCTCGGGCTGGGACCAGGGCGTCCAGGGCATGAAGGTCGGCGGCCGGCGTCAGCTGGTCATCCCGCCGCACCTTGGCTACGGCGACCGCGGTGCCGGCGGCGCGATCAAGCCGGGCGAGACGCTGATCTTCGTGGTCGACCTGCTCGACGTGCGCTGAGTCGCCCCGCGGTAGGGATCCCCGGTCGGCCGGGGATCCCCGAACTTGTCAGGCAACGTTTTGCCTGACAAGTTCCGATTTCCCCGGCCGACCGGGGAAATCTCCCGAACGTCGATCCGCTACCAGGGAAAGTCGTCGGGCGTCTCCGGGTCGACGACCCGGGCGGACGCGCTGGCGACGCTCACCAGGTCGCCCTTCACCAGCTGCCGGCCACGGCGGGTCTCGATCTCGCCGTTGACCCGGACAACGCCACCGGCGAGCAGCTGCTTGGCCTCGGACCCTGACTCGACCAGGTCCGCGAGCTTCAGGAACTGCCCGAGCTTGATGCTCTCGTCCTCTATCCGGACGTTCGTCGGGTCACTCATGTCCCAAATTCTAGTGAACGAGTACCGCGATCGTGTGGATGAGCACGCCGACGAGACCGCCGACAATTGTGCCGTTGATCCTGATGAACTGCAGGTCGCGGCCCACATGCAGCTCGATCCGCTCCGCCGCCTGCTTGCCGTCCCACCGTTCGATGGTGTGCGTGATGACCGCGGTGAGCTCGGCGCCGTACCGGTCGACCGCGAAGACCGCGAGGTCGGCGGCCATCTCGTCCAGCCGCTGACGCAGCTCGTCGTCGGCGGCCAGCCGGTCGGCGAAGGCCTGCATCTCCTGCATCAGCCGCAGTCGTACGGCGCCCTGCGGATCGGCGAGCGAGGTGGTCAGGGCTCGGCGCAGCGCGTTCCACAGCGAGATGCCCGAGGAGATGACCGCCGGGTGCTCGAGTAGCCGGTCCTTGAATCGCTCGGTCCGGGCCTGGATGTCGGCCTCGGTGAGCAGATCCTGGGCCAGCTGTCGCAGCATCGAGTCCAGTGCCTGCCGAGCCCGGTGCCGCGGATCGGAGCGGATGTCGCCGACCCAGCGCACCATCTCGACGTGGATCCGCGTCGTCACCGCGTCGTTGAGCCGGTCGGGCGCCCACCACGGGGCCCGTTCACCGAGCACCTCCCGCACGGTGTCGGGGTTCTCCTTCAGCCAGTCGTGCAGCTCGGCGAGGGTGAGGTCGACGAGGCCGTGGTGCAGGTCGTCGCGGAGTGCCTCGTCGAGCAGTCCGCCGAGCAGCGGTGCGATCGGCTCCTCGCGGAAGCGCGGGATCAGCGCGTCGTTGACCAGCGCCTCGATGTGCTCGTCGCGCACCTTGCTCAGCGCGATCGCCGCGAGCTCGGCGAGCTCGTCGACGACGCGGCGGGCGTTCTCCTCGCTGTTGAGCCAGGTCGCCGCCCGGGCCGAGATCGTGGCCGCAGCGATCCGCTCCCGGATGATGTCCTCCTGGAGGAAGTTCTCCCCCACGAACTCCTCCAGCCCACGACCGAGCTCGTCCTTGCGCTTCGGGATCAGGGCCGTGTGTGGCACCGGGATGCCGAGCGGGTGCTTGAACAGCGCCGTCACCGCGAACCAGTCCGCGATCGCGCCGACCATCGAGGCCTCCGCCCCCGCGTTCACGAAGCCGAGGAAGCCGTCGCGGTCCTGGGTCAGGAGGTACACCGCCGCCGCGAACAACAGCAGGGACACCGCCACCGTGCGCATCCGACGCAGGCCGCGCCGACGTTCGGCGTCGGCTGCGGGGTCCACGGCGAGCATCGACATCACCGCCCATCCTTGCGCAACCCGTGCAGCGGGCCATGGAACACTGCCGACCATGTCCACCGTGATCACCTTCGGGACCTTCGACGTCTTCCACGTGGGACACCTGAAGGTCATCGAACGCGCCGCGGAGCTCGGCGACCGACTGGTCGTCGGGGTGTCCGCCGACGACCTCAACCTGCGCAAGAAGGGTCGGGCCCCGGTGTTCAGCCAGGCCGAGCGGCTCGCGATCGTGGCCGCCCTCCGCGACGTCGACGAGGTCTTCCTCGAGGAGAGCCTGGAGCTGAAGCGCGATTACATCGAGCGATTCGCCGCCGACGTGCTGGTGATGGGAGATGACTGGAAAGGGCGTTTCGATGAGTTCGAAGACGTCTGCGAGGTGGTGTACTTGCCACGCACGCCTGCGATCTCCACGACGGCACTGATCGAGAAGATCTCGGGCACCTACTGATCCAAAGTCCCGCCCCCGATCCGCCCCTGTTCGGCCCTTCCCCGTTCCGCCCGACACTGGAGCTGATGTCGATGCCCCGGCGACTCCTGCTGGGCTCCGTCGCGGCCGCGACCGCCGCTGCCGCGCTGCTGCTGCCCACCGACGGCCGCATCGGCCGACCCCCGGCCGCGACCCAACTCGGTGCTCGACCGCGCGGACGCTGTCCTCGATGGAGCGGGCGACCCCGCGGCGTACCGGCTGGACGCCTCGATGGTGCTCCGCGACGTCTTCGTCGCCCGGCCGACGATGGACGACATCGAGAAGTGGCGAGCCACCCGGATGTTGGCCCGGCCGAGTGACCGGGGTGGCGATCCGTACGGCGACGGCTACCGGGTTCCCTCAACGCGGACCTGCCGGGGACCGATCTGCGTGCACTACGTCCGCAGCACCCGTGACGCGCCCCCCGACAAGGCCTGGGCGAACACGACGCTGCGGGTGATGAGCCGGGTCTGGCGCGCCGAGGTGCGCCGGATGGGCTTCCGGCCGCCGCCGCGAGACGGACGGCACGGTGGAGACCGTCGGTTCGACGTCTACCTCAAGGAGCTCGGTTCGCAGGGGCTCTACGGCTACTGCGCACCCGAGTACCGCGTCGGGCGTCAGCGGCACGTCGCCTCCGGCTACTGCGTGCTCGACGACGACTTCGCCAGGAAGCAGTACGGCGTGAAGCCGATGGTCAGCCTGCGGGTGACCGCCGCACACGAGTTCTTCCACGCGATCCAGTTCGGCTACGACTTCCGGGAGGACCCCTGGTTGCTCGAGTCGACGGCCGCTTGGATGGAGGAGCAGGTGGCCGACGGCGCCAACGACAACCGGCGCTACCTCCTCTACGGACAGGTCGCCAAGCCCGGGACCTCGCTGGACCGGTTCGACCCCTCCGGTTTCAACCAGTACGGCAACTGGGTGTTCTGGGAGTACCTCGGCGAGCGCTTCGGCACCGACGTGGTCAGGGCCGTCTGGCGCCGCGCCGCGGCGTACGACGGCGCGCCGGACCGCCACTCCGTGGCCGCGCTGCGCCGCGCCCTGGCCCGGCACGGTGGGCTTCCGGCGACGTTCGCGGCGTACGCGGCGGCGCTGACGAAGCCCTCCCGATCGTTCCCCGAAGGGGCCGCCTGGCCGGCCGCCACCACGGGTACGGGCCGGCTCGGCCGGAAGGACCGGCACGCCCACGTCGCGCTACGCATCAACCATCTCGCGTCCCGCAGCATCGCGGCGCGGCCGGCTCGGGGGTTGCGCGGCCGCTGGCGGCTCGAGATCACGATCAACGGGCCGGCACGCAAGACCGGGCCGGCGGCGTACGTCCAAGTGATCGGCCGCAACGGCGTCGTCCGCCATCGCCCGATCGCGCTGAACGCCGATGGCGTTGGACAGGCCCGGACACGCTTCAACGCCAAGCGGGTGCGCCGGGTGATGATCACGCTGGCCAATGCCTCGACCCGCCAGCGTCGGGTCTTCGAGCTGGACGCGAGGGTGTTCAGAAGGAGCTAGGGGCAGGCGAGCGTCGCCTCGGTGAGGCAGATGTCCCAGCCCGGGCCGCCGTTGGACCGGTCGAAACCGCCCTTCCCGATGAGGAAGTCGTTGCCGCCGAGCCCGCGCAGGTTGTCGCGACCGCGCAGCCCGTCCATGTAGTCGTTGCCCGCCGAACCGATCATCGTGTCGCCGCGGAAGGTGCCCAGCGTGTTGTCGATGTTGCGAAGCCGCATGTGGCCGCCGTTCCAGGAGGCGCGACCCGTCCCGATGTTGACCGTCACCCCGCGACGAAGGCTGCTGAAGTCGAGTTGATTGGCGTCGCCTTGCCCGTCGACGGACCCGGTGAACCCCGGGTCGATCACCCGGAACTGGTCGCCTGCGGGACCACCCAGGGCCGTGACCGGGCCCTTGCCGAGCGCGATCTGATCGCCGTCGGCTCCACCGTTGGCGGTGGTGCGGCCGGTGGCCTGGATGAAGTCGCTGCCGGGACCCCCGTTGGCGACACCGCCGCCGGCAAACAGGACATCGTTGCCGCCGAGGCCGTTGATGCGGTCGTCGCCACCTCCACCGCGCAGGTCGTCGTCTCCGTTGCTGCCGCGCATCACGTCGGCCTGGGCGGTGCCCTCGATCGTCTCGACGCTCCCCAGTACGTCGCGGCCAGCACCAAAGACGTCCTGCGCGTCGTTGACCCGGATCGAACCGTCGAAGAACACGTACGTCACATAGTCCCTGCCGCCGCCGCCCGCGATCTGGTCGTCGCCGGCGCCCTCGGCGACGTAGTCGTCACCCTTGCCCGCGCGCACCGTGTCGTCGCCGCCGCCCGGAGTGATCGCGTCCTTGCCGGCGCCGCCCAGGATCCGGTCGTCGCCGTCCTCACCGGCGATCTTGTCCTTGCCGCTGTCGCCCTGGATGTAGTCGCTGCCGTCCCCGCCGGCGATGGTGTCGTTGCCCCGACCGCCGCAGATCACGTCATTGCCGCCCTGGTCGCTGAACGAGTCGTTGCCAGGACCGAGCCAGACCACGTCGGGGAGCGGGGTGCCCACCAACTCGTCGTCGGCGACGGTCCCGACGATCGTGGCCGGCACCCCCTTGCACCTCTGCACGGCAGCCTCGGAGGGCGCGGCCAGGAGCACCGGGGGAAGGGTCAGGACGGCCGATCAGGACACCGAGTTGGATGCGCATGGTGGGTCAACGATGCACCATCCGCCGAGTCACCCGTCAGGGGACCCGGGACGTGACACGCCTTTCCGCCTCGCTGCCACGAGCGGCGGCCGCCGCGTAGCACCAGCCGAAGAACAGCACCAGCGCCAGCCAGGAGCAGATCACGACGGCGTACGCCGTGCCGTTCAGCCAGCCGGGCGTGTCCTCCTTCACCTCTCTCTGGAGGAACTGCTTCTCGCTGGCCAGTGCGACGGTCTGGCCGTCGCGCACCAGGATCTGGTCGCCCCTTGAGCCCTCGATCGCCGGATCCTCCGGGGCGTGGATGGGCAGCGCGAGCAACGTGGTCGGCTGGTGGTGCACCCGGATCAGGGTCTTCCAGTTGCCGTAGAGCGGGAGCGGGTCCGCCGAGCGGTACTCGCCGGGCTCGCCGGTCGGCTCCATCGCCACCCGCATGATGCCCGGCTCGCCACTCTCCGGGTCGGTCGGCATGGTCGGGTCGTCCGCGGCGCCACCGCCCAGGCCCTGCCAGGCGAGTGCGTAGAACCACACCGCGTCCTCGACCGCGTCGGCGGGCGCGAACCGCACGGTGACCGTGGCCAGGCAGCGCTCGGTCCCGTCGCAGGCATTGGAGAGGGAGACGGTGCCCTCGATGTCGTCCGATCCGGCTGACGGCGGTGCGAAGCCGGCCATCAGCGCGGCCAGGATGCCGACGCCGACGAGCCCGTTCCACCGGCCCCACCCGGCCGGGCGCGGTTCTTCGGTCTCGGTTGCCAGGCCAAGGCTCGGGTCGCCGGCCACGTCGCGGAGCCGGGTGACGTGCCAGCCGGCGAGCAGGCCACCGCCCACCGCGGCAGCGGTGCCGGTCGCCAGCAGCAGCGGCAGCGCCTCGGCGCCGAACGGCTGCGGCAGCGGCATGAACCAGTGGCTCCAGACCCACTCGAGGAACAGCCCGAGCGTTCCGATCGCCAGGCCCGAGATCACGCCGAACGCGACCGGCCGGCGCTGGGGTGAGGCCACCAGGGCGACCAGCTCGACCAGGATCGCGGCTGGCAGGAACAGGAGGAACCGGCCCTCGAGAACATCGGGCAGCACCGCAATGCTCGCGTAGAGGATGCCGTGCACGGCGAGGTAGAGGAGCGCCGCGCCGAGCGCGCCACCGGGACCGAACCACATCCGCGCGGCGCAGAAGATCCAGCCCATCAGGAACCCGGCGATGATGAACTGGGTGGCCGCGGGGTACTGCGGCACGCCGAGGTCGAACTCCATCAGGAACGCCATCGGGATCACGCACAGCGCGAGTAGCAGGAAGCCGCGCAGCCGCCCGACCGTCGAGCGGGTGCCCGCGGCGCCGACCTGGTGCGCCTCGGCGAGCAGGAGCGGGATGCCGAGGACACAGGTGACGGCGCCGCCGATCATCATCACGTGGGTCGGACCCCACTCGGTGACGTCCTGCCCGAAGAGCCGGTGCCATACGTCGTCGGCCGGGAAGCCGGCGAGCGCGATCTGTCCGGCGGCCACGATGACCAGCGCGCCGTACGGCACCCGCCAGCTCTTGGTCAGCCGGAAGGTACGCCGCGGCAGCGGGTCGCGCGCCAGACCCAGGCTGAGGATGCCCGCGTGCGCGAAGCCCAGGATGCCCAGGAAGATCGGGTAGTGCGCGGGGTTGGCCAGCGGGCCCTCGTCCCGGCCGTTCTGCATGTGGATCGGCACGTCCCACCAGACGCCGAATCCCGCGGTGAGCAGAGAGATGACGGTGAGGTACATCGGCAGCCCGACCCAGCGCGGCAGCCCGTCGTACTCCGAGATCTTGTCAGCGAGCCGGCCGACCAGGGTGCGGTGTCCCTGCCGCTCGCGCAGCACTTCCCAGCCCACGGCCGCGATCACGACCCCGGCGATCAGGGCGGCGTACAGGATCTCGCTGAAGGCGGCCCCACCAGCGGGGGGCGGGGTCTCGGCGGCGGTCAGTATCCCCATGACTCCTCAATATGTCTGACACCGTGTCACATGTAAATGACCAGGTACCCCGACGGGAGCCACGTCACACGGGCTGCCGCCTCCGGCCGAGGACGGCGACCAGCACCAGCACGGCGACGCAGATGAAGAAGCCGACGCCGATCGCCCAGTAGAGACCGGAGACCAGCACGTCCCACACCGACCCGACCAGCTCGTAGTCGGTGTTGGAACCCAGCTCGTCCATCACTACTCCCCTGGCCACCAGCAGCGCGACGACGAGGGAGAGCAGGCCTCCGATCGAGCTCGCGGCCAGCCAGACCGCGGCCTTACGGCGTTCGGTGGCTACCAGCATCGTGAGCACGACCAGGACCAACCAGATCGCCGGCACCCAGAACCCCGCGGCATCCAGCAGCTGATAGGCCGTCCGGACCTGGTCGAGGTCGCTCGCCCGGATCAGCGGCACGCCGGCCTCGACCGGCGGCACCGCGGAGGCGTCCACGAGACCGCGTTGGTCGAGGCCCTCGGCTATGGAGTCGTAGACCGGGCCGAGCTGTACGACGACGCGACCGTCCTCGGTCACCTGACGATCGCCGTCGTCCTCCAGGATCCGCACCGCCTGCCGGTGAGCCGTCCGGTTCGCGGCGCGCCAGACGGTCTCGAACTCGGAGCTCTCGACGGCGGTGCCCACCGCCGCGGTCACGAGCTCGCGCTGGCCGGCGTCGAGGGTGGTGCCGGTGGCGTCCTCGACAGAGGAGACGGCCGCACCCTCGAGGGCGTCGACCGCGGCCGCCTGGACCTTCTCGTTCGAGGCGAGCGGGCCGACGGTGTCGACGTAGGCGTCGGAGTCGGTGACGACGGTGGCCAACCAGGCAGAGGCGAGGGCGATGGGCAGCAGCAGGGCCGCGAGGAGAGCGAACAGCCGCCACAGCAGACCCCGGAGTCCCGTCACCGGGCGATCATCGCAGCCCGTCCAAGGCTCACTCACCGGAGGTGGCAGGATCGGGGGCATGGACCTGCGCCTGGACCACTTGCGCCTCGAGCGCACCGGCCTGGCCGAGGCGGTGTACGCCCCGGGAAAGTCCCCCGCGCAGTGCGCCGACGCGGTCGCCGGCCTGCTGGCCGGGCCGGGATCAGGACCGGTGCTGCTCACCCGGGCCACGGACACCCAGGCCGCGGCGGCGTCCGCCGCATGTGCGGGCTCGGTGACCTCGTCGGCCGGCACCGACGAGTCGGGGACGCCGCTGAGCACCCTCACGTGGGGCACGCTCCCCGCAACCGACCGCACCGCTCTGGTGCTGACGGCCGGCACCAGCGACCTGCCCGTGGCTCGCGAGGCCGCGGCCGTGCTGGCGGCGTACGGGCACGACTCGGAGGTGGTCGCCGACGTGGGCGTCGCCGGACTGCACCGGGTGCTCGAGCAGCAGGACCGGATCGCGGCCGCCGACGTCGTCCTGGTCGTGGCCGGCATGGAGGGCGCGCTGGCCAGCGTCGTGACCGGACTGACCAAGGCTCCGGTGATCGCGGTGCCGACCAGCACCGGCTACGGCTCGGGCTTCGCGGGCGTCACCGCGTTGCTCGGGATGATGGCTTCCTGCAGCCCCGGCGTGACCGTGGTCGGCATCGACAACGGCTTCGGTGCTGCCTGCGCCGCCGTGCGGATCCTGGCGGCCCGCGAATGACGCTCGACCACCAGCTCGCGGACCTGGACCGGCGGCTTCGCGACCTCGGCTCGGTCGTGGTCGCCTTCTCCGGTGGCGCCGACTCCGCCTTCCTCCTGGCGGCCGCGGTGCGGGCGCTCGGCACCGAACAGGTCGTCGCGGGCACGGCGGTCAGCCCTTCGCTGCCGGCGAGCGAGCTCGACCAGGCGGCGGAGTTCGCACGCGGCCTCGGGGTGCGGCACCTGACCCCCGCGACCGACGAGATGAGCCGGCCGGGCTACGCCGCCAACGGCCCGGACCGGTGCTTCCACTGCAAGGCCGAGCTGCTCGACGTACTCGTTCCGACGGCGGCCCGGCTCGGGATCGAGACGGTCGCGACCGGCACCAACGCCGACGACGCCCGCGACGGATTTCGCCCGGGCATCCGCGCTGCGGCGCTCGCCGGCGCGGTCACCCCGCTGCGCGACGCCGGGCTCACCAAGGCCCAGGTCCGGGCGGCTTCGCGAGGCTGGGGGCTGGTCACCGCCGACAAGCCGGCCGCGGCCTGCCTGTCCAGCCGGGTCGCCTACGGCATCCAGATCAGCCCGGCCCGGCTGGGCCGGATCGAGCGCGCCGAAGCCGAGCTGCGAACCGCTCTGCTCGATGCCGGGCTCCCGGTCCGGGACCTGCGGGTGCGCGACCTCGGCGACCGGGCTCGGGTAGAAGTCGATCCCGAGCTCGTCGGCGAGCTGGAGCGACGACCCGAACTCCTCGGCGCGGTCACCGGCTTCGACCGGGTCGAGGTCGATCCCCGCGGCTTCCGCTCGGGGTCCATGAACGAGGCGCTGGGCGCATGACCGGGCGGGTCGGCTGGATCGACGCGAGCGGCGGGATCAGCGGCGACATGCTGCTCGGCGCCTGCCTGGACGCCGGCGTGGACCTGGCCGTGGTCCGTGACGCGATCGACCGGCTCGACCTGCCCGAGCGCGTCGAGATCGGCAGCGAGCCGACCGAGCGCGCCGGCATCGGTGCCACCCGGGCGATCGTGAGCACCGCCGAGTCCCGGCAGCGCCGCACCCTGCCCGACGTACTCGCCCTCCTCGCCGCCCTGGAACCCGAGGTGCGGGCCCCCGCCGAGGCGGTGTTCCGGGCGCTCGCGGACGCGGAGGGTCGGGCGCACCGGGTCGCGGCCGACGACGTGCACTTCCACGAGGTCGGGGCGCTGGACAGCATCGCCGACGTGGTCGGCGTGGTCGCCGCGATCGTGTCCCTCGACCTCGACCGGCTGGTGTGCAGCCCGATCGCCCTGGGCGGCGGCCGGGCGCAGACGGAGCACGGACCGATCCCGGTGCCCGGGCCCGCCGTGGTCGAGCTGCTCCGGGCCCATGACGCGCCGGGCTTCGGCGGGCCGGTGGACATCGAGCTGGCCACGCCCACCGGCGTCGCGCTGATGGTGACCCTCGCCGACGAGTTCGGCCCGCTTCCCGCGCTGCGGCCGGACCTGGTCGGGTCCGGGGCCGGTGCCGCCGAGCCCGACGGGCACGCCAACCTGACCCGGCTGATCGTCGGAGTCCCCATGGGTGCGCGCGGCACCACCAGTGAGGTCGTGCTCGAGGCGAACGTCGACGACCTCGATCCCCGGCTCTGGCCGGGCGTGCTCGCCGCGCTGATGGAAGGCGGTGCGGCCGACGCCTGGCTGACGCCGATCGTGATGAAGAAGGGCCGACCGGCCCACACCCTCTCGGTCCTCGCCGCCCCCGACCTCGTGGACCGCATGGAGCGGCTGATCCTCACCCACACCAGCACGATCGGGCTGCGCCGGCACTCCGTCGACAAGGTGGCGCTGCCTCGCGAGACCGTCGAGGTCGAGGTCTACGGCGATCAGGTGCGCGTGAAGCTGGCGAGACTCGACGGCGAGGTGGTCACCGCCACCCCCGAGTACGACGACATCGCGCGGGTCGCCGCGGCCAAGGGCGTGCCCGAGCGGGAGGTGCTCAGCGCCGCCAAGCTTGCAGCCGACGCCCGGTGGGCGACGGGGCAGTAAGGGTCGCGGTCTGCTCCCAGACCCGCCGCCAGGGCGCGACGTCGGGACCGGACGGGTCGGGGGTGGCGTCCTGTGCCGCCCGGCGACGGGCGTCCCACCAGGTGCTCCGCTCCTCGTCGATCAGCGCGCCGACCGCCGTCCGGATCCGGGGCGCGAGGGAGCGCGGCGACTCGTCCTCGCCCGGCCAGATCGGCTCTCCGAACCTCAGGGTGAGCTGACGCCGACCCCGGCTCGGCCAGTTCTGACCGCGTGGCATCGCGGCGAAGGTGCCCCGGTGCGCGATCGGCACCACCGGCACGCCGTACTGCGTGGCGAGGTAGGCGGCACCCAGCTGGAAGCGGCCGACCCAGCCGTCCTTGGACCGGGTGCCCTCCGGGTAGATCACCAGGCTCCAGCCCTCGGCGAGCAGGTTGCCGGGCGTGGTGGCCAGGGTGCCGCCGCGACGGTCGATGGGGAAGGTGTTGAACACCATCGCCGAGCCGACGGCCCGCCACCAGGTGTCGAAGAAGTAGTCCGCCGCGGCGGCCACCGCGGTCTTGCGCCGCCACTCGTCGGGCAGCGACAGCAGGATCAGCGGGGTGTCGAGGTGCGACGCATGGTTGGCCACGAAGATGACCGGCCCGTCGATCCGCGAGAGCACGTCGAGACCCTCGACCCGGCGGCGTACCTGCGACCGCATCAGCGGTTCGAGGACACCCTTCTGGGCGACCTCGCGCACCGCCCGGCCACCACGCTTGCGGGCCCACTCGGTGCGGAACACCGTGGTCCGCGCCGGGGGCACGAACTCCTCGGCCGAACGCGGCACCTGAGAACGCCGGCCCCAGCGCCACCCGCGCGCCATGGTGCGTACGTCGTCGACGCTCTCGGAGAGGAAACCGGCCATCAGACCACGTCCGCGATCAGGTGCGGCGGGTTGTGGAGGTAGGTGATCGAGGGGTCGGTCCCGACGGTGCCGGACACCATCTCGAGCGCGTCCTGCAGCGTCGTGGCCGCGCGGAAGCCCAGGCGCGCGGCGGCCCGACGGTCGGCACCCACCCAGACGACGTCGTCGACGTGGTCCATCGCGTGCGCCGCCCAGTACCACATGTAGAAGGGGTGGACCCCGTGGTAGGCGTGCGAGGTCCGGTAGAGGTGGATGTACCAGGGATCGGTGGCGAACTGCTGCTCGTACTTCTCCTCGATCAGCACCGGGTCGGTCGACTCGGCGAGGATCTCCTCGTAGAAGTCGACGTACGACGGGTGGTGCAGCTGGTTGAAGCCCTGGTTGAGCGGGTGGTACAGGATCACCGCGCCGCCGCGGCGGACGACCGGCTGCCCGCGGTAGGAGTTGAAGTAGTAGCCGAGCCCCATGCAGGTCGCGAGGATCGGGTTCATCGTGCTGTTGACGTTGTAGGGACCGAGGTAGGGCACCCCCATCACCAACACGTCGGACTGTCCCTGCACTTCGACCAGCTGCTGCCGGTGCACGTTCGCGATGGTCAGCTCGTGCACGGCCTCGGTGTCGCCGGCGTTGACGCCGGTCAGGCCGTACGGCGCCCGCAGGTCGTGGAACATCTTGTGCTTGAGCCGGGCCGGCGCGACCGAGAGCGCCCGCCGCATCCCGAGCATCGTGGCCTGGTCCTTGACCGACCACTCCCACTCACGCTTCATCAGGAAGTCGTAGGGCGCCGGGAAGACGTCGTTGTTGAGCGTGGTCTCGATCTGGAAGATGTTGAGGTGCTCCTTGAGGAGCCGGCCCATTCGCCAGGCCGAGTGGTGCAGGTGCGACTTCTTGTGGTCCATGAACGAGTGCGAGCGGACCATCGTCTTGGCGTTGTGGTGGTGCCGCAGCGACTTGTACGACGCCAGCCCGATCGGCACCGACTTGTGGCCGCCGTCCATCGCGACCAGGTTGACGTTGACGTAGACGAGCAGGTCGGACTCGGCGGCCCGCTTGTTGATCTCGACGTCCTCGCCCTGATCGGTGAGCCCGATGTGGAGCAGGTTGTCGCGGTCCTCGGCGTCGTGGTTGTAGAGCTGCCCCTGCGGCCCGAACGAGCGCCACACCCGCTCGCCGACGATATGGCGGAGCTCGGCGGGGGTCATCCGGCGGTGCAGCGCGTTGGCGGCGATCAGCTGGACGTCGTCGACTCCGGCCTCGGCGGCCATCGTCAGCACCTGTTCGATGATCCGCTGGCGGATGTCGGGCGCGCGCATCGGCGGCAACGGCAGCGACAGGTCGTCGAACGCGATGGTCAGCCGCATCCCCGCTCGCAGCTGGGTCGGCAGCGGGTCCTGGTCGACCGGGTGCAGGAGCGCCTCGCGGATCGCGCCGTCGACGTCGTCGATCGCGGGCAGGGACTCGGGTGGATAGATCGCTCGGGTCCCGAGCGGGAAGTTCTCGAGCCGGAACCCCTCCCCCTCGTGGACCACGATCGGCGGGGTGCGGTCGTCCACCTCGAGGACGAATCCGGGCCTACTCATTTCTTGCTCCTCGGGTCGAAGGCAACCTTGACGGTTCCGAGCCGGCCGGCTCCGTGGGCGTGGTCGAGCGCTTCCCGCCAGCGGTGCAGCGGATAGGCGGCGATGGTCTTGGCGAGCGAGCCGATGGCGTCGCCCGCGAGCAGCTCGGTGGCCACCTCGAACGCACCCCGGCCGTCGAGGCCGGGCTCGCGCTGCGCCGAGGAGTAGGTGCCGATGATGTCGAGCTCGCGGAACCAGGCGGCCGACAGGTCGGCCGCCTGGGGCATGCCGGAGAGCACCACCCGGCCACCGGCGCGGGTCGCGTTGACCGCGGTCTCGAGCGACTGCTTGCTGCCCACCGCATCGACCGCCACGTCGACACCGCCGAGCAGGTACGACGGCCCCAGCTCGGGCTTCACCAGGAACGCGCCCGTGGCCCGGCGCAGTCGGCGCAGCACCTCACCGGGCGCGACCACCTCGGTGGCGCCCAGCGCGAGCGCGAGCTCCTTCTGGTGGCCGTGCTTGGCCACTACCGTGATCTCGCCGGCACTCGTCAGGCTGCGGATGGCCAGCGTCGCCAGCAGGCCCACCGATCCGGCTCCGCTCACGAGCACCCGGTCGTTGTGCTGGATGCCGGCGCGCAGCGCGGTGTGGACGGCGCAGGCCATCGGCTCGGTCAGCACCGCCTGCTCGTCGGAGTACCCCTCGGGCACCACGTGCAGCTGGCTGCGGTGGGCGCTGAGCGTCTCGCCCCAGCCGCCGCCGGTGTCTGCGCAGAATCCGGTCTGCAGCCCCGGCTTGAGGCCACCGACGGTGATCCGGCCGCAGCGGTTGGTGGCCCCTGCGACGCACGCCTCGCACGGCTCGACGTCGCGGGCCGCGCAGGTCAGCACCGGGTCGACGACGACTCGGGTGCCGGCCGGCAGGTCCTCGCAATCGTCGAGCAGGTCGGCCACCACCTCGTGACCGGGCACGAACGGCAATGACACCAGGGACGAGAAGTAGAGGCTGGTCCGTCCGGAAAGGGCGCCGAGATCGGACCCGCAGACACCCGAGAGCCGGGTCCGCAGCCTGGCCCAGCCCGGCCGGTCGACCCGCGGCTCGTCGATGGTGATGAGCCTCAGCGGGGCGGCGTACCCCGAGAGCAGGCCGGGGACCCGGCCGCCGATCGCCTTGCCGGCGAGGTGACGGGGCAGGGAGCGGTACATCTCCAGCGCGAGCATCAGCGACTCACTCCCGCGGGGTTGAGGGGCCGTCCGGTCGCGTCCGGGCTCGCCCAGTCGACGATCTCCCAGCGGTTCCGGCGAGCGTGCCGGTACAACGTGACGTCCGGCCGGACCGCCACCGGCCGGCCGACCGCTTCCAGCATCGGCAGGTCGGAGTGGCTGTCGGCGTAGGCATAGGACGTGGTGAGGTCGATGTCGTTGCGCCGCGCGTAGTCGCGGATCCACGCGGAGCGGGACTCCCCGGTGAGCGGCGAGGTGTCCAGGTAGCCCGTGCAGATCCCCCGCTCGTCGACGCCCAGCTCGGCGGCCACGATGTGGTCGAACAGCGGCGCCAGCGGCCGCGTGAGCGGCCGGATCGCGCCGGTGATCAGCACGGTCGGCTGCCCGGCGGCTCGGTGCTCCCGGACCCGGCGGATCGCGGCCGGCGCGAGCCGGGCGAGCACGTGGTCGGTGAGCACCTCGTCGACGATCTCGTCCAGGCCCTCGAGCCGGGCGCCGGCGTACTCGCGGTAGATGGCCCGCAGGAAGGCGCCGCGGTCGGTGCGCTCGGCCCGGATCAGCCCTGGCACCCGGGTACTGATCCGCCCGACCTGTGCCGTGCGCTCGGCGGTCGACATCTCCTGCAGCCGCAGCCACAGGTAGGTCTCGATGACGTTGGACGACAGCAGGGTGCCGTCCATGTCGAAGAACGCCGCGACCCGCTCGCCGGTCGGCTGCTTGAGACCCACCGGCCGGGGTGCGCGCGCACGACGCAGCTCGTCGAGCTTGCGGATCGGCTCGGTGACCGCGGGACAGTGAATGTCGCGCAGGTAGACCTGCCAGTCGACGACCGAGGTGTCGAACGCGAAGCGTTCGCGGTCCTCGGCCGACAGCGACTCGAAGAGCGTCATCGTCCGGTCGTCGGAGAATCGCAGGTCGGCCTGGGTGTACTCGTTGTAGAGGTCGAGGTAGCGGCGCAGGAACTCCAGGCGCCGGCCCTGCTGGTCGAGCTTGCGGGCCAGGTCGCGGGCCCGGTCGCTGCGCGGGGCGCGGTCGATCACGTAGTTGGCGACCTTGTGCGCGCGTTCGCTCGTCGACAGCAGGCGCTCGACGGACTGGGCTCCGGGGAACCGCCAGTCGGGCAGCCGAGCGGCACCTCGGTCGCCGCCTGCAAACGGGTGCTCGTCGAAGTAGGCGCGCACGTTGTCGTAGAGGTCGCGGAACGTCAGCGGGTTGCGAGCGCCCGAGGAGACGTGGAAGTACGCCGCCTCCCCGGCCTCGGGTGGATGCGCGAGCACCGCGACCAGCGCGGCGACCACGTGGTCGACCGGCACGATGTCGACGATCGTGTCGGCGGCCGCAGGCATCTCCGGCAGCTCGCCCCGGCCATAGGCGAGGATCAGCGGCTCGGCCATCTTGAAGCCCTCGATCCACCCGACGTGCGGACGCTCGAGCGCGGACTCGATGATGCTCGGTCGCACGATCGAGACCGGTGCCCCTGCCGCGTGCGCCTCGACCACCCGCTCGCCCATGGCCTTGGTGAACGTGTAGCAGTCGGTCCAGCCGAGGCTGCGGGCCCGTTCGGTGCCGAGCCGGATCAACTCTTCCTTGGCCCACTCCTTGCGTCGATCCTCGACCGCCGAGGCCGCGGTAAGCAGCCCGGCCCGGCCGTGCGCCCGCTCCGCCTCCTTGCGGAATCCCGCGAGCAGCTCGGCGTCGCGGGACCGATGGTCGACCAGCTGTCCCTGAGCGAGTCCCCAGGCGAGCTCGGCCTCCAGGTCGACGTCGTGGTCGACCGGACCCTCCGGGATGTTGCCGCGGCGTCGGCCGGCGACGTACGCCGTCGAGACGTGCACGTAGTGGACCTGATCGCCGATCTCGCGGATCCGCTCGAGCAGCCCGCGGGTGCCGACGACGTTGGTCGTGAACGCCTCGTTGACCGGCGGGTTGAACGACACGTCGCCGGCGCAGTGCACGACCGCGTCG
>CAWCRX010000021.1:0-159576 GCA_963798055.1 uncultured Actinomycetota bacterium
GTTGCGGATCCACCCGCGAGTAGATCTCCAGCGCCCGCGGCAGGTCACCGCGGGCGAGGACAGCAGAGGCGACGTTTGCCAAAGCGTGTATGGCTTCCTGAGCGAGATTTTCGGCGCGGAACAGCTGCTCAGCCTCCGAGAAGGATTCCTCGGCCTCCGCCGCCCGACCCAGCGCCACCTGCGCGAAGCCGATGTTGTTGAGGGTGCGCGCCTCCCAAGGCCGGTCCTTCCCACGGATGCCAGCGAGCGCGGGACCGAGATCCGCCAACGCCGCCTCGTAGCGACCCACGACCATCAGGACCCACGCGCGTCGCATCAACACCTTCGCCCAAAGCTCGCCTGTTGCTTGGGCCGCAGCGTGGTCCAGGGCGCGAAGTCCTGCCCGCGTCTGTCCGGCAAGGAAGAGCGTGATCCCGTACGTAGCGCGCACGTCGGCCTCACGCGCCTGATCGACACGGCGGGCATGGCCAATTGCTGTCCGCAGCTCGGCCAGCGCCTCGGCTACGCGACCCCAGTCGCGAAGGACGATCCCCCTTGCGTGGTGTGCGAACGATCTGGCGCAGGGGTCCGTCTCGGCCGCGAGCACCCTCCCGGAGGTCTCCCACGCGGCGGTGGCATCGGCCATGGCCAGCTCCAGCAGCTCCGCCGTCATCTTCGCCTCGCGCCTTTACGGGTACCTCTCCCGCCACTACCGTAACGGCCACGCTCGGATGCGTCGGCGACTCGAGCCAGGAGTGCTCCCATGAACGATCAGGGCAATGAGCGACCTCGCGGACCGCTGTCATGGCTCCGCGACATCTTCCGGCCGAGGACCCCCCGGCTACCCCTCGATCCACCTGTTCGAGATCTCGAGGCCGAGACTCTCGAGATTCAGATCGACATCATTCGTCGAGCCTTCGACGGGGAGATGGCCGTCGCGTACAACGCCGATGGTGGGTTTGAGTACATCTACCACCCGGCACGCGCCTTGGTGCGAACAGAGGACGTCGGGGAGCTGGAGAGGTTCTTCGGCGCCTCGGACGACTACGACGGCACCGGCTCTGCCGACGAGGTCATCGGAGGTCTCAACCTCTATCAAGTCCCCCGACGTCGCGACGACGGTGACGTCCTGGTCACGCTCGAGGAGCTCGATCGGGATGTTCGCCCAGGCATCGCCACCCCGGACCACATCCTCTATGTGGTCGCCAGCCCTGGTAAGCCGTGCCCTGCGACCGAGCCGTTGAAGCCGCCGTCGAGCGACCCGGTGCCCGCTTTGAACCAAAACGCCAACGCCGGAAGAAACGTCCGTGTCTCAGTGGTGGACACCGGCTGGCACTCGCCTGCGGCCAAGGACCGCGACACCCCGTGGGTGGCCACCGGCGTGGAAGGTGACGAGGAGCAGCTCGCGAAGGTCGGAAACACCACCGTCATCCACGAGTACGCCGGGCACGGCACGTTCGTTGCCGGCGTACTCAAGTGCGTGGCACCGGCGGCGGACATCGAGATCGAGGGGTTCCTGACCCAGGGCGGGGCGATCTGGGAGTCCGACATCACCCGGGAGCTCAACGAAGCGATGACCGACTACGAGGACGACCCGCGAACGCGCAGGGTCGATCCCCGTCTGCCGGACCTGATCTCGATCTCGGCGGGCACCCACACCCGCAATAACGCCGGCCTGCTCGGCTTCGAGATCCTGGCGCTGCTGTACCGGTGGACCGAGGACGGCGGGCCCCTTGTCGTCGCCGCCGCCGGCAACGAGGGCAAGGACAAGCGCTTCTACCCGGCTGCGTTCGACTGGGTCCTGGGCGTGGGATCGCTCGACCGTGACGGTCGCCGGTCCGACTTCTCCAACTTCGGAGACTGGGTCGACGTCTACGCGCACGGCCGTGACCTGCTGAACGCCTTCCCGACCGGCACCTACGAGTACGTCGAACCGGCGAGCGGCGCGCTGTTGGGAACGAAGCAGGAGCCCGCGAGCTCAACGACGCGATGCGCAAGGAGCCCCAGCTGATCTCGATCTCGGCCGGCACTCATACGCGGAACGGCCTCCCGTTGCTGAGCTTCGTCGTCCTCTCGCTGCTCTACGACCTGGTCAACGGTGAGGATGCCCCGTTGGTGGTCGCCGCGGCGGGCAACGACGGCAAGTCCGACAAGTTCTGGCCGGCGGCGTTCGAATGGGTGGTCGGCGTCGGATCCTTGGACGCCGTGGGCAACGTGTCCGGGTTCTCCAACTACGGTCCGTGGGTCGACGTCTACGCGCACGGAGACAAGCTGGTCAATGCGTACCCGACCGGGTCCTTCAAGTACGTCGAGCAGACCAGCCCCCTCTTCAACCAGACCGTGTCCTTCACCGGCCTCGCCCAGTGGAGCGGCACGTCGTTCGCGACCCCGATCGTGACCGGTGCGATCGCGGCGTACATGGAAGAGAACAACGTCAAGGCACGCCCGGCGCGGGACGCGCTGATCGCAGCGGCGGTCTCGAAAACAGTGGGCAATATCGGAACGGTCAAGCCGGTCGGCCCACCGTTCATGTGACCTAGAGCGTCACCCAAGCCGTCGTCAGCGTCGCCGACGACGTCGTCACCACGAACCGGACCGGCCCGGAGCCGACCTCCTCGATCCGGAAGAACCCGGCGCCGTCGGCGGCGACCGTGCGGTCGTCGACGCCGCTGTGCTGCAGCATCACCGTGGCGTCCTGGGCCGGCAGCACCTGACCGGTGATCACGCCCGCGCCGACCTCGACCTCGATCGAGAGGTCGCCGCGGCCGAAGGAGAGCAGCCGGCCCGGGTCGCCGGCGCCACGCACCGCAGCGCCCGCCTCCAGCGCGGAGTCGTGCAGCAGCTCCATCAGCTCGGCGTCGATCGTGCGCCAGCTGAAGGCAGCCTGGGCCGCCTCGCGGCGGCGGTCGGTCACCGCGTCGGCCTCGGCCACCGCCTCGGCCAGGATCGCCATCAGCTCGTCGTCATCGGACCAGTCGGTCATCGCAGCTCCCCTCCCTTCTCCAGCTCGGTGGCGAGCATGGCCCGCAAGGCGTTGGTGTTGCGCAGCTGATCCAGCGCGCGGGCCCGGGTCGGGCCGATGCTGCCGACGGGGATGCCGAGGCGCTCGCTGATGTCGGCGTACGGGATCGGCGGGTCGGCGGACAGCAGCACCAGCAGGTCGCGGCGTCCGGACGGCAGCTCGGCCAGCCCGTCGCGCAGCGCCTGACGCTGCTCGATCGCGACCAGCTCGTCGGCCGATACGTCGTCGGCGACGCCTTCGAGAGAGCGGGAGTCCATGGGGTCCACCGGGGTCATCCGCTTGCGCGCCGCGATGAGCCGCAGGCACTCGTTGCGGGTGGTGGTCGAGATCCAGCCCGGCAGAGCGGCCGGCTCGCGGAGGTCGTCGAGGTGCTCGACGAGCCGCAGCCACACGGTCTGGCACACGTCGTCGCCGTCCGTCTCCGAGAGCCGGTGCCTGCGCACCAGCGCACACACCAGCGGTAGGAACCGCTCGACGATCGCGTTCCACGCACGTTGGTCTCCCTCTCTTGCCGAGGAGACCAATGCCTGAAGGGAGTACGACGCGTCCATCGCCGACCTCCTTCGTCCGGCGGATCGGCCGCCGGGTCAGCAATGGTCTCGTACTTACAGAGCGCCAAGCCAGCACCGAGATACATCGAATTCAATCGAATCTTTTTGTATCTCCGGAGCATCCCGAGCCCTCTGTCCTGGCAACCGCGGCATCACCGCCGCCGATGAAGGGACAGAACGATGAGCTGGACCGAGACTCACGAGCGTTACCGCATCATTCGCGAGGTCGTCGCGGCCGCCGAGGCCGACCCGACCGGCACCCTCCCCTGGAAGCCCGAGTACACCCTCTACTTCAGCACCCCTGAGGTCCTGGTCGCCGCCCTGCGGCAGCGCTGGCAGCGGACCTGCGAGGCGCAGCTCGAGGCGCACCTCTCCGACGAGGAGATCCAGGAGCGGCACCGGAAGCTGATGAACGACCACGCCGCCGTGCTGCGGATCCTGGACAAGTTCGTGGCGGTGCCGTCGAAGTCCGCCGAGCACCTCTCGACGGTGGCCTAGCCGACGGTCGTCAGCAGCCGCGTCGCGCGCGTGAGTACGACGTACAGCGTCGCGGCGCCGGTGACCGACTCGGCCTCGATCTCCTCGGGCCGGACGACGACGATCCCGTCGAACTCCAGGCCCTTGGTGTCGAGTCCGGTCAGGACGACGACCCGGTCGTCGCCCGACGGGGCGACGGCGGCGTCCGCAGCGGCGGCGCGGGCGCCCGGGGCGTCGGCCTCCAGCTCCGGCCACGACGCCAGCCAGGAGTTCACCTCCGAGCGGCGGGCCGAGGGCACCACGATCCCGACAGTGCCGGGCACCTGCCCGGCCACCTCGAGCACCGCGTCCCGAGTAGCGGTCTCGAGGTCGGGCGAGGCGGTCCGCTCGACCGGGCCCACCCCGGTTGCGCGGACCGCCTCTGGCAGGTCGGCCTTGAGGCCGACCCGCTCGGCGTACGCCGCCGCGAAGGCGTAGATCTCGGCGGAGTTCCGGTAGTTCTTGGACAGGTGGAACTCGTGGACGGGCTTGCCCTCCAGGGCCGCCGCGCGTGCGGCCGCCGACTCCTCGGGCGCGGGCCAGGACGACTGCGCCGGGTCGCCGACGATCGTCCACGACGCGCCGCGGCCGCGCCGGCCGACCATCCGCCACTGCATCGGCGTGAGGTCCTGCGCCTCGTCGATCAGCACGTGCGCGAAGCCGTCGTCCTCGATGCTGTAGGTCGGCGGGGTCCAGGCCCGCCCGGTCGGCGCGTACTCCCGGTCGGCGGCGGTCATCAGCTCCTGGATGTCGACCGCGCCCTCCCCAGCGTGAACGGGTCGTCCCGCTCGTCCTCGGTGCGGGCCGGTACGTCGCCCAGCGCGTAGCGCAGCTCGTCGAGCAGCGGGATGTCCTCCACGGACAGCCCGGTGGCGGCGTCCCACGACTTGGTGAGCAGGGCCTGCTCCTCGCTGGTCACGACGCCCTCGGCGACCCGGGCCAGGAACTCGGGGTCCCGCAGCCAGGACAGCACCGTCGGCGCATCCAGCGGCGGCCACCAGGCCAGCGCGAAGTCGAGGAACGTCTGGTTGGACAGCATCTCCTCGTCGAACGCCTCGCGGCCCCGCTCCCGGCCGCGCTCTCCGCGCACCTGCCGCCACATCGCGTCGAGCAGGGTGGGCGCGATCCGCGGCAGCTGCCGGTTGCGACGACCCTGCGACATCAGCTGCCGCCGGAGCCGGCCGAGGCACGCCGCGGTCGAGCACGATCCGGTCGTCGCGCCAGAAGATCCGGAACTCGCCGGGAGCTGCCGGGTGCGTGCTGTCGGGAAGTACGCCGCATCAGCTCGGCCATCCGCTCCGAGCCCTTGACGTCGGCGACGGCGGGCTCGTCGTGCCGGCTGGCGCGGACCCCGTCGACCACCTCGCCCACCGAGCGCAGCGCCACCGCGGTCTCACCGAGGCTGGGCAGCACCCGCTCGATGTAGCGCATGAACACCCCGCTGGGGCCGACGATCAGCACGCCGCCACCCTCGTAGCGGCGGCGGTCGGTGTAGAGCAGGTACGCCGCCCGGTGCAGCGCCACCACGGTCTTGCCGGTGCCCGGCCCGCCGGAGATCGAGACCACGCCCTTGCCGGGCGCCCGGATCGCCAGGTCCTGCTCGGCCTGGATGGTGGCCACGATGGAGTGCATCGACCGGTCGCGGGCCCGCGACAGCTGGGCCATCAGCGCGCCGTCGCCGATCACCGGCAGCGACTCGGCCGCGGGGTTGTCGGGGTCGAGCAGCTCGTCCTCCACCCCGAGGACGCTGGCGCCGGAGCAGCGCAGCACCCGGCGGCGTACGACGCTCCGCGGCTCGGCGGCGGTGGCTTGGTAGAACACGGCCGCGGCCGGTGCCCGCCAGTCGATCAGCAGCGAGTCGCGGTTGGTGTCGCGCAGCCCGATCCGGCCGATGTAGCGCGGCTCCGGGTCGGTCTCGCGGTCGAGGTCGAGGCGCCCGAACACCAGGCCCTCGTGGGCAGCGTCGAGCTGGGCGATCCGCTTCGCGGCCTGGAAGACCATGGCGTCGCGCTCGACCAGTCCGCCCTCATGGCCCAGCCGGCCGCGCTCGTGACCCTCCTTGGCCAGCTCCCCAGCGGCCTTGGCGGAAACCTGCAGCTGCTGGTGGACCCGGTCCACGAACGCCTGTTCGCGAGCGATCTCTCGCTCGACCACTGGCTCACTCAACGATGCGTCCCCTCAGCACGATGTCCGGGCCCGGGAGCGGGCGCGGACAAGTTCATCAGTCTATCTCGCGTGACGGTTCGGGGTTCATTCCGTTTAAAGAATCGTGACCACCTCCACCGACACCGAGAGCGACCGGCCAGACCCCGGCAGCGCGCCCTCGGTCGTACGTCGCCGGCGCGGAACCTCCAACAAGAAGCGGCGCCGCGTGATGCTGGCCGGCGGCATCGCCCTCATCACCGTGGGAGCGATCGTCCTCGGCTGGCTGGCCTGGCAGTTCTGGGGGACCAACTGGGTCTCGAAAGGCCGCCAGGCCGAGGTGGTCGCAGACCTGCAGAGAGGAGTGGAGCGACGGTCAGGGGACCGTCGAGACCGACTTCGGCAAGGCCACCGGCATCATCCGGATCCCGCGGTTCGGTGCGGACTACGAGGTCCCGATCCTGGAGGGGACCACCGACGAGGTGCTGGCGGCGGGCGTCGGGCACGACGAGGACACGGCCGCGAGTGGGTGAGCACGGCAACTTCGCGCTCGCCGCGCACCGCGTCACCCACGGCGAGCCGTTCGCCGACTTCCCCGAACTGCGCGAGGGCGACCTCGTGGAGATCGAGACCGTGAACGCCGACGTACACCTACGAGCTCGACAGCGGCGGCACCGACCTGATCGTCCCGTTCACGGCCGACTGGGTCCTCGATCCCCTGTTCCCGGTCAATCCCGACGCCGGCGGGGTGACCGCCGCGGGCCAGCCCGGGGACCAGGTCATCACCCTGGTGACCTGCTCGGAGATCTTCCACACCGACAACCGCAGCGTCGCCTTCGGGCACCTGGTGGAGGCCGTGGCGAAACCGTGAGAAGCCGGGACGGGCAGCGAGACGGTACGCTGCTCCAGGCCGAGTCGAAACGAGCTGGGGAGTACATGGGTGAGAGCGCGACCCGCGGCGGATGGGCCCTCGGGTCTCGCCCATCACCCCGTTGCGGCGCGGGTCGGGGTTTCAGTCGTGACCGATTGGGCAACTGGTCGTTGAACTGGGTACTCGGAGGAGGAACAGTGAAAGGCTCGCAGCGGTGCTGGCGCTGGTCATGTCGTTATTCGTCGTGGCGCCCGGCCTTGTCGCGCCCGCGAACGCGGCCGACGACTACACAGCAGCGGTGCAGACCTCCTGCAACATCGACGTTCCCGCCGTCGTCCGGGCGAAGACCGCGCCGCGAATCCGGATCACCGTCCGGCCGAACGCCCCGGCGGCTGCGGCCGGCAAACGCGCTGCTGCCCAGCGTGCCGAGCAGCCCACCGGCACCGTCGAGCTCAGCATCATCCAGGCCGGCACCGAGCATCTTCTCCAGGACCGTCGACTACAACGGCCGACCCGTCACCGTCGTCGGACCGGTGATCACCCAGCCCGGTCACTACGTCGTGCGCGCCAGGTTCCGCACCGCCGATGGCAGCACGTTCAAGTCCTGCCACAACAACACGGCATTCGACGTCCGCAAGGGCGACGGCCCCGGCCCTGGTCCGGGCCCCGACCCCGGCGATCGACAACCCTGACGGACTGCTCCCCGACACCGGTGGACCCAACCTGCTCTGGCTGGTCCTCGGCCTGGCCCTCGTCGGCTCCGGTGGCGGTCTCGTGTACGCCGCCAAGCGCCGGCCCCCGGGCCCGCTGTACGACGTCTGAGAGCGAGCCTGCGAGGGCACGAGCAGGGTCGCTACGCGAAGAGGTCGAGCGAACGCGCGACTGAGCGACGAAGTCGCGACCGCGGGTCGACACCCGGTGAGGCGAAAGCAGACCTCTACTTCTTCCTGCTGAGGAACGCGAGCATCGCCTCGCGCGCCTCGTCGGAGCCGAACAGTCGCGCGCTGAGCGCGGCGACCTCGTCACCGCGCGCGTCGATCCGATCGAGCAGGTCGCGAGTCAGCAGCGCCTTGGTCTCGCGCAGCCCCTGAGCCGCACCGGTCAGGAGTGAGGCGACGACGGCGTCGACCGCGCCGTCCAGCTCGGCCTCGGGAACCGCCCGGGTGACCAGCCCCATCTCCGCCGCCTGGGTGCCGTCGAACACCTCGCCGCCGAGGCAGGTGAGCGCGGCGGCCCGGGACGTCAGCCGGGGCAGCACGGTGAGCGAGATGACGGCCGGCGCCAGGCCGAGCTTCACCTCGGTCAGCGCGTACGTCGTGGTGTCCGCCGAGATGGCGATGTCGGAGGCGGCGACGATGCCGATGCCACCGGCGCGCACCGCGCCCTGCAGCCGGGTCACCACCGGCTTGCCCAACGCCACGATCTGACGCTGCATCCGGACCATCGCCCGGGCGCCCTCCTCCATGCCCTCGCCCGAGGCCTCGGAGAGGTCCGCGCCCGAGCAGAACACCTTGCCCTCGGCCCGCAGGACCACCACGGTGACCGCGTCGTCGGCGTCCGCCGTCTCGAGGTGTCCGAACAGCTCGGTGACGAGCTGCCGGGACAGCGCGTTGCGGTTGTGCGGGGAGTCCAGGGTGATCGTCGCGACCCCGTCGGCGACCGCGAGGTGGACCAGCTCGGTGTCAGGCATGGGCGTCACCGTACCCATCCGTCGAGCCGTCGGCGCCGAACCACCGCCATGCGATCCCGACCCCTCTACGCCCTGTTCGGTCTGCTCGCGGCGCTGGTCGGGACGGCGGCCGGACACTTCGTCGCCTCCCTCCTCGACCCCGCGTCGTCGCCGGTGCTGGCGGTCGGGTCGGCGGTCATCGACCTGACGCCCACGCCGGTCAAGGAGTGGGCGATCGCGCAGTTCGGCACCAAGGACAAGCCGATCCTGATCGGCTCGGTGTTCCTCGGGGTCCTGACGCTGGCGGCGGTCGCAGGCCTGATCGCGCGGCGTCGATTCCGGTACGGCGCGGCGCTGCTCGTCGGCCTAGTGGCCGTGGCCGCCCTCGCCGTACTCACCCGGCCCACAGTGGAGCCCGTCGATGTTGTCCCGAGCCTGGTCACCGCCATCACCGGTGTGGCCGCGCTGTGGCTCCTGGATCGCCGCGCCTGGCCCGAGGCGGACCCGCTGCCGGACGACGTCACCGGGCCGAGTCGGCGCGGGGTGGTCGTCGCCATGGGCGTGCTGGCCGGCCTCGCCGCGGCGCTCGGTGGGACCGGACGCTGGATCCAGCACCTGCGGGCCCGGGCCGAGGACGTCGCCCTGCCCGCTGCCGCGGACCCCGCCCCGGCACTTCCGCGCGGGCTCGACAAGCAGGTGCCGGGGATCAGCGAATGGGTCACCGCGAACAACGACTTCTACCGGGTCGACACTCGCCTCGACACCCCCGTCATCAGCTCCGACGACTGGACCCTGACGATCGACGGCGACGTCGAGAACGAGCTCACGATCTCCTTCGACGAGCTGCTCGAGATGCCGATGATCGAGCGCGACATCACCCTGACCTGCGTCTCCAACAGCGTCGGCGGCGAGTTCGTGGGCGGCGCCCGGTGGCTCGGCGTACCCCTCCAGGACCTGCTCGACCAGGCCGGCGTGGGGAACTCCGCCGACCAGATCCTCAGCACCGACTTCGACGGGATGACGATCAGCACCCCGCTCGACCTGGCCACCGACGGCCGCGACGCGATGATCTGCGTCGGCATGAACGGCGAGCAGCTCCCTCGCGAGCACGGCTTCCCGGTACGGATGGTGATCCCGGGGCTCTACGGCTTCATCAGCGCGACCAAGTGGCTGACCAAGCTCACGCTGACGACGTACGACGACGCCGAGGCGTACTGGACCGAGCGCGACTGGGCCACCGACGCCCCGATCAAGATCTCCGCGCGGATCGACACCCCGCGCTCGCTGTCGACCGTCGATGCCGGCGAGGTCCTCATCGGCGGCGTCGCCTGGTGCCAGCAGGCCGGCGGCGTGGGCAAGGTCGAGGTGCAGATCGACGGCGCCGGCTGGCAGGAGGCAACGCTCGGCCCCGACGGCGGCAACGACTACTGGCGGCAGTGGTTCTACAAATGGGACGCCAAGCCCGGCCCGCGCAGCATCTCGGCGCGCGTGACTACCTCCGACGGCCAGGTCCAGAGCCCGGCCAGGGCCAACCCGTTCCCCGACGGGGCCAGCGGCGTGCACCAGTACGCCGTGACCGTCGCCTGACCGAAATTTCCCGCGACCCGGGCCATCCGGACCGCACGCAGCACCGAACTACTCACATCAGCACCCACAACGGAAGGCACCACCCATGAAGCTCCACACTCTCCGCCGCAACACCGGCATCCTGACCGCCGTGTTCGCGCTCTCCCTGGGCCTCGCCGCCTGCAGTGACGACGACAGCGGCAGCGACGCCAACGACGACACCTCCTCGTCGGCCCCGGCCGACAACTCCGGCGCCGAGGGCGCTGACCCGGCCGCGCAGACCTTCGGCGACGGCTGCTCGCAGATCCCGACCTCGGGAGACGGCTCGTTCGGCGGGATGGTCCAGGACCCGGTCGGCACCGCCGCCAGCACCAACCCGCTGCTCAAGACCCTGACCGCCGCTGTCGGCGCTGTCGAAGGACTGGGCGACACGCTCAACAGCGCCGAGGGCCTGACCGTCTTCGCGCCGGCCGACCCGGCGTTCGCGGAGATCCCGGCTGACGACCTGAACGCGCTCCTCGACGGCGCCGCCAAGGACGGCATGGAAAGCGACCTGGCGACCGTGCTCACCTACCACGTCGTCGCGGGCCAGCTGGACCCCGCGTCCGTGGTCGGCAACCAGACCTCCCTCCAGGGCGGAACCCTGACCGTCGAAGGTGACGAGTCCGGAATGACGATCAACGGCGCCAACGTGCTGTGCGGCAACATCCCGACCGCCAACGCCACGGTGTACGTGATCGACGGGGTCCTCAGCCCCACCGACGGCTGAGCCGCTTCCCAATCGCGGTCAGGTTGACGAGGATCAGCCCGTGACACACATCGGGCCGGTGGGTACCGGCGCCTCCCACTCCGAGGAGGCGCCGGTGCCTGCCACCGACCAAGCAAGCGTGCTGGCCGCTCTGCTCAAGCGGGCCGGGCGCGGCGACAAGGACGCGTTCGCCGAGCTGTACGACGCCACCTCGGCGCGCGTCTACGGCTTGGCGGTCCGGGTCGTCCGTGACTCGGCGCAGGCCGAGGAGGTCGCCCAGGAGGCCTACCTCGAGCTGTGGCGCGGCTCGGCCCGCTTCGACCCGGACCGAGGCAGCGCCATCTCCTGGATCCTCACGATCGTGCACCGCAAGGCCGTCGACAGGGTTCGCTCGGCCGAGGCCTCCAGCCGCAGGGACACGTCGTACCACCAGCAGAACCAGACGGTCGAACACGACGCGACCGCCGAGGCCGCGCACGCGTCGATGGAGGCGCACCGGGTGCGCGGCGCACTGACCAGCCTCA
This sequence comes from uncultured Actinomycetota bacterium, assembly GCA_963798055.1. Taxonomy (GTDB): domain Bacteria; phylum Actinomycetota; class Actinomycetes; order Propionibacteriales; family Nocardioidaceae; genus Nocardioides. Next base: position 11,589 of record CAWCRX010000021.1, read on the forward strand.
CCGACGTACAACGAGAGGCCCTCGAGCTCGCCTACTTCGGCGGCTACACGCACACCGAGGTGGCCACCCTGCTGGACCTACCGGTCGGCACCGCCAAGACCCGCATCAGAGACGGCCTGATCCGGCTCCGTGACACCATGGGAGTACCAACATGAGCGACATTCACGCGCTCTCGGGGGCCTATGCCATCGACGCACTCGACGACGTCGAGCGCGCCCGTTTCGAGCGCCACCTGGCGGACTGCACCGACTGCCAGGCCGAGATCGCCAGCCTGCGCGAGGCCGCGGCTCTGCTGCCCGAGACGACCGTCGCCGAAGCACCCGCCTCGCTACGGACCGCCGTGCTCGAGGGCATCGACACGGTCCGTCCGCGGCCCCCGGTGGTCGCCACGACCGTCCATCGGGCCCGGCCCCGGCGCCGGGTTGCCGGGCTGGTGGCCGCTGCCGCTGCGCTGGTCGCCATCGGCGGCGTTGGCGCCACGGTCTGGCATCCCTGGTCGGACGACACCAGCCAGGCCCCGACACTGACCGCGGGCGAGGTCATCGGCGCCGGCGACGCTCAGTCATGGACCCAGCGCTTGCCCGACGGATCCCGGGTGGAGGTCACTCGTTCGGACTCGCTCAACGGAGCGGTGGTGCAGGCCGACGGCATGGCACCAGCGGGCGAAGGCAAGGTGTATCAGCTGTGGCTGCAGCACGACGACGTCATGGTCCCGGCGGGGTTCATGCCCGACGAGGCGGACGCGACCGTGCTGCTCAACGGCGACGCAGCGTCCGCGGACGGCTTCGGGATCACTCGGGAGCCGGCCGGTGGCTCGAAGGAACCGACCCGCCCACCGGTCGCGCTGATCGAGTTCGCCTAGGCCTGAGCTACAGAAGCCCGCGGTCGCGGGCGATCGCGGCGGCCTCGCCGCGGCCGGAGGCGTCGAGCTTGCCGATGATGTTGGAGACGTGGACGCTCACGGTCTTGGCGCTGATGAACAACTGCTCGCCGATCTCGCGGTTGCTCATGCCCCGGTCGACGAGCTGCAGGATCTCGCGCTCACGGCGGGTGAGCGTGGCCGTGCCCGGCGCGGCCGCGGCCGTCGGCGTGGTGCCGAAGCCCAGCTCGGCGATCAGCGGGCGGGCGCCGAGCTCGCGGGCGGTGGCCAGGGCGGCGTCGCGGTACGTCGTCGCCTCGGGGTCGCCGGCGGCGTCGAGGACCGCCGCGAGCCGGGCCTGGGAGCGGGCCACCTCGAACTTGTGGCCGTAGTCGCGGAAGCACTCGACCACGATGCGCCAGGCCTCGACGATCTCGTCGATGTCGGCGGAGGAGTCACCGGTCAACCAGCGAAGCCGGAGCAGCTCGGCATGCGCGCGGCCGCGCCAGGCCCGGGCCTCCAGCCCGGTCGCGCCCTTGACCTCGTTGTCGGCCCAGACCAGCTCACTTCGCGCGGCGTACCCCTCGCCGCGTTCGCGCAGGACGCGGCGCTCCGCGGCGCTGACCGAGGTGGCGCGCTGGGAGAGATGGGCAAGCATCAACGTGTTGAGCCGCAGCTCGGGCTGCACGGTCTTGATCTGCCACAGGTCGGTCAGGAACTCCACGGCGTCGCGCAGCGCCGACTCAGCGAGGTCGACGTCGCCGGCACTGCCATGGAGCTCGACCAGCGCGGTGGTGGCAGAGATGGCGATCAGGCCATCGAGCGCCCACTCGTCGCGCAGGCTCTCAGCGTCTGGCACGCGTTCGTGCTCGCCGCGGGCGGCGCGGACCATCAGTTCCACGGCCCGGAGCATCGCCTCGGCCCCCGGCGGCGGGGTCTCGCCGGTGAAGTCGGTGGTGGCGAGGGACCGGTCCCAGTCGCCGTACTCGTAGGCCGCGATGGCGGCGAGCACCCGGCAGTCGAAGCCGTAGGGCGCCCAGGAACGGCCGATCCGGCGGGCCTTGTCGGTGCCCGCCTGGTAGACGTCGAGCGCCTCCTTGAGCCGCCCGGCCCGGTGGTGCAGCGAGCCCAGGTGGTGCATCGCCCGGATCCGGGTGAGCCCTGAGGACGACTCGGCGATGATCCGCTCCAGCGTCTCTTGAGAGGCGACCACGTCGCCGCTGCGCTCGGAGATGCGGGCCACGAATGTCTCGACCTCGGCGGTGATGTCGGGGAGGTCCAGCTTCTCGGCGAGCGAGGTGGCCTTGCGGCTGTATTTCACCGCCTCCTCGTTGCGCAGCCGGTCGGCGAGCGCCTGGGCGTGTGCAGCCAGCACTCGGGCGTGCAGTTTGGTCTCGTCGTCCTCGGGCACGAGGCTCAGCGCTTCCTCGGTCAACTCCAGGGCGTTGATGTCGAGCTCGGTGATCCGCGCGGCCTGCGCCAGCTCCGCCAGCAGCTCCGCGCGCAGCAGCGGCGTCAGCTCGCCGCGGTCGAGGCGCTCCCGCAGCAGCCCCACGGCTCGGGTCGGGTGGCCCGCGGCCATCGCGGCGGCGGCCGCCATCCCGGCGATCGCGGTGGCCTCCTCGGGCTCGTCGGGACCGAGCCCGAGCGCCCGCTCGTAGTGCCGCAGTGCCTCGTCGGGGCCGCCCATGGACATCGCGCTGCCGCCTGCGCTGACGCTGGCCCGCAGGGCAAGCGCCCGCTCCCCGGCCTCGGCGGCGTGCCGTGCCAGGTCGGCGGACTTGCCGAGCGCCTCGTCGGAGTCGATCACCCGGGCGTACGTCGCGTGGGCGCGGACCCGCTCGCCGGGCAGCATGTCGTCGTAGACCGTCTCGGCGAGCAGCGCGTGCCGGAACGCATAACCGGTGTCGGTCGGGATCAGGATGTGCCGCTCGACAGCGTCACGGAGCGCCAGGTCCAGGGCGGCGGCGTCGATCGCCGCGGCGTCGTGGACCACGCGCGCCAACAGCTCGTGCGACACGTGCCGACCAGCGGCGGAAGCGAGCCGGACCACCGTCTGGGCGGTGCTGTCGAGCTGCTCGAAGCGGACCAGCAGCAGTCGGGAGAGATCGGCCCCGACGCCCGCCTGGCCCCACATACTGGCGGCCGCGATCTCCTCTGCGAAGAAGGCGTTGCCCTCGGCCCGCTCCACCACCGCATCGACCTCACGGTCGGCGAGGCCACCGGCCCCCGGACCGCCGGTCTCCAGCCCGCGCACCAGCTGGCGCATCGCTGGTCGGTCGAGAGGGGCGAGGTCGATGCGGCGGACCTGGGCGAGCCGCGACCAGTTGGCCAGGGTCGGGCGCAGCGGGTGGCGGCGGTGCAGGTCGTCGCTGCGGAAGGAGATCACCAGCGACACGGGGCCGATGAAGCCCCGGGTCAGCAGCAGGCTGAGCAGCTCGCGCGAGGACTGGTCCGCCCAGTGCACGTCTTCGATCAGCACCAGGAGCGGCTGACCGGCGCCGAGCTGCTCGAGCGCCGCGTGCAGACTCTCGATGAGGTCACCGCGGTGGGACTCGGACTGGTCGTCGGCCGGCCCGCGCAGGTGGGCCTGCAGCAGCGGGCCGAGAGACGGGTGGGTGGCGATCAGCTCGCCGGCCACCTCGGGCTCGTCGGAGGTCAGCCGCCCGAGGAGCTCGACGAAGGGGAGGTAGGGGAGGGTGCTGCCGGCCTCGCCGAGACAGTGGCCGACGACGACCCGCCAGCCCTGGTCTCCGGCACGTTCGGCCAGCTCGGCGAGCAGCCGGGTCTTGCCCATCCCGGCGTCGCCGGACAAAACGACAAGGCCCCCGAGCGCCTCAAATCCGTCAGCAGGAGCGATTCCTGCTGCAGATATGAGGCGCTCGAGGTCCTGGTCTCGGCCGACGATGGGCCGGAGGCCCGCCGGATTCAGTGGCACACAGTCAAGTATGCCGGTGGCTACCGACATGACGCCGCCCGCGTTTCAGGCGGCGTCGTTGTGGCGGGTGCCCCCTGAATCGGTGTATCGGCGGGTCGGGATCCGGCGGCGTACGCCCCGGGTGCGGCCGGCGATCCAACCTGCGGGCCGGCCACGGTCGAGGCGGTACTCGGTCTCGGCCTTGATGAACTCGAAGTCTCCGTAAAGCGACATGATGGGTGATCTCCTCAGGTCAGTTAGTGCTGCTGGTGAGGATGAATCTGCTCGGCTAAGGCAGGGGCTCACATCGGGCAGATGCCCTAAGTTCTGCGAGCGGGTGCCTTAGACCGGTGGTGACGGGCGTGACTAGGCTCCTAAGGTGCCTCTCAGACCCCCGGATCTCCCGCTCGGCGACGAGCTGCTGCGGCTCGGCTCCGCCGACAACTTTCGCGACCTGACCGGGCCGGGTCACCGCACCGCCGACGGGCGGGTTTTGCGCCCTGGGCTGGTCTACCGGTCCAACGAGCTCGCCCTCACCGAGGAGGACGCGGTCCGCGTCGCCGAGCTCGGTGTCACCTCGATCATCGACCTCCGGCACGGCATCGAGATCGACGCGCACCCCGACACGGAGGTCCGTGGGGCCGCCTGGGAGCACCTGGAGATCCCCGGGATCCCGATGGACGAGGTCGTCACGCTCGAAGACGCCGCGCGAGCCGCAGAGGTGATGCACGAGGTCTACCGGGGCTTCGTGCGGCACGCTGGCGCCCGGGCGGCCTTCGCCACCCTGCTCGGCCGGATCGCAACCGCTGAGGCGCCGCTGGTCTTCCACTGCACGGCCGGGAAGGACCGCACCGGCTGGGCCGCGATGCTGGCGCTCGGGATCTGCGGAGTCCCCGAGGACGCGGTACTCGAGGACTACCTGGCCACGAACGCCCGCTCGAGCGGGACCCGGGACAAGTACCTCGGGATGGTGCGAGAGCACATGGGCGAGGTCTACGTCGAGGTCTACGAGAAGGTGATGGTCGCCGACGAGCGCTACCTCGCTGCGGGTCTGGACGCCGTCGCAGCGGACTACGGGTCGGTCGACGACTACCTGCGCTCGGGCCTCGGGCTCACCGACGCCACCCTCGACTCGCTGCGGGCCCGGCTGGTCGAATAGGAGATCGCGATGGACGCCGTCGCCGCGGCCTTCGAGGCGGTCCCCCGGGCCGGCTTTCTCCCGAAGCTCGCCCGCGGCCGGGCGTCGTACGACGGTCCGATCGGCATCGGGCAGGGCCAGACCAACTCGCAGCCACGCACCGTCGAGGACATGCTGCGGCTGCTCTCGGTCGAGCCGGGACAGCGCGTGCTCGACGTCGGCACCGGCTCGGGCTGGACCACCGCGCTGCTGGCGCACCTGGTCGGACCGTCCGGAGAGGTGCTCGGCGTGGAGCTCGAGCCCGAGCTGGTCCGGTTCGGGTCGAGGAACCTGGGCCGCACTCACCAGCCGTGGGCATCGATCCGGCAGGCGCAGGAGGGCGTGCTGGGCTGGCCCGACGCGGCGCCGTACGACCGGATCCTGGTCTCCGCCGAACCGCGCACCCTCCCCGACGAGCTGGTCGCCCAGATCGCCGACGGGGGCCGGATGGTGATCCCGGTCGACTCCACGATGCTGCTCGTCGTACGCCGCGGCGAGGACGTCGACATCACCCGCCACGGGGCCTATCGCTTCGTCCCGCTCCGTTGACGTCTTCGGCGCATTGCGGCGCTTTGACATCGTGGGCCGCCTGGTCTGTCACAACCGCATTGCGCGTGTGCGAGCGTTGCTGTCAGGAGGATGAAGCCTGACCTCAGGTAGGGCGACTCGGCACCTTTGAGGGAGGTTTGGGCGCGCGGCGTCTACGACGTTGCCGGAGTGACCGACAACCTCACCAGCCCTTTCCCCTCGCGTCGAAGCCGCGGCCTGTTGACCGTGTTGCTGCTCGTCGTTGCTCTCTCGGCCCTCGGCTGCGGCGCCTCCGAGGACACGGAGGCAACGGAGGGAACGCCGGGCGGCTTGCCTCAGGTGTGGCCGGCCGGCGACCACCGTGCCCGGGACGACCGCAGCGGCCCTCTCGACGTCCACCGGCCAACGGTCGCCAATCTCGATCCGGATCTGCTCGATGCTCTCCAGGCGGCCGCGAGCGACGCCCTGGATGACGGGGTGCGGTGGCGTCACCAGCGGCTGGCGCAGCGGGCGCACCAACAGCGCCTGTTCGACGAGGCCGTCTTCAAGTACGGGAGCGAGGCGGAGGCGACCCGCTGGGTGTCCACCCCCGAGCCTCGGCTCACGTCACCGGCGACGCCGTCGACATCGGCCCGACCGTCGCACCGACTGGCTCAGCCAGCACGGAGCCGACTACGGGCTGTGCCAGACCTTCGCGAACGAGATCTGGCACTACGAACTGGCTACGACGCTGGGCGGCCAGTGCCCCGACATGCTCCCCGACAGCAGCTACCGGAACTAGGGCGCGCCCTGCCGACTAGCCGTGCACGAACCCGGTGCAACGACCAGGTGCCCGGGACGCCCTTGAGCTCGTGCTCGCCCGCCGGCTCGACCTGGTGGCGGGAGCCGACCAGCAGGTCGGCGACGGTGCGGGTGACCAGGATCTCGCCGGCTCCGGCCTTCCCGGACACCCGGGCTCCGACGTGCACCGCCATGCCGGCGACGTCGTCGCCGCGCAGCTCCACCTCGCCGATGTGCACTCCGGCGCGGATCGGCAGACCCATCTGGTCCAGCGCACGCACCAGGGCCAGCGCAGCGGCAACCGCGTCGCTGGGCTGGTCGAACAAGGCGAGATGGCCGTCCCCCATGCTCTTGCACACCCGACCGTCGTGCCGACGGACCTGGCGGCTGACGACGCCGTCGATCACGTCGAGATCGGCGGACCAGCGGGCGTCCTGGGAGGCGGCCAGCCGCTCAGTGGAGCCCACGACGTCGGTGAACAGCACGGTCATCAGCCGCCGCTTCGTCCGCGATCGGCGTGTCGCCCTCGACGAAGGCTTCGATCTCGGCGAGCCGCTCGTCGAGCAGGTGCGTGAAGGGGAGGGAGTCGCCGCTGTCGAACTCGACGAGGCGTGCATCGGGGATCTGGTCGGCGCAGAAACGCGCCCCCTCGACAGGAGCCCAGCGATCACGGGTGCTGTGCAGGATCAGGGTCGGGACCGTGATCCGGCCGAGCAGGGGGCGAACGTCCGTCTGCAGCGTCGCCGCGATGTAGGCCTCCGCCGTCTTCGGTCCCACGCGTCCGGACTCCTCGAACCAGTGCGTCAGGTCCGGGTCGCTGGCGGCCGCCTCGGTGAGCAAGGAGGTGATGTCCTGCGGGGCGCGGCTCTCACCGGGCGCGGCCACCTCCTCCTGGATCGCGGTGACCACGTCCAGCGGCACGCTGTACGGCCAGTCGGGCCGGGGAAGGGGGCATGGGCTGAAGGAATGCATGAAGAGCTTCGAGACCCGCTCTGGATGCTCGACCGTGAGCTGGACCATGGCCTGGCTGTCCCACCCGAATGAGGCAAGCACCGCCTTCTCGACGCCGAGGTGATCGAGCACCGCGAGTGCATGGCCCGCCAGGACCTCGATGGTCGGTGCCTCCCCGGCACCGAGCGGGTCGGAGTAGCCACGCCCGGACGGTCGATGACGACCCTGGTCGCGAACGTCGCCAATTCACGCTGCATCCGAGCGCACCGCGGCTCCTCGAACAAGGAAGCAGCGGAGAGCGTGCCAGACGGAAAGAAGACCATCGGCGGGCCCTCGCCGAGCACGGAGTACCCGACGTGGCCGCCGTCGCCGCGTGGGGCATAGCCGACCCGTGGTGTCGAGGACATGCGCACCTCCTGGGCTCGGCCTCGCGATCAGGCTACTGACGGACCGGTTCAGCCGCCGGGCGTCGCGCCGTTGCGGTAGGTCTCGGTCTTGCCGGTCTTCGGGTCGAGGACGATCTCGTGGGTGTCGCCGTCGCGCCCGTCGAAGCGGACGGTGACCGTCTCGAAGCCCTTGTGCCGCTGGGTCTGGGCGTACATCGCGTAGGCGCGGCGGTCGGCCTCGGTCAGGTCGACCCGGTCGGTGAACGGCGTCAGCAGCGCCCGCGGCCACAGCCGACGGGCGAGGACGACGTTGACCTCGATGCCGAGCACGCCCATCACCGCGGCGATGTAGATGATGCCGATGAGGCCGAGGACCAGCGCGAACGTCTCGTTCACCTGGTTGGCGGCCGGGAAGACGCTGGTGACGTACCACGTTCCGATGTACTGCAGGCCCTGCCACATCACGGCCAGCGCGAACGCACCGGGAGCGGCCCGCATCAGTGAGATATGACGGCTCGCCGCCGCCATCCGGAACAGCGCGGTCAGTACCAGGCCGACGATCAGCACGTTCCCGATCCGGATCAGCCAGCGGATCAAGGTGTTGACCCCGCCGCCGAACACCTCGGTGTTGCCCACCACCGCCGAGAACACCGTCACCAGCAGCACGGCGACACCGGCGGTGAAGAGCAGGCCCAGGCTGTTCAACCGGATCAGGAACGGGTTGGGGCGACTGTTCCGCGGCACCGCCCAGGCCGCGTTGATGACGTTCTGCAGCGCGACGCCGAGGCCGATGCAGCCGTAGAACGCCGCCAGCGAGCCGAACACGACGGCACCGGTGGATCCCTGCAGCCCCTCTGGCGCGCTGAGCTGGGTGCCGATGATCGGGAAGTTGCTCAGCGCCGAGTTGAGGGCTTCCTTCTGAAGGTCCGGGCGGTCATCGAGGATGAAGCCGAGGATCGACGCCGACATCAGCAGCAGCGGGAAGATCGCGACGAACATGTAGTAGGTGATCACCGCCGCCAGGTAGTTGCCCTGGTCGTCGAAGAACTTGTAGATCACGGCGAGCGGGAACCCGATCACGGGGATTCGCCGCTGACCGCGGTCGATCTTCCCCACCACGCCCATCCGGCAAAACTACCGGTGCGCACTACCCCGTAGGTCGGTCGATCAGGGAAGCGAGTCGATCGGGGGCCTGGAGGCAGTAGGAGTCGGTGAGCAGCTCGGTGAGCTCGTCCCAGTCGGTGTCGTCGTCCAGCAGCAGGCCGATCACGTTGCCGCCCCAGCTCGCCCGGAAGTAGGGATCGCCGAGGTGCTCGAAGGCGATCACCTCGTCGATCTCGCCCCGGAAGGTGATCCGGAACAGCTGGTCCTCACCGCCGAAGACGTGCGCGACGGTCGCCGCACCCACTCGCCAGCGGGTGCCCACCCAGGCGTTCTCCTCCACGCACTCGGGCAGCACTCCGAGGATCTCGCCGATGCGGAGGACCATCTCCTCGGGCACCAGTGGACGCTCGGGCATGCGGGCGATGTTACTGACCGTTGTGCCTTCTACCTGACAGTTGTAACGGTCGGGTAGAAGGCACAACGGTCAGTAACATGCGCCGCCGCGCGTCAGTAGGACTTCGGCAGCCCCAGCGAGTGCATCGACACGAAGTTGAGGATCATCTCCCGCGACACCGGGGCGATCCGGCCGACCCGGGTGGCGACCAGCAGGCCGGCCACGCCGTACTCCTGGGTGGCGCCGTTGCCGCCGTGGGTCTGCACCGCTCGGTCGGCAGCGTTGCAGGCCGCCTCGGCCGCGGCGTACTTCGCCATGTTGGCCGCCTCGCCGGAGGCCATGTCGTCGCCGGCGTCGTAGAGCGCCGCCGCCTTCTGGGTCATCAGCCGGGCCATCTCGATCTCGATGTGGCTCTCGGCCAGCGGGTGCGCGATCGCCTGGTGCGAGCCGATCGGGCCGTTGAAGACCACCCGCTCCTTGGCGTACGCCGTCGCCTTCTCCAGCGCGAACCGGGCCAGCCCGTTCGAGAACGACGCGGCCATGATCCGCTCCGGGTTGAGGCCCGCGAAGAGCTGCACCAGCCCGCCGTCCTCGTCGCCGATCAGCGCGTCGCCGGGCAGGCGGACGTCGTCGATGAACACCTGGAACTGCAGCTCGGGGCTGACCCACTCCATCGGGATGGCCTTGGCCTCGACCCCCTCGGCGTCGGTCGGTACGACGAACAGCACCGGCTTCACCTTGCCGGTCTTCGCGTCCTCGGTGCGGGCGACCACGAGCATGTTGTCGGACTCGTCGACGCCCGAGATGAAGATCTTGCGGCCGTTGAGCACCCACTCGTCGCCGTCCTTGCGGGCGGTGGTGGTGATGTTGTGGGTGTTGGTCCCGGCGTCGGGCTCGGTGATCGCGAAGCACATCGTGCCGGTGCCGTCGCAGATGCCGGGCAGCCAGCGCTGCTTCTGCTCCTCGGTGCCGTAGCGGGTGATGATCGTGCCGCAGATCGCGGGCGAGACGACCATCAGCAGCAGCGGGCAGCCCTGGGCCGCGAGCTCCTCACAGACCGCGGCCACGTCGCCGATGCCGCCGCCCCCGCCGCCGTACTGCTCGGGGATGTTGATGCCGAGGTAGCCGTTCTTGCCGATCTCGAGCCACAGGTCAGTGGTCTTCTCGCCGGCCCGGCCCTTCTCGATGAAGTACTCGCGGCCGTACTTGGACGCCAGCTTCGCCACCTGCTTGCGCAGCTCCTGGCGCTCCTCGGTCTCCGTGAACGTCGTCATTCGTCTTCTCCTGTCACTACTGCCAGAACCTCGCCGGACGCCACCTGAGCGCCGGGCTGGACGTCGATCTCGGTGACCGTGCCCGCGGTCGGGGCGGTCACCGTGTGCTGCATCTTCATGGCCTCGAGGACCAGGACCACGTCGCCCGCGGCGACCTTCGCGCCCTGTTCGACGGCGACCCGGACCACCGTCCCGGGCATCGGCGCCAGCAGGCTGCCGCTGGCCACCGCGTCGGCCGGGTCGACGAACCGGGGCACCCGGTCCAGCCGGACATGGCCGCGCGGGCTGTCCACGTCGACCGCCTCGCCGCTGACCGCCACGTCGTACGTCGTCCGCACTCCGTCGGTCTCGAGGGTGACGGAGGTTTCGAGGCTCGTTCCTCGCACCTCAACCACCGTCGTGCCGTCGACGGTGTAGCCGTCGCGCCCGCCCCACCACTCGACGACGATGTCGCCGTCGAACTCGGTGCGCTGCGGATGCGCGACGACGTTGCGCCAGGCCACCGGGATCCCGCCCTGGACGGTGCGAGCCCGGCCGGACCGCTCCGCCAGGGCGAGGGCCGCCGCGACCGGCGCACCGGGGTCGGTCTCCTTGGTCGGCATCTCGAAGGTGTCGAGGAAGGCCGTGCTGACCTTGCCTGCCAGGAAGTCCGGGTCCTCGAGGATCGCGACCAGCAGGTCGCGGTTGGTCACCAGGCCGTGGATCCGGGCCCGGCGCAGCGCGTCGCAGAGCCGCCGCGCGGCGGTGGCCCGGTCGCTGCCGTAGGCGACGACCTTGGCGAGCATCGCGTCGTAGTGGGTGGTGACCTCGTTGCCGGAGCCGAAGCCGGTGTCGACGCGCACGTGCCTGCTCGTCGGGATCTCGAACGTCGTCAGCAGCCCGCTCTGCGGCTGGTAGTCCTGCGCCGGGTCCTCGGCGTACAGCCGGACCTCGATCGCGTGCCCGTCGGGCTTGTCGGGGTAGCGCACGTCGGAGGTCTCGCCCTCGGCGGCGCGGATCTGCAGCTCGACCAGGTCGGCGTGGAACACCATCTCGGTGACCGGGTGCTCGACCTGGAGCCGGGTGTTCATCTCCAGGAACCAGAACTCCGCCCGCTCCTCCTCGTAGAGGAACTCGACGGTGCCGGCGCCGCGGTAGGAGATCGCCTCGGCGGCCTTGCGCGCCGCGGCGTGCAGACGCTCGCGGGTGCCGCGACTCAGCTTGCCCGGCGCCGGGGCCTCCTCGACCACCTTCTGGTGCCGCCGCTGCAGGGAGCAGTCGCGCTCGCCGAGCACCGCGATGTTGCCCTCCGCGTCGCCCCACACCTGGACCTCGACGTGCCGGCCGCGCTCGACGTAGTGCTCGATGAACACCGTGCCGTCGCCGAAGGCCGACAATGCCTCCGCCTCGGCCTTCTCCACCTCGACCGAGAGGTCCGCGAGGTCACGGACGATCCGCATGCCGCGGCCGCCACCACCGGCGGAGGCCTTGACCAGCAGCGGCAGGTGCTCTGGCTTGGCGTCCTCGACGTGGACGCTCTCGAGGATCGGTACGCCGGCCGCGGCCATCAGCTTCTTGGCCTCGATCTTCGAGCCCATCGTGTCGATCGACTCGGGGGCCGGGCCGATCCAGATGAGGTTGGCGTCGATCACGGTGCGGGCGAACTCGGCGTTCTCGGAGAGGAACCCGTAGCCGGGGTGGATCGCGTCGGCACCGGCCCGTCGGGCGGCGTCGACCAGCAGGTCGCCCCGCAGGTAGGTGTCGGCCGGCGCGATACCGGGCAGGCGTACGGCGGCGTCGGCCTCGCGCACGTAGGGCAGGTCGGCGTCGGCGTCGGAGTGCACGGCGACGGTCTCGATGCCGAGCCTGCGGCAGGTGCGGAACACGCGGCTGGCGATCTCGGCCCGGTTCGCGACCAGGATGCGGCGGATCTGTGTCATGGCCGGAACACCCCGAACCGGTCGGTGCCTTCGTAGGCCTTGTTGTCGATCACGGACAGGCAGATGGCGAGGATGGTGCGGGTGTCGCGTGGATCGATCACCCCGTCGTCGTAGAGCATCCCGGAGAGGAAGAACGGCAGGGACTGCTCCTCGATCTGCCCCTCGACGACCTCCTTGATCCCGGCGAAGCCCTCCTTGTCGAACACCTCGCCCTTCGCCTCGGCGGACTGCTGGGCGACGATCTCGAGTACGCCGGCGAGCTGGGCCGGGCCCATCACCGCGGACTTCGCGCTCGGCCAGGTGAACAGGAACCGCGGGTCGTAGCCGCGGCCGTTCATGCCGTAGTTGCCGGCGCCGTAGGACGCGCCCATGATCACGCTCAGGTGCGGGACGGTGCTGTTGGAGACCGCGTTGATCATCATCGCGCCGTGCTTGATGATCCCGCCCTGCTCGTACTCCTTGCCGACCATGTAGCCGGTGGTGTTGTGCAGGAACAGCAGCGGTACGTCGATCTGGTTGGCCAGCTGGATGAACTGCGTCGCCTTCTGCGCCTCCTCGCTGAACAGCACGCCCTGGGCGTTGGCGAGGATGCCGATCTGCCGGCCGTGCAGCCGGGCCCAGCCGGTGACCAGCGAGGCGCCGTAGAGCGGCTTGAACTCGTCGAAGACCTGGCCGTTGGTGGCGGAGACGCCGTCGCAGATCCGCGAGATGACCTCACGCGGGTCGAACGGCTCCTTGAGGTCGGTCGGGATCAGGTCGAGCAGCTCGTCGGGGTCGGCGTCCGGCTCGGCGAACGGTCCGCGGTCGCCGCTGGCCTTGCGCCAGTTGAGCCGGGCGACGATCCGCCGGCCGATCCGGATCGCGTCCCGCTCGTCCTCGGCCAGGTAGTCGGCCAGGCCGCTGGTGCGGGCGTGCATCTCGGCGCCGCCGAGCGACTCGTCGTCGGACTCCTCGCCGGTGGCCATCTTCACCAGCGGCGGGCCGCCGAGGAACACCTTGGCCTGCTGCCTGACCATCACCGTGTAGTCGCTCATGCCGGGGACGTAGGCGCCGCCGGCGGTGGAGTTGCCGAAGACCAGCGCGATCGTCGGCTGCTTGGCGGCGCTGCTGCGGGTGATGTCGCGGAACAGCTTGCCGCCCGGGATGAAGATCTCCTTCTGGGTGGGCAGGTCGGCGCCGCCGGACTCGACCAGCGCCACCGTCGGCAGCCCGTTCTCCTCAGCGATCTGGGAGGCCCGGAAGATCTTCTTGACCGTCCACGGGTTGCTGGCGCCGCCCTTCACGGACGGGTCGTTGGCGGTGATCAGGCACTCGACGCCCTCGATCACACCGATCCCCGTGACCACGCTCGCGCCGACCGCGAAGTCCGTCCCCCAGCCGGCGAGCGGGCTGAGCTCCAGGAACGCCGAGCCCTCGTCGATGAGCAGCTCGATCCGCTCGCGGGGCATCAGCTTGCCGCGCTCGTGGTGGCGGGCGACGTACTTCTCCCCGCCGCCGGCGACCGCCTTCGCGTGCTCGGCGTCGAGTGCCTCGAGCTTCTCGAGCATCGATGCGCGGTTCTCGGACACCTCAGTGCTCACTTCTCCACCACTTCCTTCATCCGCTCGAGAGTGGTGCGCATGCCTCGCTCGTTGGTGCGCCCGCGGAGCGGTCCGAGCATCAGCCAGTAGAGCCGCAGCCCCAGCTTGGGCTCGAGCCGGAAGTACTCCGTCACCCGCGTGCCGGAGCCGTCGGGCTCGAGGCGGTAGCCCCAGTTGTTGAGCGTCACGTCGTCGGTGCCGACCGCGAACTCGAAGACCTCGTTGGGCACGCACTTGGTGACCTGGCACGGCGACCAGTACGTCGGCCCGATCCCGTTGCGCTTCACGTGCCCCTTGAACGACGCGCCCACCTCGGGGCCGGTCGAGCCGCGCGTCCACATGGCCTCGAAGGTCTCCGGCGAGAACTCACCGATCCGGGTCACGTCGCTGACCAGCGCCCACACCTCCTCGGGTGTGGCCTCCATGTGCAGCGACACCTCGCCCCGGAGCGGCCTCATGACGCTCATGCGGTGTACCCCAGCAGTCGAGCGGCCAGGTCGGCCAGCACCTCGGTCGCACCGCCGCCGATCGGCAGGATCCGGGCGTCGCGGTAGTGCCGCTCCACCTCGGTGCCGTGCATGTAGCCGGTGCCGCCGTGCAGCTGCACCGCCTGGTCGCAGACGTACGTCGCGGCGTCGCAGGCCGTCTGCTTGGCCAGGCAGGCCTCGGCGATGACGTTCTCGCCGGCGACATGGCGACGAGCGACCTCGCGGGTGTAGGTGCGGGCGACCTCGACCTGCCGCCGCATCTCGACCAGCTTGTGCCGCACCACCTGGTTGGCCACCAGCGGCTTGCCGAAGGTCTCGCGGTCGCGGCAGTAGTCCGCGGTCAGCGCCAGCGAGCGGGCGGCGATGCCGTAGGCGTGCACCGCGAGGCCGATCCGCTCGACGACGAACTGCTCGGCGATCTGGTAGAAGCCGGTGTTCTCTTCGGCGACCAGGTTGGCGGCCGGGACGCGCACGTCGACGTACGAGAGCTCGGCGGTGTCGGAGCAGTGCCAGCCCATCTTGCGCAGCGACCGGTCCACGGTGAAGCCGGGCGTGCCGGCCTCGACGACGATCAGGCTGACCCCCGCGTGGCCCGGCCCGCCGGTGCGGACCGCGGTGGTCACGAAGTCGGCGCGGACGCCGCTGGTGATGAACGTCTTGGCGCCGTTGACGACGTACTCGTCGCCCTCGCGGACCGCGGTGGTGCGGATGCCGGCGACGTCGGAGCCGCCGCCCGGCTCGGTGACCGCGAGCGACCCGATCTTCTCGCCGGCCAGCGTGGGCCGGACGAAGCGGTCGATCAGGTCGGCGTTGCCGGAGGCCGCGATGTGCGGCAGCGCGATCCCGCTGGTGAACAGCCCGGCCATCAGCCCGCTCGAGGCGCCGGCCTCGAACATCCCCTCCTGCATGTCGACCGAGTCGAGCAGGTCACCGCCCTGGCCGCCGACCTCCTCGGGGAACGCCACGCCCGAGCAGCCCCTGCTTGGCGGCGGCGAGGTGCAGCTCGCGCGGCAGGGTGCCGGCGTCCTCCCACTCCTGCAGGTGGGGCGCGATCTCGCGGCGCGTGAACTCCGCGCCGAGCTCGTGCAGCTCACTCATCAGACACCACCCCGCTGGTCGAGTAGCGCGAGCGACGAAGGAGCGAGCGCGATCGAGACCGATGGCCGAACGCTGCTGGCGCTCGTATCGACCAGCTGCCTCACAGCAGCTCCTCCTGGACGTGGACGACGCGGGACCGGACCCACTCGCCGAGGCCCTTGGCCTGCGGGTCGAAGCGGGTCGAGGCGGCGACGCCGGCGCCGAGCAGGCCGCGGATCAGCACGTTGACGCCGCCGAGGTTGGGCAGCGCGTAGACCTCGACCTCGAGGTCCTTGGCCTCCGGCACCAGCTCCTTGATCTTCTTCGGGGTGATCAGCTTGGTCAGCCAGGTCACCCGGTCGTCGTACTTCGGCGAGCCGTCGTGCGCGACCCACAGCCCGAGGTTGGCGTCGCCGCCCTTGTCGCCCGAGCGCGCGTGCACGAACGTGCCGAGCGGCACCCGGCGGTTCACCGAGTCCTGCGGGGCGGGGTACGGCGAGGGGCGCAGGCCGGCGTCGGGGTCGCTCTCCGCGAACTCCTTCGGGTCGGCGATCACCTCGCGCCGGCCGTCGTGGTGCACGACCGTGTGCTCGACGGCCGAGCGGTCGACGTACTCCGGCCGATAGATGCCGTACGGCGTGGGCGGGCCGGGCGGTGCGGTCATCGTGAACCCGGGGTAGGTGCCGAGCGCCAGCTCGACGGCGGGTCCGGTGAACGCCTTCGCCGCGGGACCGGCCTCCGGGTCCATCACGGTGACGCGCAGGAGACAGGACGCGCCCTCCTCGGTGTCGGCGTCGGCGTGCGGTGCGGAGGTCTGGGTCCAGGTGACCGACGCGGCGGTCAGCCGGGGCTCGAGCTGCCGGCGCAGCCAGTCGGCCTTGAGGTCGAGGTCGAGGCCGGTGAGCACGAACTCCATGGAGTTGCGGAACCCGCCGAGCTCGTTGACGCACACCTTGAGCCGCTCCGGCGGCGCCTCACCCCGCACGCCCGCGACCGCCACCCGGTCGTCGCCGTCCTGGGTCAGCGTGATCGTGTCGAGCAGGGTGGTGACGTCGGGGTTGAGGTAGCGGCTGGTCTGGATCTCGTAGACCAGCTGGGCGGTCACGGTGTCGACGCTGACCAGGCCGCCGGTGTCGGCGTGCTTGGTGATGACGCAGCTGCCGTCCTCGGCGATCTCGGCGAGCGGGAAGCCGAGCGGCGCGTCACCGGCGCCCGAAGTCAGCAGCTCCTTGAAGCCGGAGAAGTTGCCGCCGGTGGCCTGGGTGCCGCACTCGAGGATGTGGCCGGCCACGACGGCGCCGGCCAGGGCGTCGTACGACGTCGGGTCCCAGCCGTGGTGGGCGACCGCGGCCCCGACCACTACGGAGGCGTCGGTGACCCGGCCGGTGACCACCACGTCGGCGCCCTCCCGGAGCGCGGCCGCGATGCCGAACCCGCCGAGGTAGGCGTTGGCGGTGAGTGCGTTCTCGAACCCGAAGGACCGCAGGTCGTCGCCCTCGACGTGCGCGATCTTGGCGTCCAGGCCCAGGCCCGCCGCCACCTCGCGCAGCCGGTCGGCGAGGCCGGCCGGGTTGAGGCCGCCGGCGTTGCTGACCAGCCGGACGCCCTTCTCCAGGGCGAGTCCGAGGCACTCCTCGACCTGGGTGACGTAGGTGCGGGCGTAGCCGAGCGAAGCGTCCTTCATCGTGTCCTTGCCGAGGATCAGCATGGTCAGCTCGGCGAGGTAGTCGCCGGTCAGGACGTCGAGGCTCGCCACCTGCCTTCGAGCATCTCGCGCATCGCGGACAGCCGGTCGCCGTAGAAGCCGGAGCAGTTGCCGACGCGGAGGGCGGTCACTTCGGATCCCGCCCCTCGCCCGGCGGACCCGCGAACGCCTGCGCGATGGTGAGCCACTTCTCGGCGTCGGCGCCCTGGGCGACCAGGTCGGTGTCGTCGCGGTGGATGCGCTGGGTGACCAGCAGGCAGAACTCGTACGCCGACCCGGCGACCTTCTGCACGGCATCGTCCGGTCCCCAGATCCAGAGCTCGCCGGAGGGCGCGGTCAGCTCGATCCGGAACTCCTCCGCCGGCGGCTCGAGCTCGTGCACGCCGAAGGCGAAGTCGCGGGTGCGGATGCCGAGGTGCGCGACGTTGCGGATCCGGTCGGTGGGCTCGGGCTTCATGTCGAGGGCGTCGTAGACGTCGAGCGCGTGCGCCCAGGTCTCCATGAACCGCGCGGTCACCATCGAGGCCGGCGACATCGGCGGTCCGAACCACGGCATCTTCTGACCCTCGGGGTAGCCGAGCAGCGCCTCGGTCAGCGCGGTGCGAGCGGCCCCCCAGCGGGCGAGCAGCGCCTGCGGCTGCAGCCGGGCGATCTCGTGGGCGTAGGTGTCGACGTAGCCGGTGGGGTCGGCGATCGCCTCCAGCACGATCGCGTCCCACTTCTCCTTGTCGGTGGCCGCGATCGCGGCGGTCTCGTCGGTCCAGAGCAGGTGGGCGACCTGGGTCGCCACGGTCCAGCCGGCGGCCGGCGTGGGCGTGGCCCAGCCGTCGTCGTCGAGCCCGGCGACCGCGGCCCAGAGCTGGTCGCCCTCGGCCTTGAGGTCGGCCAGCAGGGTCTCGAGCAGGTCGTTCCTCTTGGCGTTCACTTGGGCTCCAGGGCGTCGTCGAGGGTGAGGGCCCACTGGTCGAGGATCCGGCGGCGCCGGCGGGCGTCGTCGGAGATGGTGTTGGCCAGGCCGAGCCCGCGGACCAGGTCGAGGGTGGCCTGCACGAGCTCGCGCACGCCGTCGCGGGACTCGTCGGCGCCGAGCGCGTCGACGGTCAGCCGGTGCGCCTCGCGGCCGACGCGCTTCGCTCCAGCGGCTCGACGGCCTCGAGCAGGGTCTGGTCGGTGCGGGCGGCCACCCAGAGCTCGAGCGCGGCGTTGAAGACCGGAGAGGTGAAGTGGTCGGCCAGCATCTGCAGCACGGCTCGGGTGCGGTGCTCGCCGCGCGGCAGGTCGGCGGCTGCGGCCCGCAGCTCCGCGCCGCGCGCCTCGCTGAGGTGCTCGACGGCGGCGACCACCAGGTCGTTCTTGGTCGGGAAGTGGTGCAGCTGGGCGCCGCGGCTCACCCCGGCCCGCTCGGAGACCAGCGTGGTCGACGTACCGGCGAAGCCGCGCTCGACCAGGCAGTCGACGGTGGCCTCGAGCAGCCGCGCGCGCATCACCCGGGTGCGCTCTCCTTGAGGGGTGCGGGTTGTCGTGACCACCCGGTCAGGATGCAGGCTCGCGCAACAAACAGTCAAGTCTGACTTTAAGTTGTCTCGCCCATCGACCGGGACCCCGCTACGCTCCCGCAGGAGTGCTGACTACCCCCTGGAAGGGGAGCCTTGATGTCCTCGTATCCGCCGCCTCCACCCGACCCGAACGAGCCGAACCCGTACGGCCAGCCGAACCCCTACGGCCAGCCGAACCCGTACGGCCAGCAGCCGGGCGGAGCCGTCGATCACCCCCGGGGCACCACGATCCTGATCCTGGGCATCGTCAGCCTGGTGTGCTGCGGTCTGGTGACCGGTATCCCGGCGATCATCATGGGCAAGAGCGCACTCGCCGAGATCGACGCGGCGCCGTACCACTACAGCAACCGCGGCTCCGTGAAGGCCGGCTACATCTGCGGAATCATCGGCACCGTTCTCTCCGCTCTCGGGATCCTGCTGAACGTGATCCTCCTCGCGGTCGGGGCGAGCCTGTACTGATCCCGCTTGTTGTTCTCGTTCCATCCAGCAGCATCCGCAATTCGAGGGAGTTACTCGCATGTCGAACTACCCGCCCCCGCCGCCTCCGGGCGACCCGAACCAGCCGAACCCCTACGGCCAGCAGCCCCCGCAGCAGCCCCCGCCGCCGCCTCAGCAGCCTCAGCAGCCGGCCAACCCCTCCCGGGAACCAGCCGCCCGCGAACCCCGCGCACGTCCCGCCGCCTCCGGGCTACGGGCAGCCTGGCTTCGGTCAGCCGCCCGCCTACGGCCAGCCCGGGTACGGCGCGCCCGGCATGAGCCCCTTCGGCCAGTACGCCGGCTGGGGCACCCGGCTGGCGGCGTACCTGGTCGACGCGCTGGTCGCCGTCGGCGCCGCACTGATCTTCATCATCCTGGCGATCGTCTTCATCGTCGCGGACGTCACCGTGCTCGGCGTCCTGTTCTACATCGTCGGCATCGGCGCCGCCATCGCCGTTCAGATCTGGAACCTGGTGATGAAGCAGGGCACGACCGGTCAGTCCATCGGCAAGGGCGTCATGGGCATCAAGGTGGTCGGCGAGAACACCGGCCAGCCCCTCGGCAACGGTGGCGCGTTCGTGCGGTTCCTGATGCACGCCTTCGTCGACGGCGCGATCTGCTACCTCGGCTTCCTCTGGCCGCTGTGGGACGACAAGAAGCAGACCTGGGGCGACAAGGTCGCCAGCAGCGTGGTGCTGCAGGCGCCCAAGGCCTGATCCCCAACAGTCGACGGTCGTCGGCATGGGCCACACTCGGCCCATGCCGACGATTCTCATTTCGGGCGCGTCCTCCGGCCTCGGCGCCGAGATGGCCCGCCAGTTCGCCGCCCGCGGTCACGACCTCGCGCTGTGCGCTCGTCGTACCGAACGACTCGAGGAGCTGCGCGCGGAGATCACCGCGGCGCACCCTCAGTGCCGGGTCGAGATCCGGGCGCTGGACGTCAACGACCACGACGCGGTCTTCGAGGTGTTCCGGGCGTTCCGGGAGGACTTCGGGAGCCTCGACCGCGTGGTCGTCAACGCCGGCCTCGGCAAGGGCGCGCCGCTCGGCACCGGCCGATTCGACGCCAACAAGGAGACCGCGATGACGAACTTCGTCGCCGCGCTCGCCCAGACCGAGGCCGCGATGGAGATCTTCCGCGACCAGGAGGCCGGGCACCTGGTGATGGTGTCGTCGATGTCGGCGATGCGCGGGATGCCGAAGACGCTGACGACGTACGCCGCCACCAAGGTCGGCGTCGCCTTCCTGGCCGAGGGCCTGCGCAGCGAGCTCTACGGCACGCCGCTGGCGAAGAAGATCAAGATCACCGTGCTCTACCCCGGCTACATCGCCTCGGAGATGAACGAGAAGGTCGCCCAGTCGACGCCGCTGATGACGTCGACCGAGAAGGGCGTGAAGTCGATGGTGTCGGCGATCGAGAAGCAGGTCGCGGACGCGTGCGTGCCCGCCCTCCCCTGGGCGCCGCTCTCAGTCGTGATGAAGCACGCGCCGCTGCCGGTGCTCAAGCGGCTGATGTAGCAATTGCGCGGTCGCCATTCCGCGCAATTGCGCCGGTTGTGCAAGGTTCCGCTCCGAAAGCCTGTCGGAACCGCGCAATTGCGCCGAAAGGGTGCGGCGACTCAGCGGTAGGTGAGGTGGTCGCCCTCGAGGTGCGGGTGCTCGTTGAAGGTGAGCAGGCGGGCGCCGGTGGAGCCGACGACGACGCGAGTGACCGAGGAATTCACGATCACCGTGTTGAACCGCTGCCAGAGCCTGGCCTCGGGGTCGACGAGAGCACCGCAGGCGACCGCGATCGGGCCGCCGGAGGTCACCACGACCACGGTGCCGCCCGGTCCCGCTGATTCCGGTGGCGCGGTCCAGCGCACCCACCACGCGACCCTCGAAGTCGGCGTACGTCTCGCTGAAGTCTCCGGGCTCGCCCGCGGTCCAGTGCGCGGTGACCTCCTCGAAGAGCCGCTGGAACGCGCGCCGGTCGGTGAGGTCGACGTCCGGAGGCAGGTCGGGGTACGCCGCCACCATGCCCACGTGGTCGAACTCGTCCCATCCCAGGTCCACGACCGGCGACAGGTCGGCCCAGCCGGCGCCCTCGGCCATCGCCAGCGCGGTGTCCCGCTGGCGGCGCATGCCTCCGTGGATGACGGCGGTCGGCGTCACGTCGCGCTCCGCGAGCCACGACGCCGAGCAGCCGACCCTGGGCCCAACCCGTCTCCGAGAGCACGTCGTAGTCGTCGGCGCCGAACGACGCCTGGCCGTGCCGGACCAGAAGAACGAGTCCCATCAGAGCCCCATCAGAGCAAGGACCGGCAGCGGGTCTCGAGGTAGCCGACCGCCGGGCCGAAGACGGCGTACGCCTCGTTGGTGGTCTGCTTGTGGAAGTAGCGGTACCAGATCTGCTGGGCGATCACCGCGAGCCGGAACAGGCCGAAGACCTCGTAGAACCGCCACTGCTCGGGCGTCACCGAGAAGCCCATCCGGTCGCAGTAGTGGGCGACCACCTGCTCGCGGGTCCACATGCCCGGCGTCGTGGTGGGCTGGCGCCGGAACATCTGGAAGAACTCGTCGTCGCCGGGCTCGACCCAGTAGGACAGGGTGCCGCCGAGGTCCATCAGCGGGTCGCCGACGGTGGCCATCTCCCAGTCGAGGACGCCGACCACGCGCATCGGGTCGTCGCGCGTCGAGCACCATGTTGTCGAAGCGGAAGTCGTTGTGGATCATCCGCTGCCCGACGTCGCGCGGCTTGTGCGCCTCGAGCCACTCGATCACGTCGCTCCAGTCGCCGGTGTCGTCGGTGCGGGCGTTCGCGAACCGCTTGGTCCAGCCGCCCATCTGCCGGTCGACGTACCCGTCCCCCTTGCCGAGCGCCTCGAGCGCGGGCGACTCGGCCACGTCGACGGAGTGCAGCGCGATGAGTACGTCGAAGGCGTTCTCGCACAGCTGCGACACCTGCTCGGGCGGCAGGTCGAACGGCAGGTCCCGACGCGGGATGACCCCGTCGACCTTCTCCATCACGTAGAAGTCCGAGCCGATCACCGACTCGTCGGTGCAGTGGCCGACCATCGTGGCGACGTACGGGAAGAGCGGGCGGAGCTGGTCCTGGATGAGGTACTCGCGGCCCATGTCGTGGGCGCCCTTCGCCTTCACCCCCGACGGCGGCCGGCGCAGGATGACGTCCCGGTCGGGGTAGCGCAGCTGGTAGGTGAGGTTGGAGGCGCCACCCGGGAACTGGGTCACCTCCGGCGTGCCCACCAGGTCCTCGACGAACGCCTCGGCGTGCTCGCGCAGCCAAGCCGCGACCGCCTCGACGTCGAACGCGTCCTCGTCCCGGACCGGCTTGCTCTCATCCGTCATCGGTCATCCCTCCGGGTCGAGGCTGTCGAGCCGGGCGGCCTGCGCCCGCATCACCTGGTCGTACGCCGCCCGGTCGTTGAGCTTCAGCGCGTAGGCATCCCGCGCCGGCCGGTCGGGGACGATCAGCTCGTCGCCCCGGTCCAGCCCCTCGAGCACCGCAGCCGCGATGTCGTCGGCCGTGATCGGCGAGCTCTCGACCAGGCTGGCGATCACCTTGCCGAGCGTCTCGTCGCGGCCCTGCATCGAGCTCATCAGGTTGGTCTTGAAGTACGACGGGCACACGGCGTGCGCGGTGACGCCGTACGCCGCCAGCTCGTGGCCGGTGGTCTCGGTGAGCGCGACCACCGCCGCCTTCACCGCGTTGTAGGACGCCATGCCGGCGGGGTGCACGAGGCCGGCGAGCGAGGCGGTGTTGACGATCGTGCCGCTGCGCTGCCGCTTGAACATCGGCACGAACGTGGTGATGCCGCGGACCACGCCGAACAGGTTGATCTCGGTGATCCAGCGCCACTCGTCGAGGGTGGCGACGTCGAGCCGACCGCCGCCGGCGACGCCCGCGTTGTTGACCAGCACGTCGAGGCCGCCCCAGGTCCGCTCGACGTGGGCCAGCGCGGCCGCCCAGTCGTCGTCGCTGGTGATGTCGAGCGTGAGGTCGACGCCGCCGAGGTCGGTGCGGAGCACCTCGTCGCCGCGGGCCTCGAACGCCGTGGCCAGCGCGGCGCCCAGCCCGGAGGCGGCGCCGGTGATCAGGACCCGGCTCATCGGGAGGCTCCGTACTTGCCGAGCTCGAGCCGGGCCACCATCCCGCGATGCACCTCGTCGGGTCCGTCGGCGAGCCGGAGCGCCCGGGCCGCGGTCCACGCGCCCGCCAGCGGGAAGTCGTCGGAGAGCCCGCCGCCGCCGTGGATCTGGATCGCCATGTCGATCACCTGCTGAGCCATGTTGGGCGCAGCGACCTTGATCTGGGAGACCTCGGACAGCGCGTTGAGCGGGCCGCCGACATCGAGCTTCCAGGCTGCGTTCAGCACCAGCAGCCGGGTCTGGTCGATCGCGATCCGGGCGTCGGCGATCCGCTCCCGGTTGCCGCCGAGGTTGGCGATCGGCTTGCCGAACGCGCTGCGCTCCAGACGCCCGCTGGCAGGCCTTCTCGAGCGCGAGCTCGGCCAGCCCGATCAGCCGCATGCAGTGGTGCACCCGGCCCGGACCGAGCCGGCCCTGGGCGATCGCGAACGCCTCGCCGGGCCCGCTGATGACGTTGCCGGCCGGCACGCGAACGTCGGCGAACGACACCTCGCCGTGGCCGAGCGGCTCGTCGTACATCCCCATCGTGCTGAGCATCCGCTCGACCTTGACCCCGGGAGTGTCCATCGGCACGAGGACCATCGAGTGCCGGTGGTGCCGATCGGCGTCGGGGTCGCTCAGCCCCATGAACACGAGGATCTTGCAGTCGGGATGGCCGACGCCCGTGGACCACCACTTGCGCCCGTTGATGACGACCTCGTCGCCGTCGACGATGGCGGTGGCCTCCATGTTGGTCGCGTCGGAGGAGGCGACCGCGGGCTCGGTCATCGTGAACGCCGAGCGGATCCGGCCCTCGAGGAGCGGCTCGAGCCACTCGCGGCGCTGCTCCTCGCTGCCGTAGCGGAGCAGCACCTCCATGTTGCCGGTGTCGGGCGCGTTGCAGTTCAGGACCAGCGGGCGCGATGTGGGAGCGCCCGGTGAGCTCGGCGATCGGTGCGTAGTCGACGTTGGTCAGGCCCTCGCCGCCGTCGGTGCCGAACCTGGCGGCGTACTCACCGGCGTGCTCGTAGGGGAGGAAGAGGTTCCAGAGGCCGCGCTCGCGGGCCTTGGCCTTGAGCTCCTCGATCACCGGCAGCGGCTGCCACGGGTCACCCGTGCGGCGTTGCTCGGCGAGTTCGGCGTGATAGCCGGGCTCGACCGGCTCGATCTCGTCGGCGATGAAGGCGCGGACCCGTTCGGTCAGGTCGGCGGCCCTGGGAGACGGTGCGAAGTCCACCCCGCGACCTTAGTGGGAGGATCTGGGCGTGCCTTTTGCCGTCTACAGGGCGTCCACGCTAGTTCTTGCCGCGCCGTGCTGCTGGCGGGTTGCTCCGACGACGAGCCGGAGGACAAGGACGACAGCGGTCCGGACCGGGCGAGTCGTCGAGCAGGGGCTCGCGGACCTGTACGCCGGCGACCACGCGACCGACCAGGACGCCGAGTCCGGCGCCTGCTTCGCCGAGGAGCTGCTGGACCGCGCCGACGTGGAGCTGCTCCAGGACGCGGGGATCATCACCTACTCCGGTGACGTGGCGGCGGAGCTGCCGGCGTTCGACGAGGAGACGGCGGAGCTGTGGGTCGACGCGCAGTTCGCGTGCGTCGACTACGTCGAGGAGTCGACGCGGGCACTGCTCGCGCAGACCAAGGGCAAGCTCCAGCGCGAGAAGTACGCCGACTGCCTGCGCAGAGGCGCTCACCGACGACCAGCTCCGCGCGGCGGTCGAGGCGACGCTGACCGGCACCTGGGACGCACCGGAGGTCACCGAGCTGGCCAACGCGCAGGCCGACTGCCGGCGTCAGGCCGCTGTCGAGCTAGGCCGCGACCGCCATCACCACGCGCGCCCGATCGACCGGGTCGGTCCAGGCCCGGGCCGTGCGCAGCAGCCGCGCCGTGGACCAGCACACGAACGGCACCGCGACGACCAGGCTGAGCTGCCAGTCGTCGACGCGGGCCATGCCGGAGAACACCAGCCCGGTCAGCGTGGTCGTGATCGCGAGCCGGGTCGAGTAGCCGACCATCGTCAGCGGCGGGGCCGGGGTGGCCCGGGCGGAGCGCAGGTCGACGGCGTACGGCCGCTGGGCCGACCAGCGCAGGGCGCCGGCCACCACCTGGAGGGTGACCACGAGCTGGGTGCACACCAGCGCCATCAGCTCGGCAGGCGAGGGCACGCCGGCACGGGTCGCGGCCAGCGCGATGGTGAGCATCGAGGCGGCGAGCAGGAACTCGGCGAGCACGTAGGCGCGGGCCGCGAACACCGCACCCGGAGCCACCGGCAGGCTCTCCCGCCACAACGCACCGCGGGCGTCGAGGCACCACGCGTTGACGCCGTACAAGAGGGCGCCGCCGGACGCGACCAGGCCGGGCAGCACGGTCAGCGAGCTCCACGGGAGGTTGCCGAGCACCGCCACCACGCCGGGTCCCAGCGCGAGCACGGCCAGGCCGCGTCGCATCGGTACGGCGCGCCACACCGACGCTCGATCGGTGCGAACCAGCCCGGCGAGAGCCGAGCGCGGCATCGCGCGGGCGGTGTACGTGCCGGTCTCGACCCTCAGCTCGTCGCGGGCGCTGCGCCGCGCCGCCAGGTGGGCCGGTACGGCGCCGAGCGCGGTCGCGACCAGCAGCACGCCCAGCACGACGAGCAGGGTGGCCGCCCAGCGCCACGACCAGTCGCTGAGCATGCCGACCACCAGCGGGGTGGTCGGGATCCGGTCGAGCATCGGCACCAGGGCGCCGTTCATCTGCAGCCCCAGCGCCGCGCCGAGCACGATGACGGTCAGCAGCCGGACCGCGGCGATGCCGTGCTCGAGCCGACGGACGCCCTCCAGCGACCAGGCCACCACCTGCGCGACCGCGGTGGCGGCGAACAGCCACAGGACCAGCACGATCTGGGCCGGCGCCAGGTAGCGCGGGCCGAGGCCGTACGCCGTCGCGCCGAGCAGCGTCCAGGCCTGCAGCAGCCAGGCGATGTTGAGCGGCGCCAGCAGCAGCGCTCCGAGGTGGTCGCTCGTGGGACTGATCGGGTGGATCTGCGCCGGGTCGCGGGCGAGCAGCTCGCGGCCGCCTCCCGAGGCCACGGCCGAGATCACGGCCAGCAGCAGGAACGCCGCCATCGCGGACGGGCAGCAGCAGGATCAGCTCGAAGGCCCGGCCGTCCCCCGCCCCGGCACCGGGGGTGAACGCGGGGACCACGGCCACCACGACGGTGATCAGCAGGAACGTCGCGGCGATCCAGGGACCGCCGCGGTGCCGGCGTACCTGCAGGGCGCGGAACCACAGCAGGTGCCGGACGTCGACGATCGCCCGGCGGAAATCGCTAGTCGAGGAGGCCGCGGTAGGCACGGGCGCCCTCCTCGCCGGCCATCTGGTCGGCGGCGACCGTGGCGACCCGGGAACCGCCGCGCAGCACGCTCACCGTGGTGCAGGCCTCGACGGCGAGCTCGCGCAGGTGGGTGGAGAGCAGGATGCAGGCGCCGCGGGCGCGGGCATCGGCGATGACGTCGAACGTGGCCTCGACGCCGATCGGGTCCACGCCGTCGAACGGCTCGTCGAGCAGGAGTACGGCGGGCCGGTGCACCGCCGCGAGCACGACCGACAGCCGCCGGCCCATGCCATGGCTGAACCCCGCCGTCACCCGATGGGCGACGTCACCCAGCTCGAACCGCTCCAGCATCTCGCGGGCGCGGTCCTCCCAGTCGTCCAGCCGGCGCAGCCGCGCGGTCAGCTGCAGGTGCTCCCACGGCGTCGCCCGCGGCACCAGGCCGCCGACGTCGGGGCAGTACCCCACGGCCTGCTTGGCCTGGAGCGTCTCGCGGCGGACGTCGTACCCCGCCACCGTGACGGTGCCCGCGGTCGGCGGCACCACGCCCGCCAGCACCCGCATCGTCGTCGACTTGCCCGCGCCGTTGCGCCCGAGCAGCGCCGTCGCCTCACCGGCGTCCGCCCGCAGGTCGACCCCCGTCACCGCCTCCACCTCGCCGAACCGCACGTGCAGACCGCGCACGTCGACGACAGGTGGAGGGCCCTCCCAGTCCCTCACCCGCCCGATTCTCGCCGAGCCTGCTCGAGTTCAAGGCGGAATCGCAGAATGCCGACCGATCGGTCAGGCGGTATAGACGGGTATGGACCCCCCTCTCCGGAAGTGGGATTCTGCGCAAATCCACCGCCTCTCGGGTGTAGCGCGGGGAACGCAGGAGAAAGCCATGACACGCACATCTCGGGGTCGCGCAGTGGCCCTTGCCGCCGTGCTAGCGACAGTCGCCTCGACCGGGCTGATGATGCTGCCCGGCAGCTCGACCAGCCGCGTCCCCGGCGCCCGCTCGCCAACGCGCGTGCCCGGCGAGTACATCGTCGTCTTCAAGAACCAGGACCTGCGGGTGGCCGCCTCGCACCGCAGGGCGAACGAGCTGGCCGCGGAGTACGGCGGCCGCATCGAGCACCGCTACGCGCGGGTCCTCGACGGCTACTCGGCCCAGATGTCCGAGGCCCAGGCTCGGGACCTGGCGGCCGATCCCGCGGTCAAGTACGTGCAGCAGTCGATCAGGTACGTCGCGCTGGACACCCAGCCCAACCCGCCCAACTGGGGCGATGACCGCATCGACCAGGCCGACACCCCGCTCGACCAGAGCTACGAGTACCCCGCCAACGCGGGTCAGGGCGTCCACGTGTACGTCATGGACACCGGCGATCAACCTCACCCACAACGAGTTCACCGGCCGCACCGGACCGGGTCGCGACATCGTCGACGGCGATGACACGCCGACCGACTGCAACGGGCACGGCACCCACGTCGCGGGCTCCGCCGTCGGCACGGTGTACGGCGTGGCGAAGAAGGCGACCGTGCACGCGGTGCGCGTGCTCAACTGCCAGGCAGTGGCTCCAGCGCCAACATCCTGGCCGGCATCGAGTGGGTCCGGGTCAACGCCGCCCGTCCCGCCGTCGTGAACTACAGCATCGGCTGCCAGAGCCGGTGCTCCGACCCCACGATGGACGCCGCGGTCAGGAACCTCATCGCGAGCGGCATCAGCTGGGTGCAGGCATCGGGCAACGCCAACGACAACGCGTGCTTCTACAGCCCGCAGAAGGTCGCTGAGGCCATCACCGTCAATGCCATGACCATCACCGACGCCAGGTCGAGCTTCTCGAACTATGGCTCCTGCACGGACGTGTTTGCGCCGGGCAGCAACATCATCTCGGCCTGGTACACCAGCAACACCTCGACCAACACGATCAGCGGTACGTCGATGGCCTCACCGCATGCAACGGGCGCTGCTGCGCTCTACCTGGGCGCGAACCCGAACGCCACGCCGGCGCAGGTGCAGACCGCGCTGGTCAACAACTCGATCCCGAACACGCTCACCGGAGTCGGCACGGGTTCGCCGAACAGGTTGCTGAACATCGACTTCCTCAACGTCCCCTCACCCGTGGTGACCGTTGCCAACCCCGGCAACCAGGCGTCGACGGTCGGAACGCCGGTGAGCCTCGCCAACAGCGCGTCGGGCGGCACGGCGCCGTACTCCTGGTCCGCGACCGGCCTTCCGGCCGGCCTCTCCATCAACGCCTCGACGGGCACCATCTCCGGCACGCCGACCACGGCCGGCACCTCGAGCGTGACCGTCACCGCAACGGACTCGTCCAGCCCGTTGAAGTCCGGCTCGCGGTCCTTCACGTGGACGGTGAGCGCGGTGGGCTCGTGCACGCCGCAGACCAACGGCACCAACTACAACATCAACGACAACTCGACGGTCGAGTCGCCGGTGACCGTCTCCGGCTGCGCGGGCAACGCCTTGGCCACGGCAACGGTGGCCGTGAACATCGTGCACACCTACATCGGTGACCTGGTGGTGAGCCTGGTCGCACCCGACGGATCGACGTATGTGCTGCACAACCGCTCGGGCGGGAGCGCGGACAACATCAACACGACCTACACGGTCAACCTGTCGAGCGAGCCCGCGAACGGCACCTGGCGGCTGCGCGTCAGCGACAACGCCTCCCAGGACGTCGGCTTCATCGACACCTGGACGCTGAACACTGGCGCGGGTGGCGGCGGAGGAGCCTGTGCTCCGCAGACCAACGGAGTCGACTTCAGCATCAGTGACTTCGCGACGGTCAACTCGCCGGTGACCGTCGCGGGATGCACCGGCAACGCCTCGGCAACGTCGAAGGTCGCGGTGGCAATCGTGCACACCTACATCGGTGACCTGGTGGTGAGCCTGGTCGCACCCGACGGATCGACGTATGTGCTGCACAACCGCTCGGGCGGGAGCGCGGACAACATCAACACGACCTACACCGTCAACCTGTCCGGTGAGGCCCGCAACGGGACCTGGACACTGCGCGTCACTGACAACGCCGCTCAGGACACCGGCTACCTCAACAGCTGGACGCTCACGCTCAGCTGACCCATCACAAATGCATTGACCCGTCGCGAAGTTCGCGACGGGTCAACGGTGAAGCTTGGTCAGGCGGGGAAGCCCTCGCCCTTGGCGGCCAGGTCGCGGAGGTACTGCGTCGGCCGGAACCGGTCGCCGTACTTCTCGGCCAGCTCGTCGGCCCGGGCGACGAACGCCGCGAGGCCGAGCTCACCGGTCTTCGCCCCAGAATCCGACAACTTCTCGTAGCCGGTCATGAACTGCGCGGCGCCACCGGTCATCGGCGGGAAGCCGATGCCCATGATCGAGCCGATGTTGGCCGCGGCGGCCGACTCGATGACACCCTCCTCGAAGCACTTGGCGGTCTCGAGGGCCTCGGCGAACAGCATCCGGTCCTTGATGTCCTGGAACGGCACCTGCTCGTCGGCGATCGGGAAGATCTCGGACAGACCGGACCAGATCGAGCCGCGCTTGCCGGCCTCGTCGTAGTCGTAGAAGCCGGCCTTGCGCAGCCGGCCGGCACGACCGGCCTCGAGCATCTTGTCGACGACAGCGGTGCCCGGGTGTCCGGCGTACGACGAACCGTCGCGCTCGACGGCGTCCTTGGTGGCCTTGGCGATCTTGGCCATCAGCTCGAGGTTGAGCTCGTCGGAGAGCTGCAGCACCGGGGCCGGGTAGCCGGCCTGGGTGGTGGCCCGCTCGATGCTCCAGGGCTGCACGCCCTCGGCGAGCATCGCCATGCCCTCGTTGACCATGTAGCCGATCACCCGCGAGGTGTAGAAGCCGCGGCTGTCGTTGACCACGATCGGGGTCTTCCGGATCTGCTGGACCACGTCGTAGGCCTTGGCGAGCGCCTCGTCGGAGGTCTCCTTGCCCTTGATGATCTCGACCAGCGGCATCTTGTCGACCGGGCTGAAGAAGTGCAGGCCGATGAAGTCGGCCGGCCGGTCCACGCCGTCGGCGAGCTCGGTGATCGGCAGCGTCGAGGTGTTGGAGCAGAGAAGCGCGTCCTTGTTGACGTACGGCGCGATCTCCGCGAACACCTTGTGCTTGAGCGACGGGTCCTCGAAGACCGCCTCGATCACCAGGTCGCAGCCGGTCAGGTCGGCCGGGTCGGCGGTGGCCCTGATCCGACCGAGCAGCTCGGCCTTCTTCTCCTCGGTGCTCTTGCCGCGGCTGATCGCCTTGTCGAGCAGCCCCTCGGAGTAGGCCTTGCCCTTCTCGGCGTTGGCCTGCTCGACGTCCTTGAGCACGACCTCCATGCCGGCGCGGGCGCAGACGTAGGCGATGCCGGCGCCCATCATGCCGGCGCCGAGGACCCCGACCTTGGTGCCCTTCCAGGGCTCGATGCCCTGCGGGCGCAGCGAGCCGGAGTTGATCGCCTGCAGGTCGAAGAAGAACGCCTGGATCATGTTCTTCGAGCCCTGGTTGATGATCAGGTTCGTCAGGTAGCGCGACTCGATCCGCGAGGCGGTGTCGAAGTCGGTGCTCGCACCCTCGACCGCGGCGCTCAGGATCGCGCGGGCAGCGGGGTAGACCGCGCCCTTGGTCTGCTGGCGCAGCAGCGCCGGGAACGCCGGGAGGAACGCCGCCAGCGCCGGCGACTTCGGGCTGCCACCGGGCATCTTGTAGCCGGGCGCGTCCCACGGGTTCTGGACCGACTCGGGGTTGGCCTTGATCCACGCCTTGGCCGCGGGGATCAGCTCCTCGCGGGTCGGCGACCAGCTCGTCGACCAGGCCCTTCTCCTTGGCCTGGGCCGGCTTGAACTGGGTGCCCTGGAGCAGCACCTCCATCAGCGCTGGCTGCAGGCCGAGCATCCGGACCGTGCGGGTGACCCCGCCGCCGCCGGGCAGCAGGCCGAGCGAGGCCTCGGGCAGGCCGATCGAGACGGAGTTGTCGTCGACGATCACCCGGTGGTTGCAGGCCAGCGTGATCTCGTAGCCACCGCCGAGCGCGGCGCCGTTGATCGCGGCGGCGACCGGACGGGGGTACTGCTCGAGGCGGCGCAGGCCCGCCTTGACCCGCTCGGCCAGCTCGAAGATCGCGGCCGCGTCGTCCTTGGTCGCCTGGACCATCGTTCTTCAGGTTGCCGCCGGCGAAGAAGGTCTTCTTCGCGCTGGCGACGACGACGCCCTTGACGTCGTCGACCTCGTCGTACAGCCGGTCCACGGCGGCCTGCATCGACTCGATGTAGAGCTCGTTCATGGTGTTGGCGCTGGCCGTGGGGTCATCGAGGGTGAGCGTGACGATGCCGTCCTCGTCCCGCTCGTAGCGCACAGCGGTCTCAGTCGTGGTGCTCATATGAATCCTTTGAGTGAGGGAGAGGGGAGGTCAGACGAGCTCAACGATGGTGGCGATGCCCATGCCGCCGCCGACGCACAGCGTGGCCAGGCCGCGCTTGAGGTCGCGGCGCTCGAGCTCGTCGATCAGGGTGCCGAGGATCATCGCGCCGGTGGCGCCGAGGGGGTGCCCCATCGCGATCGCGCCGCCGTTGACGTTGGTGATCTCGTGGCTGATGTCGAGGTCGCGCATGAACCGCATCGCGACCGCGGCGAACGCCTCGTTGATCTCGAACAGGTCGATGTCCTCGACCTTCAGCCCGGCCTTGGCCAGCGCCTTGCGGGCGGCCGGCGCGGGACCGGTGAGCATGATCGTCGGGTCGGCGCCGGAGACCGCGGCGGACACGATCCGCGCCCTCGGGGTGAGGCCGAGGTCCTTGCCGACCTGCTCGGAGCCGACCGCCACCAGCGCGGCGCCGTCGACGATGCCCGAGGAGTTGCCGGCGTGGTGGACGTGGTTGATCTTCTCGACCCAGTGGTACTTCTCCAGCGCCACGTCGTCGAAGCCCGCGTCGCGGCCCATCTGCTCGAAGCTCGGCTTGAGGCCGGCCAGGCCCTCGACGCTGGTGTCGGGGCGGATGGTCTCGTCGTGGTCCAGCACGGTCAGGCCGTTGATGTCCTTCACCGGCACGATGCAGTCGGTGTAGTAGCCGTTGGCCCACGCCTTGCCGGCGCGGTGGTGCGACTCGGCGGCGTACGCGTCGACGTCCTCGCGCGACCAGCCCTCGAGGGTGGCGATCAGGTCGGCGCCGATGCCCTGCGGGACGAAGCCGGTCACCAGCGCGGTGGCCGGGTCGGAGGCCCAGGCGCCGCCGTCGGAGCCCATGGCCACCCGGCTCATCGACTCGACGCCGCCGGCGAGGATCAGGTCCTCGAAGCCGCCGCGGACGCGGGACGCGGCCTGGTTGACCGCTTCCAGGCCCGAGGCGCAGAAGCGGTTGAGCTGGACGCCGGCCACGGTCTCGGGGAGACCCGCCTTGAGCGCCGCGGTCTTGGCGATGTCGCCGCCCTGCTCGCCGACCGGCGAGACCACGCCGAGTACGACGTCGTCGACCCGGTTGGCGTCGAGCGTGGGGTTGCGGACCTGGATCTCCTCGAGGAGCCCCACGGTCAGGTCGACGGGCTTCACCTCGTGCAGCGAGCCGGCCGCCTTGCCCTTGCCTCGCGGCGTACGGATGTGGTCGTACACGAATGCTTCTGCCATGGCCGTCCTCAAGTCTTGGGTGTGGCTGGTTGCGCCTCGTCGATTGTGACACTAATACTGTCACTGTCGTCAAGCAGCAGGAAGTGTGAGGAGTCACATGGCAGCCGAAGTGATCAGCCCCGGTCACGACCCGGCCTTGCTGACGCTCGACGAGCTCACCACCCGGGTGGGGATGAGCGTGCGCAACGTGCGTTTCTACACCACCAAGGGCCTGGTGCCGCCCCCGATCCGGCACGGCCGCTCCGGCTACTACTCCCCCGACCACGTGGCCCGGCTGGAGCTGGTCCAGGAGCTGCAGAGCCACGGCTTCACGCTGTCCGCGATCGAGCGGTACGTCGCCGGCATCCCCACCGACGCCACCCCCGAGGACATCGCGCTGCGCCGCACCATGCTCGCGCCGTGGCAGGCCGACCAGCCCGTCGAGATGTCCCGGGCCGACCTGGAGCGGCGGGTCGACCGCGAGCTCAGCGACGACGACCTCGACACCCTGGCCGCGCTCGGCATCGTCTCCGCGACCGGCGGCGACCGCTACCAGGTCGCGGTCTCCCAGCTCTCGATCGGCCTCGGCCTGCTCGACCTCGGGTTCCCGCTGGAGGCGGCCCGGGCGGCCGGGGAGGTCTACACGAAGCACGGTCACGAGATCGCGCAGGAGCTCTACAACGTGTTCCGGAAGATGGTCTGGCCGGTCTACCAGGAGTCCGGCGCCTCCCCCGAGACGATCCAGGGCGTCGTCGAGCGGCTCAAGCCGCTGTCGATCGCGAGCCTGGTGTCGGCGTACGAGGCCGGCATGGACCAGACCCGTCGCGAGAACATCGCCGCCCGGGCTAAGCGCTGAGCTCCAGCCCCCAGAACAGCCGGTGGTCGACCCACTGACTGAGGTACCCGACCCCGGTCGTGTGGCCGGACCCCATGGCGTCGCCGAGCATCCGGGTGGCCAGCGTGACGTGGGTGCCCTTCCAGCGCCGGTGGCTGGCCTCGAGGGTGGTCAGCAGCTCGGCGATGGTCGCCAGTTCCGCCTCGTGCCCACCGGCGGCGCACGCGTCGCGGTAGGCATCGGTCATGTTGTCCTGCCCGCGGCTGACCTGCGCGAGCACGTCCGGCACGCTGTCGAAGGCCGGCGACTCCAGGCGGGCCGTGGGCGGCAGGCCGCACAGCCCCTCGAACCGCTTGTACTGCTCGGACTGGATCGCGCTCGCGCCGTCGGTGAACTCACGGAACGTGTGGAACGCCTCCGGTCGCATCGTCGCGACCATCCGGAACAGGGACGCGTTGCGGTCCATGAAGGTCACGACCTCCTCCAGGAGGTACGTCGCCAGATCGAGCCGCTCGTCCCGGAGGGCCGCGATGGCGCTGCGCATCCGCCTGTTCATCCCGGTGAACGACATCTCGTGCGCCTGCAGGACCCGCATGAAGAAGTACTCGTCGTGCACGGTCGACACGGGATGCACGGTCAGCTCGAGCCACTCACCCGCGATGGCGAGCGGCGGATCCGGGAGCTGCATCAGGACCGCGGCGAAGTCCGACTCGGGCTCATGGGCGATGGCAGCGACCAGCCCCTCGGACTCCGAGCTGCCGAGGTGCGCCGTCATGAACCTCAGCGCGTGCCGCACCCGGGTCCGGAAGGTGCGCGAGTCGGGGCGATCCACCGGCGACACGTCCTTGAGGCGGTGCGCCGCGCACAGCTCGTAGCGGGCGATGTCGGCGGCGAGCATCGCGGCGACGCTCGCGGGCATCAGGTCGTGCTCCTCGACGAGCACCTCGAGCACCGGCAGGGACAGGTAGGTCCGGTTCCAGTAACGGCCCTCGTGCTTGTCGAGGGCGCAGTCGAGGAACGCATCGAGGTAGCGGTCGCGGCCGGCGTACCTGTCCCTGACCTCGGCGAGCCGCTGGAGTCTGTCGGTCGGGCAGGAAGTGCTTGCCGAGCCAACGGACCTCGTGGGTGACCAGCCGGGCGAGCGTCAGCCCGTCCAGCTCGCCCTCCGGCACGGACGGGTCCAGCCAGCGGTCGAGCTCGAGGGTCAGGGCCGCGGCCGCGAGTTCTTGGGCAACCTCGATCGCGCATCGGCCATCGACCGCTGCCAGTAGGGCCTGCTCAGCCGGCCCGGTCTGAACGCTCATGAGGGTCCGTCCTGCGACTCAGCTCATTGAACTGCTCCGCAGGGCGGACCGGCAAGGGTCAGCGGCCGGAGCTGAACGACGCGGCGCTGTGGCCGCCCGAACGGCGCGGCTGGCCGCCGCCCGGAGCGACGGGGCTTGCCGCCCGACCGCGACTTCTGCTGACCGGAGCGCTGGCCGGAGGCAGCGGGCCGACCGCGTCGCTGGCCACCACCCCCGCCACCACGGTTGCCGCCGCGGCCGCCGCCGCCGGACTGCGACTCGGCCGACACGGCCAGGCCGCCCGGGAGCGAGCGCTTGCCGGGAGCGAGAGTGGTGAGCATCGGGTGCGCGGGGCCGTCGATCCGGGTGGTCAGCGGCTTGATGCCGGCCGCCCGGGTCAGGCTCTGCACGTCGCGGCGCTGCTCGTCGGTCATCAACGTGATGACCGTGCCCGAGGCGCCGGCTCGCGCCGTACGACCCGAACGGTGCAGGTAGGCCTTGTGCTCGGTCGGCGGGTCCGCGTGCACGACCAGCGCGACGTCATCCACGTGGATGCCGCGCGCGGCGATGTCGGTGGCGACCAACGTGGTCGCCTTGCCGGAGTGGAACGACGCCATGTTGCGGGTCCGGGCGCCCTGGCTGAGGTTGCCGTGCAGGTCGACCGTCGGCACGCCGCTCTTGTTGAGCTGGCGGGCCAGCGCCTTGGCGCCGTGCTTGGTGCGGGTGAAGACGACGGTGCGGCCCGGGAGCGCTGGCCAGGTCGACCAGCACCGGCACCCGGTGCTCGCGGCTGATGTGCAGCACGTGGTGGTCCATCTTGGCGACCGGCGACTGCGCCGAGTCGGCCTCGTGGACGGCGGGCTTGGTCGAGGTACCGCTTGACGATCACGTCGATCGCGCGGTCCAGCGTCGCCGAGAACAGCATCCGCTGGCCCTGCTGGGGGGTCCGGTCGAGGATCCGCTTGACGGCGGGCAGGAAGCCGAGGTCGGCCATGTGGTCCGCCTCGTCGAGCACGGTCACCTCGACCGAGCCGAGCGAGCAGTGGCCCTGGCCGATCAGGTCCTCGAGCCGGCCGGGACAGGCGAGCACGATGTCGGCGCCGCGGCGCAGACCCTGCACCTGCGGGTTCTGGCCGACGCCGCCGAAGACGGTCTGGGTGGTCAGGCCGGCGGCCTGGGCCAGCGGCGCGAGCGCCTCGTTGATCTGGCCGACGAGCTCGCGGGTCGGGGCCAGGATCAGCGCCCGCGGCGACTTCGGGGCGGCGCGGCGACCGGACTGCGAGAGCCGGGCCACGATCGGCAGGAGGAACGCGTAGGTCTTGCCGGAGCCGGTGCGGCCGCGGCCGAGCACGTCGCGCCCGGCGAGTGCGTCGGGCAGCGTGGCCGCCTGGATCGGCGTGGGCTGGTCGATGCCGCGCGCCGTGAGGAGCGCGACGAGGTCGGAGGGCACGCCGAGATCGGCGAAAGAAGCAGAGGAAGTCACGGGGGGTGTCACTAACGTTTGGTGTGTCTCACCAAGCCGTCCCGTCGGCGACGGGAGAGAAAGCATGTGCCTCACAAGAGTGAGGGGCGCTGGGCGCCGAAGCCCGAGGTAAGACTGAGCGGGCTGTTATCGGGAACCTTACTGGTCCGTAGCCCTGCAGTACCCAATCCCTAAGGTGTGTCCGTGCCCACTGTTCTCGTCACCGGAGCCACCGGCTTCGTCGGCCGGCGGCTTGTTCCGGCCCTGATCGAGGCAGGTCACGAGGTCAAGGCGATGACCCGCCGGCCCGAGGACTACGACGGTCCCGGCGACCCCGTGCACGGCGACGTGCACGACCCCGGGCTCGCTGGCGGAGGCCGTCGACGGCGTCGACGTCGCGGTCTACCTCGTGCACTCGCTCGACGACGACGACTTCGAGCGCAAGGACGCGGAGGCCGCCCGCGCGTTCGGGCTGGCCACCGCTGCCGTCGGGGTCAAGCAGATCGTCTACCTCGGCGGGCTCGGCTCCGAGGACGGCGACCTGTCCGCCCACCTGCGCTCGCGTCGCGAGGTCGAGAAGCTGCTGTCGGAGTCCGGCGTCCCGGTGACGGTAGTGCGCGCGGCGATCGTGGTCGGCGCCGGCGGCATCTCGTGGGAGCTCACCCGCCAGCTTGTGAAGAACCTGCCCGCGATGGTGGTTCCGCAGGTGGGCGGCCACGCTCAGCCAGCCGATCGGCGTGGATGACGTGGTGCGCTACCTCGTGGGCGTCGTCGCCAACGATGCAGCGCTCGGCAGGGTGTTCGAGATCGGCGGCCCCGAGAAGCTGAGCTATCTCGACATGTTGCAGCAGGCGGCGGAGGTGATGCACGGCCACCGTCGCCCGATCGTGACCGTGCCGGTGCTCACCCCCCGGCTGTCGGCGCTGTGGATCGGCCTGGTCACCGACGTCGACGCCACCACTGGACGCAACCTGATCGACTCGATGAGCACCGAGGTGGTGGTCACCGACGACGCGATCCGTGAGGTGGTGCCCTTCGAGCCGATGTCGTACGCCGACGCGGTGCGCCAGGCGATCGAGGAGTCACGCACCGAATAGCGCAGGAAGCGCGAACAGCATCGTCACCGACCAGGTGACGTGCGTGAGGATCGGCGCGGTGATGCCACCGGTGGCGCGCCGCTCGAGACCGACCACCACGCCGAGCACCAGTGCCGCGAACGCCAGCATCAGGTTGC
The DNA here is from genome assembly GCA_963798055.1 of uncultured Actinomycetota bacterium. Lineage (GTDB taxonomy): Bacteria > Actinomycetota > Actinomycetes > Propionibacteriales > Nocardioidaceae > Nocardioides. The sequence goes on from CAWCRX010000021.1 coordinate 49,595, forward strand.
CCGCCGCGGCGGTGGCGGCGGCATTGGCCAGCGCCGTCCACAGCACCGGGCTCCGCGCGATGGCGTCGTACAAGGCACCGCGGAAGAACATCTCCTCGGCCACGCCGTTGACGGCGGTGACCAGGACGAGAAGCGGGAGCGAGCCCTGGTCCGCGAAGTCGAGCACCTGGCTGACCTGCCGCTCCAGCGGTCCGATCTCGCGCACGATCAGCCCACCGACGACGAACAGCCCGGCCAGGCCGAGCCCGATCCCCACCGCGCCGAACGTCGGCCGCCCCCACGGCACCGGGCCGGAGGCGAGCGAACCCGCGACCCAGACGGCCGCCAGGCCGAGGGTGGCGGGGTAGAACCAGTCGCTACCGGGCTCCACGCGGAGCGAGACCCCGAGCACGACGGCGCCGGCGACGGCGGTCGCGATCACGACCGCCCGACGCCGGCGCAGGTCGCTCCTACTTCTTGTCGTCGTCTCCGGTGAGGCTGTCCTTGACGCCCTCGAGGCCTTCCTTGACCTCACGGGCCCCCTCCTTCAGCGAGGACTTCGCCTGGTCGGTCTTGCCCTCGGACTCGAGCTTCTCGTTGTCGGTGAGCTTGCCCATGCCTTCCTTGGCCTTGCCGCCGAGGTCGTCCACCTTGTTGCTGGTCTTGTCGTCGAATCCCATCCTGAGCCTCCTGGCTGTCGCGGGGACTGTCGGAGGGGTGGTACCCGATCAGGCGAACTGCAGCACCCCGTCGTCGATGTCGTCGCGGCGAATCTTGCGTACGTCGGTGATGTAGTTCTGCTTGAGCATCCACGGTTCCCGGTCGCCCTGCTTGGGCATGAAGTCGACCGCCCGCAGCACGTAGCCGGAGTTGAAGTCGATGAACGGCTTCTCGGCGACGGCCGGGTCGCGCTCGGCGACGGCGTACCTCAGCCCGTTCCGGTCCAGGTGGTCGAGCGAGACGGCAGGCGTACTCCGCGACCAGGTCGGCCTTGAGCGTCCACGAGGCGTTGGTGTAGCCGACCGTGTAGATGAAGTTGGGCACCCCGCTGAGCATGAGCGCCTTGTAGGACATGGTCCGAGCCGAGATCGACCGGCTGCGCCGTCGACCTCGAACTTCAGGCCGCCGAACGCCAGCACCTTCAGCCCGGTGGCGGAGACCACGATGTCGGCCTCGAGCTCGCGTCCCGACGAGAGCCGGATGCCGGTCTCGGTGAAGGTCTCGATCGTGTCGGTGACGATCTCCGCGCTCCCGTTGGAGAGCGCCCGGAACAGATCGCCGTTGGGTACCACGCAGAGCCGCTGCTCCCAGGGGTTGTAGTCAGGCGTGAAGTGTTCGTCGACCGGGAAGCCCTCGGGGAGGGACTTGACGGTGGCCGCGCGGATCAGCCTCCTGGCCAGCTTGGGCCGGCGGCGGGCGAGGTTGAACGTGGCCATCTGCACCAGCACGTTCTTCCACCGCACGATCGAGAACTTCGGCCGCTGGGGCAGTCGGCGCAGCAGCCGTGCCAGGGGATCGCGCGCCGGCGAGGGCACGATGTACGTCGGCGACCGCTGCAGCATCGTGACGCTGGCCGCGTCGCTGGCCATCGCCGGCACCAACGTGACGGCGGTGGCGCCGCTGCCGATCACGACGACCTTCTTGCCGGCGTAGTCGAGGTCCTCGGGCCAGTGCTGCGGGTGGAAGAGCTGCCCGCGGAACGAGGCGGCGCCGGGGAACTCCGGCTCGTAGCCCTGTTCGTAGTCGTAGTAGCCGGAGCAGGCCCACAGCAGGCCGGCGGTCATCTGGATCGTCTCTCCCGTCGCGGTCGATCGTGACGGTCCAGCGCGCGGTCTCGCTGTCCCACGAGGCCGCGGTCGCCCGGTGGTGGTAGCGGATCAGCTCGTCGACCTGGTTCTCGCGAGCGACCGTGCGCACGTAGTCGAGGATCAGCGGCCCGTCGGCGAGCGCCGTGTCGCTGGGCCAGGGCCGCCAGCGATAGCTGAACGTGAACATGTCGGAGTCCGACCGGATCCCCGGGTAGCGGAACAGGTCCCAGGTACCGCCACTGGCGCCGCGGCTCTCCAGGATCGCAAAGCTCTTGCCGGGCAGTCGGGTGCGCAGCTGACTGGCGGCGCCGATGCCCGAGAGGCCGGCCCCCACGATGAGGACGTCGACGTGCTCGCTCATCCGTTCCTCCTGGTGCTCAGTCGACCTGGACCGCGACCCCACGGTCAAGCAGCCCGTCGACGTCCTTGATCCCCCACGCCGTGAGCACCTCGCGGGTGTGGTGCCCGGCGGCCGGTGACGGTGGAAGGTCGAGCGAGGACGTCGTACGCGAGAAGCGGGGAGCGGGCGCCGGCTGCACGATGCCGTCCTTCTCGACGAACGTGCCGCGGGCCGCAAGGTGCGGGTGCTGCGCCGCCTTGCGACATCGGCAGGATCGGTGCGACGCAGGCGTCGGTGCCGTCGAAGACCTCGCACCACTGGTCCTGGGTCTTGCCGCGGAAGGTGTCGGCGATCAGGCTGCGCAGCTCGTCGGCCTTCTCGGGGTCGTAGCGGTCCGGCGCGGTGTCCTTGATGCCGAGCAGCTCGACGAACGCGTCGTAGAACTGCGGCTCGAGAGCCCCGACGCTCATGTGCTGGCCGTCGGAGGTCTCGTAGATGTCGTAGTACGGCGCCCCGCCGTCGAGCAGGTTGCTCGCGCGCTCCTCCTTGAACCCGCCGCTGGCGACGAAGGCCGCGGTCATCGCGTTGAGGTGTGCGGTGCCGTCGACGATCGCGGCGTCGACGACCTGCCCCTTGCCGGAGGCCTTCGCCTCGAGCAGCGCGGCGAGGATGCCGATCACGAGGTACGTCGACCCGCCGCCGAAGTCGCCGACCAGGTTGGCCGGGAACTGCGGCTTGTCCTTGACCTGGCCGAGGCCGTGCAGGGTGCCGGTGATCGCGATGTAGTTCATGTCGTGACCGGCGGCGTGCGCCCACGGGCCGTCCTGGCCCCAGCCGGTCATCCGGCCGTAGACCAGCCGCGGGTTGCGGGTGTGGCAGTCCTCGGGCCCGAACCCGAGCCGCTCCGCCACCCCGGGCCGCATCCCCTCGATGAGCACGTCGGCGCTCTCGACCAGGTCGAGCAGGGTCTGCACGGCCTCGGGCTCCTTGAGGTTGAGTGCGGCGCTGGGCCTTCCCCGGTTGAGCAGGTCGTGCGAGCCGCCGGTCAGCAGCTGCCCACCGGGCCGGTCGATCCGGATCACGTCGGCGCCCAGGTCGGCCAGGATCATGCACGCGTGCGGCCCCGGCCCGATCCCGGCCACCTCCACCACCTTCACGCCTTGGAGCGGTCCGGTGCCCTTGCCCAGCTGGTAGCCCATGCTGGCGATTCTGACAGATCTACTGTCACGGTGGGAGGGCGGGGATGTGCGCTGCGCCACCTAGGCTTGCAACTAGTTGCATAGGTGCGCGAAACTTCTCGGCATGGCCCTGGAACACGCGCTGCTGGTCGCGCTGAGCGAGCGGCCGGCCTCCGGGCTGGAGCTGGCAAAGCGGTTCAGCCGGTCGATCGGGTTCTTCTGGCACGCCACCCATCAGCAGATCTACCGGGTGCTGGCCCGGATGGACGCCGACGGCTGGGTGCGCGCCACCGACGTCTCGCAGCAGGGCCGCCCCGACAAGAGGGTGTACGACGTGTCGCCGGCCGGCCGGGACGTGCTGGCCGCCTGGCTGGCCGAGCCCACTCGCACCCAGGCGCTGCGCAGCGAGCTCGCGGTCAAGCTCCGCGGCGCGAGCTTCGGCGACCGCGCGGCGGTCCTCGACGTGGTCCGGGCGAACCTCGCCGACCACCACGTCCGGCTCGACCACTACCAGCAGCTGATGAAGCGCGACTACCCCGAACCCACTGCCCTGGACGGGCTCGACCTCGACCAGTACCTCGTGCTCCGCGGCGGGATCCTCATGGAGGAGACCTGGATCGCGTGGCTCACCGAATACTTGGAGGCCCACTCGTGACCAGCCCACTCAGCTACCCGCACCTGCTCGCGCCGATCACGCTCGGCAACCTCGAGCTCCGCAACCGGCTGGTCATGGGCTCGATGCACACCGGCCTGGAGGACAGCCCGCGGCATCTCGACGAGCTGGCGGCGTACTTCGCCGAGCGGGCGCGGGGCGGCGTCGGCCTGATCATCACCGGCGGCTACTCGCCCAACAAGCGCGGCTGGCTCAAGCCGTTGGCTTCGGAGCTGAGCACCCGGCTGCAGGCGATGCGGCACCGCGACGTCACCGGAGCGGTGCACGACGAGGGCGGCGCGATCGCGCTGCAGGTGCTGCACGCGGGTCGCTACGGCTACCACCCGTTCAGCGTCAGCGCGTCCAACAAGAAGAGCCCGATCACGCCGTTCCGTCCCAGCGCGCTGTCGACCAAGGCCGTCGACCGGACCGCCACCGACTTCGCGGAGTCCGTCGCGCTCGCCGTGAAGGCGGGGTACGACGCGGTAGAGATCATGGGCTCCGAGGGCTACCTGATCAACCAGTTCCTCGCCGCCCGCACCAACGACCGCACCGACCAGTGGGGCGGCAACGCGGCGAACCGGATGCGGTTCCCGCTCGAGGTCGTCCGGCGCAGCCGCGAGCTCGTCGGCGCGGACTTCCCGATCATCTACCGGATCTCGTTGCTCGACCTGGTCGAGGACGGCCAGACCTGGGACGAGATCGTCGACCTCGCGCACGGCCTCGAGGAGGCCGGCGTGACGATGCTCAACACCGGCATCGGCTGGCACGAGGCGCGGGTGCCGACGATCATCACCCAGGTCCCGCGTGGCGCGTGGCGGAAGGCGACCGCCCGGCTCAAGGCCGAGGTCTCGGTGCCGGTCTGCGCGTCCAACCGGATCAACAGCCCCGAGATGGCCGAGGAGATCCTGGAGTCCGGCCAGGCCGACCTGGTCTCGATGGCCCGGCCGCTGCTAGCCGACCCCGAGTTCCTCAACAAGGCCGCCGCCGGCCGCGCCGACGAGATCAACACCTGCATCGCCTGCAACCAGGCCTGCCTCGACCACGTGTTCAAGAACAAGAAGGCGTCCTGCCTGGTCAACCCGCGCGCCTGCCGCGAGACCACGCTGCTGCTCGGCCCGACCCGTCGTACGGCGTCCGTCGCGGTCGTCGGCGCCGGCCCGGCCGGGCTCGCGGCCGCGGTCTCGGCGGCCGAGCGCGGCTTCGCGGTGACCCTGTTCGAGAAGGCGCTCGAGATCGGCGGCCAGTTCCGGCTGGCGATGAGGGTGCCCGGCAAGGAGGACTTCGCAGAGACGCTGCGCTACTACACGCGGCGGCTCGAGGTGCTCGGCGTCGAGGTGCGGCTCGGCCACCGAGGCCACCGACGCGGACCTGGCTGAGTTCGACGAGGTGATCGTCGCGACCGGCGTCATCCCCCGGATTCCCGAGCTCGAGGGCATCGACCACCCCAAGGTCGCGACGTACGCCGACGTGCTCGCCGGCCGCGTCGTCCCCGGCAAGAAGGTCGCGGTGATCGGCGCCGGCGGCATCGGGGTCGACGTCAGCCACTGGCTCACCCACGACCCGAAGGACACCGACGAGGACTGGATGGCGCACTGGGGCGTCGGCGACCCGAGCCTGCACCCCGGCGGCCTCACGGAGCGCAAGCCGCGCACCCCGGTCCGAGAGGTGACCCTGGTGCAGCGCAAGTCCACCCCGATCGGCGTCGATCTCGGCAAGACGTCCGGCTGGGCGCACCGCGCCGTGCTCAAGCAGGCCGGCGTCCAGCAGGTCAGCGGGGCGACGTACGTGCGCATCGACGACGCTGGGCTGCACATCACCGTCGACGGAGCGCCGCAGGTGTTGGCCGTCGACCACGTCGTGGTGTGCGCCGGCCAGGAGTCGGTCCGCGACCTCGAGGCCGTGGGGCGGCACGTCATCGGCGGCGCCGACTTCGCCGCCGAGCTGGACGCGAAGCGGGCGATCGAGCAGGGCACCCGCGTGGTCGCCGGTTTATAGGGGTCGAACCAGGGGACTTCTGTAGGGAGATTCTCAGGTTGACGGCGGAGGATCGACGCATGCTCCAGTTCCGCTTCGCCGCCGAGACCGACACCGGCCTGGTCCGCGACAACAACGAGGACTCCGCGTTCGCGGGTCCATACCTGCTCGAGGTGGCCGACGGGGTCGGCGGCGCCGCAGCCGGCGAGATCGCCTCCGCCACCACGACGTACGTCGTCAGCGCGAACGCGCTGGCCCACCAGGGCACGCACCCACTCGGTCTGCTGCAGCTCGCGATCGAGGACGCCCGCGCCCAGGTCGCAGGCGGGCGTCCGAGGCGGACCCTGCGCGGGTCGGCATGGCGACCACGCTGACCGCGATCCTGACCGACGGCGTCCGGTTCGGCCTCGCGCACGTCGGGGACTCCCGTGCCTACCTGCTGCGCGACGGCGGCCTGGTCCGGCTCACCACCGACCACACGCTCGTCCAGGCGATGCTCGACACCGGCCGGATCACGGCCGAGGAGGCCGCGGCGTCCCACATGAGCCACGTCGTGCTGCAGGCCATCGACGCCGAGTCGCACCCCACGCCCGACCTGATCTGGCTGGACCTGCGGGCCGGCGACCGGCTGCTGCTGTGCTCCGACGGCCTCAGCGACCTGGTCGCCCGACTCCGACATCCTCCGGCTGCTGTCGGCCGAGTCGCGGTCGATCGCCGCGACCGGACTCGTGCAGGCAGCGCTCGACGCCGGCGGTCGCGACAACGTGACCTGCGTGGTCGCCGATGTGGTCGATGCTGAACCCGTCGTCGGCCAGGGGATTCTCGTCGGCGCGGCCCGGGACATGGCCAACGTGGTCGACCCGGCGCACGTGCGGCCGGTCCGCTCCGCCTGAGCAGTCGTTCGTAGGCAGTTGTAGCGTCGCGGAATGATCCGCGACCTCACGGACGACGAAGCCCGGCGTGCGCTGCCGCTCAAGTGGGGCACCACCCCGCCGGAGGTGCTCCCCGCCTGGGTGGCCGAGATGGACTACGCCCTGGCGCCGCCGATCATCGACGCGCTGCGAAGCGCGGTCGAGGCGGGGCTGGGTGGCTACCCGGCGTTCGACATCGGCGGCGAGCTCGGGACGTCGTACGCCGGGTTCGCGAAGCGGCACTTCGGGCACGAGATCGACCCCCGGCACGTGATTCCCGTGGTCGACGTGACCGCCGGGGTGCGGCTCGCGCTCGACGTGGTGTCCGATCCGGGACCGATGGTGATGCCGGTGCCGGCGTACGCACCGCAGCTGGCGATCGCCGAGATCTCCGGCCGCGAACGCGTCGACCTGATCGTCGACCCGGACGCCGAGCGCGCCGAGATCGACCTGGACCGGCTGGACGCGCTGTTCGCCGACGGCGCCCGCACCCTGCTGCTCACCCAGCCGCACAACCCGTGGGGACGGGTGTTCACCCGCGCCGAGCTCGAGGGGGTGCGCGACGTGGTGCTCCGGCACGGCGCCCGGGTGATCGCCGACGAGATCCATGCCTCGTTGGTCCTCCCCGGTGCCGAGCACGTGCCGTACCTGACGATCGAGGGCACGGAGGACCACACCGTGATGGTGGTGGCGGCGTCGAAGGCGTTCAACACCGCGGGGCTCCGCTGCGCCCAGATCGTGGTGCCCGACGCGAAGGCGCGGGACCGGATCATCGGCGCCCCGCTGGCCCGCAACGACTCGTGGTCACCGCTCGGGGTGGCGGCGGCGGTCGCGGCGTACACCGAGTGCGACGAGTGGCTGGCCGCGCTCGATCGAGCGGCTGGACGGCCAGCGCCGGTTGCTGGCGGAGCTGCTCGCGACGCACCTGCCGCAGGCCCGGATGCGGCCGCTCGAGGCGACGTACCTCGCCTGGATCGACCTGCGTGCCTACAGCCAGGCGGACCCGGCGGCGGTCGCGCTCAGCCAGGGCCGGGTGCGGGTGGCGCCGGGCCACGACTACCACCCGGGACTGGAGGGCCACATCCGGCTCAACATCGCGACCTCGCCGGACCGGCTGCGCGAGATCGTCGAGCGGCTGGCGGGCGCGCTGCAGCCCGGGTCCTGACTTTCTCGGCGACGGAGGCAACCTCCCGGGGCGTTCGTGACTCGATCATGGTGAAGGCAGTCCCCGCAGTGACAGGAGTCCGATGTTCGCCGACCGAGGACGCGACACCGCGTTCACCGAGTTCGCCGCCGCTGCCCAGCAGCGGTTGTACCGGCAGGCCTACCTGCTGGTCGGCGAGCGCGAGGCCGCGCTGGACCTGGTCCAGAACACGCTGACCGCGCTGTACGTCGCGTGGCCGAGGATCATCGACCCGCCGGCATACGCCCACCGCACGCTGGTCCGCTCGTTCCTGGGGACGAGACGACGAGGCCTCAGGGAGCGGGAGCGTCTCGAGCGGCTGGACCCGAATCCCGTCGCCTCGCCGGCACCGGAGCAGGCCCTGACGGTGCTCGCCGCGCTCGCCGAGCTGCCGCCGCGGATGCGGTCGGTGGTGGTGCTCCGCTACTGGGAGGACCTGAGCGTCGAGGACACGGCGGCCGCGCTGGGCTGCTCCACCGGCACGGTCAAGTCGAGCTCCAGCCGCGGGCTCGCGCAGCTGCGGCTGCTGCTCGGCGATGCCTTCGAGGAACGCCTGCCGTCCGCACACATCACGAAGGAGAACACCCGATGAGCCCCACCACCGACACCCTGCGCCGCCGGATCGACGCCGAGCTCGAGGTTCTCGAACCGATGCCGGACCTGGCCACCGCCGCCGTCCGCGCGGGACGGACCCGGCTGCGCCGGCGCCGCCTGGCTTCCGGCTCGTTGCTGGGCGTGGCCGCCGTCGGCGGCGGCCTGGTCGCCGGCGTCGCGCTGACCGGCTCGGAGCCCGACCGTTCGACGCCCACCGTCGTCGACCCCTCCGGACCCTCGGGGAAACCGCCGGGTACGGACCCGCTGGCCGATGGCCGGGTGACCACCGAGGAGCGCGACGAGGCGGTGCGGGCCGGGCTGGAGGCGGTGCTGCCCGAGCGGTACGGCGCGGTCTCGGTGCTGGCGAAGGTCCGGAACCGGATCCAGATGTTCGGCACCTCCGGCGGGCAGCCGCCGATCCAGATCGCGGTGGCCACCAACGGGCGCCAGCGCGCCAGCGTCACCGGGCCAGACGAGACTGAGTGGAGCTGCGCGAGCCAGGGCGACGCGCGGCCGATCCTGTCCTGTGCGGAAGCCTCACTCGGCAACGGCTGGTTCGCGGTTGCGGTCAACGAGCGTGCCGACGCCACCGAGGAAGCCGGCAGCACGCCGACGTACGGCTCGTCCCTTCTGGTGATGAACGACGGTGTGTGGAGCGAGCTCTCGGTCAGCGAGCTGGGCTGGGACGGCTACGTGGAGAACGAGCCCGCCGGGATCACCGCGCAGGAGATGCTGGAGATGGCGCAGGACCCGGCGTACCTCGAGATGCTCGAGGTGGACGCGGCCTGGAAGGCGCAGGACCGCCGGACCTTGAGCTCGGTGGTGGAGGTGCCGGACCCGGTCTGGCCCTCCTGACCAAGACACCTAGGCTGACGCCGTGAACATCACGGTGATCGGCTGCGGCTACCTGGGCACCACCCACGCGGCTGCTATGGCCGAGCTCGGCCACGACGTGCTGGGCGTGGAGATCGACCCGGGCAAGCGGGCCGCACTGGCCGAGGGGCGGGCGCCGTTCTTCGAGCCCGGTCTCGAGGACCTGCTCGCCCGGCACGTGGCCGCCGGCAAGCTGCGCTTCACCGACTCCTACGAGGAGGCGGGCGCATTCGCCGACCTGCACTTCTTGTGCGTCGGCACTCCCCAGCTGGCCTCGAGCATGGGCGCCGACGTCAGCCACGTCGACGCGGCGGTCTCGTCGCTCGCGCCCCACCTGACCCGGCCGTCGTACGTCGTCGGCAAGTCGACTGTCCCCGTCGGCACCGCAGCCCGCCTGGCAGCGCACCTGGAGGCCAACGCACCGGCCGGCGCCGACGCCGAGCTGGTGTGGAACCCGGAGTTCCTGCGCGAGGGCTTCGCGATCGAGGACACCCTGCGCCCCGACCGGGTCGTGGTGGGTGTCGCCTCGGAGCGGGCTGAGAAGGCGATGCGCGAGTTCTACGCGCCGATCACCGATCTCGACATCCCGATGGTGGTCACCGACTACGCGACCGCCGAGCTGGTGAAGGTCTCCGCCAACGCGTTCCTCGCCACCAAGATCTCGTTCATCAACGCGGTCGGCGAGGTCTGCGAGGCCGCCGGCGCCGACATCGTCGACCTCGCCGACGCCATCGGCCACGACAACCGGATCGGCCGCCGGTTCCTCAACGCCGGCATCGGTTTCGGCGGCGGCTGCCTGCCCAAGGACATTCGTGCCTTCGTCCATCGCGCGGGCGAGCTCGGCGTCGAGGACGCAATGACCTTCCTGCGTCAGGTGGACGACATCAACTTGCGGCAGCGGCACCGAGTGACGCAGATGGCCAAGGAGATGGTCGGCGGCTCGGTTGCGGGTGCCCGGATCTGCGTGTGGGGCGCCGCGTTCAAGCCTGACAGCGACGACGTCCGCGACTCTCCCGCGCTGGCGATCTCCGGTGCGCTGCACCTGCGCGGCGCGCACGTCAGCGTCTACGACCCCCAGGCTAACGGGACCGCCAAGGCCCGGTTCCCCACGCTCAGCTACGCCGACTCGGCCATCGACGCCGCCCGCGACTCCGACCTGGTGCTGCACCTGACCGAGTGGAAAGAGTTCCGCACCATCGACCTCGACGAGCTCGGCGGCGTGGTCGCCCATCGCCGGCTCCTCGACGGCCGCAACCAGCTCGACCTCGCCGCCTGGCGCTCCGCCGGCTGGGAGGCCCGCGGCATCGGTCGGCGCTAGAGCCGTTCTCGGGATAGTCCGCCTCATCTGGCACCCCTCTTGGGTCGGCCAAGGGTGCCGTACGAGGCGGACTATCCCCTCACAGCTACATCAGCCGGCTCGGCCGGAAGCCTTCGTACGTCGCCGCGACCCGCTCCGGGTCGAGCAGGTAGTCGAGGTCGACCTGCCAGGTGTGGCCGGACGGCGTACGACGGAGCAGGTAGCCGAGGCCGTGGGTGCGGTAGATCGAGCCGCCGGCGGCGCGGACCGCGGCGAGCAGCTGGGCGTCGACGTACTTGCGGACCGAGCGGAAGCCGCCGACCTCGCGGAGCATCGCCCGGTCGACCATCATCGTGCCGCCGGCCACGAACGCCGCGTAGAGCTCGGCGCGATGCCCGCGGCGGACGGTGAGGTCGCGCTCCTCGATGTAGTGGAACTCCGCCGGCATCCCCACGAGCTCGGCGCCGCTGTAGGCACGCGCGCGGAGCAGGTCGGCGACCGCGTCGGGTGAGTACCAGTCGTCGTCGTCCATCTTGAGGATCACGTCGCCCTCAGCAGCGGTGGCGGCCGCCTGCAGCACGTCGCCGAAGAGCGTGGACTCCGGCTGCGGCACGATCCGCAGCGCGACGTCCGGGCCGAGCCGGTCGCGCACACTGCCCTCGTCCGGGGTGAAGCCGTGCGGCGCGAGCACCAGCTCGAGCGCCGCGACCCCGCGCTGCCGGGCGACCTGGTCGAGGGCGTGCTCGAGCATGTCCGGGCGGCGCGTGGCGAGCACGATGCTGACGGCCGGTTGTCGGAAGCCGGCGTACGCATCGAGGGCCGCGCGCCGGAGAACGAGACTGTGCTCCTCACGGGCGAGCGGGTCGCCGAGCTCGACCGGTGCGGTGATCGCCGCGGCCACCTCCGGACCGAGCTCGTCGGCCGGCGCCGTCTCGGCGGTGATGGGTACGCCGGCCATCGCCAGGCCGGCGACCGCCTTCGCGGTGGCCTCGTCCCACGCGCCCACCCGGACGCCGGCGGCCGGACGCAGCGACGCGACCAGCCGCTCGGTCGCGCCGTCTCGCAGGTCGAGGGTCGCCGCCTCGACGACGGGTCCGGTGGCGTCGGTGTCGAAGCCGATCGGGTTGAGCACCCGGGCGTCGAGCCGGCCGCTCGCGGTGTGCCCGCGATAGACCGCCTGCCGGCCGAGCTCGGCGAGCACGGCGGCCACCTCCACGTCGTCGGTGAAGCGGAGCACGCTCAGGGCACCACCGGCGGCGGGCCGGACCCGCTGCCGAACCAGGGCCGGCCACTCCGGCCGCGGCACCACGGTGACCGGGGCGCCCTCGGCCACGAAGACCGCGATCGCCCGAGCCCGCAGCCCGTCGGGCACGGTCAGCGACCGCAGCGCCATCCGGTCGCGGACCACCACCGCGACCTGGTCGTGGCGGCCCGGCGCCGAGTCCGGCCCCAGGAGCAGCGAGGACGGAACCCGCTCGAGGAACCGATGTACGGGCTCTGGCACCTCCACGGCTCTAGCTGTTCCGCTTGCCCAGCACGGAGCGCAGTCCGCGACGCGGAGCGGGTGCCTCCTCCGCTGGTTCCGGCGCAGGCTCCGGCGCGGCGGCGGGCGGCGGCTTGGCGCGCCGGCCGCCGTGCGCCTTCTCGACGTACGCCCAGGCCTCCTCGGGTTCGAGCGGCGGACCGCCGGTGCGGGCCAGGCGCGGCCGGTTGACCGTCGTGGCCTTGTCGAAGCCGAGGTCCTCCGCCGCCATCGAGGTGCGGCCGTAGACATCGTCGACCACGTCGTCGAGGTCCTCGCCGGGGCTTGCCAATCGGCTGGCCCGCGCGAACGCCGCGGTCCGCTCCAGCCGCGCGACCGACCCGTCCGGGAGCGAGACCTGGCGCAGCCCCTCGTGGGTCTTCTCGACGTGCAGGACGAGGTCGGCCAGGGCGCGCCGCGCCGGCACCCAGTCGGCGTTCGGCAGGTGCAGCCGGAACGTCGCGTCCGGCTGGCCGGCGGGCATCCGGGTGAGCAGCCGGACCCGCTGCTCGGAGCGGTACGTCGCGTGCACGATGCGCTGCGCGAGCAGCGGCTCGTCCAGCGGCGACCGACGCTCGTCGGTCAGCCGGTCCCAGTCGCCGCGCAGGGTCACGACCAGGTCGGGCAGCGTCGACTGCAGCAGCGCGTCGACGAGCGCGGTGACGGAGGCGTGCGGCTGGTCGCTCACGTCGAGGACGACGTCGACGTACGGAACCGCGTAGCTGCGGCCCGGCCCGCGCTTGGCGCGCAGGTTGGGAACGCGGTCGGAGAGGAACGGATCGTTGTAGGCGGTCACCTCGTCGACGCGGCCCATCACGTGCGACGGCCCCAGGTGCCAGCTGCGCGAGGCGCGGTCGGGTACGAACACCGCGCCCACCTCGGCCAGCCGGTGGCCGAGGCTGATGTCCTCGCCCAGCCGGAGCTCGGTGTCCATGCCGCCGGACTCGAGGTACAGAGCCCGGTGCAGCGACGCGGTCGCGCCGACGTGGGTGCGCAGCGCGTTGGGGCCGGCCTGCCGCAGGTCGTCGGTGCGCTCGTAGACGTCCTCTACCCAGTGCCGTTCCCGCTCCTGGCCCTCGAACAGCTCCCCGACCCGGTCCAGGGTGACGCGGTCGCGGATCTCGTCCAGGGTCACGGCCAGCACCGGAGCCGGGTCGACGAACAGCTTGTGCCCGAGGGCGACGGCATAGTCGACGACGTGGTGCCAGCGCAGCTGCGCCTCGACGTGCTCGCGCTCGACCAGCATGTCCGCGTCCAGCCAGTGCAGTACGTCGCCCTCGGCGGCCAGCGCGCCGGTGTGGCAGGCGCTGGCCCGGCCCCAGCCCTCGGTGACCGGCACGATGCGGGTGCGCTCGGGCCGGATCTCGGGCAGCTCCAGGTCGCCGGGGCCGTCGTTGGCGACGACCACCTCGAGCAGGTGCGCGGGGTAGGACTGGGCCGCCAGGCCCGCGAGGACGACCGGCAGCAGCCGGCCGGCGTCGTACGCCGGGATCACGACCGACACGTTCAGCGACGGCTCCCAGGCGCCCAGCTCGGGCACGGCCAGGGATCCCCAGTCGTTGCGTCGGATGCGCGGCTGGTCGGTCACTGTGCCTCGCTCTCGTCGTCGTCGATCAGTGCATGGGTGCGGTAGAGGCTGCCGCCTGCCGCCAGGATGTCGTCAGGCCCGCCGATCTCGCGAAGCAGGGTGCGATCGACCATCGTGGGGCCGCCGGGCATCTCCACGACGTCGGCGCCGGAGTAGCGCTTGGCGAGCAGCAGGTCCGTCACCACGTGGGGGCCGTACGACGCGTTGTCGCCGTTGATCAGCACCACGTCGTCCTCCGAGGGATAGGTCGAGATCCGCACACCCGCACGCTCGGCGAGCCGCTGTCGCCAGCTGAAGATGGAGTGCTCGATGAGCGCCGCACGGCTCTGCCGGACGGAATCCTCCTCTCGCCGCACCGGGTCGTCGAGTTGGGGTGCCTCGTCCGCAGAGACGAGCGGGACGCCGCTCATCGCCAGCGCCGCCACGACCCGCTCGTCGGCGTCGGGCGGGACCCGCACCCCCTGCGCGTCGCGCAGCGAGGCGATCAGCCCGGGCGTTGCCGTCCAGGACGGGTCGAGGTCGACGATCCCGCGGTCCCAGTCGCGGCGGAAGCCGATCGGGTTGAACAGCGTCTCATCGAGCGGCGCGGGGCCGGGATCGGCGATCACGACCGGGGCCCGGCCGAGCACCGGGCTCTCCTCGAACGGTCCCCTCACGGGTGACGATGTCGACCGGCACCGTGTCCTCGGGGTCGTAGTCGCGGCCGACCAGCAGCCCACCGTGGCCGGGTGCGCCGTCGGCGTACGCGATCCCGGTCAGCACCTCCGCGACGTCGATGCGAGAGGTGAATCGCGCGACGGTGACGGCGGCTCCCTCCTCGAGCCGGGCATCGAGACCCTGGAGCGCCGGCCACCGCGGGTCGATGCGCAGCGCCAGCGGCGCCACCGCGTCGGCGACGACCACCGCCACCACCCGGGCCCGGCCGAGGGGAGGCAGATCGGCGATGGTGGCCCGCAGCGCGACGAGGTCGGACACCGCGACGACGACCGACCCGAACGGCGGGGACGCAGTAGGCGGCGAACCGCGGTGTCCGTGATCACCGCGACCGGCGGCTTCAGCCCTTCCACCACCCGCTGGACCAGCAGCGGGCTCGGGATCGGAACGGTCGGCGACATCGCCTCAGTAGTTTAGGGACGTGCTCGACCACGCCGCGGCGGCCTCACTCATCGACGCCAGCCGACTCTTCGACGAGGAGTGGTACGCCGCCACGTCGGGCGCGTCCTTCGCCTCGCGGGCAGAGGCGATCGAGCACTGGCTCGCGCACGCGTCCGCCGACGCCACGCCCCACCCGCTGTTCGAGCCGCGCTGGCTCTACCCGGGCGGCCGGTGGAGCGGCCAGGCGCCGGACCCGCTGAGCTTCTACCTCTCCCGCCGCGGCGCCGGAGATCGTGGCCCGCACCCCCGCTTCGACCCGCGCGAGCTCGGCGACCCGCAGGAGTGGCTGGCCGGGCACGAGCCGGCCGAGCTGCTGCCCGAGCCGGAGCCGCGCGCCGCCGTGGGCGAGGTGAGCGTCGTCGTACCCGCCGACCAGCTGCGGGCCGCCGTCGCCTGGGCGCGGCACCTGCACCGGGTGTCGCCGGAGGTCACCGGGGTGCTCACCGGTGCCGATGCCGTGAGCGCTCGGATCCTGCGCGCGGTGGCGGCCGACCTGCCGAGCATCCGGGTCGAGGACGAGGTGACCTCGCCGATCCGGGTCGACGTCGCGGCCGGCATCCGGCCGCCGCGCTGGCCGTGGCTCCCGGAGCTGCTGGCCGCGCTGGATCGACCGGGCGTCGCCGCCGCGGGTCCGCTGCTGCTGGCCGAGGACTTCACGGTCGCCGGGCCGGTGCTGGCCGGGCACCCGATCGCCGACGCCGAGCGGCTGGACGGATTGCCGGTGCCGGTGTCCGGCGTGGTCGCCAGGCGGGTGGGCGCGGACGGCGAGACCGTCCTCGCGACCGGGTCGCGGCTCGTGGTGCCCGAGGGCCTGCCGGTCGAGGAGCTGTCGCCAGAGCTGTGGAAGGTCGCGGGGTTCGAGTCCGCCGGCGTACCGATCCGGGTCCGCGAGGGCCGCCCGGCGCTGCGCTGGTCGATCGACATCGCCGCCGGCGCCGGTCCGATCGGCACCCGGTGGGGCGACTACCACTTCGCGCGCTCGCTCGGCGCCGCGCTCGACCGGCTCGGCCAGTGGGTCGGCGATCGACCATCCCGAGACGGCCGGCCGGGCGCAGCCGGCACGCTCGACGACGTGGTGCTGGTGATCCGCGGCCTCGTCCCGACCGTCCCGCCCGCGCACACCACCAACCTGATGTGGGTGATCAGCCACCCCGACGAGATCACGCTCGCGGAGGTGGCGTCGTACGACGCCGTGTTCGCCGCCTCCCGGACCTGGGCGGCCGATCGCAGCGCCGAGTGGAAGCTGCCGATCGAGCCGCTGCTGCAGTGCACCGACACCACCCGCTTCCATCCCGGACTCGCCGAGCCGGACTCCGGGCCGCGTCGGCTGTTCGTCGGCAACGCCCGGCACCAGCTGCGGCCGAGCGTGGCCGCCGCCATCGAGACCGGGACGCCGCTCACCGTGATCGGCACCGGCTGGGACGAGTGGCTGCCGGCCGCCGAGGTGCGGGTCGAGGCCGACCGGGTCGCCAACGAGGAGCTGCCGGCGCTGTACGCGAGCGCCGGGCTGGTGCTCAACGACCACTGGGAGGACATGCGGGTCGAGGGCTTCGTCTCCAACCGGATCTTCGACGTGCTCGCCACCGGCGCGCGGCTGCTCACCGACGAGGTGGCCGGACTCGCCGAGGTGCTCGGCGACGGGCTCACCACCTGGTCCCACCTCTCGGAGTTCGCGCACCTCACCGGCGAGCCTCTCGAGCACCACTACCCCGACGAGGCCACCCGGCTCGCGCTGGCCGAGCGGGTGGTCGCCGAGCACTCCTTCGACGCCCGCGCCGCGACCCTGCTCGAGACCGCCCTCAATCTCCGCCTGGCTCGATAGTCCGCCTCGTACGGCACCCCTCCGGCGCCATTCGGAGGTGCCGTACGAGGCGGACTATCCCAAGGACTGGGTCTGGGCGGCGATCATGTCGGCGTACCAGTCGAAGGAGCGCTTGGGGGTGCGGACCAGGGTGTCGAAGTCGACGTGCACGAGGCCGAAGCGGTGCTCCAGACCCTCGGCCCACTCGAAGCCGTCCATCAGCGAGAACGTGTAGAAGCCACGGACGTCGACGCCCCGCTGGACCGCCTCCGCGATCGCGCGCAGGTGCGCGTCGAGGTAGTCGATCCGGGGTTGGTCGTCCACGACGCCGTTCTCGTCCGGCGTCATCCCGTAGGAGCAACCGGACTCGGTGATGATGATCGGTGGCAGCGCGGCCCGGAACCGCGCCCGGAACATGATCAGCCACTCCCGCAGGGCGTCCGGGACGACCGGCCGGCCGAGCTCGGTCACCGGGTAGCCCACCAGGTCCCGCATCTCGAACGGCGCCTCCGCGTCCTCGGGGGCGGACGCGACGCGCAGCGGGTAGTAGTAGTTGACGCCGTAGAAGTCGAGCGGCTGCCGGATCGTGGCCAGGTCGCCCGGCCGGATCACCGGCTCGAGCAGCGGCATCAGGTCGACCGGGTAGCTACCCAGCAGCATCGGTTCGAGGAACAGGCCGTTCCACAGCGCGTCGAACAGCTTGGACATGCCGACGTCGACGGCGTCGTCGCTGGCCGGCCAGATCGGCGCGTGGTTGTTGGCGCAGCCGACACTGGTCGCACCCGCGGCGCGCAGCGCGATCGCGGCCCGGCCGTGCGCGAGCAGTGCGTGGTGGGCGACCGGAAGAGCGTCGAACATCAGCGTGCGCCCGGGTGCGTAGCGACCGTTCCCGTAACCGAGGGTCATCACCACGTTGGGCTCGTTGACCGGCACCCAGTGCTCGACCCGGTCGGCGTAGCGCTCGCCGACGATGGCGGCGTACTCGGCGAAGCGCTCGACGGTCTCGCGGTTGAGCCACCCTCCGTCGTCCTCCAGCGCCTGCGGCAGGTCCCAGTGGTAGAGCGTGACCATCGGCCGCACGCCCGCCTGCAGCAGCCGGTCGATGAGCCGGTCGTAGAAGTCCAGCCCCTTCTGGTTCGGCTCGCCCCGGCCGGTCGGCTGGATCCGCGGCCACGAGAGGGAGAAGCGGTAGCCGCCCGCACCCAGGCGCCGCATCAGCTCGACGTCCTCGTCGCTCCGGTGGTAGTGGTCGCACGCGACCTCGCCGGTGGAGCCGTCGTCGATGCGGCCGGACTGCGCGGTAAAGGTGTCCCAGATGCTCGGCCCTTTGCCGTCGGCGCTCGGCGCCCCTTCGATCTGGTACGCCGCCGTGGTGGTGCCGAACCGGAAGCCGGGGGGCAGCTGTGGGTAGGGCACGAGGACAATCTTGCAGGTGACGGTCGAGATCAGGCGTGGTTCGACACGCTTCGTGGAGCGCGAGCAGGGCCGGCTGACCCGGCACGCCTTCTCCTTCGGCGCCGACTACGACCCGGCGCGGCTCGCGTTCGGCCCGATGGTCTGCCACGACGACCACCTGCTCGGGCCGGGCCGGGGGTTCGACACGCACCGGCACAGCGGCCTCGAGATCGTGACGTACGTCGTCTCCGGGGCGCTGCGGCACACCGACTCGACCGGCTCGACGTCGGTGGTGTCCGCGGGCTCGGTCGCGGTGCTGTCGACCGGCGACGGGGTCGAGCACTCGGAGATCGCGACCGACGACGGGCCGTGCCAGTTCGTCCAGGTGTGGCTGCGATCGGAGCGGGCGGGCGAGCCGACGTACACGTTCCACGACGGCGCGACCCTGGTCGAGCCGCTGCCCGGAGCCGTGCTGCGACTGGCCCGGCTGGACGACGGCGTGCCGCTCACGCTGCCGGCGGCACCTCGCCTGCACGCGTACGTCGTCAGCGGCTCGTTGCTGCGGTCGTCACTCGCCGAGCCGCTGTCGACGGGTGACGCGTTCGAGATGACCGACGAGGGGTCGCACGAGCTGACGGCCGGGGTGCCGACCGAGCTGCTGGTGTGGACCTTCGCCTGAGGTCACTCAGGCCAGGATCGACAGCGCGCCGGGGAGCACTTCGACGACCGCCGGCTGAGCGTCCAGCCCGGGCAGGTGCCGAGCGGCTCGCCGTCGCCGCCGACCGGGCACCGGGGTGCGGGCGTCGGCGGCGACCTCGACCCGGCGGCCGGTGAGCACGGTGACCTCGGGCAGGTCGATGTGCTTGCCGTCGTAGACCTTGGGCAGTGAGCGGATCAGCGACCAGCGCGAGGCGGCCTCGATGACGACCACGTCGAGCACCCCGTCGTCGACGGAGGCGTCGGGCGCGACGTGCATGCCCTTGCCGTAGTAGCCGGAGTTGGCGACCACGACGTTCGCGGCGGAGTACTCGGCCGTCACACCGTCCACGGTGACCCGGTAGCGGCCGGGGCGGTAGGTGGCCAGCGCGCGGATCGCGGCATAGGGGTACTGCAGCTTCCTCGGCAGCCAGTGGGCCTTGTCGACGATCTCGCCGGCCCGGGCATCGACGCCGGAGTAGACCGAGCCGGCGACCCGTCGGTCGTCTGCGCCGGGCATCGAGAGCGACAGCAGGTCGACCTGGCGCGGCTCCGCCTCGAGCAGCAGCTTGGCGAGGTCGTCGGCGGACTCGGGCAGCCCGAGCATCCGGGCGAAGTCGTTGCCGCGGCCGGCGGGCAGCACGGCCAGGGTTCCGCCCGCGACCGACACCGAGCCGGCCAGCGACGAGAGCATCCCGTCGCCACCGACCGAGACCACCACGTCGCCGCGCTCCGAGCGCAGCGGCCACCAGGCCGGCCATCGCCTTCGGGCCGGGCGAGTAGGTGACGTCGACCGTGGCGCCCGCATCGCGGAGCAGCCGGGCCACCGGCACCACGGCCTCGGGCGCGGCGCCGCCGCCCGAGGACGGGTTCACCAGGAAGCTGAAGGAGCGGCTCACGGGATCAGCACCCCCGGGTTGAGTACGCCGGTCGGGTCCAGGTCGGCCTTGACCGCTCGGAGCATCGAAGCGCCGAGCTCGCCGATCTCGGCGGTCAGCCACGGCCGGTGATCGGTACCGACAGCGTGGTGGTGGGTGATCGTCGAGCCGGTCGCGACGATCGCGTCGCACGCCGCGGCCTTGGCCTTCAGCCACTGGCCAAGCGGGTCGGCGGCTGCCTTGGAGGCGACCGTGAAGTACAGGGAGCAGCCGGTCTCGTAGACGTGCGAGATGTGGCAGAGCACCATCGTCCCCTCGCCCAGCGCTCCTTCGAGCGCGGACTTCACGGCGGCGTACAGCGCCTCGCGGTTGGACCAGAAGGTCGCGGTCTCGAGGGTCTCGACGAGGACGCCGACATCGAGCAGCGAGTCACGGAGGTACGGCGCGTTGAAGCGGCCGTGCGCCCACGCCTCGCCCGCTTCCAGCCCGACGGAGGTGCCGCCGAGCTCGGTCAGCAGCGCGGTGACCGCGGACCGCTTCGCGGCGTTGGCCGCGGGCTCGCCTTCGTAGCCGGTGATCATCAGACAGCCGCCGGCGGAGTCGCCGCCGATCTCGTCGGGACGGGCCAGGTTGATCGCGGTCTCGGACTCGTCGGAGAGCCGGAGCACGGTCGGAAGCAGGCCGGACTGCGCGAGCGTGCGCATCGCGTCGGCGCCGGCCGCGAACGACGGCCAGGACCAGCCCTCGTAGACCTTCTCGGCCGGCAGCTTGCGGACCCGGACGGTGACCTCGGTGATGACGCCGTACGCGCCCTCGGAACCCAGGATCAGCTGGCGCAGGTCGGGGCCGGCCGCGTTGGCCGGTGCGCTGCCGAGCCGCAGCTCGCCGCGCGGGGTGGCCACCCGGAGACCGACGACCAGCGCGTCGAAGCGGCCGTAGCCGGCGCTGGACTGGCCGCTGGAACGGGTGGCCGCGAAGCCGCCGATGGTCGCGAACTCGAACGACTGCGGGTAGTGGCCGAGGGTCAGCCCCTCCGCCGCGAGCAGGGCCTCGGCCTCCGGACCGCGCAGGCCGGGCTCGAGGACCGCGGTCATCGACGTGTGGTCGACGGCCACCAGGCGCTTCATCCGGATCAGGTCGAGGGAGAGCAGGCCGGCGTACCCCTCGCGGCGTGCGACCAGCCCACCGGTGACCGAAGTGCCGCCACCGAAGGGCACCACCGCGAGGTGGTGCTCGACGGCGTACGCGATCACGGCGGCGACCTCTTCGTGGGTCGACGGGCGGACCACGGCGTCCGGAGCGTCGGCCAGGTCGCCATCGCGCTGGCGGAGCAGGTCGGGGGTCGACTTGCCGCGGGTGCGCACCCGCCGGGTCGCGTCGTCGGTGAGCACGTGCTCGGCACCCAAGAGGCCGCGGAGACCGTCGAGGAGCTCCGGCGCGATCGCGGGCACGGGCAGCGTGACCTCGGCATTGGCCGGCCGCTCCTCGATGCCGAAGGCCATCTCGATCAGGCCGCGGGCGGCGTCGGGGAGGTCGGTCGCGGCGGCCGGGTCGCCCCAGCGGCTGGGGTGCATCTCGATGCTCATGTGTTACAGTGTGACACATGACGTCACTTCGTCACAACCCCGAGGAAACCGAGCAGAGCCCGCGAGATGCCTATCTCGACGTGGCCCGCGCCTGCATCCTCGACGTGGGCTGGCGGCGCACCACTCTCACCGAGGTGGCCCGCCGGGCCGGCGTCTCCCGGATGACGATCTATCGCACCTGGCCGGACATGCCGCAGCTGCTCGGCGACCTGATGACCCGCGAGTGGTCCGGCGTCGTCGAGACGGCGGTGGGCGGCCAGGACCCTGATCGCTCCGCCGTCGAACGCCTGGTCGGCGGCATCGTCGGCACCGTGCGCGCGCTGCGCGACAACGAGCTGTTCGTCCGGATCATCGAGCTCGACCCCGAACTGATCCTCCCCTACCTGCTGTCCCGGCGCGGCCGGTCGCAGGACCTGATCCTGGCGCTCACCCAGGAGGCGATCGCCGACGGCCAAGGCACCGGCGAGATCCGCAAGGGCGACCCGGTGGCGATGGCGCGGGCGCTGCTCCTCACCGCCCACGGCTTCGTCCTCTCGGCGCACACCATGGTCGACGACATGGTCACCGAAGCGGGGCTCGATGACGAGCTCGCCACCCTGCTCAACCGGATGCTGCAGCCATGACCGCCACCCGGATCACCCCCGGCCTCGACGGTGTCCCGACCGACGTCGACGTGGTCGTCATCGGGCTCGGCGTCACCGGCGCCGGCGTCGCGTTGGACGCGATCACGCGGGGCCTTTCGGTGCTCGCGGTCGACGCCCACGACCTCGCGTTCGGTACGTCGCGATGGTCGTCCAAGCTCGTCCACGGCGGCCTCCGCTACCTGGCCCAGGGCCAGGTCGGCATCGCCCACGAGAGCGCTGTCGAACGCGGCATCCTGATGGAGGTCACCGCGCCACACCTCACCCACGCGATGCCGATCCTGCTGCCACTGACCTCGTCGATGAGCCGCCCCGGCGGCGTTCTTCGCGAGGGCCGGGCTGCACGCCGGCGACACCCTGCGCCGGGTCGCCGGCACCGAGTCGGAGACCCTGCCCCGACCCCGACGGATCTCCAGCACCGAGGTGCTGGCGATGGCCCCACCGCTGCGCGCCGCCGGCCTGCGCGGCGGCCTGTTGTCGTGGGACGGCCAGCTCGAGGACGACGCCCGCCTGGTCACCACCATCGCGCGTACGGCGGCCGAGTACGGCGCCCACGTCCGGACCCGCGCCCGGGTGCTCTCCGCCACCGGCACCACGGTGGAGCTGCGCGACGAGCTCACCGGCGGCACCGTGTCGGTCACGGCCCGCACCGTGATCAGTGCGGCCGGCGTCTGGGCCGGCGACCTCGTCGAGGAGGTCAACCTGCGGCCCAGCCGCGGCACCCACCTCGTGCTCCGCGCGGACTCCCTCCCCGGACTGAACGTCTCGGTCTTCGCCCCGATCCCCGGCACCAGCAACCGGTTCGTGCTGGTGCTGCCGCAGCCCGACGGCACGATCTACGTCGGTCTCACCGACGAGCCGGTGAGCGGCGACATCCCCGACGTACCCGAGCCGTCCGAGCCCGAGATCGGGTTCCTGCTCGACGTGGTCTCGGCCGCGTTCGCCAGCCCGCTGCATCGGTCCGACGTGGTCGGCGCGTACGCCGGACTCCGGCCGCTCCTCGACACCGCGGAGGGCGAGACCGCGGACCTGTCCCGCAAGCACGCCGTGCTGATCAGCACGACCGGCGTGGTCACGATCGTGGGCGGCAAGCTGACGACGTACCGCCGGATGGCGGAGGACGCCGTCGACGCGGCGGTCCGGCACGCCGGGCTGCCCGTCACCGCCTGCCGCACTCGCACCCTGCCGCTGCTCGGTGCCGCGCCCCGGCCGGTTCTCGCCGCGTCGGAGGCCCCGGCGCGGCTGGTCCGCCGCTTCGGCACCGACGCCGACCTGGTGCTCGACAACGCCCGCGCCGTCACCGGACTCCCCGACGACGAACTGCTGGCCCCGATCTCCGACGGCATCCCCGCGACCCTGGCCGAGCTGGTCTTCGGGGTCACCCACGAGGGCGCCGCCGACGTCGACGACCTCCTCGACCGGCGCACCCGCATCGGTCTGGTGCCCGCCGACCGAGCACTCGCCGTACCCGCCGCCGAGCGCGCGCTCACGCTCGTTTCCGCGCACCGATGAGTTTTGCCGTCGACGCCGGTCGGTATGGCGAGGCAGACTGGAACCACGGCGGGAGAGCGCACCATGACGGCGACAGGGACCGACAACGTGACCACCGAGATCTCGGACAACACGGCGGAGCTCGACGACTTCGACACGCTGACGGAGCGCTACCAGCGCGAGCTGCTGGCGCACTGCTACCGAATGTCGGGGTCGGTGCACGAGGCGGAAGACCTGGTGCAGGAGACGTTCCTCCGCGCCTGGAAGGCCTCCGCTGACTTCCAGGGCCGCTCGTCGGTGCGCACCTGGCTCTACCGGATCGCCACCAACGTGTGCCTGACCAACCTCGAGGGGCGGCCGCGCCGCCCGCTGCCCGCCGGACTCGGCACTCCCGACCAGATGGCCGGCGACGCCCTCGAGGAGAACCACGAGATCGCCTGGCTCGAGCCGGTGCCCGACGCCGCCGTCGTCGTCGCCGAGCGCGACTCGATCCGGCTCGCCTTCATCGCCGCCCTGCAGCACCTGCCGGCCCGCCAGCGCGCGGTGCTGATCCTGCGCGACGTACTCCGCTGGTCCGCCGCCGAGGTGGCCGAGGCACTCGAGACCACCACCGCCGCGGTCAACTCCGCCCTCCAGCGCGCCCACGCCACCATGCAGGAGCGCGGGCTGACCGAGGACACGGTCGAGCCCGAGCTGTCGGCCGACCAGGAAGCACTGCTCGAGCGCTACGTCGACGCGTTCTGGCGCAAGGACATCGACACGATCGTCAGCATGCTCAAGACCCACGCCATCTGGGAGATGCCGCCGTTCGTCGGGTGGTACCAAGGCAACGAGAACATCGGCGCCCTGATCGACAAGCAGTGCCCCGGCGGCGTCCACGACATGCCGATGATCAAGACCACGGCCAACGGCCAGCCGGCGTTCGGTCTCTACATGCGCACCCGCGAGGGCGACTTCGTGCCGTTCCACCTGCAGGTGCTCGACCTCGACGGCGACCAGGTCAAACACGTGGGTGCGTTCTTCGAGAAGTCCCTCTTCGCCACGTTCGGGCTGCCCGAACGACTGCCGGCCGACTGGGCCCCGGCCGCAACGGGTTGATCGCTATGGCACCGCTCGACCACGCGGTCGGGCTCCTCGACCGCGCACTCACCTACACCAGGGCCACGCTCAACGACGTGACCGACGCCGACCTGGGCCGACGTACGCCGTGCGAGCGCTGGGACCTCGGCCAGCTGCTCGCGCACATGGAGGACGCCCTGGACGCGTTCGCCGAGGGCGCCCGCGGTGAGGTGGCCCTGCACGACCGGATCCCCGCGAAGGTGCGGGTCGACAACCTCCAGCGCAAGGCCTGCGGACTGCTCCTGGCATGGAGCTCCGAGACGCCGCCCACGGTCGTCCGGATCGGCGAGCATGAGCTGGACACCCCGGTGGTCGTCCTCGCCGCGGCGCTCGAGATCACCGTGCACGGCTGGGACGTCACCCAGACGGTGGGCACCGCCCGTCCGATCCCAGGCGCCCTGGCCCGCGGACTGCTCCCGGTCGCCGAGGCCCTGGTCGGCGAATCGGATCGCGGAGCCGAGTTCGGCGCACCTCGTCCGGTCCCCGCAGACGCGGCCGACGAAGCCCGGCTGCTCGGGTTCCTCGGACGCGATGCCCGCCCCGGTATGGGACTCACCGCATCGCAAGTGCAAATTACTGCCAATCGCGATACAGGCGATGCCGCGGCTTCCTAGCCTTCGGTCATGCACCAGCAGGGCGTCCCGTTCGTCGATCGGGACAACGCCATCGTTCGACTCGACGCGGCATGTGCTCTGGTGCATGAAGGCGCGATCGGCGAGGCGCTCACCGTGCTCAACCTGTTGAGCGATCCGGCGGCCGCCGGCCTCCTCGGCACTGCCGAGCGTTCCCTGCTCTGCGCCGAGCTGCTCGAGTGCCGGCTGGCCCGCGGCGACCTGGCCGGCGCGATGGCGCTGGGACGCACGCTGGCCGAGTTCCTCGAGATCCCCGGACTGACCGCGGCGATCGCCCACCACGCCAGCGGCGAGCTGGCCTCGGCACTCGGCGACCCCGACCTGGCCCTCGAGCACTTCCTGGCGGTGTCCGAGCACACGGCCGACGACCCCCTGTGCCCCGAGCTGCTGCCGTGGCGGGCGGGTGCGGCATTCGCCCTGCTCCGCCTGGGCCGGGCTCGCGAGGCCGCGGAGCTCGCCAAGGAGCACCACGACGCTGCCGTGGCCGACGGGTCGGCGTACGCCGTGGCCGTCGCGCTCCGCACCCTGGCCGCGACCGTCGCGGGTGACCGGAGGGTCGAGCTGCTCCGCGAGGCGAAGGCCGCCCTGACCGGTGTCCGCGCCGACCGGCTGGTCGCCCAGATCGACACCGACCTCGCGGGCGCGCTGGTGCTCTCCCAGGGGGTCGACACCGCCGAGGCACTCGCGCTGCTCCGCTCGGCCGAGACCTACGCCGGACGTCAGGAGCTGTGGCCGCTCCAGAGTCGCGTACGCCGGCTGCTCGACCACCTGGGCGAGCCGCCGCACCAGATCGACAGCGAGGCGATGGCGTCGCTGACCGCTGCCGAGCGCCGGGTCGCGGCGCTGGCCGCCGAGGGCCTGACGAACCGGCAGATCGCCGAACAGCTCCTGGTCAGCGTGAAGGCGGTCGAGTGGCACCTCTCGAACGTCTACCGGAAGCTCGAGATCCGCTCGCGGAAGGGACTCACTCCGTCGCTCGGGGCATCCGCCTGAGTTTCATACACTCGGCGCCATGGCCGAGCGCATGACGCACTCCTTCCTGCCGATGGGTGGTCGCGACCCCGACGAGGAGCACCGCAGCGCCACCCCGCTGGAGCTGCTCTTCGACCTGACGTTCGTGATCGCCTTCGGCGTGGCGGCCGACGAGCTCGCCCACCTGCTCGCGACCGACCACATCCGCGAGGGTCTGATCGGCTTCGGGCTGGCCACCTTCGCGGTCTCCTGGGCGTGGATCTTCTGGTCGTGGTTCGCGTCCGCGTTCGACACCGACGACTGGATCTACCGGCTGCTCACGCTGCTCCAGATGGGCGGAGTGCTGGTGCTCGCCCTCGGGCTTCCCGCGATGTTCGAGTCGCTGGAGAAGGGCGAGAACATCGACAACCGGGTCATGGTCCTCGGCTACGTCGTGATGCGCGTGTCGATGGTTCTCCAGTGGTGGCGGGTCAGCCGGCAGAGCCCGGAGCGGGCCACGACCGCCCGGACCATGATCACTTCGATCGTTGTGTCGCAGGCGATCTGGTGCTGGATGGCGCTCGCCGACCTGACCACCGGGACGTTCTTCGCCATCGCCCTCTTCACCGTGGCCATCGAGCTGCTCGGGCCGGTCGTCGCCGAGCGCAAGTACGCCGGCACCCCGTGGCACCCGCACCACATCGCCGAGCGCTATGGCCTGCTCGTCATCATCACCCTCGGCGAAGGCCTGCTCGGCACCATGGCGGCGCTCGCCGTGCTGATCGAGGGCGGCTGGTCGAGCGACATCGTGGTCCTCGGCATCGCCGGCACAGTGCTGCCGTTCGGCCTGTGGTGGACCTACTTCGTGGTGCCCAACGGCCATCTCCTGCAGGCCCACCGCGAGCGCTCCTTCGGGTGGGGCTACGGACACATGCCACTGTTCGCTGCACTGGTCGCCGTCGGCTCGGGCCTGCATGTGGCGGCGTATCGTCTCGACCACCACAGTGAGCTGGGAGACACCGCGACGGTGCTCACCGTGGCGATCCCACTGGCGGTCTATCTCGTCGGGCTGTACGTGCTCTACGCCCAGATCACCCGCACCATGGATCCGTTCCATCTGGTGCTGATCGCCGGCACCGTCGTGGTGATCGTGGGGGCCGTGCTCCTGTCCGCCGCGGGGACTCGGACTCACCTGGTGCCTGTTGGTGCTCTCGCTCGCGCCGCTGGTCACGGTGGTCGGCTACGAGACCGTCGGGCACCGCCACAACGAAGAAGTGGTCGCCTCCCTCTAGACGACTGACTAGTCGTCCTCGTCCCGGAGCGGATTGGCAATCTCGTCGGCCGGCAGCTTGGCCCAGACCGTTGCGACCACGGCCGCGATGCCCGGCACCACCGCCGCGATGACGAACGTCATGCGCACCCCGATCGCGTCGGACACCGGTCCGGCCAGCGCCATCGAGACCGGCATCAGGCTGATCGAGACGAAGAAGTCGAGCGAGGCCACCCGGCCCAGCATGTGCGGCGGCACGCGACGCTGCAGCAGCGTGCCCCAGATGACCATCGGCGCGGAGAACATCACGCCCAGCGCGAACGCCGCGACGACCACGACCCAGACGGCGTTGGCGTAGCCCATCACGAGCAGCGGCAGACAGCCCACGCCCCACATCAGGTTCATCACCGAGAGGTAGCGCCGGGGCATCTTGAACGACGCCATCCCCAGCGAGCCGAGCGCGCCGCCGATGCCGAACGCCGCCATCACAAGCGCGTGGTCTCCGGGACCGCCGCCGAGCTTGTCCTTGATCAGGAACGGGATGAGCACCTCGAACGGGCCCATCATCGCCAGGATCATGATCGAGGCGAACAGCAGCGTGGCCAGCAGCCACGGCGTCCGGCGCATGTAGACGAAGGCCTCGGCCATGTCGGCGAACGCGGACCGGATCGGGTGCTGCGGCACGGCGTCGGGGTCGACCTCACGGCGTACGGCCGTCAGCGGCACCAGCATGAGGGCCAGCAGCGCCAACAGCGAAGCGCCGGCGGCGACGGAGAGAGCGGCACCGGCGGAGACCGCACCCACCACGGCGCCGGCGACGCCGGGGCCGATGGCCTGGCCGATCGTGGGCCGGACCATCCCCTCGAACCCGTTGACCGCCATCAGGTCGGACTCGGGAACCAGGGCGGGGAGCCACGCTGAGTAGGCGGGGTAGTAGAACGCGAACCCCATGCCCGTCACCAGGGCGACCGTCGCGAGGTGCCACAGCCGCGTGGTGTCGGTGATCGAGAGCGTCGCGACCAGCGCCATCGCCATCAGCTCGACGCTCGCGACGCAGAGCAGGATCAGCTTCTGCGGGATGCGGTCGGCGACGACGCCACCCAGCAGGGCGGGCAGGAGGACGCCGATCGCGCCGCAGGTCGAGACCACGGACAGCTGGCCGGGACCGCCGCCGATCCGGATGACCTCCCAGACCTGGGCGACGACCCAGACACCGGAGGCGAACGTGGAGAGGACCAGCGCGACCGCGAGCCGGCGGTAGGCGGCGTGCCGGAACGGCGTGAGGGCGCGCGGCAGCTTCCGACCCGGGGTCGGTTCGGTCGGCGTGGTTGCCGTCAGCTGCTCGGTCATCGGGACTCCTCAACATCAGTCTGACTGTGTAGACGGACAGGGTCGATCGAATTCATCGGTGCCTTCATCGGGGCACGACCAGGACGGCCTTGCCCAGGTTGCGGCGCTGCTCGAGGTCGACGTGCGCCCGCGCCGCCTCGGCAAGGGGGTACGTCGTCACGAGCGGGCGCCAGTCCCCGGCGGCCACTCGTTCCAGGGCGCGCTCGGCCAGCCCTTTGATGCCGCCCGGCAGGCCCATCAGCCGCGGACCCAGGCTCCACCCGACGGTGATGCCCCTGGAGATGACGTCGTCGGTGTCGAAGCGAGTGGGCGAGCCGGCTGAGAAACCGAACATCACCAACCGGCCGCCGGGCAACAGCAGCTCCAGCGCCTGTCGGCCCACGTCGCCACCGACTCCGTCGTAGGCGAGGGTGATCCCACCGGTGCGCTCGCGCACTCGTTCGGGCCAGTCCGGCTCCGAGTAGTCGACGGTGAGGTCGGCGCCCAAGGGCTCGAGCGCGGCCACCCGGTCGGCGCTTCCGGCGCCGGCCACCACCGTGGCCCCGACCTCGGCCGCAGCCTGGGCCAGGAACCAGCCGAGCCCGCCCGCCGCCGACGGCACCCAGACCACGTCGTCCTTCGTCCGGCGGCTCGAGCTCCAGGACGCCCATCGCGGTCCGACCGGTGCCGATGGCGGCGATCGCGTCCGGGAAGCCGACGTCGTCGGGCAGATCGATCAGCGACTCCACGGCCGTGACGGCCTGGTCGGCGTACCCACCCGGCACCGGGCCGAGGTGCGCGGCCACCCGTCGCCCGACCCATTGCTGGTCCACGCCCGCGCCCACTCGATCGACCACGCCGGCCACCTCGCGCCCGGGGATCGTCGGCAGCTCAGGCAGCGGGATCGGAGTACCGGGGTCGCCGCGGCGCAGCGTGGTGTCGATGAGGTGGACTCCCGCCGCCTCGACCGCCAACCGCACCTGCCCGGGCGCTGGCTCCAGGTCGGGCAGCTCGTCGAGGACGAGGTTGCCGGCGGGACCGAACTCATGAAGTCGAATGGCACGCATGGCCCCCATTCGACAAGTTGAAGTTAAGTTGAGGTCAAGCGAGCCAGGTCATGGCACGGCCGTGCCCGTCGGTCCAACCGACGGCACGGCCGTCCACGCCGAGGACCAGGCGCGCCACGTCGTCGGGCATCGTCGGGCCGGTCCGGTAGACCTCGGGCAGGATCTTCGGACCCTCGTTGCTGACCCAGTGGCAGGCGCCGTCGCGGACGAGCCCGGTCATCAGCTCCGTGAACCGGGCCCGCTGCCCCTTGTCGAGGTAGGCGATCACCGCGCTGTGGAAGACCACCACCCGGCCGTGCTCGGCGGCCAGCGCGACCTGCTCGGGCAGCAGCTCGACCAGGTCGCCACGCACGATCGTCGGCGGGTCGGCGGCGGCGATCTCGATGGCCCGGCCGAGGAGCTCCCGGCGGGCGTCGTGCTCGGGCCAGACCAGGTTGCTCAGCCAGGCCATGTGGTCGGCGTCGGTGACGTCGAGCGGGTTCAGGTCGATCCCGCGGCGCCAGGCCACCTCCGGAACTCCGTCAGGGAACGGCACCGGCCCGTCCACGGCACACGTGAGCCGAGGGTCGGTCGGGCCGACCTCGATCGCGGCGGACTCGGTCGTCCACTCGTATCCCCACCGGTCGGGGAACAGGCAGAGCCCGGCACTCGACCCTGCCTCGACCAGGGCCAGCGGTTCCCCCCGGGCGAGCAGCGCGAACGCCGGCACCAGGGTCGCCAGCCGTCCCGCCTCGTTGGTCTGGGTGGCTCGCGCCAGGATCGTCTGGCGGATCGTTCCGTCGTCGGACAGCAGCGCGTCCCGCAGGCCGTCGTACGGACCGGGAGCGGGTACGCCGTGCCACCGGGCCGCGGCGAACACCAGGTTGGGCTGCTGCTTGATCTGCGGCAGCGCAGCGATCCACTGCATGACCTGCGGGTCGTCGACCACACCGGCGGCCCATTCCGCGAAGCACGGGGAGTATCCGGCGGCGAACGGCACGAAGTTGCGGTACTGCTCCTGCACCGGCTCCAGCAGGTCCATCCGCCGACCCCGCTGTCAGGGAGCCGGGATCGCGACGTATGTCGTCTCGAGGTACTCCTCGATGCCCTCGAAGCCGCCCTCACGGCCGAACCCGCTGGCCTTCATGCCGCCGAACGGTGCGGCCGCGTTGGAGACCAGGCCGGTGTTGACGCCGACCATGCCGAAGTCGAGCGCCTCGGCCATCCGCACGCTGCGCGACAGGTCGCGGGTGTAGAGGTAGGCGACCAGGCCGTACTCCGTCGCGTTGGCCATCCGCACCGCCTCGTCATCCGAGTCGAACGTCGTGATCGGCGCGACCGGCCCGAAGATCTCCTCACGCGCAATCTCGGAGGTGGTCGGTACGCCGGCCAGCACCGTCGGCTCGTAGAAGAAGCCCGGCCCATCCGGGGCGTTGCCGCCGGTCACCAGCCGGGCGCCGTCGGCCACCGCGGCGCCGACCAGCCGGCCCACCGACTCGACGGCCTTCTCGTCGATCAGCGGCCCGACGTCGACGCCCTCGTCCTGGCCGCGTCCGAGCTTGAGCGCCTTCATCCGCTCCGCGAGCCGGTCGGCGAACTCGTCGGCGACGTCGGTGTGCACCAGGAACCGGTTGGCCGAGGTGCAGGCCTCCCCCATGTTGCGCATCTTCGCGAGCATCGCGCCGTCGACGGCCGCGGCGATGTCAGCGTCAGGGAACACCAGGAACGGTGCGTTGCCGCCGAGCTCCATGCTGACCCGCAGCAGCTGGTCGGCGGACTGGCGCACGAGGGTCTGGCCGACCGCGGTGGATCCGGTGAAGCTCAGCTTCCGCAGCCGGTCGTCGCCCATCAGTGCCTCGCCGACTGCTCCGGAGTTGTTGGTCGTCACCACGTTGAGCACGCCGTCCGGCAGCCCAGCCTC
Source organism: uncultured Actinomycetota bacterium (assembly GCA_963798055.1). GTDB lineage: Bacteria > Actinomycetota > Actinomycetes > Propionibacteriales > Nocardioidaceae > Nocardioides. Next base: position 81,408 of record CAWCRX010000021.1, read on the forward strand.
CGCCATCAGGTCGGCCAGCGCCAGCATCGTCAGCGGCGTCTGCGAGGCGGGCTTGACCACCATCGTGCAGCCGGCCGCCACGGCCGGGCCGATCTTGCGGGTGCCCATGGCCAGTGGGAAGTTCCACGGGGTCACGAACAGGCACGGACCCACGGGCTTCTTGATCGTGAGCAGCCGGTTGACCCCGGCCGGGTCGTGCATCCAGCGGCCGTGGATGCGGACCGCCTCCTCGGCGTACCAACGGAAGAACTCCGCGCCGTAGGTCACCTCGCCCTTCGCCTCGGCGATCGTCTTGCCCATCTCGAGGCTCATCAGCTCGGCGAACTCGCCGGCGCGTGAGGTGAGCAGCTCGAAGGCGGTGCGCAGGATCTCCCCGCGGGCGCGCGGCGCGGTCGCCGCCCACTCGGCCTGGGCGCCGGCCGCGGCGTCGAGCGCGGCCATCGCGTCGTCCGCGGAGCCGTCCGCGACGTCGGTCAGCACCGAGCCGTCCGCAGGGTCGATCACGTCGAGGCGTTTGTCGCCCTCGGCGGGCCGCCACTTGCCACCGATGAACAGGTTCCGCCGGTCGTTGCCGAGCAGGTCCAGGCCGCCCATAAGAGCCCTCCTAGGTGAAGTTTCCAAATGTGGCTGACGCCCCTTGAAGATACGTCGTAAACTAGCCGCGTCGTACTTCGGAGGGAGCACCTAGAAGTTCGACAGAGCCCCTCGCCGACCCCATGCGGCGGGGGGCTCCTCGGTTTTCTCCAGCCATAGAAGCACCCGGGCCCGGCAGCGTCGCTGCCGGGCCCGGGCTTTCCTCACTCAGGTACTACGGGGTGTTGTACTTCAGCGTGAACGAGCCGGAGCCCGAGTAGCCGTACACCTCCAACCGGTACGTGCCCGAGGCGGCGTTGTAGCTGATCGTCTCCGTGGACGACGGGCTCTCGCTCGCCGCCACGTCGGCCCAGGACGAGCCGTTCCAGCGCTGCAGGTACAGGTCGAAGTCGGCGTTGCTCGGTCCGGTCAGGCACGCCGTGATCAGGCCACCCGACGTGCTGAAGCCGGACGACGACGGCCGGTAGACCGAGACGCCTCGCGAGGTCGTGCCGGTGGTGGTGGTCTCCGTGCAGTCACCGCCCGGGTCGGGGCCGCCGCCACCGCAGGTCGGCTCACCGGACTGCGCGCCCACCGAGATCGCGGCCCAGGCCGCCTTCACCCGGTTGAACGTCGTGCAGTCGGTGTTGCCGTACAGGTTCTTGGTCGCGGTCAGCGTCGCCACTCGTGCCTTGCCGTGGTTCCAGCTCGACGTCTTCAGCAGCAGGCCGTTGTAGAAGATCTTCCCGGCCGTCTGGATGCCGACTCCGGTCACCGTCGACCCGTTGCAGGTGGGCGACGACGGGGATGCCGTTCGACCCCTGCGACAACAGGTAGAACCAGTGGTTCAGCGGGCCTGCGGCCGCGTGCACCTCAGTGCCCGGAAGGCTCGTGGACCAGCAGTTCGGGTCGCCGAGCGCGCTCGGGTTGTACATGTTCCGGATCGGACCCTGTCCGACCAGGTTCGCCTCCTCCCCGACCAGGAAGTCGGCCGGGTCGTTGGGGTTGGCGGCGTACGACTCGGTCAGCGCGCCGAAGATGTCACCGGTGGCCTCGTTCATGCCGCCGGTCTCGTTGTTGCCGCTCGAGCCGCCGGGGGTCGTGTGGAAGATGCCGTGACCCTGCTCGTGGGCGACGATGTCGATCGCAGTGAGCTGGCGCTGGTTGTCGGAGCTGTGGCCGAAGTTGACGATCGAGCCGTTCCAGTAGGCGTTGACGTCGTTGAGACCGACCCGGGCCGGGTAGCTGGTGCCGTTGCCCTTGACGCCGTTGCGGCCCAGCCAGGCCGACAGCATGTCGACCTCCTTGGCCGTGCTGTACATGACGTCGACGCAGGCGGTCTCCAGGTTCGTGCCGGAGCCGTTGCCCCAGACGTCGTCGGCGCTGGTGTAGACGGCGCCGTTCTGGCCGCCGCACTGCACGCCGCTACGGGCCGGGTCGACCATCCGGTAGGTGCCGCTGCTCAGCTGCGTGCCGAAGCTGACGCTGCCGTTGTGGTAGCCGGTGCCGGTGCCGTGCATGACCTTGTCCCAGGCGAGCAGCACCTTCCCGGTGCGCGCGTCGCTCCAGACCGTGGTGATCGACGGCGAGCCTTTGTGGACGCCCTTGACGAGGGTCCGCCAGGCGAGCCGCGGTACGCCGTCGGCGTACACCTCGAGCGTCGGCCGGGAGACGGAACGCACCCGGTCGACCTGGCGCTTCGCCTGAGCCCTGGCCGCGGCCTTGCTGACCGTCGGCGCGGTCGCGACAGAGATCTCGCGCTCCAGCGCGCTGGTTGCGCCGGTCGCGCGGCCCTGGTTGTCGACCGCGACCACGACGTCGCCGCCGTAGACCGGCAGGCCGCGGTAGCTGCGCTCGTACGAGATGTAGTAGGTGCCCTTGGTGCCGGGCGTGGCCGCGACGCGGCGGATCGTGTCGTCTGCCCCGCGGCGGACGAGTCGTCCGTGGGTGCGGAGGTATCGGTCGGCGACGGCGATCGCGTGCCGCTTCTGGGGACGCTCCTGCTCGACCTGGGTCGACCGGTCGGATCGTTGCTGGTCGTTCCGTTGCTGATCGATCTGGGCGGTGTACGACGGTCCCTGGACTCCTAGGACCAGGGCGCCGGCCACGGTGGTCGCCAGAGCGGCACCGAGCCACTTCTGCGGTTTCATGCTGTTCTCCCTTGGGGTGACGGGTTGGGAACGCACCGGTGGTCCGGGGTTCTCCGAACCACCACGCCGAAACCTAGGAACCGCCCGGACCCCCCGATAGCGGGAAAACCCTTGTCGTCCTAAGAGGGCGGCTCACTCAGGGGGTGCGGGGACCAGCAGGGTGGCCAGGTGCGTGCGCGAGCGGACGTCGAGCTTCCGGTAGATGCGGGTGAGGGTGGCCTCGACGGTCTTCACGCTCACGTAGGTGCGCTCGGCGATCTCGCGGTTGCTGGCGCCCTGGGCCACCTCGCGGGCCACCCTGGCCTCGGCGTCGGTGAGCCGGTCGAGCAGCGGCTCGGCGCCGATGCCGGACTTGCCGGGCGTGAGCTCGGCCCGCACCTGGGCGGCCCAGGCATGGGCGTGCAGGTGCTCGAACAGGCCGAGCGCCTCCTGGAGCGCGGCGCGCGCCGCCGCAGCTCGGCGCCGCCGGCGCTCCAGGTGGGCGCGAGTCACTAGAGACCGCGCGACGTCGACCCGCAGGCCGAGCTCGGTGGCGGCCTTGACGGAGCGGTCCAGCAGCGCCTCGGCCGACTCCAGGTCGCAGCGACCCATCAGCAGCTGAGCCTCCGCCCGGTCCAGCTGGGCGGCGACCCCGTCGGTGCCGTCGCGTTCGGCGACCGCGCGCCGCGCCTCGGTGAGTACGTCGTCGGCCTCCTCGAGCCGGCCGAGCACGACCAGCGCGGTCACCAGGTCGGCGTGCCAGCGGTTGACGCTCGGGTCGCCGAAGTCGTGCTCGCGCTCGTAGTCGCGGACCCGGCCCAGGGCCTCGCTCGCGCCCTGGGAGTCCCCGGATCGGAGGAGCGCCTGGCCGAGCACCACCAGGTGCCGCTGCCAGTAGCGGGTGTCACCGCGCTGCTCGGCCGCCGCGGCACCGCGCGAGGCGAGCGTCCGGGCCTTGGCCAGGTCGCCACCCACGAGCTCGGCCAGCGCGGTGATGAACCACGACGTGTGGGCGTCCAGGTCGAACTCCTCGGCGATCCGCGCGGCCCGGGCGGCGTACTCCATCGCCTCGCGGCAGCGGCCACTGCGTACGCCGACCTCGACCAGGCAGCGGAGCACGTGCACCTGGTCCATGCCCGCGCCCGCGCTCGACCTGGGACAGCATCGAGGAGAAGCCCGTCCAGGCCTCGTCGAGGCGGTCGTCGTAGAAGGCGAACCGGGCGGCCATGTACTCCGGCGAGGTGTGCAGGTAGCCGGTCGGCGTGGGACCGGCGAGCTCGAGGGCGCGGTCGATGCAGGCGGCGTACCCGCCGCCGAGCCAGCGGCGCGCCACGGCCAGGGTGGTCAGCCCGAGCGCGAGCTCGTCGCGGTCGCCGGCCCGCTCGAGCAGGTCGACCGCCCGGGCCGCGGACCGCTCGGCCAGGTCGGGCCGCGACTCCATCAGCGCGATCCGGGCCCGCTGCAACAGGACCTTCGCCACGAGTACGTCGTCGTCGCCGGCGTCCGCGAGCGCCGCGGCGAGCAGCTCGTCGAGCGCGGTCACGCCGTACCCCGCCAGCTCCGGGATGGCCAGCCGCACCCGCACCGACTGCGCCGGGGTGGGCGAGGCCTCCAGGAGGTCGCCGAGGGCGCGCACCACGAGCTCGACGTGGTTGCCGGGCGCCGCCGTCTCGACCGCGGCGGCCAGCCACTCGACCCGCTGCTCGCAGAGGTCGTACGGCGCCCGCTCGGCGGCGAGCAGGTAGAGCTCGGCGGCGATCTCCCGGCAGCCGGCGGCGGCCGAACCGCGCGCGGCGACGCCGAGCTCGCGGGCCAGCTCGGCGTCGACGCCCGGCCGGGCCAGGGCCAGGTGCCGCAGCCGTTCCGCGACCGTGCCGGCGACGTCGGCGAGCGCCGCGTGCAGCGCCACCCGGTCGTCGGCCGGCAGGAGGTCGGTGATGATCTGGCGGAGCGCGGACGGCGTGAACCTGATCGCCCCGTCCGCGCGGCACACCAGGCCGGACTGCGCCGCCCGGTGGATGTGGTCCTCCGCGCCGATCCGGCCGCCGCGCTCCAGCTGGCGCACGGTCGGGTGCGGCAGCAGCGCGGCGTGGCACAGGGTCTCGCGTACCTCGTCGGGCTGCGCGAGGAACCGGTCGCGCAGCACCCGCGCGATGCTCGAGGGCAGCGGCGTCGGGGCGCCCAGCACCGACGGGTGCTCGCCGATCGCGCCGCAGAGGGCCAGCGCCAGCGACGGGATGCCGCCGGACTCGACGTACACCCGCTGCGCGACGTCGGCGGCCAGGCCGTGGTCGCAGAGGAGGTCGATCATCTCCGCCGCCGAGAGCGGCGGCACCTCGAGGTGGTGCAGGCCGGTGACGTCGACGTCCTCGTTGTTGTCGCCCGGGCCGATCGTCGCCACCAGCGCCATCCGCCCGCGGAGCCGGCGCCGGGCGTAGCCGACGATGGCCGACGACTCGCCATCGAGCCACTGGACGTCGTCGAGCAGCATCAGCACCGGCTGGTCCTCCGACCAGGTGGCCAGCAGCCGGTGGAACCCCGCGGCCAGATCCGACCGCAGCTCGTCGGTGACCTCGATGCCGGACAGGCCGGCGGCCACCGCGCCGCGTACCGCCTTCGGCATCCGCGCCATCAGCTCGGGCGGGCACTGGGCCAGCAGATCTCGGAGCGCGGCGAACGGCAGCGCGTGCTCCTCGTGCGCGCCGCGCGCGTGCAGCACCGCGTCGCCGTGGGTGGCGCGGCGGCGTTCCTCGAGGACCGCGAGCAGCGCGCTCTTGCCCACGCCGATCGGTCCGTCGAGCGCGACCGACTCGCCCCGCTCCAAGAGTTCCGTGACCTCGGCGAGCAGGGTCTCCCGACCGACAACCCGAGACATCGCCTCTGAGGCTAGTGCGATTCAGCCCGCCGCGCGCAGGAACGCCTCCAGGATCGGGCCGGCCGTGCTGGAGCCGGACTGGCCCACCTCGACGAAAACGGCCACCGCCAGGTCGCCCTGCGCGGCGATCATCCACGCGTGCGTCTCGATCCCGTTGTCACCCTGGAACTCGGCGGTCCCGGTCTTGGCGATCACCTCGGGCCCGGGGACGTCCGCCAGCCCGATGCCGCTGCCGGACGTGACGACGCCGCGCAGCATCCCGCGCAGCGCACCGGCCTCGGCCCGGGTCATCGGCTTGTGGTCGGGCGCCTCGACCTTCACTGGCTCGAGCAGTCGCGGCACCACGAGCTGCCCCTCCTGGACCGACGCGATCACCGTGGCCATCGTCATCGGCGAGGCCAGGATCCGGCCCTGGCCGATCATGTTGGCGGCGCCCTCGGTCTCCGACTGGGCCGGCTCGACGCTGCCGAAGAACGCCGGGAATCCGAGGTCGTGGTCGATCCCCATGCCGAGCGCCGCGGCCGCGTCGAAGAGCCCGAGCTCACCGAGCTTGCCGCGTTCGTTGATGAAGGCGGTGTTGCAGGAGTTGGCCAGCGCCGCGCGGAACGGGATCCGACCCAGCCCCGACGACGGGTAGTCGGAGTAGTTCTTGAACTGCTTGCCGTCGACCACCACGGTCGGCGGGCACGAGACGGACGTCTCGGGAGTCAGCCCGGCCCGCAGCAGCGCCAGGGTGCTGACCGACTTGAACGTCGAGCCCGGTGCGTACTGTCCGTACGTCGCGAGGTTCTGGCCGCCGTTGCCCGGGCCGTTGGCGGCGGCCACGATCGCACCGTTGCTGGGCCGGATCGCCACCAGGGCGCTGGCCGGGCCGACCCCGGCGAGCAGTCGCTCAGCCTCGGACTGCAGCCGGACGTCCATGGTCAGCGCGAGCGACGTGCCCGCGGCGGCGTCGAGCCGGAACAGCTCGGTCTCGGTGCCGTCCTCCTCGATCGCCTGCACCACGATGCCGTCGGCGCCGCGCAGCTCCTCGTCGTACCTCGCCTGCAGGCCGGACAGGCCGGCCTGGTCACCCACCTCGTAGAGGTCGGGGTGCTCCTTGATCATCTCCGCGGTCACGTCGCCGACCGTGCCGATGATCGGCGCCGCGAACTCGCGCGTCGGCGCGAGCGGCAGCTCGCCCTCGAGGAGCCGCACCCCCGGAGTGCCCTCGAGCGCGGCCACGGCCGGTGGCACGTCGTTGGCGCGGTAGGTGATCGCCTTGACGAACGCGAGCACTCCGGCCGCCCGGACCTGTTTGACGTACGCCGCCACATCGATGTCGGTGGCCGCCGCCACCCGCTCGGCCGCGCTGGTCGACTCCTGGCCGGACAGTCCGGTGCGGTCGACGCCGACCTCGACCACCGGCCGGTCGGTGACGATCGCTTCGCCGCCGGCGCCGGTGATGTCGCCGCGCTGGCCGCCGACCGTCGTCGCGTCGAGGACGCTGGTCGGCGTCAGGCTGGACTCGACCACGGACCGGTCCCACGTCACCGCCCACTCGTCGCCCGATGTGGCGAGCTCCGCCTCGGTCTCGTAGGACCACGCCTGCTCGTCGGAGACCGGCCAGGACCAGGCCAGGGTGGCGGTGGCCGCGTCGCCGTCCTCGGCGACCTCGACCTGCTCCACCGTCACGGTCGGCTCGCGGCCGCCCATGCCGTCGATCGTTGCGGCGTAGTCCTTGCGGACCTCCTTGGTGGTCGAGCCGGAGAGCGCGACATCACCGAAGTCGCCGGCCTCGAGGGCGGCGGCCAGCCTGTCGGCCGCGCCGTCCGCGGCCGACTCGTCCTCGTCCTGGTCGCCGGAACAGCCGACCAGGACGAGGACCAGAGCGATCAAGCCGGTAGTCGGTCCGAGACGCGAATGCATGCGTCTCTTCTACCAGCAGACTGGATCAGTGCCGGGCCAGCCACCTCTTGATGTTGATGCCGTGCTCGCGGGCAGCACGACGAGCGGCGGGCGTCGTCAGGTCCGGCGCCCGGACCACCTGGGGTCGGATCGAGGCGTCCACGTCGGCGTACTGCCGCTGCTGGGCGGCGAGCTCGTCGGCACTGGCCAGCGCATCGGCGAGCGTGCTGCGCGTGATCCGCGCCGGGGCGCCGGTGAGCAGCGGGCTGACCGTCGGCGCGTAGCCGGAGGAGTGCCCGACCACCTTGGGGTGGTAGCTCTCGCTGATCGGGTTGGAGAGCCCGTTGATCCACTCCGGGTTGTCGCACACCGCGTGCCCGATGAACCGGCTGGTCGGGTTGGCGAAGCCGAAGCCACGGGCCGAGGCGGCGGCCGACAGCTTGGAGTTCAGCAGGTCGGCGGTCGAGTTGAGCTGCGCCTCCTCGTCGGGAGAGAACCAGGTGAGCGCGTTGCAGTCCTCGCCGTTGAAGATCCGCGGGTAGCCGACGATCACCACGCGTGCGCTCGGCGCCTTGGTGCGGATCGAGGAGTACAGCGTGCTGAGCCGACCCGGCAGCGTGTTGTTGATGAACGCCCTGGCGGTGGCGATGGCGCCGTCGCAGTCACCGGCCCACCAGGGCGTGGCGCACTCGGTGAGTACGTCGGCGAACCCGGCGTCGTTGCCGCCGACCGAGAGCGTGACGTAGCGGGTGGCCGTGCTCAGCGCGCTGAGCTGGGTGTTGGTCACGTCCGGGATCTCGGCTCCGGAGCAGGCCCGGAAGTTCAGCGCGTAGCCCTTCTGGCTGGCCAGCAGGCTCGGGTAGGCGTACACCGAGCGCTGGCACGACGTGCCGTCGTTGATGTAGGTGCGGGTGCCGGTGCCCGAGGAGTAGGAGTCGCCGAGGGCGACGTACGGCGGCGCCGCGGCCTGGGCGGGTGCGGTGGGCGCCAGGAAGGTGGCGACCGAGGCGAGTGCGATGGCGGCAAGCAGCCGCGGGCTGAATCGTCGAGCGAGCAACGTGACCTCCGAGTAGTTCCCCATGCCGGCCACGCGGTCGTGTGGCCCAGGTCACACCTAAGGGTTACTGATGGGTAACTGTCAAGGGGTCCGGGCGTTCGCTCGCTTGAAGTGCCGGATCAGCCGGTGGTAGACGGGGCGCACCAGGGGGCCTGGCAGGTACCGGTGTCGCTCCTCGTGCCAGACTCTGGCGCGCGGGTGCGGCTTGACCAGCTGAAGACCGAGGTGGGCGCGCCACGTGGGGTGATAGCGCACCCTCGGCTCCGACGCGTGCAGCTCGATGCGGCAGAGGTGCTTGGTGCTGATGTACCCGTACTGCGCCGGGCTCAGCAGCCTCAGCGGGGCGCCGTGGTCGCTGTCGAGCGGCTTGCCCGTCGAGCCGGTCCGCGAGCAGGACGTCCGGGTCCAGGAGGTCCTCGAGCAACGGGCGACCGAGCGATAGCCGTCGAGGCCCTCCAGCACCACGTGCGTCACGACCGCGCCGGCCGCGAGGCGAGGCCTGAGCACCGCGTCGTACAGCTCCCGGAACGGCGACGCCTTCCCAGTGCTGGTCGGCGGCCGTCCAACCGGAGACGCAGTGGAAGTCGGCGGTCACCGCGCGACGCGGCAGGTCGGCAAGGTCCGCGACGGCCATCGTGAGCGGCTCGGCCTGCAGGCCACCGACCTCGAGCTGCGGAACGGCGGGGACGGTCGGCGGCCGGCCGCCCAGGCCGAAGCGGGGGAAGCTGCTGACCAGGCGCTGGCCCGGAGGGAGTTCCATGCGACACGCCTCCTCATCCATACGGTGCCGTATCCATACGATAGCGTATGGAACCGTGCCTGCCCAGACCCGAACCCCCCGCGACAGCTGGATCGACGCCGGCCTCCGCGCGCTGGCGTCCGGCGGCCCGGACGCCGTACGCGTCGAACCGCTGGCGAAGACCCTGGGCGTCACCAAGGGCGGGTTCTACTGGCACTTCCAGGACCGCAGCGGCCTGCTCGAGGAGATGCTCGATCGCTGGGAGCACGTGATGGTCGACGCCGTCATCGAGCAGGTCGAGTCGAAGGGCGGCGACGCCGCGGCCCGGCTGCGCCGGCTGTTCGGGCTCGGGGCGTCCGTGGACGAGCTGCTCAGCATCGAGCTCGCGATCCGGGACTGGGCGCGGCGCGACGATGCCGTGGCCGAGCGGGTGCTCCGGGTCGACAACAAGCGCATGGACTACATGCGCGGGCTGTTCGGGGAGCTCTACCCCGATCCCGACGACGTCGAGAGGCGCTGCTTCGTGGTGCTGACCCTGTTCATCGGCAACCACCACGTCGCGGCCGAGCACGGCCGGCGGAGCCGGTCAGCGGTGATGAAGGACGTCATCCGCTGGGTGATGGCCTAGTCCGACTTCGGCGTCGAACCGCCGGCCACCTCGTAGTTCCAGACCTCGCTGTGGGTCGAGACCGGCTTCGGGCGCGTCGCCGCCGGCGCGTTCGACGGCGGAGCGGTGTCCCTCGGCGAAGCCGGGCGAGCTCACCCAGGCCTGGAACGACTCCTCGTCGCGCCAGCGGGTGATCACCAGCCACTGCTCCCGGTCGTCGGTCGGGCGGAGCAGCTCGAAGCCCTCGAAGCCGTCGGCGTCGTCGACCGCACCTGCCCGGGCGGCGAACCGGTGCGCCAGCTCGTCGCCGCTCCCGGCCGGGACGGTGATGGCGTTGATCTTGATCGTGGTCACCCGCACAGGGTGCCAGAACGAACTGCTAGGCCTTCTTGTGCCGAGGCTTCTTGGCGCCGGGGCGCGACGCCGGCGGACCCGAGTCCTCCTGCAGCTCGATCAGCTTGCCGCTGATCCGGGTGTTCTCCAGTGCCTTCCAGACCTTCGCGGGCAGCTCGGCCGGCAGCTCGACGATCGAGTGGTCCGGCCGGATCTGGATGTGCCCGAAGTCCTTGCGACCCAGCCCGCCCTCGTTGGCGATCGCGCCGACGATCTGGCGCGGCTCCACCTTGTGCCGCTTGCCGACGTTGATCCGGTAGTTCGCCATCGGCTGGTCCGAGGGACGCCTCGGGCCGCGGTCCGGGCGGTCGCCGCCGCGGTCCGGACGATCGCCGCGCTCGGGCCGCTCCCGGCGTACCGGGTCGGGCTCGAGCAGCAGCGGCGTCTTGCCCTGGGCAACCACAGCGAGCGCGGCCGCAACGTCGGCCTCGGGAACGTCGTTGTTGCGCACGTAGTGGGCGACGATGTCGCGGAACCGCTCGATCCGGGCGGTCTGGGACAGCGCCTCGGTGATCTGGTCGTCGAAGCGGGCCAGCCTGGTGACGTTGACGTCCTCGACCGTCGGCAGCTGCATCTGCGTGAGCGGCTGGCGGGTGGCCTTCTCGATGTGCTTGAGCAGGTAGCGCTCGCGGGGGGTGACGAAGGAGATCGCGTCGCCGCTGCGCCCGGCCCGGCCGGTGCGACCGATCCGGTGCACGTAGGACTCGGTGTCGGTCGGGATGTCGTAGTTGACGACGTGGCTGATCCGCTCGACGTCGAGACCACGAGCGGCTACGTCGGTGGCGACCAGGATGTCGAGCTTGCCGGCCTTGAGCTGGTTGACCGTGCGCTCGCGCTGCACCTGCGCCACGTCGCCGTTGATCGCCTGCGCGGAGAAGCCCCGCGCGCGCAGCTTCTCGGCCAGCGTCTCGGTCTCGTTCTTGGTGCGGACGAAGACGATCATCCCCTCGAAGTTCTCGACCTCGAGGATCCGGGTGAGTGCGTCGACCTTCTGGGGATAGCTGACGATCAGGTAGCGCTGCGTGGTGTTGGCGGACGTCGTCGTCTTGTTCTTGACGGTGATCTCGACCGGGTCGTTGAGGTAGCGCTTGGAGAGCCGGCGGATCTGGGCCGGCATGGTCGCCGAGAACAGCGCCACCTGCTTGGTGTCCGGCGTGTCCGCGAGGATCGTCTCCACGTCGTCGGCGAAGCCCATGTTGAGCATCTCGTCGGCCTCGTCGAGCACCAGGAACCGCAGCGCGGTCAGGTCGAGCGTGCCCTTGTCGAGGTGGTCCATGATCCGGCCCGGGGTGCCGACCACGACGTGTACGCCGCGACGGAGCGCCGACAGCTGGACGCCGTACCCCTGGCCGCCGTAGACGGGCAGCACGTGCACGCCCTTCGCGTGGGCGGCGTACTTCTCGAACGCCTCGCACACCTGCAGCGCGAGCTCGCGGGTCGGTGCGAGCACGAGAGCCTGCGGGGTCTTCTGCTTCAGGTCGAGCCGGTCCAGGATCGGCAGCGCGAACGCCGCGGTCTTGCCGGTACCGGTCTGCGCGAGCCCTACGACGTCCTGGCCCGCGAGCAGCGGCGGGATGGTCTCGGCCTGGATCCGCGAGGGGCTCTCGTAGCCGACGTCAGCGAGCCCTTTCAGCATGGCCTCACCGAGGCCGAGTTCGGCGAAGGTGGGTGGCGCTTCGGGCTCTGTGGTGCTCACGCCGTCAACGGTAGTGCGTCCAGCAGCGCGGCACTCGATTCGTCGTCGCGGTGCGCTCGGTCACTCCACCGTGACGGACTTGGCCAGGTTCCTCGGCTTGTCGATGTCGTGACCCAGGGTCAGGGCCGCGTGGTACGCCAGGATCTGCAGCGGAATCGTCAGCAGGATCGGGTCGAGCTCACGCTCGCTGCGGGGTACGTCGATCCGCCGGCAGGTGACGTCGCCGAGGTCGACTCCGGCGTGGGTCACCACGACGAGCGGCCCGCCACGGGCGGCGATCTCGTGCAGCGCACCGACGTTGCGATCGGTGAGCTCGTCGTCCGGGACGATCGCGATCGTCGGCACCTCGGGTGAGATCAGCGCGAGCGGTCCGTGCTTGAGCTCCGAGGTCTGGTAGGCCTCGGCGTGCCGGTAGCTGATCTCCTTGAACTTCTGCGCGCCCTCGCGGGCCACCGGGAAGCCGCGCACCCGGCCCACGAAGAACAGGCTCTCGGCCTTCGCCAGCTCCGTCGCGATCTCGGCGAGCTGCCTCCTCGGCGGCCAGCACCTCGGCGATCTGGTCCGGCAGCCGGGTCAGGCCGCCGATCAGCCGCTTGCCGTCGGCGATCGACAGGTCCCGCACCCGGCCGAGCTGCAGCGCGAGCAGCGCGAACCCGAGGAACATGTTGGTCAGCGCCTTCGTCGACGCGACGGCGACCTCGGGCCCGGAGTGCAGGTAGATCCCGCCGTCGACCTCGCGCGCGATCGCACTGCCGACGACGTTGACCAGGCCGATCACCCGGCCGCCCTTGCGCCGGATCTCCTGTACGGCGAGCAGGGTGTCCAGGGTCTCGCCCGACTGGCTGACCGCGACGTACAGCGTGTCCGGCTCGATGATCGGGTTGCGGTAGCGGAACTCCGAGGCGGCCTCGGCGTCCGACGGGATCCGGGCCAGCTCCTCGAGCAGCGAGGCGCCCATCTGGCCGACGTAGTACGCCGAGCCGCAGCCGAGGATCTTCACCCGCTTGATCGCCCGGGTCTCGCGCGCGTCCATGTTCAGGCCGCCGAGGTGGCCGGTCCCGAAGCGCTCGTCCAGCCGGCCGCGCAGCACGCGCTCGGCCGCTGCCGGTTGCTCGGTCATCTCCTTGTGCATGTAGGACTCGTGCTCGCCGGCGTCGTACTCGGCCGCGTCGATCTCCAGCAACGTCGCGGTCCGGCCGGTCGCGGTGCCGTCGGGGCGGAACGTCGTGAACCCGGACGCGGTGATCGTGGCGAGCTCGCCGTCGTCGAGATGGGCGACGGTCGTCGTGTAGCGCACCAGCGCGGCCAGCTCGGACGCGACGTACATCTCCTTGTCGCCGACGCCGATGATCAGCGGGCTGCCGTTGCGGGCGACGACGATCCGGTCCGGGAAGTCGGCGTGCATGACGGCGAGCCCGTAGGTGCCGTCGATGACCGACAACGCCTCGCCCACCTTGCCTTCGAGGGTGTCCGCGTCCGAACGGGCGACCAGGTGCGCGAGGACCTCGGTGTCGGTGTCGGAGGCCAGGTCGACGCCGTCGTCGCTGAGCCGCGCGCGCAGGGCCGCGGCGTTGTCGATGATCCCGTTGTGCACGACCGCCGCCAGCCCCTTGCCGTCGACATGGGGGTGGGCGTTGACGTCGTTGGCCGGGCCGTGGGTGGCCCAGCGGGTGTGCCCGATCCCGACCTTGCCGGCGAAGCGCTTCGGCAGCGACTCCTCGAGGTCGCGCACCCGGCCGGCGAGCTTGGCGACCTTGAGGGACGACTGGCCGAGCACGGCCACCCCGGCCGAGTCGTAGCCGCGGTGCTCCAGACGGCTCAGACCCTCGATCAGCAATGGGGCGGCCTGCTGGCTCCCGACGTACCCGACGATTCCGCACATGTTCTGAAGGTCTTCTTTCTTCCGTTTTCGGTTGTTGAGGAGGTCGCGCAGCGACCGTCTCGAAACACCTAGCTGTAGATGATCCGGCGGAGCTGACGCTCGCTCAGCGAGGGCGCCGCGACGACGCGCTCGCTCAGCTCCTCGGCGATCCGGACGAAGATCTCGTCGTTCTTGGCGCCGTACGTCTTGAGCTCCGCGTGCCGCCGCCGGACGAACTCGTCGACCGGCTCGGCGTAGAAGGCCAGCACGTCCTCGACGACCCGCTGGGCCTCCGAAGCGGTGAGGCCGGTGCCGGCGACCAGGTGGTCCACGAGGGCGGATTCGACGGGCACGCGGACAAATGTGCGCTTAGTCGGGGCCGATCGGCAAGTTTCTGCCCGAAATTGGGCAGGAATTCGAAGGAATGAATCGGACCGTGGTCCGGTTAGATTCATTGAGAGTTCAACCATCACCCTACATGGAGGACCACACATGACCGAGAGCACCCAGACCCTCACCCAGGACATCACCGGCGACTACACGATCGACCCGAGCCACAGCCGACTCGGCTTCACCGCCCGCCACGCGATGGTGACCAAGGTTCGCGGCCACTTCGACGACTTCAGCGGCACCGCCCACGTCGACACCACCGACCCGGCCAACTCCCAGGTCCAGCTCAACATCAAGACCGGCAGCGTCGCCACCGGCAACGCCGACCGCGACGGCCACCTCCGCTCCGGCGACTTCTTCGACGCCGAGGCCAACCCGGAGATCACGTTCGTCTCCACGAACGTGACCCGCGACGGCAGCGAGTGGACCATCACCGGCGACCTGACCATCAAGGGCGTCACCAACTCCGTGGCGATCCCCTTCGAGGAGACCGGTACCGCCCAGGACCCGTTCGGCAACGTCCGCGTGGGCTTCGAGGGTGCCGTCACCGTCAACCGTAAGGACTGGGGCCTGACCTGGAACGCGGCCCTCGAGACCGGCGGCGTCCTCGTCTCCGAGAAGATCAAGCTCGAGTTCGACGTCTCGGCGATCAAGAACGCCTGACCCGTCCCCAACTCGCTGACCCGTCGTGAACTTCGCGACGGGTCAGCGCTATTTGGCTGAAGTTTGCGACGGGTCAGCGTTGAATACGGCCCGTGAACGAACTGACCACCCGTCCCCTGGTTCCCACCGATGCCCGCGCCGTCTACGAAGTGATGGCCGCGCAGGAGGTGGCGGACGTCGGCGAGGCGGTGATCGAGGAGGCCGACATCGTCGGCGACTGGCAGCGGCCGTCGTACGACGTCTCCGCCAGCACGATCGGCTTCTTCGACGGCGATCGCCTGGTCGGGTACGGCGAGGTTGCCGGCGTCTGGCACTGCGACGCAGCGGTGCATCCGGACTATCGCGGCCGTGGCATCGGCACCCGGATCGCGCAGTGGATACAGGACACCGCGCGGAGCAAGGGCTCCGTGATCATCGGCATGGGCGTTCCGAAGGACTCTCCCGGCGACCGGCTGCTCGAGTCGCTGGGCTATCACGTCAGATGGACCAGCTGGGTGCTCGAGCTCCCGCCGGGGGCCGCCATCCCGGAGCGCGAGCCCCCGGACGGGTACGTCGTCAGGGAAGCAACGCCCGAGGAGTACGAAGCCTCCTGGACCGTCACCGAGGACGCCTTCCTCGAGTGGTCCGACCGCGAGCGCGACTCGTTCGAGGACTGGGCGTCGAACGTCACCAAGCGGCCGGGCTTCGAGCCGTGGAACCTGCGGGTCGCGGTCAATGCCGAGGGCGAGGTCGTCGGCACCGCGGTCGTGCACAAGAACGACGACTACGGGTACGTCGACAAGCTCGCCACCCGCAAGGACCAGCGCGGCAAGGGGCTCGGCCAGTGCCTGCTGATCGATGCGTTCGGGACGGCTCGGGAGCACGGCTGCTCCCGCTCCGAGCTGTCCACCGACTCACGCACCGGCGCGCTGACGCTGTACGAGAAGGTCGGGATGGTGCCGACCTCGGTGTGGCTGCATCGGGCGATCGAGCTCGGCGAACTAACCAGCCTCGATGGCGTCCTTGATCCGACGGGCGAAGGCGTCGGCGTCCTTGGCCGCTTGCTTCACGGCGAAGCCGACGATGAGCTTGCCGAAGCCGTGGCCCTCGAGGGTGTTGAAGATCGTGAGCTTGGTCTGCGTGCCGCCCACGTCTTCGAGGTCGTAACCGCCCTCGGCCGTCACCAGGTTCTTGGAGCGCTCGACCCAGCGGATCTTGGTCGGCGCGACCACCTCGGTGAGCTCGAAGCGGCGGTCGGTCTTCATGCCGGCGTCCTTGACCTGGCTGACGAAGACGGTGCCGGCGGCTGGAGGGCCCCTCGGTCTCCTTGCTGATCGACAGCACGCGCGGGCTGAACTTCGGGTCGTTGGTGCCGTCGACGACGAAGGCGAAGACCTCCGCGATCGGCCGGTCGACCACCGCGGAACCACTGAACCGTCCTGACATGCCCCGAGCGTAGCGTTCAGGCGAGCTCGAGCCGGCTGTCCAGACGCAGGCCGACCCCGCGCACCGCGGTGATGCGGACCGGGCAGCGCAGGTCGCGGAGCTTGCGACGGAGCCGCTTCACCACCGACTGCACGTCGGCCAGGCCGCCGAGGTGGCCGGAGCCCCAGATCTTCCGGTGCAGGATCTCGAACGACCAGGTGTGCCCGACCTCCTCGAGCAGGCAGCGCAGCAGGTCGTGCTCCAGCGGGGAGAGGGAGACCGAGACGCCCTGATAGCTCGCCGTACGCAGGTCCGAGTCGACTCTCAGCCCGGTCGTCGCCATCGGAGCCGGCTGCCGGCTCCGGAAGTCGCACGGGCGTCCCTTCGCTCTCCCCGAGGAGCAGCGCGGCCGCCTCCTCCCGGGTGCCGACGAGCAAGCACCGCGACCCCGTCCCCGACCAGGTGCACGACTCGGAGCCGCTCCTCCGCCGTGGAGGCCACGGCGATCACGAGCGCTGGCCGCTCGACCGGCGGGACGTCCGTCACGCCAGCCTCGAGCGGCTCCTCTCCCCGAGTGAGAGTCATGGGGCCGCCTTTGATCCTTGGGCGATCAACCTCTCCCCGCGTCGCAGGACAAGTCAAGAGCCTCATCAGCCCCAGTGATGTCCAGTTCCCGCCATGTCCGATGCCCGTCAATCGCCCGGAACGCCCACATGTTGCCTGACTGTTCGCATTGTGAACAGCGACGTTCGCTATTTACGTTCGCCGGGCCGGATACCCGTTGGGGTTCCGGACACCTCACTCGGGAAGGACTCTCATGGCGACTATGCCTTCACCCGCGCGATGGCGCGGGTCTCCACGCCCAACCAAGACAGGGATCTCCGCCAGGTTACTGCTGGTCATCGCTGTCGCGGCGTCCTTGTTCCTGATCCAGTCTCCCTCGGCCCAGGCCGACCCGGAGCTGGGTTCGGGTCAGAGCGACGCCGACAAGATCAAGCCTCAGCTGGCCAACCAGCTGGAGGAGAAGGACGAGGCGTCGTTCTGGGTGCGCTTCGACCAGGCGGACCTCACCGCCGCCAGCAAGATCCAGGACTGGAACGAGCGCGGCCAGGCGGTGTACGACGCGCTGACCGCGGCCGCTGACGCGAGCCAGGCCGACGCGCTCGCCGTTCTCGACGAGGCCAAGGCGACGTACCAGGCCTTCTACGCCACCAACGCGATCCGCGTCGACGCCGGCGACAGCAGCCTGGTCGACGAGCTCGCGGCGCTCGACGAGGTCAAGTCGCTGTGGCCCACGAACGAGTACGCGATCGAGGAGCCCATCAAGGGCAAGGACGTCAAGGACGTCAACTCGGTCGAGTGGGGCATCGCGAACATCAACGCCGACGATGTCTGGGATCAGTTCGGGGTGACCGGGGAAGGCATCACCGTCGCCAGCATCGACTCGGGCGTCCAGTACGACCACCCGGCTCTGGTGAGCCACTACCGCGGCAACAACGGGGACGGCACGTTCGAGCACGACTACAACTGGTTCAACGCCTCCGGTCCGTGCACCACGGCTCCCTGTGACAGCGACGGCCACGGCACCCACACGATGGGCACCATGATCGGCGACGACGGCGCCGCCAACGAGATCGGCGTGGCGCCCGGCGCCAAGTGGATCTCGGCCAACGGCTGCTGCCCCTCGGACGGCGCGCTGATCGCATCGGGCCAGTGGATGCTCGCACCCACCGACCTGGCCGGCGCGAACCCGGACATCACCAAGCGCCCCAACGTCGTCAACAACTCCTGGGGCACCATCGTTCCGAGCAACGACCCGTTCATGGAGGACATCCAGAACGCCTGGAAGGCATCGGGCATCTTCGGCACCTGGTCCAACGGCAACAACGGGCCGGCGTGCGAGACCAGCGGGTCGCCGGGCAGCCGGATCATCAACTACTCCGTCGGCGCCTACGACGTCAGCAACAACATCGCCGGCTTCTCCTCGCGGGGCGCCGGTCAGGACGGCGAGACCAAGCCCAACATCAGCGCTCCGGGCGTGAACGTCCGGTCCAGCCTGCCGGGCAACAGCTACGGCGCCTTCAACGGTACGTCGATGGCGGCACCGCACCTCGCGGGCACGATCGCCCTGCTGTGGTCGGCCGCGCCATCGCTCGTCGGTGACATCGACGCGACCTGGGCGCTGCTCGACGGCACCGCGGTCGACTCGGACTCCACCGCATGCGGCGGCACCGCGGACGACAACAACGTCTTCGGTGAGGGCCGGCTCGACGCGCTCGCGCTGCTGCAGGCCGCGCCGATCGGCGACACCGGCGAGATCGAGGGCACGGTGACCGAAGCGGGCTCCGGCGACCCGATCGGCGGAGCCACCGTCGACATCGTGGGGGAGACCACCCGCACCGTCACCACCGGTGACGACGGCACGTACTCCGTCCGGCTCAACGCCGGCGACTACACGGTGACCGCGTCGGCGTACGGCTTCGAGTCCCAGACCAGCAGCGTCACGCTGGTCGCGGGCGAGACGGCCACCACCGACTTCGCACTGGCGGCGGCGCCCACGGGCACGGTGGCCGGTTCGGTCACCGACGGCTCGGGGCACGCCTGGCCGCTCTACGCGAAGATCAGCGTGGACGGCGCTCCGGTCGAGACGTTCACCGACCCCGGCACGGGCGAGTACTCCCTGGAGCTTCCGGCCGGGACCTACTCGATGACTGTTGCGTCGGAGTACCCGGGCTACCTGTCCGAGACCCGCGAGGTCACGGTGACTGAGGCCGGCGGCATCCAGGAGTTCACCCTCGAGGTGGACAGCGCCACCTGTGCCGCTCCCGGCTACCAGTTCACCACCACGGGGGCCGTCACCGAGAACTTCAACGGCGGCGCCTTGCCGGCGGGTTGGACGATCGACGACAACCTCGGCAACGGCCAGGTGTGGACGTTCGACGACCCGGGCGACCGGGGCAACCTGACCGGTGGCGACGGGGCGTTCGCGATCTCCGACTCCGACGACCACGGGAGCAGCGGGACGCAGGACACCTCACTCGTCAGCCCCGCGATCGACATGTCCGCGATGACCGACCCGGTCGTCGGGTTCAAGCAGGACTTCAACCAGCTCGGTGACACGGCCGACGTCGACGTGAGTGTCGACGGTGGCACGACGTGGGAGACGGTCCTCAGCCAGACGACCGACGTCCGCGGGCCGCGCGAGGACGTGATCCCGCTGCCGATGGCCGCGGGCGAGGCCGACGTACGGATCCGCTTCCACCACCACGAGGCCAGCTACGACTGGTGGTGGCAGGTCGACGACTTCTCGACCGCCAACCGGACCTGTGACCCGATCCGCGGCGGGCTCGTCGTGGGCAACGTGCGCGGGGCCACCGGCCCCTCGGGCATCAACGGCGCGACCGTGACCAGCCTGGACCGGCCGGCCGAGAAGGCGACCACCGACGCGACCCCGGACGACCCGGGACTCGCGGACGGCTTCTACTGGATGTTCTCCAGCCTCACCGGACGACACCCGTTCGAGGCCAAGGCCAGCCAGTACGGCTCGCAGACCAAGCAGGTGTCGGTAGCCAACAACTGGGCGACCACGGCCAACTTCCGGCTCGCCGCCGCCAAGCTCACGGTGACGCCGACCAGCCTGCAGACCACCGCAGTCCTGGGTGGCGTGGCGAAGTCGAAGACGTTCACGGTCACCAACGACGGCAACGCGCCGGTCGCGCTCGAGTTCAGCGAGCAGCCCGGTGGCTTCGTGATGCAGACGCCCAACGGCAACCGGGTCGACACCAGCAAGATCGCCAGCGAGCAGGGCGCACCACTGCAGGAGATCGACGCCGACGTGTCCTACGCGGCGGCTCCGGATGCGAAGGACACGGCCGGTTCGCCGGACACGTCCGCCGTACCGAACGAGGCGCCGTGGACCGACATCGCCGACTACCCGACCACGGTGATGGACAACCGGGTCGTGTACGTCGACGGCGTCGCCTACTCGGTGGCCGGCGGCAACGGCAGCGCTTCGTCGGCGGATGTCTTCGCCTACGATCCGGCCGCCCTGGCCTGGACCCCGAGGGCCGACGTTCCCGGAGCGCGCAACGCCATGGCGGTCGGCGCGGTCAACGGCGTGATCGTCGCGACCGGTGGCTGGGCGGACGGAGGTCCGAGCACGGACACCTGGGTCTACGACCCGGCGGGTGACAGCTGGACGGCGGCAGCCGATGCGCCCGTGGCGCTCTCGGCATCCGGCCAGGCTGTCGTCGACGGCAAGCTGTACACCGTCGGCGGCTGCACCAGCAACGCGTGCACGCCGATGTCGAACGACGTCGCGGCATTCGACGTCGCGTCCGGTACCTGGGAGACGCTCGCCGACTACCCCGCAGCGGCGGCGTTCGCCTCCTGCGGCGGTATCGACGGGATGGTCTACTGCACCGGCGGCAACGGCGGCGCAGCCGGGACGGCGGACAGCTACGTCTACGACCCGGACGCCGACGCATGGTCGCCGATCCCGGACGCCCCGGTGGACACCTGGGCGAGCGGGTACGCCGTGGCCAACGGCATGCTCGTCGTCAACGGCGGCGTACAGGGTGCCGTGATCACGAACCGCACGTTCGGGTACGACCCGAGTGCGGGCGCGTGGACCGATCTGCCGAACTCCAACACCGCCCGCTACCGCGGCGGC
Organism: uncultured Actinomycetota bacterium; assembly: GCA_963798055.1. Classification (GTDB taxonomy): domain Bacteria; phylum Actinomycetota; class Actinomycetes; order Propionibacteriales; family Nocardioidaceae; genus Nocardioides. Next base: position 102,354 of record CAWCRX010000021.1, read on the forward strand.
ATGGCGTGCGGGCTGTACAAGATCGGTGGTTCGTCGGGCGGCTTCAGCGCGACGGTCGACAGCGAAGTGCTGCCGGGCTTCGAGGAGTGCGCCGCCGGTGCGGCCGACGTCGAGTGGATGACGATCAGCCGTACGTCGGCGAACCTGGCACCCGGTCAGTCCGTCACCGTGCGCGTCACGACCGACCCGAACGTCGCCCAGCCGGGCACGTACACGGCCGGCGTGGCGATCAAGGAGGACGCTCCGGGATCGGTGGAGCCGGTCGGCGTGACGATGAACGTCACCGCACCAGCGGCCTGGGGCAAGCTCGTCGGAGTGGTCAGCGGTGCGTCCTGCACCGGCGACACCTCGGTGCTGCCGGGCGCGACCGTCCAGGTGGATTCGTACGCCGGGTCGTGGACGTTCAAGACCGAGGCCGACGGCACCTACGCCTACTGGTTCAGTACCGCGGCGAACCCGCTGGACATGATCGTCAGCAAGGACGGCTACGTCCCGCAGACGCGACGGGTCCGGCTGTACCGCGGTGAAGAGACACAGGCGAACTTCACCCTCAGGAAGGCGGGCTGCTGACCTGACCTAGCAGGAACGAGGCCCGCTCCGACCATGGTCGGGGCGGGCCTCTCTGCTTGGCTGTGCCCATGGTCAGCTTCGTCACCCGCTTCGACTTCCGCGTGCCCGGAGCCGACGCGAAGACGCGCCACGAGGTCTTCGCCAGGGCGATCGAGCAGGCGGCGTACGTCGAGCGGCACGGGCACGCCGCCCTGATGCTCTCGGAGCACCACTCCTCGGAGGACGGCTACCTGCCGAGCCCGATCCCGGTGGCCGCGGCGTTCGCGGCGGTCACGGAGCGGATCCCGATCTCCGTCGCCGCACTGCTCCTCAATCTCTACGACCCACTGCGGGTGGCCGAGGAGATCGCGGTGCTCGACCACATCAGTCGTGGCCGGGTGAGCTACACGATCGGGCTCGGCTACCGGCGGGAGGAGTACGAGCTGTTCGGCCGGCCGTGGGACTCGCGAGGACGCGACATCGAGGCCGCCGTGCTGGTCCTGCAACGCGCCTGGACGGGTGAGGAGTTCGAGCACGAGGGCCGCAAGGTGCGGGTGACGCCCACGCCGTACTCGCAGCCGCACCCGATGCTCTTCTACGGCGGCGGGTCGCCGGCGGCGGCCAAGAGAGCCGCGCGGCTCGGCCTCGGTTTCCAGCCCCAGGACGCGGACCCGGCGCTGCGCGACCTCTACAACGCGGAGTGTCGGGCGCTGGGACGGGAGCCGGGCATCGCGATCCTTGCGCCGCCCGGCCCGGCCAACATCTTCTGCGCCGAGGACCCCGACGCGTTCTGGGCCAACCACGGCCACCACCTGCTCGCCGACGCGCAGGGCTATCAGCAGTGGCGGGACGCGGCGGTCACGTCGTACGTCCGCGACGACTCGTCGACGGTCGAGCAGATGCGGGCCCGCGGCGTCTACGCGGTGCTGACGCCGGACCAGCTCATCGCGAAGTGCCTCAGCAAGGAGATCCGGCTGGTCACCAGCCACCCGGCGTGCGGGGGCCTGCCGACCGAGCCGTCGTGGGAGAGCCTGCGGCTGATCAGCGAGGTCGTGCTGCCGGCTACGCGGGCTACCTGATCGGCGCGCCCGAGATGGTGCGGGCGATCACCAGCCGCTGGATCTCGGAGGTGCCCTCGAAGATCGTGTAGATCTTGGCGTCGCGGGCCATCCGCTCGACGGGGTAGTCCCGGGTGTAGCCGTTGCCGCCGAGGATCTGCATCGCGCGCTCCGTGACCCGGACCGCGGTCTCACCGGCGAACAGCTTCGACATCGAGCCTTCGGCCAGGTCGAAGGCCTTGCCCTGACGAGCCAGCCAGGCCGCCCGCCACACCAGCAGCCGGCTGGCCTCGATCGAGGTCGCCATGTCGGCGAGGGTGAACGCGATCGCCTGGTTCTCGATGATCGGCTTGCCGAACTGTTCCCGCGTCTTCGCGTAGTCGAGGGCGATCTCGTACGCCGCCCGCGCGATCCCGATCGCCTGCGCGCCCACGGCCGGCCGGGTGCGCTCGAACGTGGCCATGCTGGCGTTCGCGGCGCCGGACCTGCCGGTCTCGCGGGCCCGAGCGAGTCGGGCGTCGAGCTTCTCCTTGCCGCCGAGCAGGCACCGGCCCGGGATCCGCACCTGGTCGAGCACCACCTCGGCGGTGTGGGACGCCCGGATCCCGTGCTTGAGGAACTTCTGTCCCTGGCTCAGGCCCTTGGTCTTCGGCGGCACCAGGAAGCTCGCCTGTCCGCGCGCCCGCAGCTCCGGGTCGACCACGGCGGTGACGATGTGGATGTCGGCGAGGCCGCCGTTGGTGGCCCAGGTCTTGTTGCCGTTGAGCACCCACTCGTCGTTGGCCTCGTCGTAGGTCGCGCGGGTCCGCATCGCGCCGACGTCGCTGCCCGCGTCGGGCTCGGAGGAGCAGAACGCCGCGACCTTGATGTCGCCCGGCTCGCCGAACATCTGCGGCGCCCACTCGGTCAGCTGCTCCGGGGTGCCGTTGGCCTGAAGGCCGGCGGCGGCGAGAGCGGTGCCCGCGACCGAGAGGCCGATGCCGGCGTCGCCCCAGAACAGCTCCTCCATCGCGATCGGGATGCCGAGTCCGGTCTCCTCGAAGGCCTGGGTCGCGAAGAAGTCCAGTGAGTAGAGGCCGACCTTCGCGGCCTCCTCCAGGACCGGCCACGGGAACTCCTCGCGTTCGTCCCACTCGGCGGCCGCGGGCCGGACCACGTCGGCGGCGAAGGTGTGCACCCAGTCACGGAGCTCGAGGTTGTCGGGACCGAGCTCGAAGGACGGTGTCGTCGTCATGCCCGCAGGCTAGTGCCGCCGCTCGAGTGCCAGGCGTGCGTCCGATGTGAGAACTGCCCGCAGCCGATGAAGAAGATCAGGATCCAGAACGGCAGGTGGGTGACGATGCTGAGCACGATCAGCAGTGCGGCGACCGGCACGAAGGGCACCCGCCGCCACGCCGCTGACCGGCGGCCACGGGACGGCCGCTCCGGCGCCGTGCCGGGGGAGGTCGGCGAAGATCGGCTCGAGGTCGGCCGCCACCCGCGCGGTCCAGATCGCGTCCAGCCGCTCGGCATGCTCCTCGGCGTCGAGGCGGCCCTCCGCGTAGTGCTCGACGAGCTCGGCGGCCGCGCGGTCGCGGTCGGCGTCGCTGAGTCGCGTCTCCGGGTTCATGACTCCTCCGTCTCCTCCGGGGCGTGCCCGTCGGCGAGCACGCCGTACAGCCGGCGTCGGGTGTCGATCAGGATGTCGACGGCAGCCTGACGCTGGGCGTCGGAGCCGGCGGTGACGATCTGCCAGACGGCTCCCATCACTTGCCCGATCTCGGGCTTCAGGTCGGCGAACTCGACGCCGTCGCGCTCCTCACGCCGACCTTGCTCGAAAGGGGTCCACACCGCAGCGAGCTCGTCGACGTGCTCCTCGCAGTAGCGCACGCCGTCGGCCGTCAGCCGGATGCTGCGCCGCCCGTGCTCGTCGTCGGACTCCACGAGCCCCTCGTCCTGCAGCTGCTGGATGGTCGGGTACACCGACCCCGGGCTGGGCCGCCACGCGTCACCGCTGCGCTCGCCGATCTGCTGGATCACCTGGTAGCCGTTGATGGGCTCCTCCCACTTCACGGCGCCGTGCAGCACGTCCAGGATCGCGGAGCGTACGTCGCCCCGGCGTACCCGCGGCCCCCGCTGACGCGGCGGCTCGCCCATGCCGAACATGCCGGCCATCCAGGGCGGCGGCCCGTGGTGTCCCGCGTGCCCCCACCCTGCTCCCGGTCCCCAGGGTCCCCTGGGTCCTCCTCGTCCTCGTCGTCCCATCGTTCTTCTCCTTGACTATCGTTCGTGGATCGCTGATGTGTCGCGATATATCGCGACAGTACGCGGCCTTCACGCCAGAGGCAAGGGGATAGACGTGGTTACCTCGCGAGCCAGTCGGCGTACGCGTCGAACGTGTAGGGCCGGCCGAGGAAGTCGGCGACCAGGTCGGCGGCATCCTTGCTGCCACCGGGCGCGAGCACGCGGTCTCGATAGCGCCGTGCGACCTCGGGGGCGAACAGGTCGTCGCCGAACGCGCTGAACAGGTCCTTCGCGATCACCAGCGACCACATGTAGGTGTAGTACGCCGAGCTGTAGCCGGCGAGATGACCGAAGCTCGCGAACATCCGGGTGCCGTCGATGTAGGCGAACGGCGCGAGCTGCTGCTGCAGCTCGATCATCCGCGCGGTCAGGTCGGCCGGTCGCTCGGCATGGAACCAGTAGGACATGGACGCGTAGAACATCTGGGTGCGCGCGTAGCTGCCCTTGCCGTAGTCGTCGGCGCGCCGCATCCGCTCCACGAGCTCGGCCGGGATCGGCTCACCGGCCTCATCGGTCGCGAACGTCTGGAGGACTGCGGCATCCCACGCCCACTCCTCCAGCATCTGGCTCGGTGCCTCGACGAAGTCCCACTCTGTGGCGACCCCGGCGAACCGGGTCCAGCGGCCGTGGCCGCCGAGCACGTGGTGGACCAGGTGCCCGAACTCGTGGAACAGGGTGACGACGTGGTCGTGCTCCATCAGGCCGGCCGGGAAGTTGCAGACCAGCACACCCTCCGGCAGCTGCCGGCCGGCCACACCCTCGGTGAGCGTGAACTGCGCCGCGTGCTTGTACTTGCCCTCGCGCGGGTGCAGGTCGAGGAAGATCCGGCCGAGCCGTTCGCCGCCCGCCGCGTCGTGCACGTCGTACGCCGTCACCTCGTCGGCCCAGAGCTCGACATCGGCCACCGGCTCGTAGCGGAGCCCGAACAGCCGCCCCGTCACGTCGAGCAGACCCTGTTGCACCCGCTCGAAGGCGAAGTACCGGCGGACCACCTGCGAGTCGACGTCGTAGTGCTCCTGGCGCACCAGCTCCTGGTAGTAGGGACCGTCGGCGGAGTCGATGGTGGTCGCGTCGGGGACGTCGCGGCGATAGTGCTCGAGGAGGAGCTCGAGGTCGCGCCGCATCGGCTCCTCGGCCGCGGCCGCGATCCGGTCGATGAACTCGGGGATCGCCGGGCCCTTCTTGATCATCTTGACGTCGGCGTCGTACGACGCCCAGTCGTCGTAGCCGACCAGGGTCGCGAGCTCGTGGCGAAGGTCGAAGAGCTCGGTGAGCAGCCCCTCGGTCTCCGGCCAGCCGCGGGTCAGGAACTGCACGGTGAGATCGCGGCGGACCTTGGCGTCGTGGGCGAACATCCGGACCGGGATGGCATCGGGGTAGTCGGTGGTCACGGTGACCAGACCCTCGTCGTCGACGGGATGGGCCGCCAGCCAGTCGGCCGGCATCCCGTCGAGCCGCTCGGGTGCCACCCGGATGCTGCGCACGTCGTCGCGGATCACCTTCCCGAACTCCTGGTCGACCTCGGTGATCCGCTCGTTGATCTCCGTGACGCGGGCCCGGGTCGCGTCGTCGCCGTCGACGCCGGCGCGGGTGAAGGTCTCGAGCACCTTGTCGAGCAGCCGGGCCGCCTGTTGGTCGAGGCCCGCCGGTTCGAGCCCGGCGAAGACGTCGTAGATCGCCCGGTCGAGGGTGAGCTCGGTCGACAGCCGCATCGCGTCCTGCTCGGCGCGCTCGGCGGTGTCGCGCACCGTCTCCAGCGGATGCACGTTGCTGAACAGCCCTCCCAGCGCCGACACGTTGCTCAGCTCCAGCGACAGCCGGTCCCAGACCTCGAGGGCCGCGAGCGCGTTCGCCGGAGGGTCAGTGCGGAGTCCGATCGGCGAGCTCGCGGGCGCGATCGAGGCCGGCGGTGGCGCGGTCACGCACCCACTCCTCGGCGTCAGCGGCGGCGGGCAGGGACAGCGCGTCGAGACTCACCCGGCAAGACTGCCACGGCGGCGGGAGAGGTAGGCCCGCTCGGCCTGGTTGTCGGTGGCCGCGATCGCGGCGTCGTACGCCGCCCGCGCATCGTCGCTGCGGCCGAGCCGGCGGAGCAGGTCGGCGCGGGTCGCATGCCAGGCGTGGTACGTCGCCAGCGGGAGCTTGTCGACGATTGCCAGCCCGACCTCGGGGCCGTCGAGCTCGGCGATCGCGATCGCCCGGTTGAGGGCGACGATCGGCGACGGGTCGACGGCGTACAGCTGTTCGTAGAGCGTGGCGATCTGGGCCCAGTCGGTGTCGGCGGCGGTCGGCGCGTCGGTGTGCACGGCGTTGATCGCGGCCAGGAGCTGGTAGCGGCCCGGCTGGTTGAGCCGCAGGCACTCGCGCACCAGGTCGTGGCCCTCGGCGATCAGCTCGCGGTCCCAGCCGCCGCGGTCCTGTTCGCCCAGCACCACCAGCTCGCCGCCCGCCTCGCGGGTCGCGCGGCGGGACTCGGTGAGCAGCATCAGGGCCAGCAGACCAGCAACCTCGGGCACCTCGGGCAGCAGCGACCGCAGGATCCGGGTCAGCCGGATCGCCTCACCGGTCAGGTCCTCCCGGACCGCGGCCGCGCCCGAGCTGGCCAGGTAGCCCTCGTTGTAGACGAGGTAGAGCACGGACAGCACGCCGGCCAGCCGCTCGGTCAGGTCCGCGGCGTCGGGCACCCGGAACGGGATGTTGGCGCCCTTGATCTTGGCCTTCGCGCGGGTGATCCGCTGAGCCATCGTCGTCTCGGGGACCAGGAACGCCTGCGCGATCTCGGCGACGGTCAGGCCACCGAGGAGGCGCAGGGTCAGGGCCACGCGGGCCTCGGGTGCGAGGGCCGGGTGGCAGCAGGTGAAGATCAGCCGCAGCCGGTCGTCCTCGACCGCGCCGGTGGGCTCGTGGGGGGTGTCGTCGTGGATCACGTGGGCCGCCTCGTGCTTCGCGTCCCGCTGCCGCTCACGACGGATCTTGTCGATGGCCTTGTTGGCGGCCGTCGTGGTCAGCCAGGCACCCGGGTTGGGCGGGGTGCCGTCGACCGGCCACTTCTCGAGGGCGACGAGCAGCGCCTCGCTGGCGGCGTCCTCGGCGACGTCGATGTCACCGAAGCGTCGTACCAGCGACGCGACTATCCGGCCGTACTCCTCGCGGAAGATCCGCTCGATCGCGGAGGCGGGATCGATCACTCGGGCTCGGACTGGAAGGGCCGGACCTCGACCTTGCCCCGGCAGGCCTTCGAGCCACGCTGCGCCCAGTCGAGCGCGGCATCGAGGTCGGGAACGTCGATGATCCAGAAGCCGCCGAGGTACTCCTTGGACTCCGCATAGGGACCGTCGGTGACGATCGGCTTGTCACCGGTGTTGTCGACGGTGGTCGCCTGGCCGACGGGCTGCAGCCCGCCGGCGAAGACCCACACGCCATCGGCCTGCATCTGGTCGTTGACCTTGCCGGTGTCGGCGAACGACTGCTGCATCTCCTCCTCCGACATGGCGGCGTACTCCTCGTCCGAGCCGTGTACGGAAAGCAGGTACTGGGTCATGACGTTCTCCTCAGGTAGAAGTGGGCGGCCTCTTGGCTGCCCTTCACCCTCTCCACGAACCGGCAGCCCGAGATACGACAACTCTGGCAGAAGACTTCTTGGCCTACCTTTGAGATATGGCCAGCTACGAGGTCAACGACGCCGGCGTCGCTCATGCGCGGAAGCTGATCGAGGCGAAGCAGTACGTGCTCGACAGCGACTGGGGCGAGGTGCAGCCCAACGCCGAGGCGGAGAACGACTTCCTCGAACGGCACACCTGGGAGGAGTACGCCGCGTGGCACCTCGGGCTCACCGAGGGGGCGAACGACGAGACCAAGGCGCGGTACGCGTTCGTCTGCGGCGACCTCCGCCGGGTCCATCGCACCGCCCTGATCGCCTGCGTCTACCGAGCGTCGGAGTGGCGGCACAAGGCCGTCGAGCTCGCGGCCCACGACCTGCTGCAGGAGCTCGACAGGCCGCCGGCATCGAGTGAGCTAACCGAGCCGCTCGACCAGGTGGACGACGACGTCGTCGCCCTCGCCCTTCCCGATCGTCTTGCGCACCGCCGCCTTGACCGGGAGCTTGTGGGTGCCGTCGCCCAGGGCCATGAACGAGCTCTCGAACGGCTCGCCGTCGACGGTGCCGCGCACCTTGACCAGGCCCAAGGTGTCGAAGAAGTCTGCCGATCCCGGCCAGACGACATAGGTCCAGCCGCCCTCGGCGGGGCTGCGCTGGAGCGTCTCGGAGAAGGTCACGTCGAGCGGACCCTGCTTGCTGTTCACATCACTCATGATGTTTGGACCACCCCGGTCGCGTCGACTCATCGGTGCCGCCGCCGACTACCGTTGCCCGGTGCGGATGCGGGGGTTGGTGGCCGATACCCGGCCGCTGCGCAACCCGCACTTCCGGCGGCTCTGGTCCGCCAACATCATCACCGTCATCGGCGCCCAGCTCACCGTGGTCGCGGTGCCCGCGCAGATCTACGCCGAGACCGGCTCGTCGGCGTACGTCGGCCTGACCGGCGTCTTCGGTCTGGTCCCGCTCGTGGTGTTCGGGTTGTGGGGCGGCGCGCTGGCCGACGTCTTCGACCGGCGGACCGTCCTGATCATCACGACGCTCGGCCTGATCGGCACCAGCGCACTCTTCTGGCTCCAGGCGGCGGCCGGGAGCGGGAACGTGTGGCTGCTGCTCGGCCTGTTCTCGGTCCAGCAGGCATTCTTCGCGGTCAACCAGCCGACCCGGTCGCGCGGTGATTCCCAAGCTGGTCGGCGAGGAGCTGCTCCCGGCGGCGAACTCGCTCAACATGACCGTGATGATGGCCGGCGCGATCGCCGGACCGCTGGTCGCCGGCGCGCTGATCCCGGTTCTCGGGTTCGAGTGGCTCTACCTGATCGACACGTTCACGCTGTTCGCGACGCTCTCGGCGGTGGTGCGGCTGCCGAAGCTGCCGGTGGAGGGCGCACCCACCCGGGCGCCCGGCTTCCGCTCGGTCGTCGAGGGGTTCACGTACCTGCGCACGCAGCCGGTGCTGCTGATGTCGTTCCTCGTCGACATCATCGCGATGGTGTTCGGGATGCCGCGGGCGCTGTTCCCCGAGATCGCCGCACGAGAGCTTCCACGGGCCGGAAGAGGGCGGGCTGGCGTTCGCGCTGCTGTTCGCGGCGATCCCGGCGGGGGCCGTGATCGGCGGCGTGCTCTCGGGCTGGGTGTCGCGGGTCAGCCGCCAGGGCGTCGCCGTGGTGGTCTCGATCCTGGTGTGGGGGGTCGCGATGGCCGGGTTCGGCCTCGCGACCGCGCTCGCCGACACCTGGCCGGACGCGATGCTGACGGCGGCCGCGCTGATGCTGATGATCGGTGGGGCGGCGGACATGACCTCGGCCGCGTTCCGGATGAGCATGCTCCAGTCGGCGAGCGACGACGCCGTCCGCGGTCGGCTGCAGGGGATCTTCCTCGTCGTCGTCGCCGGCGGCCCGCGGATCGCCGACGTCGCGCACGGTGCCTCCGCCGCGGTCGTGGGTACGGCGGCAGCGGCTGCCGGCGGTGGGGTGCTGGTCGTGGTCGGGACGGTGATCGCGACGCTCGCGTGCCGTCGTTCGTCCGCTACCGGGTCACGCATGTTACTGACCGTCGTGACGACTAACCGGGCGTTACAACGGTCGGCCAGAACGTACGACGGTCAGTAACATGCGCCAGACAACCCCTTGACGTACGCCGCCTGGCCGACGTGCTGGACGTCGTCGTCGATCACGCTGATCAGCCGCACGCCGAGCGAGACCGGCGGGTCCCAGCGATCGTCGACGATGCGGTCGAGGTCGTCGGGACCGAGCCCGGCGAGGTACTCGAGGGTCCGGCGGTGGGTGGCGTCGTAGTACTCGGCGAGCAGGTCCGCCTCGGCCCGGAACTGGCCGACCTGTTCGCTCGAGTGGCCCCAGCCCTGCTCCGCGGAGTCGTAGGGCAGGTCGAAGCGGTCCACGAACCGGCCGGCGATCCACACCTGCTCGGTGTGCGCGACGTCGGCGATGTGGTCGTCCTGCACCCGGGTCAGGTGCCAGACCAGCCAGCCGATCGGGTTGGCATCCGGCGTCGGTCGGTGCGCGAGGTCGTCCGGGCCGAGCCCGTCCAGCACGGCGTGCACGTTCTCGCGCACGCGCTCGAGGGAGTCGGTCAGCAGGTCTGCGGGCGTCATGCGTCCGACGTTACGCGCGGGGCGACGTACCGCTCGACCATCGCGCGTTCGTCCTGGGCGTCGCGGCCCGGCACCGTGAGCAGGGACAGGATCACTCGCACCAGCCAGCGGGCGTCGTCGGGGTCGTCGACCACGCTCAGCCCGAGCGCCTCGATCACCTCCGACGACTGGGCCAGCGCGGCGGTCCTCGCGGCGTCGCCATCGGCGAACCAGGCGGCGAGCGTGGGCGTCTCGCGCACGCGGCGTACGGCGTCGAGCACCGCCTCGGTCACCAGCCGGGCCGGGTCGTCGATGCCGTCGAGCGCGGTCGCCACTTCGCGTCCCACCCGCCGCGCCTCGCGGTGCACGAACGCGGTGTGCAGCTCGTCGCGGTCGGCGAAGTAGCGGTAGAGCGTGGCCCGCGAGCAGCCGGCGGCGCGGGCGATCTCGCCCATGCCGACCGCGCCGACGCCGTGCTCGACGAACAGCCCGGCCGCGGCGTCGAGGATCCGCTCGGCGGCGAGCTGGCCGCGCTCGTCGGCCAGCCAGGTCACGGCGTCACCTCGGAACGGGACGGTGGTGGGTCGTCGTACGTAGGCACCCGGCGCCCACTCGATGGCGTCGAGGTCGACGGTGAACTCCGGGACACCGGTCGAGCAGCTCCTCGAGCGCCACCCGCGCCTGCATCCGGGCGGCGTTGGCCCCGAGGCAGAAGTGGTTGCCCTGGCTGAACGTCAGGATCTGCCCGGGGTTGCGGCGTACGTCGAGCTCGTCGGCGTCCGGGCCGTACCGGCGCGGGTCGCGGTTGGCGGCGCCGTACAGCAGCAGCACCTTGCGGCCGGCGGGGATGGTCACGTCGTGCAGCGTGACGTCGCGGGTGGTGGTGCGGGCGAGGCCCTGGACGGGCGAGGTGAGCCGGAGCAGCTCCTCGACCGCGCCGTCGATCAGCTCGGGGTCGTCGACAGCGCGCCGCGCTGGTCGGGGCGTTCGGTGAGCAGCTGGACCGCGCCGCCGAGCATGCCGGTCGTGGTGTCGTTGCCGCCGGTGACCATCGTGAACACGTAGGCCAGGATCGAGAGCAGGCCACGGTCGTCGTCACCGACGCCGGCCGCGACGAGGTGCGAGACCGTGTCGTCGCCGGGTTCGCGACGGCGCCGCTCGATCAGCTCGGCGAAGTACCCGAGCATCTCCGCGATCGCGTCGGGGGCGCCGGTCACGTCGCCGGTGGCGCCCGCCGCGACGATCGCGTCGGTCCAGCCGTCGAAGCGGCCGCGGTCCTCCTCCGGTACGCCGAGGTAGTGCGCGACGACCATGCTCGGCAGCGGCTTGAACACCTCGGCCACGATGTCGCCCTCGCCGCGGGCGGCGATGCCGTCGAGCCGCTCGCGCACGAACGCCCGGACCGCCGGCTCGACGCTCACCACCGCTCGCGGCGTGAAGCCGCGCGAGACGAGTCGCCGGAACGCCGTGTGGTCGGGCGGGTCCTGCATCACCATCGGCGGGTTGTCCGCGAGGCCGATCCGGTCGAGCTCGTCGTAGTGCACGGTCAGGCCCTGCGGCGCTGCTGAAGGTCGCGGCGTCCACGGCCGCCGCCATCACGTCGGCGTGCCGGGTCAGCACGTAGTAGTCGAGCTCGGGCGCCGAGGCCGGGACGACGTGGTGGACCGGGTCGTGGTCGCGGAGGGCGGCGTACGCCGGCCACGGGTCGCGCCACGCCTCGCCGCCGCCCGGGACGTAGCGCGGCCGCTCGGACGTCTGGGTCGCCATGTCACGAGTGTGAGACAGATGGTCAATCTGTCTAGTGGGCCTGGCGTACTCCACCGCGATCGCGGCCCCGAGCCGGGCGTTGTTGCGGACCAGCGCGATGTTGGCGGTGAGGCTGGCGCCGTCGGTGATCTCGACGATCCGGCCGAGGAGGTACGGCGTCGCGTCCTTGCCGGTGATGCCGAGCCGGTCCATGTCGGCGAGCGCCTGGTCGATGATCGCGCCGATCTCGTCGGCGGGGATCTCGTCCTCGGCCGGGATCGGGTTGGCGACGACGATGCCCGACCGCAGCCCGAGCGACCACGCGGAGCGCATCACCGCCGCGACCTCGGCCGCCGAGTCGACCCGCATCGGCGCGGCGTGGCCGCTGGAGCGGGAGAAGAACGACGGGAACTCGTCGCTGCCGTGCACCAGCACCGGCACGCCGTAGCGTCTCGAGCGTCTCCAGGGTCAGCCCGATGTCGAGGATGCTCTTCACGCCGGCGCTGACGACCGCCACCGGCGTGCCGCCGAGCTCGGTCAGGTCGGCGGAGATGTCGAAGGTCTGCTGCGCGCCGCGGTGTACGCCGCCGAGCCCGCCGGTCACGAACACCGAGATGCCGGCCAGCGCCGCCAGCCGCATCGTCGACGGCGACGGTGGTGGCGCCGTGCAGGCCGCGCGCGACGACGTACGGGAGGTCGCGGACGCTGACCTTCAGCCACGTCCGGGTCGCTGCCCAGCAGCTCGAGGTCGTCGGGGCTGAGGCCGATCCGCGGCCGGCCGTCGAGGATCGCGATCGTCGCCGGCACCGCGCCGCCGTCGCGGACGATGCCCTCGACCTCGACCGCCATCTCGACGTTGCGGGGGTAGGGCATGCCGTGGCTGATGATCGTGCTCTCCAGCGCCACCACCGGCCGGCCCTCCGCGAGCGCGGTGGCGACCTCGTCGGTGAGCGTCAGCAGCGGGTGGTCATCGGAGAGCCTCGGCGAGATCGGGACGGACGGTGGCCGGGCTGGCCACGGTCAGCGCTGCCGCCCGATGGCCGAGCCGCGCGGCGTCGACCACGTCCTTGCCGGAGAGGACGCCGTGGCAGAACGCCGCCAGCATCGCGTCGCCGGCACCGGTGACGTCGACGACCTCGGCGGCCGCCGACGGGAGTCGCGTGGAGCCCTCGCTGGTGACCAGCCGCGATCCCTCGGCGCCCGGCCGCACCCACACCAGCTCGATGCCGCGCGCCACCAGGTCGACGCAGTCGCCCAGCACCGCGAGCTCGTCGAGGTTGGGCGTGATCGCGAACAGCGGCCGGGACCCGTCGAGCAGGTCGGCCAGCGCGGCCGCCTTCGGGACGCTGACCGGGTCGATCACGACCGGCACTCCGGCCGCGACGGCCAGGTCCCAACCGGCGATGAGCGCGTCGCGCGGGAGGTTGCCGTCGAGCACGAGCAGCCCGGACCGGGCGATCACCGCACCAGCGGCGCGCACGTCGTCCGCGGTCAGCGACTCGGTGGCCGCCATGTCCGAGACCGCGACCGACGAGCTCGCCGGCGTCGTCGAGCACCGCGACGTAGGTGCCGGTCGGAGCGGGCACCCTTCGGACGAGCGGCACGTCGACGCCGGCAGCCGAGGTGGCGGCGAGCAGCTCGTCGCCCAGCGCGTCCGCGCCGACGGCCGCCACCAGGACGGTGGGCGTGCCCAGCCGGGCGAGGTTCTCGGCGACGTTGCGACCGACGCCGCCCGGTGACCGGACCACGTGGCCGGGGTTGCTGGTGCCGGCCACGACCGGCCGGGCGCTGCGGGCCTTGACGTCCATGTTCGCCCCGCCGATCACGACGGCACTCACGTGAGCTTCTCCAGCCGGGTCCGGAGCGCGTCGACGCGGTGCGAGTTGCCGTGCAGCCCGACGTACCGCTCGCCGTACGTCGCGAGCAGGGCGTCGTCGAGCCGGCGTACGGCGCCCGGCGGGTAGCGGTAGCCCATCCGCGAGTTGAGGTCCTCGCCGCCGCTGCCGCGGACCACCTCGGCGAGCTCGTCGAGCGAGTCGATGCCGAGCTCGAGCAGCAGCCCGGAGATCCAGGCGTAGTGGTCGGTGCGCGACCAGCCGGCGTCCTCGTACTGCCCGGCCAGGAACGCCGCCAGCTCCCGCGGGTCGATCCGCGGGTCGTCGGGTGCGGCGGCGGTGCGGTCGGGGGTGCCGGTGCGCAGCCGCTCCCGGATCGTGGCGAACTCCTGGTCGGCCAGCTCGAGCAGCCCGGCGGCCAGCGTGAACCGGCGGTCCAGGTCGCGCGCGTGCTGCTCGGGGACCGTGCCCTTGTAGCGGATGTCGTGCTCGAACTCCGCCCACGCGTGCTGCAGCACGGTGCGGATCTGCACCTGCGCGATCCGCCCGCGGAGGTCCTCGTACGCCGGGTCGCTCTCGCGCGCCGCGTCGAGCGCGATCAGCAGGTGCCGGCTCGCGTACCCGAACCGGCCCTCGCTCGCGGTCTCCTGCCCGAGGTCGCGGTCGTCCTTGACGACGACCTGGTCGTCCAGCAGCTCGGCCACCGCGGAGACGTCGCTGTGCACGTAGGTGATGACCCGGACGCCGATCTGGTCGGTGATGTCGGTGAGCGGGTCCGGGAACGCCGGACGCCGTCGACCATCCGGCCCGCCTTGGCCGCGAACGAGGCGATGCCCTTGGTGCGGCCGGTGACGCTCAGGTAGTTGATGCCCGCCTCGTCGAGGATGCTGGTGACCAGCGCGACGAAGCGCTCCCCCGCGACGACGAGCTCGGGCTCGCCGGCGGCGTACGCCTCGATCGCTGCCTTCACCGGGTCACGTGCCACAGCCGAAACCTACTAGCGCGGTCGTGCCGATGATTAAGGCTGTCGGCGGCGGTCCGTACGGTGCTGTATTCGGGCGACGAAGAGGAGACCGATGAGCGAGATGATCCGGGCCACGGGCCTGGTCAAGCGATACAAGGAGGTCGAGGCGCTCGACGGGCTCGACCTGTCGGTCCCCGAGGGCACGGTGCTGGCGCTGCTCGGCCCCAACGGCGCCGGCAAGACGACCGCCGTCCGCATCCTGGCGACGCTGCTCCAGCCCGACGCCGGCAGCGCCGAGGTCGCCGGGGTCGACGTGCTCGACGACCCCGGGGGCGTGCGGGCGCGGATCGGCCTGTCGGGGCAGTACGCCGCCGTCGACGAGTACCTGACCGGCTACGAGAACCTCGAGATGGTCGGCCGGCTCTACGGCCTGGGCAAGGCCCGGTCGCAGCGAGCGGGCGCGCGAGCTGCTCGAGCGGTTCGACCTCGCCGACGCCGGCCGACCGGCCGTCGAAGACCTACTCCGGCGGCATGCGCCGCCGGCTCGACCTGGCCGGCGCGCTGGTCGCCGCGCCGCCGGTGCTGATCCTCGACGAGCCGACCACCGGCCTCGACGTGCGCGCCCGGCAGCAGATGTGGGACGTCATCCGCGAGCTGGTCGCCTCCGGCGCCACGCTGCTGCTGACCACGCAGTACCTCGAGGAGGCCGACCGGCTGGCCGACGACATCGTCGTGATCGACCACGGCAAGGCCATCGCCCGCGGCACCGCCGACGAGCTGAAGTCCCAGATCGGCGGCGAGCGGATCGAGGTCGTCGCTCGCCGACGCCGGCCAGCGCGACGCGGCCGATGCGCGTCCTCGGCGGCGTCGCCCGGCGGCGAGATCCAGAGTCCGAGCGACACCGGCCGCTCGCTTCGCCGCCTCGGTCGACGGCGGCCAGCAGGCGCTGCTCGCAGGTGCTCGCAGGGCTTCGAGCGACGCAGCAGATCGAGGTGCGTCGACGTCGGCCTGCGCCGGCCCACCCTCGACGACGTGTTCCTGGCCCTGACCGGCCACGCGGCCGAGGTCGAGGACGACGACCGAGAAGACCGAGAAGGCCCAGGAGGTCCCGGCATGAGCACCGACGTCCGTGAGCCGTGACCCGCAGCGGCGGCGTCGCCGGCGCGGCCAGCGACGGCTGGGTGATGGCCAAGCGCAACCTGATCAAGATCAAGCGGGTGCCCGACATCCTGGTGTTCGTCCTGATCTCGCCGATCATGTTCGTGCTGCTGTTCGCCTACGTCTTCGGCGGCGCGATCGACGTCCCCGGCAACATCGACTACAAGGAGTTCCTGGTCCCGGGCATCTTCGCCCAGACCGTGGTCTTCGGCGCCACCTTCACCGGCTACGGGCTGGCCGACGACATGCAGAAGGGCATCATCGACCGGTTCCGGTCGCTGCCGATGTCGCAGTCCGCCGTGCTGATCGGGCGGACGACGTCCGACGTCGCCTACAACGTCATCTCGCTGGTCATCATGGCGCTGACCGGTCTGCTGGTCGGCTGGCGGATCCGCGAGGGGCTCGCTCGACGCGCTGCTCGGCTTCCTGCTGCTGCTGGTGTTCGCCTACGCGATCAGCTGGATCATGGCCTACGTCGGGCTGCTGGTGCCGAGCGTCGAGGTCGTCAACAACGCCTCGTTCATCGTGATCATGCCGCTGACGTTCGTCTCCAACGCGTTCGTGCCGCAGACGTCCTTCGACGGCGTGCTCAAGACGTTCGTCGAGTGGAACCCGGTGTCCACGCGTCACCCAGGCCTGCCGCGAGCTGTTCGGCAACATCGACTCGGCCATCCCGGTGCCGGACTCCTGGGCGATGCAGAACCCCGAGCGTCTACACGTTGCTCTGGTCGGCGGCGATCGTGGCGGTGTTCGCTCCGTTGTCGGTCCGCCAATACCGGCTGTCCGCCAAGAAGTAGGCAGTCCACTTCTAGGGTTCGGGGCATGACCGAGCCCGAGGCCGTCGTCCGCCGCTTCTTCGAGCTGCTCAACGCGAAGGATGCGGCGACGGCGGCCGAGCTGTTGGCCGACGACGTCGAGTGGCGCAACACCGGGATGCCCACGATCCGGGGCGCGCGCCGTACCGGCGGCATCCTGCGCGACATGGAGAAGCGCCGGATCAGCTTCTCCGCCGAGATGCACCACGTGGCCGCCAACGGCGCGTTCGTGCTGACCGAGCGCACCGACTACCTGGGCTGGCGCAACGTCGCCACGGACTTCTGGGTCTGCGGCACCTTCCGGATCGAGGACGGCCGGATCGCGCTGTGGGACGACCACTTCAGCCTGGGCAACGTCGTGACCGGCATCGGTCGCGGCGCCCTCCGCGCGCTGCGCCGTCGCTAGGCGCCCTAGTCGAGGTCGATCCGGACGGTGAGCAGGTCGGTGCCGAAGCCGCGCACCGCCGCGGAGTTCAGCTTGGTGCTCCGCCGGCGTTCGCCCATGATCCGCTGACGCTCACGCGTGTCGTCGTCGGGCATCGTCACGGCGGTCCCGGCGCGCCACTTCCCGCGGACCTTCACCCGGACCCGCGGGTTGGCCTCGATGTTGCGGACGTACGCCGCTCGACGGCCGTGCTCGGAGACGATCCAGAAGGTGTCACCGTCGAGGCCGTCACCCACCGGAACGCGGCGCGGGAGCCCGCTCTTGCGCCCGATGGTCTCGAGCACCGAGTAGCCCGGGGATCCGGATGCCGCGCTCGAGGGCGGTGCGCACGACCGGGTTGCCCACCCGCTTCTGGAACGCGTTGACGGCGCGGTACTTGTCCATGGCGGCATTCTGGCCCGTCGATTTTACTGTCCAGATGGGGCGCGTGGTCTCCTATTCTCTCGCACATCTCACATGGGGAGCTCGCCTTGCGCGCAATCATCTCGGGCCTACTTCTCGGTGCCCTCTTCATCGCGGCGCCGGCCGCCGCCGACCCGACGCTGCCCGACGACGAGGCGCAGAATCCGGCCATCACCACTCAGGTGCATGCCGAAGCGCTGCACCGGCGGGTTCAGCATCCCGTCACGCCCCGGCGCCTGCCGACTGACACCGCATCGTCCGGACCGACCCACGGTGGTCCTCTGGGGCGACTCGCACGCGTGGCAACACATCCCGCGGACTGCGTGCCGAGGCCAACGCTCATCGGGTCAACCTGATCGCCTTCGTCATGGGCGCCTGCCCGCCGATGGTGCTCCGGAAGCCGCCGCTGCACGCCGCCTGCGTCGCGAACGCCGAGGCCGCGCTGGACCGGATCACGACATTGCGCCGGCAGGGTGAGGACGTGCGGGTCGTGCTCGGAGCGCACTGGCAGTTCTACCGCGGCCTGAACGTACAGCTCAGCAACGGCGTGGACGCCCACGTCCGCGACGAGCAGTTCCTGGCCGGCCAGGCCCAGCTGTTCGCGCGAGGGCAACGCGCGGTTGTTCAAGACCCTGGGCCGGCTGCGGGTGCGTACCGCAGTGATCGGGCAGGTCCCGTGGGTGCCGGCCGACCGCGCCGACTGCGAGGCCGGCAACCTGCCCTACCGCTGCGACCTCCCCCGCTCCCAGGCGATCGCCGGCGAAGCCGACGTCCGCGCCTGGCTGGCGTCCCGGATGCGGCTGCTGCAGCGTCCCTGGTCGATCGACGTCACGCCAGCGGCTGTGCGACGAGTCGGTCTGCCGCGCCCAGGTGGGCGGCGCCGACGTCTCCTCGACGACCTGCACCTGAATCCGGAGCTCAGCCGTCAGCTGCGGACCTTCTATCGGCCCGCCCTGGACTTCGCCTGGAGTAGGCGCTAGGCCGTCTGGGCCGGGGGGCGTAGAGGCTGACCGGCAGCCCCTCGACGCCGTAGACCGCCGAGAGCTTGCGGAAGTCGAGCTCGGAGACGTCGGCCGTGACGTGCAGGTCGGGGAACCGGTGGGCCAGCGCGCGGAGCGCGATCCGCAGCTCCATCCGGGCCAGCTCGGAGCCGACGCAGCGGTGCAGCCCGTGCCCGAACGCGAGGTGCCGGGTCGGCTCGCGGTGCGGGTCGAACGTCTCCAGGTCGGGACCCAGCGCGGGGTCCCGGTTGGCGGTCAGCAGCGAGACGCCGACGACATCGCCGGCGTGGATCTGCCGGCCGCCGAGCTCGAGGTCGCGGCGCGCGAACCGCACGAAGGCCAGCTGGACAACGGTGAGGTAGCGCAGCAGCTCCTCGATCACCCGGTCGACCGTCTCGTCGTCCTTCCGGATCAGCGCCATCGCCTCGGGGTTGTCGGCGAGCAGGTAGGCGCCGAGGGAGAGCATGCTCGCGGAGGTCTCGTACCCACCGAGGAAGACACCGTCGGCGAGACCGCCCAGGGTGACGTCGTCGAGCTCGTCGCCGTGGTCGGTGAGCAGCGCGCCGATCAGCCCCGGCCCGGGTGCCTCCCGCTGCTTGGCCACCGAGCTGATCAGGAAGTCGCGCGAGTGGCCGGCCGCGTCGAACGATCCGGACGCACCGGTGGACAGGTCGAACCGCGCCACGCCGAGGCTGTGGAACTTGGCCCGGTCGTCGACCGGCAGGCCGAGCAGCTCGCAGATCACCTCGAACGGCACCGGGAACGCGAAGTCACGAACCAGGTCGACCTCCGGCCCGGCCGCCTCCATGGCGTCCAGCCGCTCGGCGACGATCCCCTCGATCAGCGGCTCCAGCCTCGCCAGCCGCTTCTTCGTGAACTCCGGGGTGATGTAGCGGCGCAGGGTGGTGTGGTTGGGCGGGTCGGTCATGCCGAGGCCGCCGACCTGGTCCTTGTCGTCGCGACCCTCCTGGGGCACGAACTGGCCGAGGTCGTTGGAGAAGTCGTTGCCGGCGGCGAGTACGGCGCGAACCTCGTCGTACCCGGTCACCAGCCAGATGCCCCGTCCGAACAGGTGGGCCAGCTGGCTGACCGGCTCGGTCTCGCGCAGCTGCGTCAGCTCGGGCACCGGGTCGAGGCCGTTGCGCTTGAACGGAAGCTTCCACGACTCGGGGAAGAAGCGCAGCTTGCGCAGGTCGAGCCCGTTGCTCATGGTGCGCTCGAGCATCCGGATGGCCAGACGCTGTTTCACCGAGGCGAGGAACCGCATGTGCCAATCTCACCAGACGTCGGCCCCGAGAGCCCATCCGGAACCACCCTGACCAGACCACGAGTCGGTCGACGGTCGATTCAGGACCTTCGGATTAGTCCTTCGGTACGACGTGCGCGTCGGGCCCCGGGAACGTCAGCCCCTCGTGGCCGTCCGACCAGCGCACGACGTACGGCGGCGCGCCGTCCGTGCCCCGGACCTCGATCACTTCGCCGTCGCGCTTGGCGTTGCCGACGCTCCGTCCCTCGACCACGATCCGGTCTCCCACTTGTGCCTGCATGGCTCCCACGATGCTCCGGCGGGCGGGCGACCACAAGAGTCAGGAGGTGACGGTTCGGCGACCCCAGAGCCGCGGCCCGAGCAGCGCGGCCGCCGACGGGACCACGAGGCTGCGCACCACGAACGTGTCGAGCACCAGTCCCATCGCGATGATCGACCCCATCTGGGCGAGCGTCACGACGCTGCCCGACATCATCGCCACCATGCTGCACGCGAAGATCAGCCCCGCCGCGGTGATCACCCCACCGGTGGCCGTCACGGCCCGGGCGATCCCCTGCCGGCTGCCGTCGGGCGCCTCCTCGCGCATCCGTTTCGCGAGCAGCAGGTTGTAGTCAGCGCCGACCGACACCAGCAGCACGAAGACGATCAGCGGCACGGTCCACTCGATCGGCTGGCCCATCAGCTCCTGCCAGAGCAGGACGCCGAGTCCCATCGCGGCGGCGTACGAGAGCAGTACCGACGCGAGCAGCACCAGTGCCACCACGAGGCTGCGGAGGATGAGCAGCAGGATCAGGAAGACCGCCGCCAGCGTCACCAGCGACACCAGGGCGAAGTCCTCGTCGGCGAGCTGCGCCAGGTCGGCGTTCAGGGTGGCGACGCCGGTCGTGCTCACCTCGGCGTCGGCCAGCCGCGTGTTGCGCAGCCCGTCGACGACCGCCTCACGCACCTCGAGTGCTCGGTCGGACGCCTCGGCGCCGAACCCGTCGGTGGCGCCGAGCACCACGAACCGCGCCGTGTGCCCGTCGTCGGAGAGGTAGACCCGCGTGCTGAGCGCGAACCGCGGGTTGTCCAGGGCCACCGGCGGCAGGTAGAAGCCACCGATCGCTGGGTCGCGGGACACCCTCCGGGTGTCGTGCAGGTACGACGACGCGCGGTCCAGTCCCGAACGGAGGTCCGTGACCGAGCTGCTCAGCCGCTCGGTCCCGCCGGACAGCCGGTCGGTGCCGTCGCTGAGATCGCCCGCGCCGTCAGCGAGCCGGCCCAGCTCGCTGCGCATCGTGTCCTGGCCGGCCGCCAGCTCGGCGGCACCGCGCTCGGCATCCCCGAGGCCGTCCTCGAGCCGAGCCAGCCCGGCATCGAGCTCCACCGTGCCGTCGGCGATCCGGCGCGCGGCATCGGCGGCCCGCCGCAACCCGGGGAGCAGCCGGTCCCGCTCACCGAGGTAGATCCGGCGGATGCCGTCGCGGGCGCGCCGGCAGTACGGGTCGAGCCCGCAGGTCAGGCTGTGGTTGAGGGCGTCGTGCGCGAGGCCCAGCCCGTCGACCGCGACCCGCGTCTGGTCGTAGGCGCTGGCCAGGCCGTCGGCGAGGGTCCGGGCGCCGTCGCGCAGCCGCTGCATCCCCGCACCCGATCGCTCGACGCCGTCGGCGAGCCGGGAGACACCGTCGTGCAGGCGTCGTACGCCGTCGACCAGGCGCCCCGCACCGCTGGCCGCGACATCGGCGCCTCTGGCCAGCCGCCCGGCGCCGTCGTCGAGCTGGTCGGCGCCGGCGACCAGTCGGTCGGCGCCGGTCTCGCCGGCGCGCAGCCGGCCGTTCGCGGCCTCCAGCCGGTCACCCACCTCGCCCGCTTGGTAGCCGAGCGAGGCCTGGGCGATCCGGGTGCCGTCGGGTCGGGTCACCGATCGCACCGACTCGACGCCCTTCGTCCGGGCGGCCGAGGCCGCAGCCTGCTCGAGGGCGGCCAGGTCGCGGGCGTTACGCAGGTCGTGGTCGGAGCGGATCAGCACGTAGTCGGCCAGCGCCTCGTTGACCGGATAGTGCTCGGCCAGCAGCGCGTAGCCGCGGTTGCTCTCGGTGTCGTCGGGCTGCCCCCCGCGCTCGTCGAAGCTCGGGTCCAGCGCGGGGTAGAACGCCGCCAGCAGGATCAGCGGCAGCAGGCCGGCTGCAAGTACCCGCCCTGGGCGGGCCACGACGATGGCCGCCACCCGCGCCCAGCCGCGTTCGCCGGAAGAAGCATGCCGCGAGCGCGGGTCCAGCCAGCCCCGCTCGCTCATCAGGAGCATTGCCGCGGGCAGCAGGGTGAGGCAGAGCAGCAGGGTGATCGCGACACCGAGCGCAATCGCGGGACCGGTGGTGTGGAACAGTCCGATGTGCGCCAGCGCCATGCCAGCAGTCGCGAGCATCACCGTCAGCGCGGACCCGGCGACGACCGGCCCGATGCGGACCGTCGCGGCGAGCACCGCCTCGCGGGGCTCGAGACCCTCGCGGCGGTGCTCCTGGAACCGGCTGATCAGGAAGATCGCGTAGTCGGTGGCCGCGCCGAGCACCACCCCGGTGAGGAAGGAACCGGTGAACGTGGACACCGCGAACACATGCAGTCCGGCGAACGCCGTCGCTGCCCGGGCCGCTCCGAGGGCGATCCCGATGAAGCCGAGGATCAGCCCGGTGACGGCCACCGAGCGGTAGAGGAGCATCAGGATGATCGCGATCAGCCCGATCGTGACCACGGTGATCCTGACCAGGCTGTGCTCGACCTCGGTGGCCATGTCGCCGATCGTCGCCGCTGGGCCGGTGACCGCCACGGCGAGCCCGGCGGGTGGGTCCTCGTGCACGAGGTCACGCACCGCCTCGATCTGCCGGATCGACGACGGGGCACCGGTCTCGCCCGGGATGCCGACCTGCAGGTACGCCGACTCGCCGTCGTCGCTCGTCAGCGAGTCGAGCAGCGCCGGCCGCCGGTCGACGGCCAGGACCGAGCTGACATGCTCGTCGGTGCGGAGCCGCGGCGCCAGGTCGAGGAGGTAGCGGCGATCCGCCCGGGTCAGGCCTCCGTCCCGTTCCGCGACGACGAACAGCACGCTGGTGCTGCGACCGTTGCCGAACTCCTGGTCCATCAGCTCCAGCGCCTGCACCGCGGGTGCGTCAGCGGGGACCACCGGCGTCGAGTCGTCGGCGATCACCTCCTCCAGCTGAGGCAGCGCGAGGTTGAGCCCGCCGACGACGGCGAACCACAGGGCGATGACGACCCCGGCATGCCGGATGGAGAGCTGCGCGAACCTCACCCGCCAACGCTAGGGAGCCGGACACTCCGCGCGCATGGTGCGAAGGCGTGATCTCGGCCTCCTACCAGGGGAGCAGGCGCCTCATCCCGCGGGGCTAGACGGAGATCACACAGCCGTCAGATGTGTCCTGGCCTGCCCACTCCCTACCCTTCGGGGTATGAAGCGTCTGGCCCTGATCGGGTCTCCCCTCCTCGCCCTCCTGCTGCCGCTCGGCGGCGCGCCCGCCACCGCGGACGCCCCCGTCGCGCGCGCGGCCGAGGCGACCGCCAAGGTCTGGAGCACCGACGGCGTGCTCACGAAGGGCTGCCCGGGCCACAAGTACCGGTACGCCGTCGACGTACCCGCCGGCGACTCGTGGTCGCTCGAGGTCTGCCTGGTCAACCGCAAGGGTCGCACCGTCGCGTTCGACTACCAGGTCACGCGGCGGCGACCCGAAACAGGGCAAGGGCCGCCTGCAGGTTCTGCTCGCTGGACATCAAGCCGGGCCGCTACAAGGTGAAGGCCGAGCTGATCTGGTCGCACTACTCCGACCAGCAGAACCTCTGGGCCGCGCCCAGGGCCATCCACCTGCGCCGACCCTGATCACTTGATCAAGGGGCCGGCGCAGGCAGTCGGGCTCAGCTGCAGAAGATCAGGAAGCAGCTCTGGATCTGGATCGAGAGTGCCTTGGTCACCTCGAGGCCCTCGGCGTCCTTGAACTTCACCGTGAAGGCCGACGTGCCCTTCGTGGTCGGCGTACCGCTGATCACGCCGGTCGCCGGTGCGAGCGTCAGCCCGGCGGGCAGCGTGCCGGTGGTGATGGACCAGGTGCCCGCGCGGTTGTCGGCCGTCGTCAGCGTCGCCGTGTAGGCCGTGTTCACCTTCCCCGTGGGCAGCGTGGTCGTCGAGATGACGGGCGGGCGCGGCCGTCCGCGGTGTGCATCTGGGTCGCGTACGGAACGCCTGCGGCACCGATGGGCAGCGCGGTGGTCGCGATGACCGTATTGGTCGTCAACCGTGATCGAGAGCGCGCGGGTGCTGGCGTTGCTGTTGGCGTCCTGGAAGCGCACCGTGAAGTCGGCCTTGCCGACGGTCGTCGGGGTACCGCTGATCACGCCGGTGGCGGGGGCCAGGGTCAGGCCCGCAGGCAGCGTGCCTACGGTGATCGACCAGGTGCCGGGGCGGTTGTCCTTGGACTGCAGCGTCGCGGTGTACGCCGTCCCCTTCACACCGTTCGGCAGCGGGTGGTCACGATGAGTTGGTGCGTCCTGGTGATGGTGATGTTGTAGACGCGGCCGGCGACGCGGCCGTCGGAGTCCTTGAAGTGCACGCCGACCTGGCTGGTGCCGGCCGTCGTGGGAGTGCCGCTGATGACGCCGGTGGCGGGCGCGATGCTCAGCCCGGGCGGCAGCGCGCCGGCGCCGATCGACCAGGTGCCCGCTCGGGCGTCAGCGGTCGACACCGTCGCCGAGTACGCCGTGCCGACCGCGCCGGCGGGCAGGGTCGGGGTCACGATCTGGGGGTTGGTGGGGTGGTCGAGGATCCGGACGGTGCGGGTCTTGCTCGTGCCCTTCTTGTTGCCGTTGCTGGCGGGGACGACCACGCGCAGGAAGGCGACACCCGGGTCGTTGAACTTGACCGTGGCGGAGTAGCTGCCGGCCGACAGCGTGGGGCGCTTGAGGGTGGTCCAGTTTCCGGAGACCCGGCGCTGCACCGTCACCTTGCCGGTGGTCACCGGGCGCACCTTGCCGCTCACCCGCACCGTCTCGCCCACCGCCACGTTGGTGTCGGAGAGCTTGATGCCGACGCGGTAGGGCGCCTTCCCAGCCGCGTCCGCGCTCGTCGCGACGAGCGCGGGCGAGAGCAGGAGGGCGGCAATGAGCAGGAGCAGAAGGGCGCGCGAGCGCGCAAGAGTTACGACGCATGTCTATTGAGTCCCCATGTGTTGTTGGCGCCCGAACGCGGTCCGGACATCGGCGAGCCGAATCCGAAGGTTAAGTGGCCGCAGGCCAACCCCGGGGAGAAACAGGGTTTCTTTACGCCCGTCCCGCGGGTGCTCTAGACAACCTTGCTCCCGGGCGCACGGCCTGCCAGATCCGTAGTCAGCGTGCCCTTGGGTTCCTAGGCTGGGGTCCTTCACCCCGGAGGTGCCCGATGGCCGTGTCCGACCACGTCGATGTGTCGCAGTTCGTCGAGGGGGTCCGGAAGCGCAATCCGGGCCAGACCGAGTTCGTCCAGGCGGTCCAGGAGGTCGCGGAGGACATCTTCGAGTTCATCGAGGACAAAGAGGAGTACCACCACTACCAGATCCTGCGCCGGATCGCGGAGCCCGATCGGGTGATCAGCTTCCGGGTCTGCTGGGAGGACGACAACCACAACATCCGGGTGCAGCGCGGCTGGCGGGTGCAGAACAACAACTCGATCGGCCCCTACAAGGGCGGTCTGCGGTTCCACCCCAGCGTCAACGAGTCGATCCTCAAGTTCCTGGCCTTCGAGCAGACCTTCAAGAACGCGTTGACCGGGCTGCCGATGGGTGGCGGCAAGGGCGGCGCCAACTTCAACCCCAAGGGCAAGAGCGACCACGAGGTGATGCGCTTCTGCCAGAGCTTCATGACCGAGCTCTACCGGCACGTCGGCCACGATGTCGACGTACCCGCCGGCGACATCGGCGTGGGGGGCCGCGAGATCGGCTACATGTTCGGCCAGTACAAGCGGATCACCAACCAGTTCACCGGCGTACTGACCGGCAAGGGCCTGGAGTTCGGCGGCTCGCTGATCCGGCCCGAGGCCACGGGGTACGGCGCGGTCTACTTCCTGGCCAGCATGCTCGCCACCCGCGGCGACGGCCTCACCGGCAAGCGAGCGGTGATCTCCGGGTCCGGCAACGTCGCCACCCACGCGGCGGAGAAGGTGAACCAGCTCGGCGGCACCGTGCTGACGCTCTCCGACAGCCAGGGCTTCGTGCACGACCCCGACGGGATCGACCAGGAGAAGATCCAGTGGGTCAAGGACCACAAGACCAAGCGCCGCGGCCGGATCTCGGAGTACGTCGACGCCTTCCCGAAGGCGACGTTCCACGAGGGCCAGACCCCGTGGGGGGTGGCCTGCGACGTGGCGCTGCCGTGCGCGACCCAGAACGAGCTGCACGGCAGTGACGCGAAGACACTCGTCGACAACGGCTGCATACGGCGTCAGCGAGGGCGCCAACATGCCGACCGACCTCGACGGCGTCCACGCCTTCAAGACGGCCAGGATCCTCTACGCGCCGGGCAAGGCCGCCAACGCCGGGGGCGTCGCGGTATCCGGCCTCGAGATGAGCCAGAACTCCGAGCGCCGCCCGTGGAAGGAGGAGCAGCTGCAGCAGCTCCTCCTCGACATCATGGAGGGCATCCACGACCGCTGCGTCGAGTACGGCCGCGTGAGCGACGACTACATCGACTACGTCAAGGGCGCCAACGTGGCCGGCTTCAAGAAGGTCGCCGACGCGATGCTGGCCTACGGCGTCGTCTGACCTGGCCGGTCACCGGAAGGTGCGCAGCCGCAGGCTGTTGCTCACCACGAACACCGACGAGAACGCCATCGCGGCACCGGCCAGCATCGGGTTGAGCAGGCCGGCGGCGGCCAGCGGGATCGCCGCGACGTTGTAGCCGAACGCCCAGAACAGGTTGCCCTTGATCGTGGTCAGGGTCCTCCGCGACAGCCGGATCGCGTCGGCGGCCACCCGGAGGTCACCGCGCACCAGGGTCAGGTCCCCGGCCTCGATGGCGACGTCGGTGCCGGTGCCCATCGCCAGGCCGAGGTCGGCCTGGGCGAGCGCGGCCGCGTCGTTGACGCCGTCGCCGACCATGGCGACGACCTTGCCGTCGTCCTGGAGCCGCTTCACCACGTCGACCTTGTCGGCAGGCAGCACCTCGGCGATCACCCGATCGGCGTCGATGCCGACCTCCTCGGCGACCGCACGCGCCGTCGCCTCGTTGTCGCCGGTGAGCAGCACCGGGGTCAGCCCCAGCGTCGCGGAACCGGGCGATCGCCTCGGCCGAGGTCGGCTTCACCTCGTCGGCCACCACCACGACACCGCGGGCCTTGCCGTCCCAGCCGACCGCGATCGCCGTACCGCCGCGGGACTGGGCGTCGGTCAGCGCGCGCTCGAGCTCGGGCGGGAGGTGCTGCGACCACTCGGCGAGCAACCGCGGCCGCCCGACGAGTACGGCGTGACCGTCGACGACGCCCTGGACGCCGAGCCCGGCGACGTTCGCGAAGTCCTCGACCGGAGGGAGCGGGCCGGCCGCGCGCGCGGCGTCGGCGACGGCCCGGGCGATCGGGTGCTCGGAGGCGTGCTCGAGGGCACCGGCCAGGCGGAGCACCTCGGCCGCGGACTCGCCGTCGGCGGGGATCACCTCGCGCAGGCCCATCCGTCCGGTGGTCACGGTGCCGGTCTTGTCGATGACGATCGTGTCGACGCGGCGAGTGGACTCCAGGACCTCCGGCCCCTTGATCAGGATGCCGAGCTGGGCGCCCCGGCCGGTGCCGACCATCAGCGCGGTCGGCGTGGCCAGCCCGAGCGCGCACGGGCAGGCGATGATCAGCACGGCCACCGCGGCGGTGAACGCCGCGGGCAGCCCGTCACCGGTGCCGACCCAGAAGCCGAGGGTCCCCACGGCCAGCGCGATCACGATCGGCACGAAGATGCCCGGACACCCGGTCGGCCAGCCGTTGCACCTCGGCCTTCCCGTTCTGCGCGGCCTCGACCAGCTTCGCCATCTGCGCGAGCTGGGTGTCCGACCCGATCCGGGTGGCGCGGACGACGATCCGGCCGCCGGCGTTGACAGTCGCGCCGACGACCGTGTCGCCGACGCCGACCTCGACCGGCACGCTCTCGCCGGTCAGCATCGAGGCGTCCACGGCGGACGCGCCCTCGGTGATCTCGCCGTCGGTCGCGACCTTCTCGCCCGGTCGTACGACGAACAGGTCGCCCACGGCCAGCTGGTCGGTCGGGATCCGCGTCTCGACGCCATCGCGGAGTACGGCGACGTCCTTCGCGCCGAGCTCGAGCAGCGCCCGCAGGGCCGAGCCGGCGCGGCGCTTGGAGCGGGCCTCGAAGTAGCGGCCGGCCAGGATGAACGTCGTCACTCCGGCGGCGGCCTCGAAGTAGATGTTGCCCGCGCCGTCGCTTCGCTCGACGGTGAGCTCGAACGGGTGGGTCATGCCGGGCGTGCCCGCCGTACCCCAGAACAGCGCGTAGAGCGACCAGCCCATCGCGGCCAGGGTGCCCATCGAGATCAGCGTGTCCATGGTCGAGGTGCCGTGCCGCAGGTTGGTCCACGCGGCCTTGTGGAACGGCCACGCGCCCCACACCACGACTGGCGCGGCCAGGGTCAGCGACAGCCACTGCCAGTTCGTGAACTGCAGCGCCGGCACCATCGCCATCGCGATCACCGGGACGGTCAGCACGATCGAGATCAGCAGCCGGTCGCGCAGCGACCGCACCGGGTCGCCGACCGTGCCTCGGACGCCGGGGCCTCGGCCGGAAGAGCTGGCCTCGTAGCCCGCCTGGCGCACCGTGTCGACCAGCGCGTCCGGCGTCACGTCGTCGGGGAAGGAGACCTTCGCCTTCTCGGTCGCGTAGTTGACGGTGGCGGTGACGCCCTCGAGCTTGTTGAGCTTGCGCTCGATCCGGTTCGCGCAGGAGGCGCAGGTCATCCCGGTGATCGCGAGCTCGATATCAGTGGTCGTCATGACTCGCCCCCTGTCCAGATCCGTGCTCAGCGCGAACTCGGCCGTCCGCACGACGCCCTCGTGCTGGAAGTCGAGGAACAGCCGATAGCCACCTTCGCTCGGCACCGCGACATTGAAGAGCAGCTCCGACCCGGGCTCGGGGTGCACGTGCAGGTAGGCGAGGTCGCCCTCGCGGAGGGCGACCAGGTGCCCGGACGCGCCGAGGTAGGGCTCGGTGGTGACCGGGCGGCCGTCCTTGACGACCTCGAGGGTCAGCTTGGCGTCCGCGCCGGCGGTGAGGTCGCCCTCGAGGGTGACCGTGTAGCCGTCGACGCGCGCGGTGCGGGTCTCGGTGGCCGGTGGTTCGGGTCGGTAGTCGCCCGACACCGCGAGGTCGGTGCCGAGGGTCAGCGCCTCGGCGCCGGTCGCCTTGAAGTCCGCGAACACCCGCCATGCGCCGGGCGTCAGGTCCAGGTCCGTGGTCCAGACGCCGTCGGCGTCGAGCTCCGGGTGGACGTGCTGGAACCCGCTGAAGTCGCGTCGTACGACGATCAGGTGCAGCAGCTTCTCGTGCTCCACGTCGTACTCCGTCACGGGGTGGCCGTCGGGGCCCTCGATCGTGAACTCGATCTGCACGGTCCCGACCGGGCGCCGCGGCGTCGTCGGCGAGCCGGAGCGTGTAGCCGTCCTGGGAGACCATCAGCCCACCGGGGATCTCGGCGGCCGTCTCGGTGTCGCCGCCGTGTCCTTCGCCGTGCTCGTCGGAGCCCTCGGAGTCGCGCCTCGGATCGCGCCGTGCTCGTCGTCGTGCGCCACCGGCTCGTCGGCGACGGGTCCGACCGCGTTGCCGATGCCCAGGGCCGCCGCGAAGACGACCCCGAGGCCGACGAGGAAGACGGCGACCTTGGTAGCGGTACTCATGTCAGCGCGTAGCCGGCCTCTTCGACGGCCGCGCGGACGGCGGCGTCGTCGAGGGACTGGCTGCTGGTGACGGTGAGCGCCCCGGACTCGAGCACGACGTCGACGTTCTCGACGCCCGGGATCTCCTGGACCTCCTCGGTGACCGAGGCCACGCAGTGGGCGCAGGTCATGCCGGTGACGGTGTAGGTACGGGTGTCAGTCATCAGAGTTTCCTTTCAGGAGCGGACGAGTCGGGCGATGGCGGCGGAGGCTTCCTTGAGCTTGATCTCGGCCTCGGGCCCGCCCGCCTTGGCGGCGTCGACCACGCAGTGGTCGAGGTGGTCGTCGAGCAGCGTCAGCGCGACCGCCTGCAGTGCCTTGGTCATCGCGGACACCTGGGTGAGGACGTCGATGCAGTACTGGTCCTCCTCCACCATCCGCTGCAGGCCGCGGGCCTGGCCCTCGATCCGGCGCAGCCGCTTGAGGACGTCGTCCTTGTGCTGGTGGGCGATGTAGCCGTGCTGGTGTTCCGTCATGCGTTGTACCATACCCCCCTATGGTACCTTGTGCAAGTCCCGAAAGCAGAGGAGTACCGATGAACCCCCGCAACGCGATGGCAGCCAGCGCGACGCTGCACTGCCTCACCGGCTGTGCGATCGGCGAGATCCTCGGCCTGATGATCGGCACCGCGGCCGGCCTGTCGAACGCCACCACGATCGCCCTCGCGGTCGCCCTGGCCTTCCTGTTCGGCTACCTGCTCTCGACGGTGCCGCTGATCCAGGCGGGCCTCGGCTTCTTCGGCGCGCTCAGCGTCGTGTTCGCCGCGGACACGCTGTCGATCGCGACCATGGAGGTCACCGACAACCTGGTGATGGCGCTGATCCCCGGCGCCATGGACGGCGGCCTCGTCGAGCCGATCTTCTGGATCGGCATGATCATCGCGCTCACCGCCGCGTTCCTCGTGGCCTTCCCCGTCAATCGCTACCTGATCGACAAGGGCAAGGGCCACGCGCTGACCATGCAGCACCACCCCGAGCACCACTGAGACCACCACTGAGAAGGAGGACACTGATGAACACCACGACCCTCGCCGCCGGCGTGATCGGCTTCCTGCTCGGCGGCCTGACCGTCTCGATCGCCGCCGAGCTCGAGGACGACCCCGCGCCGGCGAAGCCGCCGTCACACGGCGCCGTCCGGTAGCGGACCTCCGACCGTCGCTCGGATCTCGTCGATCGCGTCCCAGTCGTTGAGGTGCATCCCGGCGACCACCCGGTCGTCGCGGACCCAGTAGGCGACCAGCTTCCGCTCGGCCCGGTCGCCGCGGACGACCACTTCGTCGTACCCCGCCTCGCCGACGTGGCCGACGTACTCCATGCCGAGGTCGTACTGGTCGGTGAAGAAGTACGGCATCCGGTCGTACGCCGTGTCGTCCCCGAGCATCGCGCGGGCCGCCGCCCGACCCTGGTGGATCGCGGCGTCCCAGTGCTCCACCCTCAACCGTCCGAGGACCGGGTGGTCCTGGCGGGCGACGTCGCCGGCGGCGTAGACGTGCGGGTCGCTGGCGCGCAGCCGGGCGTCGACGAGCACCCCGTCGTCGCAGGCCAGGCCGGCGTCTGGCCAGTTCGTCGTTCGGGGTCACGCCGATCCCGACCACGACCAGGTCGGCACCCGCGAGGTCGTCGGCAGCGACCGAGGCGCCGAGCCGAAGATCCACGCCGTGCTCGCGATGCAGGTCGGCGAACAGCTCCCCGATGTCCGGGCCGAGCACTGCTTCGAGTGGATGGGCGGCCTGTTCGAACACCGTGACCTCGGCCCCCGCTTCTCGTGCGGCCGCAGCGACTTCGAGCCCGATCCAGCCCGCGCCGACCACGACGACCCGGCCGGTCAGCCGCTGCTTGAGCGCGAGTGCGTCATCGAGGGTGCGCAGGTAGGTGACCGGTACGCCGGCGTCGTCGGCAAGCGCAAGCTGCCGAGGGGTAGCACCGGTGGCCAGCAGCAGGCGGTCGTAGGCGAGATCCCGGTCCGCCAGCGCCACTCGACCGCGATCCAGGTCGATGGCCCGGACCCGTTCGTCGAGGAGGGCCTCGACCTGATGCTCGTCGTACCACTCTGCGTCGTGGACGAAGACCGAGTCGGGCTCGGCCGAGCCGAGCAGCAGCCCCTTGGACAGCGGCGGTCGCTCATAGGGGAGGTGCGGCTCGGCGCCGATCAGGGTGATGTCCTCGGAGTAGCCCTGCTCGCGCAGCTCACCCACCGCGTTCGCTGCGGCGAGCCCCCCACCGATGACGACGGTATTCACAACTGGCTCATTCCACGCTGCGAGCGCGGCGTCCGGCGAGCAGGCTCAGGGCCAGGGCACCGACGAGCAGCCCGAAGTCGCGCAGCGCGACGTCGTAGTACTCGCCCAGGCTCACCAGGTTGATGATGATCCCGGCCAGCCAGGCCGCGACGAGCAGCCCGCCGAACCTCGGCGCCACCGCGACCACGAGGCCGGCGGCGATCTCGATGACGCCCACGATCAGCATCGCGTCGTGCGCGGTCCCCGGGACGATGTCGTTGACCCACGGGGCGAGGTACCCCTCCCAGTTGTCGGTCAGCACCTCCGCGAACTTGTCCAGGCCGAACGCGATCGGAGCGATCGTGAAGACGGTGCGCAGCAGCAGGAAGGCGCGGTCGGCGCCGATGTCGGTGCGGAGCGGGGTGTCGGTTGCGGTCATATCGGTACCTCGATTTCTAAAGTAGACTTCTTCTTGTTTTAGACCTCCTTCGCGTCTAATGTCAAGGAAACTCTGCTTTAGAAGGAGCCTCCGCGTGGACCTGAGCCGTCTGGCCGCCGGCATCGGCGTCCTCGCCGACGACACCCGGCGGGCGCTCTACGAGTACGTCGTCTCGCAGCCCGAACCCGTCGGCCGCGAGCAGGCCGCGGGCGCCGTCGACCTGCCGCTACACCGGGCCAGCTTCCACCTCGACCGACTGGTAGCCGAAGGCCTGCTCGAGGTGGAGTTCCGCCGGCTCAGCGGTCGCACCGGTCCCGGAGCGGGCCGGCCCAGCAAGCTCTACCGCAGGTCCGACCAGGAGTTCGCCCTGTCGCTACCGGAGCGCCGCTACGACCTGGTCGGCGAGATCCTCGCGACGGCTTTCGCCCGGGCGACCGGAGGCGCCGAGCTGGACCGCGCCCTCGACGAGAGCGCGCGGGAGGAAGGCGTCGACCTCGGCGAAGCCGCGTCGCACGTGGGCAACTCGCTGGACGCGCTGGCAGAGGTGCTCACCGGGCAGGGGTACGAGGCACGACTCGAGGACGAGACGGTGGTCCTCACCAACTGCCCGTTCGACATGTTGGCGCGCAAGCACACCGACCTGGTGTGCGGGCTCAACCACTCGTTCGTCCAGGGCGTCGCCGACGGCCTGCGCTGTCCCGCGACGGCCAGCCTCGAGCCGGCCGACGAGCGCTGCTGCGTGAAGGCACGCGCCACCGCGTAGCCGATCTGGCAGCATCGCGGTCATGGCGGAGGGAGCCCTGCTCGACCGCGCCCGGGCCGGTGATGACGACGCCTTCGGGCAGCTGGTGGCGCCGTACCGCGGGGAGCTGCACGCCCACTGCTACCGCATCCTCGGCTCGACCCATGACGCGGACGACGCCCTGCAGGACGCGCTGGTCGGCGCGTGGAAGGGCCTCGCGAGGTTCGAGGGCCGCAGCTCGCTCCGCGGCTGGCTCTACACGGTGGCCACCCACGCCGCCCTGCGGGTGGGGTCGAAGCGACCGAAGCGGCAGCTCTCCTTGGACCTCTCGCCATCGCTCGAGTCGACCCACGACCTCGGGGAGCCGATCGCCGAGTCGGCCTGGTTGGAGCCCTACCCCGGCGCCCTGGTCGACGGGCTGGGCGACCTGGACCCGGCAGCGGCGTACGACGTTCGCGAGAGCATTGAGCTGGCCTTCGTCGCAGCACTGCAGCACCTGCCGGCCACGCAGCGAGCCGTGCTCATCCTGCGCGACGTCCTGGCGTTCAGCGCCGCCGAGGTAGCCACGGCGATGGAGACGTCGGTGCCGGCCGTCAACAGCGCGCTGCAGCGGGCGCGGGCGACTCTCGATGCGCGCCGAGGCCCGGTCAGCCAGCAGCAGGCGCTCCGCGAGCTCGGCGACGACGGCCGCGAGGAGCTGGTGCGCGCCTTCGTCACCGCCTGGGAGCGCTCCGACGTCGAGGCACTGCTCGACCTGCTCGTCGAGGACGCGCGGCTGTCGATGCCGCCGCTACCCGCCTGGTTCGACGGCCGCAAGGCGATCCGCCGGTTCCTCACGGAGCGGATGTTCGCGACGCCATGGCGGCTGGAGCCGTGCGACGCGAGCGGCCAGCTGGCCTTCGCCTGCTACCAGCGCACCCCGGACGGCGACTACCGCCTCGGCGGACTCACCGTGCTCGAGCTGCGCGGCGACCGGGTGGCCGAGCTGACGTCGTTCCTGGCGCCGATCGTGGATCGCAGATTCGGAATTTCCGAGGAATCTCCCCGCGACCGATGAGTTCGCGTCTCGGCGTGACTCATGTGGGGCAGAAGGCGGAACGAACCGCCTACCGAACCTAGGAGAACGAGATGCGCAAGGTCATCGTCACGACGCTGATGTCACTGGATGGGTACGTCGCCGGCACGGATGGCGGCTTCGAGAAGATGCCGATCGACGGGTCATTCAGCGAGTACAACGCGGAGCGGCTGCGGACGGCGGACACACTTCTGCTGGGGGCGTCGACGTACCGAGGCTTCAGCGGCTACTGGCCGCCGATCGCCGACGACGAGTCGCAGCCCCCGCTCGAGCGGGAGATCTCGCGCCTCAACGGCGCCATGGAGAAGGTGGTCGTCTCCGACAGCCTCACCAACGACGACGGAGGAGCGTGGGCGGACACCACCCGGATCGTGAAGCGGGCCGACTCGCACGACGCAGTGCGGGAGCTCCGCGACGGAGAGGGTGGCGACATCCTGATGTTCGGCAGCGTCACCCTGTGGAACGACCTGCTCGCCCACGGTCTGGTCGACGAGCTGCACCTGATGGTCGGAAACGCCTCGATCGGCGATGGTGTGCCCGCGTTCACGGCGAGTTCGGACCGGCTGGCGCTCGTCGAGGTGCGTCAGCTCGAGGACTCGCAGAACGTGCTGCTGCGCTACGCCGTGCCGACCGCCTGAGGCTCGAGCGCGGCGTCGACCGCTGCCTCGGCGTGCACCCGCATCGAGTCGAGCAGCGGCACAGGTGAGTCGTCGGGGCCGAGGAGCAGCTCGATCTCGGTGCAGGCCATCACGATTGCCTCGGCGCCGTTGGTGGCCAGGTCGGCGGCGATCCGCGCGTAGGCACTGCGGGAGTCGGCCCGCACCTCGCCCTGGGTGAGCTCGTCGAAGATCACCCGGTCGACCAGGTCGCGGTCGGCGACCTCCGGGACCACGACAGTGAGCCCGGCGCGGGCGAGGCGGCCGACGTAGAAGTCCTCCTCCATCGTCCAGTGCGTGCCGAGCACGCCCAGGCGGGTGTGGCCGTCGGCGTGCGCCCGCGACGCGATCGCATCCGTGATCCGGAGCAGTGGGATGTCGACGGCGCCCTGGACGTCGTCGGCGACCCGGTGCATCAGGTTGGAGGCGATCAGCAGCAGGTCGGCGCCGGCAGCCTCACAGCGCCGGCCGGCCTGGGCCAGGAGCGCGCCCGCCTCGTCCCAGGCGCCGCGCTGCTGCATCTCGCGGACCCGTGAGAAGTCAAGTGACTGCAGGGCGATCTCCGCCGACGCGTGGCCGCCACGGCGGGCCTGCACCTGCTCGTTGATCACCTGGTAGTAGCCGACGGTCGAGTACCAGCTCAGGCCGCCGATGAGTCCGATCGTCTTCATGTCGCCCATGGTCAGAGCCTAGAGATGCTTGAGCGCCTCACGGCGGGACAACGGGCTGAGCTCGTTCGTTGCGACGTAGTCGTGCACCCACTCGGCGTTCCACCGGGCGACCTCGCGCAGTGCCCAGCCGATGGCTTTGCGGATGAAGAACTCGGGGTTCGCGCGGTTGGGCTCGATGAGGTCCGCGAGCAGGTACAGGTCCACCCGGTCACCCAGCCCGAGCTGGCCGATGATTGCCACTCGTCGCAGCCACCTGTCCTCGTCGACACTCCACTCGCGCAGCACCGGATCGAGCTCGTCGTGGTGGGTGTCCACGAGATCGGAGATGCGGTGCGCCGTCTCGTCGACGTGGTCCCACCAGGCCCCGGTGACGACGTGGTGGCGGTGCAGGTCGAGCAGGTCGATCCGGCCACGGGTCCACCGAAGGCTGAGCAGGTCCTGGGCGGCGTACCGCTGCTCGCGGTGGGTCGCCTCGTCCCAGAGCGATACGACCGCGTCAAGTACGTCGGCGGGATCGTGGCCCTTCGCGAGGCCGCGCGCTGTTCGTCGTACGACCGGGCGGCGGATGCCGAGGAACGGCAGGGTGCCGTTGTCCGCCACCTTCATGTAGGCCGCCATCGCCGGGGCCGCGTCGGGGTCGGCGAGGGAATCGAGGTCGCTGCGGATCTGATCGGCCAGCATCGTCGGCCATCATGAACGTGTGAGCCTCCACAACGCCATCCCGGCCTTTCCCGCGCAGGAGGTGGCGGCCACCGTCGCCTTCTACCGCGACCGGCTCGGCTTCGGGGTCGCCTACCAACACGAGGGCTTCGCGCGCGTGGTCCGCGACGACGTCGACGGGCTGTACGACGAGATGCGCGCCGCCGGAGTGCTGCACTACAGAGATCCCGGATCCCCGACCGACACCGACTTCGGCACCCGGGAGTTCGCGGTCACCGATCTCGACGGCAACCTGATCGTGTTCTACCTGCGGCGTTAGCGATCGATGAGTTCCCGCGTCGGGCCTGGTCCAACGTGCATGACTCAATACCTGCTGTCCGTTCCGCACGACTCCAACGACGAGCCGACCATGGAGAGCATGGACCCGGCCGAGCTGGAGGCAGCCATGGCTGCCACCGGCGCGATCATCGAGGAGCTGACCTCGACCGGCGCCTTCGTCTTCGCCGGCGGCCTGATGCCTCCCTCGAGCGCGATCACCGTCGACAACACCGGCGAGTCCCTGAGCACCGTCAACAGTCCTTTCGTCGAGGCTCCTGAGTACCTCGGGGGCTTCTGGGTGATCGACGTCCCTGACGAGGAGGCCGCCCTCGACTGGGCCGCCCGGGCGTCAAAGGCCCTCGGCGGCCGGATCGAGGTCCGGGCATTCCAGGTGCCGCCGAGCGAGTGAGTTCAGTCCTCGAACGTTGGGGATGACCCTCGGTCGCGGATTCGTCCGCCCAGCGGCATGGTCGGACGCTACGCACCGACAGCGGCATGAGCGGTCGCTGTCGGGCTACTCGATCTTGCGTCTGCGCCAGTAGTAGGTGGTTCGATCCGCCGCGTAGGTCATTTCGCACGCCGCGCCCGGCGACGGTCGGCGTCGTGCTGCTCGTAGCTGCGCCGCTGACCCGACGTGTGACCGCGATGTGAATCGTGGATGCGGGCGGGTCATGGATTCGTTGCAGTCTGTTGCGGTCGGATCACGATCGTCCTCGCCGGTGGATCGGTGAGGCCGGAGGCTCTACCTTTTCGCCATGGCGAGCCCGCACGACTTCGACTTCTGGATCGGTGACTGGGACCTCCACAACGGCGAGGGCAAGCTCCTCGGCCGGAACATGATCACCTCGATGTTCGACAACGGCATGGTGCGCGAACACTGGCGCGGCAACGGAGGCTCCGAGGGCCGCAGCATCAACGGCTACGACGCGGCGCGTGGCGTGTGGCACCAGACCTGGATGGACGCCAGCGGCGGCGTGCTGCTCCTGGACGGCGGGCTTCGCGACGGCGCCATGGTGCTGGAGGGTACGGCTCCCAGCGGGGACGACCTCACCGTCGTCGACCGCCAGCGGATCACCTGGACCCGAGAGGCAGACGGACCCCGACAGGTCTGGGAGAGCTCGAGCGACGACGGCCTGACCTGGACGGTCGCCTTCGACGGATGGTACCGACCGCACTCGTCCTGAGAGTGTTTCGAGCTCGCAAGCTCGCACTCCGTCACTGACACCGTCCGCCGCGACAAACCCACTGCGGTGCAGTTCCCGTTCCACCGCAACCCACGCCACCACCGCGACTGGGTCGCCGAACGCGAAGGCTGGGTCAACGGGGATGTGTTCGAAGTCCTCGCCTTGGCACAGCCCTACCACGCCGACAAGGACACGATTCACCCGCTCCGCGTCCTCCAAGTGCTGTCCAACACTGACAAGCACCGCCTCCTCAACGTCGTGACGCACGCACACATCAGCCAAGGCATCCACCTCAATCCTGAACCGCCCACTTACGACTTCTGGGCCGCAGACGGACCCGTCAATGTCGGCGACCCCATCGCCCGACTCACCTACCCGCGACCACCGTTCAGTATCGAAATGGACGTCGCTCCCGGATTCGGCTGGTACGAGTCCGTCGCCTACGAAGAACCCGGACAACCCAAACGCTGGCTCCGCATTGACGAAATGCTCAACGCCATCTGCGACTACACCATCCGCGCCGTCGGTTACATGTCCGGCGCCAGAGAAGGAGACAAGCTCGACCGCAACCAGGAGTTGGGCACGGTGCCTCCCGGATGAACGGGCGGGTGGGCGTCCTGCGTCAACGTGACCGGAGTGGAACTAGGCGAGCGCTGTCATCGCTGCGGTCGCGCACCGTCAGCGCCATCACGGTTAGGCCGCAGCGCACGCTGTCCGCGGCATGAGCGGGCGGATCATCACGCAGCATGAGCCGCCGGGCAATCCGAGGGAGCCCTGCTCGCCGTCGTTGGCCCTCCCGATCGGGACCTCTACGTGGGGGCAGAGGGCTTCAAGGGCATGAGCGTTGACCGCTGTCCTTGTCGCTCTCAGCGGCGACTTTCGTTGAGGGCCGAACCATGTGCCGCGACGGTGCTGCGGTGGCTCGGGTTTGCCGCAATCGTTCCCTCAGACATGTCCTTGCGGCAACCTGCTAGGCGTGGAAGACGACGCGCTGCTGGTCGGTGCCCCGGACGTTGCGATCCGGCAGGCGCTGGTAGCGCACCTGCGCGCGGCAGGCTACGACGAACGGCTGCTGCACCAGGCGGCCCAGCACGGCCGGCTCTACGCCCTCGAAGGCGACCAGCTGGTCCGGCCAGGCGCCGTGTTGCTGACCATCGCCGAGATGGCATCGCGTCTGGGCCAGGACCCGGCCGCGACGGCGCAGCTGTGGCGGGCGTTGGGGCTCGACGAGCCGGTGGACGACGAGCCGGTGGCCACGGAGGAGGAGGCCGCCGCCCTCGCGGTGTGGCCGCTTGTCGCGCAGCTCGTTGGTGAGCACCAGGCGCTGGCACTCGCCCGAGTGCACGCGTCCGCGATTGCGCGAATGGGTGAAGCGGCGGCTGCGGCGATGGTCGAAGCCCTCCCCGACATCGACCTGCTGCATAGCTCTGACGAACTCGCGACGTCGCACGCCTATGCCGCGGCGGCATCTCTCATGCCGCAGGTCGTGCGCTCGGTTGAGATGATGTATCGCCACCACCTGCTGACGGCGACACGCCACTTCGAGCAGGCTCAGGCCCCTGCGGGATTCGGCCTGGGGGGTGTGCCGTGGTGCGTCGCGTTTGCGGACCTGTGCGGCTTCACGCACGCGACGGAGACGCTCGACGCGTTGACGCTGCACCACTTCCTCGGCGTTTTCGAGAGCCTGGCGCACGACGAGGCGGCGGCGGCAGGCGTTCGTTGCGTGAAGCTCATCGGTGACGCCGCCATGTTCGTGGGCGCATCGCCCGACGGGCTCGCCCGAGCAGTGCACGGTGTCATCGTTCGGGTAGCGGAGCTTGAGGCGGCGCTGCCCGTGCGAGTTGGCATGGCTGCCGGCGATGTCGTCGTCCGAGCCGGTGACTACTTCGGCCCGGCCGTGAACCTCGCCGCGCGGCTGCTCGGACTGGCCCTGCCCGGGGAGGTGCTTGCCGAGCCAGTGCTGGCCTCACGGCTCGGGCCGCAGTGGGAAGTTGAGGCGGGAGAGCCGCAGCAGGTGAAGGGCGTTGCCGAGCCGGTCGTCCCGCACGTGGTCCGGAGGGTGGGCGCTGACACGTGAACGTGTGGGTCAGTTTCCACCACCCGAGTAGCAGCGCGGACGCAGCACATTGCACGGGGTCGCCCGCTCATCGGCAGGACGGGACGTGTTCGCAAGGCGCCCCGATCGACGGCTCACGTCCGTCGGTGAAATCTGACCTTGCCTTCGGGGAGTTTGGTCATGGTGTAGGCGGTGTCGTGGGCGCGGGCGTGGTGGTAGCCGCAGAGGAGTCGGCCGTTCTTGACGCTGGTGCCGCCGCCGGCTGACCAGGGTTGGTCGTGGTGAGCGTGAGTCATCGCGGGTGGGGCGTCGCAGCCCTCGGCGCTGCAGCCACCCTGCTCGACGGTCAGCGCGATCCGTTGGGCGTTGGTGTGGAACCGGGTCGTGCGGCCGAGGTCGAGAACCTGGGACTTCGAACCGAGGACGGCGGGGATGATCCCGGCCTCGCACGCCAGTTTCCGGGCCAGGGCCGGTGAGATCCGGTGCCCGGTGTCGAGCTGGGCGGCCTTGAGCTTGCCGAGCAGGGTCTCGTAGTCCAGCAGCGCCACCACCGAGGCGGACATGCCGCCGGCGTCGGGGAGCCGGTCGGTCGGGTAGCGCTGCACGTATTCCATGAACGCCTGACCCATCCGGTGCGCCGAGGGAAGGCCGGGTTCGGGTGCCTGCCCGTCGACCGATGCCCGGTGTCTGGGGGCGGCGATGGCCATCAGGGACTTCTTCAGCATCGCGCCGTGCAGCCCCGGCAGGGTGAACCGGCCGTGCCACTTGCCGTGGCCGTCCTCGAACATCCGGAACGTCGCCGCCGCTTCCGCGTCCCGCTCCTCCCGCTCCAACAGCTTCGCCTCGTGGGCCTCCCCGACCTCAGGGGCCACCACGTCCAGGATCCGCTTGCCCAGGATCCGCAGCGCCTTGGCGTCGTGCTCGGCGGCGTACCCGATCAGCGTCACTGTGCCTGCGAGCGCGATCTCGGGGTCGAGGTCGTCGGGGAGCGCGTCGATCGCGGCGATGATCACCTCGGCCTGGTCGACCAGCAGCTCACCGTCGGCCAACGCGATCCGGACCGGCTCGTGGGCCTCGGACGCGAGCGCGGTAGCGAACTTGGCGGTGCGGTGTGCACCGGTCCGGGTCTGCCGGGTGGCGTGGGCCAGCCAGTTCGCGGTCGAGGTGGCGCCCGAGTCGGCTTCGACCTCGATCGCCTGACCGTGGGCGGTCACCCTGGCTTTCAGCTCGGCCAGCTGGGCCTCGGCGAAGGTGATCTCGACCATCGTGTCGCGTGTCTCAACCTGGTCCATCGACCAGACCTGCTGGTCCCGCAGCGTCTTCAAGTCATCGGAGAACCGGGACACGAACGAACCGATCGGGTGGGCCCGATCGGTGCTGTTCGCGGTGTCTGTCATGGGTCCATTTTCGCACCGACCGCCGACATTCAAAGGGGCGTGCGAGCGCCTGTGGAGAGCCCCCATCGAAGCGTTACCTGTGGACGTTTCCCGCACCGTTGAGCGGGATTCGGTCACTGCGATGCCCATGGTTGCGGGGTCTCGACAACCCTCGCTGACGCTCGCTGCTCGACCACCGGAAGGGGAACCACCAGACAGTCGGCAGTGGCGCGCAACCACCCGCCCACCTCGCCCGTAGCCAGCCTTTCGGTCGCAACCACAGCCAACCCGCCACGAGCTCTCCTCGTCCCCCGAGGGAATGGTCTCGATACGCGCTCGCTCGTTCCTCGCTCGCGCTACTCGACCAGCGATCGCGTCAGACGAGGTCCTGCAGGCGAGCGGCGAGCGAGTCCTTGACTGCTTCTGTCACCGCCGCCTCCACCTGTTCGTTGAGGTCGTCCTGGTCGTCGACGTTCGCCAGCAGGGTACGCAGGTCGAGCATGTCGATGGCGCGGGTGAGGACGTCGTCGGTCTTCAGGGCGGCATCGACCACGGAGTCCGGGAGGGCGCGGATCAAGGTCTTGAGGAAGTCGTTCAGGTCCGCGGACTCGAGTGCCTCGTCGACCAGCTCCGATGCCGGCGGCAGCGACCCGTCGTCCTGCATCCGACCGACGGCGGAAAGCAGTCCCTCGTGCAGCGCGTCGATCTGAGCGTCCGTGGGGTCCTCGGTCTGGGCGAGCTCCAGCGTCAGCGCCTCGCGGCTGATGCCGAGGCGGCAGGCGGCGCCGTCGATGCCGAGCAGCACGAGGCGCTCGGTGAGTCCGTCGATGCCGTCGGACACCGAGGTCACGGTGCGCTCGACGCACGGGTCGGCCGCCTTCAGCGGCTCGAAGGACCCGCCGCCGTTTGCGAGCTGGATGCCCAGCACCCCGCCCACCAGCCCCAGCGCGAGGGCCGGGAGCCCCGTCGTACGGAAGAGGTCACTCATCGCGCACCACCCGCCGGCGCGGGGCGATCACCGTGAGCAGGGCGAGGAGCGCGAGACCGGCACCGATGAGGAACGAGTCGCGAAAGGCACGAGTCGCCGCGCGCTCCAGCTGGGCGTCGAGGTCGCTCTCGAGCTGCTCAGCGGCCGGCCGGACCTCGGGGTCGAGATCGGCCGTCACGAACGCCTGGTGCAGGTCGGGGACCCGACCCCGCTCGTCGGACAGCTCGCTACCGAGCGCCTCGGCGATGGCGATCTTGTCCTGCGCCTCCAACGGCGCATCGAGCACCAACGACGTGATCGCCTCCTGAGCAGGCACCTCGGCATCCTCGAGATCCGCGGTGAACACCGGCGTCAGGATCGCCAGCCCGACGACCACGCCGACGTGGCGAGCGCCGATGGTCCACCCCGCGTGGCGAACCCGCGGCAGGCGCAGCTCCATCGCCTGGGTGGTGAGCCGGTCGACGGTCATCCCCAGGCCGAGACCCACCAGCACCTGGGGAGCGATCGTCCAGGCGAGGGCGGCCGACGGCGGGATCGCGAGGCCGACCAGCCCGCCGGCGATCAGGAAGCAGCCGACGGCGACCTCGATCTGAGCGGGTGGCCGCAGGAGGCGCGCGAGCGGACGGGCAGCGAGCGCCGCGACCGCCACCACGGACACGGTCAGGGCCGCGGTCCCCGGCGAATGACGCCAGCCCTCGACCAGGAGCAGCACCAGCAGGAACAACGCCGCGGTGAGCGCGGCCGACAGCAGGGCCAGGGTCAGGTTGGGACGGAGCGCCGGCCGATGCCGGTCCGGCGCCAGCCTCGGGTGCGGCCCGTACGGCGAGCGCGGCCGGCACCGCCAGGACCGCGAACGGCACCTGCACCACGAAGATCGCCTGCCACGAGATCGCTTCGGTGAGGAGTCCACCCGCAAACGGGCCGGTGGCCGTGCCGATCACGCCCGCCGTGATCCAGGCGGCGACGCCGCGACGTTCGCCGTACTCCTCGACCAGGAGCTCCAGGCACCCCACCAGGGCCAACGCGCCGCCCAGCGCCTGCACGCACCGGGCCAGGATCAGGGCCTCGATCGAGTCCGCCAGCGCGCACCACGCCGAGGAGCCGGCGAATACCGCGATCCCGATGGCGCTGAGGATCCCCGGCCTCGCCCGAGTGAAGGCCATGGCCGCCGGCACCGCACCGAGCCCCAGCACGAGGTTGAATGCGATCAGCACCCAGGCGACCTGCGTCACCGATGCGTCGAGGTGCCGCAGGATGTCGGGGAGCGCCAGCGTCACCACCGCGGAGTCGGCGAGCACCAGCCCGACCGTGACCGCGAGGAGAGGACCGACGGTGCGACGCACCGGCCCATGATCGCAGTCCCCGCCACCCGTCAGGATGACGACATGGATGAGGTACGACGTCGGCTCGAGGAGGAGCGCGAGCTGACGCTCGGCCGCCTGACGACGCTCACCGAGAACTTCGACTCAGTGGTCGCCGCCTCGCGCGACACCAACGCCGACGACGAGCACGACCCCGAAGGCGCCACGATC
The DNA here is from genome assembly GCA_963798055.1 of uncultured Actinomycetota bacterium. Classification (GTDB taxonomy): domain Bacteria; phylum Actinomycetota; class Actinomycetes; order Propionibacteriales; family Nocardioidaceae; genus Nocardioides. The sequence continues at coordinate 145,914 of CAWCRX010000021.1, forward strand.
GCGTTCGAGCGATCGCAGATCGGAGCCCTGGTCCGCCAGGCCCAGCGCCACGTCGCGGAGATCGACGCCGCCATCGAGCGGCTGGACGCCGGCACCTACGGAGTGTGTGAAGGATGTGGCCGCGCGATCGCGGACGGCAGGCTCGAGGCGAGGCCGGTGGCCCGCACCTGCATCGATTGCGCGACAACCTGAGGCCCGTAAGTTGGACGGCATGAGTGACGTCCCGACGTACACGCTGAACGACGGCGCCGAGCTGCCCGCGATCGGGTTCGGCACCTACACGCTGCGCGGCGAGGAGGGGATCTCCGCGATCACGTCAGCGCTCGAGGCCGGCTACCGGCTGCTGGACACGGCCGTGAACTACGAGAACGAGGCCGAGGTCGGCGAGGCGCTGCGGAGATCGAGCGTCCCGCTGGACCAGGTGAAGGTGTGCAGCAAGCTGCCCGGCCGGCATCACGGGTACGACGACGCGATCCGCTCGACGCACGAGTCGCTCGAACGGCTCGGGCTGGCGAAGCTGGACCTGCACCTCATCCACTGGCCCAACCCGAGCGTGGATCGGTACGTCGAGGCCTGGCAGGCGCTGGTCGACCTGCAGCGCGACGGTCTGGTCGCGAGCATCGGCGTCTCCAACTTCACCGACGCCAACCTGAAGCGGATCGTCGACGAGTCCGGGGTGACCCCGGCGGTGAACCAGATCGAGCTGCACCCCTACTTCCCCCAAGAAGAGATGCGCACGACCAATGCGGACCGCGGCATCCTCACCGAGTCGTGGAGCCCGCTAGGCAAGCGGCAGGCGCCGTTCAGCGAGCCGGCCGTCACCGGCCCGGCCTCCCGGCTCGGCCTCGAGCCCGCTCAGGTGATCCTGCGCTGGCAGGTGCAGCTCGGCTGCCTGCCGATCCCGAAGTCCGGCACGCCCGAGCGACAGCGGCGCAACCTCGACGTGTTCGGCGTCGAGCTCACCGACGCGGAGATGGATGCGATCACCGCGCTCGGCCGTCCCGACGGCCGGCTCTTCGGCGGCGATCCCGAGACCCACGAGGAGATGTGACGTAGCTCGGCTCAGCCTCGCGTCGGCACCTCTCGGGCCAGGTCGTCGGTCATCGGCTCGTAGTGCGCGAACTTGCGGGTGAAGCTGCCGGTGCCGTGGGTCGAGGAGCGCAGGTCGACGGCGTACCGCGTCAGCGACAGGGCCGGCACGTGCGCACGGACGATGGCCCGGTCACCCTGCTGGTCGGTGCCGAGCGGGCGACCGCGGCGGGCCGAGAGGTCGCTCATCACGGTGCCGACCATGTCGTCGGGTATCGAGGACCTCGATCTCGTCGAACGGCTCCAGCAGCACGATCGAGCCCGCGTTGGCCGCCTCCCGGAGCGCCAGCGCTCCGGCACTCTGGAACGCCATGTCGGAGGAGTCGACGCTGTGCGCCTTGCCGCCGGTCAGCGTCACCCGGATGTCGACGACCGGGTAGCCGTTGCGGACCCCGCGCTCCATCTGGGCCCGGATCCCCTTCTCGACGCTCGGGATGAAGTTCTTGGGCACCGCACCGCCGACGACGCGCTCCGCGAACTCGAACCCGGCACCCTGCGGTAGCGGCTCCACCTCGATGTCGCACACGGCGTACTGACCGTGGCCGCCGGACTGCTTGACGTGCCGGCCGAGCCCGGTGGCCTTGCCGCCGAACGTCTCGCGGAGGGGTACGACGAGGTCGACGGTCTCCACCGACACCCCGAACCGGTCGCGCAGCCGCTCGAGCGCCGCCTCGCCGTGCGCCTCGCCCATCGCCCAGACCACCAGCTGCCCGGTCTCCCGGTCGTTGACGATCCGCAGCGACGGGTCCTCGGCCGCCAGCCGGCCGAGCGCGGTGGAGAGCTTGTCCTCGTCGGACTTCGTGGTGGCCTCGATCGCCACCGGGTGCAGGGGCTGGGGCAGCGTCCAGGGCCGGAGCACTCGCGGCGCGTCCACGGCCGACAGCGTGTCGCCGGTCTCGGCCCGGCTGAGCCGGCCGATGGTCGCGATGTCTCCGGCGACCACCCGCTTGGCCGGCTCCATCTGCTGGCCGAAGGGATAGGCGAGCGACCCGACCCGCTCGTCGTCGTCGTGGTCGTCGTGCCCCGACCCGGCGCCGAAGAACGACGAGAAGTGGCCGGAGACGTGGACCGGGCTGTCGGCGTCGAGGGTGCCGGAGAACACCCGGACCAGGCTGACCCGGCCGACGTACGGGTCGCTGGTGGTCTTCACGACCTCGGCGACCAGCGGCCCATCGGGGTCGCACGACAGCGGGTCGGCGGCCGCGCCGCTGGGTGTGAACACCTCGGGGCTGGGATGAGTGGACGGGGAGCGGGAAGCCGCTCACGACCAGGTCGAGCAGCTCGGCACACCCGACGCCGGTCGAGGAGCACACCGGCACGACCGGATGGAACGACGCCCGCTCCATCGCGCGCTCCAGGTCCTCGATGAGCACGTCGGCGCCGATCTCCTCGCCGCCGAGATAGCGGTCCATCAGGGTCTCGTCCTCGGACTCCTCGATGACCGCCTCGATCAGGGTCCCGCGCTGGTCGACGGCGTCGCCCTCGATGTCCTTCCCGTCGATCAGGCCGGCCAGGCCGACCAGGGCACCGCCCTCGTTGACCGGCAGGAAGACGGGCAGCACCTTGTCCCCGAACGCGGCCTGGGCCTGCGCAAGAACGCCCGGGTAGTCGGCCCGGGCGTGGTCGAGCTTGGTCACCACCACCGCACGCGGCATCGCCACCTCGGCGCACTCCTGCCACAGACCCGCGGTCGCGTGGTCGACGCCCTCGTTGGCGGCGACCACGAACAGCGCGGCGTCGGCGGCGCGCAGCCCGGCGCGGAGCTCGCCCACGAAGTCGGCGTACCCAGGGGTGTCGACGAAGTTGATCTTGGTGCCGTTGTGGCGCACCGGCGCAACGGCCAGCCCCATCGACCTGCCGTGGGCACGTTCGGCGTCCTCGAAGTCCGAGACCGTGGTGCCGTCAATGACCGAACCCGCGCGGTTGACGGCGCCGGCGGTGGCGAGCAACGTCTCCAGAAGGGTGGTCTTGCCTGAGGAACTGGGCCCGATCAGGACGACGTTGCGAATCCCGTCGGGCCCGGACGCTTCCAGGTCGTGACGGACCGATCGGTGAGCGGGCTTGTCTGCCATGGACCCACGTTGCTCCAACACGCCGTCGGACACAACCCCCAGTTGTCCGCCTCTGTCGGCGCCGCCGTGTATCCATTTCCGCATGGCAGAGATCCTGTTGTTCCACCACGCCCAGGGCCTGACCCCAGGCGTCGTCGCGTTCGCCGACGAGCTGCGCGCCGCCGGCCACACCGTGCACACGCCCGACTACTACGAGGGCCTCACCTTCGACACCGTCGAGGAGGGCGTCGACCACGCCCGGTCCGTCGGTTTCGGGACGATCCTCGAGCCGAGCGGTCGCCGCGGCCGAAGGGCTGCCCGACGAGCTGGTGTACGCCGGGTTCTCGCTCGGGGTGATGGCCGCCCAGCAGCTGGCCCAGACCCGTCCGGGCGCCCGGGCCGCGCTGCTGTATCGACGCGGCCGATCCCGCCGGGCGAGTTCGGCGACGTGGCCCGACGGGAGTCCGGCTGCAGGTCCACGGCATGGACGCCGACCCGTGGTTCGCCGGCGAGGACCTCGACGCCGCGAAGGCGCTGGTCGACGAGGTCGACGGCGCCGAGCTGTTCCTCTACCCCGGCGACCAGCACCTGTTCGCCGACTCCAGCCTGGCGTCGTACGACGCGGAGGCGGCGGGGCTGCTCACTCGGCGAGTCCTGGAGTTCCTCAGCCAAACGTGAGGTGCAGGACCAGGCCGACGACGGCGCACACGCCGAGGGTGCGCAGCACGCCCCAACCCCGCCAGAACAGCAGCAGCGCGCCCAGCACCGCGACCGTCAGCGCGGCGAGATCCGGCGCGCCCAGATCCGGCAGGTCGAGGCTCAGCGGCCCCAGCTCCGCGACGGTGGTGGCGTCGAAGAGCGTGTGCAGGGCGAAGTAGAACGCGAGGTTGGCGATCACGCCGACGACGGCCGCAGTGACCCCGGTCAGGGCCGCCGAGAGCGCTCGATTACTCCTGAGCCGCTCGACGTACGGCGCCCCGAGCAGGATGAACAGGAAGCACGGCACGAACGTGACCCAGGTCGTCAGCAGTGCGGCGATCACGGCGGCGACCCAGGGGTCCAGCCCGCCGGGATCGCGGTAGGCACCAAGGAACGCGACGAACTGGACCACCATGATCAGCGGGCCGGGCGTGGTCTCGGCCAACGCCAGGCCGCGCACCATCTCTCCGGGCTGCACCCATCCGTAGACCTCCACCGCCTGCTGCGAGACGAAGGCGAGCACTGCGTACGCGCCACCGAAGGTCACCAGCGCCGCGCCCGAGAAGAACACGCCCTGGTCGACGTAGACACTGTTCCCGCCGAAGGCCAGCGCCGCGGCCGCGACCGGCGCCGTCCACAGGATCAGGCCGACGACCAACACCGTCAGCGACCGGCGTCGCGATGGCCGTTCATGGTGGAGAGCGTCGTCGCTGATCAGCGGCGCCGGCCCGTCGTCGGCCGACTGCTCCTTGGGCTGGGTGAGCTCAGGGTGCCGCCGGCCGAAGAACCAGCCGGCGAAGCGCCGCGACGGCGATGACCACCGGGAACGGCACCTGGAACGCGGCGAGCGCGACGAACGACGCCACCGCGATCGAGATCAGCACCGGATGCCGAAGCCCGCGCTTCCCCAGCCGGATCACGGCGTGCACCACGATCGCGATCACCGCCGGCGCGAGGCCGAGCGAACACGCCCTCCACCACGCGCGAGTCGCCGTACTCGACGTAGATCCCCGAGAGCACGAGCAGCGCCACCACCCCCGGCAGCACGAACAGGGTGCCGGCGATGAGAGCGCCGCGGACGCCGTTCAGCAGCCAGCCGACGTACGTCGCGAGCTGCTGTGCCTCGGGACCGGGCAGGAGGGTGCAGTAGGACAGCGCGAACAGGAACCGCTGCTGGCCGATCCACCGCTTCTCGTCGACCAGCATCCGCTGCATCACCGCGATCTGCCCGGCCGGGCCGCCAAAGGTCTGCAGCGACACCGCGAACCAGGCCTGGGTGGCCTCCCGCAGCGGGATGACGTCCGTCCGGCCGGCGCCGGGGGTCTCCACGGGCACTAGGGCGCAGGCCGAAGTCGCCGAACGGCTCGTCCCGGTCGCGGACCGCCTGCTTGAAGCCGGCCTTCGCGGCCCGCGCCTGGAACGCGTAGCCCTCGGGCGTGTGCCGGGCGATCCCGTCCATGAACACGCTGAGCATCTGGGTGGCGTGCAGCCCCTGGGCGTAGAGCGCCTGGTTGATCGCCAGCTTGTGCATCACCAGCTGGTTGATCGGCACCCGCGCGACCCGAGCGAGCAGGTCCTCGAAGCAGGCGTCGAGCTCGTCGGCCGGCACCGCCTCGCTGGCCAGGCCCCACTCCTTGGCGGTGCGGCCGTCGATCGAGTCGCCGGTGAGGAGCAGCCGCCGAGCGCGCTCCAGCCCGACCCGGTGCGCCCACAGCATCGAGGTGGGGACGCCCCAGACCCGCGCCGGCGGGTAGCCGATCTTGGCGTCCTCGGCGGCGACGATCAGGTCGGAACACAGCGCCATGTCGGTGCCGCCGGCCACGCAGAACCCGTGCACCTTCACCACGACCGGCTTGTCGGAGTGGAACAGCGACATGAAGCCGCGCAGGTTGCGCGACATCATCTGGTAGTCGGTCACCGGGTCCCACACGGCGTCGGGATCGTGGTTGGCCGCCAGCACGTGCAGGTCCATCGGCGACCCTGGCGGGGCCGAGGCCGCCTCTCCCTCGTCGGGACGTCCCTCCGCCGACGACACGAGGTCGTAGCCGCCGCAGAACCCGCTGCCGGCGCCGCTGAGCGCGATCACGTGCACGGCCGGGTCGAGGTTGGCGCGCTCCACGCACTCGGCCAGCTCGCGCGGGGTGTCCAGGGTGATCCCGTTGCCGCGCTCGGGGCGGTTGAGGGTGATCCGGGCGATGCGTCCGTCGACGTCGTAGAGCATGGTGGTCGGAGCCATGTGAGGATCCAAGCATGCAGAACCCGCTGGAGCTGTTCGCGATCGACGGCCTGCTCGACGACGAGGAGCGGGCGACCCGCGACACGGTCCGCCGGTACGTCGACGAGCGGGTCCGCCCGCACATCGCCGAGTGGTACGAGTCGGGCGTGGTGCCCGCCCGCGAGCTGACCAAGGAGCTCGGCGGGCTCGGGCTGCTCGGCATGCACCTGGAGGGCTACGGGTGTGCGGGCGCCGGCGCGACGGCGTACGGGCTGACCTGCATGGAGCTCGAGGCCGGCGACTCCGGGATCCGGTCGCTGGTGTCGGTGCAGGGCTCGCTGGCGATGTTCGCGATCTGGAAGCACGGGTCGGAGGAGCAGAAGCAGGAGTGGCTGCCGCGGATGGCGGCCGGCGACGCCATCGGCTGCTTCGGGCTGACCGAGCCCGACTTCGGCTCGAATCCCGGTGGCATGCGCGCACGCGCCAAGCGCGACGGCGACGACTGGGTCCTCGACGGCACCAAGATGTGGATCACCAACGGGTCGATCGCCGACGTCGCCGTCGTCTGGGCGCGGACCGACGACGGCATCCGCGGGTTCGTGGTGCCGACCGACAGCCCCGGATTCTCGGCGCCGGAGATCAAGAAGAAGATGTCGCTGCGCGCGTCGGTCACGTCCGAGCTGGTGCTGGACGGCGTGCGGCTGCCCGGGTCCGCCGTACTCCCCGAGGTGACCGGGCTGGCCGGGCCGCTGTCCTGCCTGAGCGAGGCCCGGCTGGGGATCGTGTTCGGCAGCCTCGGCGCCGCCCGCGACTGCCTGGAGGCGGCGATCGCCTACGCAGGCGAGCGGGACATCTTCGACCGCCGGCTCTCGTCGTTCCAGCTCACCCAGGCCAAGCTCGCCGACATGACGGTCGAGCTCGGCAAGGGGATGCTGCTCGCCCTGCACCTGAGCCGGCTGAAGGAGGGCGGCCGCCTCGACAACGCGCAGATCAGCCTCGGCAAGCTCAACAACACCCGCGAGGCGATCGCCATCGCCCGCGAGTGCCGGACCATCCTCGGCGCGGCCGGGGTGACGCTGGAGTACCCGGTGATGCGGCACGCCAACAACCTCGAGTCGGTGCTCACCTACGAGGGGACCGCCGAGGTGCACCAGCTGGTGATCGGGCAGGCCGTGACGGGTGAGTCAGCCTTCCGCTGACGCCGTGACCGCCACCGCTTCGACCTCGACCAGCTGGTCCGGGTAGCCGAGCACGGCGACACCGAGCAGGGTGCTCGGCGGATCGTGGTCGCCGAAGGCGGCGCTGATGACCTCCCAGGCCGCCACCAGGTCGGCGCGGTCGGAGGAGGCGACGTACACCGTGGTCCTGGCGACGTCGGTGAGCGAGCATCCCGCCGCATCGAGAGCCTCGCGGAGGTTGCGCATCACCTGCTCGGCCTGGGCGGCCGGGTCACCCGGATGGACCACGTCGCCGGCGTCGTCGAGCGGGCAGGCGCCGGCGGTGAAGAGCAGGTCGCCCGGCGCTCGCGCGGCGTAGGCATACGGCACGCTCTGGGCGAGGGCGGGGGCGCGAACCAGCTCGACTTTGCTCATGGGGCGAGGCTAGGCGCTGCCTTCCGCCGGGACCTCGCCGAACGCGAACCGGTTGCCGTCGGGGTCGAGGTACGTCGTCTTGCGCACGCCGCCCTCGTACGTCTCCTCGAGAGCGGGCTCGATGCCGTGGTCGGCGATCATCGACATCCGCTCGTCGAGGTCGGTGACCATCACGGTGGTGACCGCGTGGCCAGCATGCTCCGGCTCCTGGACGATGTAGGCGAACTGGTGCGGGCCCAGCTCCCACACCGCCTCGACGTCGTTCGGGTGGAAGCTCGGCGAGCCGAGCAGCCGCTCGTACCAACCCAGTGCCGACGCGTAGTCACGGACGGGCGAACCGGCGAACAGGTCGACGCTCATGCCGATATCTGATCAGTTGAATCCGTGCCGGGCCAGCGGCCCGATCAGCTCGCGCTCCTCGTAGGCCAGGTGCGAGAGCAGGGTGTCGGTGAGCAGATCGACCTGCCGCTGCAGGTCGTCGAGTGCCGCATCACCGCCGTCGCTGCCGACCAGGGCGACGAGGGCTCGGTCCACGCCGTCGAGCACGTCGTGGATCACCTCGTGCTCCTCCTCCAGCCGATCAAGCACGGGCCCGAGACCCAGCTCCGACCGACGCAGGTGCGGGAAGACGCTGCGGTCCTCGAGCGTGTGGTGGGTGGTGACGATCCGGCAGTAGGACTCGCAGTACGCGCCCAGGGTCCAGTTGTTCTGGCGCATCGTCATGGTGTTGATCGCCGACCGCGCCCCACCCACGGTGAGCTGGCCGGTGCGCACCTGCGCCACGATGTCGCGCACCTGCCCGAGCTCGGCGCGGAGACCGTCGTGGATGTCGACGAGGTGCTGCGGGATCGCCTGGTTCGCTCCCGGGTGCGAGGCGTCGTCGGGCTCGGTGTGCGTGGGCCGGAGCGACTCGTCCCAGGGCATTTCGTCGCTGAACCGCTCGCCGGTGTCGGGCGTCGGTTGGACGGTCAGTGTCTCCCTCGTCTCTGCCTCGACGCTCGCCGTCGCCCGAGGCTCGGTCGGCCGAGCACGCTCGGCCGCGACCTGCTCCCGAACTGCTGGTGCCACCTCGTCGGCGAACCGGCGGATCGTGTCTGCGTCGTCGGTGCCCAGGATGTAGGTGCCGATGCCCTGCTCGAGACTGAGCTCCGCGAGCTGCTCCGCCCAGGTCCCGGGCGTGCCCTGCAGGAGCCCACTACCGGTGCCGAACCGGCCGAAGATGTTGTAGATCCGCCGGATCGCCTCTGGTGCCCGCCCCGCGCGAACGGCGGCCTCGTCGAGCCTGGCGTTGAGATCGGGCAGGGCCGATGGGTCGGCGTACCCCATGCTCGGCACCCACCCGTCCGCGAGCTCACCGGTGACCCGGACCATCCGCGGCCCATAGGCACCGATCCAGATCGGGATGTCGTGCGCCGGCACCGGTCCCGCGTGCAGACCCTTGGCGCGGTAGTGCTCGCCGCTGAACCTGAGGGTGCCGCCGGACCAGAACTCGCGGATCAACCCGATCGCCTCGATCAGCGCGTCGACCGACTCCTTGGCCGTACGACGCGGGCCGCCTGCGGCCTCGATGGCGTCCCAGAACGCGCCGGCGCCGAGCGCCAGCTCGACCCGACCGCCGGTGACGAGGTCGAGGGTGGCCGCGGCCTTCGCCAGCATCACCGGAGGTCGCAGGGGAAGGCTGGCGACGTTCGGCGCCAGCTTGATCGAGCTGGTGCGCGCACCGAGGACGGAGAGCAGGGTCCAGGTGTCGGCGTACTTCGCTTGGTACGGGTGGTCCTGCAGCGTCACCAGGTCCAGGCCGAGCACCTCGGCGAGCTGCGCGTTCTCCAGGACCCGTCCGATCGCGTCCGCCTCCGGCGTGAGGAACACGCCGAACTCCAGCTCATGGCCGTAGTCGCTCATGCGCTTGCTCCGAGCGCCTCGGCGACGCGGAAGGCGGACCGGGCCTCGTCGTGGCGCGACTGGCGCTCGAGCGTGCGCGCGAGCAGCAGGGCGGCGTAGGAGTCGGTGGGGTGGTCGGCCAGCAGGTCACGAACCGTGGCCTCGGCCCGTGGCAACAGCGCCTGGTGGTAGTAGGCGCGGGCCAGCAGCAGCCTCGGCTCGGCCAACCCGTGACCTACGTCGTCGGGGCGCTCGGCCGCCTCTTCGAGGAGCGCCTCGAGGACGCGCGTGGCAGCCCGGTAGTCCCGATGGGCGAACAGGTCCTCTGCCCAGCGGTACCGGTCGTAGAACTGCTGCATGTCAGCCTCCTTGCTTGCGAACTACTAGTTACTATGAACAAGCAAGTAGCGGCGATATTCCGGCGCCCGTTGGGAGCAGCATGACCGATCCGTGCGAACCGTTCGAAGCCGCGATGCGGATGCTCGGCCGACGCTGGACGGGCGGCGTGGTCCGGGCCATGCTCGGCGGCGCCAAACGGTTCGGCGAGATCCGCACGGAGGTACCCGGCATCACCGACGCAGTCCTGACGACCAGGCTGCGCGAGCTGTGTGCCGCGGGACTGGCTATCCGCGAGGTCAGCGACGGGCCACCGGTGCTCGTCGAGTACCGACTCACCCCGGCCGGGCGCGACCTGCGCTCGGTGCTGAACGCCGTCGAGCGGTACGGCCTCAAGCACCAGGATCTTCTGGAGCACTTCGGTGGCCGCTGAGGGCAGCCGGGCCCGGGCCGCCATCGGTTCCGTCGCGTTCTTCCTGATCGCGCCCGGCGGCACCGCGGGCCTGGTGCCCTGGCTGATCACCGACTGGCAGGGCGACGCCCCGACCTGGGCACAGGCCGTCGGCTCGGTCGTGACCGCCGCCGGTGCGTTGCTGGTGGCCGCTGCGTTCGTGCAGTTCGTCGTCGAGGGTCGCGGCACCCCCGCCCCGACGGCACCCACGCAGACGCTGGTCATCGGCGGGCTCTACCGCTGGGTCCGGAACCCGATGTACGTCGGCGTCGCGGGCGCGATCGCGGGACAGGCGGTGCTGTTCGCCAGCGTGGGAGTGGCGGTATGGCTGATCGCGTTCGTCGTCGCGGTGACGACGTTCGTCATGGCCTACGAGGAGCCGACCCTGCGCCGCACGTACGGCCCCGAGTACGACGCGTACGCGCGGGCGGTGCATCGATGGGTGCCTCGGCTGCGCCCCTGGCGGCCGTGACGCGGGTCAGCCGCGGACCGGCCAGCCCCACTCCTCGAACGCCGCCTCGAGCATCGTCGACTCGTCCCGCCCGGGCAGGCTGACGGTGAGCAGCTGGCCCCCATCGGGATCGCGCACCTTGAGCAGGTTCAACCGCATCCGCGGGCCGGCCCGGGACTCCAGCCGCACCTCGCCCACCTCGGCCCGCGTGATCCGTACGTCGACCCCCGCTGTCGAGTGCCGCAGCTCGCCGGGTGTCAGCACCACGAGCCACGGCTCGTTCGACTGCGCGCGGCGGATCCGCCAGGCCCACCAGACGACGAACAGGGCGAAGAAGACAGCGCCCAGCAGCAGCTCCGGCTTGAAGAGAGTGGCGACCAGGCCGGCCCCCGCGATCAGCGCGTAGAGGACGGTGAACCCGCGGGCCAGCGCCCGCTGGTCGGCCACCGAGTGCTCGATGCGTACCTCGGTCGGCGACGCCTCGATGCCCACCGGTTGAGGCTATGCCGCCGAGCGCCGCTCCGCAGCGGATGCGAAGCCCAGCCAGGTGTGCCGGTTGCCGGCCCAGCACCAGCCGACCTTGGGCGCGCCCTTGCGCTCACGGCCGTCGCGCCCGGTGCCGCCGCTGATCCAGATCGCTGGCGTGCGGGCATCGAGTCCGCGCGGTTTGGGCTTCCGCGAGGCGATGGTCATGAAGCAGCGGTTCCGTTCCAGGTGCTCGGGCTCCTGGAGCAGCCAGCAGATCCCTTCGCTGATCGTCAGCGGGGTGCGCCCCCGGCTCTCGATCGCGGGCAGGGCCTCATCGGGGCTCCAGTTGAGCATGTCGTCGCCACGGTCGATGCCGGCCACGACGTACAGCGGAGAAGCGGGTACGTCGAGATCGGCGCGAGGCGCGAACTCGTCGAGGTCGGGCATGTCGACGACCACGAAGCCCGGCTTGTCGTCGAGGCGGAGCAGCGGCGCCAACCGGCTCGCCGGCACCAGGTCGCGGTGCACGACCAGGACTCCGTCGGGGAGCCCGACCGCGAGCTCGCGGAAGGCATCGGCGCCGAGCTCGGCGAGGGCGGGCACGCCCAGGTCGATCAGTCGGTCGACCTGTTCAGACAAAGGAGAAGGCACGGGGAGCCAACGCACCCGGTCTGCCGAAAGTTCCCGCCAGAGCGCGGTGTGAGCTCCCCAGAAAATACTTTCGGGCGCACTGTCGTATCGGCGTGATCGTGTTCGTGGAGGGGTAGGAAGCACCCAGACCCTCACGAAAGGCATCACCATGGCCACCATCGCAGTGCACGAGTTCATCTCCCTCGACGGCGTCTTCGAGAGCCCCACCTGGACGTTCGACTACGGCTTCGACCCGCAAGATGGGCGAGACCCTCGGCGCGATCACCGGCGCCTCGAACACCATCCTGCTCGGCCGCACGACGTACGAGATGTTCGCCCCGGCCTGGCGGGACCGCACGGCCGAGGACGACCCCGGCGCGCCGTACTTCAACGACAACGAGAAGTTCGTGGTCGGCGCCACGGAGCTGTCGGAGGAGTGGAACAACACCACGCCGCTCGGCGGCTACGACCCGGACGCGATCCGCAAGCTGAAGGACGAGCGCGAGGGCGTCATCTACATCTCCGGCAGCGGTCAGCTCGTCCGCGGCCTGCTCAAGGAGGGCCTCGTCGACGACCTGCACCTGTTCGTCTACCCGATCGCCCTCGGCGAGGGGGAGCGGTTCTGGAAGGACGGCGTTGACGCCACGAAGCTGGCGCTCAAGGCCACCGACGTCTACGACAACGGCGTCGTCCACCTGAACTACGGACCGGCCTAGCACGGCAGCAGCGTGGTCCGGGTCGTCATAATCGAGGGCGATCCGGATCACGTTGGATTAACCTGCCGCGCGGAGGTGCAAGTGACCGAGACTGTGGGGGCTCCCGCCCGCATGTCCGCGTTGCAGGTGCGCCTGCATTTCGCTCGGGGTGTACGTCGCCGCCCTGGCGGCGTACATCGCCTTCATCGGGATCCCCAAGCAGTCCTACATGGCCATCCTCTGGCTCTGGCTGCTGACGATCGCGTGGGACGTGCGCAAGCCGGTCCGCGAGCATCTCGCGTTCCTGCGCGACTGGTCCCTGCCGATCGCGCTGCTGATCGTCTACCTCTACAGCAGAGGCATCTCCGACGACCTCGACTTCGTCCGGGTGCACATCACCGAGCCCATCGACGCCGACCGCTGGCTGTTCGGCGGCACCCTGCCGACCGAGTGGCTGCAGGCGCAGCTGTGCGGCGACCCGTGCATCCGCGCCACCTCGCCGGCCTGGTACGACGTCGTGCTGACGACCGTCTACTACTCGCACTTCTTCGCCGGCCTGTCGATCGCGGTCTACCTGTGGGTGCGCAACCGGCCCGAGTGGATCCGCTACATGCGGCGGTACGTCACCCTCAACTTCGTCGCGCTCGTCATCTACATCCTGTACCCGATGGCGCCGCCGTGGATGGCCTCGCGGGACGGCTACCTCACCGAGGACATCTCCCGGATCACCGGCCGGGGCTGGTGGGAGCTCGGCCGCGGCCCCAGCGGCACCAGCACCAGCAGCGGAAGCAGCAGCGCGCACGACAGCTTCTCCGCCGTCGGCAACCAGGTGGCCGCGATGCCCTCGCTGCACGCCGGCATCTCGATCCTGGTCGCCTGGTACCTGATCTCCCGGCTGACCAGCCCCTGGCGCTGGCTGATGGTGCTCTATCCGATCGCGATGTCGTTCATGCTCGTCTACTACGCCGAGCACTACGTCATCGACATCATCGCCGGCGGCCTGTGCGTCGCGGTGGTGATGGTCGGCTGGACGGCCTGGGAGCGCCGACGGGCCGCCCGGATGGCACCACCCGCCGAGGCCAACCCGGACGACGTACCCGAGATG
>CAWCRX010000022.1:0-589154 GCA_963798055.1 uncultured Actinomycetota bacterium
GCCCGGCCGCGGCGACGGCTCAGCGCGGGCGGTCGGGGCGAACCCGGAGCGTGGTGAGTGTGGTGGCGAGCATCGTGTAGTGCCCCACCAGCATCAGCAGCTCGATGGACTCGCGCTCGTCGAGCTCGGCCCGCAGTTCGGCCCAGGTGTCGTCGGAGAGGTCCCGCTGGGCGTGCAGCTCGTCGGTCACCTTGAGCAGCAACCGTTCCCGGGGCGTCCAGGCCTCGGCGTCCGGCCCGTCGGCCACGCGGTCGATCTCCGCGGCGGACAGGCCGGCCCGGCGGCCCAGGCGACGGTGCTGGGTCAACTCGTAGTCGTTGCCCGACAGCGTTGCCACCCGGAGGATCACCAGCTCGGTCTCTCGGCGCGGCAGCTTTCCGCCCGGCATCAGGGCGCCCGCGAAGAACAGCCAGCCCCAGAACAGCCGCCGGTGTCGCCCCAGCGTGAGGAAGACCCCCGGCGGCTCGGTGCCGGTCACCCGGCCGGCCAGCCGGGCGAACCCCGACACCAGCAGGCCAGCCTCCCGGATGTTGCCGGGCGCGACCCGCGGGACCGGCGTACTCACACCGATTCCTTGCGCTTCGCGCGGGATACGTCGGGCAGCACCTTGTTGGCGCCCAGGTTCATGCCGTGCATGGCCAGTGCGTAGCCGGGCGGGAAGTAGCGCTGCAGCAGGTGCACCATCCGGATGTCGTTGGAGGTGTAGACCCAGTACTTGTTGCGGTGCACGCCCTTGATGATCGCCTCGGCCGCCTTCTCCGGCGTGACCGCGCGCTTGTGGAAGCCGGCCTGGGCCTTCCGGAACGCGGGGCTCTCCTTGTCGATGCCGGCGATCCGGACGGTCTGCGTCAGGGGGGTCCGTACGCCTCCGGGACAGACCAGGCTGACCCCGATCCGGTGCCGGCGCAGGTCGAACCGGAGAACCTCGGAGACCCCGCGGAGCCCGAACTTCGAGGCGCTGTAGGCCGCGTGCCAGGGCATGCCGATGATGCCCGCGGCCGAGGACACGTTGACGAGATGGCCGCCACGGCGAGCCTCGATCATCGGCGGCACCAGTTCCTCGATGACGTGGATTGGCCCCATCAGGTTGACGTCGATCAGCCGTTGCCAGTCGCGGTGCTCGAGGCTGCGGACGGTGCCCCAGGTGGAGATGCCCGCGATGTTCATGACCACGTCCATCGAGCCGTGCTCGCGGGTGAGGTCGGCTGCCAGGGCGCGAACCTGCTCGTAGTCGGACAGGTCGGCGGCCGCGGCGAACGGTACCGCTCCCCCGTCTCCGCGGATCTCGTCGGCGACGGTGCTCAGCAGGTCGGCCTGGATGTCGGTGAGGTGCAACACGGCTCCCTCACGCGCGGCCGCCTCGGCGACGGCGCGTCCGATCCCGCTGGCCGCGCCCGTGACGAACACAGAGCGATCGCGCAGAGTGCGCATCCGGCGATTGAACAAGGGGCTCTCCTAATTCATGGGCCTAGAGGAGTGGTCGGAGCGGGGCGAGGATGGCCTCGGTGAACTTGCGGTGCAGGTCGCGCGCCTCCCACTCACCGCTGGTCAGCTCCAGGCAGTTGGACTCGTCGGTCGCGAAGATCTCCTCGAGCGTCTTCGCCAGCGGTTCGTCGATCACCTCGACGTTGATCTCGTAGTTGCCGGTGAGGCTGAGCCGGTCGATGTTGGCGGTGCCGACGGTGGTCCAGGTGCCGTCGACCGTGGCGGTCTTGGCGTGCACCATGGCGTCGCGGTAGCGCAAGATCCGGACCCCCGCGTCCAGAAGCTGGGTGTAGTAGCCGCGGGAGATCCAATCGGTGACGATGTGGTTGGACTTCAGCGGCACCAGCAGGCGTACGTCGACCCCGCGCCGGGCGGCGTTCTTCATCGCGTCGACGAAGTCCTGATCTGGCATGAAGTAGGCCGAGGTCATCCAGACGTTGCGGCTGGCCCGGTTGATCGCCTCGATGTACATCGCCCGGATCGGGAACATCCACAGCCGCGGCACGTTGCGCTGCACCCGGATCTTCGGCTCCCACGTCGAGGCGGTCTCGAGCAGGAGCGGCCGCTCGTTGGCGCGCAGCCTGCGACGGCGGTTGAGGTTCCAGAAATCGGCGAAGGCGCGCTTGAGGTCCCACACGCCGGGCCCGGAGATCCGGACGTGCGTGTCGCGCCACTCCGTCTCGTACGCCGACCCGATGTTGTAGCCGCCGACGAACCCGGTGTCGTCGTCGACGACCAGGATCTTGCGGTGGTCGCGGCCGTAGCGCCTGAGGTCGAAGAACCGCCAGCCGGCCGTGTAGACGGGGTAGCGCAGGACTTTGACGCTGGACGGGAAGCGCTTGAAGATCGGCGAGACCACGAGGTTCGCGAAGCCGTCGTAGATGCAGTAGACCTCCACGCCTCGCCCGGCCGCCGCGATCAGTGCTCGCTTGAAGCGCTCTCCCGTCTCATCGCCCTTCCAGATGTAGGTCTCGAACAGCACCTGCCGCTTGGCGCCGTCGATGGCGGCCAGCATGTCGTCGTACAGGTCCTTGCCGTAGGTGTACGTCGTGACCTGCCCGTCGCCGACGTCGACGGTCCGGGGCGGCACCGTCGGGAACGGCTTGGGCTTCTTCCCACGGCGCCGGTAGGAGTCGACCAGCGACATGCTGACCGCGACGATGATCTGGATGCCCAGGATGGTGAGCAGGGTGCGCCGCAGCACCTTGACCAGGTGCTCTGCAGTCGTCCGCGTGCTCACGCCATCAATCTAGTTGTCACTCGGCGCACCGGGGTGCTGACCAGGTTGTTGACCTGCACCTCGTCGACCAGCCACTCGCCGTCCTGCCGCACCATCTGCATGGTCACCCGCGGCTGGTCGAGCCGGCTCCCCGGCTTCCCCTGGCTGCGAATCTCCTGGTCCACGAACAGCAGGACCTTGACGTGGTCGGCGTCGACGGCGGTCGCTGCCGAGTCCATGACCGTGCCGACCGCCGTCGCCTTGAGCGACTTGACGTAGGCGATGGCCGCCTCGGCCGCCTCGGCGAAGTTCTCCTGGAACTTCTCCGTGCCGGCCTCGTCTACCCAGTCGAAGTCGTCGTCGACGGTGCGGAAGCTGTACGACGTCATCCGGGTCACCGCGTCGCGGGCCGCCTTCTCGGCTTCGAGAGAGGCGTCGACGAGCTCGCTCGACTCGTCGGCCCGGTCCTCGGCGTCGTCACGGTCGCGCCAGAGCAGCACCACGGCGATCAGGGAGGCGACGAGGGCCAGGGCAAGGCCTCCGACGAGCAGGCGAGAGCGCGTCATCGGGGTCAGCGCACCGGACCCGGCGCGTGCGCGGCTCCGCGCTGGAGGGTGCTGAACGACGCGGAGCACCGGCCGTCGGTCTGGAGCGGACGTCGGTCGGTGTTGCGCGGGTCGCGTCGTGCGATGTCGTACGAGCAGCGTCGGTCGGCGTCGAGGATCAGCTGGATCCGGAGCTCGTTGTTCCGGATCGCGCCGGTGAGGACGCCCAGCCCCGGCGCGTAGGTCTGCAGCAGGCTCCGGATGTGCGGCTCGTAGGACGCGAAGATGTCGGTCACGCCCACACCGACCTCGAGGAAGTCGGGCAGCACCTTGCGCGCGTCCTGCACCAGGGCCTCCAGGTCCTCGATCTGGCCGGGCGCCGTCTTCAGGGTGTCCCGTAGCTCAGGATCGTAGTCGCGCAGGAACGCCGCGAACTGCTTCGCGGAGGTGCCGAGCCTGCGCAGCGTGTCGGCCTTGTCCGGGGCGATGTTGAGGACCACGTCACCGTTGCGCAGCAAGCGCTCGGTCTGCGGGTAGATGCGGTCGAGCTCCTCGAGCAGCAGCTGTCCGTCGTCGATCAGCCGCCCCAGCTCGTCGCCGGTGCCGTCGAGCCCCTTGCTCAGCTCGACCAGGGTGGTGTGCAGCTTGTCCTCGTCGATCTGGCGCAGCACCTTGTTGACCGCGATCACGGTGGACTGAAGGCTCATCGGGATGTCGGTCGACTCGGCCGGGATCGTGTCACCGCTCTCGAGGAACGGCCCGCCGGCCGAGCTCGGCTGGAAGTCGAGGTACTGCTCACCGACCGGCGAGAGGCTGCGGACCACCGCGAACGAGTCGTCCGGCACCTCGGTCCCGGCGCTCAGCCGCAGATGTGCCTCCACCCCCTTGGAGGTGAGCTCGATGCCCGTCACCTTGCCGACCTTCACGCCGCGGTAGGTCACCGCCGCGCCGTCGAACAGGCCACCGGCGGCCTTGAGCTCGACGGTCAGCTCGATGGGGCGGGACGTCAACGGCTGCTTCAGGACCGCGGCGAACAGGTAGAACACGCAGACCGCGAACACCAGGAACACGCCCAGTGCGCTCAGGTAGAGGCGATTGGTCAGGATCTTCACAGCAGGCCCCCCAACAGGCCGCCGAGCGAGATCGGCTCCAGCTGCTCTACCAGTCCACGGTCGCCGCGTGGCGCCTCGTCGTCCTTCGCGCCGGGTCGGGCGTCTGGCGGCTGCTCACGGTTGACCAGCTTCCCGAGCCCCAGGACGTCGAGGAGGTCGTCCAGCTGGCCGAACGCGACGTCGTCCATGTGCGCGGCCAGCAGCAGCGAGATGTAGTCGCCCGGGATGATCTCCTCGACCACCCCGCCGGCGTCCACCAACCGGTTGAGCGACAGCACGTAGCGGTCCTGGTTGGCCACGAACTCGGCCAAGACGGGTTCTGCCTGGCGGATGATCGTCAGCAGCTGGTCGCGGGTCTGCCGGACCGTGGTGTTCGCGGCAGCCGAGAACGCCTCGATCTCGGCCAGGAGCTCGGTCAGGCCGGGGGTGTTCTCGCGCAGCACCTTTGCGGCCGGGCGGATGTCGCGCACCGCGCGGTCGATCACGTCCTGGCGCTCGCTCAGCGTCTGCGAGACCGACGCCAGCGAGTTCAGAGCCCGGTCGATGTCGCTCGTAGTGGCGTTGGCCTCGGTGAGGAACGCCTCCGACTGCGCGAGCAGCGCGCGCACCGTGTCCTCGCGACCGCCGACGGCGGTGTTCAGCTCCTCCGTGACCGTCTGCAGCTGCTCCAGCCCGCCGCCGTTCACGAGCAGCGAGGCCTGCGCCAGCGCGTCCTCGACAGTCGGCGCCGTACTGGTGTCGGCCAGCTCGAGAAGGTCGCCCTCTTCGAGCTTGGCGCCTTTCGCTGGGTTGGTGATGTCGACGAACAGCTCGCCCAGCGGCGTGGTGTACCGCAGCCGGGCGGTCGCGCCCTCGCGCAGCTCGGCGTCGGTCTTGACCTTCATCTCGGCTCTGGCGTGGAAGTCCTCGACCTCGACGCCCTGCACCTTGCCGCTGTCGACGCCGTTGACCTTGACGGTCGCGCCCTCGGCGAGGTTGAGCGCCTCGGCGAAGTCGGCCCGGACCGTGATCGTGTCGCCGGAGACGCCCGTCCCTGGCAGCGGGACGTCCTTCAGTCCCGGCCCGCACCCGGCCACGAGCAGCAGCCCGAGAAGGGGTACGACGATGCGCGCGACGCGGCTCATGGCAGCACACCTCCGAGCGGGTCGGTGCCGCTGAGCAGGTCACACAGACCCAGCGGCAGCAGCTCGCACAGCTCGCGGATCTCGTTGCCGAGGGGAGCGATCACAAGCGGGTCGACCCTCGTCGGGACCCGCCCGTTGACCGGGAGGCGCACCAGGTTCTCCAGGGCCACCGGCATCACCCTCAGGATCTCGGTGAGCGCGGCGCGTTTGCTCAGCATGGTCCGGAACACCTTGGTCGCGTTGTCGAAGGTCCGGACGACCTCGTCGCGGTTGTCGACCGCGAACTCCGCCACCACGGTCACCGCCCGGTCCAGTGCCCGCAGCGCATCACGGAAGTTGCCGCGCTCGTCGGCCAGGAGGCTGCTCGCGTCGGCAATCTGGTCGACGAACGTGCGCACCGTGTCGTCGTTCTCGGCGATGGTGGAGACCAGGATGTCGAGGGACACGATGGTCTCGGCGAAGTCCTCGCGTTGCCCGGACATGGTGCTGACCGCCTGGGCCAGCTCGCGGATGCTCCGGTTCGCCAGCCCGCCCGTGCCTGCCAGCGCGTCCGCGCCGGCGTCGATGAAGCGCTTCACGGCGCGCGTGGCGTTCTTGGACCCGGCGATACCGGTCGCGAACTCGTTGATCGTCGCGAGCACCTCGTCGAAGTCGACCGGCGAGGCAGTGCGGTCGGTCTCGATCTTCGCGCCGTCCGCCATCTTCTCGCCGCCGTCGTAGACCGGCGTCAGCTCGACGTAGCGGTCGGTCGCGACGGAGCGGGCGACTACGACGGCGCCGGCGTCGGCAGGGACGGCACGGTCGGCGTCGATCTCGAGAGTGACCTTGACCCGGTCACCGTCGGGCTCGATGTCGGTGACCTTGCCCACCGGGACGCCCAGAATGCCGACGTCGTTGCCGACGAAGAGGCCGGCGGAGTCGGAGAAGTAGGCGGTGACGGTGATCTTGTCGCTGCGGACGGCGTCGGGGACGCACCCGGTGGCGAGGAAGACCAGGATGCCGACGAGGACGAGGCGAACGAGGCGGGCCATCAGCAGATCACCTTCGCCGCACAGAGCGCATCGTCTGCCGGGATGGCCGGGTCGTGCCCGTAGAGGTCGACGTAGGGGCCGTTGCCCGTGGCGTTGGCAAGGTAACGGACCGCCGGTGCCATCACCGTGAGGACCTTCTTGAGCGTCTCGTCCTCCTTGTTGAGCGAAGCCAGCGCGAGGTTGACGTCCTTCAGCGCGGGCTTCAGGTCGTCCCGGGTCTGGGTGACGATCGCGGTCAGCGCATCGGCCAGGCCGGTGGTCTCCACCAGGAGCAGATGAATGGCCTCCCGCCGGGCAGTGACCTCGCTGACGACGAGGTTGGTCTGCTCCATCAGCCCGACGATGTCGTCGCTGCTGTCGGAGAGCTGGTCAGTGACGCTTCGCGCCGCGTTCAGCAGCGCCCCCACCTGGCTGGAGCGAGTGGTCACGACCTCGGACAGCCGGGCGACGCCGGTGAGGGCGGGGCCGATGTCACCGGTCGACGCGGACAGGGTCTCGCTCACCGCGCTCAGAGCTTCGGCGAGCATGTCGGCGTCCAGTGCCTGCAGGTTCTTGGTCGCGCCCTCGAGCACGTCCTGCAGGTTGTAGGGGACGCTCGTACGTTCCAGCGGGATCTGGTCGTCTGCCAGCTCGCCCGAGCCTCTGGGCGTGACCTCGAGGTAGTGGGTGCCGAGCAGGGTTGCGACCTTGACCTCGGCCGTCGTCTCGGAACCGAGCCCGATCTCGTCCTCGACCTCGAAGGTGACCACCACGCGCTTGTCCTCGAGCTCGATGCCGGTGATCCGGCCGACCGAGACTCCGTGCACCTGCACGTCCTCGCCCTTGCGCAAGCCGGCAGTGTGCTCGAGCACGGCGGTGTACGACGTCGTACCGAAGCTCACGACGCTGAGCACCAGGATGACCAGGCCCCCGACGACGCCGAGCGCGATCGCGATGACGCCGATCCGGAACGGATCCCGTGCGCTGAGGGGCTTCCTCATCGGCACACCTCCGACCAGGGACCGTGGTTGCCCGCGAGGTTGTAGTCGTTCTCACCGATCGCGAAGGCCATCGAGCACAGATAGACGTTCGTCGCGTTCTCGTAGGACGCTGCGCGCCCGAGGCCCTCGAACGTGGTGCCGAACGATCGCAGTGCCGCGTTGAGCTCGTCGCGCGAGGTGGCGAGCATGTGGGCGACGGTGCGGAACCGCTCGATCGTGCGGGCAGCAGGTACCCGCGCCTCGCGAAGCAGGTCCGACGTGGCGCCGACCAGCTTGCTCACTCCGTCGATCGAGCGGCCGATGGACTTGCGGTCACGGGCCAGTCCGGTCATCAGGCCCCGCAGCTCCTGCACGGTCCCCTTCAGCTCGGTGCCCTGCCCCGCGATGTTCTCGAGCACCGGGGTGAGGTTCGTCAGCACCTCACCGATGACGTCGTCACGGTCGGCGACGAAGTTGGTGAGCCGCGCCGTCTGCTGGAGCAGGCTCTCGACCGTGCCGCCCTCGCCCTGCAGCACCTGGACGAGCGAGCTGGCCAGCTGGTTGACGTCGTCGGGCTGGAGCACCTCGAAAAGCGGTCGGAACCCGTTGAGCAGCTCGGTCAGGTCGAAGCCGGGGTTGGTGCGGTCGAGCGGGATCTTCGCGCCGTCCTTCAGCTCCTCACCACGGTCCTCCCCCTGCACCAGCGCGAGGTACCGCTGGCCGAGGAGGTTCTGGTAGCGCATCACGACCAGGGTGGAATCCAGGACGGGTTGCTCGTCGGAGACCACGAACTCGACCCGCGCGGCCTCGCCGTCGACCTCGATCGACTCGACCCGGCCGACCCGGACGCCGGCCACCTTGACGTCGTCGCCGACCCGCAGGCCGCTGACGTCCGCGAACTGCGCCTCATAGGTGCGCGAGTCGGCACCGAGGCCGTTGACCATGGTGTTGACGAGCAGCATGAGCAGCAGCCCGCTGGCGAGGGCGAACGCCCCGAACTTGGCCGCGACCCGACCGATCCCGGTCATCGGTCACCCCTGAACATCCCGCTGAGCGCGGCCCCGTTCAGCCGGGGTCGATCCGCAGCGGTGTAGTACGGCGGCCCGTCGGTGCGCATCTGGGCATCCGTGTTCGCGAAACCGTGGTTCAGGATCGAGCGCAGTTTCAGGCCCAGCTCGACATTGGTGCCGATCGCGCCGGAGATGCCGGCCCGGCGGTTGTCGTAGAGCGCGTCGAGGAGGATGCCGCCGTCATTGATGACCCGGACCGCGTTGGCGCGGTTCTCGTCGAGGAACGCTGTCGAGGTACGCACCAGGCTGGTACCGCCGACGATGATCGACCGGATCGCGGCCTGCTGGGTGACGATGGTGCTGAGGGTGACCAAGCCGTCCTCGGTCGCGTCGAGCAGGTCGGGAGCGATGTCGTCGACCACCTCGAGGTTGGTCGCGAGCTTGCTGATGTTGGAGCGGAGCAGCGGCATCTGCGGGTTGAGTCGGCCGAGGTACGCCGTCAGCGTGTCCACGATCTCCCCGAGCTGTTCACCTCGGCCGTCGAGGGCTTCGGCCGCCGAGCCGATGGCCGACGCGAGCTCGGCAGGCCCGAGCGCCTTGACGAGCCGGTCGATGTCGTCGAGCGCCTGCTGCAGCTCCAAGGTGTCCTGGGTCTGGTCCGCAGGGATCACTGCTCCGGCCGCGAGCGACTCGCCTGACGCGGTGTCGTGGAGGACCAGGTCCACGAACGACGTACCGAAGACCGTGGCCGGGAGGATCCGGGCCACGACGTTGTCGGGGATCTTGTCGAGGTCTGCTTCGGGCAGCCGCATCTCGACCCGCACGCCGCCGTCGTCGCCGCGGGTGATGCCGGTGACCCGGCCGACGATCACGCCGGCGATCTTGACGTCGGACCCGCTACGCAGCGACCCACCTGCGTTGCGGAGCTGGGCCGACACCTCGGGGTCGCCGCCGACCGCTCCCGACATCCGCAGCCACGCCGCCGTCAGCAGGAGGACGAACCCCAGCACCACGACCAGGCCCCGCCGGGCATAGTCCTGCCGGCGGAGCTCGCGGCGCGCGACTCTCGTGCCCATCGCGACTACCCCGAGACCCGGAAGCCTGGATCCCCGCCCCAGAACAGCAGGGTGAGGATCATGTCGAGCACCACGACGACGACGATGCTGGCGCGGATCGCCTCGCCGGTGGCCTCGCCAACGGACTGCGGGCCGCCCGAGACCTTCATGCCGTACCAGCAGTGGATGAGCGCGATCGCGAGCGCAAAGATCAGGATCTTCACGACCGACAACAAGATGTCGCGTCCCTGGATGAACGTCAGGAAGTAGTGGGAGTACTGCCCGGGCGACTGCCCGAACAGGAACACCACCGACGCCTGCGAGGCGACGTACGAGCCGATCAGGCCGACCAGGTAGAGCGGCAGGATCGCGGTCATGCAGGCGAGGATCCGGGTGGTGACGACGTAGCGCATCGGCTCGATCGCCATCACCTCGAGGGCGTCGATCTCCTCGTGGATCTTCATCGAGCCGAGCTGGGCGGTGAACCGGCAGCCGACCTGGGCGCCGAGGGCGAGCGCCGCGACCAGCGGTGCCAGCTCGCGCGTGTTGGCGCTGGCGGAGATGAAGCCGGTCAGCGGCGACAGCCCCACGAGCTCGAGACCGCTGAAGCCTTCGATGCCGAGGGACGTGCCCGCCGACAGGGCGAGCAGGATCATGATCCCGATCGTGCCGCCGCCGACGATCAGGGCGCCGCTGCCCCAGGCGATGTCCTTGAGCTGGCGGAGCACCTCGTTGTGGTAGAGCCGCAACGTCATCGGGATCGAGACCAGGCTCTTCCAGGCGAACGTCGCGAACTGGCCGAGCTGGGCCAGCACGTTCAGGAAACCGTCGACCACGCCGACCAGCAGGTCGCTCGCGCGGCGGGATGCGCCCACTTGTGCCACAGCTAGACCCCTGCCTGTGGAACGAGCATCACGTAGGCCTGGGTGATCCCCACGTTGGCGAAGGCCAGCAGGATCACGCTGAGTACGACGGCCTGGTTGACCGCGTCGGCCACGCCCTTGGGTCCGCCCGAGGCATGCAGCCCCTTGTGGGCCGCGACCACGGTCGCGATGAAACCGAAGACCAGTGCCTTGAACTCGGCCAGGAACAGGTCGGAGGGCTGGCTGAACGCGACGAACGAGTCGAGGTAGGTGCCCGACGAGCTGGACCCTCCACCCACGGTCATGATGAACCCGGTGATCATCGCGGTCATCGCGACGATCACGGTGAGCAGAACGCTGACCAGCAGGGCCGCAACGATGCGAGGCGACACGAGTCGCTGCACCGGGTTGATGCCCATCACCCGGAGCGCGTCGATCTCCTCGCGCACGTTGCGGGCACCCAGGTCGGACGTGATCGCCGAGCCCACGGCGCCGGCGATCATCAGTGACGTGACGAGTGGCGCGCCTTGGCGGAGTACTCCGAGCCCGTTGACGGCCCCCTGGAAGGAGGTGGCGCCGATCTGTCCTGCGACCGCTCCGATCTGCACGGAGATGATCACGCCGAACGGGATCGCCACCAGGATCGTGGGCAGCAGCGAGACCCGGGTCATGAACCAGGCCTGGAGCAGGAACTCGGTCCAGGAGAACCGCCGCTTGACGATGTCGGTCGCCGCGAACTTCACCGCTTCGTAGCCGAGGACCACGAGCTCACCGCTGGTGACCACGCCCTGACGGGCCCGGCCGAGCAGGTTGTCGACCCCCGACCGCGTGGTGGCAGCGACGGTGCTCACTTCGTGCTCACCTCGCCTTCGGGACGGTGGTCGTCACGCGTGCGTCCAACGTGACGGCAGGCACACTAGTTACGCGGCCGACCGTGACAGTACTACTGTCACAGCGACGTTGGGAAGGTAAGAGCGCTCTCATGTCACCGCGCCTTGGGGAAGTCGATCACGGTGCTCAGCTGCAACGCCTTGGCCTTGTCTCCGCGGATCTTGAGCTGGCCCCGCAGCACACCGGTGACGGCACTCAGGTGACCGGTCGCCAGACGGAGGAACTCGTGCGCCTCGCAGTTCACGGTCGCGTCGCGCTCCGAGCCCTCTTCGGCGTCGTAGATCACGGTGGCCGCCCCATCGACCAGCCGGACGACGTACCGGTCCACCGCGCCGGAGGGATCGCCTTCGAGCCGGAAGCCGATGGTGAGGTCGAGGTGTCGCGCCTTGCGCTCGTTCACGAACGCCGGGAGCCGTCGGAAGATCTCCTCGAGGACGATCGGTCGGAACCCCGAGGCCATCACCTTCCGCAGGTGATCGGCCTTCACACCCTTGAGGGCCGTCGCCACGTCGACCGGGTCCAGCGCCTGCGGGTCGACGGCAATGTCGTCGGTGCCCGGCACCCGGAACAGGCCTCCGACCGCCAGCGCCAGCTCGGCGTCTCCCTCGATGTCGATCTTGCCGGCGAGGTACTCGAGGCCGGCGTTCCGCTCCCCGCTGACCAGCCGGATGAACCGGAGCACGCTGGTGCGCAGCACCACGTCCACTGGCTCGTCCGGGCCCAGGTCGGGAAGGTGCGTCAGCGCCCCGCGGTCGAACGCGAGCCCGTGTCGCTCGAGGAGTACGTCGCGACGCTCCAGGTCGAAGCGAACCAGGCCCTTGATCTCCGCCAGCCGCTCGGGCACGGCGTACTCGTGCAGGCGAGAGACGATCGCGGCAACCGCGAGCGGGCGGATGTCCTCGCGCCCGACCAGCTCCAGCAGCTCGTCGTCGCTGGTGGCCCGCACCGCCTCGACGACCTCGACCGGGTCGGCCTCGACGAAGAACGCGCCCGCCTCCACAGCCGACGCTTTTCGGAGGTGCTCGAGCGTGGGTCCCATTCGCCCTCGCTTCCCGTCCGCCGTTGCAGAGCGACCGAATTACCTGATCCTCGGGGTAACAGATATCACGGTCGGGACACTTTTGCAGGTAGGTGAGATCGCGGAGCCATCCGAGGTCCACGACGTGGACGGCCGAGCCCGGCCATCGCCACCAGAGCGGGCACCCGGCCGCGCTGTGGCCGCCACGGCTCGAGGAACTCCGCGAGCCGATCGTCGTCGAACTCCTCGCCGGTCAGCGCCCAGCCGACGTCCCTTGCCACGTGGTAGTCACCGAAGGACACGGCGTCCGGGTCACCCAGGCTTCGCTGCCGCACCTCGGCGCTGGTCCACACGCCGACTCCGGGAAGGCTGCGGATCGCGGTGTCGAAGTCATCGGATGGCCGAGAGGCCAGCCGCTCGAGGGATGGCGCCGACCTGGCGGCGGTGACGAGGGCGCGCGACCGGGCCGGGTCGATGTGCATCCGCAGCCACTCCCAGGACGGGATGTTCCGGAGCGTCTCCGCATCGGGTTGCACCCACAGCCGGCGTTCGCGGCCGGGGCCGGGCGCGCGCTCGCCGAACCGGTGCACCAGCATCCGGAAACCCGCGAACGCCTCTTGTCCGGTCACCTTCTGCTCGATGATCGCCGGGACCAGCGACTCCATGACCAGCCCGCTGCGACCCAGCCGGGCATGCGGGTGCCGGCGGTGGATCTCGGCTCAGCACCGGGTGCCGTGGCTCGAAGCCGTCCCAGCTGTCGTTGGCACCGAGCAGCTCCGGGGCCTGCTCGAGTGCCCACTCGGCTCCCGGACCCCAGGCCTCGAGCAGCACTTCGCCGAGCCCGGGCCGGGCCTCGACGGCCAGGGTCGCCGGCCCCTCCGGCGTGCGCGTGCCGCGCCAGTGTCGACCGGCCTCGTCGGTGCGGTGCGTCGGGTCCCCGCCACCGTGCCGCTGCTGGTTGAGCATCGAGCCGACCGGGCAGGGCCAGGCCGGGCGCCAGACGCGCGTCCGGCCCGGGGTGCTCACGGCGTCAGCGTATGCGGCCGCCGCGACATAGAACGCGTTCTACTCTGTCCCCATGACGCTCCAGGTCGCCGACCACCGCCGGGTCCGCACGATCACACTCGACCGCCCCGAAGCACTCAACGCCTTCAACGAGGCGCTGTACGACGCCACCACCGAGGCGCTGCATGCCGCCGCCGAGGATCCCGCGGTCGCCGTCGTACTGCTGACCGGGAACGGGCGCGGGTTCAGTGCCGGTACCGATCTGTTGGAGATGCACGAGCGGGCCACCAACCCCGACTTCGTGGCGGGCAAGCACGGTTTCCTCGGCCTGATCGACGCGCTGGTCGAGTTCCCGAAGCCGCTCATCTGCGCCGTCAACGGACTCGGGCTCGGCATCGGCGCCACCATCCTGGGTTTCGCCGACCTGGCCTTCATGTCCACCGAGGCGAGGCTCAAGTGCCCGTTCACGAGCCTCGGGGTGGCGCCGGAGGCGGCCTCGTCGTACCTCTTCCCGCGGCTGATGGGCCGCCAGGACGCGGCCTGGATGCTGCTGTCCGCCGAGTGGGTGTCGGCGCAGGAGGCGCTGGCCGCCGGACTGGTGTGGAAGGTGTGCGCGCCCGACGACCTCCTCCCCGAGGCGCGGCGGCACGCGGAGCTGCTCGCGGCCCGGCCGATCTCGTCGCTGGTGGCCGTCAAGCGCACCATGACCGCGCCGCTGCGCGAGGGCATCCGGGCCGCCCGGGATCGCGAGAACGCCGCCTTCGCCGAGCTCATGGGCGGGCCCGCCAATCTCGAGGCGCTCACCGCCTTCGCGGAGGGCCGGGAGCCGGACTTCACTGGGCTTCCGCCGGGCTGGTAACGCCGGCTGAGCCGTCCAGTTGGCGGTATACTCATTCGCGCTGTGACGAAACTCGTTCACATCGCACATGGGAGAACGATGACTACCTCGACGACGGCGAAGCCGGGTGAACGCCGGGCCCGGCTCGATCACGAGAGCGTTCTGGTGGCCGCCGAGGAGCTGGTCGACCGCGAGGGATACGACGCGCTCACGATGACGCTGCTGGCCGCCGAGCTGCAGACCCGCGTCTCCTCCCTCTACAACCACGTCGCCAACCTCGAGGACCTGCGCGCCGAGATCCAGGTACGCGCGATGGAGCTGCTCGGCAAGCACGTGCGCCGGGCGGCGATGGGCCACGCCGGAGCCGACGGGCTGCGGGTGCTGAGCCACGAACTCCGCACGTTTGCCGTCTCTTACCCCCAGCGGTATGCCGCGATCACGCGAGCGCCGATCAACCGCGACGCCTTCTTCGCGGCCGCCGGCGAGACCCTCGAGGCGCTCGCGGTGATGGTCCGGTCCGCCGGACTTCCCGAGGAGCGCATCCTCCCGACCGGGATGGCGATCTTCTCCGCGCTGCACGGCTTCGTCTCGCTGGAGGTCAGCGGCTACTTCGGCGGTGTCGACGACCTGGACGCGGTGTTCGCCCAGGTGATCCGGGGCGCGGTCACCGCCGCTGTGTTGGAGGCCACCACCCCGAACGGTTGACCGATACCCCTTCACCGCGCTACGAATGGTATTCGTATTGAGGCGACGCCCCGCGGACGAGGAGCAGGTATGGAACGGATGACCGGACCGGACGCCGTGATGCTCCACCTGGAGCGCCCGACGGTGCCGATGCACACCCTCAAGATCGCGGTCCTGGACTCCCTCGGCCGGGGTCGGGCGATCACGCTGACCGAGCTCCGCGACGTCGTGGCGCCGTACCTCGGCCTGGTTCCCCGCGCGACGCAGAAGGTGATGGCGGTCGCCGCATGCGGTGGCCGTCCCTACTGGGTCCACGACGCCGGCTTCGACCTCGGCGCCCACCTCGACGAGGTCACTCTTGCCTCCCCCACGCGCGCCAGCTTCGACGCGCTCTGCGCAAGGCTCGCCGAGCGCCACCTCGACCGCGGACCGCCCGCTCTGGTCGATGACCCTCGTCCACGGGCTCCAGGACGGGCACCAGGCCGTCGTCGTACGACTGCATCACGCGGTCAGCGATGGCCTGGGCGCGCTGAACATCTTCCTGGCGGCGACCACCGACCGGCCCGGCGCGTCCGCCCCGCAGGTCCTCGCCCGCCAGGGCATAGCGGCCACCGCGGCCGAGGTCCGCCGCGACGCCCGTCGCGAACTGCGCGGGCTGGTCTCGCGGGTTCCCCGGCTGGTCGGCACCGGACGCGCCGTCCGGCGTACCAGCCACGAGTTCAAGGCCTGGGACCAGGTGCCCGGCGGACTCGCCGCCGAGCGGACCAGCTTCAACGCCCCCGGCGGCTGGCAGCGGGTCTGCGCAAGCGGCGAGCTCGAGCTCGCCGAGCTCAAGGCGGTCGCCCGCGAGACCGGCGCCACCATCAACGGCGTCCTGCACGGTGTCATCGCGAGCGCGATGCGCGCCGAGTACCTGGCCCGCGGCGAGAACCTCGACGTTCCGTCGGTCGCCGTCTTCGGGGTGGCCGCCGACACGCGGTCGACCCGCCGGTGGGGCAACGAGATCGCCCCCGCGACCGTCTTCCTGCACACCCAGGTCGCCGACCCACTGGACCGGCTACGGGCCACCGCTCGCAGCTGCCTGCACGCCGTCGACCTGCGCCGCCGCCGAGGCTTCGAGCTGACCGACCAGCTGTTCACCTACGTCCCGCGGCTGATGCCGGCGCTGCGTGCGGTCTTCGCGCCGCATGTGCCGAAGGTCGTCAACAACATCACCACGGCCAACGTGGCCGGACCGCAGCACCTGCGGTGGTTCGGCGACGTCGCCGTCGTCGACTGGATCTCGTACGCCGTGGCGGTCGCTCCGGCGGACGTCAACCTGACGGCGTACTCCTACAACGGTCGGCTGAGCATCGGCCTGGTCGCAACGCCCGAGGCGATGCCCGACCCGGCGGCGTTCCTGGCCCGGCTCCAGCCCGCGCTCGACGAGCTGCGCCAGGCGCTCGAGCTGGAGCGCGCCGCGCTCGAGGTCGGAGCACTCGTTGCCTGACCACTCGGTACCTCAACAAGCGGCTCCCGGCCCGACGCTGCGCGACCGGCTGGAGACGACCTGGACCCGGATCTGGCTGTTCGGGTCCGTGCTCCCCCGCGCGATCTCGAGCTCGAGGGCGGCCGGGCGACGGACCGAGGACTCCGGCATCCCGGCCTGGAACCTCGGTGCTCGTGAGTTCGGCGAGACCGCCACCGACGAGCTGTTCATCGCGATCAGCGCGCTCTACCGCGAGGTGCCGAACCTCGAGTCCGTGCAGGCATCCGTCGACGCATGTGCCGTCGCCGCGAAGGAACTCGAAGGATTCGGCGTCGCCGACGCGCATCGCGAGCCGCCTCCGCTCCGGATCCTGGGGCTGCGCCGACGCCGCCTCGGGCGCCGCAAGTACGAGCACCTCGAGTTCGAGTCGCGTCCGCAGCTGCCACAGGCGATGGTCGACGCCGGGCTCGCCGAGGCCGAGGTCGCCCACGCCCGGATCCTGCGGCACGAGGGCGCACCGCGCCCGTGGGTCGTGTTCATCCATGGCGCCGAGCAGGGCCGGCTCGACGACCTGTTCGCGTTCCGGGCGGTGCACCTGCACGAGGAGCTCGGCCTCAACGTCGCGTTCCCGGTGCTGCCGCAGCACGGCCCGCGCCGCGACCTGGGCAAGGCCTGGCCGGGCTTCGACCTGCTCGGCAACATCGCCACGATGATGCGGGCGGTCTCCGACGTGCGGGCGCTGATCGGATGGGTGGCGACCGAGCAGGCACCGTCCATCACCGTCGTCGGCATGTCGCTCGGCGGGCCGGTGGCCGCGCTCACCGCGGGCCTCGACGACCGGGTCGACGCCGTCTGCGCGATGGTGCCGATGCTGGACGCGCACGCCACCATCGCCCACCACACCGAGCGCACCGGAGCCCGCGGCAGGAAGCTGGCCGCGCTGCTCCGCGCGGAACCAGTACGTCAGCTCGGCGCGATCGTGGACCCGACGGAGCTGGAGCCGCACGCTCTGCCCGAGCGACGGCTCGTGATCGCGGCACTCAACGACCGGATGACCTCGGTCAAGGCGGCCCAGCGGCTGCACGAGCGCTGGAAGGGTTCGGTGCACTGGCACCACGGCGGCCACATCGGCCACCTGATGTCCGGCCAGGTCAAGGCCGAGCTCGACGCGTTCCTGACCTCGCGGCCCTAGCCGACGCAGGTCGGGCTGGGCGTCGGCGAGCAGCTCGTCCCGGTCCTCGGCGAGCACGAACCCGGCCTCGATGGCGGCGTCCGCCGCTTGTTCGTACGCCGCCAGGTAGGCCGCCCGGTCGGCGTACAGCTCCTTCAGCCGCTCCGCCGGCAGCGCGGTCGTGCTGCCGAACAGGCGGCACGCGATCGACGCCCCGGGCCAGGGTCGGCCGGACAGCACCTCGACCGGCACGTCGACCCGCGGGGTGCGGACGCCGCCCCGGACGTTGCCGTTGTCGTCGTGGACGAAGCCGTCGCCGTCGACCTCGAGACGCTCGGCCATGGGAGGCGGCGACCCGCCGCGAGCCCAGGCGTCGAGGTGGCGCAGCGCCGCGCGGAGCACGAAGGTCTGCTGCCCGCGGTTGACCGGCACCTCGCAGCCGAGGAACTCCTCGAACTCGCCGATGATGTGCCCGTCGGCGTGCGCGGTTCCGGCCATCTCCCACAGGCGGAACGTGTCGGTGTCGGGCTGTCGAGCCGGCAGGAAACCGATCCGGTCGAACAGGTCGCCCTCGGTCACCACCACCAGCACCGGCACGTCCAGGTCGTCGCGGATGGTCACGGGCTCCCCGCGCAGCACCTCGTTCATGTCGAGCGCCTGACCCGGGTCGAGGGGTGCCGCCACTCCGCCACGACTGTGGATCAGGAAGCCGTCGAACGTCGGCCCGGTCGAGTGCACCTCGTTGACGTACGTCGTGAGGGCGATCGCCGACTGCGACTCCCCGATCGCCAGCCGGACGTCGGCGGCCAGGTCGAGGCCGGCCACCGCCTGCCCGAAGATGTCGTACATGAAGGCGTCGCCGGGGTGATGCAGGTCCCCGTAGCGCTGCCGGGATCGTTGCCCTTCAGCCCGGGACTGCCCAGCCCGGTGTCCACCGAGCCGCCACCGCCCTCGACGCCGGCGTACTGCGCGGAGACACCGACCCAGGCGTGGCCGCGGCGGAGGATCTCCTCCTCCAGGTAGGACCAGTCGGGCGCCGCGTCCTGGCCGCTGCTGACGTTGAACCACTCGGCCAACAAGGTGCCGCTGAATCGGGCCGGGTCGCTCGGCCGGCGCAGCACCACCCGGGTCGCGAAGTCCGCGGTGTCGCCGGCATGAGACCTCGCGGTGCCGGTGACGACGTACTCGGACTCGGTGTAGCCCAGCGCGGCATAGTCGGGCGCGGGGCGTGCCGACATCAGCGAGACCGCGCCGGCCGGCAGCGGCGCGAAGCTAGCGGGCACCGTCGGCCTTGCCGATGGTCTCCTCGACCAGCGAGTTGAGCCGGGCGCCGACCGGCCAGCCGGCGTAGTGGCACAGGAAGATCACGATCTCGCGCAGCGCGTCGTCGTCGAGCTCGCCCTTGGCGTGGGCGGCCGGCACCTGGATGCCGAGTACGTCGTGGGCTCCGGTGCCGGCGAGCAGCCCGATCAGCAGCAGCCGCCGGTCGCGGTCGGAGAGGCCCGGGCGCTGCCAGATGTCACCGAAGAGGTGGTCAGCGGTGTAGCGGAAGAAGTCGCCCTCACCGTCGGACATCTCGAAGCCGTAGACCTGCTCCATCTTCTCCAGCCCGCGGCGTCGCTCCTCGGGAAGATCGTCGAACTTGCCCATCAGACTCCCAGTCCCTTCGCGAGGTTCTCGCGCGCGAGCTGCGCGAGCGGTACGTCGACGTCCAGTGTGGCGGCCAGGTCGATCGCGAACGACAGGTCCTTCTCCCCCAGCGCCGCACGTGGCTGAACACGCCGTGCCAGAAGTCATCCTCCGCCAACGGCGCCGTCGTGTCGCGGTGCATGATCGCGCCCGGTCCGCCGGTGATCGCGTCGGTGTGCCGCACGATGTGGCCGAGCTCGACCAGGTCGAGGCCCGCCGCCTCGGCCAGGCGCTGTGCCTCCGTGGCCGCCGTGAAGGACACGAAGTGCATCAGGTTGCGGGCCAGCTTCATCTTGGTGCCGGCGCCGATCGGTCCGGCGTGCACGACGCGGGAGCCCATCGCCTCGAGCGCCGGAAGGGCAGCGGCGTACGCCGCCTCGGTGCCACCGACCATGATCGCCAGGGTGCCGTCGGCGGCACCCATCGGTCCCCCGCTGACCGGAGCGTCGACCAGCTGGAGGCCGTGCCGGACGGCCTGGTCCTCGAGCTCTGCCGGCGTGGGCGGCGCGACGGTCGAGTGCACGACGACCGTGAGCCCGTCGCGCGCGGCACCGAGGATCTCCCCCAGCACCTCGCGCACCTGGTCGTCGTCGCGGACCATCACGCACAGCACGTCGAGGTCGCGAGCCAGTTCACCCACGCTGCCGGCAACTGCCGCGCCAGCGGACTCCAGCTCCGCCAGCGGCTCGGACGCGACGTCGTAAACCGCCAGCTCGATGCCGTCGGCGGCCGCCAGTCGCAGCGCCATCGGCTTGCCGATGTTGCCGAGGCCGACGAACCCAACTCGGGTCACGAGCGGAAGACCTGCCCGCCGTCGACGGCGAGGATCTGGCCGGTCACCCAGGCGGCGTCGTCGGACAGCAGGTACAGGCACGCGCCCACCATGTCCTCGGGCTGTCCCATCCGCTTGATCGCAAGGGTCTTCACGATGTCCTTGGCCGCGTCGCCGGCCTGGGTGCGGGTGGCCTCGGTGTCGGTGGGGCCGGGCGCGATCGCGTTGACCCTGATGTTCATCCCGCCGAGCTCGTGGGCGAGCTGCTGGGTGAGGCCGTTGATCGCGACCTTCGCCAGACCGTAGAAGCCGGAGTAGAGGTACGCCGCCGTCGAGCTCTGGTTGACGATCGCGCCGCCGCCTCGGGCCTGCATGAGGGCGTAGCAGGCGCGGGTCATCACCAGCGCGCCGTCCATGTTGACCGCCATGAACTTCCGGTAGTAGTCCCAGTCGACGCTGATCAGCAGGTCGAACTGCATGTCGCCGTAGATGGCAGCGTTGTTGACCAGCAGGTCGATGCCGCCGAACTCCTCGACCGCGCGTGCGGCCATCGCCTGCGCGGACTCCGCCGAGGACACGTCGGTCCGCACGAACAGCGCGCGGCCGCCGGTCTCGTTGATCGCCGCGGCGACCTTCTCCCCCGCCGTCTCGTTCAGGTCGGCGACCACCACCGCGGCACCCTCGGCGGCCAGCGCCCGGGCGTACACCTCGCCGATGCCCTGTGCCGCGCCGGTGACGACGGCGACCTTGTCTGCGAATCTCATGGTGTCCTCTCATGGGTGGTTTCGAGGCTCGTCGCTAGTGCTCCTCGCACCTCAACCACCGTGTGGCTCCGCAACGAGTTTCGTCTCGAGGTACTCCTCGAAGCCCGCCACGCCCATCTCCCGGCCGATGCCGGACTGCTTGTAGCCGCCGAACGGTGCATCGGCGCTGAACCACACCCCGCCATTGACGGCGAGGGTGCCGGTGCGGATCCGGGCGGCGACCGCCTTGGCCCTCTCCAGGTCACCCGAGTCGACCGAGCCGGAGAGGCCGTACGCCGAGTCGTTGGCGATCCGCACCGCATCGTCGTCGCCGTCGTGCGGGATCACCACTAGCACCGGCCCGAAGATCTCCTCCTGCGCGAGTCGACTGGCGTTGTCGAGGCCGGCGATCACGGTGGGCCGGATCCAGAAGCCGTCGGCCCGCGAGTCGTCGATGCCGCCGCCGGTGGCGAACGTGGCGCCCTCCTCCTCGGCCAGCTTCAGGTACGCCTCGACCCGGTCCCGCTGCGTCCTCGAGATGACAGGCCCGCAGATGGTGCCGGGGTCGGTCGGGTCGCCGGTGCCGATCGACTCCATCGTCGTGGCGGCGATCTGCACGGCCTCGTCGTACTTCTCGCGCGGGACGAGCAGCCTGGTGGTCAACGCGCAGCCCTGACCCGCGTGGATGCTGACGCTGAACGCCGCCGTACCAACGGCCGCGGCGAGGTCGGCGTCGTCGAGGACGATCGCGGCCGACTTGCCGCCGAGCTCGAGGAAGACCCGCTTCAGGCTCGGGGCGGCCGCGGCCATGATCGCCCGACCGGTAGCGGTGGAACCGGTGAACGACACCAGGTCGACCCGTGGGTCGGTCGTGAGTACGCCGGCCACGGCGTTGCTGCTCGGGGTGACCACGTTGAGCACCCCGGGCGGGAGGTCCGTGTGCTCGGCCGCCAGCCGGCCGAGCTCGCAGGCCACCCAGGGCGTATCGGGCGCGGCCTTGAGCACCACGGTGTTGCCGGCGGCCAGCGCCGGCCCGATCTTGGACAGGTTGATCTGGTTGGGGAAGTTCCACGGCGTGATCGCCGCGACCACGCCGACCGCCTCGCGGCGGATCGTGCGCCGGGTCGGGATCCCCATCGGCTCCGCGACGCCGAGGTCCTGCTCCCACTCGTAGCGCTCGGCGAGGTCGATGGTCCACGCCAGACCCTCGACCGGGACGTCGTACTGCGGACCGGCAGTGAGGAAAGCCGGCGCGCCTGCCTCCGCGGTGGTCAGGGCGCGCATCGAGTCGCCGTGGTCCACCAGCGCCTCGTGCAGCTGGCGGAGGCACCGGACCCGGAGCTCCAGGTTGGTCGACCAGTCGGTCTCGTCGAACGCCCTGCGGGCGGCGCCGATCGCGCGGTCGACGTCGTCGGCGGTCGCGTCGGGCGCGTGCCCGATCTCGCCACCGGTGGCCGGGTTGAGGATCGGGTACGTCGCCCCGTCGCTCGCGCCGGTGAGCTTGCCGTCGATCAGCAGCTGGGGTGCGGGAGGGAGCGCCATCAGCTCGTCGCCTCCTGGGTGATGTAGTCGCCGCGCTCGACCGGCGGCGGCCAGACCGGAGACGGGAGGTCCTGCAGCCGGTAGTGCCCGGGCTGCGACTTGCCGTCGACGGCCATCCGGTCCAGCAACGGCTGCGGGGCCTTGCCGGACGCGGCGAGCGCGAGGAACGTGTGCGCTGTCGAGCCGAGGTCGAACCAGTCCCGCTGCCAGGCGAACTTGAGCTCTCCGTCGGGCTGGCGCGCAACGCCGAACCAGGAGCCTCCGATGCCGAGGATCTCGTACTCCTCTCCGGTCTCGTCGTCGGTGATGCCGGACCGCTGCTTCCAGAAGCCCACAATCATCCGGGTCTTCTCGTCGATCAGCGTCGCCTGGTAGTCGTAGTGCCAGCCGTCGAGGCCCTCCATCTCCTGGCCGATGGCGAGCTCGCGGATCTCCTCGCGGCCCATCGCCATGAAGTGCTCGTCGGGCGTGTACATCCATCCGTACGTGGCGTCCTCGGCATACCAGTCGGCCATGATCTTCCAGTCGCGCACGCGCTCGGCCTCACGGTTGACCTCCAGCCAGGTCTCCCAGAACTCCTCGATCTCGGCACGGGTCAGTTCGTCGGTCATGTCAGTCCTCCATCGCAAGGGCCATGGCCGGGCAGTACTGCACGGCGGCGCGCACCTGGTCGCGCAACGATTCATCGGGGTGCTGCTGCACGACGACCACCTGATCGGTCGCCTCGTCGAAGCCGAAGACGTCGGGCGCCTCGCCCTGGCACATCTGGTGGCCCTGGCAGAGGCCGAGGTCGGCGCTCACCTTCATGTCACGACCTCCAGGCAGACCGGGATCCCGTTGAGGTGGGACATGCCGGCCACGCGCTCGATGTCGTGGTGCTGGGTGGACGCGAGGCGGTTGACGTTGGCGCCGCCGGCCTTGTTGGCCCGCTCCCAGCTGCCGCCCTCGTGTCCCCAGCCGTGCGGCACCGCGACCGTGCCCGGCCCTACCTCGTCGGTGACCAGGGTCAGCGTCTCGATCTCGCCGTGCCGCGACCGGATGCGCACCAGGTCGCCGTCGCGCAGACCGGCCGCGGTGGCATCCACCGGGTTGACCCGCGCGCTGTGCCGCCGGCCCTTGCCGGACATCAGGGTCGCGCTGTTGTGCATCCAGGAGTTCTGCGAGCGGAGCTCACGCAGGCCGATCAGGCGCAGTGGGTACGCCGGGTCGTCGTCGTAGCCCTCGCCGAGCCGGTCCAGCTCGGCCGCGATCTCGGGCGGGTCGAGATGCACCAGGTGGTCCTGTGTCGGACCGACGACCGCAGGATGCCGGTCGGTGCGTGATCGCCGAGCACGATGCCGTGCGGGTTGTCGCGCAGCTTCTTCGGGTTCAGGCCGCCTCGACGCAGGCCGAACCGGTCGCCGTACGGACCGAAGCGGAGCAGTGCCTCCATCATCTTGCGAGGCGTCAGCCGGCCGATGCCGCGCCGGTTGAGGAAGACCAGTGGTCGGGACAGGGCCTGGGCCAGCGGCCCGGTCGCGAACAGGGCGACGCCCATCCGCCGGGCCACCTCGTCGAAGACCTGCCACTCCGGGCGGGCCTCGCCGTAGGCCTCGAGCACGGCCTCGGTCGACTGCACGAACGGCACCGGGCTGGTGAACGCCAAGGCGTAGGGGTAGTCCTCGCGCTCCAGGAACGTCGTGCCGGGGAGCACGTAGTCGGCGTACTGGTTGGTCTCGTTGATGTAGAGGTCGATCGAGACGTGCAGGTCGAGCTGCTGCAGCGCGGCGGCCAGCCCCTGGCCGTCGGGGATCGTCAGCACCGGGTTGCCGGCGATCGTGAACAGCGCCCGCAGCTGACCCTCGCCCGGCGTGGTGATCTCCTCGGCCATCACGGCCGCGGGGAAGGTGCCGAGCACGTCCGGGAAGTCGCCGATCCGCGATCGGGTCTTGCCGTACGTCGCCATGCCGGCGCGCTCGGCCAGGCCCTGCACGGGGATGACCTCGCGGGTGAAGAGCATGCCGCCCGGCCGGTCGAGGTTGCCGGTGACGATGCTGAGCGCGTCGAGCAGGAAGCCGACCAGGGTGGCGTGCCGACCCAGGCACGACCCGGTGCGGCCGTAGGCGGCCGCGCTGGGCGCGGCAGCGAAGTCGCGGGCCAGCGCGCGCACGGTCTCGGCAGGCACCCCGGTGATCCGCTCGGTGTCCTCGGGCGAGTGGGCGGCCGCAGCCCGGCGGAGCAGCTCGACTCCGGTGGTCTGCTCGGCGATGGCCGCCGCGTCGTCGAGCCCCTCGCCGAAGATCACGTGCAGCAGCGAGAGCAGCAGCCACGCGTCGGTGTCGGGCCGCACTGCCACGTGCTCGAACGCCCGCGCGGTCTCGGTGCGGCGCGGGTCGATGACCACGACCCGACCGCCACGGCCGGTGATCGCCGAGAGGTCGTCCTTGATCCGCGGGGCATGGACAGCACTGCCGTGCGAGACCAGCGGGTTGGCGCCGAGCATCAGCAGGAAGTCGGTGCGCGGGCAGGTCGGGGAACGGCAGCTGGGTGAGGGCGCCGTAGAGCAGCCGGCTGGCGACGAAGCGGCTGTTGATGTCCTGTGACCCGGGTGAGTACTGGTGGGTGGCACCGAGCGCCCCGAAGAACCCGCCGGCCCAGAGGGCGGTCGCATAGGAGAAGCCGCCCGGGTTGCCGAAGTACTGGCCGATCGACGAGCCGCCGTGCTCCTTCCAGGTGCGCTTCAGCCGCGCGGCGATGTCGTCGAGCGCCTCGTCCCAGGTCACCCGCTCGAACTCGCCGGACGGCGTCCTGCGCAGCGGGTGCAGCACCCGGTCGGGGTCGTTCTGCACGTCGGTGAACGCGATCCCCTTCGGGCACGCGAAGCCCTTGGAGAGCGGGTGGTCCTGGTCGGGCCGCAGCGAGACCAGGCGCCCGTCCTCGACGGTGGCGACGAGACCGCACAACGGTTCGCAGATGCGGCAGTAGGTGACCTTGCGCTCGACGTCGACGGTCATGTCTGCCGCCTCCGGTAGCGGACCCGGCACGGCTGCTCGAGCTGGATCACCATCTTGGAGCAGTCGTCGCGGTAGCTCTCGGACGGCTGGGTCATCTCGAACTCGTAGTCCCGCAGGATCACCGAGAAGATCGCCTTCATCTGCATCATCGCGAACGCGTTGCCGACGCAGCGGTGCTTGCCGGCGCCGAACGGGATCCAGGTCCAGCGGTTCTGCAGGTCCTCCTGGCGCGGGTCGAGGTAGCGCGAGGGGTCGAAGCTCTCGGGCTCCGGGAAGTCCTCAGCGATCCGGTTCGACACCCGCGGCGACGCGGCAACGACGGTGCCGGGCGGGATCGCGTGCCCGGCCAGCTCGATCTCCTCCTGCACGACCCGCATCAGGATGATCAGCGGCGGATGCAGCCGCAGCGTCTCCTTCAGTGCCGACTCCAGCACCGGGATCGAGCGCAGCGCCTGGAACGACACCTCCGACCCGTCGGCGTACAGCTCGTCGAGCTCGGCTACGACGGCCTGCATCGTCTCGGGGTGCCGCATCAGCTCGATCAGCGCCCACGACGCGGTGCCGGACGAGGTGTGGTGGCCGGCGAACATCATCGAGATGAAGATGCCGGTGATGTAGTCGGCGCTCATGTCGATCGAGATGAGCACGTCGAGCAGGTCGCGCTCCTCCTTCGGCACGCTCCCCCCATTTGCCTCGGCGCGAGCCTTGCGCTTGTCGATGATCCCCTGCACCAGCTCGACCAGCTTCTCGCGCGCCGCGTCCCGGAGCCGGAAGCTCTCGATGTCGGCGTACGGGTCGACGTACGCGATCGCGTCGGTGCCGCGCTCGAGCTCGTGGTAGTAGTGCGCGAACGAGGAGTCGAGCTCCTCGCGGAACGGCTTGCCGATCAGGCAGGACGAGGTCGTGTAGATCGTCAGCTCGGCGAACCAATCCAAGAGGTCGATCTCTCGCCCTCGTCGCCCCAGTCGGCGACCATCCGGCGGATCTCGTCCTCGATCGTCGTGGCGTGCCCGCGCATCATGTCGCCGCGCAGCGCCTGGTTCTTCAGCATCTGCTGGCGCTCCTCGGGCGAGGCGTCGAACACCACGCCCTTGCCGAAGATCGGCGTCATGAAGGGGTACGCCGCGGCCTGGTCGAGCGTCGAGTCGGGCGCCCGGAAGAACTGCTCGTTGGCATCGGCCCCGGAGACCATGACCACGTCGCGGTCGGCCAGCCGGAACCGGCCGATGTCGCCGCACTCGGCCCGGACCCGCTCGAAGAGGCCGATCGGGTCGACCCGCATCTCGGCGAGGTGGCCGTGGCCGTCGTCGGGGACGGCGTACGAGACCTCGGGGATCGCTGTCATCGGTCCTCCACGGGGGCTTCGGGGCCGACCTCGACCAGGTTGAGGTGCACGCCGCGCGGCGCGCTGATGATCGTCGCGATCGCCTCGGCGATGGCGGTGGGCTTCATGAAGTGGGGGTGCCGGGCCAGCCCGAACTTGATCCACTGGTTGAGCACGAACGCTCCCTCGTCGGGCGTCCCAGTCGGACCCCATCTCGCTCCAGGTCGGGCCGGGGCGGACGATGCTGGCCCGGACGCCGGTGCCCTCGAGCTCCATCTGCAGGGAGACGGCCAGCCCTTCGAGCCCCCACTTGCCGGCGGAGTACGCCGCCATGAACGGCCGGGGCTGCACCGCCGTGTCGGACGAGACGAACACGACGTCGCCGCGCTGCCGCTCGACCATGCCGGGCACGAACGCCCGCACCAGGCGGTGAGCGCCGACCACCGTGAGATCCAGCTCGCGGGTGAACCGCTCGGGGTCGACCTCGATGATCGTGCCGGGATGCACCGAGCCCGCGTTGGAGACGACCACCTCGACGTCGCCCAGCCGCTCGGTGACGTCTTTCGCGAACGCGGTCACGGAGTCGCCGTCGGTGAGGTCGAGGGGTACGGCGACCGCTTCACCACCGTCGGCTCGGATCTGCTCGGCGAGCTCCTCGAGCCGGTCGACGCGGCGCGCGCCGAGCGCGACGGGGTGGCCCTTGCCGGCAAGAGAGAGCGCCGTCGCGGCGCCGATGCCGGAGCTGGCGCCGGTGACGACGGCCGGGCGGCGCGCGGGCTGCTCGTACTTGGCCACCTCAGCGCACCTCCACGCTCATCGGCACCGAGGAGAACCCACGGACGTTGACCGAGTGCACCCGCTTCGAGCTGTCGTGGTCGACGTGGACCCTGCGAACCCGCTTGACCAGCTCGCGCAGCGCGATCTGCGACTCCAGCCGGGCCAGGTTGGCGCCGAGGCAGAAGTGCCGCCCGCCGCCGAAGCTGAGCGACTTGGACAGCTCGTCCTTGTCGCGGTGGATGTCGAACTCGTCGGGCCGGTCGAACACCCGGGGATCGCGGTTGGCCGAGCCGACCAGCACGACGGCCTTCGAGCCGGCCGGTGCGACCCGCCCGTGCAGCTCGACGTCCTGGACGAGCAGCCGCGCGATCATCTGCGTCGACGGGTCGAACCGCAGCGTCTCCTCGACCCACGGCTCGACCGGGAACTCCTCGTCGAACACCGCCCGCTCCTGGTCGGGGTTCCGGGTCAGGTGGAAGACCGCGTGGCCGAGGAGCTTGGTCGTGGTCTCGTTGCCCGCGACGACCATCAGGAACAGGAACGCGATGATCTCCTCGTCCGTCAGCTTGTCGTCGTCGATCTGGGCGGCGAGCAGCGCGCTGGTGAGGTCCTCGGTGGGCGTACGGCGGCGCTCGGCGAGCATCTCTGCGTAGTAGGCGAACAGCTTGCCGGCGGCCTCCATCCCGGCGGCGGTGACGTCGGTGACGCCCTCCTCGCGGTGCACCAGCAGGTCGGCGAGGCGGCGTACCTCGTCACGGTCGGCCTGGGGCACGCCCATCATCTCGGAGATGACGTCCATGGGCAGTCGGCCGGCGAAGTCCTTGATCCAGTCGAAGCTGCCGCTCTCCAGCGCCGGGTCGAGGTAGAGCTCGGTGAGCTCCTGGATCCGCGGCCCGAGCTCGCGGACCCGGCGGGGCGTGAACGCCCGTCGCCACGAGCGAGCGGATCCGGATGTGGTCGGGAGGGTCGAGCGCGAGGAACGACATCACCTTGTGGGCGTCCTTGTTCCACGCCGAGCGGTCGATGGTCACGCCCATCCGGTTGGAGTAGGTGCCCTCGGTGCGCAGGGCGTGCTGGATGTCGTCGTACCGGGAGAGGACCCAGAGGTCGTGCTGCTCGTTGTAGTGCAGCGGCTCCTGCTCGCGGAGCCGGGCGTAGACCGGGTAGGGGTCCTCCTGGAACGCGTAGTCGTAGGGATCGAACGCGATCGGCGCGTGATCGGTGATCGTCATGCGTTGCCCCTGAGGATCGTGGCCGTCACCGCGTCGAGGCGGTCGGCGAGGTTGTCGTAGGAGATGAGGCCCATGCCGGTCTGCAAGAGGGCGCCGGTGAGCGCGAGGGTGAGCGCGTCCAGCACGTCCGGGTCCGCGTCGTCCCCGAGCGCCTGTTGGAAACGGCCCACCATCTCGGCGCCGATCACCACGCGGAGCCGCTCGACGTCCGGGTCGACGCCGAGCAGCGCGTGGTTGGCGGCCGCGGCCAGGTGGGGTCGGCTGCCCAGGACGGTCGCGAGGTGGCGGGTCACGCAGGCGACCCGCTCGATCGGCTCGCTGCCGGTGATCTCGACCGGGTGCTCGAGCAGCACCTTGCGGTGGAACAGCTCGGCGAACAGGTGGTTGCGCGAGCTGAAGTAGGTGTACGCCGTCGCCGGCGAGACGCCGGCCCGGCCCGCGACCGTGCGGATCGTGAGGCCCTCCGGACCTACCGCGGCGAGTTCCTGCTCCGCCGCGTCCAGCAGCTTCGCGACGGTCTCCGCCTGCCGGGGATTCAGGCCCCTGCGCGGCGAAGTGGACACCTGGCTGGACACCTGTCCAATT
Source organism: uncultured Actinomycetota bacterium (assembly GCA_963798055.1). Taxonomy (GTDB): domain Bacteria; phylum Actinomycetota; class Actinomycetes; order Propionibacteriales; family Nocardioidaceae; genus Nocardioides. Next base: position 29,136 of record CAWCRX010000022.1, read on the forward strand.
TAGAACGCGTTCTCGTGGTCGTCAAGGGTCGGCTGTCGGTGAGCCCGGCCACAATGGGCACATGCTGCTCGCGGACCTCGTCGCCACCTCGGCAGCGGTCGCCGCCACCCGGTCCCGCAAGGCGAAGGCGGCCGCGATCGCGGATCTGCTGGAGCGGACCTCGCCCGACGAGCTCGAGGTCGTCACCTCCTATCTCGGCGGTCGGCTGCGGCAGCGGCGCACTGGTCTGGGCTGGCGCGGGCTCCAGTCCCTGCCCGACCCTGCCGACTCCCCCACGCTCGAGGTGATGGAGGTGCACGCCGAGTTCGACGCGATCGCGGGGCTTGCCGGGGCCGGTTCGCAGGCCGCCCGGTCCACCGCGGTGGCGGAGCTCTTCGGCCGCGCCACAAGGGAGGAGCAGTCGTGGCTGCGCGGCGTGGTGACCGGTGAGGTGCGGCAGGGCGCGCTCGACGCGCTGGTGCAGGAAGGCGTCGCCGCCGCCGCAGGGCTGCCGCTGGCCGCCGTACGCCGCGCGGCGATGCTGGCCGGCTCGACGGTCGCGGTCGTGCGAGCGGCGTTCGAGGGTGGCGAGGAGGCACTGGCCGAGTTTCGGCTCGAGGTCGGCCGCCCGGTGCTGCCGATGCTCGCGTCGTCGGCGCCCTCGATCGCGGAGGGGATGGCGAAGGCGGTCGCCGACGGGGAGGTCGCCATCGACACCAAGCTCGACGGGATCCGGATCCAGGTGCATCGCTGGGACGACCAGGTGCTGATCGCGACGCGGACGCTCGAGGACATCACCGCCCGGCTGCCGGAAGTGGTCGAGGTGGCCCGGTCGCTGCCCGCGACCTCGTTCGTGCTGGACGGCGAGGCGCTGGCGCTGGACGAGGAGGGCCGGCCGCGGCCGTTCCAGGAGACCGCGTCGCGGACCGCGATGGCGGCCGGCGTCCACGTGACGCCGTACTTCTTCGATCTGCTGTACCTCGACGGCGACGACCTGCTGGACCGTCCCGTGAGCGAGCGGCTGGCGGCCCTGGACGCGTTGGTTCCCGAGGCGCACCGGACCGCCCGGCTGGTGACGGCCGACGTCGGGGCCGCCGAGCCTTCGTCGCGTCCGCGCTCGACGCCGGTCACGAGGGCGTCGTGGTGAAGGACCCGGCTGTCGCCGTACGCCGCCGGCCGGCGCGGGTCCTCGTGGGTCAAGGTGAAGCCGGTGCACACCCTCGACCTGGTCGTGCTGGCGGTCGAGTGGGGCTCCGGGCGCCGCAAGGGCTGGCTCTCCAACATCCACCTCGGCGCGCGCGACCCCGACGGCGGGTTTGTCATGCTCGGCAAGACGTTCAAGGGGATGACCGACGAGATGCTCCAGTGGCAGACCGAGCGGTTCACCGAGCTGGCGACCTCACCGGCCGACGGGTCGGAGTACGTCGTGCAGGTCCGGCCCGAGCAGGTCGTGGAGATCGCGTTCGACGGGCTGCAGCGATCGACCCGCTACCCCGGTGGGCTGGCGCTCCGGTTCGCCAGGGTGGTCCGCTACCGCGACGACAAGACCGCCGACGAGGCCGACACGATCGAGACGGTGCGTTCCATTGGCAACTGACAACGTCATCCACACCGAGCGGCTCGAGTTGCTGCCACTCGAGGTCCAGGTGGCGTCGCCGGTTCGCGGCCCAGCGTTCTGGGTTGTTCGATCGTTCGTTCATAGCCGCTGTTGAACGAACGATCCAACAACCCGCAGCAGACACCCGTCGAGGCCCCCCACCTGCCGACTCTCAGCGCTGGAGCTCGAGGTCGAGCCACCGGGCCAGCTCCTCGATCTGGGCATCGATCGCGGCCCGGGTCGCCCGGTCGAACGGCTCGTCCTCGTGCACGGCGTCGACCCGCAACACCCCGGCCTCGCGGTCCGCGGTGGCGTCGAGCTTCCCGACCAGCCGGTCGTCGTACAGGATCGGCAGCGCCCAGTAGCCCCAGCGACGCTTGGCCGCGGGCTTGTACATCTCCAGCTGGTAGTCGAACTCGAAGATCTCGGTCATCCGCTTGCGGTCCATGACCAGCCGGTCGAGCGGCGACAGCAACGCGGTCCGGCCTTCGAGCGGAGCGTCGAGGTAGCTCGGGTCGACCCGCCACTTGCCGCGGACGCCTTCGACGACCGCCGGCTCGCCGACCTCGCCGACGTAGTTGGGCTCGCCCGGCACCTCAGTGGTGCGGGCGCGGGCGACCCCGAGGGCGGTGAGCCGGCGGGTCGCCCGGACATGCAGCGCCTCCTCGAGGGGTACGACGGGGTCGTCGGGGTAGACGCGCTCGGCCAGGTCCCACAGCCGCTCCCGGCCCTCGTAGCCGGCCGACGCGACCTCGCCGCGCTGGACCAGCAGATCGAGCAGCATCCGACGGCTGCGGTCGTTGTTCCAGCCGCTCGACTCCCAGGGCAGCAGCGTCGTGTCGGGCAGCTCGCGGGAGGGCAGCGGGCCTTCGTCGTAGAGCTTCTCGAGGATGTCGCGCCGGCAGTCGTCGTTGGCCTCCAGCCAGTCGCGGCGGCCCTCCTGCCAGTCCTTCAGCTCGCCCGGACCCGGCCATGCCGCCATCTCGGCGCGGAACAGCGCGATGTCCTCGGCCGGGCCGCAGCATGCTGTGCAGCTCCACCAGCGCGCCGGTCGCCACCGCGGCCTCGAGGTCTTCAGGATCGAACGCCGCCCCCAGCCGGCTCCACGCGACGACCTGGGCGCTGGGCGCGATCGCGGCGGTCGGCTCGACCTGCAGCAGGGTCAGGTGCCGGACCAGGTCCATCAGGTCGGTCGGCCGCTCTGCCTGCAGCAGCTGCGCCTGGACGGCGATCCGGCGGGCATCGGCCCGGGACAGCTGGTGCACCTCGCTCACGACGGTGAGCGTAGAGCCGGGCGCCGACCGTCGGCTGAGGAACCTGTCACAGTCGTGCAACTCCGAGTTGCAACATGCGTACGCTCTGTCCATGGCGACCAGGGCCCCCGAGAGCGACGGCCGGCGGAAGGCCGCGGCCGCGCGCCGACGTAAGCGCGAGGCGGAGATCATCGCGGCCACCCGAGAGCTGTTCGACCAGCGCGGGGTGCGCGAGGCGCAGATCGAGGACATCGCCCGCGCGGTCGGGATCAACCGGGCGATCGTCTACCGGCACTTCAGCGGCAAGGAAGAGCTGTTCGCGCTCACCCTCGAGGGCTACCTCGGCGAGCTGCGCGACGCCCTCGCCACCGCCGCCGAGAAGGAGAAGGACCCGCGCGCCCGGCTCGGCGCGATCGTCGGCGCGTTCGTCGACTACGGCGTCGCCCACCCGGCGTTCGTCGACTGCGCGCAGTCGCTGATGCGGATGCCCGGCGAGGAGCTGCTCGACGAGATCTCCGAGAGCGCGCTGTTCCGGCTCGGCCGCGGCATCTCGTCGTGCCTGAGCGTGCTGTCAGCGGCGATCGAGTCCGGGGTCGAGTCCGGCGACTTCGTCACCCCGACCGACCCGACCCTGCTCGCCAACACGATGTACGCCAGCGGGCTGGGCGCGATCCAGCTCGCCCGGGTCGGCATCCTGGTGACCGAGGCCGCTCCGGGCGTGCCGACCGTCGGAGAGATCTCCCCGCAGCAGGTGCGGGACTACCTCGTCACGTCGGCTCTCGCCGTGATGAGTCGCTGACGCTGGTCGAGTAGCGCGCGCGAGAAGGACACTTAGACTAGGGCCGCTCGAGAATCGCGGTCACGCCCTGGCCGCCCGCGGCGCAGATCGAGATCACGCCCTTGCCCGAGCCCTTCTCGGCGAGCAGCTTGGCGAGGGTGTTGACGATCCGGCCGCCGGTCGCGGCGAACGGGTGCCCCGCGGCCAGCGACGAGCCGTTGACGTTGAGCTTCGACCGGTCGATCGAGCCCAGCGGCGCGTCGAGGCCGAGGCGCTCCTTGCAGAACACCGGGTCCTCCCAGGCCTTGAGGGTGGCCAGCACCTGCGAGGCGAACGCCTCGTGGATCTCGTAGAAGTCGAAGTCCTGAAGGGTCAGCCCCTCGCGCTGCAGCATCCGCGCCATCGCGTACGCCGGCGCCATCAGCAGACCCTCGCCACCGTGCACGTAGTCGACGGCGGCGGTCTCGTAGGCCGTGATGTAGGCCAGCACGGGCAGCCCGCGCTCCTTGGCCCACTCCTCCGACGCGAGCAGCACCACGGAGGCGCCGTCGGTCAGCGGCGTCGAGTTGCCGGCGGTCATCGTGGCCGCCTCGCCCTTGCCGAACACCGGCTTGAGCTTGGCGAGCTTCTCCGCGGTCGAGTCGCCGCGCAGGTTGGTGTCGCGCTCCACGCCGCGGAACGGCGTGATCTGGTCGTCGAGGAACCCGGCGTCGTACGCCGCGGCCAGGTGCTGGTGGGAAGCGGCGGCGAGCTCGTCCTGCTCCTCGCGGCCGACCTGCCACTCGAGGGCGGTCAGCGCGGCGTGGTCGCCCATGGAGAGGCCGGTGCGCGGCTCGCCGTTCTGCGGGATCTCAAGGCCGATGTCGCCGGGACGGATCTGACCGAGCGCGGCCAGCCGACCCTTGGTGTCGCGGGCGGCGTTGACCTTGACCAGCTTCTTGCGCAGCTTGTCGCTGATCGCGACCGGGGCGTCGGACGTGGTGTCGGTGCCGCCGGCGATGCCGACCTCGATCTGGCCGAGGGCGATCTTGTTGGCGACCTGGATCGCGGCCTGGAGGCCGGTGCCGCAGGCCTGCTGGATGTCGGTCGCAGGGGTCTCGGGCGAGAGCTTCGAACCGAGCACGGACTCGCGGGTCAGGTTGAAGTCGCGGGAGTGCTTGAGCACGGCGCCCGCGACGACCTCGCCGAGCCGCTCCCCCTCGAGGCCGAACCGGGTCACCAGGCCGTCGATGGCGGCGGTGAGCATGTCCTGGTTGGACGCCTCGGCGTAGACGGTGTTGGAGCGGGCGAACGGGATCCGGTTGCCGCCGATCACGGCGACGCGACGGGTCTTGGGGTTCATGCGCCCATCCTCCCCGCGCGATGCCCGCGAGAGAAGGCAATGAGGGGCAGGTCACGAAATGTGGACTCCGAGTTACACATGGAGTTACATGGCTGAGCGTGACAGGTTCGTGTCACGTACGCCCCTCGACCCCTCCCGGAGGACCGCACCCCCATGAGTGACCGCTACCAGGGCTTCACCACGACGCCGATCGGCAAGCTGCTCGTCAAGAACCTCGGGCTGCCGAACCCCACGAAGCTGGAGCGGTACGTCGAGGGCGCACCGCTCGTCGACGGCACCGTCCTGGTCGGCGGCCGCGGCCGGCTGGCCGAGTCGCTGCCCGGGCTGCTCGACCTGCTCGGCATCGCCTCGCAGGGCGCGCAGGAGGAGGGGGCGACGTACAAAGGCCTGGTCTTCGACGCCACCGGCCTGAAGACCTCCGCCGACCTGGTCGCGCTCCGCGACTTCTTCACCCCGGTCATGCGCGACGTCGACAGCTGTGCCCGCGTGGTCGTCATCGGAACGCCCCCGGAGCAGGTGAAGGGCGCCGAGCGAGTCGCGCAGCGCGCGCTCGAGGGCTTCACCCGCAGCCTCGGCAAGGAGATCGGCCGCGGCAGCACCGTCCAGCTGGTCTACGTCGGCGAGGGCGCCGAGGCCTCCGTCACCAGCACGCTCGCCTTCCTGCTCTCCCCCAAGTCGGCGTACGTCTCCGGCCAGGTGGTCCGGATCGGCGCGCACCACACCACGAAGGCTCCCGAGGTCACCGACTGGAACAAGCCGCTCACCGGAAAGATCGCGCTGGTGACCGGCGCGAGCCGCGGCATCGGCGAGCAGATCGCCCGGGTGCTGCACCGCGACGGCGCCACCGTCGTCGGCGTCGACGTACCCCAGGCCGCCAGCGAGCTCCAGACCCTGATGAAGGAGCTCGACGGCGACTGGATCACCCTCGACATCACCGGCAAGGACGCGCCGCAGCGCATCGCTCACCACCTCACCGAGAAGCACGGCGGCGTCGACGTCGTCGTCCACAACGCCGGCATCACCCGCGACAAGAAGCTCGCCAACATGGCCGCGGACCGCTGGGACTCGGTGATCGCGGTCAACCTGACCGCCCCGGAGAAGATCACCCGCGAGCTGCTCGATCAGGGCGTCATCAACAAGGGCGGCTCGATCGTGGGGGTCGCCAGCATCGCCGGCATCGCCGGCAACGTCGGCCAGACCAACTACGCCGCCTCGAAGGCCGGCGTCATCGGCTTCGTCGACTCACTCGCCGACGAGCTCAAGAACGACATCACGGTCAACGCCGTCGCACCCGGGTTCATCGTCACGCAGATGACCGCGGCCGTGCCGTTCGCGACCCGCGAGGTCGGCCAGCGCCTCAACGCGATGGCCCAGGGCGGCCTCCCGATCGACGTGGCCGAGACCATCGCCTGGTACGCCAACCCTGGCTCCCGCGCCGTCAACGGCAACGTGGTCCGGGTCTGCGGCCAGATGATGCTGGGGGCCTGACATGCCCGGCCTCCCGCTGCTGGTCAAGGCGGCGCTCCCTTCGGTCCCCGGCGTCAACCAGCTGCCGGGCGTCAAGAAGGCGTCCCCCGACGGCTTCGTCGGGCTCAAGAAGGACCGGCCCGTCGTCACCGTCGAGCGCGCCCACGTCGATGCGTACGCCGCGGTGTGCGGGTTCCCGACCAAGGACAGGGTCCCGCTCCCCTACCCGCACATGCTCGCGTTCCCGTTGCACATGGCGATCATGACCGACTCCGCCTTCCCGGCCCCGGCGATCGGCACCGTGCACCTCGAGAACTCCATCACCGGCCATCGCGCGATCGCCGTCGGCGAGGAGCTCGCCGTCTCGGCGAGCGTCGGGCCGTCCGAGGCACACCCGAAGGGCACGATCTACCGGTTCGTGACCGAGGTCCGGGCCGGTGACGACCTCGTGTGGGAGAGCACCTCGACGTACCTGCGCCGCGGCAAGGGCGACGAGTCGGCCTCGAGCGGGTCGACGTTCCCCGACGCGCCGGCGACCGGCACGGTCTGGAACCTGCCCGCCGACCTCGGCCGCCGCTACGCCTCGGTCTCGGGCGACCACAACCCGATCCACCTCTACCCGCTCACCGCCAAGGCGCTCGGCTTCCCCCGCCAGATCGCGCATGGCATGTGGAGCAAGGCGCGGTGCATCGCGGCCCTCGAGAACCGGCTGCCCGACGCCGTTCGGGTCGACGTCGCGTTCAAGAAGCCGATCATCCTGCCCGGGAAGGTCGCGTTCGGCTCGACGCCGACCAACGACGGCTTCGCGTTCTCGCTCGGCAACCCCAAGAGCGGTGCGCCGCACCTCGCGGGAGCCACCACCGCCCTCTGACCGATCAGCGGGTGCGGCGGCGCAGCCAGGCGCCGGTATGCGGTCGAAGAACGCGCTCCGGCTCCTCGAGCCAGGGGAAGTGCGCGCTCTGCTCGTAGATGTGCACTTCAGCGCTCGGGTAGCCGCGTCGCGATCCGATGGTGCTGCTCGACTGAGCAGAAGCCGTCGAACCGACCAGCGACCAGCAGGGTCGGCACAACCGGATCTCGGTGCAGCCGATCCACCGAGCTCCATCGACTTTGTGCGGCGAACACCGCCGCCATCGCCGACGCGGACACATCCTCCGGGCCGAGCGTCAGGTAGCGATGTGACCAGGGATCGGATCGTGCAGGAAGTGCGGGAAGAGCTCTTGATACGTCGCTGCCGCCTCGGCGTCACTTTCGGGGAACCGAGTGAGGAGCTCGACGAGCTCAGCAGACGGCGGCAGGCCCTGGTCGTCATCCGGGGACTCGGTGCCTCCCAGCTGCCCCGGAGTGGTGCCGGCAAGCACCAGCCCGCCGACCCGGTCGGGGTGCCGAAGCGCTGCCTCCTGCGCCACCCAGCCACCCAAGGAGTGGCCGAACAGGGTGACCGTATCGAGTCCCAGCGAATCGGCGACCCGGATGGCGTCGTCGGCGAACAGGGCCATCTCGACGGGGCCTTTCGGGCAGCGGGCCCGGAGCGGCCATGCCCCCGGTGGTCCCAGAACACCAGCTGTCGCCCGTCAGCCAGAGGATCCAGGCGAGTGGTAGAGCCGGTGGTCGAGTCCCGGACCGCCGTGAGCGACGAGAAGCGGAGCGCCGGTCCCGATGGTCTCGACGTGCAGCCCCGTGTCAGGTCGCCGGCCACGGTGGTCATGCCGGCCGGAACCCGGTGCAGACGCCATCGATGGCACTCACCCGGCCGTTCTCGACGGTGACCACCTCGAGATGCTCGAGGTGGTAGTGGCCCCCGCCGGCGTACAGGACGAGTCGGGACCGGGTCACGAACTTGTCACCGACCGGCGCCGCCGACGAGGAGTGCAGTCGAGCTCTGTCGACGCCGCCGATCGCCTCGGCCAGCTCCGCCTTGAAGGAGTCGACCCCGTTGAGGGTGCGCAACCCGGCGGGCATGAGCAACCGCGAGACCACGTCCGGGGCGAGCAGGTCGCCCAGGGCGTCCACGTCACCGCCGGCGTAGGCCGCGGCGTACGCCGCCGCCACCTCCTCATCGGTGTGCTGCATGATCACGTTCGCGGTCATCGTTGCCTCCGTCGCGTCCGGCGGTGCCGGCTGTTCCGGCCCACTCGTCACCGAGGCGCGCGTTCCGCCCTGGCATCCGCCAGATCGGATCTGGCGCCCACTGGTCGAGCCCCGGACCGACGCGGGCCTGACGACGAGAGGACAGTGTGCGATGACTTCAGTGGAGCAACGGTCGGAGGTCGACGAGGCGGCCGTGCAGGCGGCCTTCGGCCAGGTGATGACCGACTTCGCGGCGTCGATCGGAGTGACCACCCTGCTGCTGGGGATCACCTCGGGCGCGTGGAAGGCGATGTCCGGTGCCGGGCCGCTCACGCCGGCGGAGCTGGCCGCCCGGATCGGAACTGCGGAGCCCTACGCCCATGAGTGGCTGGCGGCGCAGGTGACTGCTGGCTATGTGCAGTACGACGCGGAGAACAGCACGTTCATGCTGCCCGACGCCGTCGCGGCAGTGCTCGCCGATGACGCGCAGACTGCGCTGCTCTCGGCATTCGGCGACGCGCATGCAGGTGATGGCCGTGGACCTCGGCAGGTTCGATGAGAGGTTCCGCACCGGCCAGGGGTTCGGCTGGCACGAGCGCTCACCCGGACACTGGGACGCGATGGCCCGGATCACCGAGGCGTCGGTACTGCCGTTCCTGCCGGCCTGGCTGGCGGCGATGCCCGAGACCGCTCGACGGCTGACGGACGGCGGCAAGGTCGCCGATGTCGGCTGCGGGTACGGCGCGCGTGCTCGTCGCGCTCGCCGACCTCTACCCGGCCGCCCGGATGCTGGGGTTCGACTACCACGGCGGGTCGATCGAGCGGGCTCGGACGAGCAGCGGGGGCTGCCGGGGTCGGCGACCGGGTGCGGTTCGAGGTGGCCACCGCGAAGGACTACCTCGGGCTCGGACTACGACCTGATCACGTTCTTCGACAGCCTGCACGACCTGGGCGACCCGGTGGGCGCGCTCGCGCACGCACGCGCGGCGCTGGCACCGGATGGCGCGGTCCTGCTGATCGAGCCCGGCGGTGCGGACCGGCTCGAGGACAACATCAACCCGGTGGGCCGGCTCTGGTACGGCGTCTCGACGACCGTGTGCACCCCGAACGGACTGGCCCAGGAGGGGCACCCGCTCGGAACAGTCGCCGGTGAAGGACGGCTGCGCGAGACCGCCATGGCGGCCGGATTCTCGCGGATCCGGCGCCTGGGGGTCGATGCGCCGATCAACATCCTGCTCGAATTGCGCCCCTGACCGTCTCCGGGGAGCAGAATTCGTGGCCGTGAGCACTCGGCTCGTCGGGCGGGACCCGGCACTGGCCACGGCGCGGCGCCGCGCTGGACGCCGCCGCTGCGGCGGCACCGGCCGGTTGCTGCTGATCAGCGGGGATGCGGGCATCGGGAAGTCCGCCCTGGCCCGCGCTCTGGCCGAGGACGCGCGTGGCCGGCGCATCCAGCGTCATCTGGGCAGCCTGCTCACCGGGGGGCGGCGCTCCGGCGTACTGGCCCTGGACCCAGCTCTTGCGCGAGGTGGAGGAGGTCATCAGAGCTTCCCGAGCTGACGCAGCGGCTCCTCGAGAGCGGGACTCCCTCGAGCACACTCACGGAGGAGGTTCCGCGGCTCGAGCTGTACGACGCGGTCGATCGGGCGCTGGCGGCGCTGACGCGCGACCAGCCGGCAGTGGCCGTACTCGACGACCTGCACTGGGCGGACGGACCGTCCCTCGACCTCCTCGACTCCGTCGCTCGCCGACTGGCCGGCAGATCGATGCTCGTGGTCGGCACCTATCGCGACCTGGAAGCGCCTGCGGCGCTCCACCGGATCGCCAGCGTGGCGGAGGGGCTCACGCTGGGGGGTCTGGACGTCGTCCGCGGTGGCTGGACTGGTCACAGCGATCACCGGTATCGCGCCGGGCACCGGGGAACGCCGAGGAGATCCGCGACAGGACCGGAGGCAACCCTCTCTTCATCCGTGAGCTCTCGCGACTGATGGTCGCTCGCGGCTACGGGCGCCTCATCCGGGGCCGGACCTGCCCGCCACGGTGGCCGAGACGCTCCGGGACCGGCTCGGCCAGCTGAGCGACGAGTGCCGGGAGCTGCTGAGGGTGATAGCGATCGCCGACGCAGCCGACCCGGGGCTGCTCGGAATGGTGACGGGGCTCGAACCCGCCAGGCTCGCCGCGCTGATCGAGGAGGCGATCATGGCGCGGGTGCTCAACGAGCGGGCCGCGGTGCCGGGCAGGCCCTTCGTGCACGACTTGTTCCGCGAGGAGCTGATCGCGGAGACCGAGCTCGTCGCAGAGAGCTCGGATCCATCGGGTGGTCGCGGGCGGGCTGATCGAGCAACGCTCTGAAGCGGTGCGCCGATCCCGGCGGGCCGGATCGCGGATCACCTCGTCCAGAGCAGGGAAGACATAGCCGGCGCGGCTTGGTCCATCCTCGCTGCAGAGGAAGCCACCGTCCGGCTCGGGCACGAAGAAGCAGTGCGCCACTACCAGAACGCCCTCGACCTCCGCGGCGAGCCGGCCGATCCCGACGCTGTTGCTCGCATTGGCGGGGGCTCAGCTCAGCGCCGGCGACACCGCGAGCACGCGAGTCGTACCTCGCCGCGGCCGAGGCCTCGCGGCGTCACCGGCGAACACTGCGCATCTGACCGCAGTCTGCACTTAGGACTGCATCGGGTGGGCGCCCGCGGTGACCACACCGCGCAGCTCGCCCTGCTCGAGGAGGCGGTCACGGCGGCTCCGCGCGGCACCTCTGACCGGGTGCGGCTGCTCGCTGCGCTGGGCCGCGAGCGAAGGCACGCGCTGTTCCCCGTGGCAGAGTGCCGCCCACCCGCGGAGGAAGCGGTCGAAGTCGCCCGAGAGATCGGTGACCCGGTGCTCCTGGCGGACTGCCTCCTCGCCCTGCACGACGCCGTGTGGGCGTCCGGCACCGCCGCCACGCGGTTGGCCATGGTGGAGGAGGTCGCCCAGGGGTCGGCGGCGGCTGACGATGCGGAGCTGGCCGCGCAGGCGCAGGTGTTGCGCGCGGCGTGCCTGATCGAGCTCAACGACCCGGAGGGTCTCGTCCAGCTGGCGGCGTACTGCCGTCGAGCGGAGGCGCTCGGACACGCGCGCGGACGCTGGGAGGCACTGAGCCGCCGCGCGACGCTCGGCCTGGTCACCGGCGCGGTCGACGAGGCCCTCGACGCGGCACAGCGCGCCTACGAGGAGGGGGTGCGGATCGGCATACCCGACGTCCACGGCGTCCATGGCACCCAGCGGTGGCCACTGTCCCTCTTCGTCGGGAGACCGGTTGGCGATCGCGGAGGGAATGCGCGGCATGGACGACGTTCCCCACGTCGATCGGTTCCTGGCGGCGGCCCAGAGGGCGCAAGGCAATGCCGACGAGGCGCGCCGATTGGCGGTCACGTTGCCACCGGACCGCGATGAGAAGTACGACCTCGAGTTCGTCGCACTGGCCGCCGACGCGCTGGCGGCCGCCGGGTCGACCGACGCGGCGCGGGACTGCTACGCGCGGCTTCTCCCGTTCGCCGGCACCAACGTCCTGGTCGGTGGGTGCGCGTCGTTCTGGGGGCCGGTCGACCTCTACCTCGGTGAGCTGGCCGCCGGCCTGGGCGAGCGTGTCGTCCGCCATCGAACACCTGACGAACGCGGCATCGATGGCCGACGCGCTCGGCGCGCCACCTCTGGGCTGCCCACGCACTGGGACGGCGTACGACGCTGGCGCCCGCCCCTGCTGAGGTGCACTTCGAGCAGGAGGGTGATGTGTGGCGGATCAGCGTGGGACGGCACGACCGCGCACGTGCCGGACAGCAAGGGAGTCAGGGACCTCGCCGTCCTGGTCGCGCACCCCGGGGTGGCGGTCCCCGCTACCGAGCTGGCCGGGCGGCGCCCCTTCAGCGGGGCCGACCCGGTGCTCGACGACCGGGCGAAGGCCGAGTACCGGCGACGGCTGGTCGAACTCGACGAAGAGCTCGATAGCGGCAGGGCCGTCGCAGGGAGACGCCGAGCCGCGCGGAGCGGGCCGAGGACGAGACGGCAGGCACTGCTCGCGGAACTCAGCGGAGCAGTCGGACTAGGGGGTCGGGACCGGCGGCTCGGAGACGACGCCGAACGGGCCCGCAAAGCGGTCAGCGCACGGATCCGAGATGCGATCGGTCGCGTGGCGAGCGTTCACCCCGCCCTCGGCACACATCTCGGCGCCGCCGTGCGGACGGGTCTGTGGTGCAGCTACGCGCCTAGGAGCGTCGCGGGCGAATGAGGCCCTCCTGGGCAACCGTGGCCACCAGCGTCCCATCGACGGTGAAGACGCGACCCAGCGAGAGGCCGCGGGCGCCACTGGCCGACGGCGACCACTGGTCGTAGAGCCACCACTCGTCGGCGCGGAACGGCCGGTGGAACCAGATCGTGTGGTCCAGGGACGCCATCTGGGTGTTGGTCGGGTCGGCTTCGTGCGCGGCCAGCGCGGCGCCGAGCAGGCTCACGTCGCTGGCGTAGGTGAACAGCGCCAGGTGCTCGATCGGGTCGTCGCTGAGCGTGCCGTCGATGCGGATCCAGACCCGGGCCTGTGACGGGTGGTCGGGATCCTTCTCGAGCCCGTACCTCGAGTTGCCGAGGAACCGGACGTCCATCGCCGCCCACTCCTTGCCCAGCCCCGCCGCTTCCTTGGCGCCCCGATCCTTCATCAGGTCGAACAGGCTCGCGCCGGTCTCCGGGCCACCCACCTCCGGCATCGGCTCCTGGTGCTCGAGGCCCGGCTCGAGCCGTTGGAAGCTGACGGTCTGGTAGTAGATGACCTTGCCGTGCTGGCGCGCGGAGACGCGGCGGGTGGAGAACGAGCGTCCGTCACGGACCCGCTCGACGTCGTAGATGATCGGCACCTCGTAGTCGCCGGGCAGCAGGAAGTACGAGTGCAGCGAGTGCACGTGGAACTCCGGGTCGACGGTCCGTACGGCGGCCACCAGGGCCTGCGCCGCCACCTGACCGCCGTAGACCCGCTGCCGTTCGCTGTCGGGCTGGCGACCGCGGAACAGGTCGACATCGAGGTACTCGAGGTCCAGGAGACCGACCAGGTCGTCCACTACGTCGCTCATCATCGGCCTTGCTGCTCGTCGGGGCCTTCGAGGCCGGCCAGGAACTGCTCGAACTGCTGACCGATCTCCTCGCCCGTGGGCAGCGGCTCGTCGCCGGCGAGCAGGCTGGAGCCGGACTCCTCGGCGCGCTGGAAGGAGTCGTACTGCTGCTCCAGCGACCGGACCACCTCCTCGACCTCCTCGTTGGCCGCGAGGTAGCGGGCGATCTCCTGCTCCCGATCCTCTGCCTGCTCCCGCAGGGCGGTCAGGTCGATCGTGAGCCGGCCGGCCAGCTCGACCTGCTCGAGCAGCGCCGCCGACGCGCGTGGGTACTCGAGCTGGGCGAGGTAGTGCGGGATGTGCGCGACGAAGCCGAGGGCGTCGTGCCCCCACTCACCCAGCCGCACCTCGAGCAGCGCCTGGGCACTGCTCGGGATCCGCAGCTCGCCGCGCCACGGGCTCTCACCGGTGAGCAGCTCGGGCCGGTTGGCGTGATGGGTGATCGCGATCGGTCGAGTGTGCGGCACCGCCATCGGCACCGAGCCCATGCCCACGACGCGAGTCACGCCGAACCGCTCGACCACCTCGAGAACAGCGCGGGCGAACGCCTCCCAGCGCGTGTCCGGCTCCGGCCCGTGCAGGAGGAGGTACGGCGTCCCGCCGGAGTCGTGGAGCAGCCGGACGACCAGCCGCGGCGCGTCGTACGCCTCGTAGTGGTCGCGCACGAACGACATCGGCGGCCGCCGGGCGCGGTAGTCGTGGAGCTGGTCGACGTCGAAGGTCGCGACCACGGAGCCACCGGGCTCGGCGTTCTCGTCGACGAGGTGCCGGCACGCGATCGCGGCCGCGCTGCCGGCGTCGAGGAAGCCGTCCAGCACCAGCACCATCGTGAGCGACTCGGCATCGTCGAGGGCGGGCACCTCGTCGACGATGTGGACGAGGCGCGATTCGGAACTCACGGGTCCAACATATGGGTCGGCTACGTGGGCTCGTCGCTCGGCGTCTCCTGGGACGGCTCCGGAGGCTCCGGAGGCTCCGGCGCAAGGAAGTCCGGGTCGTACTCGTTGATCATCATCTTGGCCGCGCGCCGGGCCACCTTCCGGCCGGTGAGCCCGATCTGCGACTCCAGCACCGCGTCCGTGTCGGCGTGCGGGTCGTCGAACTCCTCGAGCAGCTGCCACAGGGTGTCCTCGCCGAAGCCGGCCACGAGGTACTCGCACGCCCACCAGCTGAGCCCGTAGTGCGCGGCGGACTCGCCGTTGTTGAACGTCCCGTCGGCGGGCAGTCGGCGTACGCCGGCCTCGGCCGCGCCGAGCGCCTCCTCAGGGAGCCGACGCAGCTCCGGCGCCAGCGGCTGCACCGAGACCCACTCCGCAATCCCCTCGCTCAGCCACGCGGGCGCCTGGTCGTCGCGCTCGCCGATCGCCACGTGGGCCAGCTCGTGCCGCACCAGCCGATCGCGCTCGGTGCCGGGCTGGCTCGAGCATCGAGGGGTGCAGCGCGAACCGGGTCGCCACCACCGTGCCGCCCCGATTCCCCGCCATCACCGGGAACGCCACTCCGTCGACGTGCTCGGGGTCGCCACCGGGCAGGTCGTCGAGAGTGGCCAGGAAGTCGATATCGGACAAGGCGTAGACCACGACGGAGCGCGACCAGCCGTAGGGCACCGTCGCCGAGACGTCGTCGATGCCCTGCTCCACCGAGTCCATGATCGGACCGGCTGCTGAGAGCGACCCTTCGTCGAAGATGCCGAGCACCCCTGGCCGCGTCTGGGCCTCGATCGGCACCATGTCCCACGGCTGCGGCTGGATGTTGTGCGCCTTCTCCCACTTGGTGTCGGTGACCGAGCTGACGACGTACCGCTCGTCGTCGGCCGGCGCGAACCGGAACCGGTCGCGGGTGCGCACGGGCGAGGGGTCGAAGTCCTGGAGCTGCAGGGTCACCTCGACGACCACCCAGTACTGGTCGCCGGCGCGGACCATGCTGGACCGGTCCAGGTCGTAGGAGAGCTCCTGCAGCGGCAGCTGGGCCAGGTTGTCGTAGTAGCCCCGCTGCGCCGCGAGGAACCCTCGGTTGCTGCGCTCGATGCCGGTCAGGAACCCGGCCCGGTCGCCGGAGAGGAGGCTCGAGGCGCGCTGGTCGAGCGTCGCGCTGAACGCGGCGTCGAGGTCGGGCGGGATCGGCATCCCTTCACCGGCCCGCGCATCCGAGTCGTCCGGCCCCGAGCCCGTCGGCGAGTCGGAGCACCCGACCATCGACAGCACGAGGACGACCGCGAGCACCACCCCCATGTGCAACCGGAAGAGCGGTGGGTGCGCCTCAGCCCGGGTGGTCGACATCGACACTTCGGGCCGAGACGTCTCGCGACTCCTCGGGAAGGAGCACGAGATCTTCCACGATGCCTCGGGCGATGGTCTGCGACGTGAGCCCGATCCGGCCCAGGATCGCGTCCCGCTTGGCGTGGGTCAGGAACTCCTGGGGGATCCCGTGCAGCCGGAAGGGGGTGGTCACCCCGGCGTCGTTGAGGGTCTGCAGGAGTACGGCGCCGCAGCCGCCCGTGCGTCCGTTGTCCTCGACGCTGACCACCAGCCGGTGCTCGCGCGCGAGCGCCACGATCGCGGGGTCGACCGGCTTCACCCACCGGGGGTCGACCACGGTCACGCCGATGCCCTGGGCCACCAGCCGCGCGGCGACGTCGACGGCGACCACGGCCATCGACCCGACGGCCACGACCAGCACGTCCTTGGTGCCGTTGCGGGCGAGTACGTCGGCACCCCCGGCCTTGCCGATCGCGGGGATGTCTTCGGGCGGCGCGCCCTTCGAGAACCGCACCACCGTGGGCGCGTCGTCGACGTCGATCGCCTCGTTGAGCAGCTCCCGCAGCCGGGCGCCGTCGCGCGGCGCGGCCAGCCGGAGCCCGGGCACCACCTGCAGGATCGACATGTCCCACATGCCGTTGTGACTCGCCCCGTCCTCGCCGGTGACGCCCGCGCGGTCGAGCACGAAGGTGACCCCGCAGCGGTGCAGGGCGACGTCCATCAGGACCTGGTCGAAAGCCCGGTTGAGGAAGGTCGCGTAGATCGCCACGACCGGGTGCAGCCCGCCCATCGCGAGCCCGGCCGCCGAGGTCGCGGCGTGCTGCTCGGCGATGCCGACGTCGAAGGTGCGCTCGGGGTACCGGGCCTGGAACTTGTCCAGCCCCACGGGGTGCATCATCGCGGCCGTGATGGCGACGACGTCCTTGCGCCGGGCGCCGATGTGCACCATCTCGTCGGAGAACTCGTCGGTCCAGATCCGGCCCTTCGGGGTCTGCTCGCCGCTGTCGACGTCGAACGGCCCGGACTGGTGGAACTGGTCGGCCTCGTGCTGCTCGGCGGCGTCGTAGCCGAAGCCCTTGCGGGTGATCGCGTGCACGATCACCGGGCCGCCGAACCGCCGGGCCTGGGTCAGCGCGAGCTCCATGGCCTGGAGGTCGTGCCCGTCGACCGGGCCGACGTACTTCAGTCCGAGGTCCTCGAACAGGCCCTGCGGCGCGAGCGCGTCCTTGAGGCCCTTCTTCATCGCGTGCAGCGTGTCGTACGCCGCCGGGCCGACCCCGGGCACCGCGTTGAGCCGCTTCTTGACCACGTCGAGCAGCTGCTCGTAGCGCGGGTTGGTCCGCAGGTTGGTGAGCGCGGTGGTCAGCCCGCCGACGGTCGGTGTGTAGGAGCGGCCGTTGTCGTTGACGACGATCACCAGCTTGGAGTCCTTGGCGATCGCGATGTTGTTCAGCGCCTCCCAGGCCATCCCGCCGGTCAGCGCGCCGTCGCCGATCACCGCCACCGTGTGCCGGTCCTCGCCGCGGATGGCGTAGGCCTTGGCCAGCCCGTCGGCGTAGCTGAGCGACGTCGAGGCGTGGGAGTTCTCCACGATGTCGTGTTCGGACTCCTCCTGGCTCGGGTAGCCGCTGAGGCCGCCCTCCGTGCGCAGGCCGTCGAACTCCCCGGCGCGTCCGGTGAGGATCTTGTGCACGTAGGCCTGGTGGCCGGTGTCGAAGAGCACCCGGTCGTGCGGCGAGTCGAACACCCGGTGGATGGCGAGCGTCAGCTCGACCACCCCGAGGTTCGGACCGAGGTGGCCACCGATTCGGGAGCAGGTGTCGACGAGCAGGTCGCGAATCTCGCTCGCCAGCAGCGCGAGCTGGTCCTCGGTCAGCCCGCGGAGGTCCCGAGGCCCCGCTATCGACTCGAGCAACGACATGGCGGCGAGTTTACGGGCTCAGGGCTCGTAGACCGCCACCGACGGCTGCCGGGCCCGACTCATGCGGTCATGCTGCTGTACAGCTCGGAGCGCAGGAACCCGCCGAGCGCGATCCGGGCCGCGGCGGTCAGGTCCAGCTCGGCCACGCGGTCGGGGTCCACGAAGACGATCTGGCGCCCTTCGTGGCACTCGACGTCGTCGTCGGTGAGCTCGGTGCGCATCACGTAGAGCCGGAACTCGTCGTCGCTGTCGGTGTGGTCGTGGTGCACGGTGAACTGCCCGAACAGCTCGAGCCCGTCGTCGAGCCGGACGCCGGTCTCCTCCGCGAGCTCCCGGTAGGCGCCGGCGAGGTAGTCCTCGCCCGGGTCGAGGTGGCCACCGACGAATCCCCACTTCTCCGGGTCGATCGCCGGGTGCTCGTCGCGCTCCTGCAGCAGCACCCAGCCGCGGGAGTCGACGAGGACGACGCTGGCGAACCGCTGCACCCGGCCGAGGCTAGCAACGCTCGTCTTGACCTCAAGTGGACTTCAACTTGCAGGCTGGGTGTCACCCGAATTCACACGAGGAGAAACACCATGCCCGTTGCCGTCATCACCGGCGCGTCCCGCGGCCTCGGCCGCGCGCTCGCCATCGAGCTCGCCCGCCGTCAGTGGACGCTGGTCCTGGACGCCCGCGGCGCAGCGGACCTCTCGGCGGTCCAGTCGCGGCTGGCCGGCGGCCCGCACCACGCCTTCGCCGGGGACGTCGCCGATCCCCTGCACCGCGCCAAGCTGGTCGACGCGGCCCGCAGCCTCGGCGGCGCGTCGCTGCTCGTCAACAACGCCAGCACCCTGGGCGCCAGCCCGCTGCCGGCGTTCGCCGACCTCGACCCGGCGACGTACATCGAGATCCTCCGGGTCAACCTGGTGGCGCCGATGGCGCTGACCGCGGCCCTGCTCCCCCAGCTGCGTCGGGACCGCGGTCGGGTCCTCAACATCTCCTCCGACGCAGGAGTCGAGGCCTACGAGACCTGGGGCGGCTACGGCTCGTCCAAGGCGGCCCTCGACCATGCCAGCCGGGTGCTGGCCGCCGAGGAGCCCGACCTCCGGGTGTACTCGCTCGATCCCGGCGACATGCGCACCGGGATGCATCAGGACGCGTTCCCCGGCGAGGACATCTCGGACCGCCCCGAGCCCGAGACGGTGGTCCCGGCGGTGCTGTCGCTCCTCGCCGGCGACCTGCCCAGCGGGCGCTACGCCGCCGGCGACCTGCGCAGCGAGGCGGCATGAGCTGTCCGCCCCGATCGAGCGCTTCCGACTGCCCGAGGCAGGCGAGGCGCGGGTCCCGCCCGAGGCCCGCGGTCTGGCCCGCGACGAGGTCCGGCTGGCGGTCGTCACGCCCGACGGCACCCGGCACCTGCGCGCCGACGCCCTGCCCGACCTGCTCGAGCCGGGCGACCTGCTGGTGGTCAACACCAGCGCCACGCTGCCCGCCGCGGTCGAGATCGAGCACCGCGGCTGCCCGGCCACCCTGCACGTCTCCACCCAGCTCGACGACGGCTCCTGGGTCGTGGAGCTGCGGCGTGGTGACGGGACCGGACCGGACGCCCCGGCGCCCGGGCAGGTGCTCCGGCTCCCCGGCGGGGTGCGACTGCGGGTGGACGCGCCGCACCCGGCGGGTCAGGAGCGCCTGTGGCGCGCCGTACCGCTGCCCACCGTCGACATCGTCGACTACCTCCCCCAGCACGGCCGGCCGATCCACTACCCGTACGTCGAGGGCGAGTGGCCACTCGACACCCTCCAGAACGTGTACGCCGACCAGCCCGGCAGCGCCGAGATGGCCAGCGCCGGTCGGCCCCTCACCGAGCGCGGTCTGGTCCGGCTGATGGCGCGCGGCGTGCCGGTCGTGCCGGTGACCCTCCACACCGGGGTCGCGAGCCAGGAGTCCCACGAGCCGCCGCAACCGGAGCTGTTCACGGTGCCGGCGGTGACTGCCCGGCTGGTCAACAGCACCCTGGCGGCGCGGCGCCGGGTCGTCGCGGTCGGCACCACGGTGGTCCGCGCGCTCGAGTCGGCCGCGGCCGGCGGGCGGGTGCACCCGACCACCGGATGGACGTCGCTGGTCCTCGGACCGGAGCGCCCCGCGACCGTCGTGCGGGGGTTGCTGACCGGACTGCACGAGCCGGAGGCCAGCCACCTCGACCTGCTCGCTGCGGTTGCGGGACGCACCCTGGTGAGCCGCGGCTACGCGGACATCACCGACGACGAGGCACCCGGGTATCTCTGGCACGAGTTCGGCGACTCGATGCTCCTGCTCCCCTAGGTGGGCACTTGTCTGCCACAATCCGAGCCGGAGGGACACGAGAGGAGACCCCGTGTTGGGCAAAGGTCAGGACAAGGCGAAGCGCATCGAGATGCTGGCCCGGCTCGCCCGGTTCAACGACTTCTCCGATGACGAGATCCACCGAGGTCGTCGAAGAGGCGACCTACCTCACGGTCCCCGAGGGCTGGGCGCTGATGGTGGAGAAGACTCCCGCCGACAAGGCGTACCTGATCCTCGAGGGCGAGGTCTCGGTGCGCCAGAAGGGCGAGGAGGTCGCCGGTTGTCGGTGCCGGTGAGCTCATCGGCGAGATGGCGCTGGTCAACCACAAGCTGCGCAACGCGACGGTGGTCGCCGAGACGCCACTCGAGGTGCTGCACTTCACCGACGAGACGGTCGCCAGGCTCACCGAGCAGGTCCCGCACTTCCAGCAGGCGCTCACCGGCGCTAGCCAGGAGCGCTCGGGCCAGTAGTGGCTACAGGCGGGCGACGAACCTGCGACCCCGGATCGCCTCCTCGACCAGCCCGGCGGCGCGGCGTACCCCACTGAGCCGCGCGTCCTCACTGAGCCAGGTCTCGACCGCGGCGTCGACCACGTCGGCATCAGCGACGTCGCGGAGCTCCGCGCGCGCCTCGCTCAGCCCACGCCGGCAGGCCTCCTGGCTGGCCTCGACGTAGAGCACCGCGAACCGCGCGAGCACCACCAGGTGCCGGCGCAGCGCCGGGTAGGAGCGGTACTCCGGCGGGCAGAGGTCGAGCAGCCAGGTGCCGGCGGTGTGCTCCCAGTCGGGCGCGCCCGGCGGACGTACGACGCTGGGCCAGCCGGGCGGGGTGACGGGAGCAGCCATGCTGCGAATCGTACTCGAACACTTGTTCGACTGTTGCTTTCACCCCGGATCTCGGCAGGACAGTGCGTGGTCATTGGGTCGATGCCATGCTGCGGAGCCAGCGCTTCAGCGACCGGCCCACCACCGGACTAGGGGATGTCATGAAGCCCACCAGTGAACTCGTCGCCCTCGAGCGAGAGAGCTTCGTCGCCTGCTACCGCGCCTTGGCCGAGGCCGCCCCGCAGGGTTCGGTCCGCGACGAGGTTGGAGCCCTCGCTTTCGTGACCGGGCTGCCGATGCCGATGTTCAACGGTTGCATCGCCAGCGACCCCGGCCACGCGGAACTGGAGGCCGCGTTGGCTTGGCTCACGGCGCACCATCTGCCCTTCAGCCTCTGGACGCCCGGCGTGGCCAGTGCCGAGGTGGACGCCGTCGCCGAGAGGCACGGTCTTTCCCGCGAGCCCCAACCGCTGCCCGGCATGGTGCTGCATCCCGTCCCGGCTCCCCCTGCCCTACCCCGTGGTCTGGTGGTCGAGCGCCTGGCGGCGGGACGGGAGTCTGACTTCGCCCGAGTGGTCGTCGGCCTTGAGCTGGGCGAGGAAGTGGCTGGGCAGTTGACCTCGCGATCATTCGCCGAGCGCACCGACGTGGATCTGTTCGTCGGCTACCTGGACGGGGCGCCGGTCGGCACGTCCATCGCCGTCAGCAGCGCCGGCGCCGGCGGGGTGGTCAACGTCCTGACCCTGGAGGAAGCGCGCGGCCAGGGCGTGGGAACCGCTCTGACGTGGGCCGCGATACAAGCAGGGGTGGACCGCGGGCACGACAGCATCGCGCTCCAGGCGACGCCCATGGGACTGCCGGTGTATCGGGCCATGGGTTTCGAGACCGTCACGGAGTACGCCGAGTACGCCTGAGGGTCGATGACATCGAAGCTTGCCCCTATTCGGCTCACCCGGGCAGGAAGCTGAACCGCACCTCGCGCACCGGGTTGTCGACGTTGAGGTCGACCAGGCAGATGCTCTGCCAGGTGCCGAGCGCCATCCGGCCACCGAGCACGGGGATCGAGGCGTACGGCGGCACCAGAGCCGGGAGCACGTGGGACCGCCCGTGCCCAGGCGTCCCGTGCCGGTGTGACCACCGGTCGTCGGCGGGTAGCAGGTCACCCAGTGCGGCCAACAGGTCGTCGTCGCTGCCCGCGCCGGTCTCGATGATCGCGATCCCGGCGGTGGCATGCGGGACGAACACGTGCAGCAGCCCGTCGGACTCCTCGGCGACGAAGGCCGCACAGTCGTCGGTCAGGTCGAGGACGACGTCGCGGTCGCCGGTGCGGTACTCCTTGGTCTCCGAGCGCACGGTCAGCCCCGCAACGCCTTCTCGACCCGCTCCACCTTGGCGGTCATCTCACCCTCGAAGCCGGGCCGGATATCGGCCTTGAGCACCAGCCCGACCCGCGGCGACACCTCGGCCACCACGTCGACGGCCCGCTTCACCACCGCCATCACCTCGTCCCACTCCCCCTCGATGTTGGTGAACATCGCGTTGGTCTCGTTGGGCAACCCGGACTCGCGGACCACCCGGACGGCCGCCGCGACGGCCTCCGACACCCCGCCGGTGTCGTCGGCGGCGGTGGGACTGATGCTGAAGGCGACGATCATGCGAGCCACGGTAGCCGCGGCGTACCAGCTGCAGCGACGCTGACCTTCAGCCCACGGATCGCGCCAGCAGCGCCACCGCGGAGACCGCACACACGACGAGCACCCCGGCGCGGAACGCCGGGCCGGCGAGCCGATCGCGGAGCGGCCGGGCGAGCAGCCCACCTATGACCAGCGTGGGCAGGAGCAATCCCGCCAGCAGGACCTCGTCGCGAGTCATCTCGCCGGCGAACATCAAGCCCACGATGCTGAGAGCAGCACCGATCATGAAGTACACCGCCAGGGTGGGCCGGAGGATGCGGGGTGGCTCGTGCTGGTAGAGGATCGCGAGCGGCGGTCCACCGATCGACGTGGCGGTGCCGGCGATCCCGGAAACGAAGCCCGCGAGCGAGAGGGTGGCCCGATTCAGTGGGAGCTCGATGGCGCGAGCGGTCAGCAGTACGGCGGTCAGCACCATCAGCCCCACGGCCACTCCGAGGAACCGGTCGCCGAGGACGGCGACCAGCCACACGCCGACGGCCGTCCCGGGCACCCGCGGCGGGAGCGCCCAGGCCAGACCGGACCAGTCGATGCCCTGGCGTTCGTTCCACAGGGTGACGACCGGCAGCAGCATCGCCAGCATCAGCATCAACCCGGGCATCAGCGCTGGCTCGAGCAGCGCCACCACCGGCGCCCCGACGAGACCGAGCCCGAGCCCGACCACGCCTTGGATCATCGCGCCGACCACAAGGGTGAGCGCGATCACAGCGACCACCCAGACGTCGACCCCGAGGAGCGTGTCGATCGTCAGCCGCGGCGCAGGTTCCGCAGGACGTACTGCATGATCCCGCCGTTGCGGTAGTAGTTCGCCTCGCCCGGGGTGTCGATCCGGACCGTCGCGTCGAACTCGACGTCGTCTGCTTTGACCTTCACCGTGCGCGGGGTGTCGCCGTCGTTCATCGCGGTGACGCCGGTGATCGAGAACGTCTCCTCACCGGTGAGCCCGAGCGACTCGGCGGTCTCGCCCTCGGGGTACTGCAGCGGCAGCACGCCCATGCCGATCAGGTTGGAGCGGTGGATCCGCTCGTAGGACTCGGCGATCACGGCCTTCACGCCGAGCAGCGCGGTGCCCTTGGCGGCCCAGTCGCGCGACGAGCCGGAGCCGTACTCCTTGCCGGCCAGCACGACCAGCGGGATGCCGGCGTCGATGTACTTCTCCGACGCCTCGAAGACCGTGGTCACCTCGCCATCACCGGCCAGGTCGCGGGTGAAGCCGCCCTCGGTGCCGGGCGCGAGCTGGTTGCGCAGCCGGATGTTGGCGAAGGTGCCGCGGATCATCACCTCGTGGTTGCCGCGGCGCGAGCCGTAGGAGTTGAAGTCGCGCTGCTCGACCCCGTGGTCCGCGAGGTACTTGCCTGCGGGCGAGTCCTTCTTGATCGCGCCGGCCGGGCTGATGTGGTCGGTGGTGACCGAGTCGCCGAGCTTGAGCAGTACCCGGGCATCGCTGATGTCCGTGACCGGCTCCGGCTCGTCGGGCATGCCGTCGAAGTAGGGGGGCTTGCGGACGTACGTCGAGTCCTCGTCCCACGCGAAGGTCTTGCCCTCGGGCGTCGGCAGCGACTGCCACTGCTCGTCGCCGGCGAAGACGTCGGCGTAGTCGGTCGTGAACATCTCGGAGGTGATCGCGGTCGCGATGACGTCCTCGACCTCCTTGGCGGTGGGCCAGATGTCCTTCATGAAGACGTCGTTGCCGTCGGTGTCCTGGCCCAGCGGGTCGTTGAACAGGTCGACGTCCATCGAGCCGGCCAGCGCGTAGGCGACCACCAACGGCGGCGACGCCAGGTAGTTCATCTTCACGTCGGGGTTGATCCGGCCCTCGAAGTTGCGGTTGCCGGAGAGCACCGAGACGACCGCGAGGTCGTTCTCGTTGACGGCCTGGCTGACCTCGGGGATGAGCGGACCGGAGTTGCCGATGCAGGTCGTGCAGCCGTAGCCGACGAGGTTGAAGCCGAGCTTGTCGAGGTACGGCGTCAGGCCGGACTTCTCGTAGTAGTCGGACACGACCTTCGAGCCGGGGGCGAGCGTGGTCTTGACCCAGGGCTTGCGCTGCAGGCCCTTCTCGACCGCCTTCTTGGCCAGCAGCGCCGCGCCGATCATCACCGACGGGTTGGAGGTGTTGGTGCACGACGTGATCGCCGCGATCGCGACGGCGCCGTGGTCGAGCGTCGAACTCGGTGCCGTCCTCGAGGGTGACCTCGACCGGGTTGCGCGCCCGGCCACTGCCGGTCGGCCGCGCTGAGACCAGCTCGTCGGGCGGCGCCGAGCCGTTGCCGTGCTCGAGTGTGACGGGGCGTCGGAGGCCGGGAAGGACTCGGCGACGCGACCTCGTCGTCGACCCGTCGGCTCTCCTGCGACGCCGTCGGTCCGGTCGACGTAGTCGGCGAGCGCCGCTGCGGAACGACGTCCTTGGCGTCGGAGAGCGAGACCCGGTCCTGCGGACGCTTCGGGCCGGCCAGCGACGGGACGACGGTGGCGAGATCGAGCTCCAGCTTCTCGGAGAAGCGCGGCTCGGCGTCCGGGTCGTGCCAGAGGCCCTGCTCCTTCGAGTACTTCTCGACCAGCGCGAGCTGCTCCTCGCTGCGGCCGGTGAGCTTGAGGTACTTGATGGTCTCCTCGTCGATCGGGAAGACCGCGATGGTCGAGCCGAACTCCGGGCTCATGTTGCCGATCGTGGCCCGGTTGGCCAGCGGCAGCACGGAGACACCGGGGCCGTAGAACTCGACGAACTTGCCGACCACACCGTGCTTGCGCAGCATCTCGGTGATGGTCAGCACCAGGTCGGTGGCGGTGGCGCCCTCGGGCAGGTCGCCGTTGAGCTTGAAGCCGACCACGCGCGGGATCAGCATCGACACCGGCTGGCCGAGCATCGCTGCCTCGGCCTCGATGCCGCCGACGCCCCAGCCGACCACGCCGATGCCGTTGACCATGGTGGTGTGGGAGTCGGTGCCGACGCAGGTGTCGGGGTAGGCCTGCAGCACTCCGTCGACCTCGCGGGTGAAGATCGTGCGGGCGAGGTGCTCGATGTTGACCTGGTGGACGATGCCGGTGCCGGGAGGGACGACCTTGAAGTCGTCGAAGGCGCCCTGTCCCCAGCGCAGGAACTGGTAGCGCTCGCGGTTGCGCTCGTACTCGATCTCGACGTTTCGCTCGAACGCCTCCGGGGTGCCGAAGACGTCGGCGATCACGGAGTGGTCGATCACCATCTCGGCGGGCGCCAGCGGGTTGATCTTCGCCGGATCGCCGCCGAGGTCGGCCATCGCCTCGCGCATGGTGGCCAGGTCGACCACGCACGGCACTCCGGTGAAGTCCTGCATGATCACGCGCGCCGGCGTGAACTGGATCTCCTGGCTCGGGTCGGCGTCCGCGTCCCAGCCGGCGATCGCCTTGATGTCGTCGGCGGTGATGTCGGCGCCGTCCTCGGTGCGCAGGAGGTTCTCCAGCAGCACCTTGAGGCTGAACGGGAGCGAGGCGACAGCGTCGTCTGGGAGCCCCTCACCGCTGACCGCGTCGAGGCGGAAGATCTCGTAGGACTGGCCGCCCACGTCCAGGGTGCTCTTCGCGCCGAAGCTGTCCTTGCTGGCCATCAGCCATCTCCTCCGTCGATCCGCCTTGGTAACGCGTCGCTCTCCGTCATCTTGCCGCCGCGCGTCGGGCACCCCGGTAGTGAGGCGACCCTTACTTCGTGGCGACCATGTGTCTTGATATCAAGATATATGACGTCGAGAGTCCAGATCAAGTCAGGAGCCGCGCCTCGAGACGCGTCTCGACCACCGTGCCGTCCGGCTGCCGCTCGACGAGGTACGCCGCCACGTCCGGGCGGTCCGCGACCACCTCGACGATCTCGGTGCCCTCATAGACGATCCCGACGCCGTCGTCGGTGGCGTGCGAGGTGGGCAGCTCCTGCTCCCCCACCAGCCGGTGCAGCAGCGGCCGGCGCTGCTCCTCGCTGTCGTAGTGCACGCCGTTGCCGTAGGGCAGCAGCCCAAGCCCCGGGGGTGAGGGGCGCAGGTCGAGCCCGAAGCTGTCGGTCGGGCCGCCGGCGTACCAGCAGATCGAGCCGGCCGACACCCCGCCGAGCACGACTCCCTGCTCCCAGCACTCACGCAGTACGTCGTCCACCCCGTGCGTGCGCCACACGGCCAGCAGGTTGGCCACCGAGCCGCCGCCCACCCAGATCACGTCCTGGCCCAGGAGGTGGGCGCGGATGTCGGGGACGTTGGGCATCGTGAACAGCTCGAGATGGGTGGCGCGGACGTCGGAGCCGGCGAACGCCCGGTAGAACCCCGCGGTCCCGCCGATCGCATCCCCCGCCGCGGTGCCGAGGTAGCAGAAGCGCGGCCGGTCGGGGTCACCGGCCAGGTGGATCGCGTGCTCGATCAGCGGCCCACGCCGCCATTGGTAAGGGGCCGAGGTCCGAAGGGACGAACCCGCCCGAGGTAGCCAGGATGCGCATGGCGCGGAGCCTATGCGGGAGTCAGCAGGGCCACACACTCAACGTGATGGTCATCGGGAACACGCGTTGGTCTGGGCGGAGGGCGATCCTACTGACGCAGGACGAGGGGACGAAACTGACTCGTCGAGCAGCAGACCTTCGACCACAAATATCGGCAGTACTGGGGGATCAGAAATGTGATCGTCGAGACGTTCGCGAACGTTAGTCAAGTGACTATCGCGGGGGATCGGTAGAGCGTGTAAGCCACTTCGCTGGCAGCGAACTGGTGAACGATGGAAGGGTGGGAAGACATCAACGCGCAGCAGGACTGCTCATCTTTGGGGTCGCGCTGGTGCGGCGTCGCTGTTAGCTGCCTGGTAAACCGCTCCCACGCGACGTGCTCACCGACACCGGCACTGATGCTGCGGGTGGTGGAGATCTGTACGACGCAGCGGGCCGAGACGACTACGATCGCGACGCGTGCTGGGTGCTCTTCGCGGGTCGGTCGCGACGATGGAGCGCTGGGTGTCACCGTGCGCGGCGCAGCGACGGGGGAATCACTACGCGTTGGCACGAAGATCGTCATGGCGGACACGCGGGGCGTGTACACCGGTCGATCACCTGACGGTGCTCATTCCGCGCACAACGAGGAAGCTGCTGGCGGCGACGATCTCATCGTTACGAGGCAGAGGAGACCGCGATCGGATCATCGTCGTGGCAGACAACTGCACTGACGGACGTAGAACAACGAGAAAAAACGCGACAAGAACAAGCGCAGGAAACGACAAGACGAACGGCCGCAGCCGAGCAGGCGAAGGCAGACGCGCACGGCGGAGGCGCAGAGCGCACGAGACAAGGGACGAGCGCGCAGGCAGCCGAAGGCGCGCGAGACGAGAGCGAGGAGAGAACGAGGACAGACCGAACGCGCGACGAGGACAACGAGACAGGGCGAAGGGCAGGAGGGAGGCGCAGAGCAATTGTTGTGTGTTTTGTGTGTTTAGTGTTTGTGTTGGTAGTGTTGTGTTGTTGTGTTTTTTGGTGTTTTGTTTTGTTGTGTTAGTTTTGGTGTTTTGTTTTTAGTTGTTGTTGTTTGGTTTTGGTGTGTTTGCTTTTTGTGTTTATTTTTTTTGTTGTTGTTGTTTGTGTTTGTTTTTGTTTGTTGTTTTGTTTTTTTTTTTGGTTTTGTGTTTGTGTTTTTTTGCGTTTGTGCGTTCGCTTTCGGTGTGGCGCGTTTGTTTGTGGTTTGTTTGCTTGCTGTTTTTTTTTGTTTGTTTTTGTTTCTTTTTGTTTTTGCGTTTGTTTGTTTTAGTGTGTTTTTGTTATTTGCGTTTTTGTGTTGTTAGTTGGTTTTCGTTGTTTGCTTTGATGTTAATTTTGTTTGTGTGTGTTGTTTGCTTATTGTTGCGTTTGTTGTTTGTTGTGTGTTGTTATTGCTGAGCTCGCTCACGATCTTTGGTTTGTTGTGTTTGCTGTTTTTGTTTTTGTTACTTTTTGTTTCGTGTTTTTTGCTTTCGCATGTTATTGCTTTGCGTTTACCTCGCCGACTGGGTTCCGCGTCGGCGATCGCGTCGCGAGATCGCAGCATCCATCCCGACGGACCGCGATGAGACCGATCGCCGACACCCTCCCCGTCGACGCCGTAAATGGAGGAGCAGGTCCATGGTCATCTCGGTTGTGGCGCGTGCTGATCCGGTGGCTGCCGCGTGGCGGGTCTTTGGAGGACCCGTCCTTGATCGCGCGCCACAGGGCATCTGCGTGCTGCTGTGGATTCACGCCGTAGTTCTGTTGCTCGCTGCTCTGGTCTCGCAACAGTCATTGGCGCACAGCGCCGCGGAAGCGGCAGCGGTCGCGTGGCTCGCGCTCGGCGCCACGCTCAGGACGTTCGGATCGCGAGTTCGCTCGGCACTCGCGACGCTCGGCCTGATGACCAGCTCAGCTCTGGTCGTGCACCTCTCCAACGGGCTGATCGAAGCTCACTTCCACTTCTTCGTGATGGTGGCTGTCGTCGCTCTCTATCAAGCCTGGCAGCCGTACCTGCTGGCTCTGGCATTCGTCGTCGCGCATCACAGCCTGACCGGTACGATCACACCCCACGCCGTGTACAACCACTCCGCCGCGGAGAACCACCCCTGGCTGTGGGGCCTGATGACGGCGGGTTCATCCTCGCCGAGAGCGCTGCTTGCCTGGTGTACTGGCGTGCCAGCGAGGCTGCCGTCGACCGTGAGCGTGCGGCTCGGTTCGACGCCCAACTGGCGCACCGTGGCTCGCTGAGGCTCAGGCGCTCTCCGGGGTCGGCAGCTGGGACTGGGACCAGACAACGCAGACGGTTACCTGGTCGGAGCAGCTGTACGCCTTGGTGGGCGTGGACCCGGCTTCGTTCACCCCAACGATCGAAGGCTTCCTCGACCTGATTCACCCCGAGGACCGCCAGCGCGTCGCCGATCTCCTGCAGACGGCGAATAGGACGACGTTCTCGCTGAACTTCGAATGTCGCTTGCTCCGCCCAGACCGGAGCATGAGGACCATCCACGCACTAGGTGAGTCGACAACAGACCCGGGAGCAGGACGCAAGGGGATGCGTGGAACCTGCCATGACGTGACCGAGCGCAAGCAGCTGGAGCGTGCGATCACGCGAATGGCGTTCGAAGACCCTCTGACCGGCCTCGCCAACCGCCGGGTGTTCTCCGATCGTCTCAACGACGCGGTAGTGCGTTCGGGTGGCTCGCGGGGTCTGCGCGGTGCTGTTCATCGATCTCGACAGGTTCAAGGTCATCAACGACACCTACGGTCACGCTGTAGGGGACGCGGTGCTCCAGGACGTGGCGCGCCGCCTGCAGCGTTCGGTCCGCCAAGGCGACACCATCGCCCGCTTCGGGGGCGACGAGTTCGCCGTGCTTTGCGAGGCCGCGAACCTGGACGCCATGGCGGAGACGGCAGCTCGCATCGAGGAAGAGCTGAGATATGTCGCGGTTATCGATGGCCACCGCCTCCGCGTGAGCGCGAGCCTCGGATTCGCGGTCGCCAATGCCACCAGCTCACCCGACGGTCTGCTCCGCCGAGCCGACGAGGCGATGTACGCCGCAAAGGCGCGCGGCAGCAACCGCGACGAAGTCCCGCGCTCACGAGCCCCCGCGGCTGCCGAGGCCCACTCCGTGCTGCACACGGAACTCGACCTGGCGCTCGTCCAAGACCAGTTCTGGCTTCTCTACCAGCCCATCGTCGACCTGAAATCCGGTGAGCGCCTCGGCATCGAAGCGCTCATCCGATGGATGCATCCCGAACGCGGTCTTCTCAAGCCGGTGGACTTCATTGACCACGCCGAGACCAGTGGCCAGATCGAACCGATCGGTGAATGGGCCCTGAGGACTGCCTGCAACGCGACGGCACACCTCGCCTCGGACGGCTACACCAGTGTCAATGTCTCAGCACGTCAGCTGCGCCTTCCCCGACTCGCTGACGTGATCGCCCGAGCTCTCGATTCCTCCGGCCTTCCCGCCGAGCGTCTGGTCCTGGAGATCACTGAGACCGCGACGGTCAGCAACATGAGCGAGGCCCTCGTGCGGCTCGAGGAACTGAAGACCCTGGGCGTGAAGATCGCGCTCGACGACTTCGGCACCGGCTATTCACCCTTGACTCGGCTGCGCAGCCTCCCGGTGGACATCCTGAAGATCGACCGATCGTTCGTGCGCAACGTCGTACACAGCGAGAAGGACCAAGCGATCGTTCGAGGAGTCATCGAGATCGCACAACGCCTCGGCCTGCGAACCGTCGCAGAGGGAATCGAGGATCCCACCCAACTCGACACACTGAGGAATCTCGGCTGTGACTCTGGTCAGGGCTACCTGTGGACCCAGCCAACTGCACTGCACGCTTTCGAGGCTGCTTCCTCGAAAACCCCGGCGCCGTCGATCTCGGCCGTGGAGACGACCTAGTTCGCGACGGTCACGTAAGCGAATGACCACGATGGTTGCGACTATGTCTGGTCGACTTGGAAGACACAGCCTGCTCCATGGTTTCAGGTCGAGTCCTGCGGTCAGCTGACGCGTCAGGTCGGCGTGCAGGTCTGTCAGCGTGGAACCGGCGACGGGTGTGATCCGCAAAGCGCGCCCCGCGCCTAAAGCGCGCCTCAGCGTCCCTGCGCGAAGTCATGCCGACGCGCGACGGATGGCGTTTGGTCCAGGTCAGCAGCGGCCTTCTCCAGCAGCGCGACGCACTCGACATGCTGAGTCATCGGAAACAGGTCGAAGGCGCGCAGGTCGGTCAGCGCGTAGCCGTGCTCGGCGAAGATCGCCACATCGCGGGCCAGCGCGGCGGGGTCGCAGGCGACGTACGCAACGGCCCGCGGCTGACGCGCGACCACCTCGGCAACCACCTTCCGCTTGGCGCCGGAACGAGGCGGATCGAGGACCACGAGGTCGAACGGGTCGAGGAACGACTCGGCCAGCACCCGCTCGACCGACCCGGCTCGCACGTCCGCCTCCGGGCAGTTCGCGGCGGCGTTGGTGGCAGCGCGACGGTCCGCCTCGATCGCCACCACCCGACCGGACGTCCCGACCGCGTCGAGCAGGAAGCCGGCGAACAGCCCGACCCCGGCGTACAGGTCCAGGGCCGACTCCCCCGGCTGCGGGCCGAGCATGCCCAGCACCGTCTCGAGCAGCACGGCCGGCGCTCCGGGATGCACCTGCCAGAAGTCGTCCTCGGCGACCGCGAACGTGCGGCCGTGGACCGTGTACGACGGCCCGCTCGGCGCCTCTAGGAGACACTCGTCCACCTGGACGACGTCGTGCGACCGGTGCTTGCGCATCCCTCGAGCTGCCTCCGGGCAGCGACACGTAGCGCTGCCGGGTCCGCCAGCCCAGGCCGTCCTCGTCACCTGGTACCTGCTCGACCTCGACCTCCACGTCGAGGCCGGCGAGGCGCTTGAGCTGCTCGCGGACCACGTCGCCCTTGAGTCCGCGCTGTCGGTCGAGGGTCACGTGCTGGAAGTCGCATCCGCCGCACCGGCCCGGGCCTGCGAAGCGGCACGGCGGTTCGACCCGGTCGGCGGAAGGCGTCAGCACCTCGACCGCGTCGCCGCGCCAGAAGCGGTCGCCCTCGGTGCCGTCCGTGATCTCGACGACGACCCGCTCCCCCGGCAGGGCGTGCCGCACGAACACCACTCGCTGCTCGTCGGTGACCCGGGCGACGCAGTGGCCCCCGTGCGCGACCGGCCCGACCTCGACCTCGAACCGCTCGCCGACGAGCGACCGGCCGCGTGCCGTCTTGGCCCGCGGATGCCGGGTCATTTCCCGACTTGGCGGTCCGAGCTGCCGCCGTCGACCCGACCGCGCCGGACGTCGCCGGCCCGCAACCGACTCGGATCTCGCTCCTCCTCGCGCTCGCGGGCGATCTGCGAGGACCGCAGCTGGTAGGGCACCGAGGTCACCATCACGCCCGGCGTGAACAGCAGCCGGCCCTTCAGGCGGAGCGCGGTCTGGTTGTGCAGCACGTGCTCCCACCATCGGCCCACGACGTACTCGGGGATGTAGACGGCCACCACCCCGCGGGGGTTCGCCCGCCGGATCTCCGAGGCGTACTCCACGATCGGCCTGACCAGCTCGCGGTACGGCGAGTACAGCACCTTGAGCGGGACGCCGGTGTTGCGCTCGTCCCACTCCTCCAGCAGCCGGGCTGTCTCGGCGGGGTCGGTGGCGACGTAGACGCCCTCGAGCGCGTTGGGGCGCGATGCCTTGGCGAACGCCAGCGCCCGGAGCGTGGGCTTGTGCAGCTTCGAGACCAGCACGATCGCGTGCACGCGCGTGGGCAGGACCTTGTCCTGGTCGTCCGCGGCCAGCTCCAGGGCGACCGAGTCGTAGTGCTTGCGGATCGCCTTCATGATCAGGAAGAACGTGCCCATGGCCAGGATCGTGATCCAGGCACCGGCGAGGAACTTCGTCACCAGGACGATGACCAGGACCACCGCGGTCATGGCCAAACCGAAAGCGTTGATGGCGCGCGATCGCATGCATCCGGCGACGCTCGGCCGGGTCCCGCTCCTTCCTCAGCAGCCGGGTCCAGTGCCGGATCATGCCGAGCTGGCTGAGGTTGAACGACACGAACACCCCGACGATGTAGAGCTGGATCAATCGCGTCACCTGCGCGTCGAACGCCACGATCAGCACGATCGCGAGCACGGTGAGGAACACGATGCCGTTGCTGTAGGCCAAGCGATCGCCCCGCGACCCCAAGGACCGCGGCGCGAACCCGTCCCGGGCCAGGATCGACCCGAGCACCGGGAAGCCGTTGAACGCGGTGTTGGAGGCGAGCACCAGGATCACCCCGGTGGCGATCACCACGAAGTAGAAGCCCGGCGGAAAGTTGTCGAAGACGCCGTCGGCGATCTGTGCGATCAACGTCGGCTGGTCGTAGTCGCTGGGCAGGGGTGACCCGTCGGCGCGCACCAGCCGCTCGAGCTCATGCGGATCGACGTACTTGACGTCCATGGCGTTGGCCAGCGTGACGACGCCCATCATGAAGGTGACGGCGATCATGCCGAGCATCAGCAGCGTGGTGGCGGCATTGCGGCTCTTGGGCCGACGGAAGGCAGGGACGCCGTTGGAGATCGCCTCGACCCCGGTCAGCGCGGCCGACCCCGACGAGAACGCTCGTGCGACCAGGAACACCAGGGCCACGGTGGTCAGCGTGCCTTCGTACCCCTCGGCCTCGATGATCGAGAAGTCCGCGCTCGTCCGCGTCGGGGAGCGATCCAGCCGTCAGGCGGAGGAATCCCCAGACGCACATGCCGCTCAGCGCGAGCATGAAGGCGTAGGCCGGCACGGCGAAGGACGTGCCCGACTCGCGTACACCGCGAAGGTTCATCAAGGCGAGGAAGGTCGCCAGGCCCACCGCGACCAGGGCCTCGTGGCTCGGCGAGGAAGCCGAGCGCCGAGGCGGCGTACTGGGCGGCGGACGACAGCGACACCGCCACGACCAGGACGTAGTCGACGATCAGCGCGCTGCCCACGGTGATGCCCGCGTTGGTCCCGAGGTTGACCGTGGCGACCTCGTAGTCGCCGCCGCCGCTGGGGTAGGCGTGCACGGTCTGCCGGTACGACGCCACCACCGCGAGCATGACCAGCGCGACCGCGATCGCGATCTTCCACGACCATGCGTACGCCGAGACGCCGGCCAAGCGAGAGGATGATGAAGATCTCGTCCGGGGCGTAGGCGACCGACGAGAGCGCGTCGCTGGCGAACACCGGAAAGGCGATCCGCTTCGGAAGGAGCGTCTCGCCTAGCTGTGCGCTACGAAGCTTGCGTCCCAGCAGAATCCGCTTGGAGACGTCACCGACACCCACGACCGGCAAGGCTACGGTACGAATCGGTGGGCGCTACGGTGATCCCGTGCACGTCGTGATCATGGGTTGTGGCCGGGTGGGCTCCACGCTCGCCCGCAGTCTCGAGGACCGCAACCACACCGTGTCCATCATCGACAGCGACCCCGACGCGTTCCGCCGGCTCGGGCCCAACTTCAACGGCGACAAGATCACCGGGTTCGGCTTCGACCAGGCGGTCCTGGAGAAGGCCGGCGTTCGCCGGGCCGAGGCCTTCGCCGCGGTCTCGAGCGGCGACAACTCCAACATCATCGCCGCGCGGGTGGCCCGCGAGACGTTCGGGATCCAGCAGGTCGTCGCCCGGATCTACGACCCCGGCCGGGCCGAGGTCTACCAGCGCCTCGGGATCACCACGGTCGCGACGGTCAAGTGGACCGCTGACCAGGTGCTGCGCCGACTGCTGCCGGCCGGCGCGGAGCCGGACTTCCGGGATCCGTCCGGCACCATCCGACTGGACCAGGTGCCGATCACCGAGGTCTGGGTCGGCCAGCGCACCGTCGAGTTCCAGATGCAGTCCAAGAGCCGGATCGCCTGGATCGACCGCCTCGGCGAGGGCATGCTGCCCAGCCGCGACAGCGTGATCCAGGAAGGCGACCTGCTGCACCTGGTGATCCGCGAGGAGAACGCGGGCCATGCCTACGAGGTCATCGACAAGGGCCCGGATCAGGAAGGCGGCTGAGCCATGCGGGTAGCCATTGCCGGCGCGGGTGCGGTGGGACGTTCCATCGCCCGCGAGCTGATCGGAAACGGCCACGAGGTCCTGCTCATCGACAAGAACCCGGCGTCGGTGCTTCCCGAACGAGTGCCGGATGCCGAGTGGCTGCTGGCCGACTCGTGCGAGCTGTCGTCGCTCGAGGAAGCCCGGCTCGACAAGTGCGACGTGGTGATCGCGGCGACCGGTGACGACAAGGCCAACCTGGTCACCTCGCTGCTCGCGAAGACCGAGTTCGGCGTCCCGCGCACGGTCGGCCGGGTCAACCACCCCAACAACGAGTGGCTGTTCACCGAGGCCTGGGGCG
Organism: uncultured Actinomycetota bacterium; assembly: GCA_963798055.1. Classification (GTDB taxonomy): domain Bacteria; phylum Actinomycetota; class Actinomycetes; order Propionibacteriales; family Nocardioidaceae; genus Nocardioides. Next base: position 64,577 of record CAWCRX010000022.1, read on the forward strand.
TCGACGTCAACGTGTCGACGCCGCGGATCATGTCCGCGCTGGTCGAGGAGGCCGTGACCGTCGGCGACCTGGTCCGGCTGTTCACGTTCCGCAAGGGCAACGCCAACCTGGTGGAGATGACGCTGCCGACCGACTCGCCGTACGTCGGCAAGCCGGCGGGACTGATCCCGCTCCCCGAGAACTGCGCGCTGGTCACGATCCTGCGCGACGGGCAGGTCTACGTGCCCGAGCCGGAGCAGCCGGTGGAGTCGGGCGACGAGCTGCTGTTCGTCGTGCCGGCCGAGGTCGAGGACGAGCTCGAGCGAATGCTGGCGCCCGGGTCACACTCCGGCTGCTCGACGTCGGGCTCGCTATCCCACCGCGGGTCCGGTCCCGGCCCAGCACCCACGCCATCGCCGCGAGCGCGGCGACCTGGAGCGGCCACCCCATCGCGATCTTGAGCACGCCGAGGATCGCCACTGCCGTGTCGACGTCGATGGCGTCCGAGTTGCCGGCGAGCCAGAGCGGACCCTGCGCGACGACCCTGAGCAGACAGGGCAGCGCCAGCAGCCAGGTGAGCGTCGTGCAGAGCCGCACCACGAGCCGGTCCTCGTGCCAGGCCGTCGGGTCGCCGGTGACGCTGCCCACCATGAAGCCGATCAGCGGCCAGCCGATCAGGCAGGTGAAGGCCAGCAGGACCGTGTAGCCGGAGTTGTAGAGGATGCCCGGGAGGAAGTAGGCCAGCGCCTGTTCGTCCTCGCTGCCGCCACGACTCGCGGCCAGCCGGACGAACAGATAGCCGATGCCGATCCCGAACAGCGCGTTGAGCACGAACTGCACCGTGGACCGCTGCACCAGCCGGACCACGAGCAGCGCCACCGCCGCGGCGACGCTGACCACGAGCGCGACCTTCAGGTCGCGACCGATCAGCCAGGTGGCGGTGAACAGGGCGGTCGGTACGGCGGCCTCGAGCATCCCGCGCCGGCCACCGAGGGCCTTGGCGAGCTGGGCACGAACGACGGCCTCGACGGTCTCGACGGACGCCTTCGGCTGCTCCTCGCCCTGTTCTTCCTCGCTCACGGGATCAGCTCGTAGCGCGGGTTGTAGATGATTCGTGTCCCCTCGTGCACACCGATCCGACCCTGGACCTGGAGCGAGCGGCCCGGACCGATCCCGGCGATCCGCCGGCGGCCCAGCCAGACGATGGTCAGCACGCCGGACCCGTCGTCGAGCTCGGCCTCGAGCGCAGGTACGCCGCCGCGCGGCCGCAGGGTGACCGTGCGCAGGGTGCCGCGCAGGACGACCAGCTCACGGTCGGGTGCGTCCGCGATCGTCGTACCGCCCTCGACCTCGTGGCGGTGCCGCAGGTCACGCGCATGCTGATCGCTGCTGCTGGCCCAGTTGCTGATCGTGCGCCGCAGGCGGCTCTTCTCCGGCATGGCTACGCGGTCGGCGGGGCGGCCCGGCGGGCCTGCTCGGGCATGGTGACCTTCAGCGGCTCCCCGACCCGCATCGCGTGGTCGCCGCGACGCACCGCGATCCGGGTGATCGCGTCCTCCCACTCGCCGGCCTTGTCGGGCTCGGCGGCGGGCCGACCGAAGAACGTGGCCCGGAGCAGCCAGCGCGGGCCGTTGATGCCGACGATCCGCGACGGCTGGTTGGTGGTGCCGCCGCCCCCCTTGCGCTGGACCTGCATGTTGCAGACCAGCTCCGGACCGAAACGGCCCTCGCGCTCGGTGGCGGTGCCACCCTTCTGGGCCATGTCGGCGGCGATCTGCGGGCGCACCTCGCTCCAGAGGTCGCCGTTGCGCGGCGCGGCGAAGGCGCGGATCTCGATCGCGCCGTCCTTGCTCGCGAGGACGACCGAGCTCACGTTCCCGGACGCCTCGTCGACCTGCAGCCGGAGGTCGTGCCCGGGCTTCGGCTCGATCAGCAGGGACCCGAGGTCGACCCGCTTCACATCGTCTTCGGGGAGGTCATCGACATCGAAGGGCCCGGATGCGGGCTCTTCGGCGGACTCCTCGGTCTCCTCGAGCTCGTCGTCGAGCTGCGCGAGGTCGTCGGCCTCGTCGGCAGACGACTTCCTGCGGAACTTCACGTGCTACTCCTCGGGTTCTCGGGGCCGAAGCCTCCAGTAGAACCGTAACCCCCGGCCCCTCGTGCGCTGTCGGGGAGTGCGTCGACCTCGACGAAGCCGGCCCGCTCGAACCGCTGGATGACCAGCTGGGCCACCCGGTCGCCGCGGCTCAGCTCGATCGGCTCGCGAAGGTCGTGGTTGATGAGCAGCACCTTGATCTCGCCCCGGTAGCCGGCGTCGATGGTGCCCGGGGTGTTGACGATCGACAGCCCGTGGCGCGCGGCCAGGCCCGAGCGAGGGTGCACGAGAGCGACGTACCCGTCGGGCAGGGCGAGGGCGATGCCGGTCGGCACCAGCGCCCGCTCCCCCGGCGCCAGGGAGACGTCGACGGCCGTGACCAGGTCGGCGCCGGCATCGCCGGGATGGGCGTACGCCGGCACCGGAAGGCCGGGATCCAGGCGGAGGACCTGGATCTCCAGGTCGACGGTCTGATCGGTGTGCACGGACGGACCCTATGCCGTCCCGGCGCCCGTCGGGATGGGAGGCTGTGCCTCGTGCAGGCGGACTACCAGGAGCGGCTCGGCGTGCCGCTGCGCTGGTGGGTGCAGGGCACGATGCTGGTCGCGAGCCTGTGGCTGGCGGTCGTCGTGGCCACGCCGGCCGCGGTGGCCTGGACGGTGACGGCGGTGGCGATGCTGCTGCTCGGCGGCGGCCTGCTCGCCTACGGCGGGGCGCGGCTCACCGTCGCCGACGGCGTGTTCCATGCGGGCCGGGCCCATATCGAGGGCCGGCACCTCGGCACGGTCGAGGCGCTCGACGCCGAGCAGACCCGGCGTACTGCGGGTCCGGAGGCCAACGCGCGGGCCTACCTGGTGCTGCGGCCCTATCTCAAGCGAGCGGTCAAGGTGGAGATCACCGACCCCGCCGACCCCACGCCGTACTGGCTGGTGAGCTCGCGGCGACCCGAGGACCTGGCGGGTGCGCTGAGCGTCCTCGCGGGTCGATCACCCCGCGGATGACCGCAACGCCGGTGGGTACTGTTCGGGCATGTCACAGGACAGCTCGAAGGTCTGGTCCGTCTTCTCGCTGGTGAGCGCCCTCGGCGCCGCGGCGTTCGCACGGAAGGCCCTCGATGCCTCCTGGAAGGCCGCGACCGGCAAGAAGCCGCCCGAGAACCCCGCCGACCCCGACGTCAACATCGGTGAGGCGGTCACCTGGGCCGCAGCCACCGGCGCGCTCGTTGCGCTGGCGCGGATGCTGGCGCAGCGCCGGGCCGCCGGGTACTACGTGAAGTCGACCGGCCACCTGCCGCCCAACCTCAAGAAGGACGGCAAGTAGCAGACGCTGGTCGAGGAGCGCTTACGCGCAGTCCTTGCAGATCAGCTTCTTCTCGTCAGCCAGCTGGCTGCGGTGGTGAACCAGGAAACAGCTGAGGCAGGTGAACTCGTCCTCCTGCTTGGGCTTCACCTCGACGGCGAGCTCTTCGTGCGAGAGATCGGCACCCGGAAGCTCGAATGACTCGGCGGCTTCCGCCTCGTCCTCATCGACCTTGCCGGAGTTCTTGTCGTGGCGACGCGCCTTGAGCTCTTCGATGCTCTCCTCTGACGTTTCTTCCTCGTTCTTACGCGGTGCGTCGTAATCAGTTGCCATGGCGTCGCTCACTCCCTTCGGCCGATGTGGCGGGCCAGATTGTGCACCATCGGACCCGGATCACAAAGACCGGTCCACGGTGAGTCCGGACAACGGTGCTCAGCGCCGGTCTATTCCCGCGTGAATCCGGCCTTTTCGACCGCCGCGAGGAACTCGTCGAATCCGTGACGCGGGCCACAGATGACCAGGGTCATTCCGGACGCTCCGGTCAGCACCTGGAGGTCCGCTCCGGCGGCCCTGGCGATCAGGCCCCCGGCGGCGTGGTCCCAGAGGTTGACGCCCTCTTCGACGTACCCGTCGAGCATGCCCTCGGCCACCGCACACAGGTCCAGGGCGCAGGAGGCGAACCGTCGGATGTCCCTGATCTGCGGGAGCAGCCGGCCGACCGCGGCCGCCTGAACGGCACGCACCTCCGCCTGGTAGGAGAAGCCGGTCCCGATCAGGCGCTGGGCGAGCGGCGCCGGACCGCGTACGGCGATCGGCCGGTCGTTGCGCAGCGCAACGGTGCCGTCGGGCCCGGGCCGGCCGACGTACTCGATCCGCTTGGCCACGTCGATGACGACGCCGGCCACCACCTCGCCGTCGACCTCGGCGGCGATCGACACGGCGTACTGCGGGAGTCCGTAGAGGAAGTTCACGGTCCCGTCGATCGGGTCGATGATCCACCGCACGCCGCTGGTCCCCGACTCGGCGGCCTCCTCCTCGCCGACGAACGCGTCATCGGGACGGACGGACCGGATCCGGTTGCGGATCAGGGACTCGGCGGCCCGATCGGCTTCGGTGACGACGTCGGTGTCGCTGGACTTGGTGTCCGCGACGGACACGCGCTGCTCGGCCCGTCCGCGGACCAGGTCGGCGGCAGCACGACCCACGTCGAGGGCGAGGTCGGCGAGTTCATCGGCGAGCTCGGTCAGCTCACTCACCGCCGATCGTGAGTACGTCGCCCCGCGGGTTGGCGCAGCACCCGACCGGGCAGCGGTCCCACAGCGGTCCGATCCCACCCACGGCCGCCCGGCTCACCTCGTCGCCACGTTCGGCCGCGGCTCGCTCGAGCAACAGGTCCCGCACCGCGGCGACGAAACGCGGGTCGGTGCCGGGGGTCGGGGCTCGGCGGACCTCGATGCCGACCTTCTCCGCGGTCGCGAGCGCCTCGGTGTCGAGGTCGTAGACGACCTCCATGTGGTCCGAGACGAACCCGACCGGCACCAGCACCGCCGCGGCCTCGCCGCGATCGGCCAGGGCCTCGAGGTGGTCGTTGACGTCCGGCTCCAGCCAGGGCTGGTCAGGGGCTCCGGACCGGGAGCAGAACACCAGGTCGTGCGCTCGGTCCACTCCCGTCTCCGCTCGCACCCGGTCGGCCACCACGGCAGCAACGTCGAGGTGCTGGGCCAGGTAGGCGCCGCCATCGGGACCGCTCGCTTCGTTCATCGAGGCCGGGATCGAGTGGGTCACGAAGGCCAGCCGAGCGCCATCGCGCAGCTCCTCGGGGAGCTCGGCCAGCGCGCCGACGACCCCGTCGACCACCGGCTCGACGAACCCCGGGTGGTTGAAGTAGTGCCGGAGCCGATCCAGCCGCGGTGCGTTCGGGACGCCGTCCTGGGCGGCGTACAGGTTCTCGCGGTACTGCCGGCAGCTCGGACCAGGACGAGTAGGCGCTGGTCACGAAGCACGCGGCGCGGGTCACGCCGTCGGCCGCCATCTGCTCGACCGCGTCGCGGAGGTAGGGGTCCCAGTTCCGGTTGCCCCAGTAGACGGGCAGGTCCAGGCCGGCTCCGGCCAGGTCGGCGCGCACCGCCGCGAGGAACTCGCGGTTGAGGTCGTTGATCGGCGACCGGCCGCCGAACAGGTGATAGTGCTCGCCCACCTCCTCGAGGCGCTCGCGAGGGATGCCTCGGCCGCGGGTGACGTTCTCGAGGAACGGGAGAACGTCCTCGGGTCCCTCCGGTCCGCCGAACGACACCAGCAGCAGGGCGTCGTACGGGCTGGCGTCCGCGCGGAAAGGATTAGGCACGGCGCCATCGTAGGTAGCACCCTGACGCTTGCCATGCTCGACACCTATCGCCGGATCCTCGACCGCCCGGGAACCGCGCTGTTCAGCGCGACCGGTCTGGTCGCCCGGCTGCCGATGTCGATGGTGGCGCTGGGCATCGTCCTGCTGGTCGAGAACGCGACCGACTCCTACGGGCTCGCGGGCTCGGTGTCGGCGGCCATGCTGATCGGACAGGCTGCCTTCGCCATCCCGCAGGGCCGCCTTCTCGACCGGCTCGGCCAGGCCCGGGTGCTGCCCATCGTGGTCGCGGTCTGGGGGGCCGGCCTGTCGCTGCTCATGTGGTCGGTCGAGGCGGACTGGCCGATCGCGACGGCGTACGTCCTGGCGGTCGTCTGCGGTGCGGGGCTGCCGGCGATCGGCAGTTCCGTGCGCGCCCGATGGGCGCACGTGCTCGACTCCGAACGCGACGTGCAGACAGCGTTCGCGCTGGAGGCCGTCGCCGACGAGGCCGTCTTCATGCTCGGCCCGATCATCGTGACGGTGCTGGCCACCACCGTGCATCCGGTCGCGGGGCTGAGCGCAGCACTGGCCACCGGGATCCTCGGCACCCTCTACTTCGCCGCCCAGCGGTCCACCGCTCCCCCGCCCCACCCGCGGGCGCCGACCCGCGCGGACCGCGCCCCTCTCCCGTGGGGCACCGTCGTCCCGCTCACCGTGGTCTGCCTGGCGCTCGGCCTGCTCTTCGGGGCCGCCGAGGTGACCGCGGTCGCGTTCGCGGAGGAGCAGCACGCGAAGAGCTACGTCGGCGTGCTGCTCGCCCTCTGGGCGTTCGGCAGCCTGCTGGCGGGTGCCGTCACGGGTGCCATCACCTGGCGGAAGGGCCCCCTCATGCGGCTGCGAGTGGGCGCCCTCGGCATGGCCGCGACCATGGTGCCGATGCCGTTCATCGACTCGATGTGGGTGATGGGTGCGGTGCTCTTCGCCGCGGGCTTCGCGATCGCCCCGACCCTGATCGCGACGATGTCGCTGGCCGAGCAGGTGCTGCCGTCCTCGCGACTCACCGAGGGGATGGCGGTCCTCCACACCGGGCTGATCGGTGGTGTGGCGCCCGGCGCCACCGTGGCCGGGATCGTGATCGACGCCCACGGCGCGTCGCCGTCGTACCTCGTGTCGCTCGGCGGCGGCCTGATCGCCCTCGCCGCGGCGCTGCTGACACGCACTACGGTTTCCTCCCATGACGAGGTGGACTAACTGGTCGCGACTCGAGTCGGCCACGCCCGCGCGGGTGGTGACGCCCACCGACGTCGACCAGGTCGTGGCGGAGGTACGCCGGGCGCGCGATAGCCGGCGAGACCGTCAAGATGATCGGCACCGGCCACAGCTTCACCGCGATCTCCGCCCCCGAGCACACGATGCTGAAGCCGGGCGCCGTCACCGGGATCGTGGCCGTCGACCGCGAGGCATTGACGGTCACGGTGGCTGCCGGCACCCAGCTCAAGCACTTCAACGCCGCCCTCGAGGCGCTGGGACTGAGCCTGCACAACATGGGCGACATCGCCGAGCAGACCCTGGCCGGGGCCATCTCCACGGGCACCCACGGCACCGGTGGCGTCGCCGCCGGGCTGGCCGCGCAGGTCGTCGGCCTGGAGCTGGTCACCGGCACCGGTGAGCTGCTCCGCGCGACCGCCGACGAGAACCCGGACGTGCTCGAGATGGCGCGCCTGGGCCTCGGGGCGCTGGGCATCCTCACCACCATCACGTTCGCGGTCGAGCCGCTGTTCCTGCTCGAGGCCGTCGAGGAGCCGATGTCATGGGACCAGGCGGTGTCCACGTTCGACGAGATGGTCGACGAGCACCACCACGTCGACCTGTACTGGTTCCCGCACACCGACCGGATGCTGACCAAGCGCAACTCGCGGCTCGACGCACCGATCGACGAGGCGCGAGCCGGTGTCGCGGTTCCGGCACTGGCTCGACGACGACTTCCTGTCCAACACGATGTTCGGCGCGGAGACGGCTTTCGCCAACCTGGTGCCGCGGGTGATCCCCCGCATGAACAACCTCAACGCCTCGACGCTCGGCGCCCGCACCTACTCCGACGTCGCCCACCGGGTGTTCGTCTCCGAGCGGCGGGTGGTGTTCCGGGAGATGGAGTACGCCGTGCCGCGCGAGGCCGGCCTGACCGCCCTGAAGGAGGCGCGGGCCGCGCTCGAGGCCTCCGACCTCCGGATCAGCTTCCCCGTCGAGATCCGGGTGGCCCCGGCCGACGACATCCCGCTGTCGACCGCGAGCGGGCGGGACTCGCTCTATCTCGCGTTCCACATGCACCGCCGGGCCGACCACGCGGCGTACTTCGCCCTGATGGAGCAGGTGATGCGCGCCCACGGCGGCCGCCCGCACTGGGGCAAGGTCCACACGCTCGCCGCGTCGGCGTTCGCCGAGCTGTACCCGCGCTTCTCGGACTTCCTCGCGATGCGCGACCGGCTCGACCCCGACCGGGTGTTCGCGAACCCCTACCTGCGCCGGGTGCTCGGGGACTAGACGCTGGCTCGGCCGGTGGGCATCGGCGCCCGCCAGTCGCGCCAGATCGCGAGCAGCCGCCAGACCAGGCACACGCCCGCACCGGCAACGGCCACCGCGACGGTCGGCAGGTCCTGGCGGATGCCCACCACCGCGATCGCGGAGCCGGCCAGCGCCGGGGTCGCGTAGAGCTCGCTGCGGAAGACCACCGGCACCCGGCCGGCCAGCAGGTCGCGGAGCATCCCGCCGCCGATCCCGGTCACCATGCCCAGCAGCGCCGCCGGCACCGGGCCGAGGCCGTAGTCCAGCGCCTTGATCGCGCCGGCGACGCAGAACAGCGAGAGACCGAACGCGTCGAAGACGTTGACCGTGCGCTCCATCCGACCCAGTGCCGGGTGGTAGAGGAACGTCACCAGGCCGGCCCCCACCGGCACCAGGAGGTAGCGCCAGTCGGCGAGCGCCGCGGGTGGCGTCGCCCCGATGAGTACGTCGCGCAGGAACCCGCCGCCCAGACCGGTGGTGCCGGCCAGCACCAGGACGCCGAACAGGTCCAGGTCCTTGCGGACGGCGACCAGGCCGCCGGAGATCGCGAAGACGAAGATCCCGACCAGGTCGAGGGTCACCAGGGTGCTGGGCACGCCCGTGAGGCTATCGGCGGAGGGTCGTCGCCGCGCCGCACGGATGAGCCTCCCGCCGTGCGGCGCTGGCGTAGGCTCGCCCCCAACCGAAGGCATACCCGCCTCGACCCGCAGGAGAGCAGAAACCGATGGCCCACCTCACGCTCACCGGAGTGAGCGACGACGGGAAGCGGCTCCTGCTGGTCAGCGACAAGGGGGTTGAGTTCACGCTCGACATCACGCCGAGCCTCCGGGCCGCCCTGAGCGGTGACACATCCCACATCGGCCAGCTGGAGATTCAGATGGAAAGTGCGCTTCGTCCCCGCGACATCCAGGCCCGGATCCGTGCCGGCGAGACCCCCGAGGCCGTGGCCGAGGCGGCGCACACCACGGTCGACAAGATCATGACGTACGCCGGCCCGGTGCTCGCCGAGCGCGAGCACGTCGCCGAGCGCGCCCAGCGGTCCTCGGTACGCCGCGCACCCGGCGAGTCGGCCGGCGCCGCCCGCACCCTCGGCGAGTCGGTCGCGGCGCACCTGCGCGCCGCCAACGTCGACCCGACCAGCGTGAACTGGGACGCCTGGCGCCGTGAGGACGGCCGCTGGTCGCTGGTCGGCCGGTTCGAGTCACCCGAGCGCAGCGGCACCGCCGAGTTCACCTACGACGGCCCCGGCAACTACGTCGTCCTCGACAACGACGAGGCGCGCTGGCTGGTGGGCGAGGTCGTGGCGGGCCTCGCGCCCCAGGTGGACGACCTCGAGCAGGCGCGGCTGCGCCGGCTCACCGCCGTACCCGAAGAGGAGCGGTCGCTCGGCGACGACGCGATCGAGCTGGTGACCCAGGAGTCCGCGAGCCTCGGAGCCGAGGCTCCCGTGGAGGCCTACCTCGACGACGCACCCGCGTCCGACGACCCCGAGCTGCGCGAGGAGGCCGCCGAGGCGGCCGCTCTCGACGATGCCAGTAACGAGGCCGACGGGGACGACGACGCCGAGGGACCGGCCCGCCGGCAGGTGCAGAAGAAGCGTGGCCGTGCCTCGGTACCGAGCTGGGACGAGATCATGTTCGGCGGCGGCGACCAGTAACCATCGGCGGCCGCGAGGGCTGCCCAAGCAGGGTTACCTGCAAGTACGCTCCGAGTCATGTCGTACTTCGTGACCGGAGCCACCGGCTTCATCGGCCGTCATCTCGTCCAGGAGCTCGTCGACCACCGCGAGGGCGACATCTTCGTCCTGGTGCGGGCCGGCTCGATCGCCCGGATCGAGAACCTCACCAAGCGCTGGGGCTCGGGTCGCGTGCACGCCGTCGTCGGCGACCTCTCGCAGGACGCCCTCGGAGTCGACGCCGAGTGGGTCGCGGAGCACACCGGGAAGATCGACCACTTCTTCCACCTCGCGGCGATCTACGACATGACCGCCGACGACGCCACCAACGAGAAGCTCAACGTTGGCGGCACCCGGCACGCCCTGGAGCTGGCCGAGCAGCTGAAGGTGGGCTGCTTCCACCAGACCTCCTCCGTGGCCGCCGCCGGCGAGTACTCCGGTCACTTCGACGAGACCATGTTCGACGAGGGCCAGCACCTGCCCTCGCCGTACCACCGGACGAAGTACGAGTCCGAGAAGATCGTGCGCACCGAGGCCACCGTGCCGTGGCGCGTCTACCGGCCCGCGATCGTGGTCGGCGACTCGCAGACCGGGGCCATGGACAAGGTCGACGGGCCCTACTACTTCTTCCCCGTGCTCAAGCGGCTCCGCGACAACCTCCCGGCCTGGCTGCCGCTGGTGGGCATCGACCTGGGCGACACCAACGTGGTGCCGGTCGACTACGTCGCCAAGGCGATGGACCACCTCGCGCACCTGCCCGACCGCGACGGCGAGGCGTTCCACCTGGTCAACCCCGAGCCGCAGTCCACGGTCGAGATGATCAACACGTTCTGCTCGGCGGCCGGCGCGCCCCGGTTCGCGACTCCGATCGACCGCAACATCACCGGCGGCCCGATGGCCATGCTGCCGCGCCGCTTCCGGCCGTCCTCGATCGTGAGCGGCCTGATGAAGGTCGGGCCGGTGCAGGCGCTGCTCGACCAGACCGTCGGCCGCCTCGGGATCCCGGCGGAGGTGCTGGCGCACACCGGCTTCCGGCCGGTCTTCGACTCTCGGATCACCGAGAAGGCGCTGGCCGGGCTCCGGCATCGCGGTGCCCGACCTCGAGAGCTACGCGCGGACCCTGTGGGGGTACTGGGAGGAGAACCTCGACACCTCCACCGGACGCGACTCCAAGACCCGCGCAGCGCTCAAGGGCAAGTACGTCCTCATCACCGGCGCCTCCTCCGGCATCGGCCAGGTGACCGCGCTCAAGGTCGCCCAGGCCGGTGGCATCCCGGTGCTGGTGGCCCGCGGCAAGGACAAGCTCGAGGAGACCAAGTCGACGATCGAGCTGCGCGGCGGCACGGCGTACGTGTTCCCGTGCGACCTCTCCGACCTCGAGGCGATCGACCGGCTCTGCGAGCAGGTCATGACCGAGCTCCCGACCGTCGACTTCGTGATCAACAACGCCGGGCGCTCGATCCGCCGCTCGCTGCGACTGTCGACCGACCGGTTCCACGACTTCGAGCGCACCATGCAGCTCAACTACTTCGGCGCGATCCGGCTGATCATGGGCCTGATGCCCGCGATGCAGAAGCAGAAGTCCGGGCACATCGTGAACATCTCCTCGATCGGCGTGCAGACCAACCCGCCGCGTTTCTCGGCGTACGTCGCCTCGAAGTCCGCGCTCGACTCGTGGAGCAACGTGGTCGCCTCGGAGGTCGTCGGCAACGGGATCTCGTTCACCAACATCCACATGCCGCTGGTGCGGACGCCGATGATCGCGCCCACCAAGATCTACGACAAGTTCCCGACGATCTCACCCGCCCAGGCGGCCGACACGGTGATCAGGGCGATGGTCGAGCGGCCCCACGAGATCAACACGATGCTCGGCAACGCCGGCGCCATCGCGCACACGGTCGCGCCCAAGGCGGCGTTCCGGGTGCTCAACATGGCCTACCACGTGTTCCCGGACTCGGCCGCGGCCAAGGGTCAGGTGCCCGAGGGCGGCACCCGGGAGAGCGAGCAGATCATGCTGGCCAAGGTGTTCAAGGGCGTCCACTGGTAACTGGCCGCGCAGGGTCGGTGATCCAGCCGCTGAAGCTCCCGGGGTACAACGCCGCCGTGACACCCGCGATCTCCATCGCCACGATGTCGTGGATCGCGGTCACGCCGGAACCGCAGTACGCCGCCACGTCGGCTCCGGCGACGGCGCCGACCGCGGCATAGATCTCGCGCAGCTCCTGCGGCGATCGGAACCGTCCGTCGTCGGTCACGTTGGCCCCGGTCGGGACGTTGACGGCCCCGGGGATCCGGCCGGCGACCGGGTCGATCGGCTCGGTCTCACCCCGGTACCGCTCGGGGGCGCGGGCGTCGACCAGCACGTCCACCTCGGGAACCAGGTCTGCCTCGACCACCGGCATGCCGCCGGGCTCGGCGGTGAAGTCTCCGGCTGCCGCCACGGTCGTCCCGTCCTCCAGTGCGCCGCCGTCGGCCAGCCACGCGGCCAGGCCGCCGTCGAGGATCCGGACGTCCGGATGCCCGTGAAACCGGAGCAGCCACCAGCACCGTCCTGCCGCCAGCGACTGCCAGTCGTCGTACACGACGACCGGGATGTCGCCGCGGACCCCGGCACGCCGCATCGCGGCCTGGAAGATCTCCGTCGGCGGCAGCGGGTGCCGACCACCGATTCCAGGAGCTGCCGCGAGCTCGGTGTCCATGTCGACGTACACCGCACCGGGAAGGTGCCCTGCGGCGTACTCCCCCGGTCCGGAGGGACCGCCACCCATCCGGTAGCGGACGTCGAGCAGCGTCACCTCTGCGAGGCGGTCGCGGAGCTCGGTGGTGGAGATCAGCGGCGTGGTCACGCCGCCATCATGTCGCCCTACCGCTAAGGAACTGTCCTATCCCCCCAGGGGTGTTGAGGCGCGCATCTGCCCGCCGACCCCAGGGGTCGATCGACGCTCAGATCTCCAGATTTCGGGTAATCAGGGGTCCCTAGTGACTAGACGAAAGTTAGTCCCTCTCCAGCCCGGTACTAGGGGTGCTGATGGGGCGTTTGTGACGTTGTCAATCCGACAAGTGCGCAGCGACCGGTAACTAGGACCCGCTGTGCTCCGGTGGTTGTTCACACACACATGGGGTAAACAAAAGTGTCCATTTCGATCACGCGGCGCCACGCGCGCCGGACCCCCTCTCGGGTCGCTCTCATAGCGGTGGTCACCCTGCTCGCCTCTCTCCTGGCTGTTCTCGGGTCTTCGTCCGCCACCGCGGACACGACCTTCACACCCTCCGAGCCCGGTGCCACCGCTTCCGATCCTCGCGTCGTTCGTGACGCCAGCGTCATCGTCGGCACCGACCAGGGCGCACGTTCCTACCGACGCGCCAACGCGGGCGCCACCAGCCTCTTCACCGCACGCACGGCGGGCGAGGTCCAACTTGGCGCGTTCCTCGCCGGGCTCGGTCCGATTCTCGCTCTCGGCAACACCGCCTGCCTCGGCGCCCTGACTCCCAAGGACGTGATCACGGTTACCGGCCCCGGCGCGGACCCCACGGTGGTGTCGGCCACGACGAGTCCCATCCGGAACCTGTCGGACAACACCCCCCTCAAGTTGGAACCCGCGAACCCACAGCCAGCGCCGTCCAACGTCACCTACCAGGGGGACGTCACCGATGGCGACGCCTATCACGGAGTCAAGGCAACGGTTGATCTTTCCGGCCGGCCAGCCGGCACTTACACGGTCACGACCCAGACGTACAACATGGTCAAGACCGGCACCGCCGCCTGCGTCATCGGCACTCCGACCGCGGCCGGCAACGCATTCACCCCTGGACCGGTCACCACCACGTCGACCTTCGAGTACCGCCCCTGGCAGGCCAATTTCAAGGACGCGCTGGGCAACGGCAAGGTGCACGCGAACATAGTCCCGCGTGAGTTCAAGTACTCGCTGGGCTCGCAGTCGTCGCCCATCTACCAGGGCAGCCCGCAGAACCAGACCTTCTTCTCCTACGGCGGTCACTTCCTGCTTCCCAGCGACCCCACGGCCTGTGCAGAACTGATCACCAACTGCCTGCCCAACGGTGCGGTCGAGTGCGAACCGAACACCGGGTGCGTGCCTCGAATCATGGTGATCAACCAGCCGGACAGGGGTGCGCGCGATGGGATCATCGGGTTCTTCGACCTGGCGACGAAGGCCTTCATCGCGACGGCGCAACTCAACGGCACCCAGCGTGTCCTGTTCTCACTCGGAACGGACAACGACGCTGCGTACCACGCACTGCTGCAGGGCCTGGCGGACCAGCTCGGAGCGTCGGGCACGGACTTGATGGCCATCCTCGGCACCAAGGTCGTGGTCGCCAACGACCAGAACCAGCTGTCGCTCAGCCTGCTCAACGGGCTGCAGATCGACCCGACGGGTCCTGATGGCAAGGGCATCCGGATCTACACGCCGGGCACCGTCCAGGCCGGCGTGATCTTGAACATCCACGGCACCTTGCGCACCGGCGGCACCAGCTGTGTCGCCAACGCAGCAAGCTCCGCTGATGGCCCGACGCGGTACACCCGCAACGAGCCGAACGGGTACACCGTCAACAAGACCGACCTGCTGCCCGAGGTGCCGAGCGTCGGCCCGTTGGCCGCGATCGTTGGCGGCCCGGTGTACAGCATCCGGGGCAAGTTCACCGGAGGCGGCACAGGCGCCACGGTCTCGACGGCGGTGATCGGTGTCGACACTGCCGCCGACGAACCGAACGGTTATCCCGTGTGGATCTCGCCGTTCATCAGCGGCATCCGCACCGGAGCACCCAAGACCATGGACTTCCTGGGGACCGCGACCTGGTCCGCCAGCGAGGCTCCGGTTCCGGTCCTGGGCGGCTGCCTGGTCCTCGACTTCATGGTGGGGACGGGCGTTGCGATCTACGACAACCCCCTGGCGGTCGGTCTGCACTCGCTGATCGATCCTGATTGGGACGCCGAGTCCGCAGCTCGAGGCCCTGCAAGAATCGGTCGACACGGCCGCGTCGCAGGTGCTCGACCTGGTCACGACCAACCCGGTGGTCGAGACGCTGCTCGGAGATTTGGTGGGATCCTTGCCGCTATCCGACCTTCCCTGAGGTCACCGCAACACTAGATGAGGGCCGGGCGGGACGCAGAAGCGTCTCGTCCGGCCCTCGTCGTGACAGGATGTCGCCCCGTGGCGGACCTGCATTTCTTCACCGGGACCATGGACTCGGGCAAGAGCACGTTGGCGCTCCAGACCAACCACAACCACGCGGCCCGCGGTCGGGTCGGTCGGATCTTCACCTCCCACGACCGCGCAGGCGAGGCCCTGGTGTCCTCCCGGCTGGGGCTGACCCACGACGCCATCGAGGTGGCGCCGGAGTTCGACTTCTGGGGGTACGTCGTCGACTCGCTGACCGGCGGGGCGCGGATCGACTACCTGATCTGCGACGAGGCGCAGTTCTACACCAGACGGCAGGTCGACCAACTGGCCAAGATCGCCGACGAGCTGCAGATCGACGTGTTCTGCTTCGGGATCCTGACGGACTTCCGGACCGAGCTGTTCCCCGGGTCCGCGCGACTGGTCGAGCTCGCGGACACGACCGAAGTCCTGCAGGTGGAGGCGCTGTGCTGGTGCGGGCAGCGGGCCACCCACAACGCGCGCACCGAGGACGGAGTGATGGTCACCGAGGGTGAGGTCATTGTGGTGGGTGACGTCGAGGAGCGGGGCGGACCTCCGGCCGAGGTGGCCTACGAGGTGCTCTGCCGACAGCACCACCGCCGTCGGATGACGGCGGCCCGGGCCCAGGCGGTCAGCCTGGCCGCGGACCCGCTGCCCTTCGGTTAGGTCACGATCACCGGTATCAGCATCTCGTCGGGTGTGAGCGAGCCATGCAGCCCGACGAGGGTGTTCTCGTAGGGGAAGTCGACGCTCGACATGATCGCGTAGTCGCCGCGCGATGCCACCACCACGTCACCGAGCCGCGGAAGCACCGACGGCGTCACGGCTCCGAACCAGCCACGAGCGATGGCGTCCTCGCGGGTGAGTACGTCGGCCCGGTCGCCGAGCATCTCGGTCCAGGTGGCCGCCACGTCCGCGACCGCGCCGGTGTGGCAGTACAGGTGCCGGAACCTCGCCTCTCCCCCGAACACCGCGAGCCCGTCGCGCAGCTCGAGGTGCTCGTCGACGTCGAGCCGGTGGTCCATCGCGGAGTCCACCATCCCGTGGTCGGCCACCACCACGAGCCGTCGGTCGTCGGGCAGCGCCTCGCGCAGCTGCTCTGCCTCGGCGTCGATCATCGCCAGCTGCTGCAGCCACTGGCTGGAGGCGACGCCGTACTTGTGGCCGGTCCAGTCGAGATCCCCGTCGTAGACGTAGGTGAGAGACGGCCGTTCGGCGGACGCGGCCACCGCCGCGGCGATCCGCTCTCCGACCTTGTCGGCGCCCACGAACTCCGCCCCGCGGTGGGCGGCAACCGTCAGTCCGCTGCCCCGGAACTCGCGCTTGTTCACTACGCTCACCCGCACGCCGAGCGCGGCCAGCCCCGAGAAGGCGGTGGGGTTGGGCTGCCACTCGAGCGGGTCGACCTCCTTGTCCCACCACAGCGCGTTCAGCAGCCGGTCAGTGCCGGGGATCCGGGACGTGAAGCCGACCAGCCCGTGTGCGCCGGGGGTGAGGCCGGTACCGAACGACGTCAGGCTGGTCACCGTCGTGGACGGGACGCCTGCCGTGGCCGGCTGGCCCACCATCGCGGAGAGGTACGGCGCCGCGTGCGCGTAGCGCTCGAGCAGCCGCGAACCCAGCCCGTCGACGAGGAAGACGACGTAAGCGGGCGCATCCGGCAGATCGAGATCCGTCGGCGGCGTCATCCCGGGCACGCCGAGCGCCGCGGCGACCGCGGGAACCACGTCTCCCAGGGAGCGTCGCCCGTAGGCGGGCTCCACGAAGTCGGCCATGACGTCGGCTAGTGGGTGCGCGCGGACAGCGACGCGGCGAAGGAAAGCAGGCCGTCCACCGCGTCCATGCCGTCGGCGGCGGCGGAGACCCGGAGGGAGAAGTCGTCGGAGGCCAGCACGCCGGTGTACCCGTGGTCGGCCTCGCACTGCGGGTCGTTGCACGTGGCGGGCTCAAGGTCGAGCCGACTCACCCCGCCCCAACCGATGGTGAGCACCGCCTCCGCGGGCGGCTGCGGTCCCTCGATCGGGTTGGTCGTCATCCTGGTGACCACCACTGACTTCACCGCGGACAGGCTGACCGCCTCGGTGGAGGTCGACGTGTAGGGCTCCGGCAGCAGGTCGTCGCCGGCGTGCTCGTCGGTGTGCGCGAGCACCAGGCGGCTTGGGGTCAGCACGACCACGCTCTGGTGGCGGCGTACCTCGTCACGCTCGAACGTCGGCTCGTGATGCACGTAGAACGACACCACCTGCTCCCCCGCAACCGCGCCGGCCACCGCGTCGGCCACGACGTCGGGGTAGTAGCCCGTGCGTTCGATCGCCGTCCGGAGGTCGCGACTGCGGTCGCGTTCGTCGGTGAGCCGGGTGCTGCGCATGCAGGCAGTCTGTCACCTGCCGATGACGTCGCTACTCGGTGGCCGCCATGGTGCCGCCGAGCCCGATCATCATCACTCCGCCGGCCACGCCGAGCCGGTCCAGCCGCCGTGGCTCGCGGGCGAACCAGTCCCGAGCCTTGCCAGCCAGGATCGCCCAGATGCTGTCCGAGGCGATCGCCATCACCGCGAAGATCAGGCCGAGCAACGCGATCTGCGGCCCGGCGGCCGCGGTCTCGTCGGTGAACTGCGGCAGGAATGCCACGAAGAACACGATGGTCTTCGGGTTGGTGAGCCCTACCACCAGCCCGGTGAGCAGCGCTCGCCTGCCCTCGGTCGGCGCTCCGCGACCCTCCAGGAGGGCCCTGCGGGCGTCGCCGCGGTGCCGGATCGCCTGGATGCCGAGGTAGACGACGTACGCCGCACCGGCGAGCTTGAGGACCGAGTACGCAGTCGCGCTGGCTGCGACCACGGCCCCGAGCCCGACCGCGACCAGCATCGCCTGCACGACCAGCCCGAGCCCGTTGCCGGCCACCGACACCAGCGCGTCGCGGCGGCCCACCGTGAGCGCCCGGCCGAGCATGAACAGCACGCTCGGCCCCGGCACCTGGATGAACAGGATGGAGGCCACCAGGAAGGCGACCCACTGGTTCGAGCTCGGCATGCGGCGATTCTCCGGGATTCGCGCCGTTCACCGCCAGCCAGTTACTCCGGCAGCGTGTCCCCCGGCGGCTGGGTGAGCCGGCGCACGAACAGATCGGAGCGCGGGTCGGTGACCGGCGCCACGCGAGCGGCAGCGGAGAGCACGCTGGCCTGCTCCGGCCCGGCGAGCACCAGCGAGAGCTCGAGTGCGGCCACCTGCGGCAGGTCGTTCTGGAGCTGGGCGACCCGGCTGATCAGCCGCTCGATCTGGGAGACGTCCGGGATCTCCGCACCGCGGTAGCCGAACAGCATCGGCGAGCTCTTCACCTCGCGCACCATGGCCGCGGCGTCGTGCTCGCCCAGTGGGGGGATCCGGTAGGACTTGTCGGCGAGCAGCTCGATCACCGGACCGGAGATCCCGAACGACACCACGGGCCCGAACAGCGGGTCCTCGATGCTCCGGATCGCCACCGGCACCCCCGGTGGGGCGTTCTTCTGCACCACGAACCCCGCCGTCTCGGGCTCCTTCACCCGCGCGGTCAGCGAGTCCCAGGCCGCCTTCATCTCGGTGCCGCCGTCGATGTTGCGCCAGACATGCGCCAGGTCGGGCCGCTCCCGCAGAGACTCGGCCGTCGCCTTGAGTACGACGTCCCAGCCGAGCTCCTCGCCGGCGGCCGTCGCCTCCTCCAGGGTCGCAACGGGGGTGGCCGACCACAGATCGATGCCGTACGCCGCCAGCAGCGCGGTCACCTGGGAGCGCGGCAGCTCCGCGCCATCGGGGTTGTGGCCGAGCACCTCGTTGACCAGCTGCCGCGCGGACTCGAGGTCGACCGCCGCGGGGTCGGGCGGCGGGCCGTCGGGCGTCCGCAACCACACGGCGTACTCGACGACGCGCGCGAGCGCCCGCACCGCGGCCTCGACAGCGGGGTACGACGGCACCGAGCCGCGGCCCGCTGTCGAGCCGGCCACGTCGGGCACCCGGAGCAGCTCGGGGATGCCCTCGGCACCCAGGAACGAGGAGACCAGCGGCTTGTCGGACTGCTCCCCCACGGCCGCGAGCACGTTGGCGACGTCGTCGCCGGAGACGTTGAGCGGCGGGATGTAGACAGCGATCACGGAGTCGACCTCGGGGTCGTCGATGGCGTCGTCGAGCGCGTCCTCGAAGTCCTCCGCGTTCGCGTCGGCGCCGAGCGGGATCGACCGGTTCACCACCAGGCCCACCGCCGCGGCGGCATCGGCGGCCAGCAGGCCGAGCGCGTCGGAGTTGCCCACCACGGCCACCCTCCGGCCGCGGGGCAGCGGCTGGTGCGCCAGCAGCTGGGCGACGTCGAACATCTCGTCCAGGGTGTCGACCTGGATCACGCCGGCCTGCCGGAACATCGCGTCCACGGCGGCGCCCGGCGCCGCGATCCGGCGTACGGCGTGGCCCATCGGCACGCCCTGGGTGGTCCGGCCCGAGCGGACCGCGATGATCGGCTTGCGCAGCGAGACCCGACGGGCGATCCGGGAGAACTTGCGCGGGTTGCCGATCGACTCCAGGTAGAGCAGCACGACCTCGGTGGAGTCGTCCTCCTCCCAGTACTGGAGGAGGTCGTTGCCGGACACGTCGGCGCGGTTGCCGGCGCTGACGAACGTGGACAGGCCGAGCCCTCGGCGCTGCACCTTCTCGAGGATCGCGGTGCCGAGCGCGCCGGACTGGCAGAAGAACCCGGCTCGTCCGCGGGCCGGCATCAGCGTCGACAGCGACGCGTTGATCGAGACCGCCGGGTCGGTGTTGATGATGCCCAGCGCGTTGGGGCCGATCAGCCGCAGTCCGTAGGAACGGGACAGCCCGACCAGGTGCCGCTGACGCTGGCGTCCCTCCTCGCCGGTCTCCGCGAAGCCCGAGGAGATGACGACCAGCCCGTGCACCCCGTTGGCCGCGCAGTCGAGCACCACGTCGGTCACCGACTCCGCCGGCACGGCCACGATCGCGACGTCGACCTGGTCCGGGATCTCGCCGACGGTCTTGTACGCCGGCATCCCGGACACCGCCGTCGCGCTCGGGTTGACCACGTAGACCCGGCCCGTGAAGTCGCCGGTGACCAGGTTGCGCACCAGCACCTGGCCGATGGTGTCCTGGCGCCGGCTGGCCCCGATGATCGCGACCGACCTCGGGTTGAAGAACCGGTCGATCGAGGCGGACTCGGCGCGGTGCTCGCGGCTGCGCATCACCCCGATCGCGGTGTCGGTGGCGTCGATCGGGAACTCGAGGGTGAGCACGCCCTCCTCGTAGCCGCTGGCGACCCGGTAGCCGGCGTCGCGGAAGGTCTGGATCATCCGCTGGTTGTCCGGCAGCACCTCGGCGGTGAACCGCTCGATGCCGCGCTCGCGCGCCGCCTGGGCGAGGTGCTCCAACAGCAGCTGCCCGATCCCGCGGCCCTGGTGCTGGTCCTCGACGAGGAACGCCACCTCGGCCTCGCCGGGCTCGACCACGTCGTACCGCCCCACGGCGATCATCCGGTCCTGCAGCAGCAGCACGAGCGCGACCCGGGACTCGTGGTCGACCTGGGTGAACCGCTGGACGTCCCGCTTGGACAGCTCCGGCATCGGGCTGAAGAAGCGGTAGTACTTCGACCGGTCCGAGACCCGGGAGTAGAACTCGACGAGCAGCTCGGCGTCGTCGGGCGTGATCGGCCGGATGTGTGCGGAGCGCCCGTCGCGCAGCAGGACGTCCGCCTCCCAGTGGCGTGGAGCGGCAGGAGCGTCGGTCATGCCCTACCTTTCCGCCATGGGGTTGTTCCGGCGCAACACAAAGTACCGGGTGGAAGGGCCTCCGACCCCGGTCGCACCCGGGCATGAGTTCGCCGTCACACTGCACGCCTCCCGCGTCTCGGAGGGCACCACGATCGACACGCGTGCAGCTGGACGGACAGGTCGTAGAGACGCTGATCCGGGTGCTGCTGCAGGGATGACTCAGCGGCGGACCCGGTAGCGCAGGTGCAGCACCCGGTCGCCCTGGACGGTCACGTCGGGGTCCTCGAGCAGGTGCTGGGTCTCGACCGGACCGAAGTACTTCTTGCCCGACCCGAACACCACCGGCACCACGTCCATGGCCACCTCGTCGACGAGACCGGCAGCCAGCGCCTGGCCACCCACGTCGCCCGCCGCCACGGCCACGATGCCGTCACCGGCGAGCTCCTTGGCCTTGGCGACAGCCGCCTCGACGTTGTCGACGAAGTGGTACGACGCCTCGGGGTGCCAGCCCTCCGGTTCGGCCGGTGGGTCACCACGACGACGTGGTCACCGGCGGGCGGCTTTCCCTCCCAGCCGTTGGTGATGTCGAACAGGTGCCGGCCGATCACCATGGAGCCGATGCCGTCCCACATGGGCCGCACGTAGTCGAAGGACGCCTTCGAGATCGCCATCCCTCCCGGCTCCGGGTCGGCCATCTCCTGTGAGGTCAGCGGCTGGTCACCGTTGAAGTACCAGTCGAACAGCGGGCCGACGTCGTCGTTGTCGTCGGCGATGTAGCCGTCCACCGAGACCACGTTGTGCATGACTACCTGCTCGTGCTCATCAGATTCTCCTTGGGTTCCGAGATTATTCAACCTTACGGTTGTAGACCATCGAGCCTCTGCATTTCTCATCGGTGCCCCGGCGGCGGCGTGCCCTGCGTCGGGCCGTCGGGCGGCGAAAGGGAGAATGCGCGCCATGGCAAGGCGTAGCACGAAAACAGCGGTCCCCGACGACTTCGAGGAGCACATCGTCGACACCGATGTCGGCGACGAGATGCGCGCGTCGTACCTCGAGTACGCGTACTCGGTCATCTACTCGCGGGCGCTGCCCGACGCCCGCGACGGACTCAAGCCCGTGCAGCGCCGGATCCTCTACACGATGAACGACATGGGGCTGCGCCCCGACCGTGGCCACGTCAAGAGCGCCCGGGTCGTCGGCGAGGTGATGGGCAAGCTGCACCCGCACGGCGACTCCGCGATCTACGACGCCCTGGTCCGCCAGGTCCAGCCGTGGTCACTGCGGCTGCCGCTGATCGACGGCCACGGGAACTTCGGCTCGCCGGACGCCGGACCGGCGGCCATGCGCTACACCGAGTGCCGGATGGCGCCGGCGGCGCTGGCGATGACCGACAACATCGACGAGGACACCGTCGACTTCCGGCCCAACTACGACGGCCGCGAGCTCGAGCCGTCGGTGCTCCCGGCCGCGATCCCCCACCTGGTGGTCAACGGCGCCTCCGGCATCGCGGTCGGCATGGCCACCAACATGGCGCCGCACAACCTGGTCGAGGTGGTGCAGGCGCTCAAGCACCTGATCACCCACCCGAGCGCCACCATCGACGACCTGATGCGGTTCATCCCCGGCCCGGACCTGCCCACGGGCGGCAAGATCGTCGGCCTGGAGGGCGTCCGCGACGCCTACGAGTCCGGCCGGGGGACGTTCCGGATGCGGGCCGCCGCACGGATCGAGACGATCGGCCGACGCAAGGGCATCGTGGTCACCGAGCTGCCCTACGGCGTCGGGCCCGAGAAGGTCATCGAGCGGATCAAGACCCTGGTGCAGGGCAAGAAGCTGCAGGGCATCAGCGACATCAAGGACCTCACCGACCTCGAGAAGGGCCTGCGGTTGGTGATCGAGGTCAAGAACGGCTTCGTCCCCGAGGCGCTGCTCGAGCAGCTCTACCGGCTGACGCCGATGGAGGACTCCTTCGGGATCAACAACGTCGCCCTCGTCGACGGCCAGCCCCGCACGCTCGGGCTCAAGGAGATGCTGACGGTCTTCCTGGACCACCGGTTCGACGTCGTACGCCGTCGGTCGACGTTCCGGCGCACCAAGGCCGCCGACCGGCTGCACCTGGTCGAGGGCCTGCTGATCGCGATCCTGGACATCGACGAGGTGATCCAGCTGATCCGGACCAGCGAGGACTCGGAGGAGGCGCGGGGCCGCTTGATGTCGGTCTTCGACCTCACCGAGATCCAGGCCAACTACATCCTCGACATGCAGCTGCGGCGGCTGACGAAGTTCTCCAAGATCGAGCTGGACAAGCAGAAGGGCGAGCTGGAGCGCGAGATCGAGGCGCTCGACGCGATCCTCGGCGACGACAAGCTGCTCCGGAAGGTGGTCGCCGACGAGCTCGGCGACGTCGCCAAGACCTTCGGCACTCCGCGCCGCACGGTGCTGCTGGAGTCGGCCGGCACCGCGGCCGTCACCGCCGCGACCACCCCGCTCGAGGTAGCCGACGACCCCTGCTACGCGCTGATGTCGGCCAGCGGGCTGCTCGCCCGCACCGCAGGCGCGGACCAGGTCGGGGCGGGCGGGAGCCGGACCAACCATGACGTCGTCGTGTCCGCGGTGGCGACCACGGCTCGGGGCGAGATCGGGGTGATCACCTCGGCGGGGCGGGTGCTGCGGCTCGGCGTCCTCGACCTGCCGGCGATCCCCCCGTCGGCCAACGACCCCAACCTGCAGGGCGGGCTGCCGCTCAGCGAGATGCTCTCGCTCGACTCCAACGAGCGTGCCCTCGCCCTGTGCTCCCTCGCGACCTCCGGACCGGGCCTGGCGCTCGGCACCCGGCACGGCGTGGTGAAACGGGTCAACCCCGAGGTGCTGGCCCGGGACGAGTGGGACGTGATCGCGCTCAAGGACGACGACGAGGTCGTCGGCGCGATCGAGCTGGTCACCGGCGACGAGACCCTGTGCTTCATCACCTCCGACGCGCAGCTCCTGCACTTCGGCGCCGGCGGCGTCCGGCCCCAGGGCCGGTCCGGCGGAGGCATCGCCGGGGTCAAGCTGGCCGCCGGCCAGCACGTGGTCTCGTTCGGTGCCCTGGAGCCGGACGCCTCTGTCGTGGTCACCGTCTCCGGAGCGTCGACCGCGTTGCCCGGCACCGAGCCGGGCGCGGTGAAGGTGACGCCGTTCTCCGAGTACCCCGCCAAGGGCCGCGCCACCGGCGGCGTCCGGTGCCACCGGTTCCTCAAGGGCGAGGACACTCTCGTCTTCGCGTGGGCCGGCACCGCACCCGCGCGGGCGTCTGCCGCCAGCGGCTCGCCCGTCGACCTCCCGGAAGCCAACGGCAAGCGCGACGGCTCCGGCGTACCCGGCAGCCAGCCGATCGTCGCCTGCGCCGGTCCCCTGGCGGACCGCCTGGGGTCAGCCAGCGGTGTGGAAGGCTGACCGCATGCTTCTTCCCCAGCGCCTGGCCACCGGCGTCGCGGTCGGCGTGCTCGCGTTCGCCGGACTGACCGCCTGCAGTGACGACGACGGCGGGGTCACCAGCAACACGTCGGCCGACACCGACGACGACGGCGACGTCAGCGCCCAGGAGGTCCTCGCGCTGGCCCGGACCACGTTCGACGAGACCAGCGGGGTCAGCCTGTCGCTCACGACCGACGACCTGCCGGACGGCGTCGACGGCCTGGTCAGCGCCGAGGGCGTCGCCACCCACGCTCCGGCCTTCGAGGGGGTGGCGACGGTGAGCCTCAGCGGTTCGCCGTTCAACGTCGACCCGCTGGTGGCGGTCGACGGCAAGGTCTTCGCCTCCATCCCGGGCGTCCCGATCACCCAGGAGATCGACCCGGCGGAGTACGGCGCCCCCGACCCCGCGCAGCTGATGGACCCCGAGAACGGCTTCTCCTCGATCCTCACCGAGACCGACGACCTCGAGGAGGGCGAGACGGTGCGCGGCGGCGACGACAACAGCGAGATCTTCACCGAGTACTCCGGCACCGTCGCCGGGTCGGTCGTGGAGAACATCATCCCGAGCGCCGAGGGCGACTTCGACGTCACCTACACGGTCGCGGAGAACGGAGAGCTGCGCGAAGCCCGGCTGACCGGCGTCTTCTACCCGGACTCCGACGAGATGACCTACACCGTGGGGATCGACGACTACGGCACGGAGAAGGATATCTCCGCGCCGTGACGGGCATCGCGACGCGGGGGCTGCTGACCGCTGCCGCCGTCGCTGTCGCGTTCGCCGCGGCGGACACCTACGTCGTCGTCCTCGCGTTCCCCGACATGCTCGGGGCCGTCGGCTACTCCTCGGAGGAGCTGCAGCGCGCGGCGCCGATCGTCTCCGGCTTCCTGCTCGGGTACGTCGCCATGCTGCCGCTGATCGGCCGGATCGCCGACCTGCGTGGTCGAGTGCCGGTGCTGGTCGCCGCGCTGGTGATCTTCGCGCTCGGCTCGCTGGTCACCGCACTCGCCTACGACATGCCGTCGATGGTGTCCGGCCGCTTCCTGCAGGGCCTCGGCGGTGGCGGCCTGGTGCCGGCGACGCTCGCCCTGGTCGCCGATCTCTACCCGGCCCAGCGCCGCGCCGTACCCCTCGGCATCGTGTCCGCCGTCCAGGAGGCGGGCAGCGTGATGGGCCCGCTGTTCGGCGCGCTGGTGCTCGCGGTCGCCGACTGGCGGGCGATCTTCCTGATCAACCTCGCGGTCGGCTTGGTACTCGCCGCAGCCATCGCCAGCTTGCAGTTTGGTCACCAACCGCAAGAAGAGCCCCCGGAAATGCGCGGCTGGGGACCAATCGGCAGGCTTCCGGACCTCGTGGGCGCCCTCCTGCTGCTGATCACCCTCGCCACCGGAGCGCTGGTCTTCGTCCGCCCGTCCCAGCTGCTCCGCGACCTGACCTGGGGCCAGCTGTTCATCCCGTTCGCGGGCGACGGCCGCTGGCTGACCCCGATCGGCGCGGTGGCGATGGCCGCCGGCCTGCTGTTCGTGGTCCGCTGCTGCACCGCCCGCCGCCCGCTGGTCGACCTGCCGAGCTGGTGGCGGAGCATCCGGGAGGCAGACCTGCTCGGCGCCGTCTACCTCGCCGTCGCGCTCGGCGGGGTGATCCTGGCGTTCGCCACCGCCGACCCGGCCGTGGAGCTGTTCGCGGACCAGGGCTGGTGGTACCTCGCCGCATCCGTCGTCAGCGGCATCGCGTTCGTCGTCCACCTGCGGAGCGCGGAGCGGCCGCTGGTGCCGCGAGGCACGCTGCGGGCCAGGCCGGCCTGGGGCTCGGTGCTGGTCAGCTTCTTCGTCGGCGCGGCCCTGATCGCCGCGGTCGTCGACATCCCGCTGTTCGCCCGGACCACGATCTACCGCGACTCCCAGCTGGACGCCGCGCTGGTGCTGGTCCGGTTCCTGGTCGCGCTGCCCGTCGGCGCGGTGGTCGGCGGCTATCTGACGCGCCGGTTCGGCGCGGGTCTCGTCACGGCCGCCGGGATGACGACTGTCGGCCGGCGCCTTCCTGTGGATGACCACCTGGGAGATGGAGACGCTGCACCACTTCGACGCGAACATCCCGCTGGTGCTGTGCGGGTTCGGCTTCGGCCTGGCCCTCCCGCCGATCAACGCGGCGATCCTGGCCAGCACCGCCGACGACGTACACGGACTGGCCAGCGCGTTCGTCGTCGTGGGCCGGATGGTGGGCATGCTCGTCGGCATCTCCGCGCTGACCGCGATCGGGCTGCGCCGCTTCTACGCGGGCCAGGAGGAGAACCCGCTCCCACCTGCGCGCGAGGTCTGCGACGGACGCACCCGGTGCAAGGAGTTCAGCGACCTGCTCGCGGCCCAGGGCATCCCGCAGGAGCACGCGGTCTTCGCCGGAGCGGCGGTCTGTGCGGCGATCGCCGCGGCTCTCGCCGTATTCCTCTTCCGCGGCGTGGCCACCCGGGGCGTCTCGACGGCGGACCTGTTGCGCTCGGCCGGCTGAGGTTCCGCTAGTTTCGGGCCGTGGCCGACTTCGAGGACCTGCTCGCCGCGAACAAGGAGTTCGCCGACGACTTCGCCCTGGGTGACTTCGACGGCATCGCGCATGCCGGGGTTGCGATCGTGACCTGCATGGACTCCCGGATCGACCCGTTGGCGATGGTCGGACTGAGGCCGGGCGACGCGAAGATCTTCCGCAATCCCGGGGGACGGGTCACCCCGGAGGCGCTCGAGGCGCTGGTGCTCGGGGTGCACCTGCTGGAGGTCCAGCGCATCCTGATCGTCCCGCACACGAAGTGCGCGATGGCGAGCTACACGGAGAACGATCTGCGGAGTCAGGGTCGGCCGCTCGGCCGGACAGGACGCCTCCTGGCAGCCCTTCCACGTCGTCACTGACCAGATCGCCAGCCTGCAGGAAGACGTGCAGAAGGTGCGGTCGCACCCGCTGATCCCCGACACCGTCGCGGTCGGCGGCTTCATGTACTACGTCGACACCGGCTTGCTGGACCAGAAGTTCTAGGACCAAAAACGAACAAAGGGAGCGGCTGCTCCCTTTCCACTTTCAACTTATAGCGCCTCCGGGGGCTTGCCGCAAGACCCCCGTCGTCCCGCACAATCGCGGACCGAAGCCACGGTCTACGAACAGGGAGCCACGCTTTGAGTCGTCCCACCACCAGCGCCTTCGCCCTGCCCGAGCGTCTCGCCGCCAAGGCCGACCCGGCGCTGATCGACCGCGACGAGGAGCACTTCGCCGCCATCGCGGAGAGCCTCGAGCAGTCGATCGCGCGACCTGTCGGACCGGCTCGATGCCGAGCGCCAGGCGCCTGGTGGTATCGGCCAGGAGGCGATGGACCGGGATCTGGAGATCCATCGGCTGACCGCGCGCCTGCGCACCCTGCGCCGGTTCAGCCTCGACCTCTGCCTGGGCCGCGTCGTGCCCGATGACGGCTCCGATCCGGTCTACATCGGGCGCCTCGGCCTCACTGACCGCGGCGGCCGCCGGCTGCTCGTCGACTGGCGTTCTCCCGCCGCCGAACCGTTCTTCGGGGCGACCCACGGGAACCCGATGGGGCTCGCGAGCCGGCGCCGGTACCGCTGGACCCTCGGCCGGATCAGCGACTACTGGGACGAGGTGTTCACCCCTGACGGGCTCGAGGGGCATGCCGCCCTCGACGACCAGTCGGCGTTCATCGCCAGCCTCGGCGGCAGCCGTTCGGAGCGGATGCGGGACGTTCTCGGCACCATCCAGGCCGACCAGGACGCGATCGTCCGCGCGGGATCCCGCGGCCCGCTGGTGGTGGACGGCGGCCCGGGCACCGGCAAGACCGTCGTCGCCCTGCACCGGACGGCGTACCTGCTCTACTCCGACCCGCGCCTCGGCCACCAGCGCGGCGGGCGTGCTGTTCGTCGGCCCGCACCAGCCCTACCTGGCCTACGTGTCCGACGTACTCCCCAGCCTCGGTGAGGAGGGCGTGCAGACCTGCACCCTGCGCGACCTCGTCCCCGAGGGTGCGGACGTCGGGACCGAGGCCGATCCGGACGTGGCCCTCCTGAAGTCGTCCGCAGACATGGTGAAGGCCATCGAGCCCGCGGTCCGGCTCTACGAGGAGCCGCCCAGCGAGGGGATGCAGGTCGAGACACCGTGGGCCGACTTCTGGGTCAGCACCGCCGACTGGGCGGAGGCGTTCGAGTCACCGGATCCCGGTACGCCGCACAACGAGGCGCGCGACCAGGTCTGGGACGAGCTGCTCACCATCCTGGTCGACAAGGTCGACGACGAGGAGGTCCCGAAGGACCAGCTCCGCCGAGCGCTGCGCCAGAACGCGGAGCTGACCAACGCGCTGACCAGGGCCTGGCCGCTGCTCGAGCCGACCGATCTCGTCGGCGACCTCTGGGACGTACCGGCGTACCTGCGGATGTGCGCGCCCTGGCTCGAACCCGATGACGTCAAGAAGCTGCAGCGCTCGGACCCGCAGGCGTGGACCGTCTCCGACCTACCGCTCCTCGACGCGGCCCGGCAGCGCCTCGGCGATCCCGAGGCATCGCGGCGCAAGCGCCGCCGCGATGCCGCGGTCGCCGCCGAACGGGCCCAGATGGACCGGGTCGTCGACGAGATCCTCCAGCTCGACGACGAGGAGGGGATGATGGCCCAGCTGCGCCAGGACGGGATCCGCGATGCACTGGTCGACGAGGGCGCCCTGCCCGAAGCCGACCCGGACCTGCTCGCCGGGCCGTTCGCGCACGTCGTTGTGGACGAGGCCCAGGAACTGACCGACGCGGAGTGGCAGATGCTGCTGCTCCGGTGCCCCTCCCGAAGCCTCACGATCGTCGGGGACCGGGCTCAGGCCCGGCACGGCTTCACGGAGTCGTGGCAGGAGCGGCTCAAGCGGATCGGGCTCGACCAGGTCAACCTGGCCTCGCTGAACGTGAACTACCGGACGCCGGCCGAGGTGATGGCGGAGGCCGAGCCGGTCATCCGGGCCGCGATCCCTGACGCGAACGTCCCGACGTCCATCCGCGAGAGCGGCGTCCCCGTCGTACACGGATCCACATCGGAGCTGGACCAGATCCTCGACACCTGGCTGTCCGCACACGACGAAGGAGAGGGCGTCGCCTGCGTCATCGGCGATCCCGAGTTCGAGGCGAGGCCCCGAGTCCAGTCGCTGACCCCGGAGCTGGCCAAGGGGCTCGAGTTCGACCTGGTCGTCCTCGATCGATCCGGAGAGGTACGGCGACGGCATCGAGGGCGTCGTCGACCGCTATGTCGCGATGACCCGGGCCACCCAGCAGCTCGTCATCCTCACGAGCTCCGGACGCTCAGGCGTCCAGCGCCTCGACGTCCACCTCGTAGGCGCCCTGCACGATGAACTCCTTGCGCGGCGCGACGTCGGCGCCCATGAGCAGCTCGAAGACCTGGGCCGCCGCGTCGGCGTCGTCGACGGTCAGCTTGCGCAGGGTCCGGTGCCGCGGGTCCATGGTGGTCTCGGCCAACTGGTCGGCGTCCATCTCGCCGAGGCCCTTGTAACGCTGCACCGGGTCCTTCCAGCGGACGTTCTTCTTCTTCAGCTCCGCCAGCTTCCGCTGCAGCTCGTCGTCGGAGTACGTGTAGACGTACTTGTCCTGGCCCTTCTTGGGGTTCGAGATCTCGATCCGGTGCAGCGGCGGCACCGCGGAGTAGACCCGGCCCTGCGTGACCAGGTCGGGCATGTACTTGAAGAACAGGGTGGCCAGCAGGCAGCGGATGTGGGCGCCGTCGGAGTCGGCGTCGGCCATGAAGATGATCCGGCCGTAGCGGGTCGCGTCGAGGTCGAACGTCCGGCCGGAGCCGGCCCCGACGACCTGGATGATCGAGGCGCACTCGGCGTTCTTGAGCATGTCGCCGACCGAGGCCTTCTGGACGTTGAGGATCTTGCCGCGGATCGGCAGCAACGCCTGGAACTCCGAGTTGCGCGCCAGCTTGGCGGTGCCCAGCGCCGAGTCGCCCTCGACGATGAACAGCTCGGTGCGCTCGTTGTCGTTGGCCCGGCAGTCGGCCAGCTTGGACGGCAGCGACGAGGACTCCAGGGCGTTCTTGCGGCGCTGGGTCTCCTTGTGCTGCCGGGCCGCGATCCGGGTCTTGGAGGCCCCGACGACCTTCTCCATGAGGAGCTTGGCCTGCGCCTTCTCGGCGCGCTTGGTCGAGGTCAGGAACTTCTTCAGCTCCGCCGAGACCACCTTGCGTACGACGCTGCGCGCGGCCGGCGTGCCG
The DNA here is from genome assembly GCA_963798055.1 of uncultured Actinomycetota bacterium. Lineage (GTDB taxonomy): Bacteria > Actinomycetota > Actinomycetes > Propionibacteriales > Nocardioidaceae > Nocardioides. The sequence goes on from CAWCRX010000022.1 coordinate 95,115, forward strand.
AGGATCTCCTTGGTCTGCCCCTCGAACTGCGGCTCGGCGAGGCGCACCGCAACCACTGCGGTGAGGCCCTCGAGGATGTCGTCCTTGACCACGTCGTCGTCGTTGACGCGCAGCGCCTTGGTGGCCCGCATCGCGTCGTTGAACGTCTTGGTGAGCGCCGTCTCGAACCCGGACACGTGGGTCCCGCCCTTGGGCGTGGCGATCACGTTGACGAACGACCGCAGCTCGGTGTCGTAGCCCGTGCCCCAACGAGCCGCGATGTCGACGTGCAGCTCGCGCTCGACCTCCTGCGGGGTCATGTGCCCCTTCTCGTCGAGCACCGGCACCGTCTCGGTGAACGTGTCCTTGCCCTGCAGCCGGATCACGCCGGTGACCGGCTCGTCGGCGGCCAGGAACTCGGTGAACTCGGCGATCCCGCCGTCGTGGCGGAACTTCTCCTCGACCGGGTCCGGGCCGCGCAGGTCACGGATCACCAGCTCGAGGCCGGGAACGATGAACGACGTCTGGCGGGCGCGGGTGATCAGGTCCTCGTAGACGAACCGGGCGTCCTTGGTGAAGATCTGCCGATCCGGCCAGAACCTGAATCCGGGTGCCGGTCTTGCCCTTGGCGACCCGCTTGCCCTTGCGGGTGAGGCCCGACTTCTCCTTGAACTTCGTGCCGGGGCCGTCGCCCGCGAACACGCCGGGCACGCCGCGCTGGAAGGACATCCCCTGCTGGGACGGCGAGCGGTCGACGTCGACGTCGAGCCGCGACGACAGCGCGTTCACGACCGAGGCGCCGACGCCGTGCAGGCCTCCGGTGGCGACGTACGAGCCACCGCCGAACTTCCCGCCGGCGTGCAGCTTGGTGAAGATCACCTCTACGCCGGGGAGCCCGGTGCGGGGCTCCTTGTCGACCGGGATGCCGCGCCCGTCGTCGTAGACCTCAGCGGAGTCGTCGGGATGGAGGGTGACCTCGATCCGGGTCGCCGCCGCCGCGAGCGCCTCGTCCACACCGTTGTCGATGATCTCCCAGAGGCAGTGCATGAGGCCCCTGGTGTCGGTCGAGCCGATGTACATGCCAGGGCGCTTGCGCACCGCCTCGAGGCCCTCGAGGACCAGCAGATGGGCGGCGTTGTACGTGTTGTCGATCGTCGGCCTCCGTCGGGAATGTCTGGACCTCCCAATCTAGTCGGCGACACGCCGACACCTGTTGCAGGCTCGCGCGTTGTTGCGGAGTAACGATGAGAAAACGACCGCGTCAGAGTCTTGACCCCCGAACGTCTCATCGACGCGGCACAAGTGAACAAGGGACCGGACAGCACGATCTTCCTGTCGGCGGAGGTCAACATCACAACTCGGGCTCACCGCATGGAAAACCCAACTCCGGGTAAGACAAAGCGTGATTGGATCGACGTGTCATCCGCCACGTACCGACGGGAATCTTGTAGCCCCTCGCTACGTTGTGACTGGCACAGAGACTGATGAGAAATGAGGCCGAAAGTGACAACAGCCGTTGCCCCCAGCACCTTGACTGCTGAGGACCGCTGCGACCGTTGCGGTGCGCAGGCCTATCTCCGCGTGGAGCTGCAGACCGGTGGTGAGCTGCTTTTCTGCGCTCACCACGCCCGTGAGCACGGTGAGGCGCTCAAGGAGATCGCGGTGAACCTGCAGGACGAGACCCACAAGCTGGCGGAGACTCCCGCCATCGCGCCAGACGACGAGCTCTGACCTACGACAGACGCTGTCGACGGCCCCGGACCAGGTCCGGGGCCGTCGCGCTTTTCTCAGTCGCGCTTCCTGACTCGAACTTGAGAGGCTGCCGCTCGTGGCGATCGTGCTCTCCCTGCTTGGCCGCAGCGGCCTACGGGCTCTCGGACTTCATCGGTGGTGTGTTCGCCAAGCGCGTCAGCGCCTGGACGATCGCCTTCGTAGGCGCGACGGCCGGTGCCCTGGCGATCGGCGTGTTCAGCCTGATCGACGGCGGCGACCCGCAGCGGGCCGACTACGCCTGGAGCGTGCTCGCCGGCGTCGGCAACGGATTCGGTACGGCGTTCCTCTACCGCGGCCTGTCCTCGGGCCGGATGGGCGTGGTGGCACCCGTCTCGGGCGTCGGGGCGGCGCTGGTCCCGGTCGTGGTGGGGTTGGCGACCGGTGAGCGACCCGGCGTGATCGTGTGGGCCGGCATGGTCGTCGCGCTTCCGGCCATCTGGCTGGTCGCCTCCGAGCCATCCCTGCCCGACACCGAGCCCGCTCGCTCCGGACTGGTCGACGGCGTCCTGGCCGGCCTGGGCTTCGGCACGCTCTTCGCGGCGCTCGCCCAGATCCCGGAGGAGTCCGGATTCCTGCCGCTCGCGGCCAACCAGCTGGTCGCGATGGCCGTGATCGCCGTGGTGGCCAGCTCCCTGCGGATGCCCTGGGTCCCGCGCGAGCCGGCGGCGTACGCCGGCGCGATCTCCGGCGTTCTCGGGGCGCTCGCGACCGGGTTGTTCCTGCTGGCCACGCAGAGCGGTTTCCTGACCATCGCGGCGGTGATCACGTCGCTGTATCCAGCGTTCACGGTGGTGCTGGCCTTCATCGTGCTCCGGGAGAGCGTGCACCGGGCCCAGGGCATCGGGCTCGTGCTGTGCGCGGTGGCCGTCGGCCTAGTCGCCGGAGGATGATCCCTGGTCCCCGCGTGGGTCGCGGTACATCGGACGTCGTAGCGCCCGCTTGACGGCATGCCGCGGCGCCTGGCCGGCCGCGACCCGGTGGTAGGTCCACCGGTCGGCGCCAGCCGACGGCTGAGCCAGCGTCGACGGGAGCGGTACGACGCCGAGGGCCGCCGCCGCCCGGTCGGCCAGCAGCAGCTGGCCCTCCTCGGGTGGGGTGGATGCGGTCCGCCTGCAGCAGCCGCGGCCCGTGCAGGTCATCCCCCGCGATGACCGTCGCGCCGCTGGCTGCGATCGCCGCGTTGGCCTCCTCGGCGCGGCGCCGGATGCCGCTCCGCCGCCGGGGAATCCGGCCAGCGCGAGGCTGACCGTGGCCGCCACTACCCGGTCGGCGGCCTCGCCGAGCGCGGCGACGATCCGGCTCAGCCGCACGGCGTACGCCTCGGCGTCCCAGTCGAACAGCACGTCGTTGGTGCCGATGCTCAGGCAGGCCACGGCGTACCGCTCACCCGCCAGCGACGACAGCTGCTCGAGCACGTCGTCCGTCCGGGCGCCGTTGGCCGAGATGCGGCGCACGTCGGCACCCATCGCGCGGCCGAGCCAGGCGGCCCACGAGTCCTCCGCGTGGACGATGCTGTCGCCGACGGCGACGAGCCTCACCCCGCGGCGACCGCGAGCCCGAACTGCTTCTTCGCGGGCGCCCAGTCGCGGATCGGGTGCGACGCGTCGAATGGAAGTCGCCCATCTTGACCGCGGCGGCGACCGTCGCCGGGTTCTTCAGGCAAGCCCTCGAGATCGTGCCCACGACCTTGTCGAGCTTGTAGCGCAGGCGGAGCTGGTAGTCGCAGTTCTTCGGGTTGCCGCTGCCGTGGTCCCTCCAGCCCTCGACCCGGAACAGCGCGTAGTCGGTGCCGGACGACAGCCCGGTCCCGAGCGCGTACTCGGGCCCCTTGTTGTTGGGCTTGGTGTCCAGGTAGAGCGTGGCTCCGGCGCTTCGAGACCCGGCGCAGGTCGGCGACCCGGATCACGAACCTGACGTTCTCCTCGCCATGGTTGTAGGTGAGCCCGTAGATGTCGTTGAGGGAGCCGCTCGCGTCGGCGGGGTCGTCGATCGAGTACTTCTCCGCGTGCGCGGGCGCAGCAAGGCCGAGCAGTCCGAGCGTCAGTCCGGCCGCCGCGAGGATCCTGGCGGCCCGGGAGAGCTTCTTCATGGGTTTCTCCTGAGGTCGTCTTGGTGTGTCACCTGTCAGACGCACCGGGTCACCCAAAGGTTGCGCTCTCACACCTGCTCCGGACAAGGACCTCGACGGTTCTCGTCGATCGACGACGACTACGCGTTGCTGCGCGCCGCCGACCAGATATCGCGGGTCGCGGTGCGCTGCTTCTTGCCGCTCGACGTCTTGGGGAGGCGCGCGGATACATCTCGCGGGTCTCCCGCATGGTGCCGGGCAGATCGGCGCACATGGCGTTGCGCTCGAGCATGCCGTCGGTCACGAAGATCAGGCAGTCGCCGGGCATCAGCGGCGGCGTGGTGCTGCGGTAGCTGCGGTGGTGGCGACGAAGATCGACGCACTCAGGTTCGCACCGGAGAGTGCCAGGCCGGGCTGCGACGTCCGGGACGTATGTCTATCGGTGTGGCACAGGAGGACTGATGTGACTAGTGAGGCCATCGGCACTACCTCCACTCGACCGACACCCCGCGACCTAACTTGCGCGACACTTTCGACATGGTGCAGGTGCTCCCGTCGGGCCAGGTGACGTTCGCGTTCACCGACGTCGTCGGCAGCACTCTCGCTTTCACCGAGCATGGCCAGGCGTACGCCGACGCGATGCCGATGCTGCACGCCCAGATCGAAGAGGTGGCTGCGGCGCATGGCGGCGTGGTCGTCAAGACCGAGGGCGACGGCGCATTCCTCGCCTTCCCCGAGGCGGCCGGTGCCGTCCGTGCGCTGCGTGAGATGCAGGCGCGTGTCGACCGGGAGCCGACCGACGGGTTGTGGCTGCGGATCCGCGCGGGCGCCCACACTGGGCCGGCCGAACCCATCGACGGCGACTACCTTGCCTTGGCCGTGCACGTCGCCGCTCGAGTCTCCTCGGCAGCGGGCGCAGGGCAGGTGCTGGTCTCCGGCAGCGTCGTCGAAGAGATCGACGCCCCCAACCTGGTGGAGCTTCGGCCGGTCGACGTGGGCGTCTTCGAGCTGAAGGACGTTCGCGAGCCGATGCAGCTGTGGCGGGTCGCCGGCGACGGCGCGGCACCGCGGGCGACCCCGGCCCGGAGGACGAATGTCGCCGTCGCTCACTCCAGCTTCGTGGGAAGGGAGGTCGAGCTCGATGAGCTCGGCCGCCTACTCGACACTCCAGGGCTGGTGACAGTGGTGGGGCCGGGGGGCGTGGGCAAGACCCGGTTGGTCAGCGAGTACGCCGTACGGAACGCCTCCGACCGAGCCGACGGCATCTGGATGGTTGAGCTCGCACCAGTGACGAACGCGGACCAGGTCATCGCTGCAGTAGCGCTCACTCTCGGCTTGTCGGGTTTACCGACCTCCGAGTCGGTGGCAGCGGAGCTGGCTCGACGCGGCAAGCCCTTGCTAATTCTCGACAACTGCGAACACCTGGCCGACGCCGTGGCCGACGCGACCGCAGAACTCTTGCGGATGTACCCAGTGCTCTCAGTCGTCGCGACGAGCCGTGAAGCCCTCGACGTTCAGGGGGAGCGCATCCAGCGCCTCTCACCTCTCGGAGTGTCGGAGCCGACCCATGGGAAAGGCGGCGGGGCCCTCGCCGCCGCGGAGGAGCTTTTCCTCTCGCGGGCTCAGACCGCAGGCGGCACCGTGTCGCAAGACGACTTGCCTGTGGTCGCCCAAATTTGCCGGCTCCTCGACGGCCTTCCTCTCGCCGTCGAGCTGGCCGCCCCGCGGGCGGCATCGATGCCGCCCCGCGAGCTCCTCCCCGAACTGGAGCGCGGTGGTCTACAGCTACGGCGACGAGGCGGAGCCCAGCGCCAGCGCAACCTCGACTCGCTCGTTGGCTGGAGCCTGGACCTCCTGGACGCCGCGCACCGCAGCGCTTTGCTCGTGCTGTCCGTGTTTCCCGGCAGGTTCACAGGAGAGATGGCGCGGCAAGTGATGGAGGCCGTCGGCGGTCTTCCGCAGGGGGCCGCAGGAGAACTCGCCCGTCGTTCGCTCCTCGACCTGGACGGCGACGACTATCGCATGCTCGTCACCATTCGGGACGTGGTGAAGAGTGAGCTGGCGGGTCTGCCAGAGACGTACGACGCCGCGATGAAGGGGCTGTTCGCCTGGGCCGTCGACCGTGCGAACAAAGCGCACCGCGAGCGCGAGGAGATCACTGAGCCGCAGGTGCGCGCCCTCGAAGCGGGGCTCGCCTGGGCGCTCGCCGACCGTGCGCCGGCTGCGGCCGCTTGATGGTGGCCGTCACGGCCTGGGTACACGCCCATACACCGAGCCAGCACGCGCAAGCCATGGCAGAAACGGTACTGACCGGGCCGGGCCCGACGTCGAGCGACGAAGTCCTGCTGCATGCCGCTGCCATCAGACTCACCTCCGGCCTAGGCTATGCCAGCTCGGTGTCAGCCGAGCAGGCTCGCGACCTGCTGACCGCGGCGCGCAGGTACGAGACCGAGGACCAGATTGCTCGTTCTATGCGGCGGGCGTGGCGACCTCGGTGCTGGCACGCTACGGCCACCTCGAAGAGGCGCTTCCCGTTCAGTTGGACCTGGTTGCCGTAGTCGATAACGACTGGGACCGCGAGGCGGCGCTGACCGAGGTCGGGGTGACGTACCACCTGTTGGGCGACCTGGCGCAGGCCGAGCGCTACTACCGCGAGGCGCTGGGCGACACGAACGACAAATGGGCCAATCAGCTTGTCCTCATGAGCAACCTCGGCGAGGTCATGCTCGACGCGGGACGACTCGACGAAGCCGCGGCCCAGCCCGGGCGACCGTCCAGCGTGCGCACGGACGCGCCACCATCAGCGCCTGGGCGCTCGGATTGTTGGTGGTGACCGAGGCCGAACGCGGAGCGATCGACGTCGCGCGAGCTCTGGCAGGCGACGCGGAGGCTGCCCTGGAGGAGGTCATGCGCACAGACACCTCAGTGTCGTACGTCCTCGACCGGATGCGCGAGGCCATGGCCCGCCTGCCGGTGTCGCCCTCCTCGATCTATGGCCAGAGTTTCACCAAGTAGTGATCGAGGCGCGTCATGTCCAGGGACCGAAGTAGCTCCACATCGTCGGCCTCGTTCTCAGCTCCGAGGGAGATGCTCAGTCGAGGTAGTCGCGCAGGACCTGCGAGCGCGACGGGTGCCGCAGCTTCGACATCGTCTTCGACTCGATCTGCCGGATCCGCTCGCGGGTGACGCCGTAGACCTTGCCGATCTCGTCGAGGGTCTTCGGCTGGCCGTCGGTGAGGCCGAACCGCATGCTGACCACGCCGGCCTCGCGCTCGGAGAGCGTGTCGAGCACGGCGTGCAGCTGCTCCTGCAGCAGCGTGAAGCTCACGGCGTCGGCCGGGACGATGGCCTCGGAGTCCTCGATCAGGTCGCCGAACTCGGAGTCGCCGTCCTCGCCCAGCGGGGTGTGCAGCGAGATCGGCTCACGGCCGTACTTCTGGACCTCGATGACCTTCTCGGGGGTCATGTCGAGCTCCTTGGCGAGCTCCTCCGGCGTCGGCTCGCGACCCAGGTCCTGCAGCATCTGGCGCTGCACGCGGGCCAGCTTGTTGATGACCTCGACCATGTGGACCGGGATCCGGATGGTGCGGGCCTGGTCGGCCATGGCCCGGGTGATCGCCTGCCGGATCCACCAGGTGGCGTACGTCGAGAACTTGTAGCCCTTGGTGTAGTCGAACTTCTCGACGGCGCGGATCAGGCCCAGGTTGCCCTCCTGGATCAGGTCCAGGAACAGCATGCCGCGGCCGGTGTAGCGCTTGGCCAGCGAGACCACGAGGCGCAGGTTGGCCTCGAGCAGGTGGTTCTTGGCGCGGCGGCCGTCCTCGGCGATCCACTCGAGCTCCTCGAGCATCTTCGCGGAGATCTTGCCGCCCTTGCCGAGCTTCTCCTCCGAGAACAGGCCGGCCTCGATCCGCTTGGCGAGCTCGACCTCCATCTCGGCGTTGAGCAGCGGCACCTTGCCGATCTGCTTGAGGTAGTCCTTGACCGGGTCGGCGGTCGCGCCGGCGACCATCACCTGCTGCTCGGGCTCGTCGGTCTCGTCCGCGGCCGAGACGACGAACGAGGCCTTCTTCTCGTCCTCCTCGATCGTCGGGTCGGCCTTGACGTCCTGCTCGAACTGCTCGTCGGGGAGGTCGGGGAGGATCTTCTTGCCGTCGGGACCCAGCACGACCTCGGGCTCGCGGCCGCAGGGGCGGCCTCGGCCGCCTTCTTCGCCGGGGCCTTCTTCGCCGGCGGCCTTCTTCGCGCCGGGCGCCTTCTTCGCGGCCGGGGCCGCCTTCGGCCGGGGCCGCCTTCTTGGCCGTGGTGGCCTTCTTCGCCGGGGCCTCCTTGGCGGAGGCCTTCTTGGCCGGAGCCGCCTTCTTGGCGGGCGCCGCCTTCTTCGCCGGAGCCTTGCTCGCCGCCTTCTTCGCGGGCGCGCTCTTGGCCGGGGCCTTCTTCGCCGTCTTGGCCGTGGCCGCCTTCTTCTTCGACGCGGTCGCGGCGGACGCACGCGCCGTCACCGGCATCGCCACCGAGATGCCCTCGGAGCTCAGGTGTGCCAGCAGGGCCTTGAGGTGACGAGGCTCGACGGCGGCCTCGTCACTGACCCGACGTACGTCGTCAGGGGTGACGGTTCCACTCGGACTTGCCTTCTCAATCAGATCGACCACGGCGGGGTGCTGAAGCACCTCAGCGGGGATCTTTCGCGCGTTCGAAGCCACGAACACCTCTCGTCAAACTGGCATTTGGGGCGCGGCAAAGCCCGGTGATGTCAAGAGCCGCGCGGTCATTCTGCCACGCGGGCAAGGAGAGTCCGGCATCCGGGCCGCCTCTCCCGTGACCCGGGAGCGACCTCGGCTCGTTGCAGTTGTGAGGGAAGGTCGTCGACCGAACTGGGAGGAGCGATGACCCATCACGATCCGGCGGGGCCGTACGGCTTCGCGCCGTACGGATCCATGTGGGTGACGCGCGCCGAGGAATCGCTCGAGGTCGCGCAGAACTCGGCCAACGCGGCCGCCCGCAACATCGCCGAATGGGTCTCGGCCGGGCTGCCCATGGACGCCTACCGGCTGACCCACTACCGCCGGAACAAGGCGGCGGAGCAGTACGCGCACGCGGTGTACGTCGAGCGCGTGGCAGCGCGCAGGCGGCGCTGAGCTACGCCTTCGCCTTGGCGGCGGCATTCTTCGCCTTCTTGTGCGCCCGCGCGGTGGTAACCGTTGAGCGTTTGTGACTCCCCCGCCTGGTGCGGAACGCCATCCGACCGTTGAACGCCGAGACTGTCGCGACTGTCGCGGCTCTCTGCGGACTGGGAGAGGTCGGAAGGAAGGGCGCGATCAGGGCAGCGTCGGGTCAGCAACACTCACGTGTAGACCTCGAGGTTTGCGTTGGACTGAGGTCGCTCGCTGGTACGGCTCAGGGTGCCGGTGTCACCTTGCCCGCGTCCTGCGCCGCGGCTGCCGCGAGCTCCTTCCTGGAGGCGGCGGGGGCCGGTGCGGCCCCCGTTCCGAGCGTGGTGCACAGGTAGCTCAGGTGCACGTCCACCGTGTCCCCGACGTACGAAGCCGGTGACAAGGCGAGGCGGACCCCGAACCGGACTGATTCGCCGGCGACCACGTCGAACGTGCTCGTGCGCGACATTGATGCCGACAGCCCGTTCGACGGAATGCCGTTGATGTAGTGCCCCCAAAGGCCATCGTCAGTCGGTGGGTTGTCCCCTCGCTTGACCGCGAGGCGGAAGTACGGGCCACGGTCCGGAGTCGGCGCGGCAAAGGAGACTTGCACCATGCCGGTGACCGTGCACCGCCCGGACAGCGGCGGCGTGAACCCAGGCGCGAGCCCAAAGGTTTCAGGGGCAGCGAGGGTCAGGGTGGTGCTCTTCGTGTCCATGGCGAAGACCCGGCTGAAGTCCGCCGAATCCAGGCCGTCGAGACTGTCCGCGTCGGGCACCTTGCCCAAGGTGGACTCCTTGACCACCGCGCCGGTCAGGGCATCAGGGGCGACGTCCACGGCCCTGAGGGACCCGTCGAGGATGTCGGCTGAGCCGAGGTTGTTGTTCTTGATATCAGCGGAGGTGAGGCTCTCGTTGACGATATTGGCTCCGGTCCACTCATTGGCGGCATAGGCGGTGCCCGTGGTGGCCAGAGCGAGCACAACGGCCCCACCGATCACTCGGCCGAGCGTCAACTTGGGCATGGCAGGGCGGCGGATGATCACCATGGGCGTGCTCCTCGTTCCAGTCGCCCGAGAAGGGCGCGTTCGGCCCCGACGACTCACGGTAGACCCGATTGCGACCGGCCGCCGCGCCGGAGCACCACGTCGTGACGAACGACGCCGCTTCGGGCGCTCCGCTGAGAAGCAGCTTTCTTAGACAGATCGAGATGCATCTCCGGCATGGCCCCGGCATCGACCACAAGCACGACCACCTGCTGAATCTCACTTTGACCGACGCCGACGAGCTGGCGCGGTCGATGGAGAGACAACCGACCACCTGACCGTCAATGCGCCCCCCGGACCATCGCCGGGCCCATCTAGCGGCTTGCCCGTCCGATGGTCCACTGTTCGTCAACGAGGCCGGAGAACCCCTCCTGTACCGCCGCTGGCGCACTCTCATGGAGGCTGCCGCGCGACAAACCGGCAACGACATCACCAGCCACGACCTGAGGCACTTCTATGCCTCGGCGCTCATCGCTGGCGGCGCGCACGTCGAGCAAGTTCAGGAACGACTCGGCCACGCGTCCGCGGTCATCACCTTGCAGACCTACGCGCACCTATGGCCCGGCGACGACGACCGCACCCGCGATGTCATGGACGCCGCACTGAGCCCCCGTGCGGACTCTCTGCGGACTGCCGAGGTCTGAAATGGGCTGCGCTGCAGGTCAGACCCCCTGTAGCTTGGCGGCGGCCTTCTTCGCCTTCTTGAAGTCCCGGACCTTCTGCAACGACTCCGGGTCGACGACGTCGGCCACGGACCGGTAGCCGTCCTCGGCGTAGTCGCCAGCGACCTTCTCCCACCCGGCGGGCTGCACGCCGAGCTGCTTGGCGAGCAGGGCCACGAAGATCCGGGCCTTCTGGGCGCCGAAGCCCGGCAGCGCCAGCAGTCGTTTGTTGAGGTCGGCGCCGTCGGCGGCCTCGGTCCAGAGTCCGCTCGGCGTGGCCGTCGTAGTTCTCCTCGATCAGACGGGCCAGCTCCTGGAGCCGCGCGGCCATCGATCCGGGGAACCGGTGGACGGCGGGCGGCGTGGTGCAGAGGGCGGCGAACTTCTCTGGATCCGCCGCGGCGACGTCGGCCGGGGTGAAGCTGCCGAACCGCTCCAGGACCTTGGCCGGCCCGCGGAACGCATGCTCCATGGGGTACTGCTGGTCCAGCATCATCCCGGCGAGCAGCGCGAACGGGTTGTCGGTCAGAAGGGCATCCGCTTCGGGGACGCCGGTGATCGCGAGAGCCATGCCTTCATCCTGCCTCACCACTCCTTCGGGGCGAACTGGCTCAGCGTGAACTCCGCGCCGGCGGGATCCCGGACGAGCGCGGACCGGGTCCAGTCGTCCTCGGCGGTGGACACAACGACGCCACCGAGCCGCTCGAGCGCCGCCATCGAGTCATCCCGGTCTCTCGACCGTGAACGTGACGTGCCAGTGCGGATGCTCCAGCTCGGTGAGCGGTGCGATGCCGCCGATCACGTCCTCGAAGCCCTCGGGCGCGCTCGCCTGGCGGGTGCGGATGTGCGGGTCGACGGTGGCCTCGAGGTGGTCGCCGTACCCCGGCACCTGGATCGCGGTCCCCCAGCCCTGGTCGACGACCCGCCAGCCGAACGCCGCCGAGTAGAAGTCGCTGGCGGCCGTGGGGTCGCCGGTGTGCAGGTCGCTGAAGTTCCAGGCCCCGGGCTCGTTGGCGGCCTGGACGCCGAGTCGCTGCCGCGGCTGCCAGAGCCCGATCGGGGCGCCCTCGGGATCGAGCACGGTGGCCGAGCGTCCGGCCGCGCCTTCGGGTCCCGCATCGGAGGGCTCCACGGCGACGGTCCCGCCCAACCCCGACAGGGTGGCGACGGTCGCGTCGACGTCATCGACCGCGACGTAGGTGTTCCATTCGGCCGTGCCGTTGGTCGGACCCGTGAGAGCGGCGACGTCGCGGCCGTCGAGCGATGCGACGACGTATCGGACCGGAGCGCCCGAACGGCGCCGCGTCGTCGAACGTCCAGCCGAACAGGCCGCCGTAGAAGTCGACGGCCGCATCGATGTCCGGCTGGGAGGTGTCTACCCAGCAGGTGACGCCGTGCGGGATAGGTGCGCGGCCCGGACACGTCACGCGGCCTTCACCGCAAGCACCGGGCAGGGGGCGTCGAGCAGCACCCGCTGGGCGTTGGAGCCGAGGATCAGCTTGCCGACGGGGGTACGACGACGCAGGCCGATCACGATGAGCTCCGCGCCGGTGTCCTCGGCGACCGCGATCAGGTCCTCCGAGGCGTCCAGGCCCTGCACCACCTCGCGCAGGTCGAACGCGAGCCCCGACTCGGTGAGCCGACCGCGTACGGCGGTCAGATCCGGCTCCGGAGCAGCAGCATCGCGTCTCGCGTTGACCACGACCAGGGTGGCGCCGCGGCGCCGCGCCTCGTCGATCGCCGCGTCGAGCGCGGCCTCTCCCTCGGGCTTGGGCACGTACCCGACTACCACCGTCGCCATGGTCGCGACGTTACCGCCTGTGGATGATCACGGCGATGGCGCGAGCGGTGCGGCAGGGTCGCGGCATGAGCGTGGCCGTCCTCGAGCCCGTCCCCAGGCCGCTCCAGCGGCTGCTCCGGCGTGCCGTGCTCGACCTGGCGGTCGAACGCCGGCGGCGCTTCCCGCCGGCGCTGCACGTCGGGGTGCCCGGAGGGTCGACCCGGACCTTCGAGCCCGGCGACGAATCCCTCGACCACGCCCTGCGCGTGGACGTCGTCGAGGCACTGGTCCGCAGCCTGAGCCGCTCCCCCGGCCTGCCGCTGGTCTGGCTGACCCGGCCCGGACCGCTCCGTCTCGAAGACGCCGACCTGGACTGGCTGGCCGCCACCCGTACGGCGTCAGGGGAGCTCGATGTCGGCTTGCGCTTCTTCGTCGTGTGCCGGCAGGCCTGGGTGGATCCGGTCTCCGGCGTCGGTCGGTCCTGGCAACGCCCGCCGCGCCACCGGAAGGCCCTGTCATGATGCGCAGGTGCCCGCGTCCCCCACCCGTCAGGACGTCGAGATCCGCTCGGGGGACGATGTGCTCGCCGCCTGGTTCTACCCCGCCGCCACCGCTGCGGAGCGCGCCCCGTGCGTGGTGATGGCGCACGGCTTCAGCATGACCCGCAGCGACGGCATCGCGCCGTACGCCGAGGCGTTCGCGGCCGCCGGGCATCGCACGCGCTCGTCTACGACCCCCGCTACCTCGGGGACTCCGGCGGCCAGCCGCGCCAGCGATTTCGGATCGCGGCGCAGCGACAGGACTGGCAGGCGGTGGTCGCACCACGTGCGCGGGCGAGCCGACGTGGACTCCACCCGCGTGGGCGCCTGGGGCTACTCATTCGGGGGCGGCATCCTCGCCGACCTGCTGGGGCGTGGCGGGCTCGACGTCCACGCGGCGATGTTGCTCTGCCCGTTCGCCGACGGACTGCGGCGCACCACCACGGCCCCGCTGCGCGACGTCCTACGGCTGCTGCCGTACGCCGCGCGCGACCGGCTGGGTAGGCATGTCACGGTGCCGGCGACCGCGGAGCCCGGAGAGCTGGGTGCGATGAACTTCCCGGGTGAGGCCGCGGGTTTCGCCGCGTCGGTCCCTCCCGATTCGTCCTGGCGCAACGAGATCTCACCGGGGGTGCTGCTCAGCCTTCCGCTGTTCCGCCCGGTGCGCCGGGCCGACCGGATCCGGGTGCCTCTCTGGGTGGGCCGCTGCGCCGACGACATCACCGTGAACGCCGCAGCCGTCGAACGCACCGCCGTCCGCGCACCTCAGGGCGAGCTCCACGACTTCGCCGGTGCCCACTTCGCTCCGTTCACCGGCGAGGTGACCAGCGAAGTGATCGAGGCGCAGCTCGCGTTCTGGGCTCGCCAGCTCTGAACCAGTCCTAGTCCCAGCTGTGCACGGGCTCGTTGCTGTGCATCCGGTCGAGGTACTCGAGCAGGGTCGCCCGCAACGCGTCGTACCGCTCCTGGTCCTCACGCAGCGCCATCCGCTCGACGAACCACTCAGCGCCGTTGGTCCCTTTGAGGCAGCGCTCCTCGATGATGCCGAGCAGCCGGTCCGCGGTCTCGCCTCCGGCCCCCCACGACTCCAGGCCCTGCCGGGCGGCGGGCAGCAGCCGGCGCAGGACGAGCTCGGTTGCGGATACCTGACCTACACCCGGCCAGTAGATCTGCGCGTCGATGCCCTGCTGGGCGGCCACGTGGAAGTTCTCCTCGGCGGCGCTGAACGACATCTGCGACCACAGCGGCCGCTCACTCTCGGCCAGCGCCCGCACCAGACCGAAGTAGAACGCGGCGTTCGCCATCGTGTCGGCGACCGTCGGCCCCGCGGCGAGCAGCCGGTTCTCGACCCGTAGGTGCGGCACCCCGCCGCTGATGTCGTAGACCGGCCGGTTCCACCGGTAGATCGTGCCGTTGTGCAGACGGAGCTCCGAGAGATTCGGCGTACCGCCGGCCTCGAGCACCTGCAACGGGTCCTCGTCGTCCGAGACCGGCAGCAGGGCCGGGAAGTAGCGCACGTTCTCCTCGAACAGGTCGAAGACCGACGTGATCCACCGCTCGCCGAACCAGACTCGCGGTCGCACGCCCTGCGCCTTCAGCTCCTCGCTGCGGGTGTCGGTCGCCTGCTCGAACAGGGGAATCCGGGTCTCCCGCCACAGTTCCTTGCCCAGCAGGTACGGCGAGTTGGCGCACACCGCCAGCTGCACCGCCGCGATGGCCTGCGAGGCGTTCCAGTACGCCGCGAACTGGTCCGGCGACGTCTGCACGTGCAGCTGCGTGCTCGTGCACGCCGCCTCCGGCACGATCGAGTCGGCGGTCGTCCGGAGCCGCTCCTTGCCGGCGATGTCGATCGAGATGTCCTCGCCGCGCGCGTTCAGGATCTGCTCGCTGAGCAGCCGGTAGCGCGGGTTGCCGCTGAGGTGCTCCACGTCCATGTGGCCGTCCGCCAGCGTCGGCAGGATCCCGATCATCACCAGGTGAGCACCGACGTCCGACGACTTGTCCTCGGCGTCGTTGAGGCTGCGTCGCAGGCTCCGCTCGAAGGTCCCGAGCCCGTCCTCGCGCAGCTTCGCCGGCGGCACGTTGATCTCGATGTTGAACTGGCCGAGCTCGTTCTGGAAGTCCGGGTCGGCGATCGCCTCGAGCACCTCGGCGTTCTTGAGCGCGGGGTCACCCTTCTCGTCGACGAGGTTGAGCTCGACCTCCATGCCGGTCATCGGATCGTCGGTGTCGAAGGCCGCCTCCCGCAGCATCCGCGCGAACACGTCGAGGCAGCGGCGCACCTTCTCCCGGTGTCGGGTGCGGTCGGCGCGGGTGAACTCCTGGACCTCGACCTCTTCGCCCATGGACTGACACTAGGACGGAACTGGCCGCTCGTCAGGAGTCCCAGGAGGCGCGGGTCCGCTCGATGAGATCGTCGACCACGCCGGAGATCTCGCCCGTGCTCTCGTACGCCGCCCGCTGGAGGCTCGCTCCGGTGCGGGCCGTCACCCGGCCGAAGCCCTCCTCAACGAGGTCCGCGTCGCCCGCTCCGACGAGCGCCTCGTGGACGTGCTCAGCCAACGCCTCCATCACCTCGCGCGCTGGGGCCAGCTCCCGGCGTACCGGGTGCACCAGGGTGTCGGACAGGCCGTAGCGAGCCGCCCGCCAGTGGCAAGCACGCAGCGCCTCCGCGCGCCACCGGTCCGGCTCTCGTCCGGCCTCCGCCTGCCGTGCGGCGGTCTCCACCAGCCCTCGGGTCAGCGCTGCCACCAGGATCGCGTCCTCCGGCTCGGTGCAGACGTCACACACGCGCACCTCGACGGTCGGGTTGTTCGGGGACAGCCGGGCAGCGAGGTAGAGCATGCCGTCGTCGAGGGCGGCACCGGACGTCATCAGGAACCGGCAGGCATCTCGATAACCCTGCAGCGAGCCGAACTGCTCGGTGACGCCGGCGCTCGGCCACCGGCTCCAGCTCTCGCTGCGCCACGACGCGTAGCCGGTGTCCTCACCGGCGTAGAACGGCGAGTTCGCCGCGATCGCGACCAGGACCGGCAGCCACCGTCCGATCCGGTCGATCACGGCCACTCCCTCCTCGTCGGAACCAACGGCCACGTGCACGTGCATGCCGCAGGTGCCGCCGTAGGAGGCGATCCGGCCGAAGGTCGCCGCCATCCGCCGGTACCGCTCGTCATCAGAGACCTCCAGCGGCAACCCACTGCCGGGAGCGATGCCGCTGGCCGCGATCGTCAGTCCTGCGGCCTTGGCGGACTCACCGGCGTAGCGACGGGACGCCAGGATCTGGCGACGGGTCTCGTCCAGCTCCGTCTCCGGTTCGGTACGGATCTCCACCTGGTGCCGGAACAGCTCGCGGTCCAGGTCGTCGTCGGCGACCGTGGGCTCGCGACCCGCGCCGTGCTCGCGGAACTCCTTGAGCACCTGTGGTGACCGGGAGCCGATCTCCCGGGTCTCCGGATCGATGAGCAGCAGCTCTTCCTCGACACCTACCGTGCGCACCATGGTGCCCGCTGGTGCCCAGCCACCCCGCGGCCCATGCGGCCTCAGGCGGTCAGCCCGGCGTCCCAGCGGAAGTCGGGCTCCCAGACGCTCGGCGGCAGGGCGTGCGTCAACGCGGACGCGAGGTAGGTCATCAGGGTGTACGTCCGGATCGACCTCGGCGCACCGGTCCACCGCGCACCACGCCAGCGCGCCCTGGCCGGACTGCCAGGCCGCGAAGCCCAACAGGGTCGCCACGGGCGGGACGAATAGCTGCGGAGTTCGCCGCAGCACGTCGAGCCACAGGTCGACGTGCCGCTGCGCGTCCGCGCGGGTGAGCGACGACCAAGCCGCGTCCCGGAGCGTCTTCACCGTCAGCGCCCGGAGCAGCCGGGCCAGGTCCGGATCGTCCGGCAGCGTGCCCTCTGCGATGTGCCGACGGACCAGTCCGTCCACCCAGGAGCCCTCGGCACGCAGCTCGGCGGGCGCGGGCACGTCGTCGACGAGCTCGGCCACCGCGGCCGCCCGGGACGGGTCGGTGTCGAGCAGAGCGGCCAGCTCGTCACGAGACGCATGGGTGACCCGGCCGTCGACCACCGCCTGGGCCGCGAACGGGTGCGCCGAGATGTCGTAGCGCACGCCGAGCTCCCGGATCCGGCGGTCGCCGCCCAGCAGCGGGTACCACCGTCGCCCGTCCGTCCGCAGTGCCTCGAGCACGTCGATGCCCGCCTCCCGGCAGCCGCGGCGCAGCCCGCTCCACGCTCGTCGCGCCGGCGACTCGTGCTCTGCGTAGAGCACGAAGACCACGCGTCGTACGCCGTTGCGCCGGGCGGGCTCCAGCAGCGCCTCCACCATCTCGTCGACGTCGTCGGCGCCCGGCGGGAGGTCTACCCGCGCGTGGAACGTGTGCTCGGCCCCGAAGGTGAGCATCACCACCGAGTCAGACGGCGCGAAGCCGATCACGATCGGCACCATCGCGAGCAGGTCCTCGGGCGAGCGGGCGACCAGGGAGGTCGGCGGAGTCTCGGTCATGGCGGAGTCCCTGCCCGGGTGCCCGCAGGGTCCTAACCTCGAGTTCCGGCGGCTGTGGATGGCCGCGGGTAGGTTGCGCAACGTGCGACAGCAGGCCTCGATCCTCCACCTGGATCTCGACGCCTTCTTCGCCGCCGTCGAGCAGCGCGACAAGCCGTCGCTGCGCGGCAAGCCGGTGGTCGTGGGCGGCGTCGGTGGGCGGGGCGTGGTGTCGACGGCGTCCTACGAAGCCCGCAAGTACGGCGTGCGCTCGGCCATGTCGACCCGCGAGGCCCGCTCGCGCTGCCCGCACGCGGCGTTCCTCTCCGGACGGTTCCACGCCTACCGCGAGGCCAGCCGCCGGGTGATGGAGCTGCTGCGGTCGGTGTCGCCGCTGGTCGAGCCGCTCTCGCTCGACGAGGCGTTCATCGACCTGGAGCGGGCCGAGCTGCCTGCTCTCGGCGTTCCCGACGTCACCGCCTTCGCCGAGGAGCTGCGCGAGCGGATCGTCGAGGTCACCGGCGGGCTGACGGCGTCAGTCGGCATCGGCACCTCGAAGTTCATCGCCAAGGTGGCCAGCGACCTCGACAAGCCCGACGGGCTCGTCGTGGTCTCGCCCGGCACCGAGGTCGAGCTGCTCCGGCCGATGCACGTGACCGTCATCCCCGGCGTCGGACCCGCGACCGCCGAGCGACTGCGCAAGGCCGGCATCCACACGGTCGCGGAGCTCGAGTCGGTGAGCATGGACGAGCTCGTGCGACTGGTCGGCAAGGCGCACGGGACCGGGCTCTACGAGCTGTCCCGCGCCCAGGACGACCGTCCGGTGGTCGCCGAGCGAGAGACCAAGTCGGTCAGCGTCGAAGGCACCTACGAGACCGACCTGACCGATCGCAAGCTGATGGAGGGGCTGCTCACCCGACAGGCCGCCGACGTCGCCGGTCGGCTGCGCAAGCACGGCATGTCCGGTCGCACGGTGACGATCAAGGTGCGGCTGCACGACTTCACGACGCTGAACCGATCCACGACGCTGAGCTCCCCCACCGACAGCGCCACCACCGTGGCCAAGCTGGCCCGCGAGCTGCTCGCCGACCTGGACACCTCCGGTGGCGTGCGCCTGCTCGGCGTCGGCGTCTCGGGGCTCGCCGACTGGATCCAGGACGAGCTGTTCGGCGAGACCGAGCCCGAGGAGGACCTGGACCTGCCGGAGGTCGAGGCGCCGACCGAGCGGCGTACGACGTGGTCGCCGGGCATGGACGTCGAGCACGACGAGATGGGCCGCGGCTGGGTGTGGGGATCCGGGCGGGGCGTCGTCACGGTCAGGTTCGAGACCGCCGAGACCGAGCCCGGACCGGTCCGCTCGTACCCCGCCGACGACCCGGCACTGCGGCCCTGGCTGCCCGAAATTGAGTCGCCCGAGGAGGCACCCGGGCCTTAGCGTGCTTCCTCGTGGACATCCGCCCCCTCGACCTGACCGACGACGCCGAGATGCTGGCTGCGTTCGGGGTCCTGTGCCGCGCCGAGGAGCTCGGCCGGGAGGACGCGCCGCACTGGACCCAGGAGAGCTTCTTCGGCTACCTCCGTTCGCACGACAGCGGGGAGCGCCGGGAGGTCCGGGTCGGGTATGTCGACGGCGAGATGGTTGCGTTCGGCGTGCTGGAGCTGTACCTGCTCGACAACACCGACAAGGGCTGGGTCCAGGTGCGGGTCGATCCCGATCATCGTCGGCGCGGCTACGGCCGAGCGATGCTCGAGCATCTCGCCGCCATCGCGGACGAGGACGGTCGCACCGAGCTGATGGCGGAGGCCAAGGTCCCGATCGCCGAGGTGGAGACGCATCCGTACTCACAGTTCCTCAAGTCCCTCGGCTTCATCCACGCCAACGTCGAGCTGGTGCGGTACCAGACGCTCCCCATCGACGACACCACGATCCAGGGCTGGGTCGACCAGGCGGCCGAGCGCCATGACGGCTACAAGATCGAGACGTACCGCGACGACATCCCGGCCGAGCTGATCCCGCCGCTGTGCGTGCTCTTCGGGCAGCTGGCCGTGGACGCGCCGACCGGCGAGGTCGACTTCGAGGAGGAGGTCATGACGCCGGAGCGGTTCGCCGAGCGGCAGGTCGCCGTCAAGGCCATGGGTCGCACCGTCCTCGAGACGCTGGCGATCGCACCCGACGGCACCGTGGCGGCCCAGTCCACGCTTTCGGTGCCGGTGGACGACGACGACCCCGACGTCTGGCAGTGGGGCACGTTCGTGCACCGCGAGCACCGCGGCCACCGCCTGGGCCTGGCCGTCAAGGCGGCCAACCTGCGCGCGCTGCAGACGCAGTTCCCCGGCAAGCGACGGATCGTCACGCAGAACGGCGAGACCAACGACTTCATGGTGTCCATCAACGTGCTGATGGGCTTCGAGCTGGTCGAGGCGTCCGCGGAGTTCGTCAGGCGGGCGGGATCGTGACCAGCATCGCTGCATCCGTCGGTGCAATGGCGTCGTCGTAACCGCCGGCGACGAGCACCTGGTCGTCGCCGATCGGTGTCACCGTCCGGAACGACCGGGCGTCGTACGTCGTCACGTCCAGCGTGCTGAAGTTGTCGGACCGTGGGTCGAACACCTCGAGCATCCCGCCCGAGGGCACCACGATCCGGCCGTCGGGTAGCGCAGCGACGGCGCCGTCGAGCTTGTACTCGCCGACGCTCAGGGACGGGCCGGCAGCGACCTGGCCGGTGCGCAGGTTCAGCAGTTCGCTGCTGGCCAGGCGAGACCGGCCCTCGGTGTCGGTGGATCCGCCGACGACGAACACCTGTGCGTCGCCGAGCGCCGCAGCGCCCATCTTCACGCGTGGCGTCAGCAGCTTCGGTCCTGGCTGCCAGCGCCCGGCTCGGAGCACGTCTGTGGTGCCCAGCGCTGCGGTATCGGTCGTCCCGCCGACGAGCACGACCAGGTCGCCCAGGGCGACCGATACGTGCGCGGCACGCGGTGCCGACATCTCGGGGCCGGGTGCGAACTCGTCGGTCGCCGGGTCGAACAACTCGCTGTCCCGCAAGGCTCGACCGTGCACGTCGAATCCACCCGCGATGAGCACCTGACCGTCGGGGAGCAGGGTCGCTGTGTGATCGGCCCGGGCCTGCTGCAGTGCGCCCACGGGGCTGAACGACCCGACCGTCGGGTCGAAGACCTCGGCCGCAGCCGTGGGCGGCTCGCCCTCGCCGGGGTACCCGCCGACGAGCAGGACCCGGCCGTCAGCCAGGAGTGTCGCGGTGCCGCTGGCGCGGGCGGTCGTCATGGTCGGTCCGGACACCAGGCGCCCTCCGTCGAAGAGCTCGGAGCGGCGCCCCTCGTCGAAGCCACCGCACCCCGGTTCGGTGCAGCCACCGGTGATCAGCACACGACCGTCGGCCAGGAGCGTCGCCCGGTGCGCGGCCCGCGGTTGATCGAGCGCCAGCGAACCGGCGGCTTCCGTCGGCTGGCCCGGTGGTCGTGGCTGGTCAGAACTACACCCCGCCAGGGTGAGCCCCAGGACGAGCGCCGCGACCCAGCCACGCATGGCTCAGCATCGCATGACGACTGACTCAGGAGGTGCTGAAGCCGATCCGGTCGCCGGGTCGGAGCTGGGCGCAGCGCCAGAGGTCCACGGACCGCACCACGGCCAGCACCGGATAGCCCCCGGTCGTCGGGTGGTCGGCGAGGAACACGACGGGTCGGCCGTCGGGCGGGACCTGCACCGCCCCCAGCACCATCCCTTCGCTCGCCAGCTCACCGTCACGCGCCCGTTCGAGAGGCGGCCCGTCCAGGCGCAACCCGATCCGGTTCGACTCCGGCGTCACCGTGTACGACGTGGCGCACAGCAGGTCGAGCGCATCGGCGCCGAACCAGTTCAGGCGCGGTCCGGGGTCGACCCGCAGCGGCCCGGGACGCGGCGCCCGCGGGGCGTCGTACGACGCCGGCCGGCCCGCGGAGGGGCCGACCGGAAGCTCGGTGCCGGCGACGACCCGGGGCGGGCCCACCCAGGCCAAGCGTGTCGGTCGAGCGGGAGCCGAGGACCGGGTCGACCGCGATCCCGCCAGCCACGGCTACATAGGCGCGCACGCCGCTCTCGGGCGGTCCGACCGTGATCGCGCCGTCGCGCGGAACCCACACGGCTTCGGCGTGGGCGGCCGCCCGGCCGTCGACCGAGACGGCGCAGCGGGCACCGGTGACGGCGAACCACAGCGGTCCGGTGGCCCGCACCACGAGCTCGCCCATCGTGACCTCCAGCAGGGCGGCGTCCTCGCCGTTGCCGACGAGCCGGTTGGCCAGCGCCGCGGCCGGCGCGTCCAACGCCCCGGCGCGCGGCACCCCCAGGTGCGCGAGGCCGACCCGGCCACGGTCCTGAACCGTCACCAGGCCGCCGGCCTCCTGGATCAGCAGGCTGGTGTTCATGCCGGCCGGAACCGGACGCGGGTGCCCGGCGCCAGCAGCGCCGGCTGGTCGCGGGCCGCGTCCCAGAGGGAGGCGTCGGTGCGCCCGATCAGCCGCCAGCCACCCGGCGAGGCGGTCGGGTAGGCGGCGCACCAGGTGCCGGCCAGGCCGACGGCACCCGCCGGGACCTTCGAGCGCGGGGAGTCGAGGCGGGGCACCGCGAGGTCGTCGGGCAGCCCGGCGAGGTAGGCGAACCCGGGTGAGAACCCGCAGAACGCCGAGACGAACTCCAGCTCGGTGTGCCGCGCGACCACCCCGTCGGCATCGGTCCCCCACCTCTCGGCGACGTCCTCGAGGTCGGCGCCGTCGTAGACGACCGGGATCTCCACCAGCGGACCGGACACCGTCTCGACGTCCGAGGTCCAGGAGGCAAGCCTGACCTCGAGTCCACCGACGTCGCGGAGGCCGTCGAAGAGCACGGTGCCGGCCGCCGGCACGATCTCCTCGGCCTCGACCCGGGCGTCGCGCGCCCAGAGGGCCAGCGACAACGCCGCCGTCCGGGCCGCCGACCTCGACGAGGACGGCATCGCGACCCACAGGGATGAACTCCACGCGAACAGTGTGCCCATCGCGGCGCCCCGGCTCGACACGGTCGGCTCCGGCAAGGGAAAGTGAGGACACAAAGGGTGAGGGCCCCTTGCTGGTATGAGCAGCAGGGGGCCCTCGGCTTGGCCGGTGATCCCATTGCTGGGACATGACGCCCGACCGATCATGACCGGCTCTCCGACCCCGTCGCCCCCGTCACCGGGCCGACGCCTCGAGTTGCCTCGCGGTGCGGATCTTCGTTCCAGTCCGATCCCCGATCCTTCGCTTTCCTCGCGGTCCGCTCCGGTTCGGTAGGGAGAGTTCTACGGTGCCCGGGAATGGTCGCGCAAGTGTTCTGGAGAAGTAATTCCGACAAACTTCCGGTCCCACAGGTTCGTCCACAACTCGGGGTTCTGCGTCCACAGAAACCCGTCACTCTGCACAGGTTCTGCACAGCCGAGTGCACAGGTGGACTGGAGCACTCCGTAGGGTCGGTGACATGCAGCCGCCCCTCGCCGATCGCCGGCCGACGACCACCGAGCACCACGGCCGGACCCGGGTCGACGACTACGAATGGCTGCGCGAGAAGGACCTCCCCGAGGTGCGCGACTACCTCGATGCCGAGAACGCCTACACCCAGGAGAAGACCGCGCACCTGGCCGATCTGCGCACCCGGATCTTCGAGGAGATCAAGGCCCGGACGCTGGAGACCGACCTGTCGGTGCCGGTACGCCGGCACGGGTTCTGGTACTACGGCCGATCCTTCGAGGGCCGCGAGTACGGCGCCAGCTGCCGGGTGCCGGTCGGCGACCCCGACGACTGGACGCCGCCGCAGCCCGCGGAGGACAGCGCCCCCGACCAGCCCGCGCTTCCCGGCGAGGAGGTACTGCTCGACCTCAACGAGCTCGCCGAGGGCCACGAGTTCTTCAGCCTCGGCGGGTCCAGCGTCAGCCCGGACACCACGCTGCTCGCCTACTCCACGGACGTCGTCGGCGACGAGCGGTACACCGTGCGGATCAAGGACATCGCGGCGGGCAAGCTGCTCGACGACGAGATCGTCGGCGTGCTCGGCGGCGTCACCTGGGACCCGAGCGGCCGTGAGTTCTACTACAGCACCGTCGACGAGACCTGGCGGCCCGACAAGATCTGGCGGCATCGGCTCGGCTCCGAGCAGGCCGATGACGAGCTCGTGCACCACGAGCCCGACGGCAGGTTCTGGCTCGGCGTGGGCCGCAGCCGCACCGAGCGGTTCCTGGTGATCGCGGCCGGCTCCAAGACGACGATCGGAGTACCACGTCCTCGACACCGAGCGTCCCGAGCTCGGGTTCCGCTGCTTCGCCGAGCGGGTCGAGGGCGTCGAGTACTCGATCGAGCACGCGGTGCTCGGCGGGCAGCGACCGGTTCCTGGTGATGCACAACGCGAGCGGTCCGGACTTCGAGCTCGGGGTCGCGCCCATCGACCCGACCCCGCGCGAGGGGTGGGAGCCGCTGATCGCCCACGACTCCGCCGTACGCCTCGAGGACGTGGACGCGTTCGCGGGCCACCTCGTCGTCCACCAACGCAGCAGAGGGCTGACCCAGCTGCGGATCCTCGAGCTCGAGGAGCACGGCACCGGCGACGACTACCTGGTCGAGTTCGACGCCGAGGTCTACACGGTCGGCTCCGGCGGCAACCCCGACTTCGACCAGCCGACGGTCCGGCTCGGCTACACCACGATGGCCGTCCCGTCCTCGGTCTACGACTACGACGTGCGCCAGCGGCAGCTGACCCTGCTCAAGCGCGCTCCGGTGCTGCCTTCCGCGACCTGGGGCGACTACGACCCCGACGACTACGAGGAGCACCGGCTCTGGGCCACGGCCGACGATGGCGCCCAGGTGCCGATCTCGATCGTGTGCCGGCGCGGGTCCCGCGAGGACTCCGGCGGCGGCACCGGGCCGGTGCCGACCCTGCTCTACGGGTACGGCGCCTACGAGGCCTCGATCGACCCGTACTTCTCGATCGCCCGGCTCTCCATCCTCGACCGCGGCGGCGCCTTCGCGATCGCTCACGTGCGCGGCGGCGGCGAGATGGGCCGGCACTGGTACGACGAGGGCAAGCTGCTCCACAAGCAACACACGTTCTCCGACTTCATCGCCTGCGCCCGACACCTGGTCGCCACCGGCTGGACCACCGCGGACCGGCTGATCGCCGAGGGCGGGAGCGCCGGCGGACTGCTGATGGGCGCGATCGCCAACCAGGCACCCGAGTGCTTCGGCGGGATCGCGACGGCCGTGCCGTTCGTCGACCCGCTCACGTCCATGCTGGACGCCACGCTCCCCCTCACGGTCACCGAGTACGACGAGTGGGGCGACCCTGCCTCCGATCCCGAGGTCTACGACTGCATCGCCGGCTACGCGCCGTACGACAACGTCGCGGCGCTGGACTACCCGCCGATCCTGGCCGAGACCTCCCTCAACGACACCCGCGTGCTCTACGTGGAGCCGGCCAAGTGGGTGGCCCGGCTGCGGGCGACGGCGCCCGAGGCCGAGGTGCTGTTGCGGACCGAGATGTCGGCCGGGCACGGCGGCGTGTCCGGGCGCTACAAGTCGTGGCACGACCGTGCGTTCAGTCTCGCCTGGATACTCGACCGGATGGGCCTCGCGGAGCGAGACTGACCTCTGCGTGCGGATGTTCGCCCCGTCTGCGTGATTTCGAGACGGCTCGGCCTGAGAAGTCCCTGAGAACCCGGTCCGACGGCAACTCTGGGGCAATCCGGGACGTCATTCATGTCGAAGGCCTTACGCGGGTACGGGGAATCCCCTGACTCGAACAGGCGTTGACACACATGCGGGCGCACCCTGTCCGCGGCAGTGATAGGAGGGGTCCCCATGGCGGCACGGACGACGACCCGCACGCGCGAGATCGAGGGACGCGACAGCGTCGGCCTCTACCTCGACGAGATCGCCCGCAACCCGTTGCTCGACGCTGCCATGGAGGTCGAGCTCTCCAAGACGATCGAGGCCGGCCTGCTGGCCGAGCACCTGCTCAAGGAAGGCCGCGTCGGCCGCAAGAAGGGCGGCGCCCCGATGCGGGCCACCGAGGAGGAGCTGGAGTGGCTCGCCGAGGAGGGCCGCAAGGCCGTCGACACCTTCATCACCGCCAACCTGCGGCTGGTGGTCTCCATCGCCCGCAAGTACGGCCGCGCCCAGATGCCGATGCTCGACCTGATCCAGGAGGGCAACACCGGCCTGATCCGAGCGGTCGAGAAGTTCGACTACACCAAGGGCTACAAGTTCTCGACGTACGCCACCTGGTGGGTGCGTCAGGCGATCACCCGCGGCATCGCCCAGCAGGCCCGCGTGGTCCGGCTGCCCGTCCACGTGGTCGAGGAGCTCAACCAGGTCGGCGGTGCCCGCCGCACCCTCGAGCGCCAGCTCGGCCGGGACCCGGAGCCGCAGGAGATCGCCAACGAGCTCGACATGGACCTCGAGCGGGTCCTCGACCTGATGTCGTGGGGTCGCGAGCACGTCAGCCTCGACACCCCCGTGGACGAGGACGGCGACACCTCGCTCGGTGACCTGATGGCCCAGGAGACCTCCCCCGGCCCGGACCTCACCGTGCTCGACGTGGAGTCGCGCGAGCGGCTCAACCGACTGGTCGGCCAGCTCGACGAACGAGCCGCCGACATCATCCGGTCGCGCTACGGACTTGTCGACGGGCGGCAGCACAAGCTCGCCGACATCGGCACCAAGCACGGCATCTCCGCCGAGCGGGTGCGCCAGCTCGAGCGCGAGGCGCTGCAGAAGCTCCGCCGTCTGGGCGACCCCGACCTCGCCGCCTGACCCGGCACCCGCGATCCTTGTCGGGTGCGGATCGATGTCGACGACCTGACCAACTCGGAGACCATCGAGTTCCTCGAGGAGCACGTCCGGCAGCTGCGTGAGCTCAGCCCGCCCGAGAGCACGCACGCCCTCGACCTCGATGGCCTGCGGGCGCCCGGCGTGGTCTTCTGGACGGCGCGCGACGGCGACCGCGTCGTCGGCTGCGCGGCCCTGAAGACACTTGACGACACCCACGCCGAGGTGAAGTCGATGCGTACGGCGGCCGACCAGGCCCGGCAAGGCGTCGCCACCCGGCTGCTGGAAGCGGTGCTCGAGCACGCCCGCGGCGCCGGGTTCCGGCGGCTGAGCCTGGAGACCGGGTCCGAGGCGTTCTTCGCCCCGGCTCGGGCGCTCTACTCCCGACACGGGTTCGTCGAGTGCGACCCCTTCGCCGACTACCGGCCGGACCCGCTGAGTGTGTTCATGACCCGCGAGCTCTGAGCTCGTCCTCCACGTACGTCGGCTTCGACACCGCCAGGCCGATCGGCAGCAGCGGTAGCGACAGGGCCAGCAGCAGGAGCAGCGGCAGGTTCCAGCCGTCGGAGGCGTCGTGGACGACCCCGACTGCGAGCGGCCCCACCGCGGCCGCGAGATAGCCGACCGACTGGGTGAATCCCGAGAGCGCCGCGGTCCCTGACGGGGTGCGGGCGCGGAGCGGAATCAGCACCAGGATCAGCGGGAAGGTGCCGATCGCCACCCCGATCAGCACCGCCCACACGACCGCGCCCCCCGACGGCGCCAGCATCATGCCGACGTAGCCGATCGGGTAGCACACGAAGAGCCCGATCACGAGCGGCGCCACGTTGGTCATCCGGCCCGCCAGGGCCGGGACCACAAAGCCGAGCGGGATGCTCACACCCGTGATAACGCCGAGCAGCAGGCCGGCCGTGGTCCCGGAGAAGCCGGCGTCCCGGAAGATGGCCGCGAACCAGCCGAAGATCGCGTACGCCTGGAGCGACTGGAATGCGAAGAACGCGGCCATCAGCCGGCCGAGGCGGGTTCGTCCCACCTCGCGGAGGCCGAGCGGTGGCGGCTCGGCTGCCCTCTCCTCCTGGCTGCGGCGGTCGCGCCGGACCAGGGCCAGCCACGGTAGGACCGCGATGGCCGCCGTGGCCGCCCAGACGGCCAGGCCGGTCTCCCAGCCGTCGTACTCCTCGCTGATCGGCACGGTGAGCACCGACGCCGCCGTCAGGCCGATGGCGAGGGCGGTGGTGTAGACCGCGGTGATCGTCCCGACGCGGTCGGGAAAATGGAGGCGCACGAGCGAGGGCAGGAGGACGTTCGCTGCGGCCATGCCGGCCAGCGCCAGCAGGCTCAGCGCCAGGAACGCGGGGACGTCGTCGACGCGGCTGCGCGCGAAGAGTCCCACCACGACGGCGACCAGCGAGACGAGGGTGCACCGATGCAGGCCGACCGCCCTGGCCAGCCGCGGAGCCGCTGCACCGAAGACCGCGAAGGCGACCACGGGCAGCGACGTCAGGATGCCGGCCTCGGTGCCGGACATGTCGAGGCCGGCGCGGATCTCGTCGAGCACCGGCCCGACGCTGACCGCCGCCGGCCGGAGGTTGAACGCGAGAACCGCGATGCCGAGCAGCACCAGGCCGCGGCCCGCGAGGCGCGACTGCGTCACGAAGCCTCTGCGCGTAACTGCCCGAAGACCTCCTCGACCCGGGCCCGCAGCTGGTCCAGGGTGCCGTCGTTGTCGATCACGTGCGTGGCGATCGCCAGGCGCTCCTCCCGGGACGCCTGCGCGAGCATCCGGGACTCGGCCTCCTCGCGGGTCCAGCCGCGCTCGGCGACCATCCGCTCGATCTGCAGTCCGGGGTCGGCGTCGACCACGATCACCGCATCGAAGGTGTCGGCCCGCCCGGACTCGGCGAGCAGCGGGATGTCGTGCACGACCACGTCCTCCGGGGAGGTGGCCGCCTCGAGCTCGACGATCCGCTCGAAGACCAGCGGGTGCACGATCGCCTCCAGCCGCCGGCGCGCACCCTCGTCGGCGAACACGATCCGGCCCATCGCCGGCCGGTCCAGCTCGCCGTCAGGCGTCAATAGCTCGGTGCCGAACTCAGCGACCACCTGCTCCAGGCCCGGGGTGCCCTTGGCCACCACCTCGCGGGCGAGTACGTCGCCGTCGATGATCACCGCACCCAGCTCGTCGAGGATCGCTGACACCGTGCTCTTGCCCGACGCGACGCCGCCGGTGAGTCCTACGCGCACGGGCCTCACCGTACGGCGTGCCGGTCACCGCGGAGTGCGCAGGTCCTAGGCTCGACCTCCGTGCCGGCAATACGAGAGGGATCGCGCGTCGCGCTGCTGGTCCCCGGCTCGCACGCCTACCTCGAGGCGGTGACCGGGCTGCTGGCAGAGGGAGCGTTCCCGATCCCGCTCGACCCGCGGCTGACGGCGTACGAACGCGAGCGGATCCTGGCGCACCTCGAACCGGACCTGGTCGTCGAGGACGAGGACGCACTAGCGGCGCTGCCGCGCACGGTAGGACCGCCCCGGGCTCGGCCGATGCACGTCACCAGCGGCACGACGGGGATGCCCAAGGGCGTCTACAGCGGGCTGCTGGACGATGCCCAGGCGGCGGCGTTGGTCGCCGAGGAGCGCGACCTGTGGGGGTTCGCCGGAGACGACGTCAACCTGGTGCTCAGCCCGCTGTACCACTCGGCGCCGCTGCGGTTCGCCATGGGAACGGTGCTCGCGGGCGGACGCGTGGTGATGCCCGGTCCGTTCGACCCGGAGCGGATCAGCGCGGCGATCGAGTCCGAGCGGCCCACGTCGATGTTCTGCGTGCCGACCCACCTCCAGCGACTGTTCGCGCACTGGGACCGGGTCGGAACGCCCGACCTGTCGAGCTTCCGTCTGGTCGCGCACGCCGGCGCTCCCTGTCCGGCAGCCGTCAAGCGCCGGCTGATCGAGGCGTTTCCCGACGGCACGACGTGGGAGTTCTACGGGTCGACCGAGGGTCAGTTCACGGCGTGTGCCAGCGAGGAGTGGCTGACCCGGCCCGGCACCGTCGGCCGCGCGCGCCCCGGACGGAGGCTGTCCGTCGACGAGGACGGCGTGATCTGGTGCGCGGTCCCGGAGCACGCTCGCTTCAGCTACTTCGGCGACCCGGAGAAGACGGCTGCGGCCTGGCGCGGCGACCGGTTCACCGTTGGCGACGTCGGACGGCTCGACGAGGAGGGCTACCTCTACCTCGAGGGACGTCGCGAGGACCTGATCATCAGTGGCGGCGTCAACGTCTACCCGCTCGAGGTCGAGCAGGTCCTCGGTGAGCACCCGGACGTCCATGACATCGCGGTGTACGCCGTCGACGACCCCGAGTGGGGACAGCGGGTCTGCGCCGCCGTGGTCGGGGAGGTGTCCGAGGACGAGCTCACGGCGTACGCACGCGAGCACCTGGCGCCGCCGAAACGACCCAAGACCTGGGTGTTCCACGACGTACTCCCCCGGACCCTGACCGGCAAGGTCCGCAGGGCTGAGTTGTCAGATGGGCCTCAGCAGGCGAACTGACGCCGGTAGGCCTGGGGGCTGACGCCCCGCGCGCGGGTGAAGTGGTGCCGCAGCGCCGCGGCGTTCCCGAAGCCCACCTCGGCGGCGATCCAGTCGACCGACCCGTCGGTGCGCTCGAGCATCTCCTCGGCCGCCTGGAGGCGCTGGGCGGTCACCCAGCTGTGCGGGGTGGTGCCGGTCTCGTCGCGGAACCTGCGCGCGAACGTCCGGGGCGACATGTGTGCCCGGCGGGCCAGGGCGTCGACGCCGAGGTCCTCGTTGAGGTTCTCGAGGATCCAGGTGAGCAGCGGGCCTAGGGTCTCGGCCTGGCAGTCGACGACCTGGCGGGCGATGAACTGCGCCTGGCCACCGTCACGGTGCGGCGGCACCACGATCCGGCGGGCAGTGGTGGCGGCGACGTTGGCGCCGAAGTTCTCGCGGAGCAGGTGGAGCGAGGCGTCCAGGCCGGCGGCCGAGCCGGCGCCGGTCAGCACGTTGCCTTCGTGGCAGTAGAGGACGTCAGGACGGACCTTGGCGTCGGGGTACTTGGCGGCCAGCAGGTCGGTGTAGCGCCAGTGCGTCGTGCACTCACGACCGTCGAGCAGTCCGGCGGCCCCCAGCTCGAACACGCCCGAGCAGTGGGCGTAGATGATCGCGCCGCGGTCGTACGCCGCCCGCACCGCCTCGATGACCGCCGGGTCGTGGTCCTCGAACTTCTCCTTCGGCGCCAGGCACACCAGGTCCGCGTCGGCCGTGGCCGACAGGTCGTGCTTGACCACGATGTCGAAGTCGGACCGCCCGGTGACGACACCGGGCCGGGGCGTGCAGACCCGGAAGTCGAACACCGGATTGTCGTCGTCGGGGTGGTAGGGCTCGCCCCACACCTCGACCAGGGAACCGAGCCCGAAAGGCTCCGCCCCGTCCTGAACGACGACCGCCACTGTGCGCATGACAGGCAGTCTGCCCCGCCTATGGCAGAAAATCAATGGATACTGTCATTTCTGCCACTGGTGGCAGGATCACAAACGGCGCAGTATTACTGCCATGACCTTCCTAATGATTTTCGTGGCTCTGGCGATCATCGCCAGCGTGGCCACTCTGCGCGACGTGTTCGGAGACCGGGACCGGCCGAAGGCCCCGACCTCGCACTTCGAAGACCCCATGTTCCGTGCCCCCGCGGCCCGGATCTGACGCGAAAACCCGCTGACCCGTCACCAAGTTGGTGACGGGTCAGCGGGTTTTTCGCGTCGTTAGCGGCTGGCGTCAGTCTTCGCTGCCGCCGCCGGTGAGCTTCTCGCGGAGCGCCTGCAGCGCCTCGTCGGAGGCGAGCGAACCGCTCTCGCCGCCAGCGGCACCCTCAGCCTCGGGGACCTCGGCCTCCGAGGAGTACGACGTGGCCTCGCCGGCCTCCGCCTCGGCCACCTTCGCGTCGGCCTGCTGCTTGACGTGGGCCTCCCAGCGGGCGTGCGCCTTGGCGTACTGCTCCTCCCAGACCGCGCGCTGCTCGTCGAAGCCCTCGAGCCACTCGCCCGTGTCCGGGTCGAAGCCGTCGGGGTAGACGTAGTTGCCCTGCTCGTCGTAGGTCGCGGCCATGCCGTAGAGCGTCGGGTCGAACTCCTCCACGTCGGAGGCGGCGGGGTTCTCGTTGGCCTGCTTGAGGGACAGCGAGATCCGGCGACGCTCGAGGTCGATGTCGATGATCTTGACCATGACGTCGTCGTTGACCTGGACGACCTGCTCGGGGATCTCCACGTGGCGCTCGGCCAGCTCGGAGATGTGCACCAGGCCCTCGATGCCCTCCTCGACCCGGACGAACGAGCCGAACGGCACCAGCTTGGTGACCTTGCCGGGCACGATCTGACCGATCTGGTGGGTCCGGGCGAAGTGCTGCCAGGGGTCCTCCTGCGTCGCCTTCAGCGACAGCGAGACGCGCTCGCGGTCCATGTCGACGTCGAGCACCTCGACGGTGACCTCGTCACCGACGGTCACGACCTCGCTCGGGTGGTCGATGTGCTTCCAGGACAGCTCGGAGACGTGCACCAGGCCGTCGACGCCACCGAGGTCGACGAACGCACCGAAGTTGACGATCGAGGAGACGACGCCCTTGCGGATCTGGCCCTTCTGGAGCTGGGTCAGGAAGCCGTGGCGAACCTCGGACTGGGTCTGCTCCAGCCAGGCACGGCGGGACAGGACCACGTTGTTGCGGTTCTTGTCGAGCTCGATGATCTTGGCCTCGAGCGTCTGACCGACGTACGGCTGGAGGTCGCGCACCCGGCGCATCTCGACGAGCGAGGCGGGCAGGAAGCCGCGCAGCCCGATGTCGATGATCAGGCCGCCCTTGACGACCTCGATGACGGTGCCCTCGACGACGCCGTCCTCCTCCTTGACCTGCTCGATCGTTCCCCAGGCGCGTTCGTACTGGGCGCGCTTCTTGGAGAGGATCAGCCGGCCCTCCTTGTCCTCCTTCTGGAGGACCAGGGCCTCGACCTTGTCGCCGACCTCGACGACGTCGTTGGGGTCGACGTCGTGCTTGATCGAAAGCTCACGCGAGGGGATGACGCCCTCGGTCTTGTAGCCGATGTCGAGCAGGACCTCGTCCCGGTCGACCTTCACGATGGTGCCGTCCACGATGTCACCGTCGTTGAAGTACTTGATGGTCGCGTCGATCGCGGCGAGGAACTCCTCTTCGGAACCGATGTCGTTGATCGCCACCTGGGGCGCGTCGAGATCCTGAGGAGTGGTGATGGTGCTCGTCATAAGGGAATGAATCCTTGGGTGGGCAGATGTTGTGCGGGCACGCGTGAAGTCCGTTTCACTACCGGTTGGGATAGCGAGCGAGTGTCCGCTCCGTATGGAACCCAGGCAGACCGCAGGCGCAAGGCTCAACTTTACGCCGCACGCGGTAGTTGAGTCCAACCGGCGCAGTAGGGTCTGAGCGTGCGGGTGGAACGCCGGCCGGTCGACGAGCCCGAGTCCAGAAGGGCCAACGGACCCGACTGGGACCGGTACGCCGACGAGTACCAAGCGACTCACGGCGCCTTCCTCGGCGACACGGGGTTCGTCTGGGGCCCCGAAGGGCTCACCGAGCAGGAAGCGGGCGTCCTCGGCGCCGTCGCCGACCGCGACGTGCTCGAGGTCGGCTCGGGCGCCGGTCAATGCTCCCGCTGGGTGCGCACCCAAGGCGGCCGTGCGGTCGGGCTGGACCTCTCGCACCGCCAGCTCCAGCACTCACGCCGGATCGACGAGGAGACGGGCGTCAGGGTGCCGTCGGTGCTCGGGACGGCCACTCACCTGCCGTTCGCGGACGCGACGTTCGACGTGGTGTTCTCGTCGTTCGGCGCGCTCCAGTTCGTCAGCGATCTCGACATCGCGGTGACCGAGACCGCTCGCGTGCTCCGTCCGGGCGGCCGGTTCGCGTTCTCGATCACCCATCCCACGCGCTGGATGTTCGCCGACGACCCGACCGAGGAGGGCCTGCTGGCCAGCCAGTCCTACTGGGACCGCACGCCGTACGTCGAGATCGACGACGCCTCCGGCGTGGTGACGTACGTCGAGCACCACCGCACCCTCGGCGACTGGGTCGAGCTGCTCGCCGGGGCCGGCTTCGCGATCACCCGGCTGTTGGAGCCCGAGTGGCCCGAGGGGCACGACCGGGTCTGGGGCGGCTGGTCGGAGACCCGTGGCCGGTTCACGCCCGGGACGGCCATCGTCGCCGCGGATCTGCTGCTGCCCCCTCGACCGGGGCCCCCGGAAGCGCCGTCTAGGCTCGCTTCGTGACGACGCTGGAGACCGGGCGCCCCTCGCGGATGCGCGCCCTGATCCAGGGCAGCGCCGGGATCGCGATCGCGATCCTCGCCATGAACGTGTCGACGTACGGCTTCCAGATCGTGGCCGCGCGGGCCCTCGGCCCGGCGGCGTACGGCGCGGTCGCATCGCTGATGGCACTGCTCCTGGTGGTCGCCGTCGTGCAGCTCGGCCTGCAGGCCACGGCCGCCCGGCGGATCGCGGCCAACCCCGAGGACGTCTGCCATGATCGCGCCGGCCATGCTGCGGCTCTCGGTCCGCGCCTCGCTGGGTCTGGGGCTGCTACTGCTGGTGGCCTCGCCGCTGGTCTGGCAGCTGCTGCGGCTCGAGGGCATCGTGCCGGCGATCCTGGTCGCGGTGTCGGCGGCGCCGCTGACGATGGTCGGCGGCCAGGCCGGCATCCTCCAGGGCGAGCGCCGGTGGCTGGCGCTGGGCGGGCTCTACCTCGCGATGGGCGTTCCGCGGCTGTTGTTCGGCACCCTGTTCATCCTGATCAAGCCCGACGAGACCGCCGCCATGCTGGGCGTCGCGCTCGGCGCGTTCACCTCGGTGGCCGTTGGCTGGTGGCTGCTGCGCCGCGACCTCCACCACGAGGACGGTCGCACCGACTCGCTGCGGACCAAGGCGCGAGAGTCCACCCGCAACACGTTGGCGCTGCTGTCGTTCTTCGCGCTGTCCAACGCCGACATCGTGGTCGCCCGCAACGTGCTCGACGAGCACGACGCCGGTCTGTACGCCGGCGGCCTGATCCTCACCAAGGCCGTGCTCTTCCTGCCACAGTTCGTGATCGTGACCGCGTTCCCCGCGATGTCCACCCCCAGCGAACGACGGCGAGCCCTGGTGCGCAGCCTGGTCATGGTGCTGGCCCTGGGCGTCGTCTGCACGCTCGGCGCGCTCGTGCTCTCGGACGTGGCGATGATCTTCATCGGCGGCGACGAGTACTCCGACGTCCAGAACCGGATCTGGCTGTTCGCCATCCTCGGCACCCTGCTGGCGATGCTGCAGCTGCTGGTGTACGCCGTGCTGGCGCGGCAGGGCGGCCGGTCGACCGCGCTGTTCTGGGTGGCCCTGGTCGCCCTGGCGATCGCGGCGACCATGATCTCCACGCTGAACGAGCTGGTGGTCACCGTGGCGGTGATCGACGGCATGGTGCTGACCGGGCTGCTCGGGTACAGCCTCTGGCGACTCAACCGGCAGCAGCCCACCGAGAAGACCGCCGAGGTCCCGTCGTCCTAGTGGGCCGCTTCGTGCCAGCTGTGGCCGGTGCCGACCGAGACGTCGAGCGGGACCAGCAGGTCGGCCGCGCCGCCCATCTGCTCGCGCACGAGTGACTCCAGCGCGTCTCGCTCCCCCTCGGCGACCTCGAACACGAGCTCGTCGTGCACCTGGAGCAGCATCCGGGAGCGCAGCCCGCCGTCCTCGACCGCGGCGCTGCACGCGCAGCATCGCGACCTTGATCAGGTCCGCGGCCGAGCCCTGGATGGGCGCGTTCAGCGCCATCCGCTCGGCCATCTCCCGGCGCTGCCGGTTGTCGCTGGTCAGGTCGGGCAGGTAGCGGCGCCGGCCCCAGATGGTCTCGGTGAAGCCGGTCTTGCGGGCCTCGTCGACGACTCCACCGAGATAGTCGCGGATGCCGCCGAAGGTCTCGAAGTACTCGTCCATCAGTCCGCGCGCCTCGGCCGGCTCGATGCCGAGTTGCTGACCCAGGCCGAAGGCGGACAGGCCGTAGGCGAGCCCGTAGTTCATCGCCTTGATCTTGGCGCGCATCTCGACGGTGACGTCGTCGGCGGGCACGTCGAAGACCCGGGCTGCGGTGATCGAGTGGAAGTCACGACCGGACTTGAACGCCTCGATGAGCAGCTTGTCCTCGGACAGGTGCGCCATGATCCGCATCTCGATCTGGCTGTAGTCGGCCGTCATCAGCGACTCGAAGCCGGCTCCCACCACGAAGCCTTCCCGGATCCGGCGCCCCTCCTCGGTCCGGATCGGGATGTTCTGCAGGTTGGGATCGGTGCTCGAGAGCCGGCCGGTGGCCGCGATGGTCTGGTTGTACGTCGTGTGGATCCGCCCGTCGGGCGCCACGGTCTTGAGCAGGCCCTCGATGGTCTGCCGCAGCCGGATCACGTCGCGGTGGCGGAGCAGGTGCAGCAGGAACGGATGCTCGGTCTTGACGTAGAGCGCCTGGAGAGCGTCGGCGTCAGTCGTGTAGCCGGTCTTGGTGCGTTTGGTCTTCGGCATCCCGAGCTCGTCGAACAGCACCACCTGGAGCTGCTTGGGCGAACCCAGGTTGATCTCCTTGCCGATCACGGCGTACGCCTCTTCCGCAGCCGTGCGGACCTCGTCGGCGAAGTGCGACTCGAGCGCGGTCAGGTGGTCGTGATCGACGGCGATGCCCGTCTGCTCCAGGAGCGCCAGCAGGTTGACCAGCGGCATCTCGACCTCGGTGAGCAGCCGAGTGCCCGCCGGCACGTTCCACCTGGTCGGCGAGCTCCGCGGAGAGGTCGAGCACGGCGCGCGCGGCGACCATCGCCGCCTGGGCGACGGTGCCGTCCTCGTCGAAGAGCATGCCCTGGTCGCCGTCGCTCTCCTGCTGGAGCTCGCGGTGCAGGTACCGCAAGGTGAGGTCGGCCAGGTCGTAGGAGCGCTGATCCGGGCTGACCAGGTAGGCCGCGAGCGCGGTGTCCTCGGCGACCCCGACGAGCGTCCAGCCATGGGCTGCGAGCGCCAGCGTCGGACCCTTGGCGTCGTGCAGCACCTTGGGTCGCTTCGGATCCGCGAGCCACTCGGCGAGCGCCGCATCGTCTGCCTGGCTCATCGCCTCGACGTCGAGGTAGGCCGTCCGACCGTCGGCCAGCGCGAAGGCGATGCCGAGCACCCGGCCGGTGCCGCTCCCCCAGGTGCCGCGCACGTGGACGCCCACCCGCTCGGTGCCGAGCCCCTCGAGCCACGCCGCCAGGGTGTCGGGGGCCAGGATCGTGCCGTCGAGCTCGAAGCCGCCTTCGACTTCTGGCTCCGCCTCGGGAGCGAGCACGTCCATGATCCGGGTGCGCAGCTCGCCGCGGAACTCCAGCTCGTCGAGCAGCGCCATCGCTGCCGGCCGGTCCCACTCGCGCAGCCGCATGTCACCGGGCAGCACCTCGAGGTCGAGGTCGCAGACCAGCGCGTTGAGTCGGCGGTTGCGGATCACGTCGCCGAGGTGCTCGCGCAGCGCCTCGCCCTTCTTGCCGGTGATCTCGTCGGCGTGGGCGATCACGTTGTCGAGTCCGTCGTACTGGTTGATCCACTTGGCCGCGAACCCGACACCCACTCCCGGAACGCCGGGCAGGTTGTCGGAGGTCTCCCCCACCAGCGCCGCGATCTCGGGGTAGCGCCCCGGCGGCACGCCGTACTTGTCCTCCACGGCCTGTGGGGTCATCCGGGCCAGGTCGGACACGCCACGCATCGGGTAGAGCACGGTCGCCCGCTCGCTGACCAGCTGGAAGGCGTCGCGGTCGCCGCTCACGATCAGCACGTCCATGTCGTCGGCCACCGCCTGGGTGACCAGGGTGCCGATGATGTCGTCGGCCTCGAAGCCCGGCTGCTTCAGGAACGGGATGTGCAACGCGTCGAGGAGCGCTTCGATCAGCGGGAGCTGACTGCTGAACTCGTCGGGTGTCTTGTTGCGCTTCGCTTTGTATTCGGAGTACTCCTCCGACCGGAACGTCTTGCGTGACACGTCGAACGCGACGCCCACGTGGGTCGGCTGCTCGTCGCGGAGCACGTTGGTGAGCATCGAGGTGAACCCGTAGACGGCGTTGGTGTGCTGGCCGGTGGCGGTCGAGAAGTTCTCCACCGGCAGCGCGAAGAACGCGCGGTAGGCCAGCGAGTGTCCGTCGAGCAACAGGAGGCGTGGGCGGTCGTCCGTAGTGACATCGGGCACCTGCCGATGCTAGCCGCCGCCACCGACAGCAGAATGGCCACCATGAGCGCCGAGGAGTCCACCGAGCCCACCCTCTCCATCGAGGAGTTCCTCGCCCAGATGCCCCAGGGCATGGGCGGGCTCAACGACAAGCTGGGGATCGAGCTCAAGGAGATCTCCGCCGAGCGGGTCGTGGCGACCATGCCGGTCGAGGGCAATACCCAGCCCTACGGTCTGCTGCACGGCGGCGCGTCCATCGCCCTGGCCGAGACCCTCGGCTCCGTCGGCTCGGCCATCCACGCGCACCCGGACCGGTTCTCGGTGGGCGTCGACATCAACGCCA
This sequence comes from uncultured Actinomycetota bacterium, assembly GCA_963798055.1. Lineage (GTDB taxonomy): Bacteria > Actinomycetota > Actinomycetes > Propionibacteriales > Nocardioidaceae > Nocardioides. The sequence continues at coordinate 132,989 of CAWCRX010000022.1, forward strand.
CCCATCACCGTTCCGCGACGTCCGGCGTCGTCACCGGCGTCGCGACCGCGATCCACCTTGGCCGGACGTCGGCGAGCTACGACGTGGTGATCAGCGACGAGCGGGGCAAGCGGGTCTGCACGTCCCGGATCACCTGCGTGCTGCTGCCCGCCGAGCGCTTCACGAGCTGAGCCGGGAACGGACTAGACCTGCTTTACCGAAGCGGCTGGGTCCGCTTCATCGAGCGCCGGGCCGCGAGCACCCGAGTGAGGTGACGCCCGCCGTTGGTCGAGAGGCCGGGGCGCTGGGCATTGACCTTGGCGCGCACGGCCGGCGCGAGAGCCACTCGAGTCACCGCAAACGGGCCGAGGCCGAGCCGAGCCATGAACCGATTGGCGTCGCGGGAGCCGGAGGCGGCGGCGGTCATCACGTGGGCCGCGCCGAGCTCCTCGGCGAACGAGACCGCGCACTCCATGAGCGAGCTGCCGATGCCGTGCCGGCGGAATCGCGGGAAAACATGGGGGGAAACGGCCTCCACGACCGGCTCGAGGTTGACCGCGGTCAACGTCGTCAGCCGCAGGAAAACCGCGCCGGCGAGCTCGCCGTCGTACTCCGCCACCACGAAGCGTTGCTCGGGTGAGGCCGACGCCGCCTTGATCAGCAGCTCGAGATCGGCCACCTGATCCTGATGGTCGACCCGTCGCAGGGCCTCGCCCCACAGCTCGGACAGCAGCGGGTGCGTCGGTCAACTCCGCACTTCTCATCGACACCAGCGAGCGGCTCACAAACGGGCAGACTACGCTCAGCCCGGCCCTTTGTCAGAGGAGAGTTGTGATCCCCGGAGTCGGTACGGCGGTCAACGTGCTCGCCGTGCTCGTCGGGGCCCTTCTCGGACGGCTCCTGGGCAACCGGCTCCCCGTTCGCACCCGGGAGCTCGTGACCGATGGTCTGGGCCTGGTGACCCTGCTGATCGCGGCGACCTCGGCGGTGGCCGTCCTCGACCCCGACCTGTCCGACGAGGTCGGCGACAGCGCGCCGATGCTGATCGTGCTGGGCGCGGTGCTGATCGGCGGGATCATCGGGTCCCTGTTGCGCCTGGAGGAACGGCGTCGAGGGGTTCGGCGGCTGGCTGCAGCGCCGGCTCGCCGGAGAGACCAGCTCGGCGGAGCGGCACCGGTTCATCGAGGGCTTCGTCGATCTCCTCGCTGATCTTCTGCACCGGCCCGCTCACGATCCTGGGATCGCTGAACGACGGGCTGGGCAACGGCGCCGACCAGCTGTTCCTGAAGTCGGCGCTCGACGGGTTCGCCGCCATCGCGTTCGCGGCCGCGTTCGGGTGGGGGGTGGCCGCCAGCGCGATCACGGTGGTGCTCGTGCAAGGGTCCCTGACCGTGCTCGGGGTGGTGCTGGGCGACGTACTGCCCGACGCGCACCTGGCCGCGATCACGGCGACGGGTGGGCTGCTGCTGGTCGGCATCGCCCTGCGGCTGCTCCGGATCCGGGAGATCCCGGTGGCGGACCTGCTGCCCGCGCTCCTGGTCGCGCCAGCGCTCGTCATGGTCGTCGGGGCCGTTCGCTAGTAACGATTCGGCGCCGCTGTCGCTAGTGGCCCAGGTCACGCACTATTGTCCTGCCACGACCGCGCCGCAAAGGCGTTGGAACGGAGGAAAATGTCTATTCGTGCCCTGCGCCTCGGCATCGCCCTCGGAGCCATCGCACTCGCGCTGCTGACCCTTGTGGTGCCAGCGCAGGCCGCGGCTTCGGACCCGGAGCCGGCAGGTCAGAAGTGCGCCCTTCCCAAGGCGACCGATGACGACACGATCTCTGTCCTCGGCCGGATCTGCGACCGACGCGAGAAGCCCCCCATCGCCGTACCCGGTGTCGCGGTGAGCGTCGAGGACGCCGACGGCAACCCGATCGGCGAGGCCACTTCAGCGGAGGATGGGACCTTCGTCATCGACCTGCCGGGCACCGCGATCGACCACTTGGGCAAGTCCTACACGATCACCCTGGACGAGTCCACGTTGCCTGAGGGCACGGAGCCCGAGATCACGAGCCGAACCCTGACGATCAACATCGACAACGACCAGACCGTGCTGTTCCCGGTCGGGGACGCTGGGCCGTCCAAGCCGGGCAAGGTCACCGAGGCGTTGCAGCTGGCCGTCGGCGGCCTCGTGTTCTCGGTCCTGCTCGCGATGTCGGCGCTCGGCCTCTCCATGATCTTCGGCACCACCGGTCTCACCAACTTCGCGCACGGCGAGCTGGTGACCTTCGGGGCGCTGGCCGCGTTCTTCATCGATCGTCTGCCCGGGAACGTCGAGGTGGGTGGGGCCGACATCACCGTGATCCTCGGAGTCCTCACCGCCTTCCTGCTCGGCGGCATGTTCGGTTGGCTCAACGACACCGCACTGTGGCGCCCGCTGCGCCGCCGCGGAACGGGCTTGGTCGCGATGATGATCGTGAGCATCGGCCTGTCGCTCTTCCTGCGCAACATCTACCAGTACTTCGCCGGCGCCCAGACGCGGAACTACTCGCAGTACGGCGCAGTGGAGCCTTGGGAGATCGGCGACATCCTGCTGACGCCCAAGGAGCTGGTCGTGATCCTGCTGGGCGTCGCGGTGCTGGTCGCCGCCACGAGCCTGCTGCAGTTCACCCGCCTCGGCAAGGCGACCCGGGCGGTCTCTGACAACCCCGGCCTAGCAGCCTCGACCGGCATCAACGTCGAGCGGGTCATCAACGTCGTCTGGATCGGTGGTGCGGCACTGGCGGGCCTCGCCGGAGCGCTCCTGGGCGTGACCCAGGGCTTCGACTTCCAGATCGGCTTCCGGCTCCTGCTGCTGGTGTTCGCCGCAGTGGTGCTCGGTGGATTGGGCACCATCTGGGGCGCCATCGTCGGAGCATTCGTCATCGGCCTCTTCACGGAGCTGTCGACGCTGTTCATCGATCCGGAGTTCAAGTTCGTCGGCGCGCTGCTCCTGCTGATCGTCATCCTGCTGATCAGGCCGCAGGGCCTGTTGGGCAGAGCGCAGAGAATCGGCTGAGGAGGCCTACGGATGGACTGGAACGAGCTGCTGACCGGGTCGCTGCAGCAGGCGCTGGGGCCGACGGCCGCGGTCTACTGCTTGGCCGCGATCGGCCTCAACATCCACTTCGGCTACACCGGACTGCTGAACTTCGGACAGGCCGGCTTCATGATGGTCGCGGGCTACGCCATGGTCACCATGTCGACCATCTGGAGTCAGAGCCTCTGGCTCGGCGTCCTCCTCGGAATCGTCCTGACCGTCGTCTTCGCGCTGCTCCTGGGTGTGCCAACCCTGCGGCTGCGCGCCGACTACCTCGCGATCGTGACCATCGCAGCGGCCGAGATCATCCGCCAGGTCATCAGTGCCGCCAAGTTCTCCGACGATCTCGGTGGCCAGGACGGGCTGACAGGGTTCATCAAACCCTTCCGTGAAGTGAATCCGTTCTCCGAGCCCGTCGGCATCGACGGTCTCGTGACGTGGAGCCCGAACGACTTCTGGGTGATGACGGTGGGCTGGTTGCTCGTCGCTCTCTCGTGTCTGGTCGTCTGGCTGCTGATGCGCAGCCCGTGGGGTCGCGTCCTCAAGTCGATCCGCGAGGACGAGGACGCCGTACGCTCGCTCGGCAAGAACGTCTACGCCTACAAGATGCAGTCCCTCATCATCGGCGGCATCTTCGGCGCGCTTGCCGGCTTCGTGGTCGCACTGCGATCGGCCACGGTCGGCCCGTCCTTCTTCGCCACGGACGTGACCTTCTTCGCCTACACGGTGCTGCTGATCGGCGGAGCGGCGCGGGTGCTCGGCCCCGTGGCGGGTGCCGTGATCTTCTGGTTCCTGATCACTGTGCTCGACCTGTTCTTCGGCCAGGCAACCTCCGGCGCCAACCCGATCATCCCGACGTCCATCATGGACGACACCCAGGCCAGCCTCATGCGTCTCATCTTCATGGGTCTCGGCCTGATGTTGTTGATGGTCTACCGACCACAAGGAATCTTCGGCGACCGAAGGGAGCTGGCGATCGATGCCCGATGAGCAGCGCGACGTCATCAGCAGCAACGAGTCCGACGTGGTGATCGAACCGCCGAGCCCTCGCACGACGGGGCGGGCGTTCGCCGTCGACGTCGAGGCGGCGCGGCGCGCGCTGGCGGATCTCGAACGAACGCCGGGCGTCGCCAAGCCCGACCCGATCCTCGTCGCCGACCAGGTCACGCGGAGCTTCGGCGGTCTCACGGCGGTCGACGTCGAGCACCTCGAGGTGCAGCGGGGAGTGATCACGGGACTGATCGGCCCCAACGGAGCCGGGAAGACCACCTTGTTCAACCTGCTCACCGGCTTCGACCGCCCGGACACCGGCAACTGGTCCTTCAACGGCCAGTCGCTGAACCGCGTTCCGGCGTACAAGGTCGCCCGGCGCGGCATGGTGCGCACCTTCCAGCTGACCAAGGTGCTGTCGAAGCTCACGGTCATCGAGAACATGCGGGTCGGAGCCACCGGCCAGCGGGGCGAGGGCCTGTTCGCCGCCATGTTCGCCCCGCTGTGGAGGTCCCAGGAGACGGCAGAACACGGCCCGGGCGGACAACCTGCTCGAGCGGTTCCTCCTGGACAAGAAGCGGGAGGACTTCGCGGGGTCGCTGTCCGGCGGCCAGCGCAAGCTGCTCGAGATGGCGCGGTCGTTGATGACGGATCCCGAGCTGGTCATGCTCGACGAGCCCATGGCCGGCGTGAACCCGGCTCTCAAGCAGTCGCTGCTGGGCCACGTGAAGTCGCTGCGCGACGAGGGCCGGACCGTGTTGTTCGTCGAGCACGACATGGACATGGTGCGCGACATCTCCGACTGGGTGGTGGTCATGGCCCAGGGAAAGATCGTCGCCGAGGGGCCGCCCGACGCGGTGATGGCCGACCCGGCAGTGATCGACGCCTACCTGGGCGCGCACCACGACACCGATCTCACCTTCGAGGACGAGGAGCAGATCCTCGCCGCTGCGGAGGCCGAACTGGAGCTCCTGGCGAGCGAGCGCGAGGCCGGCGACGCTGCTCAGGAGGGAGACCGCAATGAGTGAGGATTCAGCGTTCCAGCGCCCGGAGGGTGACGCGGCACTGCCGACGAAGGAGAGGTCCGGCGCGGACGACGTTCGCGAGGCGCACGTCACCGAGGCGGAGGGCGCCGTACTGCGGGCCGACAATCTGGTGGCCGGCTACCTACCGGGCGTCAACATCCTCAACGGCGCCGACCTCTACTGCGCCGAGAACGAGCTGGTCGGGATCATCGGGCCCAATGGCGCCGGCAAGTCCACCCTCCTGAAGGCCTTGTTCGGCCTCGTGAAGGTCGGCTCGGGCACGGTCACGCTCAAGGGACAGGACATCACCAACGAGCGCGCCGACACCCTCGTGACCAAAGGCATCGGCTTCGTGCCGCAGTCGAACAACGTCTTTCCGTCGCTGACCATCCAGGAGAACCTGGAGATGGGTGTCTACCAGCGACCGAAGTCGTTCAAGGAGCGCTTCGCGTTCGTCGGCGACATCTTCCCCGCACTCCTGGATCGACGTGCCCAGCGCGCCGGGTCGCTGTCGGGTGGTGAGCGGCAGATGGTGGCCATGGGTCGGGCGCTGATGATGGCGCCGTCCGTACTGTTGCTGGACGAGCCCTCGGCAGGGCTGTCTCCCGTTCTACAGGACGAGGTCTTCGTGCAGACCCGCCGCATCAACCGGGCCGGGGTCTCCGTGGTCATGGTCGAGCAGAACGCCAAGCGCTGCCTGCAGATCTGTGACCGCGGCTACGTCCTCGACCAGGGCCGCAACGCCTACACGGGGAAAGGGAAGGACCTGGCCCGTGACCCGAAGGTGATCGAGCTCTACCTGGGCACGCTCGGCGGGCACTGACCCGCAGACGAACATGCGAAGGGGCCCGGCCGAAGCCGGGCCCCTTCTGTGTAGCTCTATCGGCGGTTCAGATCACTCGCTCGGCGGCACGACGCCGGAGACCGTGTCGATCTGCTCGTAGGCGTTCGCTCCACCGGTGTACTCGTAGATGCCGTACGTGCCGGCGGACAGACTGCCCGAGTCGGTCATGTCCGCTGGACCGCTCTTGCCGTCGTAGTCGATGTCCTCGCCATCCTCGAGCAGCGTCTTGCACTCCTCGAAGGTGGTGCACTTCGTGCCCTCCCGGGTGACGTCGGCGATGTTGGCGCCGATCGCCTCACCGGAGTCGTCGCCGGCCGCGATCGCAGCGAGTGCACTGATGACCACGGCGTCATAGCTCTCCGGTCCATAGAGCAACGCGTCGTCGGGCCCCATCGGCGGGGTCTCGAAGAGACGGGCCTCGAACTCCTTGTCGGGCGTTGCGGAGGTCGGAGCCGTGCCGACGACCCCATCGAGGTTGAAGTCCTCGTCGGGGTAGTTGGACAGGTTTCCGTCGACGAAGTACAGCTGCACGTCCTGCGGACCGAGGCCCTTGGCGATCAGCTGCGGGATCATCGTCGTGAGCTCGGCGAAGGTGACGAGCACGATCGCGTCGGGCTTGGCCGCGGCGAGCTTGTTGATCTCGGCGGTGAAGGTAGTGGCGTCCTTGTTGTAGAGGAGGAACTCGCTGACCGTCGCGCCCTTCTCCCCGAGGACGTCGCGCACCCGCTCGGCCAGACCCTCACCGTAGAAGTCCTGGCGGCCCATGATCGCGACGTTGTCGAAACCGTCCTCTGTGATCTTGTTGGCCAGCACCTCGCCCTGCAGGTAGTCGGACGGGGCGGTGCGGAAGTACAGACGGTTCGGGTCGATCTCGTCGGTGTCGAAGCCCGCTGCGGTGTTCGCAGGCGAGAACTGGACCGCGCCGGCACCGGTGATCTTGTCGATGACGGTGATCGACACGCCCGACGACGCCGCACCGACGATCACGTCGGAGTCGGCGCCGAGCAGCTTGTCGACCTGGGCACCCGCGATGTCCGGAGTACCGTCACCCGAGTCTCCCTTCACCTGCACAACGTCCTTACCGAGCACACCGCCTGCGGCGTTGATGTCCTCGACGGCCAGGGTCACACCGGCGAACTCCGGGGGACCGAGGAACGCGAGGTCGCCGGTCGCCGGGAGCAGGGTGCCGAAGGTCAGTGTGCCGTCACCCTTGGGTTCAGGCGCTGAGCTCTCGGTGTTGTCTCCCGAGGTGTTGTTGTCATCGTCGCCGCCATCGTCACCACATGCGGTGAGGATGAGCGCGGTCGCCGCGAATGCGACGGCCAAGCGGCGGGCAGGGGTACGGCGGATCATGGGGCCTCCGGCTCACTAGGCAATTCCGGACGGAGTCCGGTATTGGATCTGCAGGCTGCAAAGTAACGCTCCACAGCGGCTCAGGAACAGGAGTTAGGGCCAACCGCGGCGGTCGTTGCCGATTCGTGACCTACGAAAATCGGCGCCCCGCTGGTCTAGGGCGCGAGCCCGGGTCCGTGGTCGACGACGCCCTCTGCGACCTGTCGCATCGAGAGCCGCAGGTCCATCGCGGTCTTCTGGATCCAGCGGAACGCGTCGGGCTCGGTCAGGCCCAGCTGTTCCTGGAGGATGCCCTTCGCACGGTCGACCGCCTTGCGGGTCTCCAGGCGCTCGTTGAGGTCGGCGACCTCCGACTCGAGCATGCTCAGCTCGGCGAAGCGGCTCACCGCCATCTCGATGGCGGGCATCAGGTCGGACTGGGTGAACGGCTTCACGAGGTAGGCCATCGCCCCTGCGTCCCTGGCCCGCTCGATCAGGTCCCGCTGCGAGAACGCGGTCAGGATGACCACCGGCGCGATCCGCTTGCCGGCGATGGCCTGCGCCGCCGCGATCCCGTCGAGGACGGGCATCTTCACGTCCAGGATCACCAGGTCGGGCCGCAGCTGACTCCGCCAGCTCGATCGCCTTCGCCCCGTCGCCGGCCTGCCCGACGACGTCGTACCCCTCGTCGGTGAGCATCTCGGCGAGGTCCATCCGGATCAGCGCCTCGTCCTCGGCGATGACGACGGTGCGCGCGGCAGGCCGAGAGGGCAGAGGTGCGTCGGTCACGCCCTCAGGCTAGTGCGCCGCGGTCAGGCGGGTTGCGTCGAGGGCGCGGGCTCGAGGTAGCGGGAGGCGAGGAAGAGCTCGACCTCTGCCCGTTCCAGCCGGCGCCGGCTGCACGCGGTGGTCCCAGCCCTCGCATTAGCGATCGCGCGCTCGTTGCTGGCACTCGCCCACTGCCATGGCTTCCACATACGCGGCTCCCTCGGTGATCTGGAGCAGTAATTGTAGTAAGTCACTCGACTTTAGGCAAGGGCTGAGAAGCGCATGCAATTAGGTAGGGTTCTTCCGCCCAGCCGGGTTGGCGGAATCGGCAGACGCGGCGCACTCAAAATGCGTTGTCCGAGAGGACGTGCGGGTTCAAGTCCCGCACCCGGCACCAGCTTGTCGACCGTTGTCGCGGCTTGTATGACGATCTGCGGGTGCCTCACATCCGTCCTCAAGCCACCGTCAACAGCGCGTTGCGCTGCTCAGACCAAGGCGGACCCAGCAGGTGCTGGTCGAGCCGCCCGAGGACGTCTGCACCGTGGACGACGTTGCCGCGACCCGGGAGTGGACCCGCTGAGCGTCGCTCAGCGGCGCCGGTAGGCCGGCGCGACCTCGTTGATCGCGTCGCCCATCCGGTGGATCCGGAGGGCGTTGGTGGAGCCGGGGATGCCCGGCGGGCTGCCGGCGACGATCACGACGAGGTCGCCCTCCTCCACCCGGCCGATCTGGAGCAGCTGCTCATCGACCTGACGGACCATCTCGTCAGTGTGGTCGACGCTGACGGTCTTGAACGTCTCGACGCCCCAGCTGAGCGACAGCTGCGATCGCACCCGTGCCTCCGGCGTAAAGGCCAGGGTCGGGATCTTGCTGCGAAGCCGGGCCAGGCGGCGCGCGGAGTCACCGCTCTGGGTGAACGCGACGACGTACTTCGCGTTGACCCGAGCGGCCACCTCCTCGGCCGCCTTGGCGATCACGCCGCCGCGGGTGCGAGGATCCCAGTCGATCTCCTCGAAGTGCCCGAACGCGTGCTCCTCGAGAGCATGCGCCTCGGTGGCGACGACGATCCGGGCCATCGTCTCCACGGTGTGGACGGGGTACTCCCCCACGCTGGTCTCCCCCGAGAGCATCACCGCGTCGGCGCCGTCGAGCACCGCGTTGGCGACGTCGCTGGCCTCGGCGCGGGTCGGCGCGGGGTTGGTGATCATCGACTCCAGCATCTGGGTGGCCACGATCACCGGCTTGGCGTTGAGTCGGGCCTTCTCGATCACCTGCTTCTGCAGGAACGGGACCTCCTCGAGCGGGCACTCCACGCCGAGGTCGCCGCGGGCCACCATGAACCCGTCGAACGCCTCGATCACCTCGTCGAGGTTGGCGATCGCCTGGGGCTTCTCGATCTTGGCGATGACCGGGAGCTCACACCCGACCTCGCGCATGATCTTGCGGACGTCCTCGGCGTCCTTGGCGTCGCGGACGAAGCTCAGCGCGATGAAGTCGACGCTGAGCGACAGCGCGAACCGCAGGTCCGCCTCGTCCTTCGCCGACAGAGCCGGCACCGAGACCGCGACACCGGGCAGGTTGATGCCCTTGTGGTTGCTGACCTTGCCGCCCACCAGCACCTCGGTGACGACATCGGTGTCGGTGACCTCGGTGACGCGCAGCCGGATCTTGCCGTCGTCGATCAGGATCGGGTCACCGGGGTGTACGTCGCCGGGTAGCCCTTGGTACGTCGTGCCGGCGATCGAGGCGTCGCCGGCGACGTCGCGGGTGGTGATCGTCCACTGCTGACCCCGCTGCAACATCGCCGAGCCCTCGGCGAAGGTCTGCATCCGGATCTTCGGGCCCTGGAGGTCGGCGAAGATGCCGACGCCGTGGCCGCTGGCGTCCGCAGCCGCCCGCACCTGGCGGTAGGCCTCGGCGTGGTCCTCGTGGGTGCCGTGGCTCATGTTCAGCCGGGCGACGTCCATCCCGGCGTACACCAACTCACGGATCCGCCGCTCGGAGCTGGTCGCTGGTCCCAGGGTGCAGACGATCTTGGCTCTACGCACGAGCCCGAGCCTAGTGGATTGGATCGATCAAACAACCAGTGGTCTGGCCGTGGGCGGGATGGGTGACGGCAGCGCCGTCGATCCGGTGAGGTGCTTGTCGACGGCGGCCGCGGCGGCTCGGCCCTCGGCCAGCGCCCACACGATGAGCGACTGCCCGCGGCCGGCGTCGCCGGCCACGAACACACCCGGCACCGAGGTCTCGTACGACGCGTCGCGGACGATGTTGCCGCGCTCGTCGAGATCCACGCCGAGCTGCTCCACGAGCCCGGGCTTCTCCGGACCGAGGAAGCCCATCGCGAACAGCACGAGCTGCGCCGGGATCTCGCGCTCGGTGCCCGCGACCTCCGTCGGCCGGCCGTTCTCGAAAACGACCTCGACCAGGCGCAGCGCGCGGACGTTGCCCTGCTCGTCGCCGAGGAACTCCTGCGTCGAGACCGAGTAGACCCGTGGATCCTGGTCTCCTTGGCCGACCTCCTCGTGCGCCGAGGAGACGCGGAAGACCATCGGATAGGTCGGCCAGGGCTGGTTCTCGGGACGGCTGGTCGGCGGCTCGGGAAGGATCTCGAGCTGGGTGATCGACGCGGCACCCTGTCGGGTGGACGTGCCGAGGCAGTCGGCGCCGGTGTCGCCGCCACCGATGATCACTACGTGCTTGCCCTCGGCGGTGATCTGGTCAGCCACGTCCTCGCCCAGCGCGACGCGGTTGGCCTGCGGCAGGAACTCCATCGCCTGGTGGATCCCGCCGAGCTCGCGGCCGGTGACCGGCAGGTCGCGCGGCTCGGTCGCGCCGATCGCGAGGATCACCGCGTCGTAGCGGTCGCGCAGCTTGTCGCCGGTCAGCTCCTCACCGACGTGGACGCCGGCCCGGAAGACGGTGCCCTCACGCTTCATCTGCTCGACGCGACGGTCGACGTGCTTCTTCTCCATCTTGAACTCGGGGATGCCGTAGCGCAGCAGCCCCCCGATCTTGTCGTCGCGCTCGTAGACCGCGACCGTGTGTCCGGCCCGGGTGAGCTGCTGCGCGGCCGCGAGTCCGGCGGGGCCGGAGCCGATCACCGCAACGGTGCGGCCCGAGAGCCACTCCGGAGGCTGCGGCCGGACGAACCCGGACTCCCACGCCTTGTCGATGATCGAGACCTCGACGTTCTTGATGGTCACGGGCTCCTGGTTGATGCCGAGCACGCACGCCGGCTCACAGGGCGCCGGGCAGAGCCGTCCGGTGAACTCCGGGAAGTTGTTCGTGGCGTGCAGCCGATCGATTGCGCCTTCCCAGTCGTCCCGCCAGACCAGGTCGTTCCACTCCGGGATGAGGTTGCCCAGCGGGCAGCCCTGATGACAGAACGGGATGCCGCAGTCCATGCACCGGCCGGCCTGTTCGGTGATGATCGGCAGCAGGGCGCGGCCGACCCCACCGGGGTAGACCTCCTCCCAGTCCTGCACCCGCTCGTCGATGGGACGACGCGGCGCGACCTCGCGGCCCGCCTTCAAAAAGCCCTTGGGGTCAGCCATGGAGGACCTCCATGATCGCGTGGTCGGCCTCGTCCTCGGTGAGCCCGTCGGCTTCGGCCTTCGCCTTCACCTCGAGGACCTTGCGGTAGTCGGTGGGCATGACCTCGGTGAACCTCGTCAGCGAGGTCTCCCAGTCGGCGAGCAGCGCCTCTGCGACCGTCGAACCGGTCTCCTCGAAGTGCGCGCGAACCATGCCCTCGAGCTCGGCGGCCGCCTGGTCGATCACCGGCCTCAGCTCGACCAGTTCACGGTTGACCCGGCCCTCGTCGAGGTCGAGCACCCAGGCGATGCCGCCGGACATGCCGGCAGCGAAGTTGCGCCCCGTCGGACCCAGTACGACGGCCCGGCCTCCTGTCATGTACTCGCACCCGTGGTCGCCGACGCCCTCGGTAACGGCCCAGACGCCGGAGTTGCGGACGCAGAACCGCTCGCCGACACCGCCCCGGATGAAGATCTGGCCGGCGGTGGCGCCGTACGCGATCACGTTGCCGGCGATGATCTGCTCGCTCGCCTCGAACGTCGCAACTCGATCCGGCCGGACGATCAGCCGACCGCCGGACAGCCCCTTGCCGAGGTAGTCGTTGGCGTCGCCCTCGAGTCGCAGGGTCATGCCGCGTGGCACGAACGCGCCGAACGACTGGCCGGCGGACCCGATGAACGTGATGTCGATCGTGCCCTCGGGCAGGCCCTCGCCGCCGTACTTCTTGGTCACCTCGTGGCCGAGGATCGTGCCGACTGTGCGGTTGACGTTGCGGATGGCGACCTGCGCCCGCACCGGCTCGCCGGAATCGATCGCCGACTGGGCGAGCGGCACCAGCTCGGTGACGTCGAGCGACTTCTCCAGCCCATGGTCCTGCGTCTTCGTGCAATGCAGGTCCTGGTCGGGGAACTGGCTCGTGTCCGGGGCGTGCAGGATCGGCGACAGGTCGAGACCGGACGCCTTCCAGTGGTCGACGGCCTCGACGATGTCGAGCGCGCCAACCTGTCCGATCGCCTCATCGAGGGTGCGGAAGCCGAGCTCGGCGAGCAGCTCGCGCACCTCCTCGGCGACGTAGGTGAAGAAGTTGACGACGTGCTCCGCCTTGCCGGTGTAGCGCTCGCGCAGCACCGGGTTCTGGGTGGCCACGCCCACCGGGCAGGTGTCGAGGTGGCAGACCCGCATCAGGATGCAGCCCGAGACCACCAGCGGCGCGGTGGCGAAGCCGTACTCCTCGGCGCCGAGCAGCGCGGCGATCATGACGTCGCGGCCGGTCTTGAGCTGGCCGTCGGTCTGCACCACGATCCGGTCGCGGAGCCCGTTGAGCAGCAGCGTCTGCTGGGTCTCGGCCAGGCCGAGCTCCCAGGGACCGCCAGCATGCTTGAGCGACGTGAGCGGGGACGCGCCGGTGCCGCCGTCGTGGCCGGAGATCAGTACGACGTCGGCGTGCGCCTTGGAGACGCCGGCGGCGACCGTGCCGACGCCGACCTCGGCGACCAGCTTGACGTGCACGCGGGCCTGCGGGTTGGCGTTCTTGAGGTCGTGGATCAGCTGAGCCAGGTCCTCGATGGAGTAGATGTCGTGGTGCGGCGGCGGGCTGATCAGGCCGACCCCGGGGGTGGAGTACCGGGTCTTGGCCACCCAGGGGTAGACCTTGTTGCCCGGCAGCTGGCCGCCCTCGCCGGGCTTCGCGCCCTGCGCCATCTTGATCTGGATGTCGTCGGAGTTGGTGAGGTACTCCGCGGTCACGCCGAACCGTCCTGACGCCACCTGCTTGATCGAGCTGCGGCGCTCGGGGTCGTAGAGACGGTCGGCGTCCTCGCCGCCCTCGCCGGTGTTGGACTTGCCGCCGAGGCGGTTCATCGCGATCGCCAGCGTCTCGTGGGCCTCCTTGCTGATCGACCCGTAGGACATCGCACCGGTGGAGAAGCGCTTGACGATCTCGGAGACCGGCTCGACCTCGTCGATCGGGATCGGCTCGCGGCCGGTCTGGTCGGCGTCCTTGAACCGGAACAGGCCCCGCAGGGTCATCAGCTTGGCCGACTGCTCGTCGACCATCTGCGTGTACTGCTTGAAGATGTCGTAGCGCCCCGAGCGCGTGGCGTGCTGCAACCGGAAGACCGTGTCGGGGTCGAACAGGTGCGGCTCACCTTCGCGGCGCCATTGGTACTCGCCACCGATGTCGAGCTCGCGGTGCGCAGGCAGGATCCCACCCCGGGGGTAGGCCTTGGCGTGCCGCCGCGAGACCTCCTCAGCCAGGGTGTCGATGTCGATGCCGCCGAGCTTGGACGTGGTGCCGGTGAAGTAGCGGTCCACCAGCGACTGCGACAGCCCGACCGCCTCGAAGATCTGCGCCCCGGTGTACGACGCCACCGTGGAGACGCCCATCTTGGACATCACCTTGAGCACGCCCTTGCCGAGCGCCTTGATCAGGTTGGCGACCGCCTGCTCCTGCTCGACCTTGACGAAGTAGGCCTCTCGGGCGAGGTCCTCGACGGACTCCATGGCGAGGTAGGGGTTGACCGCGGCCGCGCCGTACCCGACCAGCAGCGCGACGTGGTGCACCTCGCGCACGTCGCCGGCCTCGACGAGCAGGCCGACCTGGGTGCGGGTCTTCTCGCGGACCAGGTGGTGGTGCACGGCGCCGGTGAGCAGGAGCGAGGGGATCGGGGCCAGCTCGGCGGTGGAGTGCCGGTCCGAGAGCACGATGACCCGCGCTCCCCCGGCGATCGCCTCGCTGACCTCGCGGCAGATCTCGTCGATCCGCTGGGTCATCGCCGCGCCACCACCCTCGACCGGGTAGAGCCCGCGGGACACGTGGGTGATGAACCCGGGCATGTCACCGTCGCGGTTGATGTGCCGGATCTTGGCCAGGTCGTCGTTGGAGATGACCGGGAACGGCAGCACCACCTGCCGGCACGAGGCCGGCTGCGGCTCGAGCAGGTTGGACTCCGGGCCGATGGTGCCGTTGAGCGAGGTCACCAGCTCCTCGCGGATCGCGTCCAGCGGCGGGTTGGTGACCTGGGCGAACAGCTGGCTGAAGTAGTCGAACAGCAGCCGTGGCTTGTCGCTCAGAGCGGCGATCGGGGAGTCGGTGCCCATGGACCCGAGCGGCTCGCCGCCGGTGTTGGCCATCGGCGAGAGCAGGATCCGGAGCTCCTCCTCGGTGTAGCCGAACACCTGCTGGCGCCGGGTCACCGAGGCGTGCGTGTGCACGATGTGCTCGCGGTCGGGGATGTCGTTGAGGTGGATCAGCCCGGCGTGCAGCCACTCGCCGTAGTTGTGCTCGGCGGCGAGCTCGGCCTTGATCTCCTCGTCCTCGATGATCCGGCCCTCGTCGGTGTCGACGAGGAACATCCGGCCTGGCTGCAGGCGGCCCTTGCGGACCACGGTGGCCGGGTCGATGTCGAGTACGCCGACCTCGGAGGCGAGCACGACGAGACCGTCGTCGGTCACCCAGTAGCGCGAGGGGCGCAGGCCGTTGCGGTCCAGGACCGCCCCGATCTGCGATCCGTCGGTGAAGACGACGCAGGCCGGCCCGTCCCACGGCTCCATCAGCGAGGCGTGGAACGCGTAGAAGTCGCGCCGGCGCTGCTCCATCTCGGTGTGGTTCTCCCACGCCTCCGGGATCATCATCAGCACGGCGTGCGGCAGCGTGCGCCCGCCCATGTGCAGCAGCTCCAGCACCTCGTCGAACGACGCGGAGTCGGAGGCCCCGGGCGTGCAGATCGGGTAGAGCCGGGACAGGTCGCCCGGGATCAGGTCGGAGTCGAGGAGCGCCTCGCGGGCCCGCATCCAGTTGCGGTTGCCCATCACGGTGTTGATCTCGCCGTTGTGCGCGATGAACCGGAACGGGTGCGACAGCGGCCAGCTCGGGAAGGTGTTGGTCGAGAACCGCGAGTGCACCACGGCCAGCGCGGTGGCGATCCGCTCGTCGACGAGGTCGGGGTAGAACTCGTGCAGCTGCTGGGTGGTCAGCATCCCCTTGTAGGCGAGGGTGCGCGACGACAGCGACGGGAAGTAGACGTCGGTCTCGCGCTCGGCCCGCTTGCGCAGGCAGAACGCCATCCGCTCCAGGGCCATGCCGGCCAGCCGCTGGCCGGCCCCGGCCAGGAAGACCTGGCTGAACTGCGGCATCACGCCGAGGGCGGTCTGACCGAGGACGCTCGGGTCGACCGGCACGTCGCGCCAGCCGAGCACGGCCAGGCCCTCCTCGGCGGCGATCTCCTCGATCTGCTGGCGGGTCTTGGCGACCTGCTCGTCGTCGCCGGGGAGGAACGCCGTACCGACGGCGTACGAGTGCGCGGACGGCAGCTCGAAGCCGGCCTCGGCCGCGACCTCGCGCAGGAACGTGTCGGGGAGCTGCATCAGGATCCCGGCGCCGTCGCCCGAGTTGGCCTCGGCGCCGGCGGCGCCGCGGTGGTCGAGATTGCGTAGGGCGGTGAGCGCCTTCACGACGATGTCGTGGCTGGCCTCACCCGTCAGGGTGGCCACGAACGCGACGCCACAGGCGTCGTGCTCTTGGCGGGGGTCGTAGAGCCCCTGAGGCGGCGGGAACGCGTGCGAGTACGGCACTGGATGTTCTCCCGTCGTCGTTCGTGCAGCCGAGACTGCAGCTGTTGGGCGCTAGGGACAACACTGGCCCACGCGGCGGAGCGGCCAGATTACCACCCGGTCACCTCGCGGCTCGTCCCGTTAACGCTGGCGTGGACAGGCGCCTACCGGTCCGGAGCAGGGTCCTCTGCCGGGTCGTCGACTGGGCTCCTCGGCAGGCGCATCGGCAGGCTCAGCGACCGCCTCTTCCGCCTCATCCGGCTCATCGGCCCCGGCGGCGTCCGGGCCCGCGACCGGGCTGGTAGATCTCCTCCTCGCGACCGGGGTGCCGGCGCGAGCTCCAGAGGAAGTAGGCCGCGGCGGCGACGAACAGCACGATCGAGGTCCACACGTTGAACCGCAGCCCGTAGACGTCATCGAGCTGGACGGTGTCGATGCGGATGTACTCGATCCAGCCGCGGCCCGCCGTGTAGGCCATCACGTAGAGCGCGATCACCCGGCCGTAGCCGAGCTTGAACTTCTGGTCCGCCCAGATGACCAGCCCGAAGGCGCCGAGGTTCCAGATGCACTCGTAGAGGAAGGTGGGGTGGTACGTCGCGTCGGTGAAGTAGCCGTCGATCCGGTGAGCCGGATCGATCTCCAGTCCCCAGGGCAGGTCGGTCGGCTTGCCGTAGAGCTCCTGGTTGAACCAGTTGCCCCAGCGACCCAGCGCCTGGGCCACCAGGACACCCGGCGCCATCGCGTCCAGGAGCGGCAGCACCTTGATCCCCTTGAGCCTGGCGGCCACGAGGACACCGACGCGCTCCCATCGCCACCGCGCCCCACACGCCCAGGCCGCCGCGCCAGACGTACAGCGCGGTCACCGGGTTGTTGTCGCCGCCGAAGTACTTCTCCCAGTCGGTGGCCACGTGATACGCCCGGGCACCGACGAGCCCGAACGGGACCGCCCAGACCGACACGTCCTGCACGTCGCCCGGGCCGGCCGCCCCGGGCCACCCAGCGACGCTCGCCGATCCAGATCGCCAGGACGATGCCGACGATGATGCAGAGCGCGTAGCCGCGGAGCGGCACGGGTCCGAGGTTCCACACCCCGTCATCGGGGCTGGGGATCGTCAGCGTGCTGAGCAGTGCGGTCACGTCAGTCATCCTCGTTCAGGAGTGTGTGGATGTCGGAGGCGAACTGGGCGGGCGAGGTGTCGTCCCCCCAGTAGACCGATGCCTTGCCGGACTCGTCGATGCCGGCCACCGACGTGCCGTGGGCGCCGAGGTCGTACCCGCCGGACGGCAGCTGCTTGCCGTCGTCGACGTAGATCCCGAGCGGCTCGGCCACGGCGCGGATCGTGTCCAGGTCACCGGTCAGCCCCTCCCAGGTCGGGTCGAAGCCGTCCAGGTAGTCGCGCAGGACCTGCTCGGTGTCGCGCGCCGGGTCGGTGGTCACGACGACCACGTCGACCCGTTCGCGGTCCTCGTCGTCGAGCTTGGTGAGCCCGCTGGACAGCGAGCCGAGCACCATCGGGCACAGGTCCGGACAGTGCGTGTAGCCGAAGAAGACCAGCGTGAGCGGCTCGCCGCGGTCAGCGGCCAGCGAGTAGGGGTCGCCGTCGGTCGCGGTCAGCGCGATGTCGGGTACGTCGTAGGGCTGGTCGAGGACGCGCCCGTTGAACTGGGCGTCCGGGTCGTCGCCACAGCCGGCCACGAGCACCAACCCGCACAGCGCCAGCAACAAACTACGCACGCACGCCGCCCGCCAGGTCCTCGGTCAGCGTGGCCAGCGCCTTCAGGCCCGCGGCCGGGTCGTCGAGGTGGTCGAGCAGCACCCGGACGAACGCCGAGCCGACGATCACGCCGTCGGCGTACGCCGCCACCTCGGCCGCCTGCGCGCCGTTGCTCACGCCGAGCCCGACGCCCACGGGAAGGTCTGTCGTCGCCTTGGTCCGGGCCACCAGAGGACCTGCCAGGTCACTGGTCGTCGCCCGGGCCCCGGTCACCCCCATCACCGCGGTGGCGTAGACGAAGCCGCGGCACGCGGCAGTGGTCATCGCGATCCGCTCGTCGGTCGACGAGGGGGCGACCAGGAACACCTTGTCGAGGCCGCGCTCGTCGGCGGCGGCGATCCACTCCGGCGCGAAGTCGGGGGTGAGGTCGGGGGTGATCAGGCCCGCTCCCCCGGCGTTCGCGAGGTCGGTGGCGAACCGGTCCACGCCACTGTGCCCATTTCTACGGCTGCCGCCGTAGTGCTCGATGGGGTTCCAGTAGGTCATCACCAGGGTCGGGACGCCGGTCGCGGCCACGGCTTCCACCGTGCGCAGGACGTCGCGCGTGCGCACCCCGCCTTCGAGGGCGCGCTGGGCGGCGTCCTGGATCGTCGGGCCGTCCATCACCGGGTCGCTGTAGGGCAGCCCGATCTCGATCACGTCGCAGCCGGCATCCACCAGTACCCGCAGCGCCGCGATGCCGCCGTCGACGTCGGGGAAGCCGGCCGGGAGGTAGCCGACCAGCGCGGCGCGGTTGTCCGCGCGCGCCTTCTCGAAGGCGGTGCCGGCATTCACCCCGCCTGTCACTGAGCCTTCTCCTCGCCGAGCTTGAACCACTCGAGCGCGGTCTCCATGTCCTTGTCGCCGCGCCCGGACAGGTTGATCAGCAGGATCGCCTCGGGGCCCTTCTCCGCGGCCAGCTTCTCCGTGAGTCGGAGGGCGCCGGCGATCGCGTGCGCCGACTCGATGGCCGGGATGATCCCCTCGGTGCGGCTCAGCAGCGCCATCGCCTCCATCGCCTCGGCGTCGGTGACCGGCTCGTAGCTGGCCCGGCCGGTCTTCGCCAGGTGGGCATGCTGGGGCCCGACGCCCGGGTAGTCGAGGCCCGCGGAGATCGAGTGCGACTCGATCGTCTGGCCGTCCTCGTCCTGGAGGACGTAGGTGCGGGCGCCGTGCAGCACCCCGCTGTCGCCGGCGTAGATGGTCGCGGCATGCCGGCCGGTCTCGACGCCGTCGCCACCCGGCTCGTAGCCGTGGATCGCGACGCCCTCGTCATCGAGGAACGCCTGGAACAGGCCGATGGCGTTGGAGCCGCCACCCACGCACGCGGCGATCGCGTCGGGGAGCACGCCGTAGCGCTCCAGGCACTGGGCTCGGGCCTCGTCGCCGATGCCCCGGGCGAAGTCGCGGACCATGCTGGGGAACGGGTGCGGACCGGCCGCCGTCCCGAAGAGGTACGCCGTGTGGTCGACGCTCGCGACCCAGTCGCGGAGCGCCTCGTTGATCGCGTCCTTCAGGGTGGCGCTGCCGGAGTCGACGGAGACGACCTTCGACCCGAGCAGCTGCATCCGGGCCACGTTGAGGGCCTGGCGCTTCATGTCGACCGCGCCCATGTAGACCGTGCAGTCGAGGCCGAAGTACGCCGCCGCCGTCGCGCTGGCCACGCCGTGCTGCCCGGCCCCGGTCTCGGCGATCACCCGGGTCTTGCCCATCCGCCGGGTCAACAGCGCCTGGCCCAGCACGTTGCGGATCTTGTGGGCGCCGGTGTGGTTGAGGTCCTCGCGCTTGAGCAGCACCCGCACCCCGACCTTCTCGGAGAGCCGCTGGGCCTCGTAGAGCGCGCTGGGCACTCCGGCGTACTCACGCAGGATGGCGTCGAACTCCTCGAGGAACGAGGAGTCAGCCATCGCCTCCTGCCAGGCGGCGTCGAGCTCGTCGAGGGCGGCGACCAGGGCCTCCGGCATGAACCGGCCGCCGAAGTCGCCGAACCAGCCGCGCTCGTCGGCGTCCCAGGCGGTCATGCGTTGATCCCCGTCATCGCGGCGACTGCTTCGCGCGGCGCTCCGTCGCGGACCAGGGCCTCGCCGACGAGCACGACGCGGGCACCCTCGGCCACGAACCGCTTCACGTCGGTCGGCCCGGTGATCCCGGACTCGGCGACCAGCACCCGCTCGGTCGGCACCAGCGGCGCGAGCCGTCCGAACGTGTCGATGTCGACCTCGAGGGTCTGCAGGTTGCGGGCGTTGACCCCGATCAGCTCGGCCCCGAGCGCGACCGCGCGCTCGGTCTCGGCCTCGTCGTGGACCTCGACCAGGACGGTGAGGCCGAGCTCGCGCGCCTCGTTGTAGAGGCCGGTCAGCTCGTCGTCGTCGAGCGCCGCGACGATCAGCAGGGCCAGGTCGGCACCGGCGACGCGCGCCTCCACGAGCTGGTACGGCGTCACGATGAAGTCCTTGCGCAGCACCGGGACGTCCACGGCCGCGCGCACCGCGCGCAGGTCGTCGAGGCTGCCGCCGAACCGGCGCTCCTCGGTGAGCACGCTGATGGCGGCGGCACCACCGGCGGCGTACTCCGTGGCGAGCGCGGCCGGGTCGGGGATGTCCGCCAGGTCGCCCTTGCTCGGGCTGCGCCGCTTCACCTCGGCGATCACGCTGGAGCCGGCCTCGCGGAACGCCGGCATCGGGTCGAGCGGAGGGGGTACGTCGGCCAGCTGGGCGCGCAGGTCCTCCAGCGGCGTGGTCGCCTGGCGGCGAGCCAGGTCGAGGCGCACGCCGGCGACGATGTCGTCGAGCACGGGCATGACGTCTCCAGCGGGGCGAGGGATGTGCGGGTCGAGTCTGTCACGCGGACCAGGGCGGTCCGCGGGCAGGATCAGGGGGCGAGCCAGCCGAAGGGAGGCAGGTTGCGCAGCACCGTGAACACCACCAGCAGCGCGACCACTCCGGTGGTCATCAGCCAGTTGAACTCGGGGCGCGCGGCGGGCGTGGTGCCGCGCCACTCATAGACGACCCAGCGACCGAGGGCGTACAGGATCACCGGGATCGCGAGCACGAAGAGCAGGTTGCTCGAGGCCGCGTCGACCAGTCGGAGGTCGGTCAGGTCGTTGACCGCGCGCAGTCCGCCGCAGCCAGGGCACGCGAAGCCGAGCATCGCCGTGGGGCACATGCCCCAGGACCCGGAGACGTGCGGGTCACGGAAGTGCAGCGCGACCGTCGCGGCGCCGAGGCTGCCGATCGTGACGGCGGGCGCGAGCATCCGCTGCCACCGCTGAGCGGGTGGCGCGAAGGTCGCGACGGTCGCCATCGGTCGACTCAGTGCGGGGACTCGTGGAGCCCCATCTTGTTCATCACCGCGAACAGAACGCCGGCCGCGACGACGATCACTACCCCGACCCAGAAGATCACCATCTCGACCGGGTCGAGCATCAGCCCGATCCCACCGACCACGAAGCCGACGTAGCGCGACGACGACGGCGGTCCAGGCTGCCGGAGTGTTGCCGTGGTGGGACATGCGGGCTCCTCGGAGGTACGACGGGCGGTGCGAGTCAAAGTGTATTGGTCGGGAGGCAGTCGGTCGGGTCGCGACCCTCGTCCATCGCCTTCCACATATCCAGGTTGGAGCGCTCGGCCGGATCCGGTTCGGCCTCGGCGGCGCCGGGGGCGTCGTACCGCCGGCCCATCTGCGGCCAGGAGCCGACGTCGCGCACCGCGATCGCCGCGGCGCCCAGCGACAGCATCGCGCCGACCAGCGCCAGCCAGTTCCACGCGGTGCGCTGCACGTCGATGTCGGTGACGCCGTAGGGCTCGTAGGCGTCGATGACGGCATCGGGCGCGGCCAGCACCGCACCGACGACCGCGGCGAGCAGGCCCGCTGCGACGATCGTCACCAGCCAGCTGATCACTCGGCGGAACCGTCCCCGCGACACCAGCAGCACCCCCCAGGCAGCCAGGACCACGAGAGCCAGTGCGGTGGCGAGCGGCGCTTTGGCCTCGCCGACCGCGACGGAGACCGAGGCGACCTGCTCACCGATCCCCTGTCCCTCGGCGGCCTTCGCCCAGGCCTGGTTGCCGGCAACGGCCACCAGCGCACCGGACGCCAGGCCCACGAGCACTGGCAGGGCCGAACGTGCTGCGGCGTTCAGCCACCGATCAGCCCGTCGTCGAAGCAGGTACGGGTGCCGGTGTGGCAGGCCGGCCCTTCCTGGTCGACCTTCACCAGCAGGGTGTCGGCGTCGCAGTCGACGCGCACCTGCTTGACCCACTGGACGTTGCCGGAGGTCTCGCCCTTGACCCAGTACTCACGACGGGAGCGGCTCCAGTACGTCGCGCGCCCGGTGGTGAGGGTGCGGTGCAGCGCCTCGTCGTCCATCCAGCCGAGCATCAGCACCTCGCCGGTGTCGTACTGCTGCACGACGGCGGGCACCAGGCCCTCGGCGTTGCGCTTCAGGCGCTCGGCGATGGCGGGGTCGAGAGACATGCGGCCCATTATCCCGTCTCCAGGTCAGCCGACGGAGTGTTGGGACGTCCAGGACGCGTGCAGTCCGGCGTAGACGCTGCCCTCCTGGGTGACCAGCTCGTGGTGCGGGCCGCGCTGCACGACCCGGCCGTGATCGACGACGATCACCTCGTCGGCGTTCTCGGCGGTGGAGAGCCGGTGCGCGATGGTGACCGAGGTGCGGCCGCTCATCAGCCGCTCGAGGGCTCGGCCGATGCGCATCTCCAGCGCCGGGTCGACCGCGCTGGTGGCCTCGTCGAGGACCAGCAGGTCGGGGTCGGCGAGGTGCGCCCGCAACAGCGCGACCAGCTGCCGCTCCCCCGCCGACAGCGACTCCCCGCGCTGCCCGACCGGCGTGTCCAGGCCGTTGGGCAGACCGGCGAGCCAGTCGCGCATGCCCAGCTCGTCGGCGCTGGCCAGGATGTCGGCCTCGCTGGCGTCGAGGCGGCCGTAGCGGACGTTGGCCGCGATCGAGTCGTCGAACAGGAAGCCCTCCTGCGGCACCAGCACCACGCTGCGGCGCAGCGACGCCTCGCCGATCCGGCGTACGTCGATGCCGTCGAGCAGCACCGCGCCGCGCGCCGGGTCCATCAGCCGGGTGAGCAGCTTCGCGAACGTCGACTTGCCGGACCCGGTCTCGCCCACGATCGCGACCCGGCGCCCGGCCGCGATCTCGAGGTCGACGTCGCGCAGCACGGGTGGGCCGCCCGGGTAGGCGAACTCCACGTCGTCGAACCGGACGTCGATCGGCCCGCGCGGCAGGGTCTCGCCGTCGGGGCCGGGGTCGACCAGGTCCGCGGGGGTCTCGAGGATGCCGAGCACCCGGCGCCAGCCGGCGATCGCGTTCTGCGCGTCGGTGAGGATCTGGGTGCCGAACTGCACCGGGCCGACGAACAACGTCACCAGGAACGCGAAGGCCAGCACCTCGCCGGCCGAGATCTGGCCGGCGAAGCCGAGCCAGATGCCCACGATCAGGACGCCGGCGTTGGCCAGCCCGGCGGAGATCCCGCCCAGCGAGAACGAGAAGGCGGTGAAGCCCTGGGCCCGGGTGCTCGCCGACTGGTGCGCCCTGATCGCGGTGTCGATGCGCTCCTGGGTGCGGGCCTCCACGGCGTAGGACCGGACCACGGCGGCACCGACGACCGGCTCGGAGATCGCGGACAGCATGATCCCGACCTGCTGGCGCACCATGCCGTAGGCGGCCGACAGCTTGCGCTGGAAGTAGCGCAGGGACAGGAACAGCGGCGCGAAGCAGACCCAGACGACGAGGGCGAGCTGCCAGCTGTAGACGACCATCACCACTGTCGCGACGAGGATCTGTCCGATGCTCACCACGAACAGCAGGCCGCCGAAGACGAGGAACTGGCTGACCTGGTCGACGTCACTCGTCACCCGGGAGACCAGGGCACCCCGGCGCTCGGTGTTCTGGGTCAGCAGCGGCAGGTCGTGGACGTGCCGGAACGCCTTGATCCGCAGCGTGGCCAGGCCGCGCTCCGAGGTCGAGAACAGCCGCGTGGTCATGGCGTACGACGCCCAGCTGGTGACCACGATGGCCACCGCGGCGAGCAGCCCCACCCACACGGTGAAGGAGACGTCGGGTCCACCCTCACCACGGATGCCGTGGTCAAGGGTCTGCTGCACGGCGATCGGCACCACGACCTGGCCGAGCGAGGCGAGCACGGCCAGCACGAGGGTGCCTTTGATGCCCTCCTTCAGCTCGGGCGAGTAGCGGATGCCGAGCCGGATCGTCTCCATCGGCCGGAGGTCGTCACCGGTGTCGAAGGTGCTCACGTGGTCACCTCCTCCTCGGCCTCGGCGTGGGTCTCCTGCTCGTAGGCGTTGACGAGGTCGGCGTACGCCGCGTTGCGGGCGAGCAGCTCGGCGTGGGTGCCGCGGTCGACGATCCGGCCGTCTCGGAGATAGAGCACCTCGTCGGCGAGCCCGATCGTCGCCTTGCGGTAGGCCACCACCACGAGCGTGCAGCCGGTCCGCGTCTCCCGGAGCGCCGCGAGGATCCGGGCCTCGACCTCCGGGTCGACCGCCGAGGTCGCATCGTCGAGGATCAGCAGCCGCGGCCGGCGGACCAGCGCCCGCGCGAGGGAGATCCGCTGCCTCTGGCCACCGGACAGGGACGTGCCGCGCTCGCCCAGGCGGGTGTCCAGTCCCTCGGGCAGGGCGGCCACGAACCCGTCGCCCTGGGCGGCCCGGAGCGCCTCCCAGACCTCCGCGTCGGAGACATCCGCCCCGAGGGTGATGTTGCCGCGCACGGTGTCGTCGAACAGGAAGGCGGTCTGCGGCACGATCGAGAGCAGCTCGGCCAGCTCGCCCCGGGCCAGGTCGCGAAGGTCGACGCCGTCAACGGTGATCCGGCCGTCCTGGGGATCGACCAGGCGGGTGAGCAGGGTCGTCAGCGTGCTCTTGCCGGACGCGGTCGCGCCGACCAGCGCGACCGTGCGGTCGGGATCGACGTGGAAAGTCAGGTGCTCGAGCAGGCGCTGGTCGTCGACGTACCGGTAGGTGACGTTGTCCACGCCCAGCGCTACCCCGCCGTCGGTGTCCGGCGCCTGGGCGTCGCCGAACCGCATCTCGCCGGTGGCGTTGAGCACCGAGCGCACCCGGCGGTAGCCGACCACGCTGCGGGGGAACTCCCCGAGCAGCCAGCCGATCGACCGGATCGGGAACGAGACGATGGTGAGGAGGTAGGCCACCGTGACCACGTCACCTGGGTCGGTGGCTCCGTTGAGCACGCGGGAGACGCCGACGGCGAGAACGATCAGCACCCCGATGTTGGGCAGCGCGGCGAGGGTGGGGTCGAACGCCGCCCGGATCCGGCCGACCCTGATATTGACGTCGCGCAAGTGGTGGGCCTTCGCGGCGAAGCGCTCAGTCTCCTCCGGCTCGCGGCCGAGCGTCTTGACGACCATCGCGCCGTCGAACGACTCGTGGGCGATCTCGCTGACCTCGCCGCGCAGCTGCTGCGCCTGGGTCGCCCAGCCTTGGGCCAGGCGCTGGTAGATCACGTTGGTGGCGATCACGGCCGGGAACACCAACAGGCCGACGACGGCCAGCACCAGGTCGGCGAACAGCATCTGCACGACCGCGATCACCATCATCGCGACCGTGCCGACGGCCATCGGCAGCGGCGCGATCGGACCCCAGGCCGCCTCGACATCGGAGTTGGCGTTGGAGAGCAGCTCGCCGGTCGGGTGCCGTTGGTGCCACTCCATCGGCAGCGCGAGGTACTGACGCGTCACCGCCCGGCGGGTCCGGGCCTGCATCCGGTACTGCATGATGCCAGCCCCGAGCCGGCGGGCGACGATGCCGACCGCGCGCAGGATCGCGACGCCGAGGAACAGCGCCAGCACCGCGACCAGCAGGCTGGCGTCGATCTCGCCGTCGCGGAACGCGGGCAGCACGACATGGTCGGTCGACCAGCCCAGCACCCACGCATCGGCAACGGTCAGCGCGCCGAACAGCAGCGACCCCAGCGTGGAGAGCGCGAAGATCAGCCGCTCACGCTTGATGGCCACGAGCAGTACGCCGAAGCCGGCTCGGGTCGAGCCCCGTCCGTCGCTGCGATCGTCGCTCATGTCTCCCTAAGTCTCGTCTGTGCCGCAACCCCGCGGCTCCGGCAGGCTATTCCCGGACGCCGACAGGTTCCACAGACTTTGGGCTTATACGGTGAGCGCGTGTCCACTCCCCTGGCCCGCCGCGAGCGCCACGAGCTCTGCGATCTGGCCCTGATCGTCGGGGAGGACGCGCCCACCCGCTGCGGCGAGTGGACCGTCAAGGAGCTGGTCGCCCACCTGCTCGTGCGCGAGAACCGCCCCTGGGCCGCCGCCGGCATCGTGATACCGCCGCTGTCGGGGCTGACCGACAAGTCGATAGCGCGGATGGCGCGGAAGGACTTCGGCGTACTCGTCGAGAAGCTCCGCGACCCCGGTCTGAACATGTACCGGCTCCCTCCCGCCGAGGTCGCGTTCAACACGCTCGAGTACTTCGTCCACCACGAGGACATCCGCCGCGCCCAGCCCGGCTGGGAACCGCGATCGTTGGCAGACGCAGACCTCGGCCTGATCTGGAAGCTGGGCCGGGGCTCGGGCCGGCTGATGGCCCGGCGCATGGGGGTGCCGGTCACCATCCAGCCGCAGTGACACCGGTGCCGAGACCGTGCTGTCCTCGGGCGACGAACCGGTGGTGATCTCCGGTCCGCCCGGCGAGGTGGTGCTGTTCCTGTTCGGGCGCGAGTACGCGCGCGACCTCACGTTCGACGGGCCGAAGGACGCGGTGGCCAAGGTGCAGGGCGCGGACCTCGGGTTCTAACCGCGCCGTTCGGCGACCTGCCGGGCTTGTCCTTCGTGGATGTCGCTGACCCACTCCCATCCGGGCTTGGCCGATGCGCCGATCCGCGGGTCGTCGGGATCGCGGCCGTCACGCAGCGCATGGATGTAGGCGCGATCCAGCTCGATCCGGGCGCGCACCTGACCGGCCCTGCCGACCGACCCGTGACCCGGGACGACGACCTCGACGTCGTCCGCTACGCCCTCCAGCACCTCCAGCCCCGCGAGGTACTCCTCGATCGGGTCATTGGTGCTGGTCCAGTCGTCGAGCATCGGCGGGAAGAGATCGGACAGCATGTCGCCGGCCACGAGAACGCCGTACTCCGCGACCACCAGGGCCGCATGGCCGGGTGAATGCGCCGGGTGCTCGATGACCCGGACCTCGGGGCCGTCCCAGGGAACCTCCGTCGCCCCGGGAGGCAGACCGGTGATGACGCCGAACAGGTCCAGCGGTGTGTCGTCGGCGACCTCCGGCGGCAACCCCTCGGCGACGCGGGCCTGCCAGTCCGCGTCCGACCGCAGATCTTGCATGAAGGCTGCGCAGCGGGCCGTGCCGTAACGCGGCACGTCACCGAGCTCGGCGTGCCACAGCACGTGATCCCAGTCGGGATGCGTCGCGAAGCCCGCCACGACAGGCAGGCCCAGCTCCCGAAGGTCGCTCGCCAGGCAGGTCATTTCGGCGCCCGTGATTCCGGCGTCGACGAGCAGCACACCGGATCGGCCCTGCACGACCGCGGTGTTGTTCAGGAGCACCTCGCTCTGGTGGACCAGCACACCCTCCGCGACCTGCGTCAGCATCAGCTCGCCTCCTTCTCATCCAGGTGGTCCGGCAGTCCGAACCAGTCGAACACCTCGCTGTCGAACGTGATGATCTCCGCGATCAGGCCCTTCTTCGATGCGAAGCACGTCCAAGCGCGAAGGGTAGGTAGGCCGCCGCCCCTGGGCGACGCAGGTAGTTCGCGACCGCCGGCTGCCCGTTGGCCGTGGTGGTCAGGCACCTCCAGTCGACGTAGCTCGCCGCTGACCCGAAGCCGCCGTCGACCCAGCCCTGGATGGTCTCGCGTCCTCCGACCCACACGCCGGGCTGCGGAGGCATCGCGAACCGCACGTCCTCGCGGAGGATCGCGGCCAACCCGTCGAGGTCGAGATTCTCGGTGGCCTGGACGTACGCCGACACCAGCTTCCGCTCCTCGGTGCTCAGCGCCTGCCTGGCCCGGGCACTCCAGTCGAGCCGGCCGTCGGGCAGGTGCTCGCGCATGGTGGTGCGGGCGCGCTGCAAGGCACTGTTGGCCGAGGCGAGCGTGAGCTCGAGGGTGTCGGCGGTCCGCTGGGCGGGCCAGCCCAGCACGTCGCGCAGGATCAGGACCGCGCGCTGTCGCGCAGGCAGGTGCTGCACGGCCACGATGAAGGCGAGCTCGACCGTCTCCTTGGCCACCGCCCGGTCGTGGGGCTCCTCCTCCGGCTGGCTGTGCGGCCACGGCTGCAGGTAGAGCACCTCCGTGCCCGACCCGCCGGCACCGTGGAAGTCGGTGGGGATCGGCGTGCGCTCGCGCCGTTTCTCGAGGAAGTCCAGGCACGCGTTGGTGGCGATCCGGTACAGCCACGTCCGCAGCGACGCGCGTCCTTGGAACGACTCGCGCTTCGCCCACGCGCGGAGGAACGTCTCCTGGGTCAGGTCCTGCGCGTCGTCGTACGACGCCAGCATCCGGTAGCAGTGGACGAGCAGCTCGCGGCGGAAGCGCTCGGTGAGCATTGCGAACCCGCCGGCGTCATCGGTACGGGCCGCCGTCATGAACTCGGCCTCGTCGGTGCCGATCGGACGTGTGGGTCGAGGTGCGGTGGCGTCCACGGTGTCTCCTACGGTGTCAGGGGTGTCTCCTCATGTCGACGTTCGAGCCGGCGAAAACGCATCGGTCGAGTCACGCGTACGATCGGGCCAGAAGCCGACCACTGGAGTGCGCTGATGGGCATGACCTGGTTGATCCGCGGCACCGTCGCCGTCGTCTTCGCTGTCCTCGTGGGTGCGTGGGCAGTGGGCGTTTCCGGGATCCGCGACTCCCCCTCGCCGAAGGACGAACGCCCCCCGGCGTCACGCGACGAGTCCATCGCTCCAGAGTTCGACAGCTCGGTCGTTCGGGAGAAGGCGAAGTCCCCTCGCACCAACAAGAAGGACGAGGCTGAGGACACCGTCACCGAGCCGGGTCTCGATGCCGGCAACGTGCCGCCGAGCGATGCTCCCGTGGCGCCGGTGCCGGAGACCTCTGACCCCACCCCCGATGCCCCGGACGGGTCACAGGGGCCGTCGGATCCGCCCCCACCGCCCCCACCCAGCGACCCCCCGAGCGAGCCAACCGAGGAATGCACCGACCTGGCCTCGACCGTCGGTTGCGTCCTGGACCCCATCGTTCCTGACCCCTGAGGGCGTTAGCGTCTGGTCGTGCAGTACGGCCAGTACCCCCCTCCTCGGTTCACCGTCGCCCATCTCAGCGACGTGCACCTGCTGGCGCACGGCGAGAAGCAGTACGGCGCTGTCGTGCCGGAGAGCGGGCTCGTCGTAGCCCTCGAGCGGCTGAGTCGGCTCGACCCGGTGCCGAAGGCGTTGGTGTTCACCGGTGATCTCGCCGACAAGGCGCAGCCCGAGGCCTACGCCCGGCTGCGGGCGCTCGTGGAGCCGGCAGCGGCGGCGATGGACGCCCACGTCGTGTGGGTGATGGGCAATCACGACGAGCGCGCGTCGTACGCACGGGGGCTCTTCGACAGCGCCGACGATGGACCCCAGGACCGGGTGCACGACCTCGGTGGGCTGCGGATCGTCGCGCTCGACACCAGCCTGCCGGACTACCACCACGGCGCCCTGTCCGACGACCAGCTCGACTGGCTGCGCGACGTGCTCAGCACCCGGGCCGAGCACGGCACCATCCTCGCGATGCACCATCCGCCGATCCCGGTGCCGACCCTCGAGCCGGCCGCGATCATCGAGCTGCTCGACCAGGACCGGCTCGCGGCTGTCGTCGAGGGAAGCGACGTACGTCAGATCCTCGGCGGCCACTACCACTACACCTCGCACTCGACCTTCGCCGGCATCCCCGTCTCGGTCGCCTCGGCCAGCTGCTACACGACCGACCCGGCTCCCGTGGACCGGCTGGTCTCCGGCGTCGACGGTCACCAGGCGTTCAACACTGTGCACATCTACGACGACCGCATCGTGCACACCGTGATCCCGATCCCCGAGGCGCCCGAGGTGAGCGGCCAGCCCGCGGAGGTCAGGGCAGTGCTGGAAGCGCTGTCGCCCGAGGAGCGGCGCGAGA
The DNA here is from genome assembly GCA_963798055.1 of uncultured Actinomycetota bacterium. Lineage (GTDB taxonomy): Bacteria > Actinomycetota > Actinomycetes > Propionibacteriales > Nocardioidaceae > Nocardioides. The sequence goes on from CAWCRX010000022.1 coordinate 162,973, forward strand.
TCATCAGCCGCAAGGACTCCGACTTCAATCGCCACCCCGGCTCCGACGAGCCGCGGGACCCGTTGACCGACCTCTGACTCTGACGCCTCGGAGGCGTTGAGCGCTCGGCCTGTCCGCGGTTAGCGTGCCTCCATGGCTGACGAACCCGGCGCGCCCGCCTCCGTCGCGGAGCTGTTCGCCGCGGAGATCGCAGTGGTCGTGGACAAGATCCGGATGACCATGATGCAGACCGCGCTCACTCAAGGCTTTCCAGAGTCGTTCCATGCGGCCGGTCTCGACTCGACTTCCGGCATGATGCTGGGCTATCTGCGTAACGCCTACCCGGACAGGGTTGTTACCTGGACTGCCGTTCGATCGGTCTTCACCTACCACCCCGACACCCCGGTTGACTCCGGCCTTGAGGTGCTGATCAGACTCGGACTGCTGGTCGAGCCGTCGGCTGGCACGGTGGCCCTCACTGGAGCCGGCCAGGCTTGCCTTGAAGACCTGCACGCCGTAGCCGATCAGGCAGCGAGACAAGTCTGGGGCGACGCCGGTGAATCTGTGGTCACCTGCGCTCCCCTTGTCGCGCGGACGCTCCTCGCGGCGTGGGAGACAGGTGGGGACGCGTTCTCCCTGATGGCGCCCGACCGGCTGCCCATCAGCATGTCGGAGCATGGGCTGCTCGCTGAGCGCCTGACCGGGCTACGATTCCACCGGTTCGATGCGCACATCGCTGCTTGGCGCGCTGCGGGGTACGAGGCGGCGGATCTGGAATCGCTCTCCGAGTCCGTGCGATCCGGGATCGAGGCCGTCACCAACAAGCGCGCGGCGGCACCCTATGCCGAGTTGTCCGAGGCAGAGCGTGAACTCCTGCTAGCCGGCCTGCGCGACCTCGCCGGTTGAGGCGCAGGCCGACAGGGTGACCGCGCCATGACCGAGCGCGGCGCCCGGCAGCGTGTACCCCATCGACGTTTCGGCCATAAGCATTACCGGCGCCGGGTCCCAGTTGACGGATCCGTGCGGTTCCGCTTCGTTGAAGGCAGACCCATCCCTGCGGCCTACAGGAGCGACGTGCCGGAGCGCTTGGACCGGGTGATGACAGGAGAACAGCGATGACAGAAACAGACCCCGCCGCACCCGTGGTTCGCGCCGAGCCCCCGGGCCCCCGGGCGGTGCTGAACCGGCCGGTTTTCGTGACCTCGGCGGCGGTCACCGTGGCCGTCACGTTGTGGTGCGTGATCGCACCTGACCACGCCTTCAGCACGCTCGAGTCCATCGTCGGGTGGGTCTCGAAATGGTTCGGGTGGTACTACGTCGCGCTGACCACCTCGGTGCTGGTCTTCGTGCTGTTCGTGGGCATCTCGCGGTTCGGCAAGGTGCGCCTCGGTCCGGAGCACTCCCAGCCAGAGTTCAGCACAGGGGCCTGGGCGGCGATGCTGTTCGCGGCCGGCATCGGGACCGATCTGATGTTCTTCGCGGTCTACGAACCCGTCACGCAGTACCTCTCACCGCCGGCGATCGAGGGGGAGACTGTCGAGGCCGCCCGGGAGGCCACCGTGTGGACGCTGTTCCACTACGGGATCAGCGGGTGGGGGATGTACGCCCTGATGGGGATGGCGCTGGCCTACTTCGCCTACCGGATGAATCTGCCGCTGGCGGTGCGATCGGCGTTGTACCCGCTGATCGGGAAACGGGTGGAGGGTCCCATCGGCCATGCCACCGACACCGCTGCGGTGCTGGGCACGATCTTCGGAGTAGCCACGTCGCTGGGTATCGGGGTGGTCAGCCTCAACGTGGGGCTGAACGTTGTCTTCGACCTTCCGCAGGGGCTGGCGGTGCAGAGTGCACTGATCATCCTGGCCGTTGTGATCGCGACGGCTTCGGCGGTCAGCGGAGTCGAGAAGGGCATCAAGCGGATCTCACAGCTGAACGTGCTGCTGGCGATCCTGCTCGCGCTCTTCGTGCTGGTCACCGGACGCACCGCCTACCTGCTCAACGCCCTGGTGCTCAACGTCGGGGACTTCGTGCGGCTGTTCCCCGACATGACCATGCAGACGTTCGCCTACCAGGACACCGGTGACTGGTTGAGCTTCTGGACGCTGTTCTTCTGGGCCTGGTGGATCGCCTGGGCGGCCTTCGTCGGGCTCTTCCTCGCCCGGATCTCACGCGGCCGGACGATCCGGCAGTTCGTGGCCGGGACGATGATCATCCCGTTCAGCTACATCGTCATGTGGATCTCGATATTCGGAAACGCCGCACTCGACGAGATCCGACGGGGCAATGCCTCGTTCACCAAGGTCGCCTCGGAGGCCGTCGACCCCTCCGATGGGCTCTGGGCACTGCTCGAGGAGTACCCCGCCTTCCCGTTCGTCGCCGGTCTGGCGATCCTGGTCGGTCTCCTGTTCTACGTCACCTCTGCCGACTCCGGGGCGCTCGTGATGGGCAACCTGTCCTCGCGACTGCGCACGCCCCAGGACGACGCCAGCCCCTGGCTGCGCATCTTCTGGGCGGTGGCCACCGGCGCGCTCACGTTGGCGATCCTGGCTGCCGGCGACATCTTCGCCCTCCAGTACGCGACGGTGATCATCGGACTGCCCTTCGCGTTCGTGATGCTCGCTGTGATGTGGGGCCTCTACAAGGCGCTCTCGGTGGAGGCTTTCATGGCGGACAGTCGCACCGGCAGTCTTCCGGGCGCGCTCTCGGGCCGCAGCTTTGCCGAGGGGCTTGGGCGCCACCACGTGCCGTGGCAGGCGCGGATGCGGAGGGTGATGATGTTCCCCGACCAGGAGAAGGCCGACGGGTTCCTCTCCTCCGTGGTGGCCCCGGCCCTGGAGGAGGTCGCTGGCGAGCTTGCGGCGCAGAACGTGCGCGCCGAGGTTGTCAGCTCGGTCGACGAGCACGGGCAGCCCGGGATCGAGCTGACCACGGACGTGACCGCTGACCTGCCGTTCTCCTACAAGGTGCAGCACGTCCCGGTCCCGGTCCCGGCCTATGGCGGCTGGGCACCCCGCGGCAACGACGTCTACTCGCGCCTCGAGGTGCACTTACGCGACGGCGGCCAGGGCTACGACGTCATGGGCTACACCCACACCCAGCTCATCGACGACGTGCTCGACCAGTACGAGCGCCATCTCGAGTTCCTTCGGCTCACCGACGGCTCCGGAGCGTGATCGCTAACGACGCAGGCGTTCAGGGCCGGTCGAAACGGGGTGAGCATCGGAGCGTGCGAGCGACCGGCACTTTGGCGGCAACGTCTCCCCTCAGATGGAAAGGTCTGCAATGAGCTCGCCGACGAGGGTGAAGCGCTGGTCCAGGTCAACGACCCCGCCTGGGAAGTCACCCGCGAGGTGTGTGGATACGAGGTACTCACCGTCTCCGGTCTTCTCGGCTCCGGTGATCTCCGTCGTGTAGGTGAACCGGGACGCAAGATTCGCCCTCCAGCTGCGGATCTCAGCGACACCCTGGAAGTCGTGGCCCTCGTCCCGGACATGGGCGTCGATGGTGAAACATCCGATCAGCGCTTCGAGGTCGCCGGCCGCCGAGGCGTCGTAGTAGCGAGTGATGACGTCCGGGGTGTTGGTCATGTGAGCGAACTTAGCGGCGCCCACCGACATCGACGCGCTGGCCGAGATCGCATGCATGGCGGCGGTGTGACGCGCTGGTCCAGGCGTCTCTGGACACCGGAGCTGCGCGCTCGCTGGGCGGCCTCAAGTAGGCCAGCACGAGCTCAGCGGGATCCGAGATCTCGGTGCGCGTCACGGAACGCAGCGTAGGCGGCTCGTTGCGATTACGTCGCAGTGCGCATAGCCGCGACGAGCTCGTCCCTCGACGGTCCTTCTGGGAAGGTCGGTATCCAGCCCTGCCGGATCAGGTCGCGCACCTTCTTGCGGGCGCCGTCGAGGGAGCTGGGCGGCGCGAGCATGCCGAAGTAGGGGCCGACCTCGGCCATCAGCTCCGGGTGATCGAGCACCGCCTCCGACACCAGGTCGCTGCTGATGAATGCATCCGGGTCCGGAGGCTCCCCGGCCCAGCGCCGGTGCAGTGACGCGTCGACCGCCACGTGGTCTGCCCACCACGGGCGCACGTTCCGCTCCGACCAGGCGGCCATCTCGTCGCGCCAGACCACCGGGTCGTCGCCTGCGTCGACCACGTCGGCGAGCTTGAGTGCGCCCTCCGCGCCGAGTGAGCCACCTCGGGCGCCGTTGGGGTTCGTGGTCGCCAGCGCGTCGCCCAGCGCGACCAGGCCGGGCAGGTCGGGCTGGCCGGCGTAGAGGTTCGTGAGATTGCCACCGGTGCGCACCGGACCGATCGGCTCCGAACGACCTGGCTCCACCCAGGTCGACAGACCCGGGATCGCCGCGGTCGCGGCGGCGAACGCGGCTTGCTCGCGCATCAGGCCCAGCCCCTTGTCAATCGAGGGCCGAATGATCAGCGCGGAGAACGTCCGGTTGTCGTGGACGAAGACGATCGGCTGGTAGCCGCGATGGAAGGCGACCCTGCCCACCGGCGAGTTGACAGGCCCGGGCTCAGCGCCCGGTCGCAGACGGAAGAGCTGCGACGTGTAGTCCATGCCGCAGGTGCCGCCCTCGGGCGCAGCTCGATGGGCCCGGCTCAGCTTGCTGACCCGTCCGCCGGCGTCGACGACCAGCGCCGCGGCGTACGCCGTGCCGTCGACGACCACTCCTGCTGCTCGCTCGGCTTCGACGACCACGTGCTCCGCGTGCCCCGTCACGCGCGTGACGCCCGCCTCTTCTCGCACGGCCTCCCATAATCGGCGCTCGAGGATGTCGCGCCGGCACAGCAGCAGAGCGGCCACGTCCGGCAGGTCGGGCCGGTTGACTGAGAGGGCACCATCCTGCTCGGCTGCGGCGAGCACGTCGGGCAGGTGGCGCGCCAGCACCGTGCGGGCGGGACCTCGCCAGGTGTGGGGCTGGTGGAACTGCATCACGCCGTGCCGCTCCCACAGTTCCCCGGCGACCGGTCCCGGGTCGCGGTCGATCGCGAGAACCTCGTGTCCGCGGCGGGCCAGGAGGAGCGCGCAGACGGACCCGGCGATGCCTGTTCCGACGATCGCTACCCGCATGTCAGCACGTTAGGCCCGATTCGGAACTTCCGACGACCTCCCTACCTTTACGGCTCAACCAGGCCGGTCCAGCAAGGAACTCAGCTGCAAGACTGAAAAGTCGTCGATCGCCACGGCACACACCATTTCTTGGCTGGGACATTCTCGACCACGGCCGGTCCCGTTCAGGACTCCACGCGAATGTCACCGGAGTGCGGTTTCGGCAAGTTCGCTGCCCCGCCCGGGCGGTCGCTCGCGACAGAAAGATGCAGCACAGCTACACGCGGGTCGCGGCTGAGCGGGCGGCCAGGATCTCGCCGGGTCCGGCGTGGCCCATCACTCGGGCCGCCGTGTGCACAGCGATACCGCCGATGTCGTCGCCCCGAAGCTCCACTTCGCCGGCATGGAGGCCCGCCCGCACTTCGATGCCGAGCGTCTGCACGGACTCGCTGATCTGAGCAGCGCAGCGAATGGCCCGCGCTGGCCCGTCGAAGGTAGCCAGGGAGTCCCAGTTGCGACGTTCACGACGCACCAACGGCGGGGCATCACAGACTCGACATGCCCGCTCATCGGCAGATCCGAACGTGCCGTCGGCTGTCAACCACGCCGCGATGGTCCGTCGCTAGTGTTGACAAGAAGGTGGCCGGCTCATGGCGAACCGGCCGCGCCACACGTGTGAAGGGGTGACGGTGGACCAACCGATCTACTGGGGAGTGCTGGCAATTATGGCCACGGTCGGAGCCGCAGCACGACTCGCCGCTCGGGGTCCACTGTGGCAGCGGCGCGCCCGCGCGATCCCATCAGGGGAGCTGGTCGTCGCCGCGATCGCAGTAGCGCTCCTGGTGTTCCACTGCGGGGCGATGTTCTTCATGGACTGGGTGGACGCGGTGCCCTTCGCGGAGGCCCCCGCGACCGCGGTGCGTGACCTCGACAGCGCAGCCAGCAGGGTGGCCTACTGGGCCCCTGCCGCGACGCTGGTGATCGCACTGCGTCGGTTGTGGCCACCAGCACTGCTCTTCCTGGTCGTGGCCTTGATCGGAGTGGGATACACGATGTTCGTCCCTCACGCCCTCACGACCCACCTGGCCTGGCTGGCTTCCGCCGTGGTCGCCGTGGTCCTGATCGCCACGGCGCTCGTGTTCATACGGCGCCCAAGGGGTCGATCGCGCATGGGGCGTGCAGTGGCGGGGACGACCTGACCTCGCGGCGACGTACTGTCATCGGCAGATCGGTGCGTCCGTCTTGCGGCGGAAGACGCAACGCACGCCAAAAACCTAACGGTCCGCGGCGCGGGGCCAGCCCACAGGCCGATCCTGCCGAGTGAGCAGAAGTCTCAACGGATCCTGCGTCGCATCAATGACGCGTCGGGGCCTGCGGGATCTGCGAAGGTACTGAGCACCTCGTACCCCAAGCCTGCATAGAAGTTGACTCGATCGGGGGCGCACTCGAGAACCAGCTCCGCTGGTTCCCCGATCTCGAGCGCGGTGGTAACGGCTTCGAGCAGCTGGCGCCCGATGCCCAGGCCGCGAAGCGCAGGTTCGACGGCAGCCTTCTCGACCCAGGCATGCTTTCCGAGCTGTCCATGGACTTGGGCGACGTTCTGGTGAAACTGCCAGTCGATGGCGAGGAGTTGATCGTCGGGCCGAGGCTCGCGCGCCAGTACCCGACAAAGCCGGCATTGCCCAGGCATGCTTCCCATGACGACGCCGACCAGCACGTCACCCACATGAGCGCCCAGAACGACAATCGCGTCGTCACTCCGTATTGCGGAATACAGACTCCAGGACCCACCCCACCGATCCAGGACCGCTGGACCGTACATCTCCACGGTGAAGGGCTCGTTGACGAACGCGCGATGGAGCAACGCACGCGCAGCCGGCCACTCACTCCCCCCGAGAGGGCCTACGGACAACTCCATGCGTTGGAGTATCCCGCAGAGCCATGGAGTCGCAGCCGTTGAGTCGCAGGCCATGTTTCAAGCACTACGGATCAGGTCTTCAAGTTGGACCTCGACTCGAAGTGCAGTCGCGGCGGTATGACGCAGGTGACGCATGAGCGGCCGTTCGATCGGTACCCCGCAAAACCCCTCATGTCGTTCGGTCAGGTGGCCGACGGTGTCGGCTCCCAGCGATACGGTTGACCCCACGATGAGCGACACCCGTTGCCACCTTTGTGACGCCGAACCCTGCTACTGCGGGCAGCACGGTCAGGTCACCTTTGTCGAGAAGAAGACGCCTGTGGAGCGCGGTGGCCCCAAGGGCCTCGACGCCGCTGTGCGCGAGTTCGTATTGTCCTCGCACGAGGCGGGAGTGCGCGAGGACTGGCAGGGCTGGCTACGCCGCATCCAGGAGCAGTTCGGCGAAAACGATGCGCCACGGCAAGTTTGGAACCGAGTCAGCAACAACCTTCAGCGCGAGTGGCTTCTGATCAGCCACCCAAACGTGGAAGGCCCAATGATGGCGCCGTCGTCTTTCCCGGAGGTCCGGCGGCTGCCGCTGGAGCAGGCGATTGCCGAGGTTGAGCAGCTGATAGACAGCGGTGGATGGGTTGCCGGGGAGAAGGGCCTGCGGCTGTGGCAGGTCGTGTCGCGCATCCCCAACGTCGTCTACATCGCGACATACGACGCGCTGCACGAGATGAACCGCCGGAATCACCGGGTGACCACCAAATCCCCGCTCGGAAACAACACGCAGTTCTGGTACGTCAAGGCCTGACACCGACTGCAGGCACTCGGATCCATGCGTCGGCACTGCTACCGCGGCGGAATGGGGCGCCGCTTCGCAGATAGTGCCGCGATATTGAGCTATCTGGTGGCACAGATTCGCGGCGCTGTCAGATCGGCTGGCCTCGCCGGCAGGCGCTGCACACTGGGCGGAAAGCCGCACCGGGAACCGATCCGCAGGCCCCTCGCACGTCCCTTGTGTTCGAACATACTTTCGAATAGACTTGGATGCAATGTTCCAGCCGATCGAGGACCTCGACCCGGCGGGGACGCTTGCCCGGGCGCAGGAAGCGGTCGGGCTTCGGCGGGCCGCCGAGATCGAGGACCTGCAGCTGATCGCGCACTGGGCCGACCTGCACGGCGACGAGCCCGCGCCTGGTGACGGCAGGCCCTTCAGTGGTGGCGACCGGCTGGTTCAGATGGGTGGCGAGGGCACTCCCCCGGTCCAGGAACTGTCCATGCCCGAACTGGCCATCGCCCGCGGCACCCACACCCTGTCCACCCGGGCTGCGACAGCCGACGTACTGGACCTGCGTCACCGGCTCCCGAAGTGCTGGCTCGTGTTCCTCGACGGTGACTGCGACGCCTGGGTAGTCCGCAAGGTCGCTGCCATGTCCAGACGCCTCACCCGTTCGCAGGCCGCGTTGGTCGACGCCGCGGTCGCCGAAGCCCTCGCCGGTGAGTCCCCGAGCCGAGTACTCCGGATCGCGGAGGCCAAGATCATCGAGGCCGACCCCGACGCCCACCGGGCGCGGCTCGAGGAAGAGCTGCGCAAGCGATTCGTTCACTGCGCTTCCACTGACGAGCACGGGCTGCGAATGGTCTACGCCCGGATCGAGGCCGGCGATGCCGCCTGGGTCGACGCTGTGGTCGATCGGACCGCCGACATCCTCGCTGATCGTCCCGACCTGACCCCCGACCTCCCGGCCGAGCCTTCCAAGGACGAGCTGCGAGCGGTCGCGTTCGGTTGGCTGGCCCACCCGGCCGACCTCGCCGAACTTCTCGCCACCCAAGGCGTTGACACCCCCGCCGAGCCGGAGACGCCGGCGAGGCCGCCCCGACCCAAGGTCAAGTTCTACGTCCACATGCATCAGGCCGCCCTAGACGGCGTGCCCGCGGTGGCCCGGGCCGAGCAGCTCGGTCCGATGCTGCTGGAGGAGGTACGCCGCTTCCTGGGCCACGCCCACGTCGACCTGCACCCGGTGATCGACCTCAACACCGGAGCCTCGGTCAATTGCTACGAACACCCCGCCGCGATGACCGAACGCGGCCGCCTTCGCAACCCCGGCGAGGTCTTCCCCCACGCCGCCCGGAGCTCCCGCAACACCGATTCGGACCACCCCGACCCCTACCAGGCCAACGGCCCACCCGGCCAGACTCGCGACACCAACCACGCGCCCCTCAGTCGCACCAACCACCGAGCCAAGACCCATCTCGGCTACCGACTCCGACAACGCAGCCTCGACACCTACGACTGGACGAGCCCCGCACGGTCTCCATCGCCGGGTCGACCGCACCGGCACCCACGAACTCGACGACACCACCCGGTACGCCGAGTCACTCGACGCCGCCATCACCCGACTGGCCGCCGAGAGCGGGATCACGAAGGTCTGACCCATCGGTGCGCGTCCTCGAGGATGCGCAGCACGGTGTCGGTCTTGGCGTCGGTGTACGCCAACCTGTCGTCGCGCCAGAGCTCGGCAGCCCGGCGTTTGGCGTCGGCGTAGTCATCTCGCGCCGCTGGGTGTGCCCGCAGGTAGTCGCGGAACAGCACGTGGTCCCGCTCCCAGTCCGATCCGGTCGGACACACGTGCACATGCACGTCGCGAGGCCGATCGGGGAACGGTCGAAAGAAGCGAATGGAGGTCGTCGCGAGTGCGCAGCTGCAGGCCTACGGCTTCGAGCTGCGTCACGTAGTCGGCCTCGCGTCTGATGTCGGCGACGCTGACCTGGATATCGACCACCGGTTTCGCCGGGATGCCGGGCACGGCGGTCGAGCCGACGTGTTCGATCCGCTCCGCCACGTCGCCCAAGGAGTCCGCGATTCGCGTCGCGCCAGCGTCCGTATTGCTCGGGCCAGCCGGGGTCGTACTCGACGATCTCGATCGCCTCCGGCGCGCTCGCTGCCCTGTGTGTTCGCGAACCCGGCCAGATGATGGGCAGCGACCGCGAGCCAGGGCCTCGCTCGCTCGCTGGGAGTTCGTGGGCCTCGAGACCACGCGGCCGGGCAACCAACTCGTAAAGGTCGATGACCGTCGCCCGTCGTCCCTCAGCTCCCCGCAGCAGACGGCACGCCTCTGAGGGGCAGGGCGGGATCCGCACCTGCTGCGGCCAGCCGCGCGTCCAGGGTCAGGTCGTCCACGCGCCCAGCATGCCGTCCTAGCCGAGGTTGGCCAGCACCACTTCGGCGAGCGCGACGGACTGGTCGCGCATCGTGTCGGGGTCACGGGAGCCGTCGGGTGACTCCATTTCGATGGTGAGCATGTAGGTGTCGGTGCAGAACCGCAGAGTGCCCTCATTGGGGTCGATCTTGTCGTTGACCCAGTACGCCTCGGCGGCCAGCCCATCGACCGGGGTCGCGGGCACGTCGAACGAGTTCAGTTCCGGACACAGCAACTCGCCGTCTTCGAAGTCCTCGGCCGTCGAGAGCTCGAGCGACACCTCCAGCCCGACCTCGGTGAACCAGTTGCAGTTCTCACTCGCCCACTGGATGCCGTTGACATTGTGGCCGCCGCTGACCAACTCTCCCGGCGGCACGTCCGCGCCGTACGCCGCCTCGACGTCTGCTTCGGTGGCGAGCTCACACACCTCCACCTCCGTGGGCACGACTGGTGAGGCCTCCGTCTCCGACGCGGTCGTGGACGAGGCCTCCGGCTTCTCGGTGGCGCCGCCCGAGGAGATCGGGTCGTCGTCGTCACCGCACGCGGAGAGGCTCAGCGAGAGGGCGAGGGCAGCGAGGAGGATGCGCACCCCCGGGATTGTGCCCGCTAGCGCACCGGATGACCGGCGTTTGCCAGAGATGTCTTCACGTCCGCGATCCGGAGCGTGCCGAAGTGGAACACCGTGGCGGCGAGTACGGCGTCCGCACCGGCTTCGACCGCGGGCGGGAAGTGCTCAGGCGCGCCGGCGCCCCCGGACGCGATCACCGGGATGCTGACCTCGCTGCGGACCGCCCGGATCAGGTCGAGGTCGAAGCCGTCCTGGGTGCCGTCGGCGTCCATTGCGTTGAGCAGGATCTCGCCGGCGCCCAGCTCGGTGGCCCGGACCGCCCACTCGATCGCGTCCAGGCCGGCCGACTGCCGGCCGCCGTGGGTGGTGACCTCGAAACCGCTGTCCGTCCCCGGAGCCCGGCGCGCGTCCACGGACAGCACCAGCACCTGGTTGCCGAACCGGTCCGCGATCTCGGCGACCAGCTCGGGCCGGTTGATCGCCGCGGTGTTGACCGCGATCTTGTCGGCACCGGCCCGGAGCAGCCGGTCGACGTCGTCCGTCGAGGAGATCCCTCCCCCGACGGTCAGCGGGATGAAGACTTCCTCGGCGGTCCGGGAGACGATCTCCATCGTGGTGGCCCGGCCCTCGTGCGATGCGGAGATGTCGAGGAAGGTCAGCTCGTCGGCGCCTTCGGCGTCGTACGTCCTCGCCAGCTCGACCGGATCCCCCGCGTCGCGGAGCTCCTTGAAGTTGATCCCCTTGACCACCCGACCGGCGTCGACGTCCAGGCACGGGATCACGCGTACGGCGAGCGTCATGGCTTGCGTCAGCTCCAGCGCGGCCTCGAGGGTGAACCGGCCCTCGTAGAGCGCGGTGCCGATGATCGCACCCTCGACGCCGTCGACGACCAGCCCCGAGAGCGCGACCAGGTCGGCCAGCTCGGTGATCCCGCCGGACGCCACCACCGGGCGGTCCGTGGCGGCGCAGACGTCCTGCAGCAGCTGCAGGTTGGGGCCTTGGAGCATGCCGTCCTTGTTGACGTCGGTGACGACGTACCGCGCGCACCCCTCGGCATCGAGCCGCGTGAGTACGTCGTAGAGGTCACCGCCCTCGCGCGTCCAGCCCCGGGCGGCCAGCGTCCGGCCACGTACGTCGAGGCCGACGGCGACCCGGTCGCCGTACTCCGCGATCGCCGCGGCACACCAGTCCGGCTGCTCGAGCGCCGCGGTGCCGATGTTGACGCGGCGACAGCCGGTGGACATCGCGGCGGCCAGCGACTCGTCGTCGCGGATGCCGCCGCTCATCTCGACCTGGATGTCGAGCTCGCCGACGATCCGGGCCTGCAGCTCGCGGTTGTGGCCGCGACCGAACGCGGCGTCGAGGTCGACCAGGTGGATCCACTCGGCCCCTGCCCGCTGCCAGCGCAGCGCCGCCTCGACCGGATCACCGAACCGCTTCTCAGAGCCGGCCACCCCCTGGACCAGCTGCACGGCCTGCCCGTCCGCGATGTCGACGGCGGGCAACAGCTCGAGGTAAGCACTCATCGGATCTCTCTCAGCGTCGGAAGAACATCGTGTGCAGCACGGGCGCGACCAGCAGCGAGACCACCGCGACCATGGCCCGCGCCGCCCAGTCGTCGAAGAAGATCCAGACCAGCAGGTTGAGCCCGAGGACCATCGCGACGGTCGCGCCCGCCTGCTGGCGTCGACGCTCGGCGAGGCTGCCGCTCTGGCGGGAGTGCCGAGCGGGCAGAAAGCGGGTCAGTGCCCGCCGCCGGGCGGCCCGGCGCTCGGCCCGCTCGGCGGCAGCCGCCTGGGCCGCGGCCCGCGTCGCCGCCTCACGCTCGCGCTCCGCCCGCCGTCGGGCTCGCTCCTTGCTCATCCGAGTGTCCCGACCCAGTTGCGCAGCAGCGCGGCCCCGGCGTCGCCGGACTTCTCGGGGTGGAACTGGGTGGCCGTCAGCGGTCCGTTCTCGACCGCCGCCACGAACCGGTCGCCCGCCCCAGTCGAGCCCGTCTCGGCCCAGGTGACCAGCGGTGCCCGGGTCCGGTCGTTGGTCTCGAGGACCCAGTCGCGGACGCCGTACGAGTGCACGAAGTAGAAGCGCTCGTCCTCGATCCCCTCGAACAGCGTGGTCCCGGGAGCGGCCTCGACCGTGTTCCAGCCCATGTGCGGAACGATCGGCGCCTGCAGCCGCTCGACCACGCCCGGCCACTCGTCGCACCCCTCGGTCTCGACGCCGTGCTCGACCCCGCGCTCGAACAGCACCTGCATGCCGACGCAGATCCCCAACACCGGTCGACCGCCCGAGAGCCGTCGCCCGATCACCCGCTCGCCTCTGACTCGACGCAGCCCGGCCATGCACGCGGCGAACGCGCCGACCCCGGGTACGACGAGGCCGTCGGCTTCCTGCGCCAGACCCGATGTCTGCGGTGAGCGTCACCTCCGAACCGGCGCGCTCGAGTCGCGCGCACGGCGGAGCGGAGATTCCCCGACCCGTAGTCGAGGACGACGACGTTCTTCACCGGTCTAGAGGGTGCCCTTGGTGGAGGGAACGCCGGTCTCGCGCGGGTCGAACGCGACGGCGTCGCGCAGCGCCCGGGCGAACGCCTTGAACTGCGCCTCCACGATGTGGTGCGGGTCGCGGCCGGCCAGCACCCGGACGTGCAGCCCGAGGTGGGCGTGGAACGCGAGCGTCTCGAAGACGTGCCGGGTCAGCGACCCGCCGAAGGACGGTCCGGTGTCGCCGCCGATCGTGACGTACTGCTGTCCCTCGGGCTCGCCGGTGTGCACGCAGTAGGGCCGGCCGGACACGTCGACCACGGCCTGCACGAGGGTCTCGTCGAGCGGCACCGTGGCGTCGCCGAAGCGGCGGATGCCGGCCTTGTCGCCGAGCGCCTCGCGGATCGCCTCGCCGAGCACGATCGCGGTGTCCTCGACGGTGTGGTGGGCGTCGATGTGGGTGTCGCCGGCGGTGTTCACCGTGAGGTCGACCAGCGCGTGCCGGCCGAACGAGGACAGCATGTGGTCGTAGAAGCCCACGCCGGTCGATACCTCGGTGCGGCCAGTGCCGTCGAGGTCGAGCTCCACGTGGACCTTGGACTCCTTGGTCTCACGGTCGATCTTCGCCACCCGGCTCATGCTGTTTCTCCCATCACGGAGGTGAGTGCCTCTTGGAATGCTGCCATCTCGTCAGGCGTGCCGATCGACACCCGGAGCCACCCTTCGGGCCCGGTCTCCCGGATCAGCACGCCCCGGTCGAGCAGGCCCTGCCAGACAGCATGACGGTCCTCGAACGTCCCGAACAAACAGTAATTGGCATCCGAGTCCGCGACTCGGAGCCCGCGCTCGCGCAGCCAGGCGACCGTTCGGTCGCGCTCGGCACGGAGATCGTCGACCCGCGCGAGCAGCGCGGGAGCGTGCTTGAGGGCCGCCAGCGCCACCGCCTGGGTGACCGCGGACAGGTGGTAGGGCAGCCGCACCACGCGGATCGCGTCGACGATCGCGGGATCGGCGGCGAGGTAGCCGAGCCGGGCGCCGGCCAGCGCGAACGCCTTGCTCATGGTGCGGGTGACCACGAGGTTGCGGTGCCGCGGCAGCAGCTCCAGGGCGCTGGGAGTGCCGGCCCGCCGGAACTCGCCGTACGCCTCGTCCACCACGACGATCCCGTCGCTCATCGCCTCGCAGAGCGTGGTGATCGCCTCCGGGGGCAGCGCCGTGCCGGTGGGGTTGTTGGGCGAGGGCAGCAGTACGACGTCGGGCCGCCGTTCCTTCACCAGGGCGCGGGCGTGGTCGAGGTCGAGGGCGAAGTCCTCCTCGCGGTGTCCGGTCACCCACTCGGTGTGGCTGTCGCGGGCGTACTCGGGATACATCGAGTAGGTCGGCGCGAAGCTGGCCACGACTCGACCAGGCCCGCCGAACGCCTGCAGCAGCTGGAGCATCACCTCGTTGGACCCGTTGGCCGCCCAGACCTGCTCCGGCGTCACGCCGTTGCCCGAGATAGCCCGCGAGCGCCTGCGCGCAGCCGGGTGAACTCGCGGTCGGGGTAGCGGTTGAGGGTCCCGGCCACCTCGGTCACCGCGGCCGCGATCTCCGCCACGACCTCCGGGCCGGGCGGGTAGGGGTTCTCGTTGACGTTCAGCTGGACGGGTACGTCGAGCTGCGGGGCGCCGTACGGCTCGATGCCACGCAGTTCTTCCCGCAGCGGCGGCCAGCTCACTCCGAGAACCTGACGCGGATCGCGGCGCCGTGGCCGGGCAGGTCCTCGGCCTCGGCCAGCGTCACGACGTGGTCGGCCACCTCGGCCAGCGCGTCGCGGTCGTAGTCGACGACGTGCACGGACTTGGTGAACGCACGCACGGAGAGCCCTGAGGAGTGGCAGGCGCAGCCGCCCGTGGGCAGCACGTGGTTGGAGCCCGCGCAGTAGTCGCCCAGCGACACCGGCGCGTGCGGGCCGACGAAGATCGCGCCCGCGTTGTGCACCTTGGCCGCATCGGCAGCGGCGTCGGCGGTGTGGATCTCGAGGTGCTCGGCGGCGTACGCGTTGACGACCTCGAGGCCCTGCGCCACGTCGTCGACCAGCACGACCCCCGACTGGGTGCCGGTGAGCGCGGTGCGGATCCGCTCGCTGTGCTTGGTCGCGGCGACCTGCGTCTCCAGCTCGGCCGCCACCGCGTCGGCGAGTGCCTCCGAGGGAGTCACGAGCACCGAGGCGGCCAGCGGGTCGTGCTCGGCCTGGCTGATCAGGTCGGCGGCGACGTACGCCGGGTCGGCGGTGTCGTCGGCCAGGATCGCGATCTCGGTGGGGCCGGCCTCGGAGTCGATGCCGACCTGGCCCTTGAGCAACCGCTTCGCGGTCACGGTGTAGATGTTGCCCGGTCCGGTGACCAGGTCGACCCGCTCGCACGGGTCGACGCCGTAGGCGAACATCGCGATCGCCTGGGCGCCGCCGACGGCGTACACCTCGTCGACGTCGAGCAGCGCACACGCGGCCAGGATCGTCGGGTGCGGGAGGCCCTGCCCAAAATCAGGAAAGGTGTCCTGCTGCGGAGGCGAGGCGAGCGCGATCGAGCCGACGCCGGCGGTCTGAGCGGGGACGACGTTCATCAGCACGCTGGACACCAGCGGAGCGATCCCGCCGGGCACGTAGAGCCCGACCCGCGCGACCGGCACCTTGCGGTGGGTGACCCGGGCGCCGGGGCCGAGGTCGGTGGTCACGTCCGACTCGAGCTCGGCCGCGCAGGTCGCCCGGAGCCGGCGGATCGACTCCTCGAGGCCGGCCCGCACCTCCGGGTCGAGCCGCTCGAGCGCGGTCCGGAGGGCATCGGTCGGCACCCGGATGTCGTCGAGCGCGACGCCGTCGAACCGCTCGGAGTACTCCCGGATCGCCTCGAGCCCCCGGGTGCGTACCGCCTCGCAGATCTCGTGGACCGCCGGAACCGCTGCCTCGACGTCGAAGTCCGCGCGCGGCACGGCGGCGCGGTAGTCGACGGCACCCGTGGTGCCGCGCAGGTCGATCCGGCGAATCATGGGCGCAATTCTAGGTGCGGCTCGCCTGTTGCCCCTGAACCGCGACGGTGGCTGGACTACGTTGAAAGCGTGAGCGACACGCTGCCGATGTTCCCGTTGAACACCGTGCTGTTCCCGGGCGTGAGCGTGCCCCTCCACGTCTTCGAGGATCGGTACCGGGCGCTCGTCCACCACCTGTTGCGGGTCGAGGACCCCACCGACCGGGTGTTCGGGTCGGTGGCGATCCGCGAGGGCTACGAGGTGGGAGACCACGGCGCGCAGTCGCTGTTCCGGGTCGGGTGCCGCGTGCAGCTCACCGAGGTCGAGAGCAACGCCGACGGGACCTTCGACATCGTCGCGGTCGGCCTGGACCGGATCCAGCTCGAACGGCTGGACACCTCGGGCACCTTCCCGGTCGGGCATGTCGTGGACAGCCCCGAGGACGAGGCCGCGGTGCCGGAGCATGTCCTGGACCGGGCCAGGGCCACGTTCACGGCCTACCGTGCCGCGCTGGCGGAGATCCGCTCGGACCCGTACGCCGGCAGCCTCCCGCGCGACGCGACGTACCTGTCCTGGACGCTGGCCGCCTGCGCGCCGCTGCCGATGCCGGAGCGGCAGGCGCTGCTCGAGGCCGAGGACGCCAGCACCCGGCTGATCCTGGTCACCGACCTGCTGCGCCAGGAGCTGCGCGCGATGAACGTGATCTCGTCCCTGCCCGCCACCGAGGTGGCGCGCACCCGCTGGTCGCCGAACTGAGCCGACCCGTGGCGAAGAAGACGACCGGTGGCACCCCGGCCACGGTGGCGCTGACCGCAGCCGGGCATCGCGCACACGGTGCACGCGTATCCGCACGACCCGCGCTCGACGTCGTACGGGCTCGAGGCGGCGGACGCGCTCGGCCTGGACCCGGCGCGGGTGCACAAGACTCTGATGGCCTCGGTCGACGGCTCCCTGACCGTGGCGATCGTGCCGGTCTCGGGCCAGCTCGACCTGAAGGCGCTGGCCCGCGCGGTCGGTGGGTCCAAGGCGGTGATGGCCGACCCGGCCGTCGCCCAGCGAGCCACCGGGTACGTCGTCGGCGGCATCTCCCCGATCGGCCAGCGGCGCGCTCACCCGACCGTGCTCGACGAGCGCGCGCTGGCCTGGCCGACGATCTTCGTCTCCGGCGGCAAGCGCGGGCTCGACCTCGAGCTCGCGCCCGCCGACCTGGTCCGGATCACCGACGCCATCACCGCGCCGATCAGCGCCGACTAGTTGGTCAGTCCTCGGTGGTGACGCGGAGGACGGCGTGACCGACCCCGTCGTCGGCCCACACGGACAGGCCGGCGCCCTCGAGCGGCTGGATGTTGTCCTGCAGCTCGTCGTCGCCCTCGAACAGCTGCTCCAGCCAGCCGTCGCCGGCGTCGAAGTTGACGTAGAAGATCGCGGCGGCGTCACCGGACTCGCGGACGACGTCTTCGTAGGTGTCCGAACCGCCGAGGTCACCGTCCTCGAGGATCTCCTCGCGGTAGTCCTCGTTGGGACCGATCGCCACGAAGTCGCCGTCGCTGTCGCTGACGAACAGCTCCGCGTCCTGCCCCGAGGCGACCTCTCCCTCCAGGATCTTGTCGATGACGTCCTGGATGTCGTCGGGGTCACCCTTGATCTTCACGCCGATCGGGAGCTCGGTGATCTCGGTGTCGTATCCGAAGAAGGCGTCCAGGTCGATGTCGCCTCCCACCGCGAGCACCACCGACTCACCGGCCAACTTCTCGGCGTCGTCGGGCAGGTCCAGGCCCAGCTCGTCCTCGGCCTCCGCGATCAGCCCGTCGATGTCGAAGTCCGATCCCGGAGACGGACTCGGCGTACTCGAGCAGGTCCTCGAACCAGCCCTCCTCGAAGCCATAGGCGATCGCGGCCGCGGTGTCCTCGGGCAGGGTCTCGATCGTCTCGCCTGCGTTGTCGCTGGCGGTCAGCTGCTCGAGACCGAAGTCCTCCACGCTGGTCGCGGTCTCGACCTCCAGCGCGCCGTCGTCGAAACGCACCGTGAGGGCGGCGCCGCTGAAGTCCTCGAGGATCGTCGGTGACCTCGTCGGGCATCGTCGTCGGCGAGTCTCGCCGCAGTCGACCTCGCCCCCACCCTCTTGGAAGCACGCCTCGCCGCCGAAGCCCATGCCCATGAACGACCCGGTGTTCTCGAGCAGCCACTCAGCCCGCCTCGGGGGCGGCGTACGCCGTGAGCACGCCCGGGTCGCCCGTCTCGCCGGTCCACTTCTCGAAGTCCTCGTCCTCCGACAGCGGATTGTCCTGGGCCTCCTCGGCGACCTTGGTGGCGATGTCCTCGGTCTCGGCCAGGACGGCCCACTCACCCGTGACCGCCCAGCCCACAGTGAGGCCGTCGCCGCTCGGCTCGCAGCCCGCGAACTTCTCGAACGCCTCCTCGGCCTTGTCGACGTCCTTGACCTGGACCACAAACACGGTCTCCGGCTGGTCTCCACCGAGGTCGACGGCAGCGGCAGCGGCCCGGTCGCCGATCCAGGGCTCGACGTCGTCGGTGTAGTCGAGCTCGCACGGAGCTTCGGCGAGGACCTCGTCGAAGACGGCCTCCCGCAGATCCTCCCGGCTGCTGATGTCCTGATCGGTCCAGAACGGGAACTTCTCCAGCGTGTCCCTGGCCTCGAGCAACTGCTCGCCACTCGGGTCGATGTCGACGCTGACGTAGGCGATCGTCGAGTCGGGGAGCGCCTCGGCCGGCTGCGGGCCGGTGCCGAAGTACCACATCGCGCCGAACACCGCGGCGGCCACCGCGCCGACGCCCACGACCGCGCCACCAGCGATCACGAGCTTGCGGCCCGTCGACATGCCACCGGAGGACGGCACCGGCTCGCCGGTGCCCTGCTGCAGGTACTCGGGCGGCGGCCCCTGCGGTGGCGGGCCTGGTGGCATGGGCGGCGGACCGCTGGGAGGAAGCTGGCTGGTCATGTGGCCCCTCGGGTGGGTGCTGGGTCAGTCGCTCGGTGAGACGGGAGACTACCCAGTTTGGTTCCGCGACAACCAGCGCGGATCGGCGTCCTCGCGCTCCTTGATCCGGTCACCGGAGGAGAGCAGGAAGTTCAGCACCATCAGCACGACCAGGGAACCCAGTGGCCAGGCGAGGTAGGGACTGTTGCCGCCCTCCAGTGACAACCGGCCGCGCAGCTCGGTCCCGTCGGCGGCGGTCTTCGCGAGCACCTGCGGGTCCTCGGGGCCCAGTGCCAAGCCGGTCCGCAGCATCAGCCACGCGGCGAGCGCGCTGCCGGCCAGCACCGCAACCAGCGTCACGATCGGCGCCCGCCGGCCGAACACCGTCGCCAGCCCGCCGACCACCACTCCCCCTGCGGCGGCGAACAGGACGTACCAGGCGGTGCTGTCGAAGACGTCGCGCAATCCCTCTTCGTCGGAGTACCAGACGTGATCGACGACGGTCCCGGTGGGCTGGTTCCAGACGTGGAACCACAGCCATCCGCAGCCGGCGCCCGCTACGGCGAACAGCGCCAGCACCGCGACGACCTCGAGGGCGTACGGCAGCAGCCGAGCGGGGCCCGAGGCCCGCTGGTCGGTCACGACGTCAGGCACCCGGGACCCAGCAGCTGCTTGAGGTCGGCGAAGAGCGCCGGGCTCGGTGTCACCCGCAGCCGCTCGTCGAGCCGCATCAGCTTCGTGGCGTTACGGGTGAGCAGGCGCAGGTGCACCTCGGTCACGCCCGGGTGGGTGGCGAGGACGTCCTTGAGTTGTTCGACCACGGGACCAGTACACCTCGTGGAGGGAAGGCTGATCACCACCGGCCCTGCCGGACCGTCGGAGATGTCCGGAGCGGTCACCTCCTGGCCGTGCAGCTCCGGCTGGTCCTTCTGGCGCGACAGCCGGCCCTTGACGGTCAGGATCGCGTCCTGGGCGAGATAGCTCCCGGCCAGCTGGTAGGCGCTGGGGAACAGGAGTACGTCGATCGCGCCCTCGAGGTCCTCGAGGGTCACCATCGCCCAGGCGTCGCCCCGCTTGGTGATCTTGCGTTGTACGGCGGTGACCAGGCCGCTCACCGTGACCGTCGTGCCGTCGGGACGGTCCTCGTCGAGCATCAGCTGGCCGATCGTGCAGTCGGTGCCGTTGGCCAGGACGTGCTCGAGGCCGCTCAGCGGGTGGTCGGAGACGTAGAGGCCGAGCATGTCGCGCTCGTGGCCGAGCAGCGTCGTCTTGTCCCACTCGTCGACGTCCGGCACCGAGACCGTCACGCCGAAGCCGGAGCCGCCACCGTCGTCGATCCCGTCGAGGCCGGCGAACAGCGAGTCCTGCCCGATCGCCTCGTTGCGCTTGATGTCGATGTATTGGTCGACCGCGGTCTCGTGGATGGCCACCAGCGCCCGGCGCTTGTGCTTCATGTCGTCGAAGGCGCCGGCCTTGATCAGCGACTCGATCACCCGCTTGTTGCAGACGGGGGCGGACACCTTCGAGAGGAAGTCGTTGAAGTCGACGAACCGACCCTTCTCCTCCCGGGCCGCGACGATCGCATCGACCACGTTGGCCCCGACGTTGCGCACGGCCGTGAGCCCGAACCTCACGTCGTTGCCCACCGGGGTGAAGTTCTTGGCCGACTCGTTGACGTCGGGCGGGAGCACCTGGATCTTCATCCGTCGGCACTCGTTGAGGTAGACCGCCGACTTGTCCTTGTCGTCCTTGACCGAGCTCAGCAGCGCCGCCATGTATTCGGGCGCGTAGTGCTGCTTGAGGTAGGCCGTCCAGTAGGAGATCAGGCCGTACGACGCCGTGTGCGCCTTGTTGAACGCGTAGTCCGAGAACGGAACGAGCACCTCCCACAGCGCCTTGATCGCACCCGTCGGAGTAGCCGTTGGCCTTCATGCCCGCGGAGAACGGGACGTACTCGGCGTCCAGGATCTCCTTCTTCTTCTTGCCCATCGCCTTGCGCAGCAGGTCGGCCTGACCCAGCGTGTAGCCGGCCAGCTTCTGGGCAACCGCCAGGATCTGCTCCTGGTAGACGATCAGGCCGTAGGTCGGCTGCAGGATCTCGGCGAGCGGCTCCTCGAGCTCCCGGTGGATCGGGGTGATCTCCTGCTTGCCGTTCTTGCGGAGGGCGTAGTTGGTGTGGGAGTCGACGCCCATCGGACCGGGGCGATAGAGCGCGAGGACCGCCGAGATGTCGGCGAAGCTGTCGGGACGCATCAGCCGGAGCAGCGACCGCATCGGTCCGCCGTCGAGCTGGAAGATGCCGAGCGTGTTGCCGGTGCCGAGGAGCTGGTAGGACGGCGCGTCGTCGAGCGGCAGGGTCTCGAGGACCAGCTCCTCGCCGCGGTTGACCTTGATGTTCTCGAGCGTGTCGTCGAGGACGGTGAGGTTGCGCAACCCGAGGAAGTCCATCTTGATCAGGCCCAGGGCTTCGCAGGTCGGGTAGTCGAACTGGGTGATCATGGCGCCGTCGGCGGGCCGCTTGAGCAGCGGGATCACGTCGGCCAGCGGCTCGCTCGACATGATCACCCCGGCGGCGTGCACGCCCCACTGCCGCTTCAGTCCCTCGATGCCGAGGGCGGTGTCGATGACCTTCTTGACGTCCGGGTCGGAGTCGTAGAGCGAGCGGAACTCGCCCCCCTCGCCGAACCGCTTGTGCTCGGGGTCGAACACGTCCTTGAGCGGGATGTCCTTGCCCATCACCGCCGCCGGCATCGCCTTGGTGATCCGGTCGCCCATCGCGAACGGGTAGCCCAGGATGCGACTGGAGTCCTTGATCGCCTGCTTGGCCTTGATCGTGCCGTAGGTGACGATCATGGAGACCCGATCGTCGCCGTACTTGTCGGAGACGTAGCGGATCACCTCACCGCGCCGACGCTCGTCGAAGTCGATGTCGAAGTCGGGCATCGAGATCCGCTCGGGGTTCAGGAACCGCTCGAACAGCAGCCCGTGCACCAGCGGGTCGAGATCGGTGATCCGCAGTGCGTAGGCGACGATCGACCCGGCACCGGAGCCGCGGCCAGGCCCCACCCGGATGCCCTGCTCCTTCGCCCAGTTGATGAAGTCGGCGACCACCAGGAAGTAGCCGGGGAACCCCATCTCGAGGATCACGCCGACCTCGAAGTCGGCCCGGGCGCGCGCCTCGGCGGGCACGCCATTCGGGTAGCGAACGGCCAGTCCGCGCTCCACCTCGGCCAGCAGCCAGGTGTGCTCGGAGTGCCCCTCCGGGCAGGGGAAGCGCGGCATGTAGGTGCCGTTGCCCTCGGCGAACTCCACGTTGCAGCGCTCGGCGATCAGCAGGGTGTTGTCGCAGGCCTCGCGCAGGTCGTACTTGTCGACCCAGATCGCCCGCATCTCCTCGGCCGACTTCAGGTAGTAGCCGTCGCCGGAGAACGCGAACCGCTGGCCCGGGCCGTCGCCGGCCGGGATGTCCATCGTGGAGCCCGAGTTGATGCACAGCAGGTGCTCCTGCGAGGGCGCGTCCTCACGCATGACGTAGTGGCTGTCGTTGGTGGCCAGCAGCGGGATCCGCAGGTCCTTCGAGAGCTTGAGCAGCCCGTCGCGGACCCGCTGCTCGATCTCGAGGCCGTGGTCCATCAGCTCCAGGAAGTAGTTGTCGCGGCCGAGGATGTCCTGGAAGTCGGCCGCCGCCTGCCGCGCGGCGTCGTAGTTGTCGTGGCGCAGGTGGACCTGGACCTCGCCGCTCGGGCAGCCGGTGGTGCCGATCAGCCCGGCACTGTGCGTCGCGAGCAGCTCGCGGTCGATGCGGGGGTGATGGAAGTAGCCGTCCTGCCAGGCGCCGGTGGAGATCCGGAACAGGTTGTGCATCCCCGCGGTGGTCTCGCTGAGCAGGGTCAGGTGGGTGTAGGCGCCGCGCGCGGAGACGTCGTCGGGACCGCCGTCGTAGAAGTTGACCCGCCGCTTGTCGCTGCGGGGGATGTTGGGGGCCGCGTAGGCCTCGATGCCGATGATCGGCTTGACCCCCGCGGCCTTGGCCTGCGTGTAGAAGTCGTAGGCGCCGAACACGTTGCCGTGGTCGGTCATCGCGACCGCGGGCATCCCGAGCTCCGCGGCCCGCCGGGTCAGGTCACCGAGGCGGGCGGCGCCGTCGAGCATGGAGTACTCGGTGTGCACGTGGAGGTGGACGAAGGAGTCCCCGGCGCCAGTCGACATCTCCGCGTGATGCTCCTTGTCCGGTCGAGATCGGGCATGACACAGCGTCACCGGGTCTGGGGTCCGGCACACCTCACGGGGGAAGAACGCCAGACTACCGGCCGCAAGCCCGACCGTACGGCGACGCTCCGACATCGCGCCCAGTCCGGCGTGAAGTTGATGGTTCTGCCGTCAAGCGTGAGCGAGTCTGGGACGCTCTCAGCGTGACCCTGCACGACGACCTCCGCGAGCTTGTGGAGAACTTCGGACCGGAGTTGCTCCTCGACCCCGAACAGTTCCGCGCCGCACTCGACGACTACGTCGATGAGGGCACCGCCTTCCCGGGTCAGGTGAACCTGCTCCACGACGCGGTGCGCTTCGGCGCCCTCGCGCGTTGCCAGGAGATGCTCGGTCGAGGCGGTGACGCCGCGGCCGTTATCGAAATGGCCGGTGACGGGCTCGCTCGGGAGCGGGGCAGCCTCGAGGTGGCGAGCGCCCGGTGGGCGGTCGCGACCCTCGCGCATGCCGCTGGCACTGTCGACCGGCCAACGCTCGAGCTCTTCCTCGGCAGCCAGCCGGTCGCCATGCCTACCGTGCCCGATCCCCCCGCCTGGCCGACGCTGGACATCACCCCGCCGGAGCCGGCGACGCCCCCGACGGCGATGCCCTCCGGTCCCCCACCAAGCTCTCCCCCTCCGACGTCCCCGCCTCCGAGCGTGCCTGCTCCCCCGCCTGCACCGGGGAGCCTGCCGGCCCCCACGCAGGTCCCGTCGAGCCTCCCGTCGCACCCACCCCCGCCCTCACCACCGCCGCCCACGGCCACGGCACCCGAGGGACCTCCGTCTCAGCCAGTCACCGCGGCGGCGAATCCGGCGAACCCAACCCGGTCAAGCTCGGCCACGCCGCCTCCGCCGCCACCGAGCGACGGCGAGACGGTGACAGCACTCCCGCAGCCACCGACACCGCCGCCCACCTCGGGAACCCGTCGGTCCCGGCGCAAGCCCGTGGTGGCGGCGGTCGCTGCCGCGGTGATCGCCGCGCTGATCGGCACCACGGCGTACGCCGTCCTGGGCGGCTCGGACGACCCCGACGACACCGCGAAGGACCCCGTCAGCTCGGCGCCCTCCGACGAGCCGTCGTCGCCCTCCGTGAGCGAGACCACCGATGACCCACCGATCCTGGATCCGCCGGCAAAGCCACGGTTGACCGCCGAACAGAGCTACCGCTCGGTGGTCTTCAGTGTGAGCGGCCCCGTGGTGGACGAGGACGGCGTCGAACTGGAGGCGCGCATCGACGGTGAGTGGACCACGACGCGCCCTCGGTTCCGCCTGACAACGGACCAGGGCGGCCAGGAGGAGTGTGCGGAGGTACGCGCTGTCCGGGTCGAGGGCGAGGCCCGTGCGCCCGGTCCCTCGCAGCGGTTGTGCGAGGAGAGCAAGCCGCGAACCATCCAGTTGGTGCGGAGCGCCACCACCTGCCCCCCCGTCAACGGTTACGCCTGCTTCACCTACGACCTCAAGGTCGCGGGCTTCGGGCCGGGCTCGCGTCCGACGATGGAGATCGTGGTCTGCAGCTCCAAATGCACCAAGAAGATCGAGGTCGACGGCACCGGACGCGGTCTGCTGAAGAGGGCCGTCTTCGGTTACGCAGGGACAGAAATAACCGTGCGGGTTGACCGCTTGACCACCAGCGTTTCTCTCGGCTGAGGGCTACGTCCCGTCACTGAACGCATGCGGGCCTGCCCTACCCAGGGACGGAGTGCGCTGGGTAGGGCCACCGTGCGCTAGCGCGGGTTGCTGACCACCTTGGGTGCCGGCGCAGTGCGCTCGCGTCGGGAGTCAGCAGCCGGCAGACGTACGGCCGGCGCAGCCTCCCTGGCCGCCACGCCCTCACCCGCCGAGAACGGCACGTCGCCTCGGCCGGACACCCGCTTCGGAGGTCCGCCTGTGGGGTACCACCCGCAGCTTCCGTATCCAGCCGGCCTGCCGTGCGGCGGCGGCGGCCCCGGGGGCGGCGGAGCTGGTTGATCGGTGTTCGGCTCCGGGTTGGCCGGGGGCGGATTCGAGTGCGTTGGGGGCTTCACCTTGGGCTTGAGAACCTCGTAGAGGATCGCCCGACGGTTGATGGTGCTGGTCATGTCATTGCCGGACTTGGTGAGGATGTTGATCCGGTGCCAGCCCACCACTGCAGTCGGCACCTTGAACCGGAACTTTCCCTTGCGATCCGTCGTGTACTTCCCCACGTTCGAGAACTTGCTCCAACCACGACCCTTCTGATCCGCGCGCAGAACCGAGAACTTCGTCCGGCGCGCCGGCTTGATCGTGCCTGCGAACACCATGGGCGTCCCCTTGCGCACCTTGGCCTTGGCCGATCGCAGCGTGATCTCGGCGAACGCCGGTACGTAGATGTCTGGGCTGTCGACGTACCGCGTATCCAGAGTTCCTGGCCGGTCCGCGTCGAAGAACGAGTTCTCAGAGACGGAGGCGGAGTACCGGAAGCGTCCCGATGTGCTCCCGTCGTCGATGAGCTTCCACTTCTGAGCTTTGCCCTGCCCGCGGTACTGCCATCCGCGCCAGTCGCCGCCGGGTGAGATGCTCCCCTTGAACGTCACTCGGTTGGGGAAACGCTGGGAGCTCTGGCACGTGCTGATCGGTCCTTGCGCGGGGGCGAGGGAGGCCTCGGCCGGAAGGAAGTCCTCGAGGTTGAAGGTGTCCCACCCGCCGACCGAGCTGCCGACCTGGTAGCCGTCGATGAAGAACGGGTTGCCGTCGCACCCGAGGTAGATGTCGAAGTACGCCCCGCCTGCGCCGCGCTCATCGGTGAAGGCTTCCAGTGCGACGCTCTCGATGACCGTGCCGTCGAACTCGCCGTCAGTCATGCGGAACCAGTCGTACTGCCAGTCACTGGCATCGATCGTGTGCCAGTCGGCCTCGTTGTTGACGAACTCGTCGCTGAACCCGACCCACGAGTATTGGCCCGAGGTCGGGAAGTAGTCGACCCTGGCGAATCCATGCGCCTGTCCCGTAGGGGCAAAGGCATCGATCTGCCAGACGTCGACCTCGTTCGCTTGGGCGAAGTAGGTGCTCAGACCGTATGCACCGCCGGATCCGGCCGGGATCCAGCCCACCGCGGACGGACCGTACGGCGGGGGCTCGTCGTAGGTGATCTCGAACGGCCAGTCGTCAGCTGCGACCTCACCACCGTCGCAGGCGTCGGCATAGACCTCGAGGCCCTGTTGGCCGGCAGGGAAGCCGTAGACGAGGTAGTTGTTGTTCTCCTTGGCCGCAGCGGTTGAGCTGAGAGGCTGCACCAAGGAGCCTGCGAGGATTAGCGAGACCATGCCTGCTACTGCCAGCGCCCATCGAGGACTGCTGTGCGAAAGGCGTCGCCGGATTTCCCATGACTTCGATGGCTTCATCAATATTCCTCCGACTGGCACCAACGGGTTTCGCCCTCCGAGCCGGGCACTTCGAAGTATTGAAGAATTGCGCTGTCTTGTCTCGTTACTGGGCGCTGGTCTACACCAGAACCTCAGGAGGGAGCAGCGGTGTCGGCAGGGCGTCGAGCCGGGATCGCTCAGTCTCCGGCGGCATCGAGGCTCTCGGTGATGATGGCGTGCAGGATCCGGGCCAGCCGCTCCTCGCCGAGGGCCGGCGCCCGGGCGGCCAGCCGGGCGGTGATCTCACGCTCCCGCTCCGGGTCCCGCTCGGCGGCCCGCTTGTGCGGTTGCGCGGCCGCAGTCAAGGCTGCGCGACGGGACAGCAGATCACCCAGCTGGTGGTCGACGTCGTCGATGAGCCGGCGCAGGAAGCCCAGCGGATCGGTGCCGAGCCAGGCCATCCGGACGTCGGGTGTGCGCTCCTCGTTGGCCGAGCCGTCGGTGCGCTCCAGCTCGACCAGGCCGTGCCGTCGGTAGAAGCTGCGGGCCCGCGCGTTCTGCTCGAACACCCACAGGCAGAAGCCCTCGGCACGCACCGACTTCACCACGTCGAGGAGGAGCAGCCCGATGCCGTCGCCAAGCCGGTCCGGGCGGATGAACAGGTGATCGAGCCAGGCGTCGGTGAACAGCGCGTAGCCGAGCACCTCGTCGGACTCCTCGGCCAACCAGGCCTCGTGCTCGCCGTCGGCCAGCCGCGCGGCGAACCAGGCACGGTCCTCGGAATTCGTGTGCAGGGCGGGCGGCATCGCCGGGCACTGCAGCAACTCGCGCCGCCGTGTAGAGATCGGCTAGGGCGACGGCGTCCTCGGCGGTGGCGGGCCGCAGCGTGAGGTCACTGGCCGTCACGAATCTTCTCCAGCGCCGCGGCCAGGTCGTCGGGGTACTCCGACTCGTAGGAGACGTAGTCTCCGGTCTCCGGGTGCTCGAACCCGAGGCGTACGGCGTGCAGCCACTGCCGGGTCAGGCCCAGCCGCTTGGCCAGCGTGGGGTCGGCGCCGTAGGTCAGGTCGCCGACGCAGGGGTGCTTGAGCGCCGCCATGTGCACCCGGATCTGGTGGGTGCGCCCGGTCTCGAGCTGGACCTCCAGCAGGCTGGCGAACCGGTGCGCCTCGAGCGTCTCGTAGTGCGTGACGCTGGCCCGGCCGCCATCCATCACCGCGAACTTGTAGTCCGCGCCCGGGTGGCGGGCGATCGGGGCGTCGACGGTGCCCTCGAGCGGGTCGGGGTGACCCTGGACCATGGCGTGGTAGACCTTGTCGACGGTGCGCTTGCGGAACGCGTTCTTGAGCAACGAGTAGGCGTGCTCGGACTTGCAGATCACCATCACGCCCGACGTACCGACGTCCAGGCGCTGCACGATCCCCTGTCGTTCGGAGGCTCCGCTGGTCGCGATCCGGAAGCCCGCGCCGGCAAGGTGGCCGACCACGGTCGGTCCGCGCCAGCCGGGGGACGGATGGACGGCCACGCCCACAGGCTTGTCGATCACCACGATCGCCGGGTCGTCGTGAATGATCTTGATGCCCTCGACGACCTCGGGAACGACCTCGAGCGGATCGGCCCGGGCCGGGATGCTCACCTCGAGATGGGCGCCCGGCAACACTCGGTCGCTCTTGCTGACCGATTCGCCGTCGACCTGCACCAGGTCCTGGGCGATCAGGTCGGCGGCGCGGGAGCGCGACAAGCCGAACATCTGCGCGATCGCGGAGTCGACGCGCTCACCGGCCAGACCTTCGGGCACGTGCAGGGATCGGTGGTCGGACGACGTCACTCCCCGGACTCCCCCGAGGCTTCGTCACGCCGTCGGCCTTCGGTGTGGGTGCCGTCCATCCGGATCCCCCGGAAGGCCTGGATCAGGATCAGCCCCGCCGCCACGTTGATGCAGATGTCGGCGACGTTGAAGACCGGCCAGTTCGGCAGCATCAGGAAGTCGATGACGTGCCCGCGGAACGGACCCGGCTCGCGGAACATCCGGTCGGTGAGGTTGCCCGCCACCCCGGCCAGGAGGAAACCCAGGGCCACCGCCCAGGCCAGGCTGCCCAGCCGCCGGCTGAGCCACAGCACCACGATCACGGCGGCGATCGCGATGCAGCTGAGCAGCACGGTGAACTGCGTGCCCGTGCTGAACGCCGCGCCGGGATTGCGGGTCAGATGCAGCTGCAGGAGGTCGCCGACGACGCGTACGTCGGGACGCCCGTCGAGCCGGTCGAGCGCGATGATCTTGGTGATCAGGTCGGCGGCGTACATCACCAGCGCGACGAGCGCGAACACTCGCCACATGCGGGCGCGAGACATCGCCGGTCGGGACGACGCCGGGTCGGTCGAGTCGCCGGGTTCTAGCGACGTTCCTCGCGCTGCTTGCATGGCATGCACAGTGTGGCACGCGGAAAAGCCATCAACCGCATCTTGCCGATGGGGTTGCCGCACGACTCGCACACGCCGTAGCTGCCGTCGTTGATCCGGGCCAAGGCCCGCTCGATCTGGGCCAGCTTGTCGCGCTCGCTCTGGAGCACGGTGAGCTCGTAGTCGCGTTCGAAGCTGGTGGCGCCCATGTCCGCCTGATCCTGCCCGGCACCGTCGCCGGAGTCGCGGAGCAGGCCGGAGAGCTCCTCCTCCTGGGTCTCGATGATCTCGGCGATGTGCGCACTCTGCTTCCGGAGCTCGCCGACGACCTCCTTGAGCTCGCCCTTGGTCCAGGCGCCCTCGCCCTCCTTGACGACCAGGGCGCTCCTGGGTGCCTTGCGTGGAGCCACCTTGGCCGAGGTCTTCTTCGGCGGAGCGGCCTTCTTGGCGGCCGCCTTCTTGGCCAGCCTTCTTGGCCGCCTTCTTCGCCGGAGCGGCCTTCTTGGCAGGCGCCTTCTTCGCGGCCGCCTTCTTCACCGGGGCCGCCTTCTTCTTGGCCGCCTTCTTCGCCGGAGCCGCCTTCTTCGCCGGGGCCGCCTTCTTCGCGGCCGCCTTCTTCGCCGGGGCCGCCTTCTTCGCGGCCGCCTTCTTCGCCGGAGCCGCCTTCTTCGCGGCCGCCTTCTTCGCCGGGCCGCCTTCTTCGCCGGCGCAGCCTTCTTGGCCGCCTTCTTCGCCGGAGCCTTCTTCGCAGCCGTCTTCTTCGACGAACGCGACACCGCGCGGCGGGCGGCGGTGGCCGCCTTTCCTGCCAGGGACTTGCGAGTGCTGCGAGCCATCAGTCTTCTGGCCTTCCTCTGGCCGCGACCGCTACGAAAGCCACGGGCTGCCCGGGAGGGTAGTCGTTGCCCGGGTACCGCTCAAACAGGCGCACCGCACAACGCCCGGCTGACCTGCCGAAACGCCGCGCCACGACAAAGCGCCCGGCACTCGGCCGGGCGCTCGTCGTACAAGTTGAAGAATCGCGGTCAGCGCTCTTCCTCACCGAGGATCGAACGGAGCCGCTTCGGAGCGGGCGACTCCTCGCTGCTCGGCGCGGGCGTCTCCGCCGAACCGGCCAGCGCCTCGAGCTGCTGGGTGAAGTACGTCTTCAGCCTGGAGCGATACTCGCGCTCGAACGAGCGCAGGTTCTCCACGTCGACGTTGAGCTTGTCGCGCTCCTTCTCCAGGTCGCCGAACAGCTGGGCCCGGCGCTCGGAGGTCTCGGAGTCGAGCATCTGCGCGCGGGTGCGGGCGTCGGACTCGACCCGCTCGGACTTGGTGCGGGCCTCGCTCTCGAGACGCTCGGCCTTGGTGCGCGCCTCGCCGATGATCTTGTCGGCCTCGTTCTTCGCGTCCTCGACCATCTCGTCGGCGTTGCGGGTGGCGATCTCCAGCAGTCGCGCCGCGGCGTTGGAAGCCTCGGGCACGGTCTCGACCCGGATCGTCTCGATGGAGCCCTGTCCACCCGCGGCGATGGCGGGCTGCGGGGCCGTCACGGGCTCCGGCACCTTCTGTACGACGGGCTCGGGCTCAGGAATGGGAGTCGGGACAGGGGCGATCGCGGTCGCGCCGCCGGCACCCTGGGCCGCGGACAGCTTCGACCGCAGGTCCTCGTTCTCCTTCGTGAGCCGCGCCAGCTCGGCCTCCACCTCGTCGAGGAATTGGTCGACCTCGCCCATGTCGTAGCCCTCGCGGAGCCGGACGGGCGTAAAGCGCTTGTTGCTCACGTCCTCAGGCGTCAGCGGCATGACCTCACCTAATTCTTTGTTGGTTCAAAATCGTGCTGTCTGGCGAACAATAGCGCCTGTATGGGGCAGGAGTGACTTCGCGGCTGCCATGGACTCAGCCCAGGAAGATCGATCTGTTGACGTAGAGCAGTACGTACGCGCTGATCATCACGATGATGAAGCTCAGGTCCAGCGCGAAGTTGCCGATCCGCAGCGGCGGGACCACGCGGCGCAGCGCCTTGATCGGCGGGTCGGTCACCGAATAGACGATCTCCAGGAGCACGAGCAGCGGCCCCCGCGGCACCCACGAGCGGGCGAAGATCTGGACCCAGTCGACGACGAACCTGATCCAGAGCATGGCGATGAAGAACCAGAGCAGCCCTTCGATGATCTGGCCTGCAATATGCAAAGTAAAATACCTAGCGTCGTGAGTCGGGGGTGGTTATGCGGTTCACGCGTTCAGGGTATGTGTAGCGCAAGGCCCCCCGGCTCGCGGCTGGTGTCCTAGCTCTGGTTGAAGAATCCACCTTGGACGAGCCGCTGCTTGTCCTCGGCGGCAACCGTGACATTAGGCGGTGAGAGCAGGAACACCTTGCTGGTGACGCGCTCGATGGTGCCACGGGTAGCAAACAC
The DNA here is from genome assembly GCA_963798055.1 of uncultured Actinomycetota bacterium. Taxonomy (GTDB): domain Bacteria; phylum Actinomycetota; class Actinomycetes; order Propionibacteriales; family Nocardioidaceae; genus Nocardioides. Next base: position 194,483 of record CAWCRX010000022.1, read on the forward strand.
CAGCCCGGCCGCGAAGTCGACGAGACGCTTGGCGTCGCTGTCGTCCATCTCGGAGAGGTTCATGATCACCGGCGTTCCGTCGCGGAAGTTCTCGCCGACGGTGCGCGCCTCGTTGTAGGTGCGTGGGTGCAGCGTGGTGATCCGGGAGAGCTCGGCGACCACACCGGTTGGCCCGGGCCGACGCCGCTCGGCGATGTCGGCCACCGCAGGAGAGCGCGACTCGCGCAGCCTGGGGGTCCGGCTCTGGACGGGCGCCGTCTCTTCGGTGTTGTAGTCGTCGCCGTCGTAGTCGTCTTCGTACCGACCGGTGTCCTCGAGCAGGCCGAGGTACTCGCCGATCCTGCGCATCGCACCGCTCATGAGTGTTGCCCTCCGGGTTTCCGGCGCCCCCACGCGAGGACGCTTCTTCTGCTTCTGGACACTACTGGACCTCGGGTCTCGATCCGAGGACCGCGGAGCCGACGCGAACGTGTGTCGCACCCGCCTCGATCGCCGCTTCCAGGTCCGCGCTCATCCCCGCCGAGAGCCAGGTGGCCGCTGGGTGCGTTTCCAGGAACTCCTCCCGAATCCCGGCCAGCCGGGCGAACGCGTCCGCCGGGTCCTCTCCCAGGGACGCCACCGCCATCAGCCCCCGCAGCCGGAGCATGCCCGTCTCCTGAACGAGCGCGGCCAGCCCGGCAAGACCCTCCGGTTCGACCCCCGAGCGCTGGTCGCTGCTCGCCGGATCCAGGCTCACCTGGAGCAGTACGTCGAGGGGGTGCGAACGCTCGTGCGCGCCCCGGTTGAGCGGCGCCACCAGCTTGGTCCGGTCGACGGAGTGCACGCTGCCGGCGTACCGGGCGACGGCCGCGGCCTTGTTGCTCTGCAGCCCCCCGATGAAGTGCCAGGTGAGGTCCAGCTCGGCACACTCCGCAGCCTTCGCCTCGGCCTCCTGGTGCCGGTTCTCACCGACGTCGGTGACGCCCAGTTCGGCGAGGATCCGCACGTCGGAGGCGGGGAAGAACTTGGTGACCACGATCAGTCGTACGTCGTCCGGCTCGCGACCGGCAGCTGCGGACGCCGTCGCGATCCGCTCCCGCACCGCGGCCAGGCCGGCGGCGATCTCCTCACGTCTCTCGGTCATCGCAGCCTCACGAGCCCGGCCAGCCGACCGGCACGATTTCCGTCGCGGCGGAAGGAGTACAGATCGTCGGACTCACGCGTGCACCGCGAGACCTCGGTGACGACGACATCCTCGGCGGCCAGCTGGGTGCGCACGCCTGCCCCGAGGTCCAGCGACGGAGTCCCCCAGGTCGTCGTGGCCCGCGACTCTGGCACCACTGCCGCAACCTCCTCCTGCATCTCGGCAGGCACTTCGTAGCAGCCGCCGCACACGTGCGGGCCGATCCACGCGGCGATGTCGGCGGCACCTTGGGACCGCATGGCCGCGACCGCCCTCGGGACCACGCCGGCGACCAGACCGGGCCGGCCGCAATGGACGGCTCCGATCACGGCGGGCTCCGAGGCCACCAAGAGCACCGGCACGCAGTCCGCAGCCCGCACCATCAAGGTCAGTCCGGATGCGCCGGTCACAACTGCGTCGGCCTCCGGTCGGTCCCAGCCGGTCTCGTCGGCCACCACGACATCTCCGCCGTGCACCTGCGAGAGGTCGCGAAGCTCGTCTCCCGGCCCGAAGTCCGCAAGCACGATCCGCTGGTTCTCCAGCCGCGCCTCGGGGGAGTCGTCGCTCTCGAGCGCGACGTTCAGCTCGTCGTAGGGAGACGCACTGACCCCGCCGTACCGGTCGGTGAAGGCCAGGTCGGCGGGGCCGTGAGATGCGCGGAAGAAGTACAAGCCGTCACTTGAGGAAGTCGGGGATGTCCAGGTCGTCGTCGTCGAACTGCGCCGGATTCGAGCTCGGCTGGAACACCGGCTCCGGGCGAGTGGCCGCTGGTGCCGTTGCGCCAGCGGTCGCGCCCGCGGGCTCCTTCTCCTTCTCCTTGTCCTGCTCGGCGGCCGGCTCCTGGCCGGTCGCCGCAGCAGCAGCGGCGCGGGTCTCTTCCTGGGTCTGGGTGACCCGCGGGGTCTTGCGAAGACCGAGGTTGCCCTCTCGCCGCTTCGGCTGACCGCCGTCGAACCCTGCGGCGATCACCGTGACCCGGACCTCGTCACCGAGCGCGTCGTCGATGGTGGCGCCGAAGATGATGTTGGCATCGACGTGGGCCGCCTCGGACACCAGTGCGGCGGCCTCGTTGATCTCGAAGAGCCCGAGGTCGGAGCCGCCCGCGATCGACAGGAGTACGCCGTGGGCGCCGTCGATGGAGGCCTCGAGCAGGGGGCTGGACACCGCCATCTCGGCGGCCGCGACCGCGCGGTCCTCGCCGCGGGCGGACCCGATGCCCATCAGCGCGGAGCCGGCGTCGGCCATCACGGACTTCACGTCGGCGAAGTCGAGGTTGATCAGTCCGGGGGTGGTGATCAGGTCGGTGATGCCGGAGACGCCCTGGAGCAGCACCTGGTCGGCCTGCTTGAACGCGTCGAGCACCGAGACGTTGCGGTCGCTGATCGACAGCAGCCGGTCGTTGGGGATCACGATCAGCGTGTCGACCTCTTCCCGAAGGGCCGCGATCCCTTCCTCCGCAGCGTTCGCCCGGCGTCGGCCCTCGAACGCGAACGGCCTGGTCACGACGCCGATGGTGAGGGCACCCAAGGACCGTGCGATCCGGGCGACGACGGGCGCACCGCCGGTGCCGGTGCCGCCGCCCTCGCCGGCGGTCACGAAGACCATGTCGGCGCCCTTCATGACCTCTTCGATCTCGTCGGCGTGGTCCTCGGCGGCGCGACCGCCCACCTCCGGGTTGGCGCCCGCACCGAGGCCGCGGGTCAGCTCCCGGCCGATGTCGAGCTTGACGTCGGCGTCGCTCATGAGCAGCGCCTGGGCGTCGGTGTTGATCGCGATGAACTCGACGCCCTTGAGGCCGACCTCGATCATCCGGTTCACGGCATTGACGCCGCCGCCACCGATGCCGACGACCTTGATGATGGCCAGGTAGTTCTGTGCAGCTGCCACGGCGGCTTCACCTCTCGTGTGGGTCCGGACTGTCTGAGGTCGTGCGGCGGGGAAGTTCTGTGGACGACGTGTGGATAACTGTGACCCTCAACCTGAGGGTTATAGTTATGTCAACCTCGTCATGCCGAAGACAGTAGGGACGGAGCGCGCCGGATCTCCGTAGACACGCCGAAACAGACCGGAACGAATCAGCGCAGGCAACCGACCGGCAGGCAGCTCGGCCGGCTCGGGACGCTGACGTCGTAGACCCGGGCGTCGTGGCGGAGCATCGCCGCCAGCACCTCGGCCTTCTGCTCGGAGTCGTCCGCACTCCCCCACACCACCTCGCGTCCGTCGTGGAGGCGCAGGATGATCCGGTCGACGCTGAGCACCTCGGCGTAGTCGACCTTCGTGGCGATCTCGTCCGGCAGCGCCGACACCACCGCGGCCCCCTCGGCGAGCGCGTCGGCGTCGACACCGATGTCGGCACGGACCCTCGGCAGCCCCTTCGGAGCGCGCTGGTAGCTGCCGAACACCACGCCGTCCTCGTCGAGGCTGTGCAGCTGCCCGGCAATGTCGACCACCGCCACCGGCTGCCGCTCGACGATCTCGATGAGCACGTCGTGCGGCCACTTGCGGGTGACCTCCGCGGACTTCACCACCGCGAGGGACCTCACCCGGTAGGCGATCCGGTCGAGGTCGACGGTGGCCAGCGGGCCACCGGTGGGGACGTCGGCCACCTCGCGGACCTGCTCCTCGCTGAGCGTCTGAGTGCCGGTGACCTCGACCCCCTGCACGGACAGGGTGTCGGAGAAGAAGACCAGGTAGACGCCGCCGCCCAGCACCGCGAACACCGCCACGACGGCCACGACATAGCGCCAGGTGAGCCAACGGCGGGCCCACTGCCGTCGCGCGAACCGCTTGCGCGCGTCAGCCATCGCGATCCGCCAGTGACGTCCAGGATGCGTGGGCCGAGCTCGGTCACGGTGCCAGCACCCAGCGTGAGAACGAGGTCGCCGGCCCGGGCTCGCGCCGCCACTTCGATCGGCGCCGAGGACATGTCGGCGACGTATGCAACGTGCTCATTCGGTAGCGGCACCGCGTCGGCCACCAGGGCTCCGGTAACCGCGGGATCGGCGTTCCTCGCGGGCGAGGTAGACGTCGAGGACCACGACCTCGTCGGCGGCGCCGAGCGCCACGCCCATCTCCGGGCCGAGCAGCCGGGTACGGGAGACGAGGTGCGGCTGGAAGACCACGACGACCCGGCCCTCGCCCGCGACCGCACGAGCGGCCTGGAGGTCGCCGGCGATCTCCGCGGGGTGGTGCGCATAGCTGTCGTAGACCCGCACGCCCGCGGCCTCGCCCTTGCGCTCCATCCGCCGCCGGGTGCCGGTGAAGCCCTCGAGCCCGCGACGCAGATCGTCGAACTCGTAGCCGAGGCGCAGGCCGACGGTCAGCGCCGCCAGGGCGTCGAGCACGTAGTGCCGCCCGGGGATCCGCAGCGTCACCCGGCCCAGCTCGGCGCCGCCGTCGAGGACCGTGAACGCCGACGTCTCGCCGGCGAACACCAGGTCGACGCAGCGCACGTCCGCGGCCTCGGCCTCCCCGACGGCGTACGCCGCCAGCCCGCGACCGCGGGCCACGTCGACGAGCGCGGCCGCGCCCGGATCGTCGGCACAGCAGACCAGGAACCCTTCGGGGTCGATCCGGCCGACGAACTCGGTGAACCCGGCGCGGTAGGCCTCCTCGGTGCCCCACTGGTCGAGGTGGTCCGCCTCCACGTTGGTGACCACAGCGGCGTGCGGGCGGTACACCAGGAACGCGCCGTCGCTCTCGTCGGCCTCGATGACGAACAGGTCGCTGGCGCCCTCCGCCGCGTTGGTGCCGGTCTGCGCGAGATCACCGCCGACGGCGTACGACGGGTCGGCGCCGGCCGCCTGCAGCGCAACGGTGAGCAGCGAGGTCGTCGTGGTCTTGCCGTGGGTGCCCGCGACCGCAACGGCCCGGCGACCGACCATGACCGACGCGACGGCCGCGGACCGCGGCAGCACCAACAGGTTCTGCCGCCGGGCCTCGGCGACCTCGGGGTTGTCGTCGCGCACCGCGACCGAGACGACGAGCGTGTCGACGTCGCGCACGTGTGCGGCGTCATGGCCGAGGTCGACCCGGGCACCGAGAGCGCGCAACGCCTCGAGCGTGGGCGAGTCGGTGGCGTCGCTGCCGCTCACCGCGATGCCGCGGGCCAGCATGATCCGCGCGATCCCGGACAGGCCCGCGCCGCCGATCCCCACGAAGTGCACCCGGCCCAGCTGTTCGGCGCTGGGGATCACCTCCGGCACGGGTACCTTCATCGACCGCCCCCTCGCGCGACCTCGGCCACGATCGCGGCGAGCTTGTCGTCGGCATCGCGCGGGATCAGCTGCGACGCGGCGCTGCCCATCCGGGCCAGGCGCTCGGGATCGGTCACGAGGCCCGGCACGGTCCGGGCGACGTAGTCGGCGGTGAAGTCGGCGTCGTCCACGACCAGCGCGCCACCGGCCTCGACGACCGGTCGGGCGTTGAGCGCCTGCTCGCCGTTGCCGATCGGCAGCGGCACGAAGATCGCCGGCACCCCGGTCGCCGCGGCCTCGGTCACGCTCGAGGCGCCGGCCCGGCAGACCATCAGGTCGGCGGCGGCGAGGGCGAGGTCCATCCGGTCCACGAAGTCGACGACGACGTACGGCGTCCCGCTCTCGACGGGCGCGGCCTCGCCCTTCGGCCCGACGACGTGCAGCACCTGGACGCCGGCGTGACCGAGCGCTGCCGCGGCGCCGGAGACCGACTGGTTGAGCCGGCGCGCGCCCTGGGAGCCGCCGGTGACGACGAGCGTGGGCAGGTCGGGGTCGAGCCCGAAGTACTCCCGCGCCTCCGCACGCAGGGCCGCTCGGTCCAGCTGCGAGATCATCCGGCGGATCGGCAGGCCGATGTACTCGGCCTTGGGCAGCTTGGTGTCCGGGAAGCTCACCGCGACGCGGGTCGCCACTCTCGCGCCGGCCTTGTTGGCGAGGCCAGGAAGGGCGTTCTGCTCGTGCACGACCAGCGGCACCTTGCGGCGCCGGGCGGCCAGGTAGGCCGGCATCGAGACGTAGCCGCCGTAGCCGACGATCACGTCGGGGCGGAGGCGGTCGATGATCGCCACCGTCTCCTTCACCGCGCCGCGCAGCCGGGACGGCACCTTGAACAGGTCGGCGTTGGGCCGGCGCGGGAGCGGCACGGGTGGGATCAGCTCGAGCGGGTAGCCGGCCGCCGGCACCACCTTGTTCTCCAGTCCGCGCGGTGTCCCGAGGCAGGTGATCTCGGCCTCGGGATCGAGCCGGCGCAGCGCGTCGGCGGTCGCGAGCAGCGGCGAGGTGTGTCCCGCCGTGCCGCCTCCCGCCAGAAGTGCTCGCATTCCCTGCACGCTACCGACGGGCCGAGCGCGAGCGACGCCGCTGGGCCAGGGCGCGCGCGGCCGCGGGCTCGCGCCGGGCGAACCCGACGAGGAGACCGAGCGCGGCCAGCGTGGGCAGCAGGCTCGAGCCTCCGTAGGACACCAGCGGCAGCGGGATCCCGATCACCGGAAGCAGGGCCAGGACCATGCCGACGTTGATCATCATCTGGCCGATGAGCCAGACCACGATGCCGAAGGACGTGTAGCGGACGAACGGGTCCTTGGCCTGCCGGGCGATCCGCAGGGCGGCGTACGCGATGGACAGGAAGAGCCCGATCACCAGCAGCGTGCCGACCAGGCCGAGCTCCTCACCGAGCACCGCGAAGATGAAGTCGGTGTGCGCCTCGGGCAGCGCCCCCCACTTCTGCTGGCTGGCTCCGATGCCCTGGCCGAAGATGCCGCCGCTGGACATCGCGTAGAGCCCGTGCGCCGGCTGCCAGCCGGTGTCGTGGAAGTCCTTGAACGGGTCGACGAACGTCGTGATCCGCTCGAACCGCTCACTGTCGGCGGTCGCCAGCGCGAAGACGCCGACGCTCACGACCGAGAAGCACAGGACGAAGAACCGGGCCGGTGCGCCCACGACCCAGAGCATGCCGAGCAGGATGGCGAAGAAGATCAGGGCGGTGCCGAGGTCCTTGCCGACGATGACCAGGACGGTCGCGAGCAGCATGCCCGGCACCACCGGGACCATGATCTGGTGCAGGTTGCCGAGCCTGCGGTCCTTGTTGGCATAGATGTGCGCCGCCCAGATGATGATCGACAGCTTGGCGATCTCGGACGGCTGGATCTGGAGCGGACCGAGCGCGAGCCAGTTGGTGTTGCCGTTGATCTCGACGCCGAACCGGGCGGTGATCGCCAGCAGCACCAGCGAGACCGAGAAGGCCGGGTAGGCCAGCCCGCGCACCCACCGATGCGGCAGCCGGCTGGCGAGCAGGGCACCGGGCACGCCGATCAATACCCAGAGCAGCTGGCGCTTGACGACCGTGTAGGAGTCACCGGTCTGCTCGAACGAGTACACGCTCGATGCGCTGAGCACCATGATCAGACCGATGGTGAGGAGCAGGACCGAGGAGCCCATGAGCAGGTAGTACGTCGTGAGCGGGCGGTCGAGGGCCTCGCGCAGGACCGACAGCCAGCCGCCGACCCGGGGCGCGCGGGCCGCGCGGGCTTCCTCGGGGTTCGCGGTGGTCATCCACTCACCCCCTATGTCGCTACGCGGTCCCGTTCAGCCTGGCCAGCACCGCTGCGGCGAATGCGTCGCCCCGCGCGGCGTAGTCGGTGAACTGGTCCATCGAGGCGCACCCGGGTGCCAACAGGACCGTGTCGCCCGGCTCGGCCAGTTCCGCGGCCGCACCGACGACCCGCTCCATCAGGGCCATCTCACCTTCCTGGGAGCCAGTCTCGCCGCCGTCGACCTCGATCACTCGTACATCGGGAGCGTGTCGCGAAAGCGCCGCGGCGATCACCGCGCGGTCCCGGCCGAGCAGTACGACGCCCCGGAGCCGAGCCCGGACGGCCCGGACCAGGTCGTCGAACGCGGCGCCCTTGGCCAGGCCGCCGGCCACCCACACGACGGGGTCGTAGGCCTGCAGGGACGACTGCGCCGCGTGCGGGTTGGTGGCCTTCGAGTCGTCGACCCAGGTGATGCCGTCGCGCTCGGCGACGACGGCGATCCGGTGCGCGTCCGGCCGGAAGCCGCGCAACCCGTCCCGGACCGCGGCCTGGCTGACGCCGTGGGCGCGGGCGAGGGCCGCGGCGGCCAGCGCGTTGGCGACGACGTGTGGTGCCGGCGCGGCGGCTCCGGGCGGCGCCAGGTCGGCGAACGTGCACAGCTCGGCGGCAGTCGTGTCCCGCTGCTCGATGAACGCGCGGTCGACCAGGATGTCGTCGACTACGCCGACCATCCCGACCCCCGGCGTGCCGAGCGTGAAGCCGATCGCCCGAGCTCCCTCGACGACCTCGGCCTCCCGGACCAGGTGCTCGGTCACCGGGTCGGCAGCGTTGTAGACGCAGGCCCGGCTGACGCCCTGGTAGATCCGGCCCTTGTCGGCGGCGTAGTCGTCCATGCCCGACGGGCCGTCGTACCAGTCCAGGTGGTCCTCCGCGACGTTCAGCACCGCGGCCGACTCGGCGCGCAGGGAGTCGGTGTAGTGCAGCTGGAAGCTGGAGAGCTCGACCGCCAGCACGTCGTACGGCGTCGGGTCCATCACCGCCTCCACGATCGGCAGGCCCACGTTGCCGGCGGCCTGGCTGTGCAGACCCGCGGACCGCAGGATCGCGTCGAGCATCCGCACGGTCGTGGTCTTGCCGTTGGTGCCGGTGACGCAGAGCCACGGGGTGTTGTGCTCGGGATCGCGCAGGCGCCAGGCCAGCTCTACCTCGCCCCAGATCGGTACGCCGCGCTCTCGGGCCTGGACCAGGATCGACGAGTCCGGCCGGAACCCCGGCGAGACGACGAGCAGGTCGACGTCGTCGGGCAGCGTCTGGGTAGCGCCGGCGTGGAGCCGCACAGTGGCGCCGAGGATCTCGAGCAGCTGAGCCTTCTCGAGCTGCGCGGGCGTCGCGTCATCGGCGAGCGCGGTCACCGCCGCTCCGATGTGGGTCAGGTTGTCGGCGGCCGCGAAGCCGGAGACGCCGAAGCCGGCAACCACGGCTCGGACGCCCTCCCAGGAGTCGTGGCGGCCGAGGGTGGACGGGTCCTTCACAACCGGGCCACCCATTCGGCGTAGAACACGCCCAGTCCGGTGGCCACGAACAGGCCGGTGATGATCCAGAACCGGATCACGACCGTGACCTGCTCCCAGCCGAGCATCTCGAAGTGATGGTGCAGCGGCGCCATCCGGAAGATCCGCTTGCCCTTCGAGATCTTGAAGAAGCCGACCTGGAGGATCACCGACAGGGTCTCGAGCAGGAACAGCCCGCCCAGGATGACCAGCAGCAGCTCGGTGCGGGTGAGGATCGCGAACCCGGCCAGCGCGCTGCCGAGCGACAGCGAGCCGGTGTCGCCCATGAAGATCGCGGCCGGGGACGCGTTCCACCACAGGAACCCGAAGCAGGCGCCGGTGATGGCGGCCGCGATGACCGCGAGGTCATAGGGATCTCGCACGTTGTAGCAGCTGGCGCTCGGGTCCTCCTGGCAGAACTGGTTGTTCTGCCAGATGTTCACGAGCATGTAGGCGCCGAAGACCATCACGCTCGCGCCGGTGGCGAGGCCGTCCAGCCCGTCGGTGAGGTTCACGGCGTTGCTCGTCGCGGTGACGATCAGCACGATCAGCAGGATCGCGAGCACGATCGGGAGGGCCAGCCAGTCGATCTCGCGGAGGAACGAGACCTTCTCCGAGGCCGGCGTGCGGCCGTTCTTGTCCTCGAGCATCGGGGAGAGCGCGAAGAAGCCGAACACGACCGCGATCACGGTCTGCCCGATCATCTTCGCCTTGCTGCGCAGCCCGAGGCTCCGCTGCTTGGAGATCTTGATGAAGTCGTCGAGGAAACCGACCAAACCCATGCCCACGAACAGGAACAGCAGCAGCCAGGCGGACGCCGATGGGGCGCTCGTGGTGATCAGCTTCGCGCCGAAGTACCCGATCAGGGTGGCCGCGATGATGACGACGCCGCCCATGGTGGGCGTGCCGCGCTTGGTGTGGTGGCTGGTGGGTCCGTCGTCGCGGATCTCCTGGCCGTAGCCCCACTGGGTGAACCGCCGGATCGCGACACGGGTGCCGAGCAGAGAGACCAGGAGCGCCAAACCGCCGCCCAACAGGATTGCTCTCATGCTGCGCCGGTGCCTCCCTCCAGCAATTCGTCCGCCACGACTTCGAGGGCGACCCCACGTGAAGCCTTGACCAGGACCACGTCCTCGGCGGCGACATTCTTCCGCACCCACTCCACGGCCTGGTCGCGCCCCGCCGACATGATCGCCGTGCCTTCCCAGCCCGGGCTCTCCTGCGCCCCGTCATGGATGCCGCGAGCAGGCTCGCCCACCACTACGAGGACGTCGATCCCGAGCCGCGCGGCTGCCTCACCTACCTCGCGGTGGGACGCGTCGGCGTCCTCGCCGAGCTCCTTCATCTCCCCGAGTACGGCGACCGTACGGCGTCCGCGCCGGACACCGATCCCGGCGAGCGCGTCGAGTGCGGCCACCATCGACGCCGGGTTGGCGTTGTAGGCATCGTTGACGACGAGCAGCCCGTCGGCCCGCTCGTGCAGCTCCATCCGCCAGCGCGAGGCGGACATCGCCGTACGCAGGCTCGCGACCACGTCGGCGAACGGCACGCCCGCCGCGACGGCCATCGCCGCGGCCGCGGCCGCGTTGGCCACCTGGTGCCGCCCGGTCTGGGTCAGCGTGACCGGCAGCCAGGTGCCGTCGTACCCCAGCTCGAGCGAGGGACGGCCGAGGTCGTCGAGCTCGACGCCGCGCCACGAGACGTCGCCGATCTCGCCGAACGTGAGCTGCCGGGCCAGGGTCCTGGTCGCCATCGCTGCGGTGAGCGGGTCGTCGGCGTTGAGCACCGCCGTACCGTCGGCCGGCAGCGCCTCGACGATCTCGCCCTTCGACGCGGCAATCGCCTCGCGACTGCCGAACTCACCGATGTGGGCGGTCCCCACGTTGATCACGGCGGCGATCCGCGGCGGCGCGATCTCGCAGAGGTAGCGGATGTGCCCGATCCCGCGCGCGCCCATCTCGACCACCAAGTAGTCGGTGTCGGGGTCGGCGCGCAGCACGGTGATCGGCACCCCGAGCTCGTTGTTGCCGTTGCCGATGGTCGCCACGGTCGACCCGGCATCCGCCAGCACTGCGGCGAGGTAGTCCTTCGTGCCCGTCTTGCCCTGCGACCCGGTCAGCGCCAGCAGCGTCAGGTCGAGACGGTCCACCACCTGTCGGGCCAGTGCGCCCAGGGCCACGACCGGGTCCGCGGCCACCACCGTCGGCGCCGACGTGGGACGACTGCCGAGCACGGCGTGCGCCCCCTCGACGAAGTCGTGACCGTCGACCCGCTCCCCCGCGATCGCCACGAACAGGCCGCCCTCGACCTGCTCCCGGCTGTCGAGGTACGCCGACCCGGTCACGATGATCTCCGGGTCGCCGTGCACCTCGCCGCCGACCGCGGCGGCGATCTCGGCCAGCGTCATGGGGATCATCGGCGCTCCAGCTCCTCGCGCGCGACCACCCGGTCGTCGAACGGAGTGCACGACGCCGTCGATCTCCTGCCCGGTCTCATGGCCCTTGCCCGCGATCAGCACGATGTCGCCCTGGGCGGGCGCTGCCGCACCGCCTCGGCGATCGCGGCGCGCCGGTCGCCGACCTCGAGCACCTCACCCGCCGCTTCGCGCGTCCCGGCCAGCATCTCGGCGCGGATCGCGGCCGGGTCCTCGGTGCGCGGGTTGTCGTCGGTGACGATCAGCAGGTCGGCGAGCTCGGCGGCGATGCCCGCCATGATCGGCCGCTTGCCGTGGTCGCGGTCGCCACCGGCGCCGAGCACCACGATCAGCCGGCCCTCGGTCAGCGGCCGCAGGGTACGCAGCGCCGCCGCCACCGCGTCGGGCTTGTGGGCGTAGTCGACGAGCACCTGGAAGTCCTGCCCCGCGTCGACCCGTTCCAAGCGGCCGGGGACGCCGACGACCTGGGCGAGCCCGACGGCCACCGCCTCGGGCTCGAACCCGGCCTCGACACACGCGGCAACGGCGGCGAGCGCGTTGGCCACGTTGAACTCACCGGGCAGGTGCACGGTGGTCGGTACCGCGACGTGGTCCGGGCCGAGCACCGTGAACCGGGAGCCGCTGGCCTCGGCGACGAGGTCGACCGCCCGCCAGTCGGCGGCTTCGTCGCGAAGGGACATGGTGCGCACCGGCAGCGTGGTCTCGCGGGCCAGCCGGGCGCCGTACTCGTCGTCGACGTTGACCAGCGCGAGCCGGGCCCGCTCGGGCACGAACAGGGAGGCCTTGGCGCCGTAGTAGTCCTCCTCGTCGGCGTGGAAGTCCAGGTGGTCGCGGCCGAGGTTGAGGAACACCGCCACGTCGAACACCACCCCGTCGACCCGGCCCATCACCAGCGCGTGGCTGGAGACCTCCATCGCGCACGCCTGCACCTCGCGCTCGCGCATCATCGCGAACAGCCCGTGCAGGTCGGGCGCCTCGGGCGTGGTGAGCGAGGTCGGGACGTCGCGACCGTCGACGCGGGTGCCGACCGTGCCGATCGACGCGGCCCGGATCGTCGCGTTCTGCAGTGCCGCCTCGGCCAGCCGCACCGTCGTGGTCTTGCCCTGGGTGCCGGTCACGCCGATCATCCGCAGCGCCGTCGCGGGCTCGCCGTACAGCCAGGCGGCGAGCCGGCCGAGCAGCTCGCGGGGTCGGTCGACGACGACGACGGGGACGTCCGTGCCAGCGCTCTCGGCCCCCGACGGGTCGGTGAGTACGGCGACGGCTCCGGCGTCGAGCGCCTGGTCGAGGAACCCGATGCCGTGCGCCCGGGTGCCGGGGAGCGCGGCGTACAGATCACCCGCTTGCACGCGCTGGGAGCTCAGCGAGAGCCCGGTCACGACGACGTCGGCGTCGCCGACCAGCCGCACCTGCTCGCCCGTCGACGCGAGCCAGTCGACCAGGTCGGCGAGCCGGGTGCGTGGCGGATGCTCCGGACGCGTTCCCACGTCCGCAGTCTTCCCCATCACCACTCGACGGGCAGCCGCGAGGGTTGGGTGCCGGTCGGGGGTACGCCGTACCGGCGCAGCGTGTAGCTCATCAGCTTCGAGAACGCCGGGCCGGCGACCGAGCCACCGCCACCGCCGTTGCTGGGGTTGTGCACCACGACGTAGATCGTGAACCGGGGGTCGTCGGCCGGCGCGAAGCCGGCGAAGGAGACCGTGAACGTGCCGTTGTAGCACCGGCACTTGGACCCGACCTGCTGCGCGGTACCGGTCTTGCCGGCGACGCGGTAGCCGGGCACTGCGGCCGCGGGTGCGACGCCGGCCTCCGGGTCGATGACGCGTTCCATCATCTGGGTCATCTGCCGGGCGGCGTCCTCGCTGATCACCCGGGTCCGTTCGGCATGGTCGCTGCCGATCTCGTCGCCGTCATCGCTCACCGCCGAGCCCTGGATCAGGCTGGGATCGATCCGCACCCCGCCGTTGGCGATCGTGTTGATCGCGGCGGCCATCTGCACGGCGTTCACGGAGACACCCTGTCCGAACGCGATCCGGTCCTCGGTCTGGGAGGTCCACAGCGCTCCTGAAGGCAGCAGTCCCTTGGTCTCGCCACCGACCCCGATGTCGGTCTTCTCGCCGAGACCGAACCCGGTGAGGTAGCTGCGCAGCTGGCCCTTCCGGAACTCGTCGGCCGCCAGCACGGTGCCGATGTTGGACGACTTCGCGAGGATGCCGGCCAGGGTGAGGTTGATCAGCCCGTGCTCCCAGTAGTCATGGATCACGCGGTCCTGGCGCTCGAGCGACCCCGGGACCCGGAACCGGGTGCGGTTGGTGACCTTGCCGGCATCGATGAGCGAGCCCAGCGTGAGGACCTTCTCCACCGATCCCGGCTCGTAGACATCAGTGAGCGCATGCGCCCGGTAGAGGTCCGGCTTGTAGTCGTAGGGCTTGCTCGCGTCGTACGTCGGGTAGTCGGCCACCGTGAGCAGGTCGCCGCTCCGGCTGTCCATGATCACGACGTGCCCGGAGTCGCCGCCGGCACCGAGCACGGTCTGGCGCAGCACCCGCTGCGCGTACCACTGAAGGTCGCGGTCGATGGTCGTCGTCAGGTCCTCGCCGTCGACGGCATCGGTCACCGTGTTGTCGCCGAGCGGGATCCGGTTGCCGGCGCCGACCTCGTAGCGCGCCTCTCCGTCGGTGCCGGCGAGGTAGCCGTTGAAGGTGTCCTCGAGACCGGCCAGGGCGCGGGCCGCGCCGTTCTTGCGTGGGGTGCCGAGGAAGCCGACCAGGTTGGCGGCGACGTCACGAGCCGGGTAGGACCGCACCGGGTCGCGTTCGGTCCAGATGCCCTCGAAGTCGAGCTCTTCGGCGGCGTCGACCGTGGCCTTCGCGAGGGTCGCCGGCACCTGGCGGGCGAGGTACTGGAACCGGCTGCCCTCGACGCGGAGCCGCTCGAGGGTGTCGAAGTAGTCGACGTCGAGGCGCTTGCTGAGGAACGTGGCGATCTCCGGTGCCTGGTCGGCGGTCATCAGCGGGTCCGCCACGACCATGAGCCCGTCGACGGAGTCGGCGAGCGGTTGGCCGTTGCGGTCCAGGATGTCGCCGCGGGTGGCCGGCAGCACGACGTCGACGGTGCCCTCGTCGGCGGCCATCTCGGCGTACGAGTCCGGGTCGTAGGCCTGCAGCTGCACGAGGCGCGCGGCGAACACCGAGAGCACGACGGCGATCAGCAGGAACCCCACCCGGAGCCGGACCTGCGGCGAGCCGCGCAGGCGCCCGCGCCGCACGGGAGGTTTCCTCGGTCGCCGCTGGCTCATCGGCGGCGCTCGTTGTCGCGCTGCTGGTTGTCGCGCTGCCGGTCACGCTGCTGGCCGCCCCCGCCGTTGTGGCTGCGGATCGGCTCCGGGTCGAGCTCGGCGGGCCGGGTCGGCGGCGGCGCGTTGATGTTGGTGTCGCTCTCGAGCGTCGCCGGCGCAACGTTCCCGGTCACCTCGCCGGTCTCCAGGTCGAGGAAGGCGGGGGCCGCGGGGATCACCAGGCCCTGTGACTTGGCCGCCTCGGCGACCCGCTGGGGGTCGCGCAGCTTCTCCAGCTCCATCTGGAGGGTCTGCTCCCGGGCCGAGAGGTCGGTGGCCTGCTCCTCCAGGGCCGTGGCCGCGAAGGACGCCTGCTGCATGGAGGTGTTGAACAGCAGCAGCCCGATGACCCCGCCCAGCAGGATGACGCTGACCAGCGTCACGAACGGCACCCGTGGCGCCCGGGTCCGACGACGCGGTACGACGGTCAGCCGGGCCCGCTGGAAGGCCTCCTCGGCGAGCCGGGGCAGTCGGGAACGGAGCTGCGGTGCGGTGCTGGACATCAGGCAGCCCCTCTCTCGCTGGGCCGGACGCGTTCGATCGCGCGCAGCCGCACCGAGGCGGCCCGCGGGTTCGCCGCGATCTCCGCGGCGTCGGCCTTCTCGGCGCCGCGGGTCAGCAGCTTCAGCGCCGGCTCGTGGCCCTCGGGGACGAACGGCAGGTCGTGCGGGACATCGGTAGTGGTGGCGGCGGTGAACGCCTGCTTCACCAGGCGGTCCTCGAGCGAGTGGTAGGACTCGACCACCACCCGTCCGCCCACGCGGATGGCGTCGATCGCAGCCGGAACCGCCCGGCGCAGCACCGCTAGCTCGTCGTTGACCTCCATCCGGAGCGCCTGGAACGTGCGCTTGGCGGGGTGGCCGCCGGTGCGTCGCGCGGGCGCCGGGATCTCGGCGTACAACAGGTCGACGAGCCGCGCGGAGGTCGTGAACGGCTGCACCTCGCGGGCCCGAACGATGGCCGCGGCGATCTTCCGGGCGAACCGCTCCTCGCCGTAGTCGCGAAGCACTCGGGTCAGGTCCGCGGCGTCGTAGGTGTTGAGTACGTCGGCCGCGGTCGGTCCGGACGTGCCGTCCATGCGCATGTCGAGCGGGGCGTCGGCGGCGTACGCGAAGCCACGCTCGGGCAGGTCGAGCTGCATCGACGAGACGCCCAGGTCGAAGAGCACGGCGTCGACCTCGGCCAGTCCCAGCCGCTCGAGCACGTCGGGGATCTCGTCGTAGACCGCGTGCACACCGGTGAACCGGTCGCCGTACGACGCCAGCCGCTCGCCGGCCAGGGCCAGGGCGGCAGGGTCCCGGTCGACGCCCACCACGCGAGCCAGCTCGCACCGGCCGAGCACGGCCTCGGCGTGTCCGCCCAGCCCCAGCGTCGCGTCGATCAGCACGGCGTCGCTGTGCGTGAGCGCCGGCGCGAGCAGAGCAACGACCCGGTCGAGCAGCACCGGGACGTGGGAGGCGGTCATGTCAGTTGCCCAGCGCAGTGATCAGGAGGAGGGCGGTCGCGAAGCCGACGGAGACCAGCGCCGAGAACGCCATCAGAGCGGCGACGTCGCGTGCTTGGTGGCGGACCCGACGTTCCGGCCCGTAGCCGGTCTCGGAGAAGACGGGTGTGCTCATCGGTTTCGACCCCTGGTGCGTGTGCGGTGTTCCGGGGGGATCCGCAGAGCCAGGTCTCGGCCCGCTCCCGCAGTCGTTCGTCGGGAAGAGTTGACCTTCTGGTGCCGGGGAAGTTGCCCCAGATGGTCGGGAGCGGGCCGGAGACCTCGTCCTGCGGATCCCTTGTGGATTTGTTCTCGGTCGTGCGCTGCGGTGGTGTGAAGTGGGGAGCTACTCGTCGTCCTCGTCGAGGTCGGCGAACTTCTCCGCCTCGGCCGCCTGGTAGTCACGCCACTTCGTCGGGTCCCAGATCTCGAGCCGGTCATGGACACCGATGACGGCGACCTCCCCCTCGAGCCCGGCATAGCTCCGGAGCTCCTGAGAGATGCTGATCCGGCCCTGCTTGTCAGGGACCGCCTCTTCCGCGCCCGAGAAGAAGGTCCGGATGAAACCGCGGCCCGACTTGCTGGCCATCGGCCGTTCCCTGACCCGCACGGATTCCTCTTCGAAGACTTCCGGGGGCCAGACGACGAGGCAGTTCTCGTGACCTTGCGTCACCACTACCCCCTCAGCCAGAGCGCCCCTGAACTTCGCTGGGAGGAAAAGCCGGCCCTTGTCATCGAGCTTCGGCCGGTGGGTGCCCATGAATCGCATCGGGCACCTCCGCCTTCACCCACGTGGCTGGTCTGTTCCTCCACTTTCCCCCACCATACGCCACTTTCCCCCACCGTCAACCACATTCGGCTCCGTTTCCGGCAGCAGCGGCGCCACTTCGGGTCGATGCGAAAGCAACCAAACCGTGACCCACTGAGTCAGAAGAAGAAGCAAGGCGACCGCGTAGGTTGCTGGCCTGACCTACGGTTGTGCCAGCGCGTGGGGTGTCGTGGTGGACGAAGTGGAAGGACCGGACGTGGATTCTGCGACTGCAGGCGGGGCCGACCTCGAGACGCTGTCTCGGGTAGTCGACCGTGTACGCACCAACGTGGAGAAGGTGATCGAGGGGAAGCCCGACGTCGTCACCTCCACCCTGGTGGTGCTCCTGGCCGAGGGACACCTGCTGATCGAGGACGTGCCGGGCGTGGGCAAGACGATGCTCAGCAAGGCGCTGGCGCGGAGCATCGACTGCACGGTGCGGCGGATCCAGTTCACGCCCGACCTGCTGCCCTCCGACGTCACGGGTGTCTCGGTCTTCAACCAGAACACCCGCGAGTTCGAGTTCCGGCCCGGCGGCGTGTTCGCCAACATCGTGGTCGGCGACGAGATCAACCGTGCCTCCCCCAAGACCCAGTCGGCGCTGCTGGAGTGCATGGAGGAGCGTCAGGTCACGGTCGACAACACGACGTACCAGCTCGACACGCCGTTCATGGTGATCGCGACCCAGAACCCGATCGAGATGGAGGGCACCTACGCCCTGCCGGAGGCACAGCGCGACCGGTTCATGGCCCGGGTCTCCATCGGCTACCCCGTCGAGGCGGCCGAGCTCGCGATGCTCGACACCCACACCCGCGACAACCCGCTCGACGACCTCGAGCCGGTCACCGATGCCACCGAGGTGCGCAAGCTGTGCGGCATCGTCAGCCAGGTCTACGTGTCCACGGCGGTGCAGCGGTACGCCGTGGCGCTCACGTCCGCGACCCGGAAGTCTCAGGAGCTCGTCCTCGGTGCGTCCCCGCGGGCCACCCTCCACCTGGTGCGAGCTGCGAAGGCCACGGCAGCGATCGAGGGCCGCGACTACGTCCTCCCCGACGACATCCAGAAGCTGGCCCGTCCGGTGCTCGCGCACCGGCTGCTGCCCGCGGTCGAGGCTGCGATGAGCGGCCGGTCGACGACGGCGATCCTCGACGGCCTGGTGGCCGCCGTACCGGTTCCGCAGTCGTCGCAGACTCGTGCGTGAGGCACTCGCCGGCCTCACCGTCCGAGGACGGGCGTTCGCCGCAGCCGGAGTAACCGCGGTCGTGTGCTCGGTCCTGCTCGGGCAGACCGCGCTGACCCGCGTGGGGATCCTGCTCGTCACCCTGCCCCTGCTGACGGCGTTCTTCGTCGGTCGCAGTCGCTACAAGCTCGCGCTGGTGCGCACGGTGCACCCGCAGATCGTCCCGGCCGGCCAGCCGGCCCGGGTCCGACTGACGCTCACCAACGAGGGCCGGACGCCGAGCGGCGCGCTACTGCTCGAGGACCACGTGCCGTACGTGCTCGGCAGCCGACCCCGGTTCGTGCTCGAGGGCATCTCCAAGGGCTGGCGCCGGCACATCACCTACCAGGTGCGCTCCGACATCCGGGGCCAGTTCCAGATCGGGCCGATGACGGTGCGGGTCAACGACCCGTTCGGCCTCGTGGGGCTCGGCCGGGCCTTCCGCACCACCGTGCCGCTGACCGTCACGCCACGCACCGTGCCGCTGCCGACGATTCCCCTGGGCGGCGGCTGGACCGGTTCCGGCGACAACCGCCCGCGCGCCTTCGCGACCGGGTCTGCGGAGGATGTGACCGTCCGCGAGTACCGCCACGGTGACGACCTGCGCCGGGTGCACTGGCGCAGCTCGGCCCGGATCGGCGAGCTGATGGTCCGGCGTGAGGAGCAGCCCTGGCAGTCGCGGGCCACCGTGTTCCTCGACAACCGGACGATCTCCCACCGCGGCCACGGCATCGCCTCGTCCCTCGAGGCCGCGGTCTCGGCCGCTGCCTCGGTGGCGGTCCACCTGAGCCACCGTGGGTTCATGGTCCGACTCGTCACCGCGTCGGGTGAGGACACCACCGGCGCCTGGCACTTCCGCGACTCCGACCTCAACACCGGTCCCCTGCTGGAGGCGCTGGCCGTGGTCGTGCCGCTCGAGCATGCCCGCCTCGACAGCGGCTGGCTGAGCGAGCCGATGGGCGGCGGCCTGACCGTGGCCGTTCTCGGCGCGGTCCAGGACACCGACGTACCGGCCCTGCGGCGGATGCAGCACCACACGAGCTCCGCCATCGCGATCGCCCTCGACGTCGGCGCCTGGGCCAACCCCAACGGCGGCGACGGCGGCGCGGCCGCGCTCCTGGCACAGCACGGATGGCGCTCCGCCACCCTCCGACCGCGCGACCGGCTCGACGCGGTCTGGCAGGAGCTGGGACGGGCGAGCACCCAGAGCAGCCGCACCGCCGACTCCGGACTGGCTTCGCAGGGGGTGCCCGAATGACCCGCACCCGCGCCCACGTCTCGGGTGGGATGGCACTCGCGCTGGTCACCGCCGCCACCACCTGGGTCGCGATGTGCTCGTGGCGCGGATTCACCGAGCGCCCCAGCGAGTTCCTGTCGCCGCTGCTGCTCGTCGCCGCGACCGTTGCCGTCAGCGGCGCCCTCGGCCGCGGGTACCGGATCCCGGGCGGCCTGGTCTTCCTCGGTCAGGTCCTGCTCGGCTCGATGATGGTGTCCTGGCTGGTGATCGGATCGCCGTTCCCTGTCGGGGCCGGCTGGACCGAGCTGATCAACGCGTTCGACGCCGCCTTCGACAGCGCCAACACGTACGCCGCCCCGGTGCCGCACACTGCCGAACCGGTCTTTCCGCTGCTGATCGCCGGCGGACTCGGCGCGATGCTGATGGCGGACCTGCTGGCCTGCACACTGCGGCGAGTGCCGCTGGCCGGGCTTCCGATGCTCACCGTCTACAGCCTGCCGGTGAGCCTGCTCGACGGCGGCATCGGCTGGGGGGTGTTCCTCTTCTCCGCGATCGGCTTCCTGATCATGCTGTTCCTGCAGGAGACCGCCCACATCTCTCGCTGGGGTCGCGCGCTCGGCCCGGAGACCACGGACTCGGACCTCACGGTCTTCGGCAGCTCGGGGGTGATGCGCACCAGCGCCGGCAAGATCGGCGGGGTCGCGACCGCTCTCGCCGTCGTCGTACCGGTGGTGATCCCGACCATCTCGCTGGAGGTGTTCGATTTCGGGATCGGCGACGGTGGCGACTCGGAGATCAAGATCGAGAACCCGATGACCGACCTGCGCCGCGACCTGAAGCGGGGCGAGGACTTCGCCGTGATCCAGGTGTCGACCAACGACCCGGAACCCGACTACCTACGGATCGCGGTGCTCAACCGATTCAGCGACAACGAGTGGACCAATGGCAATCGCGACATCCCCGACGAGAACCGACCCGACGGCGCGCTTCCGGACCCGCCCGGGCTGGCGTCGACCGTGCCGCGCGAGCTCTACGACTACGACGTCGACATCACCGACAGGTTCGTCTCGAAGTGGCTCCCCACCCAGTCGCTGACCTCCGAGATCACTGCCCCGGGCGACTGGCGGTACGACGAGTCGACGATGGACTTCATCTCCAGCGACGACGACCTGACGACCGCCGGGATCGAGTACTCCATGACGGCGATCGAGGCCGCCTTCGACGCCCGAGCACTCGCGGTGTCGAGCACCGAGAGCGACACCGTGGACGAGGAGCTGCTCTCCCTGCCCGCAGGGATTCCGATCCAGGTGCGCAATCTCGCGTTCGCGCTCACCAATGACGCTCCGACCAAGTTCCAGGCTGCGGTCATCCTGCAGGAGTTCTTCCGCGTCGACGGCGGGTTCGAGTACGACCTGCGGAACGCACCGGAGGGCAACGGGGTCGACGACCTGGCGGACTTCCTCAACGAGAACGGCGGCCGGGTCGGCTACTGCGAGCAGTTCGCCTCGGCGATGGCCGTCCTGGCGCGGATCATCGGCATCCCGGCTCGGGTCGCCGTCGGATTCCTGAACCCGCAGCAGATCGGCGCCGACCTCTACGAGTACAGCACCCACGACCTGCACGCCTGGCCCGAGCTGTACTTCGAGGGCGCGGGCTGGGTGCGGTTCGAGCCGACACCCAGCGACCGGACCGGCGACCCTCCGGACTACACGACGGACCCCGTGACCGTTCCCAACCCGACCTTCGACCCGTCGAACTCGCCCTCGGCGAGCGGCGGAAGCCAGTCGGTCGAGCCGACCCGTCGCCCGGTCGAGCCAGGCCCGACGGGCGAGACGGCCGAGGACGGCGCCGAGGAGTCCGGCTTCCCCTGGCTACCCGTGGGCGGCGGCCTCGCCGGCGCGCTGCTGATCGGCGTGGGCGCCGTCGGCCCTCGCGTCGTACGCCGCAGCCGTCGTGAGCACCGCCTCGAGGGTGGCCCCGAGCAGGCCTGGGAGGAGCTCTGGGCCACCGTGACGGACCTCCGACTGCCCTGGCCCGACGCGCGATCTCCGCGGGAGACCCGGCACTGGATGGCCCAGCAGTTCGGCGCACCCGAGAAGGCCGACCAGCGGGAGCGCCCGGCGCACGGCAGCCGATTGTCACCCGAGGCGGTGGCGGCCCTGGACCGGATCGTCCGCCAGCTCGAGCTGCTGCGCTACTCACGGATCGGGACCGACGAGGCCGGCGCGCTGCGCGACGACGTACTGCTGTGCGCCGAGGCGCTCAAGGCGGGCGTCCCACCGCGGGTCCGCCGGCAGGCTCAGTGGTGGCCGCGGTCCCTGGTGCGCCGGATGCTCCCGGAGGCCCCGGCCCAGGAGCGCGAGCAGGCCAGGTTCGGCGGAGTCGTCGAGCACATCTAAGCGAGCGGCTCACCGTCGGCTGTCAGGTCACCGGGTCTCGATACGCCCGGTCGCGCCCTCGTTCCTCGGTCGCGCGGGCACTCGACCTACGCTCGCCCACGCAGCGCGCTCGTACCTCGCGCTACTGCTCGCTAAAACCCGTTGTTCTCGTCGCGGCGGCGACGCCAGCGCTCCTCCATCCGCTCCATGAAGGAGTGGGAGGAGGTGGTGCGGTTGCGGGGCCGGCGGGTGCGACCGGCACGGCCGCCTTCGATCACGGTGAAGCCGGAGGAGTGGTCGGTCGCTTGGGGTTCGGCGCTGGCCTGCTGGCCGCGGATGGAGCCGAGCGCCACTGTGGCGGAGCCGAGCATGATCACGAATCCGACGATGCCGACCGGCCAGAGCTGGGTGATGGCACCGGTCATCAGGACCGCGATACCGATCGCGAAGACGAGTCCCGCGACGATCGCCCGGCGACGAGCCGAGCGGCGCAGCGAGGTGCCGCGCAGGGTCGAGGCGAGCTTGGGATCCTCCTCGACGAGGGCGCGCTCCATCTGCTCGAGAAGTCGCAGTTCCTCATCCGAGAGCGGCACCGTAACCTCCAGTCCTCGACTCGGTCCGCGGGCCCAACGGCCCGTGTGTGGATCAAGTCTAGGCAGGCGCCCTGGTTCGCGGTAGTGATGTCCGGAACTTTTCAACTCAGGAGGCTGGCGGGGCGGACCGCTGCCGACCCGAACCGGGTGGTCGCTCGGTCGACGGCCCGATCGGCGTCGGACCAGCCGTGGTCGCGCTCGCCGAGCAGCAGCTGGCGGTGCACCCGAGTGCGTGGCAACAACCCCTCGACCCTGACCCCGACCAGCCGGATCCTGGCCCGTTGCAGGCCCAAGGCATCGTAGAGACGGACCGCGGCGCGATAGACCTCCTGGGTCACGTCGGTCGCCTCCGGCAGGGTGCGCGTCCGGGTGATCGTGGTGAAGTCGGCGAACCGCACGGTGATCGAGACCGTGCGACCGGCGACCCCGGCGGTGCGCATCCGGTGGGTCACCTTGGCGGTGAGCTTCAGCATCTCGCGGAGGATCACCTCGCGGTCGTCGGTGTCGTGGCCGAAGGTCTCCTGCGCCCCCATCGACTTGTCCGGGTCGCCCTCTCCATGCCCGAAGACGCCCGCGGTGCGGGGCTCGATCGCCCGGCGGTCGGTGCCCCAGGCCAGCTCGTGCAGGTGGGCACCGAGGTGGTGGCCGACCGCGCGCTGCAGGGTGCGCAGCGGGGTGTGGGCGACGTCGCCGACGGTGATCAGGCCGAGCCGGTGCAGCATCGCCTGGGTCTTCTCCCCCACGCCGTAGAGCTCGCCGACGTCGAGCGGGTGCAGGAACGAGGTGATCTCCTGCGGCGGCACCACCACCACCCCGTCGGGCTTGGCCCGTCGGCTGGCCAGCTTGGCCACCGACACCGACGCGGCCACCCCGACCGAGCAGGTGATGCCCTGCTCGTCGTGGATCCGGGCCCGGAGCTGCTCGGCGATCTGCAGCGGCGACCCGAGCCGACGGAGCGCACCGCGGACGTCGAGGAAGGCCTCGTCGAGCGAGATCGCCTCGACCAGCGGGGTCACCCGACGGAAGCTCTCCATCACCGCCGTCGAGACGGTGGTGAAGGTGTCGTAGTCGGGCTTGAGGACGACGGCCTGCGGACACAGCCGCCGGGCGCGGGTGCCGGTCATCGCGGACCGGACGCCGTACTCGCGGGCGGCGTAGTTGGCCGCCAGCACCACCCCGCGGTAGCCACCGCCGACGATGACCGGGACGTCCTGGAGCTCGGGTCGGTCGCGGGTCATCACGGACGCATAGAAGGCGTCCATGTCGACGTGGAGGATCGGGGTGGCGGCCGGAGCGCTAGCGGAGGTCGTCATCCCGATCCTCCCGCCACTATGGACAGAGCCGACCCGGCGGAAACTGACGGAGGAGCGAAGCGGGGGAGGCAGCTTGCGACGTGTCGGCGCAATGACCACGGTCTGCAAGTCGAAAGCGGACCAAAGGGAGGGATGTTTGACGTCTACTGCGCCAATGAGGTGCAGCTGCGTGGCCAGCGGGAGGTACTCGGTGCGCTCGGAAACCGCACGCTCGAGCTCGACGAGCGCCGCGGTGGCACCGGGCTCGAGGTCGAGCAGCGAGCCGGGCACGAGATCGGCGAAGACCCGGACGCCGTGCACCGTGGTGACCTCGAAGCCGGCGCCGGCCAGCAGGCCGGTGGCCTCCTCGACGGTGAACCGGTGGCCCGACCGCCCGGTGGGCGGATCGCCGTCGAGCAGCGCCAGCGCCTGCGGGAAGTGGCCGGCCATGGCCCGGGCGACGACGGCGGCGTGCCGCTGGGCGACCAGCAGGCTGAGGGTGCCACCGGTGCGGAGCACCCCGCGGATCGTGGCAAGTGCGGCGGCGGGATCCTCGACCACCTCGAGCACCCCGTGGCAGAGCACCACGTCGGCCCCATCGACCAGGCCGGCGAGGCCGTCGATATCGCCCTGGACGCCGGTGACCTGGACCCCGACCTCGCGGGCCCGGCGGTCCAGCGCGGCCAGGGCGTCGGGGCTGGGGTCGACCACGGTGACCCGGTGGCCGAGCTCGGCGACCCGGACCGCGAAGCCGCCGGTGCCGCCGCCGATGTCGAGCACGTTGACGGCGCTGCCCTCGAGCGCCGGACGCAGCGCGTCCCAGACCACGGCGGTCCGAGTGGCACCGCGACGCTCGCTGGCAGACATGCGGCCAACCCTAGTGGCCTCATCCCGCGCTCCCGGGGCTGCGGTGCCAGAGCTTTCTGGCTACCTGCTTGGTGTCCTCGCCCGCGGGCTTGATGTCGGAGTACGGCGACATCTGGAAGCCGCTGGTGTGAACCAGCACTCGGCGGCGTTCGGGGTGGGTGCCGCCGTAGCCCTCGGGCACCACGGCCATCTGGCTGACCACGGCATCGATGCCCTCGCGCCGCCAGAGGGCGTGCAGCTCGGGGAGCGCCCAGGCACCGGTGGCGCGTAGGGAGACCCCGCGGTAGCCGGTGCGCCGCAGCTCGCCGCGGACCACCAGCAGCCAGGAGTGGAACACCGTCGCGGCATAGGGACCCTGCACGTCCTCGAAGAACGTCGCGTCGACCGGGCCGGTGGCGTCGTCGAGGGTCAGGAAGATCACCCGCCGTCCGGAGCGGATCGGCGGGGTCTGGGTGGCCACCTTGACCCCGGCCACCAGGAGCTCGGACCGGCTCCGCTGCCGCAGCAGATCCTTGCTGCGGGTGACCCCGAGCTCCTCGAAGAACCGGTCGTAGGCGTCGACGACGTGCCGGCTCACGTCGAGGCCGAGGATCTCCAGCTCGGCCGCCATCGACTCGGCCGCCGTCATCTCCGGCAGCCCGGACACCTCGCCCTCGCGCGGGCCGTCCCCGAGATCGAGAGCGAGCTGCACCGAGCTCACCGGCGGCGGGTCGGGGGTCGCCTTGCTCTGCGCGGCCGCCTTCGCCCAGACGCCCTGGCGGCCCAGCGGGTGCCGCTCGAGGTCCGCCGTCCGCTCCCGGGTCCGCGGGTCGGTGCTGTTGCGCAGCCCGGCGTCGTCGGCACGCGCCACCGCCGGCCGCCCCGGACGACGAGACCCCAGGCCGCGCCCCCGCGAGGCCTTCTCGACGGCCTTCCCGTGCCGCTCCAGCTCCGCGACCTGGAGCAGCAGGTCGCGGCGGGTGACCCGGCCCCGGGTGCGCACGCCGTCGCCGCCGTCGATCGAGTAGATGCGGTCGAAGCCGCCGATCAGCACCAGCCGCTCCACGATCGGCCGGGACACCCGCGCGCGGTGCCAGAAGTCGGTGAGGGACTGGTAGGGACGGGCGGCGACGACCCGCTCCACCTCGGCGGTGTTGATCCCCTTCACCTCGGCCAGCGCGAGCCGGATGCCGTAGCCGCTCGGCGCCCGGGGCATCGGCTCCACGACGTAGTCCTTCTCGGAGACGTCGACGTCGAGCCCGAGCACGGCGATGCCGTGCTGGCGGGCGTCCTCGAGGATCAGCCGCTTGGGGTACATGCCGGGGTCGTGGGTGAGCACGCCGGCGAGGAAGTGCGCCGGCCAGTGGGTCTTCAGCCAGGCGGACTGGTAGGTCGGCAGCGCGAACGCCGCCGCATGCGCCTTGCAGAAGCCGAACGACGCGAACGCCTCGATCACCTTCCAGAGCCGCTCGACCAGCGGCAGCGGGTAGCCGCGGGCCAGCGCACGAGGCGGGAACCACAGCCGCATCTCGTCCATGCCCTCGGTGTCGCCGAGGGCGCGGCGTACCTCGTCGGCCTCGGCGTAGCTCACCCCGGTGAGCTGGGCGATCATCTCGATCAGCTGCTCGTGGAAGACCACCACGCCCTGGGTCTGCCCGAGGATCGGCCGCAGGTCTTCGTGGAGGTAGAGCGGCAGCTCCCACCCCTGCTTGGCCTCGAGGTAGGGCGTGATCATGTCGCTCTTGACCGGACCGGGCCGGAACAGCGAGATGTCGGTGATGATGTCGTCGAAGGTCTCGATCCCGGACTTGGCGATCAGCTCGCGCTGGCCCGGCGACTCGATCTGGAAGACGCCGAGGGTCCGGGCCGAGCTGATCATCCGGTAGGTGGGCTCGTCGTCGAACGGCACCTGCTCCTCGTCGTCGAGGTCGATGTCGACGCCGTCGGTGCGGCGGATCTCGACGACCGCGTGCGCCATCGCCGACTGCATCCGGATGCCGAGGACGTCGAGCTTGAGCAGGCCGAGGTCCTCGACGTCGTCCTTGTCGAACTGGCTCATCGGGAAGCCGGCGAAGCTCGCCTCCACCGGCGTCCGGTCGAGCAGGGTGGCATCGGAGAGCAGCACCCCGCAGGGATGCATCGCGACGTGCCGCGGCAGCCCGTCGAGCCGCTCGACCAGCTGGAACATCAGGTCGAGCCGGTCATCGGTCAGCCCGCCGGCCCGCAGCTCCGGCAGCTCGCGCAGCGCGACCCGCGCGTCGCGGGCCCGGATGTGCGGGAACGCCTTGGCGATCGCGTCGATCTCTCCGGGCGGCATGCCGAGCGCGCCACCGACGTCGCGCACCGCGTGCCGCACCCGGTAGGTGTCCATCATCGAGACGCACACGCAGCGCTCGCCGCTGTAGCGGTCGAGGATCGCCTCGTAGACCTCGAGCCGCCGGGCCGACTCCACGTCGATGTCGATGTCGGGCAGCGCCTCGCGCAGCGGCGAGAGGAAGCGCTCCATCAGCAGCCCGTGCCGGATCGGGTCGACCCCGGAGACGCCGAGCAGGTAGTTGACCAGGCTGCCGGCGCCCGAGCCGCGGGCCGCGCAGCGCACTCCCATCTCCTTGATCAGGTCGGTGACGTCGCCGACGGTGAGGAAGTACGACGCGTAGCCGAGCCCACGGATCATCTCCAGCTCGTCGTCGAGCCGCTTCCAGATCACCTGCTTGGGCCGCGGAGCCGTAGCGGGCGCCGATGCCGGCCTCGCAGCGCCGGCGCAGCGAGGAGTCGGCAGAGACGCCACCGGTCGAGAGCTCGAACTCGGGGAAGTGCACCTCCCCCAGCCCGAGATCGGCCCGGGGGTCGAGCGCGCACCGGTCGGCGATCGTGCGGGTCTCGGCGAGCAACCGGCGGGCGGCGGCAGCGGGGTCGGCCGCCAGTCCCGCGACCCGGCCGATCTCCTCGGCGATCTCCTGCATCTGCTTGCCGGACTTGAGGAACCCCTCGGCGTTGCCGCGATCGAGGTGGCGCCGGTCGAGGGCGACCAGGCGCCGGGCGGCGTCGAGCACGTCGACCGTGACCGCGTCGCGGCGGTCGGCGTACCGCACCGCATTGGTGAGTACGGCGGACAGCCCGGCCTCCCGGGCGATGCCGGCCATCCGGGCGGCGTGCGGTGTGGTGCCCGGCCCCCAGTCGCCGCGGCGGCCGGGAAGCCGATGCGAGACCAGCTCGACGACCAGGTGGGAGCGGGGCACCAGTGCCCGCCACGGCTCGAGCGCGGCCAGGGCCAGGTCGTCGCGGCGCCGGGTCGCCGCGACCGCCAGCTCCGACCCCGGGCCGAGCAGCACCATCAGGTCACCGCTCGCGAGCAGCTCGGCCACCTCGGGCAGCTCGCCCAGGTCCAGGCTGTGTAGATCAAGAACGGGCGACCCGCGCTCCCCGGCCAGCTGGACCGCCGAGATCAGCCGGCACACCGCGGCCCATCCGGCCCGTCCGCCCCGGGTGTCGGCGGCGGCCAGGAACGTCGCCCGCGGCAGCCCGCCGCGCTCGGCCGGCAGGTCGCGGAACGCGCCGCCACGAGCCGGGGTCTTGCGATCGGGTGTCCGGTGCGGGGGTGACGACGACCGATAGGCGAGGTTGACCCCGAGCACCGGCCGGATCCCGGCCGGCCGGCAGGCCTTGGCGAACTTCACCGCTCCGTAGGTGCCGTCGCGATCGGTGAGCGCGAGGGTGTCCATCTCCTGCTCGGCGGCCCGCTCGACCAGCACGTGCGGGTGCGAGGCGCCGTACTGCAGCGAGTAGCCAGACGCCACATGGAGATGCGTAAACGGATCAGCCGTCATTCTGCGCGCACCCGTTCCCTACTCGAGGATCGTGTACGTCGGCCGAGCGGGACCGGCTCGGCACTGCTTTCGGCACCGAGGCCGCGGTGCCGGTAGGTGCCGCTGCCGCGATGCCGCAATTTCTTTTAACTGACATGCCTCACCAGCTGCTGCTGCAGCGGAGGGTGCGGGACCAGCCCGAGAGACTGCTCGACGACGGCCAGGAACCGGTCGGCGTCCCGGACCAGGTCGTCGGCCTCGCGCTCGGAGACCGCCCGGGTCGAGCCCGCCTCGGCGGCGGCGCGCTTGCTCGCCCCGGCCGCGAAGAACCTGGCCCACTCCCCCAGCTCGGGGGCCACCTCGGCGAGCAGCACCCACGCGTTCTTCTGGGTACGCCGCCGGGTCGGCGCCGGCTGGGCACGCGCGGCGAGCAACGCGGCGGCCGCGCGCAGCGCGGCGACGTGGGCGCAGGCGTAACGGGTGGGGACGTCGCCGGCCGCGATCGCCTCGCTCAGCGACTCGGCGGACCTAGAGAGATAGGAGTGGGTGGTGGCCGGGAGGGCGTAGGGGTTGTTCATCAGTCCGCGCACCCCACGAGCTGCCAACGGCCGTCGGTCCAGTCGAAGGAGAGGTCGAAGATGCCGTCTGAATGGGGCCAACCCACGTCGGGGCCGCCGGGGCCGGCCTCGACCCGCCACAGCTCGCGCTCGACCAGCAGGTCACCCAGTGTTGTTCGAGGTGAGCGGGACACATCTTCTTCTTGTCCCTGCCACCAGGGTCCGGTCTCGACCCAGTGCGCCAGCACCGCGCGCACCTTCCACAACCGGCCATGCCACAGGAACTGCTCGGGACCCTCGCTCCGCTCACCCGATGATCCCGGACCCCGGACCAAGCCCTTGCGCACCTCCACCGGGTCGTCGTACTTGCGCATCCCACCGCCTCCTCAGCCCGCCGGTGCCGGCGGAGGTGGGGTCGAGTCACCCCCACCGGCTGTTCGAACATACGTTCGAACATGGCTCCAAGGTACACCGCCCCACGGACAGCCGGTCAAGCCCTCTCAGGCCTCGACCGAGGAGGTCTCCTCGTGCATGTAGCGGGAGGTGTCCGGGTGCCAGAGGAAGACCAGGATCACCGCTTCGAGGACCAGCGAGCAGTAGCCCAGCACCACGAACAGGGTGGGCGGGTCGGTGCGCAGCACGGCCACCGTCGACACGGCGATCATCACCACCATCGCCACCAGGGAGTAGCGGGCCCAGTTGGCGCCGGCCCGGAGGAACGGGAGCAGGGTCAGCACCAGCAGCGCGACCACGACGTAGAGCGTGATCGCCACCGGCACGAAGTCCAGCGGCTGGATCGCACTGTCGGCCGGGTGTCCCCGCGACCATGCCTCGTCGAGATCGTCACGGAAGATCACCACCAGCACGGTCACGCCGAGCCCCGCCACCAGCAGCCCGAGCAGGAGCTGGATCGCCCTCGAGATCGAGGTCGGCTGCTGTCCCATGAGCTGCGCTCTCCTGCCTGCCTGTTAACCCTGCTGGTGAACCCCGAGGGGTGTCCTAGGGTCGCACCATGTCGACCGAACATCCGCTGACTACCCGTTTCCGAGACGAGCATGCCCGACGCGGCGGAACCGGGCAGATCGTCATTCTGCCCGAGTCGGTGCACACCGCTGCCCTGGCGGCCGAGGCGCTCGGTTGTGAGGTGGGTGCCATCGCCAACAGTCTGCTCTTCGACGCCGACAGTCGACCGGTGCTGATCCTCACCTCGGGCGCGCACCGCGTCGACACGAAGGCGGTCGCCGAGCGGGTCGGGGTCGGCGCGCTGCGGCGGGCCACGCCGGAGTTCGTGCGCGAGCACACCGGCCAGGTGATCGGTGGCGTCTCCCCGATCGGGCACCCGGCCCCGGTGCCGACGTACGTCGACTCCTGGCTGCGCCAGTACGACGTGCTGTGGGCCGCCGCGGGTCACCCCGCAGCGGTCTACTCGACAACCTTCGACGAGCTCATCGCGATGACCGGCGCCACCGAGATCGACGTCGAGTAGCCGCAGCCTGCCCCTACGCTGAGCGCGTGGAGTCACTCTCCCTGGCGTTCTCGAGCGGATGGGCCAGCGGCGTCAACGCCTACCTCGTGGTCCTGGTCCTCGGCATCGCCGACCGGATCGGCGACTTCGCCGACATCCCCGACGCGCTCGGCCGCTGGGAGGTCCTCGCGGCCGCCGGCTTCATGTACGTCATGGAGTTCGTCGCCGACAAGATCCCCTACGTCGACTCGACGTGGGACGTCATCTCGACCGCGATCCGCCCCACCGTCGGAGCAGTGATCGGCGTCCTGATCGCCGGCGACGCCAGCTCGCTGGACCAGGCGGTGAGCGGAACCGTCGGCGGCGGCACCGCCCTCGCCTCGCACCTGGTCAAGGCCGGCACCCGGCTGGCCGTCAACGCCTCCCCCGAGCCCGTCACCAACATCGGGCTCAGCGTCGCCGAGGACTTCGCGGTCCTCGGGGTGGTGTGGTTCGCGATCGAGCACCCGGTCGCGGCCGCGGCGATCGCCGCCGTACTGCTGGCGATCGGCCTGGTCGTCCTCTACTTCGCCGCCAAGCTGATCCGGCGCGGCTGGCGGCGCTGGAAGGGCCGTCGGGACGGGAGTGCCCCCACGCCTGCTTAGCGGCCGAGCCCGGCGTCCCGGGCCTTGGCAATTGCTTCGGCCCGGGTCCAGCCCAGCTTGGTGAGGACACTCGACACGTGGTTGCGGGCAGTCTTCTGTGACACGACGAGTGCCGAGGCGATCTCGGTGTTGGACCGCCCCGCGGCCACGAGATCGAGGACCTCGACCTCACGGCGAGTCAGCATCGGGAAGGCCAGGTCCAGGGCGGCGGGTGCGCGAACCGGGGCGGCGAGCGCCGCCGAAGCCAGGGCGGCGTCGAAGACCACTTGATCCCGGGCCATGCCGCGAAGGGCCCGCTCGATGTCCTGCGGCTCAGCGCCCTTGACGATGTAGCCGTGCGCGCCGGCCCGGATCGCTGCCGCCAGC
Organism: uncultured Actinomycetota bacterium; assembly: GCA_963798055.1. Taxonomy (GTDB): domain Bacteria; phylum Actinomycetota; class Actinomycetes; order Propionibacteriales; family Nocardioidaceae; genus Nocardioides. The sequence continues at coordinate 226,168 of CAWCRX010000022.1, forward strand.
GCGGCCGGCTCCTCCGACATCGTCAAGACCAGGACCCGGGCCGCCGGGTTGACCTCGTGCATCGCACGGGTCGCGGCAATCCCGTCCATACCGGGAAGACCCAGATCAAGCACCACCACATCAGCCTCTGCGACGTGCGGCAGGGCAGCCTCGGCGTCTCCGTAGGTCCCGACCATGCTCCAGCCGTCCAGGCCCTCCACCAGCGACGCCACCGCTTGCCGGTAGAGGGGGTGATCCTCAACGACGATGACCCGGACGTCCTCAGGCATGGGCCACGCCCGGTAGCCAGGCCCGGATCTGGGTGCCCCGGACGGCACTGGTCTCTGCGGAAAGCCAGCCGCCCACCTCGTCGGCCCGATCACTCATGCCGCGGAGCCCGACTCCGGGCGTGAACTCGGCCGAGAGGCCCGCGCCGTCGTCGTCGACCGTCAGCACCAACCCGTCGTCGTACCCCACTTGGACGTCGATGTGCGCCGCTTGTGCGTGACGTACGGCGTTCGTCGCGGCCTCCATCACGATCCGGAACGCGGCGACCTCGACGGCGGGCGCCAACGGCGGGAGCTCATCCACGCTCAGGGTGATGCGCGGTCCGAAACGCTCCAGCGGCTCCATCGCCTCGGCGAGAGCCCCACTCAGCCCAAGCTCGTTCAGGGCGGCCGGCCGCAGGCCCTCACAGATCCGACGGACTTCGGCGACCGCGCGCTGCACTTCGTCGGCCAGGGCGCGCACGTTGCCGTCGGCCGTCGCCTCCTCGAGCTGACGGAGCCCGAGCCCGATCGCCGCCAATGAGGGGCCGAGCCCATCGTGCAGGTCGCGTCGCAGCCGGGCTCGCTCCTCCTCGCGCTCGTTGACCAGGTGCCGGCGCGACTCGGCGAGGGCGCCCACCCGTTGGCGAAGCGCCGTCTGTTGCTGACGCTGGTCGAGCAAGCGGTGCCGGACCACCGCGATCCCAACTGTCGCCGGGAGTGCGGTCACCGCGGCGAGCGAGAGCACCAGCTGACCCAGGTTGTCGGACTCCGGCAACGTGGCGACCACGACGACCAGGCCACCGGCGATCAGAAAGCCGCGGATCTGCCCGCGAACGTCGCCGCCCCTGGGTGCCCGCCGGAACTTCAGAGCTAGGGCCGCCATGCCGAGGATGCCGCCGGCCATTAGCGACAGGAAGCCGAGGCCTGCGACGACTTCCCAGCCATCGGCGCCACCGATCCCGACAGGGTTGTCGAACCGGGGATGGTTCTCGAGCGGGCCGGCCGGCAGCGCCGTCGAGACGGCGAGCGCCGCCGTCCCGCCCAGTCCGAGGGCCGCTGCGATCCACCAGTGTCGGCCGGGGAGACGGCCGTCCGGATACAGCAACAGACCCGCGCCGATCAACGGGGCCGCTCCCAGGCTCCATACCCAGTTGGACAGCCACGCCGCGGCGACGGCACCTGGCGCACCGACCTCGGCGAGCGCGTACGACGGCAGCACACAGGCCGCGCCCAGGCCCGACACGGTGAAGAGGATGCCCAGGTTGCGGATCCCGGGTGGATGGGGGCGGGTAGCCCACACCCCGGCGGCGACGACGCTGAATCCGATGGCGAGCGGTGCGTTCACCCACGCCTCCGTTGTCAGCCAACCGTCGCCCGGCTCGGCGAGCGACAGCGTGAGACCGACCGTGAGCAGGGCGGTCGCCACGGTGGGCAGCACGAGCCACGGCCACCATTCGGCGACCGTGGCTGCTCGCGTGCGGCTCACTGGGTCATTGTGTGGCAGCGGCGTGGCTGTAGGAGTCGTTTGCCTCATTCGCCGGAGAACCCTCGCCCGAGCGCATCGTCGTGGCGATCGCGAGCGCGATCATCCAGACGAGCAGCAGCAGGAAGGGGATCGGGACGTAGGCGTCGGGTGCCACGACACCCACGACGCCGGCGACGACACCGAGGGGTCCGAGAACGGCGGGCCACCAGGCCAGGAATCGCGGCAGATCGGTCCGGAGCAGGCCGATCCCGACCGCTGAGAGTGCCAGGCACAGGAGCAGGCCGGACACGACAAAGGCCATGTCCGTGAGCGACATCAGGGCCTCGGCGACGCCAGGGTCCATGCTGTCGGCTCCGTCGATCACCACCATCCAGGGGCCGACCGAGCCGAGCTTGACGGCGAGCATGGCCGAGCCCGCGACGGCGGCGGTGACTGCTGCCACCGGGGCAACGGAGTACGTGCGGACCACGAGGCAGCCAAGGAGGACGGCCAGCCCGCAGAAGCCGACGAGTTCGAGTGACAGCGCGACGTACCCGATTGTCGGAAGGCCGTCGGCGTACTCGGCCAGGATCTTGTCGCCATTGGAGGATCCGGGTCCGGCGTACAGACCGTTGCCGACGAGTGGACCGAGGCTGGCGAGGAGTGCGGAGACAACGAGGGTGCGAGCGTGTGATGGGTTCATGGCCTCCACGCTCCTGTCCGAGTGCGTCCCGGCGCATGGGGCCCGTGTCCCGTCTTCGTGGGACTCACTAGGGTTCCCGCCATGCGCGTGGTGGTGGTCGGCGGGGGCTTCGGCGGGATGGCCAGCGCCGCGAGGCTGGCCAAGCTCGGCCACGACGTCACGCTCTTGGAGCGGTCCGGAGCAGCTGGGCGGTGCGGTGGCGACCGTCGAGCAGGAGGGCTTCGCCTGGGACGCCGGGCCGCACACCACGCTGCTGCCCGCGGTGATCCGCGACCTGTTCCGCAAGTCCGGCCGGCCCTTGGAGAAGGAGGTCGGCGAGCTGGAGCCGCTCGAGCTGATCCGGGAGCACCGCTTCGAGGACCAGACCTCGGTGCAGCTCCACGGCGGGTCCCGCACCGCACAGAAGGCGGCGTTCGACGAGCTCGGGAAAGGGCTCGGCGACATCTGGACCGAGTACGTCGACGAGTACGCCGTGGTCTGGGACGTGCTGCGTCGTCACTACTTCGAGGTCCCGTGGCAGCCCGACGACCTGCCGCGCGAGGTCGCCACGTACCTCGACGGTCGCGAGACCATGCACAAGCGGCTGCGCCGCAGCTTCCGCGACGACCGGCTGGCGATGATCGCCGCCCATCCACTCCTGGCCGGCGGACACGACATGCGCAACGTGCCGTCGTGGGTCGGGCCTGGTCGCTTATCTCGAGCAGAGCTTCGGGGTGTGGACCGTACCGGGCGGGATGGCCCGGATCTCGACCGCGCTGGAGCAACGGCTGGCGACCCGCGGCGTCACCGTGCTCACGGACAACCCCGTGGTCGACCTGATCGTCCGGGAGGGCAGGGTGGCCGCGTGTCAGCACCGAGACGGGCGAGGTGGCCGCCGACGCCGTGGTGTGCGCGATCGACCCGCGCCGGCTGCCCGCGCTGGCGCCGTACGTCGAGCGCACGATGCCGGCGATCCCGCCGGTCGTTGCACACCTGGGCCTGGAGGGCGACGTACCCGACCTCCCCCGTGAGACTGTGCTGCACGCCGACGCGACGATCGCGATCCATACCGGCGGCCGAGCGCCGGAGGGGTGCCAGGCCTGGACGCTGCACGGACGCGGCAAGATCGCCGAGGACCTGCTCCTCACGATGGCCCGGCTGGGCGTGAGGGTCCGGGACAACGTCGTGGTCCGCGTCGACCGCTCGCCGCGCGAGCAGGTCGAGCACTGGGGCGGCTCGCCGATGGGCGTGCTCTGGCAGGGCCGAGGGACCGTTCGGCGCCGGCTCGGGCCGACCACCCCGATCCCGGGCGTGTACGCCGCCGGCGCGCATGCCACTCCCGGTGCGGGCCTGCCGTTCGTCGGCCTCTCGGCCGCGCTGGTCGCGCAGGCGATCGGCGAGGCCTGAGCCCTGGTCGGAATCCCTGGCTACCCAGGGATTCATGCGCTTCCTGGCCGTTGCAACACCCAGGAAGCGTCGGGATACCTGGCTAGCCAGGGATTCCGCCGGCAGTCAGACTGCGAGCTTCAGCGCCTCGAAGATCTCCCGCGTCGCCTTGGACCGGTTGAGCGTGTAGAAGTGCAGGCCGGGTGCGCCGCCGTCGAGCAGCTCGTCGCACAGCTCGGTGGCGATCCGGATGCCCTCGGCGCGGACCGCGGCCGGGTCGTCCTGCAGCGGCAGGATCCGGGCCAGCGTCTCGTCGGGCATCTCGCGGCCGGAGAGCTCGACCATCCGCTTCATCGAGTTGAGGTTCAGGATCGGCATGATCCCGGGCACGATCGGGAAGTCCACACCGATCGCGCGGCAGCGCTCGACCAAGCCGAAGTAGTCGGAGGCACGCAGCACCATCTCGGTGACCGCGAACTCCGCGCCCGCGTCGCGCTTCGCCTTCATCACCTGGGCGTCGCGATCGATGCTCTCGGCGTCGCGGTGGCCCTCGGGGAACGCCGCCACGCCCACGCACAACTCCCCCGCGCTGGACCGGATGTGCTCCACCAGCTCGGCGGCGTACTCCACTCCACCCTCGGTGCTCTCCCAGAGAGTGCCCGGTCCGCCCGGGGGGTCGCCGCGCAGCGCCAGCACGTTGCGGACACCGGCGTCGTCGAGCTGCTGCAGGATGACGTCGATCTCTTCGGTCGTGTGCCCCACGCAGGTCAGGTGAGCCATCGGCAGCAGCGAGGTCTCGCGCGCGATCCGACCGGTGATCGCGATGGTGCGGTCGCGGGTCGCGCCGCCGGCGCCGTAGGTGACCGAGACGAACGTCGGGCGCAGCGGCTCCAGCTCGCTGATCGACTGCCAGAGAATGCGCTCTCCCTCCTCGTCCTTCGGCGGGAAGAACTCGAAGGAGAAGCAGCGCACGCCGCGTCGCAGGAGCTCTCCGATGCGGGGCGCGCGGTCCGCGGTCATGCTGCTGAGTCTAGGTAGTGGCACCGGCCCCAGCCGGTGCATTGTCCAGTCGTTAGGCTCCACGGCGTGGTCAACGAGTGGGACGGCGCGACGTTCCGCTCAGGCGTGCAGGACGCTCTCGACGGATTCCTCGACGAGCAGGCCGCCCGGCTCGGACCCCTCGGCGACGACGCCGCCCGGCTGATGGCCGAGGCGCGGGTGTCGGTGCGCGGCGGGAAGCGGTTCCGGGCCGCGTTCTGCTACTGGGGTCATCGGGCCGTCGACCCGGATCCGGCGGACGACGCGGCGCTGATCCGCGCCTGCTCCGCCCTCGAGCTGCTGCACGCGAGCGCCCTCGTGCACGACGACTACATGGATGCGTCCGACACCCGGCGGGGCCGCCCGGCCACGCATCGCGCGTTCGGTGCCGAGCATCGTCGCGACGGGTGGCGCGGCGATCCCGAGCAGTACGGCGCCGCCGCCGCGATTCTGCTCGGCGACCTGCTGCTCGGCTGGTCCGACGAGATGCTGCGCCGCTGCGGGCTGCCGTGGGACAGGGTGGGGCCGGCCCTCGACCTGTTCGACCTGTGCCGGTCGGAGGTGATCGCCGGTCAGTTCCTCGACGTCTCGGTGCAGGCCCGCGGCAAGGCCGACGTCGACACCGCGATGACGGTGCTGCGATACAAGTCCGCGAAGTACTCCATCGAGCGGCCGCTGCACATCGGCGCCGCGCTGGCCGGCGCAGACGACGCCACCCAGGCGGCGCTCTCATCGGTCGGGCTGCCGCTCGGCGAGGCGTTCCAGCTTCGCGACGACCTGCTCGGTGTGTTCGGCGACCCGGAGACGACCGGCAAGCCGGCCGGCGACGACCTGATCGAGGGCAAGCGCACCGTGCTGATCGCGCTCGCCCTGGATGCCGCCTCTCCGACCGATGCCGCCCGGCTCGACGCCGCACTCGGCGGCCCGCTGTCGCGGGAGGACGTGGAGGACCTGCGCCGGATCATCGACACCTCCGGCGCGCACGCGCAGGTGGAGCAGGTCATCGAGGAGCTCGCCCGGCTGGCCGTCACCGCCCTCGACGCTGCGGCGATCGACGACGTCGCACGCGGCGTACTCCGCGAGCTCGCCTCGGCGGCGACCCAGCGGGTCGTGTAGCCGCTATCCGGCCGCCGGCACGTCGGTGTGCGTGAAGTCCTCGCCGGCGAACAGCAGCGGCTCGCCCGAGGTCACGGACAGGGCGTAACTGAAACAGTCGCCGAAGTTGAGCCGCGCAGCCGAACCGGATCCACGGCCGAAGCGACGGTACGCGGCGCGGGCCACCGCCGCCTGATGCTCCGACACGGGTACGAGCTCGATCTCGAGCGCGGCCACCAGCCGGTCCAGTCTCTCGCCATGGGTGCTGGACCGTTGATCGGCGACGATGCCCACTTCGAGCCAGTTGGCAGTCGACATCCGGCTCTCCGCTTCGGCGGTCGCTCGCAGGCATCGCTCGGCGTCCGGCTCGCCTTCGAGGATCGCCATCAGCGCGGAAGAGTCGACGATCACCGCGGCAACCCCGACGCCTCGTCGTACAAGTCCTCGATCCGCCGGATCGACCGGTCCGGCTCCCCCGGGTCAGCGGCATAAGCAACCGCGATGTCGCGGGCGAGATCGAGCCGTCGTTTGATCCGCGCCTCGGTCGGGTCTGCGTCGTACGCCGTCAGCAGGCGGACCAGGGCCTCCTCTATCGCCCCGGTCTGCGACTTGCCGGTGACGCGCGCTGCCTCGCGAGCCAGCTCGTGGACCCGCTCGTTCTTGATATTGAGTCCCATGGTCCCAGTCTACCCTGACTCGATGGAACCCTTCTACCCTCAGTCGATGCTGGACAGGCCGAGGTCCGGGCCTTCGCCGCGGACCAGCACGCACATCGCCGAGGAGTAGGACCGCAGGGTCTCGACCGCCGAGGTGAACGTGCGCTGCTCGGCCCGGGCCAGCGGCGCCCAGGCATCCCAGAGCAGGACCATCTTCTTGCCCTCGCCGGCGATTTCGGAGAGGCAGCCGTCGAGAGCGTCCATCGTGCGGCCGTAGGTCTCGGGGAGCTCCAGGGCATCGGCCACGGCAGCGTGAAACTCCGAGGCGTTCTCCACGGCGTGCCCGTCCAGGTAGGCGAACTGCCAACCGGCATGCTCCACGGCGTGCTGCACGTCGGAGACGCCGTACGCCGCGTGCCACCGGTACACGCCGGGCGGGATGTGATCGGCCAGTACTCCTGCGAGTCCGCTCATTCTTGGATCCTCCTGAACGAGGTATAGAGGTCGTCGGTCCAATAGAGCTCGCCATCCGTTCCGGTGACGATACGACGGGAGGTGGGCTCGACGGAACCAGGAGTTTCGACGGTGTAGACCTGGTAGTAGCCGGCCTCGCGCTGAGGGAGAAGCCCCGCCGAGTTGAGGAACGTCTCGCCGTCGTCGTCGTACGGGAACGGCCCGCCGGCCTCGATCAACGCCACCGTCTCCGCCGCCTCGGGCGGCAGGTCGGCGAGGTCCGCGGTCGGCAGCCCGCTCTCCTCGTCCGTCGCAGGTCGCGAGGGCGCGACGGCGGTGGGGAAGGCGGGTCCGGCCTCCTCGTCGTCCGGCGACTCGCTCTCCGTGGGCGGGTCTCCCGGGGAGACCTCGATGGACGGCGAGGCGTCCGGACTGCCCTCCGGAATCGTCGTCGTCGTTGCGCAGGGTTCCGATCACCACCGACGCGAGGACGACCAGCACCAGCAGCCCCGCGAACGTGCGCCGGTCCCCGAGAAGCCTGCGCACGCTTGCCTCAGAGCGCCATCGCCTGGGCGCGGCGCTTGACCTCGCTGCCGCGGTTCTCCCGCAGCGCGTCGATCGGCCGGCCCGGAAGCTCCTGGTCGAGGAAGAGCCACGCGATGCACTCGCGGTCGTCGTACCCGTTGTCGTGCATGACGGTCAGCAGCCCCGGGAGGCCCTTGACCGGCAGGCCGTCCTGGATGAAGTCGGCCGGGATCTGCTTCCCCGCGCCTTCGGTTGGTACGGCGTCGGCGAGCTCGTGGTCCCGCACCATGGTCCGGACCTTCGCCACGGTCACGCCGAGGCGCTCTGCGGCGGTCGCCCAGTCGATCCATTCGGGCACCAGGGCAGCCAGGTCCTGGTCCGCCAGTCGCGTCTCGCTCATGCCGCCCATGCTGCCACGGGCTCCACGCCACGCCGGAGCGCGGGCCTGGGCCTGCCTACCCTGGCGGCGACCGTACGATTGAGGCTCCGGATCCTTCCCCGTCCGGAGCAGGAGGGTCGCTGTGCAAGACGACGCGCGTGCCCGCACGGGTGCAGGTGCGCCTTCTGGCGACCCCATGGTCGGCCGGGTGCTCGACGGCCGCTACCGGGTCGGCGCCCGGGTCGCCCGAGGGGGCATGGCCAGCGTCTACGAAGGCACCGACCTCCGGCTCGACCGCACGGTGGCGATCAAGATCATGCACGCCGGCCTCGGCGACGATGAAGCCTTCGCTGCCCGGTTCGTGCGCGAGGCGCGGGCGGCCGCCGGACTGTCGCACCCCAACGTCGTGGCGGTCTACGACCAGGGCCAGGACGAGTCCGTCGACGGCGCCTTGTTCATCGTGATGGAGCTGGTCTCCGGCCACACCCTGAGGGACACCGTCGTCAAGGAGAGCCCGATGCCGGCGCAACGGGCGCTGGCGCTGATGGAGCCGGTGCTCTCGGCCCTCGGCTCGGCCCACCGGGCGGGGCTGATCCACCGCGACATCAAGCCGGAGAACGTGCTGATCGCCGACGACGGCAGGATCAAGGTCGCCGACTTCGGGCTGGCCAAGGCCGTCAGCTCCGAGACCCAGCACACCACCAAGGGCGTGCTGATCGGCAGCGTCTCCTACCTGGCTCCGGAGCTGGTCGTCGAGGGCAAGGCCGATGCCCGCGCCGACGTCTACGCCGCCGGCGTGGTGCTCTTCGAGCTCCTCACCGGGACCAAGCCGCACGAGGGCGAGACACCGATCCAGGTCGCCTACAAGCACGTGCACAACGACGTCCCGCCTCCGTCGTCGCTGGTTCCCGACCTGCCGGCGTACGTCGACGCGCTGGTCGCCCGGGCGACCGCGCGCGAGCCGAGCCTGCGGCCCGCGGACGCGTCCGTGCTGCTGCACCAGCTGCACCGGGTGAGCCACGCGCTCGCCGACGGCGTCCGCGACGACCCGGAGCTGACCCAGGACCTGGCCCCGCTGCTGATGGCCCGGGGCACGGCCCCGGACCTCTGGGACGACGCCGAGCTGGCGGAGATCCTCGAGCCGGCGCCGAGCGTGCGCGAGCACACGTCGTCGTACCCCCTGGCGAAGCCGCCGCCGCCGAGACCACCCGAGAACCCCGGTACCGGACGAGCGCCGCCCGCGCCGGTCGCGGCGCGGGCCGATGCTGCTCGTGCTGGCCCTGGTGCTCGCGCTGCTCGTGGGTGGCGGTGCCTACTGGCTCGGCTGGGCGCGCTACACGACGACGCCCGGCGTGCTCGGGATGACCCAGGCCGCGGCCGAGGCGAAGCTCGAGGACGCCGGCTTCAAGGTCGAGTTCGCCGACCCCGCCTATTCCGAGACCGTGCCCGAGGGCAGCGTGGTCGAGACCGATCCGAGCCCGGGCTCGCGGGTCCTCGACAACGGGACGGTCACCGTCACGGTCTCGCTGGGCAAGGAGCGCTACGACGTCCCGCGGCTGAAGGGGAAGACCGAGGACGAGGCCCAGGACGCCCTGCTCGAGCTGAATCTCGAGTACGACGAGAGCATCCCCCGCTACTCGGAGAACATCGACGAGGGTCTGGTGATCCGCACCAACCCGAAGGCCGGGACCACCCTGAAGCCGGGCGCCGCCGTCGACCTGATCATCAGCCGCGGCCGCAAGCCGCTCAAGGTCGGCGACTGGGTCGGCAAGGACGCCGAGAACGCGATCTCGGTGCTGAAGGCACCGCGGGCTGGAGGTGAAGGTCACCGAGGAGTACAGCGACACCGTGCCCGACGGGGATCGTGATCGAGCCAGGACCCGACCGGCGGCACGCTGCACAAGGGCGACGAGGTGTCGCTCACGGTGTCGCTCGGCCCCGAGCTCATCGAAGTGCCCTCGGTCTGGCGCATGCCCGTCGACCAGGCTCAACAGGTGCTCGAGGACGCCGGATTCGAGGTCGACGTCGAACAGGCCGACCCCTACTTGGGGTTCGATCTTGCCGTCAGCACCGACCCGGAGAGCGGCGAACTGGCCCCGATGGGAAGCACCGTCACGCTGTTCGTGATCTGACTCGCTGCGCCCGAGGTCCAGCACCTGACAATGCGAGCCCGCGCGAACGCGGGTCGATTACCTTCTCCGCATGGTCGTGGTGATGGCTCCCGATGCGACGGACGAGGACATCGCGCACGTCGTCGAGCGGGTCGAGAGCGTCGGCGGGGAGGCCTTCGTCTCCAAGGGCGTGCTGCGCACGATCATCGGCCTGGTCGGTGACATCGACTCCTTCCACCACCTCAACCTGCGCACCCTCAACGGCGTCGCCGACGTGCACCGGATCTCCGATCCCTACAAGCTGGTCAGCCGGCAGCACCATCCGGAACGCTCCACCGTCTGGGTCGGGCCGGCGGGCATGCAGGTCCCGGTCGGGCCCGACTCCTTCACGCTGATGGCCGGACCGTGCGCCGTCGAGACGCCGGAGCAGACCCTCGAGGCCGCGCAGATGGCGAAGTCGGCCGGCGCCACGATCCTGCGGGGCGGCGCGTTCAAGCCGCGCACCTCGCCGTACGCCTTCCAGGGGCTCGGCGTGCGCGGCCTGGAGATCCTCGCGGACGCCCGCGCCGCCACCGGGCTGCCCGTGGTGACCGAGGTCGTCGACGCCCGCGATGTCGACGTGGTGGCCGAGCACGCCGACATGCTCCAGATCGGCACTCGCAACATGGCCAACTTCGGGCTGCTCCAGGCCGTCGGTGGGGCCGGCAAGCCGGTGCTCCTCAAGCGCGGGATGACCGCGACCATCGAGGAGTGGCTGATGGCCGCCGAGTACATCGCCCAACGCGGCAACCTCGAAGTGGTGCTCTGCGAGCGCGGCATCCGCACCTTCGAGCCGTCGACCCGCAACACCCTCGACATCTCCGCGGTGCCGGTGGTGCAGGCCACCAGCCACCTGCCGGTGATCATCGACCCGTCGCACGCCGCCGGTCGCAAGGACCTCATCGTCCCGCTCGCCCGGGCCGGGATCGCGGCCGGCGCCGACGGCGTCATCGTCGACGTCCACCCGACTCCCGAGACCGCGCTGTGCGACGGTCCGCAGGCGCTCGAGGGCGCCGACCTGCGCGAGCTCGCCACCGCGGTACGCCGGCTCCCGGAGCTGCTCGGGCGCGTCGACGCCCGCGAGCTCGTCCGCTGAGCCAGCCCCGGAAATCGGGTCTGAGACCCGGGTTTACATACAATCCCGCTGTCGCTTCGACAGATGGAGGACGGATGGAGTTCTGCGCCGGCTGTGGGCATCGCCTCAGCGTCGGTCGCTTCTGCACGAACTGCGGACGTCCGATCGTCGCCCCTGAGCCGACGGCCGAGACCGTCCAGCGGCCCGAGGTAGCGGTGCCCTCGTCACCGCCGCCCGCCTACACGCCGCCGCCGGCGGCCCGCTACCCGCTCTTCTCCGATGAGCTGTACGCCGCCCAGCCGACCGCCCGGCCGACCGCACCGCCGCCGACGGCACCACCGCCGACGTACCGACCCGCCCCGACCCGCGCGCGCCGCGACGGCCCGTCCTTCCTGGCGGTGGCGATGATCGTGGTGATCCTGATGCTGGTCGCGGTGATCGGCGGACTGCTGTTGTTCGCCGGCGGCGACGAGGACCAGGCCGACGACCCGACCCCGGTCGACGGCACCGCGCAGAGCGAGTCGTCAGCACCGCCGCAGAAGCCGCGGAAGTCGCCCTCCGGACCGGCCGACGGTCCGCCTCCGAGCGACGGAGTTCAGGACGTCGCCCGCTACGCGACCGCGACCGCGCCGAGCACCGCGAAGCCCAACCTCGACACCCGCGGCAACATGGTCCGCTACGACGCCACCAACATGGTCGATGGCGTGCCGGCCACCTGCTGGCGCACGCCCGGCGACGCGCACCGGGCTCGAGCTCACGTTCACGTTCCCGGAACCGGTCGAGCTGAGCGAGGTCGGCCTCATCAACGGCTACGCCAAGAGCTCCGGCGCCCTCGACTGGTACGTCGGCAACCGCCGGGTCCTGGCCGCTACCTGGGTCTTCGACGACGGCACCGAGGTGCCGCAGTCGCTCACCGAGACCCGGCAGGTGCAGTCCTCTCGGGTCGGGCCGATCACCACGACGACCGTGGTGCTGCGCCTCGACTCGGTGAGCCAGCCCGGCAAGGGCCCCTCGGCGCGCAACAACACCGCGATCAGCGACGTGAGCCTGGTCGGCTCGGCCGCCTGATTAACTACCGCGCAACCGACGGAAGGGACAGACTCGGATGCCGTTCTGCGTGAATTGCGGGACTGAGGTCTCGGACACCACCAAGCTCTGTTCGAACTGCGGGCACGAAGCCGGGTCCACCGCACCAGCCACACCGCCCCCGACGCGGGCACCGATCCCGCCACCGCCGAGCGCACCACCCGCCGGCTCCTCGCCTACCTTCGACTGGCGCCGCGTCGTGGTGGGCAACTGGTCCGGTGCCGGGCTGACGGCGTTGTCGGCCCTCCTGGTGACCGGTCTGCTCAGCGGTGTCATGGCCCTGTTGCTCAAGCCGGCGGACTTCGGCATCGACAACACGCTCACGCTGGCCGCCGTGATCGCCGCCGGAGCCTTCGGAGCCGATCTGGTGATCGACGTCGACGCCGAAGACGTGAACAGCACGCTGTCGCTCGGCTTGTTCCCGTTGACGGTCACGATCATCGTCTTGGTCGTCGCCGTTCTGATGTTCCGACGGGTCATTCAGAGTTACCAGTCCCCGTACGCCGCGCTGGGCGATGCGGCCCGAGCAGCTCTGATCTTCGGGCTGGCGCTGATGCTGCCGGCGCTGATCTTCCGCAGCGACAACGACAAGACCGGACGAGGGTGGGGCCGGGGCATCTCCGAGGAAGTGTTCGGCAAGGCGGAGCTCCACAGCAACGCCGCGTCCGCCTTCTTCCTGGGCTTCCTCATTCTCTTCACCGTGCTGTCCCTGGCCGTGCTGCTTGCGAGCCGATGGCCCCACGAGGGGCTTCGACGCGTGCTCGACTGGGTCGTAGCACCCCTGTACGGCCACGCGACCACATTTGCCCTTCTCCCGGTCGCCGGCCTCATCGGCTGGTTGCTGCTCGGCTTCGGAGAGGACTCCATCACCGCGAACGATCCGACGGGAGATGACCTCAAGGCGTTGCTCACGCTGGTCTTCGGGCTGCTGGCCAGCGGTGGGGTCTGGGTGATGACGCTCGGGGCCGGGGGCGCGATCGGGACCAAGGAGGAGGAGACGGACGAGAGCGACGTGACGGACTGGAATCACCTCTGGGGGCAGGTCACCGACGACGAGCCAGGTCTGTGGGCTGCGCCCGCCGTGATGCTCGTGGTCCTCGTCATCAGTGCCGTCGTCGTCGTGCGCAAAGCGCCTCACGACAAGGTCTTACGCAGCCTCCTGGTGTGGGTCGGCTCGCTGCTCGCCGTGGTGCCCCTGATGGTTCGCCTTTCGGGTGGGCACTTCGTCGGCGAGGCCTCGTTCCTGGGAGAGGACTACGAGTTCTCGGCGTACTTCGGAGCCCACGGTGCGCAAGCGACGTTCTACCTCACCGGCGTGGCACTGCTCGTGGCGATCGCAGTCGCTGCCAGGACCAAGAACCTGGACCTGGCTCAGCTGCGACGTGACGTCGCGTCAGGCCTGCGCACGCTCCAATCCTCGCCGGCGCAGCCGCCTACCGGTGCTACGGGGCCGTCCCACCCGCCACCCTCGGCACCTCCGCCGCCCCCTACTCCTCAGTGACGTAGGGGCTGAGCCCGATGATCATCAACGGGCTCGACCCCGCGGCGCCGATCCGCTGCAGCTTCGGCCCGCCGTTCTGATCAGAGCGCGCTGAGGGCGAGCGCGGCCGTCTCGGCGGCCGCCTTGTCGACCCCGAGGTGCGTCACCATGCGTACGGCGGTCGGCCCGACCGTGGCGACCGCGACGCCGGCCTCCCGCGCCTGGGTCACGAACTCGGCCGCGTCCGGACGGTCGACGACGACGATGTTGGTGTCCACCGAAGCGGGGTCGACACCGCACGCCTCTGCGAGCAGCCGGGCGTGCGTGTGGTCGTCGGCCAGCCGCTCGAGGTGGTGGTCGAGCGCGTGCAGGCCGGCGGCGGCCAGGATCCCGACCTGGCGCATGCCGCCGCCCATCCGCTTGCGCCACACCCGCGCCTCGGTGATCGCGTCGCGACCGCCGACCATGAGCGAGCCGACCGGCGCGCCCAGGCCCTTGGACAGGCACACGGAAAGCACGTCGGCGATCGCGCCGTACTCGCGCAGCGGGGTGCCGGTGGCCACGTGGGCGTTCCAGATCCGCGCCCCGTCGAGATGGACGCCGGCGCCGGCGCCGGTGGCGAACTCGCGCAGGTCGCGCAGGTCATCGAGCGGGAGCACCGCTCCCCCGGCGAAGTTGTGGGTGTTCTCGACGGAGATCGCGGCCGTGGGCACGAAGAACGGACCCATGTCGGGGGCGAACAGCGACCGGATCGTGGCCAGGTCGACCTGTCCGCGCGGCTCGATCCAGGTGCGCATGGTGATGCCCGAGAACGCGCCGTGCGCTCCCAGCTCGGCGCGCGCGATGTGCGCGCGCGATTCGCAAAGCACCTCCTGGCCGGGCTGCACGAGCGAGCGCACGGCAAGCACGTTGGCCATCGAGCCGGTCGGTGTGAACAGCGCCGCCTCGTGCCCGAACAGCTCGGCGACCCGCTCCTCCAGGGCGATGACCGTCGGGTCCTCGCCGTAGACGTCGTCGCCCACCTCCGCGCCGGCCATGGCCGCGCGCATCGCCTCGGTCGGCTGGGTCAGGGTGTCGCTGCGGAGGTCGATCAAGGGCGAAGCCGTCACGAGACCTTCAGCTTCTTGACCGGCGACCAGCCGGAGCTGGTGCCGCTCTTGGCGGTCCGGGATCGGAAGGAGTAGGTGCCATTCTTGGTGGGGTTGAACTTCCCCGTCTGCGCCGTGGTGTCGGTGCGGAACGGCTTCCAGGCCGTCGACCCGGGCTTGCGTTTCTGGACGTCTAGTCGATGGCATCGGTGCCGGCGGCGGTGGCCCAGCGCAGCACCCAGCCCGCCGTCGGGCTGCCGCTGGCCAGCAACCGCACCTTCACGTTGCCTGTCATATGCGGGTGGGGGATGCAGTGATAACCGAAGCTGCCGGCCGAGGAGAACACCCTCGAGAAGGTGCCCGATAGCCGCCTTGGACTACTCCAGAAGCCCTGGTTCGACGTCGTGGTGTGTGCGACGTTGTCCTGGAACGACCAGGTCACGGTGTCTCCTGGGGACACGGTGACGGTCCTCGGAGAGAACGCCATGTTGTCCACCGTGACGGTGACCGTTGCTCGCGGAGCAGCCTCGCCGGCGGCGCTGACCGGTCCAGGGGCGGGCGATGCGGCGAGCAGTACGGCGAGCGGCGCGACTACTGCAACGATCCGGCGAAGGCCCACGTGCTCAGCGTAGACCCGAAACCCGGAGTTCAGGCGCGACGCAGCATGGCGGCCACGAGGAACGCCAGCTCGAGCGACTGCACCCGGTTGAGCCGCGGGTCGCAGACGGACTCGTAGCGGTGCGCCAGGTCGACCTCGAGCAGCTCCTGGCCGCCGCCGACGCACTCGGTGACGTCGTCACCGGTCAGCTCGATGTGGACGCCGCCCGGCCAGGTGCCGAGGGCGTGGTGCACGTCGAAGAATCCCTGCACCTCCTCGATCACGTCGTCGAAGCGGCGGGTCTTGTAGCCGGAGCTGGCCTCGAACGTGTTGCCGTGCATCGGGTCGCAGACCCAGGCCACGTCGACCCCGGACGCGGTGACCTTCTCGACCAGGTCGGGCAGCCCGTCGCGGATCTTCTGCGCGCCGAAGCGGGTGATGAAGGTCAGCCGGCCCGGCTCGTTGGCCGGGTTGAGCTTCTCGGTCAGCGCCAGCGCGTCGTCGGCCGTGGTCGTCGGCCCCAGCTTCACGCCGATCGGGTTGCGGATCCTGCTCAGCAGCTCCACGTGCGCGTTGTCGAGCTGGCGGGTGCGCTCGCCGATCCACACGAAGTGGCCGGAGACGTCGTAGGGCTGCTCGGTGCGGGAGTCGATCCGGGTCATCGCGTGCTCGTACTCGAGCACCAGCGCCTCGTGACTGGAGTGGAAGTCGACGCGGTGGAACTCGTCGGGGTCGGCGCCGATCGCCTCCATGAACGCCATCGCCCGGTCGATCTCGTTGGCCAGCTTCTCGTAGCGCTGCCCGACCACCGAGTCGCGGACGAAGTCGGTGTTCCAGGTGTGGACCTGGCGCAGGTCGGCGTAGCCACCCGTGGTGAACGCGCGCACCAGGTTCAGGGTGGCCGCCGACGCGTTGTAGACGTCGACGAGCCGTTGCGGGTCGGGGATCCGGGAGGCCTCGGTGAAGTCGTAGCCGTTGACCGCGTCGCCGCGGTACGCCGGCAGGGTCACGCCGTCGCGGGTCTCCAGGTCCGAGCTGCGCGGCTTGGCGTACTGCCCGGCCAGGCGGCCCAGCTTCACGACCGGCACCGACGCGGCGTACGTGAGCACGACCGCCATCTGCAGCAGCACCCGCAGCTTGTTGCGCACGTTGTCGGCGGTCACCCCGGCGAACGTCTCGGCGCAGTCGCCGCCCTGCAGCAGGAAGGCCTCGCCCCGGGCGACCGCGGCCAGCTTGTCCTTGAGCTCGTCGCACTCCCCCGCGAACACCAGCGGCGGCATCGTGCGCAGGCGCGCGACGGCGGCGTCGACGGCAGCCGGGTCGGGGTACGACGGCTGCTGGGCGGGCCCCAGGGCGTGCAGGCTCGCGAGGTCGGGGATCTGGCTCACCGGACAAGCGTACGCGGGTGCCCGGCCTACTCCTCCAGGTGCTCGATGTCGCGGAATCCGGTGCTCTTGGCCCGGACCGCGCGGTTGGTGAACCAGGTCACGACCCAGAGCACCACGCCGACCACCAGCATCCCCGCCGCAATCTGGTAGATGATCGCGTCGCGGTCGACCCACGGCCCGATAAGGAACAGGCAGGCGGCTGCGGCGACCGCGGGAGTGAGGCCCGGCGATCGGAACATGCTGTCCTTGCCGTCCCGGCGCAGGATCAGGCAGGCCACGTTGACCACCGTGAAGACGCCGAGCAGCAGGAGCGACGTGACGCTCGCCAGGTTGACCACGATGTCGTCCTCGGCGCGGTTGGCGACATAGATGATCAGGCCCAACGCGAGCACGGTGGAGAAGAGGATGCCCATGTAGGGCGCACGGGTCCTCGGCGAGACCTTCCCCAGCGAACGGGGCAGCACGTCCTGGTTGGCCATCCCGTAGAGCAGCCGGCTCGCCATCAGCATGTTGATCAGCGCGGTGTTGGCCACGGCGAAGACCGCGAGGAACGGGAAGATCTTGTCGATCGGGAAGTCCGGTGAGCCCACGCGGACCACCTCCAGCAGCGCCCGGCCGTCCGGCGCGTTCGCGATCTGCTCGGACGTCAGCACCGTCACGACCGACACCGCCACGAGCATGTAGATGATCACCGCGATGCCGAGCCCGGTGAGCATCGTGCGCGGAAAGATCTTCTCCGGCTCCTTGGTCTCCTCGACCATGTTGACCGAGTCCTCGAAGCCGACCATGGCGAAGAAGGCGATCGACGTCGCCGCCGTCACGGCGAGGAACAGACCCTTGTCGTCGGGAGACTCGAAGGTCGTGATGCGGCCGAAGTCACCATCACCCTGCGCCATCACGTAGAAGCCGACGCCGATCACGATCGTGAGAGCGATCACCTCGATGAGGGTGAGGATGACGTTGAACTTCACGGACTCGCCGACGCCGCGAAGGTTGATCAGCGCCAGCAGCAGCATGAACCCGAGGGCGATGGCGGTGATCACACCGGTGCGCGGCTCAGAGTCGAGCCAGCCGTTGGCCACCAACCCGCCGGTGAGGTTCTGTGCCAGCACGTTGGACGAGGTCGACGCGCTCGCGATGCCCGAGCAGATCACCGCGAAGGCGACGATGAACGTCACGAAGTGGATGCCGAACGCCTTGTGCGTGTAGAGCGCAGCCCCCGCCGCTTGGGGGTACTTCGTCACCAGCTCCAGATAGGAGAGTGCGGTCAGGCTGGCCACCGCGAAGGCCACCAGGAAGGGCAGCCAGACGATCCCCCCGACCACCCCGGCCATCTGGCCGGTCACGGCATAGACGCCGGCCCCGAGCACGTCGCCGATGATGAAGAGCAGCAGCAGCTTCGGGCCCATCACCCGCTTGAGATCGGGCTCCGGTCCGTTGACGTCGACCTCGTCGGCCTGGCTGGTACTCATGCGGACCTCCGGTCCCCGAGAAAACGGTTACCGCCCCACCCTCGAACAGGGTGGGGCGGTTTGACCAGTACCCAGCCGGAGTGTCAGCGCACTTCGCAGTCCACTGGGCTGTCGCACACCCTCAGCGGATGGTCCTCGATCACGTTGCCGTCGGCGTCGTAGGCGATCACCTTGGCGAGCTCTCCCGGTACCCGGCCGGACATCATCGAGGCGCCCTCCACGAGGCCGGAGTGAACCCGACCCTCGATGACGGTTCCGTCCGTGGTCACGAACTCGACCCGGGTCACGTCGGTCCCCGGAAGCCCCGCGAACGCCAGCACACCAGGGGCGCCGGTGCTGTAGTCCTTGGACAGGAAGACCTCCATGTCGGAGCCCGGCTTGAGGAAGTCGTCGGTGCCCATCCCCCAGTTGCGGTGCAGGCTGCCGTCCGCCGTGCGGGTCATGAACGAGGGTCCGCAGGCGTGGTCCTTCCACGACACACAGGCCAGGAACGCGTCACCGGCCTCGACCAGGATCCCGTTGTCGGTGGAGCCCACCGGCACGGCGCCGTCCTGTTCCAGCGACTCCTCGAAGTCGAGCGTGCCGTCGTACAACCAGGCGGGCCACGCCCGCTCCGGGTAGGCCGTCACGCCCTGGTAGGTCTTCAGGTCCAGCGCAACGGGCTGGCCGACGACCTTCTCGTCGGGGTTGTCGTACCAGTAGTCGCTGTCGACGCCGGGCGGCGGCAGCACCACCTGCCAGTCCGAGACCTGGACCGCTCCGGGGATCTCGGCCAGTGCCCGCTCGGCGAGCGGGCTGAGCTCCTGGGGAGCGTCGGCGACCGGCGGAGAGTCGTCGCGGATCGAGCTGTCGCCCGAGCCGACCAGCGTGACCGTCAGGCCGACGGCGGCCACGACGGCGGCGGTTCCGACCGCAGTCAACGCGCGTCGGGTGGTACGCCGGCGACCGCCCGTGCGCCGGATCGTCGTGAGCGTCTCGGGGTCGAGGAGCTCGCGCTCTCCCGCATGCAGCTGGTCCTCGAGCTCATGGATCGTCAGGTGATCGTTCATTGCCCTACCGCCTCCTCGAGGCTGTCTTCGGACACCCGGAGCTTGGCCAGCGCGCGCGACAAGGTGCTCTTGACCGTGCCCGGCGCGATGCCGAGCTCGCTGGCCGTGGCCGCCTCGCCGAGGTCGAAGTAGTGCCGCAGCACCACCACCCGGCGTTCGCGGTCGGTCAGCACGGCCAGGAGCCGGACCACGTGGTCACGGTCGGTCACCGTTCCCTCGGCATCCTGTCCGTCGGCCACTCGATCCAGCGCGTGCTCGACGGAGTCACCACCGACCTCGACCATGCGGCGCCGCCGGAGCCGGTCGATGTTGAGGTTGACCAGCACCTTGCGGCTGTAGGCCATCGCGTCCTGACGTCGGACCCGTCGCCAGTGCGCAAACGTGCGCGCCAGCGTGGTCTGTGCCAGGTCCTCGGCCAGGTGGTAGTCGCCGGTGAGCAGGTACGCCGACCACCGCAGCCGCGGCCACGCCGCCGTCGCGAACTCGTCGAACCCGTCGTCCCCGCTCGCCATCGCATCTCCTGGGTGTCACTGGTTGCAGTGTCACCCATCCCTACGCAGGTTGCCGGGGATCGGTTCTGTCAGCCCCCGAAGAAGACCTGCGCCTCGTCGTACTCCGCCGGCGAGACCAGCTTGAGCTCGGCCGTGCCCTCGCTCAGCGGCACCCGGATGATGTCGGTGCCGCGCAGCGCCATCATCTTGCCGAAGTCTCCGTCGGCCACGGCGTCGGCGGCCTGCAACCCGAACCGGGTAGCCAGCCAGCGGTCGAACGCCGTCGGCGTGCCACCGCGCTGGATGTGGCCCAGCACCACGGCCCGCGCCTCCTTGCCGGTACGCGCCTCGATCTCGCTCGCCAGGCGGTCGCCGATGCCACCGAGCCGCACGTGTCCGAACGCGTCCTTCTCTCCGGACACCAACGTCATCTCGCCGCCCTCGATCGGGACGGCGCCCTCGGAGACCACGATGATCGGGGCGTACTGGGTGCGGAACCTGGCCTCGACGTGGGCGCAGACCGCCTCGATGTCGAACGGCTGCTCGGGGATGAGTACGGCGCTGGCGCCGCCGGCGATCCCGGCGTGCAGGGCGATCCAGCCGGCGTGCCGGCCCATCACCTCGACGACCAGCACCCGGTGGTGGGACTCGGCGGTCGTGTGCAGCCGGTCGATCGCGTCGGAGGCGACGTTGACGGCGGTGTCGAACCCGAAGGTGAAGTCGGTGCCGGACAGGTCGTTGTCGATCGTCTTCGGTACGCCGACCATGTTGACGCCCAGGTCCGCGAGCTTGGTCGCGACGCCCAGGGTGTCCTCACCGCCGATGGCGACCAGCGCGTCGACCTGCGCCGCGGCGAGGTTCTCCTGGATCCGCTCGACGCCGCCGTCGATCTTGAACGGGTTGGTGCGCGAGGAGCCGAGGATGGTGCCGCCGCGAGGCAGGATCCCCCGGCACTCCTTGATGCCCAGCGGCATCGTCACGCCCTCGAGCGGACCCCGCCAGCCGTCGCGGTACCCCACGAACTCGAAGTCGTGACGGGTGACGCCCTTGCGGACCACCGCCCTGATCACGGCGTTCAGGCCGGGGCAGTCGCCGCCTCCGGTGAGCACTCCGACGCGCATGGAACCTCCATCAAAATTGGATCGTTCATATTCGGCGGCACCACCCTAGCCAAGTCGCACCCGCGGTGGCGAGGGTCAGGCCGTCGGAGTCGCCTCGGCGGCGGCCTCCTCCACCGCGTTCGTCACCCGCTCGCGGGCCCGCGGGAGCGTCGCGGCCATCCGGAGCGTCGCGGCGGCCCAGAGCCCGCAGAGGATGACGGCGCCACCCCACATCGCGAGCGAGCCGCCGTCGAGGAGGGCGGCGTACAGCAGCGGCGCGATCGCGCCGGAGAGGTTCCAGGCGAGCTGGACCACTGACATGTAGCGACCGCGATGCTCGTCGGGTGCCGCCTCTGCGGACAGGGCGCTCAGGACCGGCCCGGCGACCAGCTCGCCGATCGTGTAGACGACCGCCGCCGCGAGGACGAGGGCCGTCGCCACGCCCACAGTCAGCGCATCCGCTGCGTAGAACATCGCGAACGAGGAGGCCGTGAACGTGATCGCGAGCAGCACCACGCGAACGCGCACCGCACCGGTCATCGACCGCACCACGAGACCCTGACCGAGGCCGATCATCACGGTGTTGATCACGAACACCGCGCCCGGCACCCAGGCCGGCAGGCCGAGGAGCTCGGCGAAGTACACCGGCATCGCCACGTTGAGGGTCATCTCGGTCAGCGCGTAGCCGAACATCGCCAGCACCAGCCAGCGGTAGCCGCGGTCCCGAAGCACCACGCCACGACCGCCGGCCGGGCCGGGAACGATCTCGGGCCGGCCACCGGCGGTGACGCCGAGCATGAACAGGAAGGCCGCGACGAACGACAACGCGTTGGCGATCACGACCGCGTCGTACGCCGCGTCGGTCCCGATCGACAGCGCCAGGCTGGCGAGCAGCCCGCCGACGCCGTAGCCGGCGTTGCGCATCGCCTGGGCGAACCCGAACCACTGCTCCCGCTCGCCGGGCAGGGTGATCTGGGTGATCAGCGGACCGTTGGACCCCCAGAACATGGTCCGGCCAACCGTCGAGACCCCGATGACGAGGCCGACGGTGAGCATCGAGTCCACGAACGGATACACAGCGAAGGAGACCGCCTGGATGATGTTGCCGGTCTGCATCACGCTCTTGGGACCGAGCCGGTCGACCAGCCGGCCGACGTACGGGACGAACGGCGTCACCGCGAGGTTGGCGACGGTCATCACCAGCCCGAGCTCGACCAGGGTCAGATCGGTCTGTCGCAGGAAGTAGAGCATCGACAACGGCATCCAGATGCCGCCGCCGAGCGCGTCGATGCCGAGCGCGGACACGAACCGACGGTGGCGACCCACATCGGGGAAGCCGAGACGCTGCAGCACCCGCACATCCTGCTACTTCAAGTGCGCTCGAGAGCAACAGGTTAAGTCGAGGCCGCTCGGGCGCCCCGCTAACCTCGCCGCTATGACTTTCTCGATCGTGGCCCGCTCCGACGACGGCGAGTCGTGGGGGGTGGCCGTCGCCTCGAAGTTCCTGGCCGTCGGCGCGGTGGTGCCGGCGGCGGTCGCTCAGGTGGGCGCCGTCGCCACCCAGGCCAACGCGAACGTCGCCTACAAGGGCCTGACCCTCGCGCATCTGGACGCCGGCGCGACCGCGCCGGTGGCGCTGCATCGCCTGCTGGAGGAGGACGAGGGGCGCGACGAGCGCCAGGTCGGCATCGTCGACCTGGACGGCGGCGCCGCCTCGCACACCGGCCAGGCCTGCATCGAGTGGGCCGGTGGCCTCACCGGCGACGGCTACGCCATCCAGGGCAACTGTCTGGCCGGCTCGGAGGTCGTGGAGGCGATGGAGGCGATGTGGCTCGCCGGCGCGGAGCTGCCGTTCGCGAAACGCCTGCTCGAGGCGCTGGCCGCCGGGGACGGGGCCGGTGGCGACAAGCGGGGTCGGCAGTCGGCCGCGCTGCTCGTCGTACGCGACGGGGCGGGGTACGCCGGCGGCGACGACATCGCGGCGGACCTCCGGGTCGACGACCACAGCGCCCCGGTCGACGAGCTGATCCGGCTGCTCGAGCTCAACGACCTCTACCTCACTGCCTCGACCGACGAGGAGAAGGTGCCGGTGACCGACGAGCTGCGCGAGCAGCTGGAGGAGTTCGCCCGCACCGAGGGCCACCCCGACTTCGCCACCTGGGTCGGCAGCGAGAACTACGAGATGCGGGTCGCGGACGACTTCGCCTGGATCGACCAACAGGTGCTCGACATCGTCCAGCGCGGCGGCGCCTGAGCCGACGATGAGCATCCTCGCCATCGACGCCGGCACCACCGGCGTCACCGCGGTCGTGGTCACTCACGACGGCCGGATCGCGGCCAAGGGCTACCAGGAGTTCGCCCAGCACTTCCCGCAGCCGGGCTGGGTCGAGCACGCGCCCGAGGAGATCTGGCAGGCGACCCTGGAGGCCACGCGCGACGCGCTGCGTCAGGTCGACACCACCGAGCTCAGGGGCGTGGGCATCACCAACCAGCGCGAGACGATCCTGCTGTGGGACCGCGAGACGCTCGGCTCTCCACGGCGGGCGATCGTCTGGCAGGACCGTCGTACCGCCGACATCTGCGGCCGGCTCCGCGACGAGGGCCATGAGGAGCGGGTGGCGGAGCTGACCGGGCTGCGCCTCGACCCGTACTTCTCCGGCACCAAGCTGCTGTGGCTGCGCGAGAACGAGCCGCACACGTGGGCGCTGGTCGAGTCCGGCCGCTACGCGATCGGCACCGTCGACTCCTACCTGATCGCGCGGATGACCCGCGGCGTGCACCACGCCACCGATGTCTCCAACGCCTGCCGCACCCTCCTGTTCGACCTCGGCGCCGGCGACTGGTCCGATGAGCTGTGCGGCCTGTTCGGCGTACCGCGGGACGCGCTGCCGGAGCTGGTGCCGAACTGGGGAGAGATCGCCACCACCGACCCCAAGTCGTTCCTCGACCTGTCGCTCCCGATCGCCGGGATCGCCGGCGACCAGCAGTCCGCGTTGTTCGGCCAGACGTGTTACGACGTGGGCGACTCCAAGTGCACCTACGGCACCGGGTCGTTCATCCTGACCAACACCGGCACCTCCCTGGAGCGCTCCGACGCGGGACTGCTCTCGACCGCGGCCTGGCGCGGCCCGGACGGCGAGCTCATCTACGCGCTCGAGGGCGCGATCTTCGTGACCGGCGCGGCCGTGCAGTGGCTGCGAGACGGCCTACAGATCGTGGGTTCCGCGGCAGAGACCGAGGCGATCGCCGCCACCGTGGCCGATGCGGAGGGCGTGGTCTTCGTTCCCGCGCTCACCGGGCTCGGTGCTCCGCACTGGGACCCGCACGCCCGCGGGATGATCATCGGCCTCACGCGCGGCACCACCCGGGCGCACATCGTGCGCGCCACCCTCGAGGCGATCGCGTTCGAGGTCCGCGACGTACTGGAGACCATGCCCGCGAAGCTCTCCTCGCTGCGCGTCGACGGAGGCGCCTCCGCCAACGACCTGCTCTGCCAGATCCAGGCCGACCAGATCGGTGTCCCGGTCGAGCGGCCGCGGCTCGTGGAGACCACCGCACTCGGTGCCGCGTTCCTCGCCGGGCTCGGCACCGGAGTCTGGGACTCCACCGACCAGCTCCGGGAGACCTGGCAGCTGGATCGCTCGTTCACGCCCTCCGACGACCGAGAGACCGCCGACGCCGCGCATGCTCGCTGGATCGACGCGGTCCAGCGCTCCAAGGGCTGGGCGGAAGCAGCTAGCTCAGCCGCTCCAGCGCCTTCGCGGCGGCGTCCCGGTCCCGGGTCGCGGCGCGCAGCGCGCCGTCGGCCTCGGTCCGGGCGTCCTCGGCGTCGCCGAGCTCGTCGTCGATCTCCTCGTACGTCTCGTCCAGCTCGGCCAGCTTCCGCTTGAGCTCGTCGATCTCGGCCTGCACCTGCATCGACCGCGCCTCGAGCTTCTCGACCGCGGCGGTGGCGTCGTCGTACGTCTCCTGCGCCTCGCCGACCGCGTCCTCGGCCGCGTCGAGGCGTTCCTGGGCGGCGGCCCTGGGCCTTCACGTCGGCGTCCGGGTCCGGTACGACGTGCAGCTCCGGCGGCGCAGACGGCGTGGCGTCGCGCGCCGTGGCCTCGAAGCCCAGCGCCTCGGGCACCGCGACCGCGTTGGCGAGCTCCACCTCGTCCACGCCGGTCGTCGCGAGCGCGGAGACCAGCAACCCGCTGCGGACCGCCTTGCCGCAGTCCTCGTCGATCATCGCGGCGGTGAGGGTCGCCTCGACCTGGTCGGCGACGGCCTGGGTGACCTTGAGCCCCTCCTCGGTGGCCAGCCGGCGCGCCTGAAGGGTCACGGCGGCGGTGAGCTGGCGCCGCTGCTTCGTCAGCGCCCGGAGCTCGTCGCCGGACATGGACGCCTGGGCACCGCGGAGTGCTTCGCCGACCGAGATCACCTGGTCGACCTGTTCCTGCTCGCGCCGGACCAGCAGGTTGACCACCCACGCCGCGGTCGACGGCTTCTTGAGCGCCTTGACCTGCTTGCCGAGGTCATCGCCCTTGAGCTCCTTCGCCTTCGCGTCGCGAGCCGGGGTGAAGTCCGCGAGCGGCAGCCCGTACAGACCGTCGGCGATCTCGAGCAGGTCGGTCACGATCTCCTCCTCGCGAGCCACAGGGCGTGGGCCTCCCACGAACGCTGCCAGAGGCCGCGCAAGGCGTCCTCCGTGATGCCCTCCAGCGAGACCCCGATGTCGACCAGCGCGGCCCGCCAGGCGTCGTACGTCGTCAGCTCGACCTCGTGCTTGCCCGCGGCATCGACGCGTACCTGCATGCAGCCGCGGACCGTGTCGAGACCGGCCTCGTCGCGCCGCTGGACCACCATCACCCGCGCGAACTCACCGTCCGGTGGCGTGGACAAGTGTTGGTGCGCGGCCTCGATCGAGGCCTGGTCGGTCGGCCGGGTGGTGACCTCGAGACCGACGAACGACCCGGTCGGGTCGTTGCGGGCCGACCAGCCGTCCTCGCGGACCTCGGTGATCTCGAACGTGAACGGGCCGTCGAGGTACTTCCCCGGCACCAGCGGCAGCACGTCGAGGTGGCCCTCACCGAGTCCGACGTCCGGCCACCAGCGGCCGCCAGGGTTGTCATGCGGTCGGCAGGCCGGACACGAACAGCACCAGGTGGTTGAGCTCGTCGCTGCCGCTCAGCTCCGGATCGCTCCACTCGTGCCCGTGACGGCGCTCGACGTCGAACCCCAGGTCGCGCAGCACGAGCTCGAGGACGGCGTTCTGGTGCAGGCAGTAGCCGGCCCGGCCGACCTCCCCGACGCGGGCCAGGCTGAGCTCCGGGTCGACCGACGGCACGGGCCCGAGCATGATCCCGAGGTTCTCGTAGGGCACCGTGCGCTGATGCCTGCGATGGATCTCGCGCAGGGTGTCGATCGTGGGCGCCGGCCGTTCGGTGAACCCCAGACGGCGCAGGTAGGCGGCAGTGTTACTCACCGTCCAAGCCCCGCTCGATGGCGTAGCGGGTGAGCTCGACGCGGTTGTGCATGTGCAGCTTGCGCAGCGTGTTCTGCACATGGTTCTGCACGGTGCGGTGGGAGAGCACGAGCTGCTCGGCGATCTGCTTGTAGGACAGCCCCTTCGCCACCATCTTCAGCACCTCGGTCTCGCGCTCCGTGAGCTGCGACTCCTCGGTGGCCGACGCCGGGTCGGCCATCCTGCGGAACTCGCCGAGCACCAGCCCGGCGAGACCAGGAGTGAAGACGGTGTCGCCCTCAGCCACCCGGCGTACCGCGTCCAGAAGCTCCTGGCGAGAGGCCGACTTCACGAGGTAGCCGGTTGCTCCTGCCTTGACCGCCTCGAGCACGTCGGCCTGCTCGCCCGACGCGGAGAGGATCAGCACTCGCGCGGAGGGGTCCTGCTCGACCACCCGGGTGGTCACCTCGACGCCGTTCGGGCCGGGGATCTGCAGGTCGAGCACCACGACCTGCGGCCGTGCCGCCGGGAACCTTGCCAACGCCTCGTCACCGGTGGCCGCCACCGCGACCACGTCGAACCCGGCGTCCTGCAGGTCGCGCTCGACCGCGTCCCGCCACATCGGATGGTCGTCGACGACCATCACCCGGGTCGGCTGCTCAGTCACCCTCCGACCCTAAAGGGTGGAACCTCCCCCGCCGGTGACCGAGGGCGGGCTCGGTCTCGTCGAGGACGTGCGCCTCCTCGAGCCGGCAGGTGATCAGCACCGACCAGCCGACCTCCCGCTCCTCGACCGGCACGACGTACGCCCACGACGTCGCGGTCGCCAGCCGCGGGCCGTACGGCGACTGCTCCCACTCGGCATGCGTGAAGGCGCCGCCGGGCGCCGGCGCGGTGCCGGCGAACATCTCGGCCAGGGCCCGCTCGCGCCAGGGCAGCACCTGCACCACGCAGCCCTCGGCCTCGCCCAGCGCATCGTGGAAGGCGGAGTCGGGATCGACCAGGGCGAGGACCTGGGCGGTCTCGCCGTTGGCGACCATCAGCGAGCTGACCGTCAACCCCGCGCGCGACTCGCCGTCGCCGGTGGTCCAGAGGGTCACCGCTCCCCCGAGGCGCCCGCGGAACCGGCGGACCTCGTCGGGCTCGGAGTCGGCGAACGGGTGGCCGGAGTGAATCGTCATCGCGGAACCGTGAGCTCCCACTCGGTGCCGCCCGGGCCGGTGCTCAGCTCGGCGGTGCCCCCCAGGTCGGCGATCCGGCCGCGGATCGACTGGCTGACGCCCAGCCGGCCCTCGGCCGCGGCCTCCTCGAGCCGACCCTCGGCGATGCCCGGCCCCTCGTCCCGGACCGAGACGACCACCCGGTCCTCCAGGTCCTCCACCAGCACCCAGGCCGGCGCGTCCTCGCCGACGTGAAGGGCAACGTTGTCGAGGCACGCGGCGACCACGGCCACGAGCTCGGCCACCGTTGCCGCAGGCAGGTGCACGGGCGTCCCCGGGGTCGCCACCTGGACGCCCGGTCGCACGGCCAGGCGACCGAGACGGGACGCCAGGTCGAGGGTGCCCTCGGTGGAGCCGGAGTCGAGGGTGTCCTGCGATCGGATCAGGGTCCGCAGCGCCGACTCCTGTTCTCCGGCCAGTCGGGCCAGCGCGGTGGCCTCGCCGCCGATCTCGGCTCCTCGCCGCTGGACCAGCGCCAGCACCTGCAGTACGCCGTCGTGCACGACCCGGGCCAGCCGCGCTCGTTCCGCCGCCGGCCGCCGCACGTCGCTCGGCCTCGTCGCGCTCCACCGCCATCCGCTGCAGCGACGCGCACATGATAGCCGACGATCGGGCCGCCGATCAGGAGCAGGAACACGTTGCCGTAGTTGGTCTGGTCGATGTCCTCGCGGCCGAGCAGGTCGACGCCACCCAGCAGCGCTCCGGCCGCGAGCCCGCCGACCCAGTGGTAGCGGATCGCCCAGGCCAGCAGCGCGCGCCATCACCCAGAAGCCGGGCAGCGTCGCCTCGAAGCCCGAGCCCTTGGCGATCGGCGTGACCACCAGGGTGCCCACGGCGATCGCCAGGTCGGCCGTCAGCAGGACGACGCCGCGACGATCGGGAGACGCATAGGCAACGGTCGCCACGGCCGTCCACGCCACCATCACGGCCATCGTCGCCACGCCGAGTGCGGGTCGCTGGAGGGCGTCGTAGCGAATGACGAAGAGCGCCAGCGCGTTCACGAGCACCACCGCCCGGAGTACGGCGAGGGCTTGGAACAGCCGGTCCTCGACGGCGAGCGCGGCCCGCGGCGTCGGGATCAGGATGCCTTCTTCTGCTCTCCGGCGGACTCGGCCTTGGCCTTCGCCTCCGCCTCGGACCGCTTCGTCTCGTCCTTGGCCTGGGTGGCGTACTTGTCGACGTACTCCTGGCCGGAGAGGCGCATGATCTCGTACATGATCTCGTCGGTGATCGACCGCAGGATGTAGCGGTCGTTCTCCATGCCCTGGTAGCGCGAGAAGTCGAGCGGCTTGCCGAAGCGGACCACCGGACGCGTGAACGAGCCGAACTTCTTGCCCGGAGGCGCGACCACGTCGGTGCCGACCACCGCGACCGGGATCACCGGCACCTTGCTCTCCAGCGCGAGACGAGCCACGCCCGTCTTGCCGCGGTAGAGCTTGCCGTCATGGGACCGGGTGCCCTCGGGATAGATGCCGAACAGGTCGCCCTGACCGAGGACCCGCTTCGCCGACAACAGGGCGCCCGCGGCCGCGTCGGCGCCGCCCCTGTCGATCGGCACCTGACCGGCGCCGGAGAAGAACAGCCGCTGCAACCAGCCCTTGATGCCGGGAGAGGTGAAGTACTCCGCCTTCGCCACGAACGTCACCCGGCGGTTCAGGGTGAGCGGCATGAAAAGCCAGTCGGCATACGAGAGGTGGTTGCTGGCCAGGATCCCGGGACCGGAGTCGGGGACGTTGTGCACGCCCTCGACCTGGGGGCGGAACACGATCCGGAGGATCGGGCCGAGGGCTATCCACTTGAGGAACCAGTAGAACACCCGCTTCTCCCTTCCCCGAGCTCGAGCCTAGGGCCAGAGTAGTGCCTGTACGCCGGTGCTCCTACCGCCGTCCGTGAGGCCCCGGCCTGGTGCCAGAATCTCCCGCATGACGACCGCCGACCCGACCGCGCCGCTGACCATCGCCGCGCGACCAGAGCTCACCGGCGGCCGTCGGGTGGGGGTGCTGGTCAGCCACGGATTCACCGGCTCGCCCGCCTCGACCCGCCCCTGGGGTGAGTACCTCGGCGCGCGCGGGTACGGCGTACAGGTGCCGCGACTGCCCGGGCACGGAACCACCTGGCAGCGAACTGAACACGTTGACCTGGGACGACTGGTACGGCGAGGTCACCCGTGCGTTCGACCAGCTCTGCCTGGACCACGACGCCGTCGTCGTGTGTGGGCTGTCGATGGGCGGCACGCTCGTCCTTCGGGTGGCGGCCGATCACCCCGACCGGGTTGCGGGCGTGGTGGTCGTCAATCCCGTTATCGCCACGAAGCGGTGGGACGTGAAGCTGCTGCCCGTGCTCAAGCACGTCGTGCCGTCGCTCGCCGCCATCGGCAACGACATGAAGAAGCCAGGCGGCAACGAGCACGCCTACGACCGCACGCCGCTGAAGGCGCTGCACAGTCTGATGCGGGCCTGGCCGCCGCTCATCGAGGACCTGCCGAAGATCACGGCCCCGCTGCTGTACTTCCGCGCCCTCGAGGACCACGTCGTCGACAACACCTCGCAGCCGATCATCACCAGCAGGGTCTCCTCCAGCGAGATCACCGAGCGATCCCTCCTGGAGAGCTACCACGTCGCCACGCTCGACAACGACGCCGAGCAGATCTTTGAGGAGTCGGCGGAGTTCATATCGAAAGTCACCGCGTAACCTCGACACCGTGAGCAAGGACGACGACGTCTGGCGGGCGATCATCGACAACTACGGTGACCGGGCCGAGATCGAGGCCGACGAGGTCGAGCAGTCGGTCGAGCCCGCCCCCGAGTCGCGGCGCTCGATCGAGCCCGCGGCCAGCTGGGACGACCCCTATGTCGACTCCGACTGGAGCACCGACCGCTTCGTCCCGCCGACTCCCCCGCCCCTGCCGACCCCCACCACTGACCGGCTGTTCGCCTGGCTGGGCGTGTTCGGCTCCCCGGCCGTCCTGCTGGTCTGCCTGGTGTTCAGCATCGACCTGCCCCAGCTGGTGGCGTACCTACTCGTGGCCGCGTTCGTCGGAGGCTTCCTCTATCTGGTCACGCAGATGCCCCGCGGACCTCGCGACCCCGACGACGACGGCGCCCAGCTGTAACGCTGGTTGAGGTGCGAAGGCCGTCAAGGCCTGAGCCTCGAAACCACCGCCAAGGCAACTTGGTTTCGAGGCTCGTCGCTGACGCTCCTCGCACCTCAACCAGCGTGCTCCGACGGGCGAGTAGAGCAGCACCGACCGCACCCGCTTCCGGTCCGAGCGCCGACGGCACGACCGGCGGTACGACGCGGTGCCGGGCCGCGACCAACGATCGCGCCAGCGCGTCGCGAGCCGGATCGAGGAGCAGCTCTCCGACGGCCGAGACCCCGCCGCCGACGACGATCAGCGCGGGGTCGAAGGCGGCCACCAGGTTGGCCAGACCCACGCCCAGCCAGGTCCCGATCGTCGCGATCGCCTGCCTCGCGGGCTCGTCGCCACCGCGGGCGAGGGCGGTGACCTCGGGGCCGTCGAGATGGGAACCGAGGGAGACCCGGAAGACACGCTCGAGGGCCCGGCCGCTGCAGTACTGCTCCCAGCACCCCCGCAGGCCGCACTCGCAGGCCAGGCCGTCGGGGACGACCTGCATGTGGCCGAACTCGCCGGACATCCCGCCCGCGCCGCGCCAGACCCGGTCGTCGATCACCAGCCCGCCGCCGATGCCGGTGCCGATGTTGACGAGCAGGAACGACCCGGCGCCGCGGCCGGCACCGAACGCGAGCTCGGCCTCGGTCGCGCAGTGCGCGTCGTTGTCGAGTAGGACGGGAGCTCCCCACCTCTTCGACAGCCGTCCGCGCACGGGCTCCTCCCGCCAAGGCAGGTGGGTGGCGAATCGGACCGTCTCGCCCGACGGCTCGACCAGTCCGGCCGCCGACACGCCGACCGCGTCCAGCTGTCGACCGTCGGCCACCGCCTCGACGGCGCGGGTCAGCGCGTCCTCGAGCTCCGAGACCGGGTCGCCGCGTCCCGGCGTCGAGTCGCGAGCCGTGCGCAGCACCTCACCCGAGTCGGACACTTCGACCGCCAGCACCTTCGTGCCGCCGACGTCGACGCCGACGTACACGATCAGCGCCGAGCCAGATCGGCGGCGCCGATCATGCCGGCCCGATTGCCCAGGGTGGCCAGCCGGATCTCCGCCTCGGGCCGGTACTCCCGGGCGGTCAGCAGGTCGCGGAACCCTTCTCGGATCGGGTCGAGGAGCAGGTCGCCGGCGTCGCTGACCCCGCCGCCGATCACCACCACGGCCGGGTCCAGGACCGCGGCGAGCGAAGCGATGCCCGCGCCGAGCCAGCGGCCGATCTCGGCCAGCTTGGCCCGCGCGAACGGGTCGCCCTGCTGGGCCAGCTCGGTGATCATCGGGCCGGCGATCTTCTCGGGGTCGCCGCCTGCCGCGGCGAGCAGCGCCGCCGCCGCCGGAGTGTGCGCCTCCTCCCGGGCCGCCTTCACCAGTGCCGAGCCGCTGCCGTACTGCTCCAGGCAGCCGAGGCGACCACAACCGCACTGGCGCCCGTCCGGCACCACCCGGATGTGACCGATCTCGGCGGCCGCCCCGAACGAGCCGCGGAACAGCTCTCCGTCGAGGACGATCCCACCGCCGACGCCGGTGCCGACCGTGACCAGCAACAGGTCGTCGGCGTCCGCGGCGGCTCCGAAGCGGAACTCGCCCCAGGCGGCGGCGTTGGCGTCGTTCTCGACGACGACCGGGACGTCAACCCGCTCCTCGAGCTCGGCCTTCAGGTCGACGTCGCGCCAGGCCAGGTTGGGCGCGAACATCACGACCGACCTCGATGCCGAGATGTAGCCGGCCGCGCCCACGCCCACGGCTTCGATCCGGTGGCGCGAGCCGAGCTCGGTGACCAGGTCGGCGATCGCGACCTCGATGGCCTCGGTGTCCGTGGCCGGCGACTCGACCCGGTGCTCCTCGAGCACCTTGCCCTCGGTGTCGACGACGGCGCCCGCGATCTTCGTGCCACCGACGTCGACGCCGCAGGTCAGGCTCATCTTTTGGTATTCATTCGTCGGTCTCCGGCTCGTCCGCGTCGAGGTCGATCCGCTCCACACCCTGGCCGCGGCCCGAGGCGTCCGGATTCGGGAGGGTGGCCAGGAAGCCGGCCGCCGCGTGCAGCAACGACGAAGCCGCCTGCGTGAGATGGGCGCGCACCTCAGGGCTGGTCTGGCGTACGGCGTGCACGGTGCGGCAGACGGGGCAGTAGGTGCACTCCGCGCTGCCGGTGGCCAGGTGTTCGTTGATGTCCTGCAGCGAGGAGGCGGCGTGGGAGGCCAGCCCGCCCAGACCCTCACCGACGTCGGAGCCCTGGTCGCGAGCCCAGTCGGAAAGCGCGCCCAGCAGCTTGGCGGCTTCCTCGCCGACGTTGCCGATGCCCTCGGAGGGCCCTGAGGGCGGGGTCTCGCTCACGTTGCCTCCTGTGCTGCCGGTACGGCGTCGCGGAACCTGACCCGCAGCTCGCCCTCCTCTACCCGGGCTCCGGAGACGCGCAGGCGCGAGAGTCCGGCGGGCAGAGTGAGGAGACGACGATACGACCCGACGGTCACGACGAGCTCATCGCCGTTCCTGGCGAGACCCACCTGCTCGCGCGTGACGAACGGCAGCGACAGGTGCAGCACCGCACCGTCGGTGGTCCGGGTCACCCGGAACGGGCCCTCGCCATGGGGCACCGCG
Source organism: uncultured Actinomycetota bacterium (assembly GCA_963798055.1). GTDB lineage: Bacteria > Actinomycetota > Actinomycetes > Propionibacteriales > Nocardioidaceae > Nocardioides. The sequence continues at coordinate 259,464 of CAWCRX010000022.1, forward strand.
AGGGGGTCGGAGCCGGCGTACAGATCGGTCGCCAGCTCGGCCAGCGCGGCCACGCCGACCGGCTCCCCGGACCGGTACTCCGAGCGCCAGATCGGCAGCCCGGCGAAGGACTGGTCGACCTCGGCGAGTACGGCGTCCTGGGCCATCACCCAGCCGGCTCGCCAGTCGTCCGCGTCATCGGTGGGGAAGATCCGGTTGGCGACGACGCCGTCGACGCGGTAGCCGAACAGCGACAGGCTCGTGTAGGACCGCCGCGCCTCGGCGAGCACCACCGTCTCGGGGGTCATCACCAGCCGCACGCTGGCCGTCGGCCCGGACAGCAGCCCGTGGACCTCGTCCAGCTCGGCATGCAGCCGCTCGACCGCGTCGAAGATGCTGTCCCCCGGCATCGGGACGCCGGCGGCCCGGTTGAGCACCGGCTTGAGCGCCTTGACCACGCGGCGCTGCATCGGGAGCACCCGCTCCATGTACCAACCGAGCGCCTCGGGCAGCGCCAGCAAGCCGGAGCGTCTCGGCGGTAGGGGCGCAGTCGACGATGATCACGTCCCACTCGTCGGAGAGCGCGTGCAGGCGCAGCTCCAGCAGCGCCAGCACCTCCTCCGCGCCGGGGATCACCGTGAGCTCCTCGGCGGCCACCGGATCCACACCGGCCACGTCGAGCACGGTCAGCAGATAGCGCTGGATCTCCGCCCAGGACTGCTCGAAGCGCAGCTGCGCGTCGACCTGCTGCACGTAGAGGCGCTCGGCCACCTCCGTCGGCTCCGACCCGACGACCGCGCCGAACGCGTCGGCGAGCGAGTGGGCGGCGTCGGTCGACAGCACCAGGGTCCGGTGGCCCGACGCGGCCGACAGCGCCGCGGTACCGGCCGCGACGGTCGACTTGCCGACGCCGCCCTTGCCGGTGAAGAGGAGTATCCGCACGTCGCCGGCCCCTCAGCCGAGAGACTCGACGCGCTTCTTCAGCCCCTTCAGCGCGGTGTCGATCAGGATCTTCTCGCCCTTGCGCTTGAGCATGCCGATGAGCGGGATCGAGACGTCGAGGGCGAGCCGGTAGGTCACCTCGGTGCTGCCGTCGCCGCGGTCGCGGAGCACGTAGGCGCCGTCCAGGGACCGCAGCATCTTGCCCTCGACCAGGGTCCAGGTGACCTGGTCGTCGCCCGACCACTCGTAGGAGAGGGTGTACTCGTCCTTGATCGGCGTGACGTCCAGGACGAAGAAGACCTCGCGGGCCCGGCCGTCCGCCTCGGCTCCGAAGCTCGAGACCACGTCGGCCGTCGTGACGCCCTTGGCCCATTCCGGGTACGCCGGGAAGTCGGCGATGACCGCCATCACCGCGGCCGGCGGGGCATCGACCACGATCGAGGAAGTGGTCTGTTCAGCCATGCGTGCACACCTTCCAGTACCGGCAGGCTCTCGGCCGGTCAGACATCGCTCGGAGGCTACCGGATGGCCGTTCGCCACATCCCTGGCCGGTAGCCTGCGCGAAGTGCCTCTCGACTCCCCCAGGAGGAACCGGTGCGTGAGTACTCCACGCCGTTGACGATCCAGATCCCGGCAACGGGCAACCTGACCGACGACGTGGTCCGCAATGCCAGGGAGGCGGCGGACGAGGCGGTGTTCTCGCGTCGTACCGACTCCGGCTGGGCGGACGTCACCGCAGCCCAGTTCCTCGCCGAGGTCTCGGCGGTGGCGAAGGGCCTGATCGCGGCGGGCATCGAGACCGGAGACCGGGTCGCGCTGATCAGCAAGACCCGCTACGAGTGGACCCTCTTCGACTACGCGATCTGGTTCGCCGGCGCCGTCACGGTTCCGGTCTACGAGACCTCCTCGGCCGAGCAGGTCGAGTGGATCCTGCGCGACTCCGCGGCCCGTGCGGTGGTCGCGGAAGGCCCCGACCACCTGGCCCGGATCACCGAGGTCCGCACCGGGCTCGACCAGCTCAACCACGTCTGGACGATCACCGACAACGCGGTGGACGTGCTCACCTCGCTCGGCGAGGACATCTCCGACGAGGAGCTGGAGAAGCGGCGTACGACGGCCACCCCGCTCGACCTGGCCACCCTCGTCTACACCTCCGGCACCACCGGGCGGCCCAAGGGCTGCATGCTGACGCACGGGAACTTCATGTTCGAGCTCGGCGTCGCCATCGACGAGCTCGGCGAGCTCTTCGAGACCGACGACGCCTCGACGCTGCTCTTCCTCCCACTGGCCCACGTCTTCGCCCGGATCGTCCAGATCGGCTGCGTGAAGTCGCGGGCGAAGCTCGGTCACAGCGCCGACATCAAGAACCTCGTCGCCGACCTCCAGGAGTTCCAGCCGACGTTCGTCCTCGCGGTGCCACGGGTGTTCGAGAAGGTGTTCAACACCGCCTCGCAGCGGGCCACCGCCGATGGCCGCGGCAAGATCTTCGACCGCGCCGCGGAGACCGCCATCGCCTACTCGAAGGGCCTCGACAAGGGTCGGCCCTCGCTCGCCGTACGCGGCCAGCACGCGGTCTTCGACCGACTCGTCTACGGCAAGCTGCGGAACGCGCTCGGCGGCAGCTGCACGTACGCCATCTCCGGCGGCGCCCCACTGGGCGAGCGGCTCGGCCACTTCTACCGGGGCATCGGGCTGACCGTGCTGGAGGGCTACGGGCTCACCGAGACGACGGCCGCGGTGACCGTCAACCTGCCCGAGGCGCACAAGGTCGGCACCGTCGGCCGGCCGATCCCCGGCACGTCGGTGCGCGTCGCCGACGACGGCGAGCTGCTGTTCCGCGGCGGCCAGGTGTTCGCCGGCTACTGGGGCAACGAGGACGCCACGGCCGAGGTCCTCGAGTCGGACGGGTGGTTCCACTCGGGCGACGTCGGCGAGGTCGACGACGAGGGTTTCGTGCGGATCACCGGCCGCAAGAAGGAGATCCTGGTGACCGCCGGCGGCAAGAACGTCGCACCCGCGGTGCTCGAGGACCGGATCCGAGCCCATGCCCTGGTCAGCCAGTGCATGGTCGTGGGCGACAACCAGCCGTTCATCGCCGCGCTGGTCACCATCGACCCAGAGGCGTTCCCGGCCTGGGCGGAGGCCCATGGCAAGACCGGCAAGATCGCCGACCTGACCGAGGACCCGGACCTGCGGGCCGAGGTCGAGGCCGCGATCGAGGACGCCAACAGCGCGGTGTCGAAGGCGGAGGCGATCCGCAAGTTCGCGATCCTGCCCGAGGACTGGACCGAGGAGGGCGGCCAGCTCACGCCCAGCCTCAAGCTCAAGCGCCAGGTCGTGATGCGGGAGAGCCGGGACGACATCGAGGCTCTCTACAACTGAGCCGCGGGCCATAAGGGCCGTTCGGCCGGTTCCGTCCTGGTCCGAAATGACTAGGTGAAATCGCGATCGGGCACGTCCGAACGAAAGTTCCCCATCCCTGCTCCCGGGTGCCTAATGTCGCGAATTGGAGCCGTTCGCCATGGGAGGACGTCCGGCCCAGATGTGTCCGAGGGAGGCCGCTGGCGGTTGCCCGCAGGTGGCGATGGGGGAGGACTTTTCCATGGGTCGACGCAAGGTTTTGTTGGTCGTGGCCGTTGTGGTCGCGGCGATGGGCGCCGCACTGGTGTTCGTCTATGCCCGAGGTGCGGAGAACCGCGCCGCGGAGAGGTTCGAGACGGTCGACGTCCTGGTCGTCACGACGGCGATCGAACGCGGCGAGTCCGCCAACTCGGCGTACGAGAGCGGCAAGATCGACATCCAGCAGGTGCCACAGGCACAGGTGCTTTCCGGCGCGACTGCCGACGGCGCCGCGTTCACCGACCAGTACGCGCTGACCGAGATCTTCCCGGGAGAGCAGCTGATCCCGGAGAAGTTCGGTGGCGCCGATGAGGTCGAGGCCGAGACCACGCTGCCCCTCCCCGAGGGGATGGTCGCGATCTCGATCAGCCTGAGTGACACGGCCAGGGTCGGCCCGTTCATCCGGCCCGGCGCCAAGGTGGGTGTCTTCATCACCGGCACGCTGCCGCCCGACAACGTGCCGGTGACCAAGCTGCTGATGCGCGACCTGCTCGTGCTCGCCACCGGCTCGACCACCACGGTCGCGCCATCGGCTGAGGGCGACCCCGAGGCCACGCCGACCGAGCAGCTCCCCAACACGCTCTTCACGCTCGCGGTGAGCCAGCAGCAGGCCGAGAAGATCCTGTTCGCTCAGGGACTCGGCGAGCTGGCCTTCGCACTGTCCAACGCCAACAGCGACCTCAAGCCGGGTGACGGCGTCCGCGCCGAGGACCTCTTCACGGAAGAGTGAGTGACTGATGCCTGTTCTCGTCGAACCGGACGCCAATCAGGTCGAGGCTCTGCTCAAGGCGATGCCGCCAGGCTCGCAGGCGGTCGCCTCGGCCGACCGGATGCAGGCGTGGCTGGACCAGCACCATGACGAGTACGTCGTCGTGCTGGGCGCCACCCCCACGCTGGAGGAAGCCGAGACCGTCTGCGCCCGGCTCCGCACGGCTCACCCGACCGTCAGCGTCGTGCTGGTCCGGGAGACCCTCACCACCGACGTCCTGACCCGGGCCATGAAGGCCGGCGCCCGCGACGTGGTGTCCGCCAACGATCCCGACGCCGTCGTTGAGGCCGTCGACCGCGCTCGTCAGCTGTTCGTGGCGCTGCGCGGGCCGACCGGTGCCGCTCAGCTCGGTCGCGTCGTCACCGTCTTCTCCCCCAAGGGCGGTGTCGGCAAGACCACGGTCGCGGTCAACCTGGCCCTGGCACTCACCGACAAGGGAGCCCGCAAGGTCTGCCTGGTCGACCTGGACCTCGCGTTCGGCGACGTCGCCATCACCATGCAGCTGTTCCCCACGCACACGATCGAGCAGGCGGTGGGGTCCGAGGAAACGCTCGACCTGCCGCTGGTCGAGGGCCTGCTGACCCGGCACCAGGACTCGTTGATGCTGTTGGCGGCGCCTTCGCACCCCGACGTCCGCGAGCGGGTGACCCCGGTCCTGGTCTCCAAGATCCTGCGCACCTTGCGCGAGGGGTTCGACTTCATCGTGATCGACACCGCTCCGTCGTTCGACGACCAGACGCTGACCGCGCTGGACGAGACCGACGAGTGCGTGATCGTCGCGACGCTCGACGTACCGACCCTGAAGAACGTCAAGGTCGCACTGGAGACGCTCGAGGTGCTCGACATCGCTCGCGGCCACCGGCACCTCCTGCTCAACCGTGCCGACGACAACGTCGGCATCAACACCGACAAGGTGGAGTCGATCCTCGGCATGGAGGTCTCCGCCCGAGTGGCGACCTCGATCGAGATCGCCGCTGCCACCAACGCGGGCAACCCGATCCTGGTCGAGAAGCCGCTCCACCAGTCCAGCGCCGCGATCCTCGAGCTCGCCACGAAGGTCGCCGGCGAGCAGGTGGGCGCGCTCCGCGGCGTCGCCGGCACCAACGGGACCGCTCTCGACTCGAAGACCCGACCAGGTCTGTTCCGACGCAAGAAGGAGGTTGAGGCATGACGAGTCTCTCCGACCGCCTCGCCGCCGCCCGCCGGGCCACCGACGGCGACACGACCGGCAAGCACGCCGCCCCGACTGCCCAGGCGTCCGAGCCCCTCGCGGGTCCCGGACCCGCCGTGGCCGTGGCCGACCCGGCTCCCGAACCCCTCGACCCGCCGGCCACGCAGGCCACGCAGGCCGCACGGCCGGCCGACGCCGTACCCGCCCGGGCCGCGCGCCCGGAGAAGGTGCCCGACGCCCCCGTTGCCCAGCGCCGGACGATCGCCAACCAGCAGCAGCACGAACGCCTCGAGGAACTGAAGGCGCACGTGCATGCCGAGCTGCTCAAGGAGCTCGGTCCGCAGCTGTACGACGCGGACATGGACCAGGACGAGCTCAGCCAGAAGGTTCGGGGCGTGCTGGCCGACGTGCTCGGCTCGCAGGAGCGCGCGATCAGCAACGCGACCGGACGCGCGTGACCCAGGAGATCAGCGACGACATCCTGGGCTACGGCCCGATCGAGCCCTACCTGCGGGACCCGGATGTCTCCGAGGTGATGGTCAACGGCTACCAGAGCGTGTGGCTGGAGAAGAAGGGCCGGCTGATGCCGGCGGACAACCAGTTCACCGACGAGGCGCACCTGCGGCGCACGATCGACAAGATCGTGTCCCGGATCGGTCGACGCGTCGACGAGTCCAGCCCGATGGTGGACGCGCGGCTTCCGGACGGCAGCCGTGTGAACGCCGTGGTGCCGCCGCTCTCGGTGGACGGGTCCGCGCTCACCATCCGCAAGTTCGCCGCGGACCCGCTGACCGTCAACGACCTGATCAACTTCGGGTCGCTGAGCCACCAGACCGCCGACTTCCTCGAGGCCTGCATCCGCGGGCGGCTGAACGTCATCGTCTCGGGCGGTACCGGTGCCGGAAAGACCACGACCCTGAACGTGCTGTCGTCGTTCGTGCCGAACGACGAGCGGATCGTCACCATCGAGGACGCCGCGGAGCTCCAGCTCAAGCAGGAGCACGTGGTCCGGCTCGAGTCTCGCCCCTCGAACATCGAGGGCAAGGGAGCGGTCACGATCCGCGACCTGGTCAAGAACAGCCTGCGCATGCGCCCCGATCGCATCATCGTCGGCGAGGTCCGCGACGCCTCCGCCCTGGACATGCTCCAGGCGATGAACACCGGCCACGACGGCTCCATCTGCACCCTGCACTCCAACGGCCCGCGCGACACCCTCGCGCGGATGGAGACCATGGTGCTGATGGCCGGGATGGACCTGCCGATGCGGGCCATCCGCGAGCAGGTCGCCTCCGCCATCGACGTGATCGTCCACCAGGCCAGGTTCAAGGACGGCACCCGCCGGATCACCCACATCACCGAGGTCGAGCGGATGGAGGGCGACGTGATCACCCTCCAGGACATCTTCGTCTTCGACAACAGCGCCGGGTTCGACGGGGAGGGCCGGACGCTCGGCCGGCTCCGCTCGACGGGCCTGCGCCCGAAGTTCCTGGAGAAGATGGCCTACGCCAACGTGACGGTCGACCCGCTGCTCTTCCACACGGACCGGATCTGAGGCCGGGTATGAGGGCGGAAATGAAGAAGCTCCATCGGGCCTGGGCCGCGATCGCCGTTGCGGCCGCGCTGGCGCTCGCGCCCGCAACCGCAGCGTCCGCCGCCGACGGCACCATCGCGCACGTCGAGAGCACGGACGAGGGATTGCAGATCCTGGTCTCCGTGCCGCCCGAGGCCGACATCGACCTGGGCGGCGTCGAGGTGACCCTCGACGGTGAGTCCGCCGATGCCGGCGCCGTGCTCGCCGACTCGGACACCCGGATCCGGCGCACCACGATCCTGGCAATCGACACCAGCGACTCGATGGCGGGTGCCCGGTTCGAGGCCGCGAAGTCGGCCGCACTCGCGTTCATCGACTCGGTCCCTGACGACGTGTACGTCGGCATCGTCAACTTCGACGCCGAGGTCACGAACGCCCTGTCCCCCACCACCGACCGCGACCAGGCTCGTGCTGTCATCAGCTCCTTGTCGCTGAACCGCGAGACCCGCCTGTACGACGGCGTCCTCAGCGCGCTCGCCCTGGCCGGGACCGAGGGTCAGCGCACGGTCCTCGTCCTGTCGGACGGCGCCGACACCAGCGCGACCCCGATCAAGAAGGTCGCCGCGGCTATCGAAGCCAGCGGGGCCTCCGTGGACGTGGTCGCACTCGAGCAGACCGCCGACCAGCTCGGCCCGCTCGAGCGACTCGCGCGCGCCGGCGGCGGGCAGGTCATCAGCGCGGACAGCGAGGCGCTCGCCGCCGCGTTCTCCGACGAGGCCGCGATCCTGGCCAGCCAGGTGCTGGTCACCGCGCAGATCCCGGCCGGCCTGACGGCCAGCCAGGCGACCGTCGAGGTCACCCTGCCGTCGGCCACGGGCGACATCACCGCATCGGCGTACTCGACGATCCAGGCAGCGGGCGACTCCGCACCCGAGATCGCGCTGCCGAGCCTGCCCGACGAGGGCTGGACGGCCCCGAGCTGGCTGATCTACGCCGGCGTCGGCGTCTTCGCCCTCGGTCTGCTGCTGGTGCTGATGATGCTGGTGCCGAGCAAGCCGTTGCCGCTGACCGCCGCCGAGCGGATCACCACCTACACCCGCACGACCGCAGCCATCGGCGATCCCGAACGCCCGGATCGTCCCGAAGAGGACATGCTGAGCACCGCCAAGCAGGCGATGGCCGGCGTCCTCGACCGCAACCGCGGGCTCGAGGCGAAGATCTCGCACCGCCTCGAGGGCGCGGGCAGCGAGCTGAAGTCCTCGGAGTGGGTGCTCGCGCACGCGGCCGTCTTCGTCGGCAGCGGCATGCTCGGCCTGCTGGTCGGGCAGGGCAACATCGTCGTCGGTCTGCTGTTCCTGCTCTTCGGGGCCGTGGCGCCGTGGATCTACCTGGCGATCCGCCGCACGCGCCGGCGCAAGGCGTTCCACGCGGCACTGCCCGACACGCTGCAGCTGATCTCGGGCTCGCTGGCCGCGGGCCTGTCGCTCTCGCAGTCGATGGACACCGTGGTCCGCGAAGGGACCGAGCCGGTCGCCGGAGAGTTCAAGCGGGTGCTGGTGGAGACCCGGCTCGGCGTACCGCTCGAGGACGCCCTGGTGGGCGTGTCCGAGCGCTTCGAGAGCCGTGACTTCGAGTGGGTCGTGATGGCGATCAAGATCCAACGTCAGGTCGGCGGCAACCTCGCCGAGCTGCTGGACACCGTGGCAGCGACCATGCGCGAACGCGAGTACATCCGGCGCCAGGTGAACACCCTGGCCGCCGAGGGCAAGCTGTCCGCCGTCGTCCTCTCTGCGTTGCCGCCCTGCTTCCTGCTCTACCTCGGGCTGTCCCAGCCCGGCTACGTCGCACCGCTCTTCAACGACGTCCGCGGGATCGGGATGCTCGGTGGGGCGACGGTGTGGTTGTTGCTCGGCATCCTCTGGATGCGCAAGCTCATCAAGGTCGAGGTGTGACATGACAATGGTCTTTGTTCTCGGCGTCACCATGGTGCTGCTGGCCGTGCTGGTCCTCGGCCTGGCCTTCGCCGGCGCCAAGCCGGCACGTGGCGTGGGTCGCTCGATCGCCGCACTCGAAGCGATGACGAACGCGCCGGCGGAGATGCGGGCCGAGCTGGACCGGCCGTTCGGGGACCGGGTGTTGGAGCCGCTGCAGAAGCGGGCCTTGGCTCTGGGTCGGCGACTGACCGGCGCGGACTCGGCGGAGCGGGTACGCCACAAGCTCGACCTCGCTGGCAACCCGCGCGACTGGAGCGTCGACCGGGTGATCTCGTTGAAGGTCATCGGCGCGGTCGCACTGGCCGTCGTCGGCCCCGCGCTCGCGTTGGTGCTGGGAGCGCCGGTCTTCGATCATCGTCGTGGCTCTGCTGGTCGGCGTGACGCTCGGCTTCTTCGTTCCCGACCTGTACCTCTACCAGCAGACCTACGACCGCTCCGAACGGATCCAGCGCGAGCTGGCCGATGCGATCGATCTGATGACCATCAGCGTCGAGTCGGGACTCGGCTTCGACGCCGCCGTGCAGCAGGTGGCCCGCAACACCGAGGGGCCGCTCGCCGAGGAGTTCGCCCGCGTGCTCCGGGAGATGCAGCTCGGCATGGGCCGGTCCGAGGCGCTGCGTGCGCTCGCCGACCGGACCAACGTCGACGACCTCAAGTCGTTCGTCAGCGCCATGGTGCAGGCCGACTCGTTCGGTATCCCGATCGCTCAGGTGCTGCGCGTGCAGTCGGGCGAGATGCGGGTCAAGCGGCGGCAGCGTGCGGAGACGAAGGCGCAGCAGGTGCCGGTGAAAATCACGGTGCCGCTGATCTTCTTCATCCTGCCGTGCCTCTTCGTCGCCGTCCTCGGACCTGCGGCTTTGTCCATCATGGACAATCTTGGCGGCTAACCTGACAGACGTGGCTTCGCCCCAGGCCCTGCGCATCACGGCTGCCGCCCGACTGTTCACGGTCCTGGCACTCGCCGGTCCGGCGCTATTGCCCAGCAGCAAGCCCGGGAGTGAGTTCGTCGTGCTGGCGTTCGCGCTGATCTGGGTCAACGGCGTCCTCACCCAGTGGCGGCCGCGGGTTGCGTTGTTCCCGGTCAGCCCGATCATCGAGGCCGCCCTGATCGGCGCGATCTGCGGCTTTGCGATCAAGCGGGGAATCGGTCCTGCTGCTGGCGCTGGCCATCCCGCCGTTCGTGGCCGGCGTCCACCTGGGCGGCGTCAGGTCGGTGGCGCAAGCGCTTTCTGCCCAGCTCGTCGCGGTGGTGTCCGCGGCGTACCTCTGGGAGCAAGAGATCACCGGCGACCAGAGCCTGGACGTGTTCACCTGGTCGGTCGCCGGTCTCGGGCTCGGGCTGATCGGCGCGTTCCTGCACGCGAGCGTGCAGGTCGAACCCGACCCGGTCGTCCCCTACCTGGATGCGCAGCGGCTGATCCGCGAGCTGATCAACCTGTCGGAGGACCTGAGCTCCGGCCTCGACGTCAACGCCCTCGGCGGCGAGATCGTCAGCGCCGTGCACGACGAGATACCCGCCGCCGCCCTGGGCCTGTACGTCGCCCGCGGCGAGACGCTGATCCCGGTGGACACGAGATCGGCCGAGGACCCGGCCGACCTGGAGCGCTGCGAGGCACTCGCCGTCGAGGCCTGGGCGAGCACCAAGACCATCATCGAGGACACCGCGTTCGCGTTCCCGCTCGCCGATATCGCGGTGGTGGCCGGGGTGCTCTCCGACCACGCCGGGGTCTCCAGCAAGGTCCTCGGCGAGAAGATCGCGAGCGTCTCGACGGAGCTGCGCACGTCGGCCGTCCAGCTCGACACCGCGCTGATGTTCTCCGAGTTCCGCGACTACGCGACGTCCGGTGAGCGGCGCCGGCTGGCCCGCGAGATGCACGACGGCGTCGCCCAGGACATCGCCTCGCTCGGCTACCTCGTCGACGCACTCGCGGCCCGGCCGTCCTCCCCCGAGCAGCAGGCCACGCTGACCATGCTCCGCGACCGGATCACCCAGCGTCGTCGCCGAGGTGCGCCAGTCGGTGCTCAGCCTCCGCACCAGCATCGGCGAGAGCGCGAGCCTCGGCGCCGCCATCGCCTCCATCGCGCGTGGCCTCAGCGAGACCTCCGGCATCGCCATCCAGGTGACCGTCGACGAGCACACCGGCCGGTTGCGACCCGAGGTCGAGGCGGAGCTCTTCCGGATCACCCAGGAAGCGATGAACAACGCGATCAAGCACTCGCAGGCCAGCGCCGTCGAGGTGCACTGCCAGGTCTACGCACCCGCGGCCCGGATCACGATCATCGACAACGGCCGCGGCATGCAGCAGTCGCGCACCGACTCGCACGGGCTGAAGATCATGCGCGAGCGAGCCAGGCTGATCAACGCCGAGCTGGCGATCAACACCAACCCCACCGGCGGGCTGTCGGTCTCAGTACAGGTCGGTGCCGACAACGGCGCTGCTTCCACCGGCCCACGACCCGAAGTGAAAAGGTTGAGCCATGGATGACGGAGTAATCCGGATCTTGCTGGTGGATGACCACGAGCTGATCCGCAGCGGCCTGGGCAGCGTGATCGACCTGGAGCCCGATCTGAGTGTCGTCGGGACCGCCGGGACGGTCTCCGAGGCCCTGGTTCAGTACGCCGAGCTGAAACCCACCGTCGTCGTCGCCGACCTCCAGCTCCCCGACGGCACCGGGCTCGACATCGTCCGAGCGATCCGCGGCAAGAGCGAAACCACCGGCGTGGTCGTCCTCACCATGCACTCGGGGGACGAGCAGATCTTCGCGGCCATGCAGGCCGGCGCGTCCGGCTTCGTCGGGAAGGACGCCCCGGCGACCGAGGTCGTCAAGGCGGCCCGGCATGCGGCGGTGTCACCCCGCGCCTTCCTCTGCGCCGGGCTGGCCGGGGCGATGGTGCGCCGCTCGTCCGGCGAGTCGACCAAGCTCACCGACCGGGAGCACGACGTACTGCTGCTGCTCGCCGAGGGGCTGGGTGCCGCCCAGATCGGCAAGCAGCTCTACCTGAGCGAGTCCACGGCGAAGTCGCACATCGCCCGGATCTACCAGAAGCTCGGGGCCGCCAACCGGGCCCAGGCCCTGGTGACCGCGATGCGGATCGGACTGCTGTCGACGATCCAGCCCGACGGTCGCTGAAACTGCCGGTCGTGGCCCGCGGATAGCCCGAAGTAACTATCCGGCTCCGCACGTTCACCCGATCCGCTCGACGCTCCCCTCTCCCCGACCATTGAGTCGTGAGGTTCCTGGGCCTCACCAGAAACCCACCAGTGGCATATGAGGGAGACAACAATGATCGAGTACCTGCGCATCATGATCGACGCCCAGCGCGCCAAGATGGACGAGCGCGGCGCCTCCGCCGTCGAGTACGGCCTGCTGGTCGCCGGCATCGCCGCACTCGTCGTGATCGCCGTGTTCGCGCTCGGCCCGATCGTCCGGGAGGCCTTCACCGACACCTGCAGAGGCGATCCGCGGCGGCGGCGGCGCCGAACGTCGAGGCGACCTGCGACAGCTGACTCTCACCGGCTGCTCACTGCTCCACTGACACGACGGTGCCGCTCGTCGTAGTGGGGGAACAGTAGGCGCAACGAGCTGCCGGGCTGAGTCCGCCTCCGGGGAGGGAGGCGAAGACCCTCGTCGAACGAAGGCCCCGCGACCAAGGTCGCCGGCCAACGTTCGACGAGGGTCGCTTCGCTTTTGGCGGCGCGCCGATCCGCTCCTGCGGCTAGTCCCAAATGACTATCCGGCTCGCACGTTCACCCGATCCGCCCGGGGCATCGCTTCACCGAGCATTGAGTCGTGAGGTTCCTGGCCTCACCGGAGCACCAGAGAACCCCATCCAAAGGGACATCAGAAGGGAGACAAGAAATGATCGAGTACCTGCGCATCATGATCGACGCCCAGCGCGCCAAGATGGACGAGCGCGGCGCCTCCGCCGTCGAGTACGGCCTGCTGGTCGCCGGCATCGCGGCCACTCGTCGTGATCGCCGTGTTCGCGCTCGGCCCGATCGTCCGGGAAGCCTTCAGCGACACCTGCGACGCGATCGAGGGCGGCGCAGACCCCGACATCGCAGCGACCTGCGAGCAGTGACTCTCGCTCGGTAGCCCGGTCCGCGGACGCGACCTCACTCGTCGCTGCGTGGGGTAACGGCCGGACTGGCTACCGAGACGAAGAGTCGCCTCCGGGGAGGGAGGCGATGGCCCTCGCCGAACGGGGAGCCCGCGACCTACTGGTCGTCGGCGATCCGCTCGGCGAGGGCCATTCGTTTGAGCGTGGGCGGATGGCTGCCGAACCAGAACTGCGACCAGGCAGGCGGCGTCGGGTCGGCCAACGAACGCAGCGCCAGCCGGCGCTGCAGGCCAACGAACGCCGCCTCGTCGTGGGTGGTCCGCAAGGCGTCGACGTCGGCGCGGGTCTCGATCTGCCGGCTGATCCCGTTCTGGACCGGCGCCGTGAGCAGCAGCGCCACCGCAGCCAGTGCCAGCACGACGGGCACCACGGCGGGATCCGCGGGACCCGGGAGTCGCCGCCTGCTTCAGCGCTCCCAGCACCAGCCCCAGCACGCCGATGCCGAGGGCCGCACCCGCGGCGCCGAGGACAGATCCGGTGACGACGTCGCGGTGCTTGGCGTGGGCCAGCTCGTGGGCGATCACGCTGAGTGCCTGGTCCTGGGGCACCGCCTCGATCAGGTTGTCGTAGACGACCACGCGGCGAGTACTGCCGAAGCCCGAGACGTACGCGTTGAGCGTCGTCGTACGCCGCGAGGCATCGGCGACCAGGACGTCGTCGATCTGCACTCCCTCCTGGTCCGCCAGCCGGAAGATCTCACTGCGCAGGTCACCGTCGGGTAGCGGCTCGAAGTCGTTGAAGAGCGGCTCGACGAGTACCGGGTAGACGAACGAGCCCAGCAGGACCAGGCCGCCGAGCAGCGTGCCCGTGACGGCCGGCCAGGCCCGGGGCCAGCGTCGGGCACACCCGATGAGCACCAGCAACGCCAGCGAGGTGACCACGATGGCCACGGCCTGGCTCTTCACCTGGTCCCAGGCGTACATCCCCCACGAGCCCGTGCTGAGTCCGTTGTCGAGGGACAACTGGCGTCCCGCGATGGACATCGGCAGGGTCGCGAGTCGGACGACGAGCTGCACCACGACGACGGCGAGCACGACCCGGACCCACCACGAACCCGGGAGGCGGGCGAACAGGGCCCGACCGCGCTTGCCGAACGCCAGCCACAGCCCCACCGCCAGCGACAGCACGAGGGAGCTCCAGCTCCACACCCGCGCCCAGCGGGCGTAGTGCTCCGCGCGGTCGATCTGGTCGGGCGTGAAGACCGAACCTGGTGAGACGGGATGCAGGTCGCCGCCCGGGATGGGGTCCCAGGGGACCAGCCAGGCCGCCACGGCCACGAAGACCACCCCGCCGAGCCCCGCCGTCCACAGCGCGACGCGGCGAGCCGGGTCTTGGAGTCACTCTGCCAACTCTGCCAGCCGCTGCCGCCAGGCCGCGACGAAGGCCTGCTCGGTCCAGCCGAAGCGGGAGTCGAGCTCGGTGCCAGGTCGGCGCCCTGGTCGAGCGCCGCGTAGAGCGCGACCAGCTCCGCCTCTCCGGCGCGGTCGGCCAGCACCACGCAGGCGAGCCAGGCGCTCTCGTACGCCGCGCCCAGGTGCGTGTCCGCAGTGCCGAACTCGGCGGGTCCGGGCAGGGCGCGCGGCGCACCGTCGCGACGGACCTGCCGAATGATCTGCCCCGCGGTGACCGAGAACGGCAGGTCGACGTCCCGGAGCGCGACGTAGTCGGCGAAGCCCTCGAGCAGCCACTGTGGGATGACGCTGTTGGGAGCCTCGGTAGCCACGTGCACGGCTTCGTGGCTCATCACGACCTGGGCACCGGTACCGCCGAGCCGGTCGTAGATCGTGGGGTTGATGAACACGTGGATCGGAGCGCCCGGTGCGGTCGAACCGTCCGTAGAGCTGGTCACCGCCGCGATGCCGGCGTACTCCCCCGGCGGTGCGTTGAGGGCGGCATCGAGGTCGCCGGAGCCCGCCGGGACCTCCACGACCAGGTCACCGCGCCACTGCGGCAGGACCTTGCGTACGTCGGCAACCGCGACGCGGGCTCGCTGCTCGTAGCCGGCGGCGCGACCCGCGGCCCCGGCGTACAGCACCAGGGTGTCGGGCGACCGCCGGACGGTCAGCGGGCCGGACAGCCAGACCGGCGTCCGCAGGTCGCCGCCACCGATGCCGACGATGGCCACTGCGTCACCGTCGCGGCGGAACCGGAACGTGACCTCGGCGTGCGACGGCGCCGCGTCGACACCCTGGAAGCGCCAGGTCGTGGCCACGGCCGCTGCCCAGGCACCGTCTCCGGACGCTGCGCTGCTCTCGTCGACGTAGCGCAGCCGGAAGTCACGCACCGGGATCGACGCTGCGTTCGCGACGATCGCCGACAGCAGCCGGGCGGTCGCGGCGTCGCCCGCCGGCGCCAGCGATGACGCGCCGTCGCGGTCGCTCCGCTGCACCGCGCGACGCAGTGCGTCGAGGGTGGCGGAGGCTCCATCGGCGTCGACCGGGTCCTCTCGGCCGGGCGGACGCGGGGCGACGTAGGGGTCGGAGTCGACGAGGGACCAGGTGACCAGCCCGGCCGCGACCAGCAGGCACAGCGCAAGTCCGACCACCCACCATCGCGGGCGGCCGGGTGACTGGTCAGCCAGGGCGGACCGCGCCGACGTACGGCATGGAGTAGAGGCCGGCCACGCGCACACCCGCGCCCGGGTTGGCCGCGTGGACGATCATCCCGTTGCCGATGTACATGCCGACGTGGCTGATCGGGCTGTAGTAGAAGACGAGGTCGCCCGGCTGGAGGTCGCCGGCGGCCACGTGGGGGCCGGAGCCGTACTGCGCGCTCGACGAGTGCGGCAGGGCGACGCCGGCCTGGGCCCAGGCCATCATCGTGAGACCCGAGCAGTCGAAGGCGCTCGGCCCGGCAGCACCGTAGGAGTAGGCGTCGCCGACCTGGGCCATGGCGTACTGGATCGCGGCTGCGGCGCGTCCGGAGGCGGGAACGTCGGACGGCAGCCGGGTGCTGCCGCGGGAGAGGATCTCCTCGCGCTCTTCTGCCTTGAGGCGATCGAGCAGAGACTCGGCCTCGGCGAGCTTGTCGTCGATCGTGGACTTCTCGTCCTTGAGCTGCTTCTCGAGGTCGGCGACCTGGTCGAGCCGGTTCTGGGTCGCGTCGCTACGGATGTCGAGTGCCTCGAGCTCGGCGGCGAAGTCGTTGAAGACCCGGTCCTGCAGGTGGCCCACGGCGGACATGGTCGAGATCTGCGACAGGAACGCGCCGGAGTCCTTGGAGAGCAGCATCTGGCCCGCGGCAGAGAGGTTCTGGCCTTGGTAGCGCCGCAGGATGGCGTTCTGGACCTCGTTGCGAACCTTGTCGACCTGGTCACCCTGGCGGGACTGGTCCGACTGCAGGGACTCCAGGTCCTGGTGCAGCCGCGCGAGGTCGAGCTTGGCGTCGTTGTAGCGCTCCGAAGCCTGCTCGGCCTCGTGGTAGAGCTTGTCGACCCGGGCCTGTACGTCGTCGATATCGGGCTCGGCCTGAGCCGGAGTCGACGGAATGAAGCCGATGGTCGCGGCGAGCGCGAAGCCTGAAAGTGCAGTGATGAGTCGCTTCCGACCGTTGAACACGAGCGGGCGGTCTCCCTTGCATGTCGTACGCCTACCGGGTGAGCTGACGGGTTCGGGCACGACCTGCCCTACCCCCGCTCCTCACGACCGTTGTCCCTGCTGGCCGCGCCTTGCGAGGGATTCACCCCAGAACTGCGGTGGTTCCCCGGATCCGCGGCCACCGGAGCGGCGCACGGACTCAGCGCGGTGTCCGCGCGGATCCCGACGATCCACTCTCACGGACACCTGAGCCGCCACCCTAGTAGGAGTCGGGAGCCTCGCCAAACCTCCGATCGGCCATCGCAAAGTAAAGAAACGTCAGGCCGACTCCACCTCTGGCCCCGCGACCGGTTCGACCAGACGCAGCGGCGGCACCAGCCCCGAGTCGGCCAGCACGTCCAGCGCGCGGCGCTCGTCGTCGTCGATGGTGAGCTCAGGGGGTGGTCCCAGCAGCACGGTCACCACGCAGTCGTGGCACGCGAGACCGCGGACCACACAGGTGTCGCAGTCGATCCTCGTCGTCATGCCAATGATGCTGACAGCGACCACCGACACTCACGGTTGTTGAGGTGCAGGAGCACGCACGACACTCACGGTGGTTGAGGTGTACGAGCGAGCGTCAGCGACGAGCCTCGAAACCCCGCGGCGCTAATCCGCCGCAAGTGGTCAGTCCGCCGCCGGATCCTCCGCGAGCGGGCTCCAGGTGCATACCTATGTCGTGGCCCCCGACCCGCGACCCGTATCGAGCGCGAGACAGGAAAGGGGCGTCCACCCGCGACACCAGCTCGATGGCGTCGGTGCGATCGCACCAGCGGCACTTCACCTCGTCGACCGACTGCTCGCGGACCTCGGTCTCCTCGACCCGGTGATCGCCGGCCAGGTCGAAGTGCCAGTACTCCGTCGTCCGCCGAGACCGGGTCACGTCGAACCTGGTCAGGTTGCCGCATCCGGCGCATCGCCAGCGCTGGGTCTCGTCGGGCAGGGAAGCAGTCACGGGGCGACAGCCTAGGCGTGCCTCCGCCGACCTGTCGGCGCGGCCACCTACCGTGCGGGACATGAGCATGGCGGCCCGAGCCGCGTCGCGATGGGAGTCGCAGCGCAGCTTCGATGAGATCGGCCGCCCGCTGCGTGACATCACGTTCTGCGTCGTCGACCTCGAGACCACCGGCGGCTCACCCCAGCAGGGCTGCATGATCACCGAGATCGGCGCGGTCAAGGTCCGCGGCGGCGAGGTCCTGGGCGAGTTCCAGACCCTGGTCAACCCGCACACCGAGATCCCGGCCTTCATCGCGGTGCTCACCGGCATCAGCAACTCCATGGTTGCCGACGCTCCACCCATCGAGTCCACGCTGCCCGCGTTCCTGGAGTTCGCCGCAGGGTGCGTGCTGGTGGCACACAACGCGCCGTTCGACGTGGGCTTCCTCAAGCACTTCGCCACGCTCCAGGAGCGGCCCTGGCCCGCGTTCGAGGTGGTCGACACCGCCAAGGTGGCGCGCCGGGTGATCACCCGCGACGACGCCCCCAACTGCAAGCTCTCGTCGCTGGCTCGCGCCTTCCACTCCTCGACGACCCCCAACCACCGCGCTCTGGCCGACGCGCGGGCGACGGTCGACGTCCTCCACGGCCTGATGGAACGGCTCGGCAGCCTCGGCGTCCACACCCTCGAGGAGCTGCAGACCTTCTCGTCCCGGGTCAGCGCGGCGCAGCGACGCAAGCGACACCTGGCCGACGGGCTGCCGCACTCCCCCGGCGTCTACCTGTTCAAGGACGACCGGTCCCGGGTCCTCTACATCGGCACCTCGCGCGACCTGCGCAAGCGGGTGCGCTCCTACTTCACCGCGTCGGAGTCGCGATCGCGGATCGGCGAGATGGTGCGCCTGGCGAGCACCGTCACCGGCATCGAGTGCGCGACGCCGTTGGAGGCCGAGGTCCGCGAGCTGCGCCTGATCGCCGAGCACAAGCCCAGCTACAACCGGCGCTCGCGGTTCCCCGAGAAGGTCACGTTCGTCAAGCTGACCCGCGAGCCATGGCCCCGGCTGTCGCTGGTCAAGAAGGTGCTCGACGACGACGCCGACTACCTCGGCCCGTTCGCGTCCCGCAAGGTCGCCGAGAAGTGCCTGGCGGCCATCCACGACACGTTTCCGGTCCGGCAGTGCTCCGACCGGTTCGGCCTCCGGCCCTCGCGCTCGCCCTGCGTCCTCGCGGAGATGGGCCGCTGCCTGTCGCCCTGCGACGGCAGCGTCGACGCCCACACGTACGCCGCCGTGGTCCGCCAGCTCCGCGAGACGCTGCTGCGGCATCCCGACGACGTGGTCGACGCGATCAACGCCCGGATGGCGACGCTGGCCGCCGACGAGCGGTTCGAGGAGGCCGGCGTCCACCGCGACCGGCTGGCCGCGTTCGTCCGGGCAGCCGCCCGGACCCAGCGACTCACCTCGCTGACCCGTTGTCCCGAGGTGGTGGCCGCCCGGCGCGAGGACAACGGCCGCTGGGCGGTCCATGTGATCCGCTACGGCCGACTGGCGGCGGCCGGGGTGATTCCGCCCGGCGCCGACGCTCACCTGTTCGTGACCGAGCTGCGAGCCACCGCCGAGACGGTGAGGCCCAGCCCCGGCCCGTTGCCGGCGGCCACGGCCGAGGAGAGCGAGCGCATCCTCCGCTGGCTCGAGTCGCCCTCGATCCGGCTGATCGAGATCGACGGCGAGTGGACCTGCCCGGTCAACGGCGCCACCCGCTACCTCGACGTCGCCCGCGCGGCCACGCCGGAGCAGACCGAACGGGTCCTCACCCCCGTGCCTGCCCTACTACGCTCAGCCCCATGATCACCGCCATCGTGTTCGTCAACGCCGACGTCGCCCGGATCCCGGAGGTCGCCGAGGCGATCGCCGCGCTCGACGGGATCAGCGAGGTCTACTCGGTCACCGGGCAGATCGACCTGATCGCGATGGTGCGGGTGCGCGACCACGACGACGTCGCTGCGGTGGTGGCCGACAAGCTCAACAAGATCGACGGGGTCCTCGAGACCGAGACCCACATCGCGTTCCGCGCCTACTCGCGGCACGACCTGGAGTCGGCGTTCTCGCTGGGACTCGACTAGTTCGTTTGCGGCTTCCAGGCGACAACCAGAAGCGCTTTGGAGATGCACCACAGGGACGGGACCCGTTCCAGTGCCGGCCATCCCGGCGCGGTAGTGCAAAGGGCTGCCAGCGACGGTCGCGGTTCGGTCTCCAGGCAGGACAAAGTCGAAGGCCAGTCGTGCTGTCGGAGCGCGGCTCCCAATTCCAGTACGTCGGTGCGTACGACGCGTCCTCGTAGGAAGTGCCACGGCCTGTGATTCGCAGGTATCGATCGGCAAGGCTCAACGGAAGCCACGCGAGGCCAGGAAGCCGATAGTGGGCTTCGATCGGCCACAACTTGTTGGGCGTGAGCAGGTACATGACACCACCCGGCTTGAGAGCGCGGTGGATAGCCGTAAGGGCACGCCGCTGGTCGGGAGGTGTTCGTAGACGTTGTCAAGGACGACGAGGTCGAAGCGCTCCTCGTAGTCGAGGTCCTCCACGCGAGCGTTCCGAAACGAGAGGACGCCGTGTGGCTGAGCCAGCAAGGTCTTCTCTGCGCTCTCGTGGAGCAGTCGTGCCGGTTCACATCCGCCACCGACCGCAAAGCCGACTCAGCGCGATGCTTGTGTCGCCGTAGCCGCTTCCGAGGTCAGGACGTCCGGCTCGCCGGCCGGATGGCGTAACCACGGAGCCGTCGTCGCCAACACCTGCGCTGCGAACTGCTCCGCCAACGGCCCCCGCGACTCGGACATGTCGGAGTAGTTGTCGTACTCGGGTCGATCCATCAGGCCTCCCGACCTCCTCGCCTCATCGTCGTGGCCAAGGCGATGGTCAGGTAGACCAAACCCACGGTCGGGCCGACCAGTGCGGCCCACAGCAACCGATCGGACCCATCGATCGGCAACAGCAATATCAGCAACGTTGCCACTACCGCTGCCAGCCATCCCTCGCTGCCCCTCCGATGACGAACTATCGCGACCAGTGCGACGGTGAGATGAGCGGCCAGGGCCAGTAGCACCGCGCTCAGGGCGAGAACAGACGCCTCAACCGCTGAAACGTCAAAGCTGTCCCCGAAGGTCAGCCGCAGCACGGCAGGGCCCATGCCCCACGCGAGCAACGCCGCCACTGCAGCTGCCACGCCGTAGCCCACAAAGGCCCGGCGTACGTGCCCTCCTACATCGGCTCCCTCAGAGACGAGCTGGCGGAGTACGACAGGTCTGAACCCTTGTGCCACCACGAGAACTGGAGACCTGAAGAGGATGAGCGCCGCCAGGATGCCCGGGCTCAGATCGCCTTGCCCCGCTCGCGAGGTCATGGCAAACAACCAAGGCATCCCCGCAATCAACAGAGATGCGCCCGCCGTCGCGACTATCGCAGCCGATGCCCGAACTAGCAGTCGCGGATCGCGGTGTCTGATCACAAGCTCCCGAGTGCGATGCCCTCGCGACAAAAGAAGGGGTACCCAGACGATGCTTCCGCTGACGATGGCAGTGAGGTACCAAAAGAGAGATCCATCGAGCAGAGCCACGAGGCCAGTGCAGACCAGCCGCACGATCGCATCGGCCATCAGCAGCAACGCAGCGATGCCCCAGCGCTCCTGGGCAGCCAGGACGCCAAGCACGAGGATCAGCGCCGTCAGCGTAAGAGTGCCCAACGTCAGAGGGACCAGTAGCGCCCACCCTTCGTCGAGTGTCCCGCGCCACCATGGATACGTGACCGTGACGAGGATCGCCGTGGACGCGCCGAACACCAAGGTGGATCCGAGAAGGCTCGATCCTTGCTTCTGCCTCGGTTCGGACGCCTCGACTGTGCGCTCGACCTCCGCCTGGGCACGAACGACCGAACGCGTGACCTCCTGCTGGAGACCCGCAAGCGCTCCGGCCAGCGCGTAGTACACCGCCCAGATGACAGCGAAGGCCGCGTAGGTCGCTGGGGTGTCCCACCGTGCGACCAACAGCAGGGTGATCCATCCCAATCCGGCGGCAGCAACACCGGCCATGGTCAGCTTGCCCGCTCCGCGCAAGGCCTCGCGACCCCCTCCCTCGTCGTCGCGGCTCCGGAACAGCACGGCGTATGCGCGAGCGCGAAGGCCGGCTGGCAGGTTCCGGTACGCACCGCGCAGCATCGAGTTTCGAAGCGCCGCGGGCCAGCCGATCAGTTTGTAGTCACGAAGGTTCTGGCGCAGTTCTCGCTCCGATGCAGCGAGCGAGGGATCCGCGCGGCGGTCCAGCATTCCGTCGATCCGGTAGGTGACGAGCGGTTCGTCGACGCCTACGAATCGCGCTCCATCGCGCAGCATCCGAGCCCAGAGGTCGTAGTCCTCGAGGAGCGGCAGGTGACGATATCCGCCGGCGCTCGCCGCGGCCTCGCGACGGAACATGACGGCCGGGTGGTTGACCGGGTTCGTCATCCGCATCCGCCGCGCGAACTCGTCGTGGGTGCTTGGGCTTCGACGTACGCCGACGGGCTGCATCGACGGACCGTCCACCTCCTGCATGCTCGCGGAGCACACATCCGCGCCGGTCCGCTCGAGGACGGCAAGCTGATGTTCTAGCCGATCGGCTCGGTTGACGTCGTCGGCGTCCGCTCGGGCGATCCAGTCGCCGGAACAGGCAGCCATGCCTGCATCCAGGGCACGACCGAGGCCGACGTTGTGAGGCAGGTCGACCCGCTTGATAGCGCCGCCATATTTGGCCAAGGCGGCCTCGTGCTCGCTGGAGACCGGGCCGTCAACGACGAGCACGATCTCGTCGGCCCGTCGGGTCTGGCCAACAACGGAGCCGAGCGCGGCGTCCAGGTGCTGCGCGGGTGTTCCGGCGTAGACCGACATCAGCACGGACACTGTCGGCCCGGGCATCACACGGCTCGTTTCAGTCGGTCACTTCGTCGTTCCGCACCTTGCCGTTGGCGGACACCCGAGGCCGATCTCTGCCAAGCGGCAAGGACGAAGAGCAGGGTGGCGAGCGAGACCATCAGAACGATCACCAGTGGTGACGGGGCCAGCCACGCCGAATCGTCGCTGGATGCCAGGCTCTCCTTCATCTCCTTCATCCGGATCTTGATGAGGCATGCACTGACTGCCACACCGTAGGCGACCGCGAACGGAATCAGCAGGCGCTTCGGAACCAGAGTCAATGGGGATCGCTGCGAGATCACCCACGCGGAGACCAAGGCGATCCCGACCGAGTACGGGAGGCCGTAACGCCCCTGCCAGATGGACCCGATGCTGCCAAGAGTCAGCAACGTGACAACAAAGGGGAGCCAATAGGACGCCACCAGTGACGCGACGATGGCGCGACGCTCGCCTCTCGGACTGAGGCGCCACGCGTAACTGACGAGAGCGCCGAAGATCAGCAGCACCACCGGGTAGACGACCAGGGCACCCGACTGCCCCTGAGAAGGAAACGCTGCAATCGCTTGCAAGGGCCACACGATGGCGTTCACCCAGCTGAAGGCGGTCGGGTTGGCGGGGAGTTCTGATGACAGGTCGCTGATGGCTGTGTCATACATCCACGCTGCCTGCACCACCGTGCTTGCCAGAACCAGTACGGCGCCAACGGCGACAGTGCGTGGGCGGGCTCGGACAACTCCCCACAATGAACGCCACTTGAGCAGGGCCATGGTGGCGACGATCATCACGACGAAGAGCGGTCCCAGCATGCGCAACGAGCTCAAGACCACCGCAGACGCGATGGCACACCACAGCAACCCGATGGACGGCCGGGAGTCACGGTCACCCATGGCGAGAAGCGACGACCACAAGGCGATGCCGGCTGCCATCTCGACACCGTTGGGCGCCACGATGGCGGTCGAATACGCCATGACTGGGGTCACCGCGATGACCAGCCCGACCAGTGGCCAGCGTGTTGGCAACAGGCTTAGCGCCCAAGCACCCAAGGCGATGAAGATCAAGCACAACGCTGCGGTCGCAACGCGCATGGCGTAGAGAGCCCCAGCTCCCTCGAAAGGCCTCGCGGCGGTGCCGACAATCCAATAGAACGCCGGAGGGTAAGCCGCTGCGGCAGAGGCGACGAGGACCTTCCCGTCACCCGTGCTCCGGACCGCGGTGCAGTTGTCATGCCCCGGGTAACCCTGCAGTTCGCATTGATCGTGAGCGGCGTTGACCAGCGACGCCGGCACCTCCACGAGGTTGCCGCGCCCGGCCTCAGCCGGCTCGGAGGCTTGCCACTGACCACCAGCTACGCCAGCCGCGCGGTAGGCATGGTCAATCTCGTCGAGCCCTCTGAACGGGGGCATCGTGAAGATCCAGGCCGCTTGAAGCAGCAGCACCCCGAGCACTACGAGCGCGGGAGCCCGGGCAACCTTGCGCACCCTCACGAGCGAGTCGCCACCAGTTGGTGCCAACGACGGACTACTCACCATTGGGCATGGGCCTCGTGGTGAGGAGCCGACGCCTCTTCCGGCAACCGTGAGCGCGCGGTCGTCAGGGCGAACGCGAACAAGGCGAACGCGACGCCGACAAGGGCGGCAAGCAACAGTGGCGAAGGAACGTGCCAAGCCGAATCCTCGGAGGACGCGACGTTGCTAGTGATCTCGTCGTGCCGCACCTTGATCAGGCAGGCCGCCACGCCCAGCGCGTAGAACGCCGCCGCCGGACCGATGACGCGAGGCGGCGGACCGGCTTCGGTGCGGAGGCTGCCCAAGGCGTAGCCGGCTAGCAACAGGAACCCGACGCCGTAAGGGAGCACGTAGCGGCCCTGCCAGATGTTGCCGATCGACTCGAGCGTCGCCAGCGTGAAGACGAACGGGAAGACCAGCGTCACCGCCAGCGACACCATCGTCACGAGCCGCGCACGTGGCGAGCCGCGTCGCCACGCAGCGACCAGCATGGCGACCACAAGGATCAGCACCACGGGGTAGATGACGGCCGCCCCGGCCTGGTTGCGCAGCGGGAAGGCGGCAATGGTCTGCAGCGGCCAGACGATGATGTTCACGCCGTTGAACGTGGTCGGGTTCTCGGTTCCCTCGCTCGTGACCTCTTGGGCGACCGCGTCGAACATCCACAGTGCTTGTCCGGCGACGCTCATCGCCACCGCAGAGCAACCGATGAGGACCGAGCGGCGCTGCCGACTGATCACGTCACGTACGGCGCCCCAGTCCAGCGACGCAACCGTCACGACGATCATGAGGATGAACACCGGGCCCAGGAGTCGAAGCGTCCCGAGCACCACGGCGCTGATGATCGCTGCCCAGAGCAACCGAGTCTCGGTCCGCTTATCCCGACCGTCGATGAGGGCGAGCAACGTGCCCCACAGCGCGAGGCCGGCACTCATCTCGACACCGTTCGGTGCGGCCACCGTCGTCGAGTAGAGCGAACACCGGCGTGGTCGCCAGGACCAGGCCGGCCATCGGCCATCGACCCGGGAGCTTGGCGACCGCCCACACCGCCAGGGCGACGAACATCAGGGACAGCAGGGCGGTCGCGATTCGCATGGCGTACAACGCCCCGGCTCCTTCGAACGGGAGCGCCACGGTTCCGACCACCCAGTAGAACGCGGGGTGGTACGACGACGCGGCGGACGCGACCTCGACCTCACCGCCGGGGAGCTCACTGACCGGCGAGCAGTTGTCGGGGCCGGTGTAGTCCCGGGCCTCGCATTGGGCGTGCGCGGCCTCGACGATCGACCCAGGGACGACGACCAGCTGTCCGCGTCCGTCCTCGGCCACGTCGCCGGCGACCCATTGGCCCCGAGCCACGGCCGCGGCCCTGAACGCGTGGTCGAACTCGTCACTGCCCCGGAACGGCGGCACGGTGAGGATCCAGGCCGCCTGAAGCAGCATGCATCCCCACGACGACGAGGGCCGGCCCCCGGACAGCTTTCCGCACTCCCTCACGCTAGACGCGTCGACGCCTGGACTTGGGGTCGTTGAGCGGACCGGGCCGCACATTCGGACGATCGGTGAGTCGGGCCTAGTCCGAAATGACTACGCCGCACATCTCCCGGTCACACCTCGCCGGGAGGCCTCCCGTTCGGGTCCGGAGCGTCCTAGTTTGCAGCTACCGATCCTGCCAACTTGACGAGGTGTCGCGTGAACCCGCAGAACACGAAGGAGCACGACCCGGTGCTCGCGCGTGCCTGTGTGGTGATCCCGATGTTCAATGAGGCCGCCGTGATCGGGGATGTCGTCCGAACCGTGAGGGAGCGGTTCGGACGCGTCGTTTGCGTCGACGACGGCAGCGCGGACGAGTCGGGAGCACTCGCCCGCGCTGCCGGAGCCGAAGTCGTCCGGCACCCGGTCAACCTGGGCCAGGGAGCGGCCCTCGAGACCGGGCTCCGACGGGCGCTGAGCAACCCCGCGACCGAGTACGTCGTGACGTTCGACGCCGACGGCCAGCACTCGGTCGCCGACGCCGCGTCGATGGTGGCGACCGCGGGGAAGCTCGGCGTTCAGGTAGTGCTCGGGTCCCGGTTCCTCGGCGACATGCAGCGGGGCGAGCGGACACCGACGCGCACTGCTCAAGATGGCGGTGACGTTCACGCGTGCCACGACCGGCATGAAGCTCACCGACGCGCACAACGGGCTTCGGGTCTTCCGCCGCGACGCCGCGGAGCGACTGGGCTTCCGGCTGCACGGGATGTCCCACGCCAGCGAGGTGCTCAGCGTGATCGCCCGCGAGGGCTGGACCTACGTCGAGCACCCGACGACCGTGACCTACACGGAGTACTCCCGGGCCAAGGGTCAGCGCGGCTACAACGCGCTCAACATCGTCTACGACCTCGCCCTGAACCGGCTCCGGGCCGCGTCGTGATCATCAAGCTGCTGCTGGTCGCCGGACTCACCGCCGCGGCGTACCTGCTGCTGCACGGACGACCGAGCGCGCTGGGGCTGCTCCTGCGGCGGTCGCTCGCGCTCGGTGCGATCTTGCTCGGCGTCCTCGGTGTGATCTTCCCCGGCGCCGTGACGGCGGTCGCCAACGCCGTGGGCGTCGGGCGAGGCACCGACCTGATCGTCTACGCCTTGTGCGTGACCTTCCTGTTCGTCACCATCGCCCAGAACCTGCGGCTCACCGAGCTCCGCGACCGCACGGTCGAGCTCGCCCGCAAGCAGGCGCTGCTCGAGGCGGAGCTGCACGACCGCACAACTGCTCACTGAGCCGGCACGCGCTAGCGTCCGCATGTGAACTGGCTCGGCGACCACTGGAACGACGTACTCGGCTGGAGCGGCAGCGCCCTGCTCGTCTACTCGATCCTGCAGACCCGTCTGCTGCGGCTGCGCGCGCTCAACCTGGTCGCCTCAACGATCCTGCTGGTGTTCAACGTGGTCATCGAGGTGTGGCCGCTGGTCGCGATGAACGGCGTGCTGGCTCTGATCAACACGGTCAAGATCTTCCAGCTCCTGCGCCAGAAGCACGACGAACTGATCTTCGAGGTGATCGAGGTACGCCCGGAGAGCAAGTACCTCCAGCACATCCTCAACAACCATCGCGACGACATCGCCCGGTTCCAGCCCGACCTCGACTGGCAGCCGAGTCGGTCCGAGAGCCACGCGTTCGTGGTGGTCAAGGGCGACGAGACGGTGGGCGTGGTGCTGCTGCGGTGCGAGGGCGACGTCGCGCATGTGCAGCTCGACTACGTCACTCCGAGGTACCGCGACTTCGCCCCGGGTGAGTTCGTATGGCGTCGCAGCGGAGTCCTTCGTGAGCGCGGCTTCCGCCGGGTGGTCACGCCGCCGGGCATGGTCGACCCCTACTACCCGAAGGTCGGGTTCGCCCGGTCCGGGGACCACTACGTACTGGAGCTGTGACGAGACAGTGGTTTCGAGGCTCGCTGCGCTCGCACCTCAACCAGCGCTAGCCGCGGCGATCCAGCGCTCGAGCGTCGCGCCCGCGGCGCCGGAGTCGACGGCGTCGGTGGCCTTCGCGATCCCGGCAGCCAGCGCCTCGGGCACGGGCGTTCCCGGTGCGTCGTGCACGGCGAGCGCCGCCCCCGCGTTGAGGAGTACGGCGTCCCGCACCGGGCCGGTCTCCCCCGCGAGCAGCCGGCGTACGACGTCGGCGTTGTGCTCCACGTCGCCGCCCCGCAGCGCGTCGACGGGCGCCAGCTCGATCCCGAACTCCCGGGGATCGATGGTCGCCGTCGTCACCTCACCCTGGTGGGCCACCCACAACGACGAGGTGCCGGTGATCGTGAGCTCGTCGAGGCCGTCGTCGCCGCGGAACACCCAGGCGTCGACCCCGCGGCGCGCGAACACACCGGCCATCACCGGGGCCATCCGGATGTCGGCGCAGCCGATCGCCTGCGCGGCGGGCTTGACCGGGTTGGCCAGCGGCCCGAGGAAGTTGAACGTGGTGCCGATGCCGAGCTCGCGGCGCGGCACCGCCGCATGCCGGAGGGCGGGGTGAAACGCAGCGGCGAAGCAGAAGGTGATGCCGGCCTCGACCGCGACCGCGGAGACCCGGTCGGCGGATAGGTCCAGCCGGATGCCGAGTGCCTCGAGCACGTCGGCGGAGCCGGCCTTCGACGAAGCGGAGCGGTTGCCGTGCTTGACCACCCTCGGCCCAGCGCCGGCGGCGACGATGGCGGCCATCGTCGAGATGTTGACCGACATCGACCGGTCGCCGCCGGTGCCGACGACGTCGAGCACCCGGCCGGGCACCTCGATCGGCGTCGAGACGGCGTACATCGCCTCGACCAGGCCGGTCAGCTCGTCGATCGTCTCGCCCTTGGCGCGCAGCGCCACCGCGAAACCGGAGATCTGCGACGGCGTCGCCTCTCCGGAGAGGATCTCGCCCATCGCCCACGCGGTCTGCTCGGCGGTGAGGTCGGTGCCGGCGACGAGCGACCCGAGCACGTCGGGCCAGCTGTGGACGCTCAACCGCCGGATCGCGCAGGAACGCGCGACCTGAGCAGGGAGACCACGGCCTCCGAGAGCTGGATCGGGTCGAGCGGGTGGGGTACGGCGGCCTCGGCCCGCGACCAGGTGGCCAGCCAGGCGTCCTGCGGCCGACCGGTCAGCACCACGATCGGCGGGCAGCGGTAGATCTCGTCCTTGAGCTGCTTGGCGATGCCCATGCCGCCCGCCGGGACCGCCTCGCCGTCGAGGATGGCCAGGTCGATCCCCCCGGCGTCCATGTTGGTGATGACGACCGGCTCGGTGGCGACCTCGACGTACGTCACCTCGGGCAGGTCGGGGTGGGGACGCCGCCCCAGCGCGAGGATCACCTGCTGGCGCACGGTGACGTCGTCGCTGTAGACGAGCACCTTCAGGGGCTTCGAGTCGCTCACCCGCGCGATGCTACCGGTGGCGTTCCTCGGCCGCCCGCTCGCGGGCCTCGAGCAGGTCGAGCCGCCGGTCCTCGCGGCGGGCCTCGCTCATCGACGAGCGGACCCACTGGACGAACAGCACCACGAAGAAGGTCAGGCCGACCAGGTCGCCGGCACCCCACAGGATCCCGCCGGCGAGGTTCTGGTCGTCCGCGGGGTCGGGCAGCCAGGCGCCCATCGGCCCGTCGTGCAGCGAGGGGTACCAGTCGCCGCCGAGCAGCGTCTTCTGACCCATGATCGTGACGCCGAGGAAGGCGTGGAACGGCAGCGTCAGCGCCGTCAGCAGGACCCGGAACGGATAGCCCACCCGGCCCGGGAGCGGATCGACGCCCACCAGGGGCCAGAAGAACAGCGACCCGACCAGGACCAGGTGCACGTGCATCAGCTCGTGGACGTACGCCGACTCGAGCGAGGCGTCGTACCACCCGGAGAAGTAGAGCGCCCAGGGCGACACGACGTACAAGAGGAACGCCAGGGGCGGGAACGACAGCACCTTCGCCAGCCGCGAGTGCAGGAGGCGGAGCAGCCAGCGCCGTGGGGACGCAGGCAGGGTGCGCAGCGCCAGCGTCACCGGAGCGCCCAGCGCGAGCGCCAGCGGCACCACCATCGAGAGCACCATGTGCTGGACCATGTGGACGCTCAGCAGAGCCGTGTCGTACGCCGCCAGACCGGACGACGTGGCGACGTAGAACGACCCCATCCCTAGGGCGACGAACGCCAGCGTCCGCCCGACCGGCCAGTCGTCTCCGCGGCGGCGCAGCTTGCGTACACCGATGAGGTAGAGGCCGGTCGCCCACACGGTCACGACCAGCGGGAGCGGCGCCAGTTGCCACTGCCCGAAGAACTCGCCGAGGGACGGCTCCGGGAGCGCGGTCTACGGCGCTCACGGCGATGAAAATCGGGCCTCCGGACACGTGTGTGAACTTTATGACTGCCCATGCTGGGGGGTCGGGGTGCCCTCAGGGACGTCTCACGACATAATGACGCCCGTGGCGACCACAGCAACCATCCCGGCCTCCCGCCTCCACGGGCACCACGACCGTCCGAGCATGGTCGCGGTCGGGACCATCATCTGGCTGTCCAGTGAGCTGATGTTCTTCGCGGCCCTGTTCGCGGCGTACTTCACGATCCGCTCGGTGAGCGAAGATCTGTGGCTCCAGAACACCGAGCTGCTCAACGTCCCGTTCGCCGCGGTCAACACCACGATCCTGGTGCTGTCGTCGCTGACCTGCCAGATGGGCGTGTTCGCCGCGGAGCGCGGCCAGGTGGGTCGCAAGGGATCGGTGCTCAACGTGGGCGGCTGGGGCCTGCGCGAGTGGTTCATCCTGACCTACATCATGGGCGCCATCTTCATCGGCGGCCAGGCGCTTGAGTACGCCGAGCTGATCCACGAGGGCGTCACGATCCCGGCGTCTGCCTACGGCACGATGTTCTACCTCACCACCGGATTCCACGGCATCCACGTGACCGGCGGCCTGATCGCGTTCCTGTTCGTGCTGGGCCGCACCTATATCGCGCGCAAGTTCACCCACGAGCAGGCCGTCAGCGCCATCGTCGTGTCCTACTACTGGCACTTCGTCGACGTGGTGTGGATCGGCTTGTTCGCGACCATCTACCTGATCAAGTAGCCGACTACTCGACCCGCAAGGACAAGATGTGCGTCTTCTGAACCGCTCCGCCGGTCGACTCTCGCGGCATCGGCGTGGTCCTCTCGCCGGACTCGTGGTCCTGCTGCTCGGCCTGCTGGTCACCGGCGGCCTCTACGCCTCCTTCGCGCCAGCTCAGGCCGGCAAGTCCGAGAGCAACGAGGAGCTGATCAAGGAGGGCCGCGAGCTGTTCCTGGTGAGCTGCTCCTTCTGCCACGGCCAGACCGGCGAGGGCATCCTCACCAAGGACGGCGACAACTTCGGTCCCCCGCTGACCGACGTCGGTGCCGCCGCGGTCGACTTCCAGGTCAGCACCGGCCGGATGCCGCTCCAGCAGCCGGGCGCCCAGGCGCCCCGGAAGACGCCGGTCTTCGACGAGGAGGAGACGGCCGCGCTGGCGGCGTACGTCGCCTCGCTCGGCACCGGTCCGGCGATCCCCGAGCCGATCGACTACGACCTCGACACCTACCTCGACAGCGAGGGTCTCGAGGGCGAGGAGCGGGCCGCGGCGCGCGAGGCCTCCATCGTGCGGGGCGGCCAGATCTTCCTGAGCAACTGCACCGCCTGCCACAACTTCGAGGGCTCCGGCGGCGCGATGCCGCGCGGCGGCCAGGCGCCCAAGATCCGCGGCGTCGACCCCAAGCACATCTACGAAGCAATGCTCACCGGACCGCAGTCGATGGACACCTTCTCCAACGGCAACCTGCCGCCCGACGCCAAGCGGGACGTGATCGCCTACCTCAACGAACTCGACGAACAGCCCGCCTACGGCGGCTGGGGATCCGGCGGTCTCGGGCCGGTGGTCGAGGGACTGTGGGGCTGGCTGGTCGGTATCGGCCTGTGCGTCGCGTTCGCCGTCTGGATCGCCTCGCACTCGACGCGCTCGACGAAGCAGCCAAGCAAGGGAGTGGACGCGTGAGCGACGCGCACGACGACAACCTGCCGGCGCTCCCCGACGAGGAGCCGATCGCCAACCCGGGCCTGCCCGAGCACACCTGGCGGCCGACCGACGTCGACCCGGCTGCCGAGAAGCGCGCCGAGCGACAGGTCGCCGCGTTCTTCGGGGCGTCCAGCCTGTTCGCCGTGCTGTTCGTGGTGGCGTTCATTCTGGTCGACGACAACCAGACAATCGCCGGCTTCGAGGCGGTAAACCTCACCCTCGGCCTCACCCTGGCGTTCTCGCTGCTCTGCATCGGCATCGGGGTGATCCACTGGGCCCGCAAGCTGATGGGCGACCACGAGATCGTGGAGATGCGACACACCGCCCGCTCCCCTGACGAAGACCGCGAGGTCACGCTCACCGGCCTCTCCGTCGGCACCGAGGAGTCCGGCATCGCGCGGCGGCCGCTGGTGCGCAACTCACTGCTCGGAGCACTCGGGCTGGTCGGGTTGCCGGCCATCGTGGTGCTCAAGGAGCTCAACACGGGCAGCTACGACGTCGACCAGTTCTACCACACGCTCTGGGGCCGCACGGACGGCACGGATCTGCCGAAAATGCGGGTCGCCCGCGACACGATCGGCACTCCGATCCTGGCCTCGGACCTCGAGATCGGCGACCTGGTCAACTGCGTGCCGCACGGCTTCTACGACCCCGAGCGCTACGGCATCGACCCGGGCGACGTCGAGGGCCACCACCTTCAGGTGGAGAAGTCCAAGGCGGCGCTGATCCTGCTGCGCATGGAGCCCGGTGACATCAAGCCCGCCAAGGGCCGGGACAACTGGGACGTCAACGGCATCGTCGCCTACTCCAAGATCTGCACCCACGTCGGCTGCCCGATCTCGCTGAACGAGCGACAGACGCATCACCTGCTGTGCCCCTGCCACCAGTCCACGTTCGACCTCGCCGACGCCGGCAATGTGATCTTCGGCCCAGCCGGTCGCCCGCTCCCGCAGCTACAGTTGGAAGTGGACGACGAGGGCTATCTGGTAGCGGCGAGCGACTTCGTGGAACCGGTTGGTCCGAGCTTCTGGGAGCGTGACTACTTTGACCGTTGACACCAGCAAGGTGGCCGACAGCAACAGCACGACCCCGGCCACCGGCGAGAAGCCCAACCGGGCCGGCATCGTCGCCAACTGGGCCGACGAGCGGCTCGGCCTCGGCACCGCGATGAAGAAGCAGCTGCGCAAGGTCTTCCCCGACCACTGGTCGTTCATGCTGGGCGAGATCGCGCTGTGGAGCTTCGTGATCCTGCTGCTCACCGGCACGTTCCTGACGCTGTGGTTCGACCCGAGCATGGCCGAGACCACCTACGAGGGCTCCTACGCCCCGATGCGCGGCGTACACATGTCTCAGGCGTTCGCGTCCAGCCTCGACATCTCCTTCGACGTGCGCGGTGGGCTGCTGATCCGGCAGATGCACCACTGGTCGGCGATGATCTTCATCGCCGCGATGATGATCCACCTGCTCCGGGTGTTCTTCACGGGCGCGTTCCGCAAGCCGCGTGAGCTCAACTGGGTGATCGGCTGCCTGCTGCTGCTCCTGGGCACCATCGAGGGCTTCACCGGCTACTCGCTCCCCGACGACCTGCTCTCCGGCACCGGCGTCCGGGCCGCGGACGGCTTCATGAAGGCCAGCCCCGTGGTCGGCAGCTACATGTCGATGGCGGTGTTCGGCGGCGAGTTCCCGGGTGACGCGATCATCCCGCGATTCTTCATCGTGCACGTGCTGCTCATCCCGGGCCTCCTGCTGGCGCTGATCGCCGCCCACATGCTGCTGCTCGTGTTCCACAAGCACACCCAGTGGCCCGGGCCGGGTCGCACCGAGCAGAACGTCGTCGGCTACCCCCTGCTGCCGGTCTACATGGCCAAGGCGGGCGGCTTCTTCTTCATCGTCTTCGGTGTCACCGCGCTCATGGGGGCACTGTTCACCATCAACCCGGTGTGGAAGTACGGCCCCTACGATCCGACGAAGGTCACGGCCGGTTCCCAGCCTGACTGGTACATGGGCTGGCCCGACGGGCTGCTTCGCATCATCCCCGCGTGGGAGACGCATCTGTGGGGTCACACGGTGTCGTGGAACATCATGCTCCCGATCCTGATAGCGCCACCACTGATGATCGGTGTACTGGCGATGCTGCCTTTCCTCGAGGCCTGGATCACCGGTGACAAGCGCGAGCATCACCTGCTGCAGCGCCCGCGCGATGCGCCGACCCGCACCGCCGTGATGGTCTCGCTGATGACCTTCTACGCGATGTCGTGGGCCGCCGGCGGCAACGACATCATCGCGATCACGCTGCATCTGAGCATCAACCAGATCACGTACTTCCTCAGAGCCGCGGTGTTCCTCGCGCCACTGATCGCGTTCATCATCACCCGTCGATGGTGTATCTCCTTGCAGCGTCACGACCAGGAGAAGCTCCTGCACGGCTACGAGACCGGCATCATCATGCGGTCTCCCGAGGGCGGCTACAGCGAGAAGCACCTGCCCATCAGCGACTCCAGCGCCTACACCCTGACGGCACGGGACCGGGACAAGGTCTACTCCCCCGAGGCCGATGCCGACGACAACGGCGTTGCCGCGCCCAACGGGCAGCTCAACGCGATCCGGGCGAAGCTGTCGAAGCTGTGGTTCGCCGACAACATCCAGAAGCCGACCCGCGAGGAGCTCGAGGAGGGCCACCACCACGCCGAGGAGGAGCACGAGCTCCAGGCGGCGATGGACGGCGTACCCGCCGACGGCCACCAGTTCGACGGCCACCACGCGGTCGAAGGTGAAACCCTCCGCGGCGACCACTAGACACCGCACGCACACGCGCTGACCCGTCGCTAAGTTCGCGACGGGTCAGCGGCGCTTTCTGGCGTCATCGCGCCGGGTGGACGGCGTCGAGTTCGCCTACGCCCGGCTCCGAACAGCTTCGATGTCCTGATCGCGACCGAACACGTCGGTGACGTCCGGGCGACCTACGATAGTCCAGTTCGTCGACGTCTGCCGCGGTCCATCGCGGCGCCTGCGCTCGTCATGCTCACTCTTCGCGCTCTCCGTGGAACTCCTCGCCGTCGTACTCGCCGCCGAATCGGCGTCCTCGGCAGCCCCATGTCGACAGGTAGTAGCCACCCGTGCGGACCTGGGACCTCGACCTGGCACTCCGGGCTGTGGCAGACCGGCATCCAGCCAACGCAGCCGCAGACGCTCTCACCGGTCGACTCGGCGCGCGGATCAGACAGCGGCGCCAGGCTCGGGCCTGGATGATGCCGCGATAGCCCTTGAAGCGAGCCAGCTCGGCGCTCAACTCGTCGACCGAGAACGTGCCCAGCGCAGACAGCCCGTCCATCGCCGCCACGCCTGGTCTCGGTGCAGCAGGCGAGCCAGGTCGCAGGCGGTGCGCAGGGACGTCGTCACGAGCAGGCCACCCAGCTCGACCACGTCGCGGTCAGTCAGCATCCGCTCCCCGCTTGCGGTCAGGTTGTTGCGCAGCCGACGGCCGGGTGGAGCGAACACCGAAGCCTTCGGCACCTTCAGGTGATCGTTCGGGGCCAAGGCGCTCCCGGCTCCCCACAGCCACGCGGCCGTCCGGTCGGTGACGACGCAGTCTTCCGGCACGACCATCGCAGCGCCGCGATCCGTGTCTGCAGCGTCTCCTCAAGCGAGCGGCGCAGTAGACGAACCGGATGGGATGGCCCAACATTCCTGACTGACCGAGCGCCCTCAGGTCCTCTGCCCTCAGACCAACCGCTCGTGCGGCACTGACGGAGAACGGCCGATCCTGGGGTATCCGGAGGACCAGTTCGTGCAGGCGCTGTTGGACACTGGGCTGGCGCACAATCGACATGCGCGATGTCTTCCCGCACAGCCGCACGAAGTATCACGAGATTTCGCGGCTGTGGAAACGCTGACCCGTCACGAACTTAGCGACGGGTCAGCGCAAGGGTCAGCTGAGGGCGGAGCCCTTCTTGTACTCGGAGTAGTCGACGTTCCAGTCGGAGTAGCCGTTGCCGGGCTCGATGGAGCGGTCGGTGCCGGTGTACTCGACGACGTCGCCGCGCACGCTCATGGCGTAGAGCCAGCCGGCGTTCTCGGTGCTCATGCCGGTGCAGCCGTGGGAGACGTTGGCGTAGCCCTGGCTGCCGACCGACCACGGGGCGGCGTGGATGAACTCACCGGAGTTGGTGACCCGCATCGCCCACTGGACGTTGTCGATGTCGTAGGCGTCCGCGCCGGTGATGCCGACGGTCTCGGAGTTCATCCGCTTGCTGTCGAACTTCTCCATGATCACCTTGATGCCGGAGCGCGTGGTGAATGCCGGCTGCTCGCCGGTGGTGATCGGGATGGTGCGCAGCAGCTTGCCGTTGGAGAGCACCCTCATCTGGTGCGTCTTCATGTCGACTCGGTAGATGTGCGCGTCGCCGATCTCGAAGTCGACCTCGCGGTCCTCCTGGCCGTAGATCCCGTTGCCCGCGCGGACGCCATTGACGTCGATGTCGACGCTGACGTCGGTGCCGGCCTTCCAGTAGGCCTTGGGGCGCCAGTGCGCCTCGTTGTCGCTGAGCCAGTACCAGGAGCCCGGCTGGGCGGGCTTCGAGGTCACCGTCATGTTCTTCTCGAACTCGGCCCGGTCGGTCACCGGCACGTCGAAGGTGACGATCACCGGCATGCCGACACCGACCGTCTCTCCTTCGAGAGGAGCGACGGACGGGTAGGTCTGCTCGTCGAGGGTCAGCGCCTGCGTCGTGAACGTCTTGCGGACGCGGACCTCTTCGCCGTTGTCGTCATCGGCCACCGTCGTCATCGTGTACGTCGTGCCCGGCTCGAGCCGGTCGCCCGCGGTCCACGTGGAGCCGTCGGCGGAGACCTCGCCGGGTACGTCGCCGGCGGCCGAGGTGACCTTGACGCTGCGCAGCGTCGCGTCCTGGGCGGTCACCTCGAGGAGGGTGTCGACAGGGACCGAGCGCTTGTTCTTGGGGAGATTGGTGCCGAGCTCGGCCACCGTCTCCGGAGCCGACGCCGGGGTGGTCTCGTCGGACCAGAGCCGGGCTCGTCGGAGCCGCCGGACATCATCGAGTCGGCGTCGCACGAAGCGAGCATGAGGCAGGCAAGGGCGAGTGCGGTCGCACCGGCAATACGGGCAGGCCGAACAGGCATGGAAGAACTCCCTGGAGACGTCACAAGATCCGCTGCGCAGCCTTATCGGCCGCATTTCCAGGGTAACTGCTGGCTGGGCAGGAGCCCGCATCCTGTTGACGTCGCAAGCGTCACAGACGGTGGCTCAGTGAGCGTGCTCACCCCGGTAGTACTCGAAAACCAGCCCGCTGAGCGCCAGGGCGCCCAGACCGGTGCCGATGATGAACAGCCACCACGCGCCCGCCGCGATCCCGAAAACCATCACCGCGAGCGTCAGGCCGCACCACAGCGGCCACCACGAGTACGGCGGGAAGAAGCCCAGCTCGCCCGCTCCGTCGGCGATCTCGCCGTCCTTGCGGTCCTCGGGACGCGGGTCCATCTTCTTGGCGTGGAACCCGAGATAGAGCGTCATCATGGCCGCCAGCAGGGTGGTCATGGTCAGGGCCGAGGTGCCGGTCCAGTCGGCGCCGGTGTCGCCGCCGTCGGTGACGAACCAGTACGCCGGGGTCACCAGCACGAAGAAGACGGTGCAGGAGCCGAAGATCCAGGCCTCGGCCTTCATCGGTCATCCCCCTCGGTGTCGGTGTCCGTCTCGGTCTCGATGCGCTCCTCGACGAGGGTGTCGCGACCCTCCATGTCCGGCGCGTCAGCGAACTTTCCCTGAGCCGCGGCGGGATTCTCGTCGAGCTCGATCGCGGCCACCTCCGGGTGGTGCAGGTCGAACGCCGGCGACTCCGAGCGGATCCGCGGGAGCGTGGTGAAGTTGTGTCGCGGCGGCGGGCAGCTGGTGGCCCACTCGAGCGAGCGGCCCCAACCCCACGGGTCGTCGACCTCGACCTTCGGCGCGTTGCGCGAGATGTAGACGTTGTAGAGGAACGGCAGCGTCGACGCACCGAGCAGGAACGCCCCGATCGTGGACACCTGGTTCAGCGTCGTGAAGCCGTCGTCGGGGAGGTAGTCGACGATCCGGCGCGGCATGCCCTCGACACCCAGCCAGTGCTGCACCAGGAACGTCGTGTGGAAGCCCACGAAGAGCAGCCAGAAGTGCACCTTGCCGAGCCGCTCGTCGAGCATTCGGCCGGTCATCTTCGGCCACCAGAAGTAGAAGCCCGCGAACATCGCGAACACCACGGTGCCGAACACGACGTAGTGGAAGTGCGCGACCACGAAGTAGGAGTCCGAGACGTGGAAGTCCAGCGGTGGCGAGGCCAGGATGATGCCGGTCAGGCCACCGAAC
Source organism: uncultured Actinomycetota bacterium (assembly GCA_963798055.1). Taxonomy (GTDB): domain Bacteria; phylum Actinomycetota; class Actinomycetes; order Propionibacteriales; family Nocardioidaceae; genus Nocardioides. Next base: position 297,415 of record CAWCRX010000022.1, read on the forward strand.
AGGAACGTCGTCAGGAACCCGACGGACCACAACATGGGGGTGTCAAAGGACAGAGATCCCCCCCACATCGTGCCTATCCAGTTGAAGAACTTGACGCCTGTTGGCACGGCGATCAGGAACGTCATGCCGGAGAAGAACGGCAGGTTGACGGCGCCGGTCACGAACATGTGGTGCGCCCAGACCGCCACCGAGAGGATCGCGATGCCGAGCGTCGCGCCGACCAGGCCGATGTAGCCGAAGATCGGTTTTCGACTGAAGACCGGCAGGATCTCGGTCACGATGCCGAAAAATGGCAGAGCGATGATGTAGACCTCTGGATGGCCGAAGAACCAGAACAGGTGTTGCCAGAGGATCGCGCCGCCGTGCGAGGTGTCGAACACGTGGGCGCCGAGCTGGCGGTCGGCCTCGAGCGAGAGCAGCGCGCCGGCCAGCACCGGGAACGCGATCAGCACCAGCAGGCTGGTGACCAGCGTGTTCCACACGAAGATCGGCATCCGGAACATCGTCATGCCGGGTGCGCGCATGCAGATGATCGTGGTGATGAAGTTGACCGCGCCGAGGATGGTGCCGAGACCGGCCATCCAGAGACCCATGACCCACAGGTCGCCGCCGACTCCCGGCGAGCGGGTCGCGTCGGACAGCGGCGTGTAGGCGAACCAGCCGAAGTCGGCCGCGCCCTGCGGGGTCAGGAACCCGGAGCCGGCGATGATGCCGCCGAACAGGAACAGCCAGTAGCTCAGCATGTTGAGCCGCGGGAACGCCACGTCGGGCGCGCCGATCTGCAGCGGCATCACCGCGTTGCCGAAGCCGAAGAACAGCGGCGTCGCGAACAGCAGCAGCATGATCGTGCCGTGCATCGTGAAGAGCTGGTTGAACAGCTCGTCGTTGACGACCTGGTTGCCCGGGAAGGCGAGCTCGGAGCGCATCAGCATCGCCATCAGGCCCGCGATCAGGAACCAGGCGAATGACGTGGCGAGGTAGAGGTTGCCGATCACCTTGTGGTCGGTGGTGGTGAGGACCTTGACGATCCGCTGGCCCAGCGGCTTGCGGCCGGTGACGTCGGTGGTGGGCGCGGCGGTGGCGGTCACTCGGACTCCTCCTCGTGCGTGGGATCGTCGAGGCCGACCTGCTCGCGGACGAACTCGCCGCCGATCAGCGGGTCGTCGGACGGCGTCGCCCGTGGCGGCCAGGTCAGCGAGGTGCGCTTCGTACTCCTCAGGCGAGACGACCTCGACATTGAAGATCATCCGCGAGTGCGAGACACCGCAGAGCTCGTAGCACTTGCCCTTGTAGGTGCCGATCGTCGTGGGAGTGACCCGGAAGCTGTTGTCCTGACCGGGCATCACGTCCATCTTCATCAGGAAGCCCGGGACGCCGAAGTCGTGGATCACGTCCGCGGAGACCAGCTTGAACTCGGTGGTCTCACCGATCGGGATCACCAGCGTCGGGACGATGTTGCCGGTGCCGCTCTCGTAGACCTAGGCGTTCTCACCGGACTCGTACGGGTAGTTGAAGGTCCAGGACCACTGCTGACCGACCACGATGATCTCGTGGTCCGGCGTGCCGGTGTCGTCGAGCACGTCGTTCTGCACCTTGACGGTGTGCGCGAAGAAGACGATCACCATGATGATCGGGAAGATCGTGTAGAAGATCTCGAGCGGCAGGTTGTAGCGGGTCTGGATCGGGACCTCGTCGTCGCTCCGCCGCCGGAACTTCCACGAGGCATAGAAGATCAGGCCCCAGACCACGACGCCGGTGACCAGTGCGGCGATCCAGGCGCCCTGCCACAGGGACAGGATGCCCTCGCCCTCCTTGGTCGCGGGCTCGGGCATCGCGAAGCGCTCTCCCTCATCGGAGCAACCCGTGAGAACGAGGAGGCCGAGACTCGACAGAGCTAGCAGGGACAGGCGACGAGTACGCCGCGCCGAACCCCCGCGCGCAGGGAGTTGCAGACCCACGAACGAGCCTTCCTCTCAGGCGATCACAGACAGGTCGAACATTAGCCCAAACGGGGCCCGTCATTGGGATGGGGTCACCGGTTAGGTTGCGCTTGTGACATATCCGGCGGGCTACCTCGACTCGGCCTCCTCCGAGCCGCTGCATCCGGCAGCGCGAGAGGCGTTCCTGGCGGCCCTGGACCAGGGGTACGCCGACCCCCGGCGCCTGCACCGTCCGGGCCGCAACGCCCGGCTGATCCTCGACAACGCGCGGGCCGCGGTCGCGGAGGCTCTCGAGGTTCGCGCGGACGAGGTGTCGTTCGCGTCGTCGGGCACCGACGCCGTGCACCGGGGCCTGCTCGGCATGCTGCGCGCCAGCCAGGCTCAGCGGGTGGCGCACTCGGCGGTCGAGCACTCCGCCGTACTGCACGCACTGGAGTGGTGGCAGGGCGAGTCCGTGTCCGTGCCGGTGGATCGAGCAGGCCGCATCAAGGGGCCGCTCCCCGATGCCGGCGTCCTCGCCCTTCAGTCGGCCAACCACGAGGTCGGCACCCTTCAGCCGGTCGACGCCCACTCCGGCGGCGCCCCGCTCTTCGTCGACGCGTGCGCCTCGATGGGCCGCCTGCCGTTGCCGGAAGGTTGGGCCGCTGCCGCGGGGTCCGCACACAAGTGGGGCGGGCCGGCGGGGGTCGGCGTCCTGCTGGTTCGCAAGGGCACCCGTTGGGTCAACCCGTTGCCCGCCGATGACCGCACGGACGAGCGGAGTACCGGCTTCGAGAACATTCCGGCCGCGCTCGCTGCGGCCGCAGCCCTGCAGGCCGTGGTCTCCGAGCGTGCGGAGGTCAACGCTCGCCAGTTCGCGATGGTCGAACGCATCCGCGCCGCGGCCGCAGCCGTCCCGGACACCGAGGTGGTGGGCGACCCGGTCGACCGGCTCCCCCACCTGGTGACGTTCTCCTGCCTCTACGTCAACGGCGAGCAGATCGTGCAGGCACTGGACCGGCGCGGTTACGGGGTCGCCAGTGGATCGGCGTGTACGGCGTCGACCCTGGAGCCCAGCCACGTGCTGGCCGCAATGGGCGCCCTGACCCACGGCAACGTCAGGGTGTCCCTGACCCGAGAGACCACCGACGCCGAGGTCGACGAGTTCTGTGCCGCGTTGCCCGACGTGGTCGCCGAGATCAGAGCGGAGCACGACCTGTGAACACCCCAGAGGACCCTTCGTTGGAGCTGGACTGCCGCGGCCAGGTGTGCCCGATGCCGGTCATCGAGCTGGGCCGGCGGATCACCGACGTCGAGATCGGCGAGGTGATCGCCGTGGTTGCCGACGACTCCGCCGCGCGGCACGACGTACCCGCGTGGTGCCGGATGCGCGAGCAGGAGTACGTCGGCGAGGACACCGCCGGCGACGGCGTCGCCCGGTTCCTCGTGCGCCGGCTCTCCTGAGCCCTAGGCCACGTGGGCGGCCACGTCGGCAGCGGCCTCGGCGCCGAAGGACTTCTCGATCCGGGCGACGAACTCACCGGGCGTGAAGTCGTACTCCTGGGTACCCACCGTCTCGACGACGTACGCCGCCAGAGCGCCGCCGACCTGAGCCGCACGCTCGAGTCCGAGCTCCCAGCTCAGTGCGGCCAGGAAGCCGGCCCGGAACGCATCGCCGACCCCGGTGGGCTCCACGGCGGTGACGTCCTTGGCAGCCGCGACCTCGATCGTGGGCTCGCCCTGGCGCAGGATCCGGACGCCGTTCTTGCCGAGCGTCGTGACCTGCACACCGACCCGCGACAGCACCTCGTCGGCGGACCAGCCGGTCTTCTGCTCGATCATGTGCGACTCGTACTCGTTGGAGAACAGGATCGCCGCGCCTTCGATCAGGTCCCGGATCAGGTCCCCATCGCTGAACGCCAGCTGCTGGGAGCAGTCGGCGATGAATGGGTAGCCCCGCTGCCGGCACTCCTCGGTGTGCCGCTTCATCGCCTCGGGGTCGTCGGCGCCGATCAGCACGTAGGTCGGCTCCCCCACGCGCGCGACGATCGGCGCGAGCTCGATCAGCCGGGCCTCGCTCATCGCGCCGGGGTAGAACGACGCGAACTGCGCCATCGTGGAGTCGGTCGTGCACACGAACCGGGCGGTGTGCTTGCTCTCGGAGATCAGCACCGAGTCGCAGTCGACGTTGTGCCGCTCGAGCCAGGACCGGTAGTCCGTGAAGTCCTCGCCTGCCGACCCGACCAGCACCGGGCGCAGGCCCAGGCGGCCGAGGCCGAAGCACATGTTGGGGGCGACGCCGCCACGTCGGATCTCGAGGTCCTCCACGAGGAACGAGACCGAGAGCTTGTCGAGTTGCTCCACCACCAGGGAGTCGGCGAACTTGCCGCCGAACGTCATCAGGTGGTCAGTGGCGATGGAGCCGGCGATGAGGAGCGAGCCGGACGATTGTGTGGGCACGGCACGGAAGACTACCGATCGGTACGGCTGGGGATACGCAGTAGTAGCCAATACGGTCAAACCCATGACGCCCAACCCGGACCGCCTCGCCTACGACGACGCGGCGAGCATGGCGGAGATGCGCGCCGACTGCGAGGCAGTAGGTCGCAACCTCGGGTTCGAGCGACGCCTGGCGCGGGCCGCTGAGGCGGCCACCGAGCCGGCCCCCAGCATCCACTTCGAGGACTTTCCGCGCGAGACGCCGAAGCGGGAGATCCGGATCAGCGAGGCCGCGCAGCGCCTGGCCAACGCCATGGAGCTAGACCTCTACTGACACCACGGCCCCCAAAAGCAACAGCCCCCGTCGATGACGGGGGCTGTTGTATGTCGCGGCCGCGATCAGTGGAAGCTGTCGCCGCAGGCGCAGGATCCGGTCGCGTTGGGGTTGTCGATCGTGAAGCCCTGCTTCTCGATGGAGTCGACGAAGTCGATCTGCGCGCCGTTGAGGTAAGGCACGCTCATCCGGTCGACCACGACGGACACGCCGTCGAAGTCGGTGACCACGTCGCCGTCGAGGGTGCGCTCGTCGAAGAAGAGCTGGTAGCGCAGGCCACTGCACCCGCCGGGCTGCACGGAGATGCGCAGCTGCAGGTCGTCGCGACCCTCCTGCTCGAGGAGGTTCTTCACCTTCGTGGCCGCCACCGAGCTCAGATTGATCTGATCGGTACGGCGCTCTTCGGTGGTCTCGAGCTGCTCGGTCATGTCTGTGACTCCAAGTTGGTGCGGGGATGTCCTGCTCGGTTCAATGGTCGCATACCGGGGGTTATTCCCCGAGTCAGCGCGACCATGTGCGGGCCACGCGTGCCGCCAGCTCGCTGAGCACGGCGGCCGGCTCGGCGAGCGATCGCGCCTCGCCGGCCAGGTCGACCATGGAGTACGCCGACTCGATGCCCAGCGCCCGCATCTCCCTGGAGCCGACCAGTACCTGCCCGGCCAGGGCGACACAGGGCCGGAGCGCCTCCTCGGCGATCTTGGCCACGCCGTAGGGCACCTTGCCGGAGCGGCTGGAGAAGTCGAACGCGCCCTCCCCGGTCAGCACCAGGTCGGCCACCTTGGCCCGCTCGGTGAGCCGGACCGCCTCGGCGACCAGCTCGATCCCGGGCGATCGGTCCGCGCCCAGCAGCAGCAGTGCGAAGCCCAGCCCGCCGGCCGCCCCCGCCCCAGGCTCGAGCGAGACCCAGTGGTCGGTGGCCCGGGCGAAGCCGTCGAGGAGGCCGTCGACCCGGGGCAGCTCGTCCTCGGCGATGCCCTTCTGCGGGCCGTAGGTCTTGGTCGCCCCGAAGAGTCCGGTCAGCGGCGCGTCGACGTCGGTCGCGGCCACCAGGCGTACTCCGGCGACCCGCTCCCGCGCCGGCTCGAGGTCGACCTGCGTCACCGCACCGAGGTCGTGGACGCCGACGTCGAGCGGTCCATCGGCCGTGGCGCCCAGGGCGGCCAGCAGGCCGGCTCCGCCGTCGTTGGTGCCGCTGCCCCCGAGGCCGAGCACCACGGTGGTGGCGCCGGTGTCGATCGCGGCGAGCAGCAGCTCGCCCACGCCCCGTGTGGTGGCCAGCTCGGCCCCCTCGCCCTTGGTCAGCTGGATGCCGCACGCCTGCGCGGTCTCGACGTACGCCGTGGCGCCGGCGTGGAGGACGGCCGCGGGCGTCGGGGTGCCGAACGGACCCTCGACCGTGACGGCGAGCAGCTCCCCGCCCAGCGCGGCGTGCATGACGTCGACGAAGCCGGCACCCCCATCGGCCATGGGAGCGAGGTCCAGCTCGTCGTCCGGCGCCTGCTGCCGCCAGCCCGCGGCGATCGCGTCGGCAGCCTCCACCGCGGTGAGGGTGCCGGCGAACTTGTCGGGCGCCACCAGAACTCGCATGCGGACCATCCTGTCCTCTCCTAGGTTGGACCAGTGCCCGGCCTGATCATCCGTCCGATGACCGACAGGGACGTCGCCGCGGCCGAGCGACTCAGCGACGAGGGCTTCCACGAGCTGGATCTGCGGATGCACCGCCCGTCCTGGCCGGCACCGGTGCGGCGCGGCGACAGCGGTTCCGCGCTGTGGGTGGACCGCACGATGCACTTCCTGCGCACCGACCCCGGCGGTTGCTGGGTGGCCGAGGACGACACCGGCCTGGTCGGGTTCGCGACCAGCTTCGTACGGGATACGACCTGGTGCCTGGCGACGTACGTCGTCCGACCCGGGCTCCAGGGCCAGGGCATCGGGAAGTCGCTGCTCGACGCGGCGCTGCAGCACGGCCGCGGCTGCCTGCACGGGATGCTCTCGGCGTCCTCGGACCCGAAGGCGGTACGCCGCTACCACGACGCGGGGTTCGCCATGCATCCGCAGATGTTCCTGATCGGGGTCGTCGACCGGTCCGCGATCCCCACGATCGACAAGGTGCGCGAGGGCTCGGCCGCCGACATCGACCTGATGAACTCCGTCGACCGGCAGACCCGGGGCGCGGCCCACGGCCCGGACCACGAGCTCCTGCTCCGCGGCCAGCGGCTGATCGTCTCCGACTCCACGACCGGTTCGGGCTACGCCTACCTGGGCGGCGGACGCAGCACCGTGCCGCTCCTCGCCGCCTCCAACCGGCGGACCGCCGCCCGGCTGCTGTGGGCGGGGCTCGCCGACGCGCCATCGGACCAGCCGGTGCACGTCCCGCACCTCACCGCCGTCAACCAGTGGGCGATCCAGGTCGGGATGGCGGCCCGGCTGGAGCTGCACCAGGAGGGCTATCTGGGGCTGCGCGGGATGAAACCTCCCTCGCCGTACGTTCACCATGGTGCGCTGCTGTGAGGTACTCCCCCGAGGCATAGGATTTCGTTTATGACGACGGTCGACCTGCCGCTCCTCCCGCTCGGCCGCGGTTCCGACCTGGGCTCCGAGCGCGGCGTCGAGTGCCCCGGCGACCTGCCGTCAGCCTCCGACCCGGACCTGGTGGCGCGCGCCCGCGCGGCCAAGGAGGCGCTCGGCGAGCGGGTCTTCGTGCTCGGCCACCACTACCAGCGCGACGAGGTCATCCAGTTCGCGGACGTGAGCGGTGACTCCTTCAAGCTGGCCCGCGACGCGGCCGCGCGACCGGACGCGGAGTACATCGTGTTCTGCGGCGTCCACTTCATGGCCGAGTCCGCCGACATCCTGACCAGCCCCGAGCAGAAGGTGATCCTGCCCGACCTCGCCGCCGGCTGCTCGATGGCCGACATGGCCCGGATCGCCCAGGTCGAGGCGGCCTGGGACGCGATGGCCGCGGCCGGCGTCCAGGAGTCCGTCGTACCGGTCACCTACATGAACTCCAGCGCCGACATCAAGGCGTTCTGCGGCCGCAACGGCGGCGTGGTGTGTACGTCGTCCAACGCCGAGGTGGCGCTCGAGTGGGCGTTCCAGCAGAAGCCCGACGCGAAGGTGATGTTCTTCCCCGACCAGCACCTCGGCCGCAACACCGCGGTGCTCAAGCTGGGCTACTCGCTCGACGACTGCGTGGTGTGGAACCCGCTCCAGCCCAACGGCGGGCTGACGGCCGAGCAGCTGCGCGACGCGAAGGTGATCCTGTGGCGCGGGCACTGCTCGGTGCACGGCCGGTTCTCCCCCGACGTCGTCGACGAGCTGCGCGCGACCATCCCCGGCATCAACATCCTGGTGCACCCCGAGTGCCAGCACGAGGTCGTGCTGAAGGCCGACCTGGTCGGCTCGACGGAGTTCATCATCAAGACCATCGAGGCGGCCCCGGCCGGCTCGGCGTGGGCGATCGGCACCGAGCTCAACCTGGTGAAGCGACTGGCCAACGCCCACCCCGACAAGCGGATCGTCTTCCTCGACAAGAACGTCTGCTACTGCTCGACGATGAACCGGATCGACCTGCCGCACTTCGTCTGGGCGATGGAGTCGCTGGTCGAGGGCGTCGTGGTCAACCAGATCACCGTCGACCCCGACACCGAGCGGGATGCCCTGGTCGCCCTGCAGCGGATGCTCGACCTGCCGGGCAAGTCGCACCGCGACTGATCGCCGCTATTGCGGACAGCATCTGACCTGTTCGGCTGGCAGGCTCGTCGTATCCACGACGAGAAGGAGAGCTGACATGTCCCGCGAGATCCAAGTGACCTTCGATGCGGCCGACCCCGCCGCGCTGGCGGCCTTCTGGGCCGAGGCGCTCGGCTACCAGTTGGCCGCGCCCCCGCCCGGCTTCGACTCCTGGGACGCCGCGCTCGACGCGTGGGGCGTGCCGCCCGAGCGTCGCAACGACGCCTCGGCCGTGGTCGACCCCGAGGGTGTCGGGCCGCGGGTGTTCATCCAACGGGTACCCGAGGGCAAGACCGCGAAGAACCGCGTGCACCTTGATGTGCGCGCCGCGCCCGGCCTGGAGGGCGATGAGCGGATGGCGGCCCTGGAGGCGGAGTGCGAGCGGCTGGTCGCGCTCGGCGCGACCCGGCAGGAGCGGATCGAGCCCGCTCCGCCGCTCGCCTTCGGCACCATCGTGATGACCGACCCCGAGGGCAACGAGTTCTGCCTCGACTGACGACCTGACCCGGCTCCTACCGTGGTCGGATGCGACCGGACGGGCCGCTGCCTAGCCTGAGAGGCATGGAACAGGGTCCGCAGGGTGTCGGCGGGGCGGCCCGCTTCGTCCTCAGCATCTACCGGAGCAAGCTGTTCACGCTGCGCGCCAGGATGGCCGGCGAGCCGATGGTCCGGTTCGAGACAGCGGAGGGACGTCGCGACCCGTACCCGATCCACGAGTCGTTCCGGTCCCGCGGAAAGCTGGTGCCGACGTACGCCGGGTTCCTCGCGACGGCCGACTACCACCTGTGTCACGAGCTGGTGCGCAGCCGGAAGTTCGGCGTACGCGACCCGGAGACCAACGTCGTCCACGGCGCGATCTTCAGCGACGACTCCATCGACCGGTCGATGCTCGGCGAGAACCCTCCCGAGCACACCCGCCTGCGACGGCTCGCCGCCCCGGGGTTCAGCCCCAAGCTGATGCGGTCCTACGAGACCTCGATCGAGAAGCGGGTGGGCGCGCTCATCGACGACGTGGCCACGCGTGACCACTTCGACTTCGTGCACGACATTGCCGCCCCGCTGCCGATCGGCGTGATCTCCGACCTGCTCGGGCTGCAGGACACCGACGTCGCGATCTTCGAGAAGTACGGCGAGGTGATGGCCTCCGCCCTGGACGGCGTCGAGTCGTTCGGCCATGCCCGCCGGCTGGCGATCGCCTCGACGGCCGCCTGGAGCGGGTCTTCGACCGGCTCTTCGAGCTGCGCCGACGGGAGCCGCGCGACGACCTGGTGACCGTCGCTGGTGGCCGCCCGCGACGAGGACCGGATGACCGCGCGGGAGCTGGTGGCGATGTGCCAGGTGCTCCTCGTCGCCGGCTTCGAGACCACGGTCAACCTGATCTCCAACGCCGCGCTGGCGCTGCAGCGGACGCCGGGTGCATGGGAGCGCCTGGTCGCCGACCCGGATCTCGCCCGGCTCGCCGTCGAGGAGACGCTGCGGTTCGACTCACCGGTGCAACGCACGATCCGGGTCGCGCTGGAGGACACCGAGCTCGCGGGCCGGCCGATCCCCCGAGGCACGTGGGTGGTGGTGCTGGTCGGCGGCGCCAACCGGGACCCGGAGATCTTCGACCGCCCGAACGAGTTCGTCCTGGACCGCTTCGCCGACCCGGCGACCCCCGACCATCTCGCCTTCTCCGGCGGGGCTCACTTCTGCCTCGGCGCCCCGCTGGCCCGCCTCGAGGCCACGGTCACGCTCCGTCAGCTGGCCGAGCGGCTTCCGGGGCTGCGGCTCCCCGAGGAGCCGCGAATGCGGCGGTCGACCTCGGTGCGAGGTCCCGCCTCGCTGGCCGCTCTGCCTCGCTAGAGGCCGGGCGCGCCCCAGACCGCGAGCCAGCGGGAGAGGTCCTGCTCGATCGGCAGCTCGCCGGTCAGCGCGTCGCGGGTCTGGATCTCGAGCAGGTTGTCGCGCTGCTGCGGTCCCTTCGGCGCGAAGGCGTAGAACGTGCCCTGCTTGTAGAGGTAGACCAGCCCCAGCCGGCGGTCGCGGACGTCGGCGAACCCGATCACCGTGCACAGCAGGCCCGGGCCGAAGCCCTGGGACTCCAGGCCGGTGTTGACCGCGTGCAGGCCGGTGCAGAGCCCCTCGACGTCGGCGCCCGGCTCGCGGTCGATCTCGATCCAGGAGAACCCGAAGCCGTCGGTGCTGACCCGGACGTCCGGGGTGTCGGCGGTGCTGCGCAGCAGCTCGACCACCTCCGACTGCACCGTGTCGAACGCGACGCCGGCCGCGGCGCGGTAGCAGACCGAGCCGTCGCCGGTGGGCTCGAACCCGATCGTCGTCTGCAGCGTGATGGCCGCCGACGGCACCAGGAAGAGCGAGTCGAGGTTGGCCTGCTTGGGCTGTGTGCGCCCGGTCAGCGCGCCCCAGATGCCCATCAGAGAGCGGGTCTGCCCAGCTCGGCCTGGATCTTGGCCAGCTGCGCGAGCCGCTTCTCCAGCGGCGGGTGGGTCGAGAAGAACGACTTGACGTCGGAGCCCTTCAGGGCGGGGGCGATGCACAGCGCGCTGGCCGCGCAGACCTCGCGGAGGTCCTTCTGCGGGATCTGCGTCATCTCTCCGGAGATCTTCTGCAGCGCCGACGCGAGGGCGCCCGGGTTCATGGTCAGGTGCGCGCCCGCCCGGTCGGCGGAGAGCTCCCGGTAGCGCGACAGGATCCGCAGCAGCACGAAGCTGACGGCGTACGTGATCACGCTGACGATGAGCACGACGAGCCAGATGGGCAGGCCGCCGTTGTTGTCGCGGCGTCCGCCTCCGAAGAACGCGCCGTACTGCGCGCCCTGGGCGAGCATGCCGGCCGTGATGCCGGCAGACGCAGCCACCGTCATCACCAGGACATCGCGGTGCGCGACGTGCGAGAGCTCATGGGCGAGCACGCCCTCGAGCTCCTCGGCGGTGAGGGTCTGGAGGATGCCGGTGGTCACGCAGACCACGGAGCGCTCCGGCGAACGGCCGGTCGCGAACGCGTTGGGCACCGAGGTGTCGGCGATCCCGACCCGCGGCTTGGGCATGTCGGCCAGCGCGCAGAGCCGGTCGATCATGCCGTGCAGCTCGGGCGCCTGCTCCGGGGTCACCTCGCGGGCGCGCATCGCCCGCATCGCGACCTTGTCGGAGTTGTACCACTGGTAGACCGCGAAGCCGATGCCGCCGATCCCGATCAGGATCGCGATGCCGGAACCGCGGAAGGCGTACATCAGGCCGACGATCAGCCCGACGAACACCAGCCCGAGCAGGAACATCACCAGAGTCATCCGGGCGGTGAGCCCCGCGTCGCCGACGAACCGAGAACGTGCCATGCGTCCATTCTCCCGGGTGGACTCAAACGGGAGCGTCCGCGGCGTATCTCTCGCTCAGCTCCGCGCCGATCCGGGCCAGCAGCTCACGCACCTCGGCCGGGCCTTCCACGTCGACCAGCCCGCCCCAACCGGCCAGGTTGCGGGCCAGGTCCAGCGGGATCGGGGCGCCCACCCGCACCCTGGCCCGGCCGTCCTCGAGCAGGTCCTCGACGTGGCAGTGCCGCCCGAACCGGTCCCGCATCACCGGCAGGTAGCGCTGCTCGACGAGGACCGTGGCCCAGGTCCGCGATCGACGCTCCTCCATCTGCTCCACCACCTCGTCCCACGCCGACTCCAGCTCGAAGTCCGACGGGCGCTCGGCCGGCTCGTCGGTGATCTCGGCCGCCACGATCCGGTCGACCCGGAACGTACGGCGGCCCTTCTCGGTGCCGGCCATGAGGTACCAGACGTCGTCCTTGTCGATCAGACCCCACGGCTCGATGAGCCGTTCGCTGGGCTCGCCGCGGCGGCCGGCGTACCCGAGCCGGACCTTGCGGCGACGTACGACGGCCGCCTGGAGGTCGTCCACCAGGGCCGGACGGTCCCGGTCGCGCTCGCCCCAGCGGGTGGGGTCGATCATCGTGGCGTCCGCGGCCGCCTCGGCGTCCTCACGGAAGGTCTGGGGCAGGGCGCGCACCAGCTTGCGCAGCGCCGACTTGGCCTCGCCGGACACGGCGGCGGCCGGCCCGACGAGCAGGAACAGGGCCTGCGCCTCCGACGCCGTCAGCCCGCTCAGGTCGGTGCGGGCGCCGCCGACCAGGGACCAGCCGCCACCCCGACCGGGTTGTGGGTAGACCGGAATGCCGGCGGCCGACATCGCCTCGAGGTCGCGGCGCGCGGTGGCGACCGACACCTCGAGCTCGTCGGCGAGCTCGGCCGCGGTGAGCCGGCCCCGCGACTGGATCAGCAGCAGGGCGGCAACGAGTCGGTCGGCGCGCATGTTCAGAGAATGCCAAACAAAGTGCTCACTCGGTGAGCACTTTGCCCGGAATGCTGGTCAACATCACCCACCAGGAAGGCAGAACCCCATGTTGCGAGGACTCACCACCATCAACTTCTTCGCCGACGACCTCTCGGCCGCCCGGGACTGGTACACCGAGCTGCTCGGCGTCGAGCCCTACTTCGTCCGCGAGATCGAGGGCGCGCCGGCGTACATCGAGTTCCGGATCGGCGACTACCAGCACGAGCTCGGCTTCATCGATCGCCGGTTCGCTCCCCCGGGCCAGGAGTCCGGCGGCACCATGACCTACTGGGCCGTCGACGACGTCCAGGCGGCCTTCGACCGGCTCCTCTCACTCGGCGCCACGGTCCACCAACAGGTCCGCGAGCAGGGGCCGGGCTTCGTGACCGCGTCGGTCGTGGACCCGTTCGGCAACGTGCTCGGCGTGATGTACAACCAGCACTACCTCGACGTCGTGGGGGCGCAGACCAATGCCTGAGGTCGACGTCGTCCGGGCCGCGTCCGTCGCGGAGTGGCGGGCCTGGCTGGCCGACCACGGCGGCACGGCATCCGAGGGCTGGCTGGTGATCCCCCACAAGAACAGCGGAATCCCGGGCGTGACCTACGCCGAGGCGGTGGAGCAGGCGCTCTGCTTCGGCTGGATCGACGGGCTCCAGCGCAAGCACGACGAGCACAGCGCCCGGTTGCGGTTCAGCCCCCGCCGGCCGAAGAGCAAGTGGAGCGCGCCCAACCGCGAGCGGGTCGCCCGGATGATCGCGGAGGGTCAGATGACCGAGGCCGGACAGGCCGCCATCGATCGCGCCAAGGCCGACGGGACCTGGAACCCGCCTCGTTAGGCTGCTCCGGGTGCAGGCAGTCGAGCGTCTCGGGGTCTTCCTCGGCTCCAGCCCCGGCAACGACCCGCGGCTCTCGGCTACGACGTACGCCGTCGGGAAGGAGCTGGCCGACCGGGGCATCGAGCTGGTGTACGGCGCGGGCGGAGGCGGGCTGATGGGCCAGCTGTCGCAGGGTGTGCTCGACCACGGCGGCAGGGTCTACGGCGTGATCCCGGAGTTCATGGTCGAACGTGAGTGGGGACGGCTGCACGAGCCCGGGGTGCAGACCCATGTCGTCCAGACCATGCATGAGCGCAAGGCGTTGATGGCCGAGCGAGCGCAAGCGTTCCTCACGCTGCCCGGAGGACTGGGCACCCTCGAGGAGATGTTCGAGGTATGGAGCTGGCGGATCCTGGGGTTGCACGCCAAGCCGGTCGGCCTGCTGAACATCGACGGCTTCTGGGACCCGCTCATCGAGACGCTGCGACGCGTCACCGAGCACGGGTTCATGGCCAGCGCGCCGCTCGAGGAGCTCGTTGTGGCGGCCGACCTCGACGCGGCGCTCGCGGGGCTCGCGGCCCGGCTCGAAGCAGGCGTATAAACGAGGCATGACCCAGGCTGCCATTCTCGGGCTGCGCGACCGGCTCGACCGCATCGAAGACCAGCTCCACACGATCTCCACGCATCTCGGCATCCCTTACGACGACGGGAGCACTGCTATCCCGCCGGAGGTGGTGGAGCTGGTCGAAGCCAACAAACGCCTTCAAGCGATCCAGAAGTACGCCGAACTCACGGGCGCCGATCTCGCTACCGCCCAAAACGTCGTCGCTGGTCTGTAGCCCTCGGCCGGTCGCGGATGCAACCCACAACGGCGCCACCACGTCGAATGAACGTGAGGAGGCGCCATGGATGAGCCGACCCTGCCCACCGAGCGTCGACGCCGGTGGGTGGCGGTGGTCGCCGCGGCGGCGGCAGTGGCCGCGATCGCGGTCGTCATAGCCGTGCTCGCCGGAGGGACCGACTCCACCGATGCGGCCGTCGTCGACCTGCCCGACGCCGCGACGCCGTACGACGGGCCGCTGTACGTCGACTCGGGCGGTACGGCGCCGCCGGCGAGGCGCTCGCCTGCACGCCCGCCGCCGGTCAGTTCGAGAACGCCGACGTCTACGGCGGGGGGGCGACCAGCGACAGCGTCGAGAAGGCGCTGGAGACGGCCGTCTCCGAGGGGCTGTTCCTCTTCGCCCCGACCGACGAGGTGCGAGTCGCCAAGGCAGAGGACGAGCGCGTGATGCTCACCTACGAGGCCGACGACCGGATCCTGATGGCCCTGGTGTTCCACGACGGGCCGGCCACCGAGGGCGCGGGTGGCCCCGGCTGGTACCTGGAGGCGGCGGCACGGTGCGACTTCGCCGAGTTCCCCGAGGCCTTCGCCGAGAAGGCGGGATATCAGCTGTGGCACGACGCGGACGGCGAACCGGCGCCGGTGACGAAGCTCTACTCGGCGCCAGGGCCCGAACACTGTTCCTGGGACTCGATGGTCTTCCTCTATGCCCAGGACCGGCACGCCTACGTGCGCGAGCCCACGCGCGAGCTCGAGCGCTTCACGGCCGGGCCGTACCACGCGGACATCCCGCTTCCCGACGACGCAAGCGACACCGGCTACGAGCGTGAGGGCCGGCACCTCTGGCTGTCGGCGGACGACAACTACGTGTACGTCGGTTCGCCGCGCAGCGTGGAGGCTTGGCCGCGGTTCGAGGCGGGCTGCGCGTAACCCACTACCTCAGCGACCCGTCGTGCCGTCGATGAGCTCGCGGAGGATGTCGGCGTGGCCGGCGTGTCGGGCTATCTCGCTGGTGTTGTGGGCGACCACCCACCGGAGGGTCTTCGGCGATTCGTCGACCGGGCGGGCCGTGGGTGCGTCGAAGTCGCCCACCGCCGCGATGATCGCGTCACTGGCCGCCACGGCGGCCAGGTAGTCGGCCACCACCTGGTCGGTGGTCCGCTCCGGAGGCACCACGAAGTCGAACGTGATCCCGTGCTCGTCGGGCCCGTTGCCGGCGACGACGTGGTCGAACCAGTAGCGCTCCCCGTCGGTGCAGTGCTGCACCAACCCGAGCAGGGTCGTGTCGGTCGCGACCAGCCGCCGGCGTACCTGCTCCTCGTCGAGACCTTCGAGCTTCTTGAGGATCGACGCGCGGGCGAAGGCCAGGAACGCGAGGGCGGTGGCCGCCTCTCCACCGTCCTCGCGAGGGACGGGTTGCCGCTGGCTCTCGGTCACTCAGCCAGGGATCAGGCCGTCGTCGTTGAGCAGCTCGCGGACCTCGTCGATGGTGGCGTCGGAGGGCGGCAGGATCAGGTCCGACTCGTCCAGGGAGTCGAGGTCGTGCGCCACGCCGACAGTGCGTACGCCGTCGAGCAGGGCGGCAAGCGCCGTGCCGAACGCCTCCTCGTCGCCGGACTCCACCGCGGTCTCCACGGCGGAGTCGAGCTCGTTGAGCCGGTCGAGTGCCTCGTCGGAGACGTCGTACTGCCCCTCACCGAGGATCCGGATGATCATCGGGGCTGCTCACCTTCGGTGCTGGTCTCCGGCTGCTCGGCGAGTACCTCCCCGCCCTCGGCGCTGCCGCTCTCGAGGGCGTCCGGGCTCCTTGGGGGCGGACAGGCCCTTCATCCGCATCAGCTCGGCCTCGACGTCGGACTGGCTGCTCATCGACTCCAGCTCGCGAGTGATGTCGTCGCCGGCGTTCAGCGAGGAGGCGTCGTCGAGAGCGCCGGAGGCGATCAGCTCGTCGATCGCCCCGGCCCGGGCCTGCATCTGCGCGGTCTTGTCCTCCGCACGCTGGATGGCCATGCCGACGTCGCCCATCTCCTCGCCGATGCCCGACATGGCCTCGCCGATCCGGGTCTGCGCCTCGGCCGCGGTGTAGGTGGCCTTGATCGTCTCCTTGCGGGTGCGGAAGGACTCGACCTTGGCCTGCAGCCGCTGCTGGGCCAGCGTGAGCTTCTCCTCCTCGCCCTGCAGCTGCGCGTGCTGGGCCTTGAGGTCGTTGATCTGGTTGGTCAGCCCGGACTTGCGGGTGAGCGCCTCGCGGGCGAGGTCCTCACGGTCCATCTGCAGGGCCTTCTCGGCCTGGCCCTGGAGCTTGGTCGACTGCTGCTCGAGCTGGACCACCTGCAGTTCCACCCGCTTGCGGCTGGTGGCCACGTCGGCCACGCCGCGGCGTACCTTCGAGAGCAGGTCGAGCTGCCGCTGGTAGCTGTAGTCGAGGGTCTCCCGGGGGTCTTCGGCCCGGTCGAGGGCCTTGTTGGCCTTCGACCGGAAGATCAGGCTGATGCGCTTCATGAGGCTCATCGGGTGCGGTCCCTCTCACGACGTCCGAACAGTCCCCTCACCCTATGCCGCGGGGGCAACCGACCGCGACCACGTAGGTAGGCTGGCAGCGTCCCCACCCACCACTCGAAGGCTCCGAAGTTGTTTGGTCGCAGCAAGTCCGAGGAATCCGCCGAATCCACCGCCCCTGTGAAGGAGGGCGGCAAGGGCCGGCCCACGCCGACCCGCAAGGAAGCCGAGGCGGCCGCGCGCGAGCGGGCCAAGGTGCCGCGGACCCGCAAGGACCAGATGCGCCAGCAACGACTGGCGAAGTCGGAGAGCAGCAAGAAGGTCCGCGCCGCGATGAAGGCCGGCGACGAGCGCTACTTCCTGGCCCGCGACCAGGGGCCGGTCCGCCGCTTCATCCGCGACTTCGTCGACAGCCGGTTCGGGATCGTCGAGCTGATGATCCCGCTGCTGATCGTGACCATGATCCTGGGCTACTCCGGCAACGGGCGGCTCGCCGGGATCGGCAACACGATCCTGCTCGGCACGCTGCTGCTGGTGATCCTCGACCTGGTGATGCTCCGGATCCGGTTGCGCAAGCAGCTGGCGATCCGGTTCCCCGAGGAGCCGGTCAAGGGCACGACGTACTACGCCATCACGCGGTCGATGCAGATGAAGTTCATGCGCCTGCCGAAGGCCAAGGTCAAGATCGGCGAGCAACTCTCCGACAACTACCGATAGGGTCTACTCCAGCCCGGGACGCCGTGGCGACTTGGTCTTCGCCGGGTCGCGCTCCACGATGTCGCCCACGGCTTCGTCGATGGCCTTCAGCACGTCGTCTTCGAGGGTCACCTCGGCCGCCTTCGCGTTCTCGGTGACCTGCTCGGGCCGGCTGGCGCCGATGATCGCACTCGAGACGTTGGGGTTCTGCAGGGTCCAGGCGATGGCGAGCTGCGACATGCTCAGCCCGGCCTCGTCGGCGATCGGCTTCAGCCGCTGGATCCGCTCGAGCACGTCGTCCTCGAGCCAGCGGCCGATCATGTCGGCGCCGCCCTTGTCGTCGGTGGCCCGGGATCCGGCCGGGGCCGGCTGACCGGGAAGGTACTTGCCGGTGAGCGCGCCCTGCGCGATCGGCGACCAGACGATCTGCCCGATGCCGAGCTCCTCGCAGGTCGGCACCACCTCGGCCTCGATCACCCGCCAGAGCAGGTTGTACTGCGGCTGGTTGGACACCAGCGGGATGTGCAGCTCGCGGGCCAGCGCGTGGGCGGCCCGGATCTCCTCGGCCCGCCACTCCGAGACCCCGATGTAGAGCGCCTTGCCCGCGCGGACCACGTCGGCGAAGGCCTCCATGGTCTCCTCGAGCGGGGTGTCGTGGTCGTAGCGGTGGGCCTGGTAGAGGTCGACGTAGTCGGTGCCCAGCCGGCTCAGCGATCCGTCGATCGCCTCCATGATGTGCTTGCGGGACAGGCCGTGGTCGTTGTGCCCGCCCGGCCCGGTCGGCCAGAAGACCTTGGTGAAGATCTCCAGCCCCTCCCGGCGCTGGCCGGCCAGCGCCTTGCCCAGCACGTCCTCGGCCCGGGTGTTGGCATAGACGTCGGCGGTGTCGAAGGTCGTGATGCCCTCGTCGAGCGCCTGGTGCACGCATGCGTGGGCGGCGTCCTCCTCGACCTGACTGCCGTGAGTGATCCAGTTGCCGTAGGAGATGGCGGTGACCCTCAGGCCACTGGCTCCGAGATTGCGAATCTGCATGCTGCCGACCCTACTGAGTCGATCTAGGCGTCGTAGTCGAGGACTACCCGCTCCGCCGTGGGGTGCGCCTGACAGGTGAGCACGTAGCCGCGCTCGACCTCGTCGGGCTCGAGCGCCCAGTTGGCATCCATGGCCACCGAGCCCTCGACGACCTTGGCCCGGCAGGTGCCGCAGACGCCGCCCTTGCACGCGAACGGGAGGTCGGAGCGCACCCGGAGCGCGGCCTCCAGGACGGGTACGTCGTCGGGGCTCAGGTCGAAGTCGGAACCGCGGCCGTCGAGCCGGATCGTCACGTGCGCGGCACCCTCGGCGCCGCCGAGGGCGGCGACCGGTGCCCTCGGCACCGGGTCGGCGTGGAACAGCTCCGAATGGATGCTGCCCGGGGCGACACCGAGCTCCTCGACCGCCGGCCGCAGCTCGGCGAGCATCTGCTGAGGCCCGCACAGGAACCAGTCGTCGACCTCGTCGGCGGGCACGAGCGCGGCGAGGATGTCGCGAAGGCGGGCGGCGTCGAGCCGTCCGGAGAGCAGCTCCACCTCCTGGGTCTCGCGGGAGAGCACGTGCACGATCTGCAGCCGCTCGCAGAACCGGTCCTTCAGGTCGTGGACCTCGTCGAGGAACATCACCGAGCGGTGGGTGCGGTTGGCATAGATCAGCGTGACCACGGAACCCGGCTCGCCCTCGAGCACCGCGGCGACGATCGACAGGATCGGCGTGATGCCTGAGCCGGCCGCGATGGCGACGTACCGCTTGCGGGCGGTCGGGTCGATGGTCGTGGTGAACCGGCCCGCTGGAGTCATCACCTCGAGCTCGTCGCCCACGACCAAGCCGTCCGACCACGCCCTCGCTGAAGGCACCGCCGGGCAGCCGCTTCACGCCGATCCGGAGGGTGCCGGTCGACGGCGGGGTGCAGATCGAATAGCTGCGGCGGATGTCGTCGCCCCCGCGGATCGACAGGTGCTGACCGTGTCGAAACCGGTAGTCGTCGGCGAGAATGGGCGGTACCTCGAAGGTGATCGCCACCGAGTCGTCTGTCAGCTCATCGATCGCGGAGACCTTGAGCTTGTGGAGCGTCGCGCTCACAGCGGCTTGAAGTGGTCGAACGGCTCTTTGCAGGTCTGGCAGACCCACAGCGCCTTGCAGGCGGTGGAGCCGAACCGGCTCGACTCCCGGGTGTCGAGGCTGCCGCACTGCGGGCAGCGCACCCCGAGGACGAGCTCGACCGGGCCGGTGCGGGGTCCCGGCGGGGCGACGCCGTAGGCCTCGAGCTTGGCCCGGCCCTCGTCGGTGATCCAGTCGGTGGTCCACGCCGGAGACAGCACGAACTCGACGTCGACGTGCAGGAAGCCCGCGTCGCTGAGCGCATCCACCAGGTCGGTGCGGATCGTCTCCATCGCCGGGCAACCGGAGTACGTCGGGGTGATCTGCACGTGGACGCGGGCGCCTTCGTACTCCGTCACGTCGCGGAGGATGCCGAGATCCTCCACGGTCACCACGGGGAGCTCCGGGTCGAGGACAGTCGCGGCGACCTGCCACGCACGGGTGAGGGTCTGCGGCATCACCAGACGGCTCCTGGGTGAGAGCGGGCCAGGTGCTGCATCTCGGCGAGCAGATAGCCGAAGGACTCGGTGTGCCGACCGCGGCGGCCGCCGCCGGTTGCGGGGGCGACCTCCGGCAGGGCCAGCGTGGCCTCGTCGATCACCGCGGCGACCTTCGCCAGCACGGCGTCGCGGAACGCCTGCGGGTCCGCCGCGATCCCCTGCTCGACGAGCGAGGGATCGGCGGGCGTGAACAGCTCCTCGACGTACGGCCACTCGGCATCGAGCGCCGCCTGCATGCGCGTGCGCGACTCGTCGGTGCCATCACCGAGACGGACCACCCAGCGGGCCGCGTGGTCGAGGTGGTAGGCCACCTCCTTGACGGCCTTGCCTGCGACGCCGGCCAGCGTCGGGTCGGAGCTGCGCGCGAGTGCGGCATAGAGCTCGGACTGGTACGCCGCGAACACCAGCAGCCGGGCCATCGTCACGCCGAAGTCGGTCTGCGGCCGCTCGACCAGCCACACGTTGCGGAACTCCCGGTCGTCGCGCAGGTAGGCCAGGTCGTCCTCGGTGCGACCGGCACCTTCGACCCGGCCGGCGTAGTCGAGCAGGGTGCGCGCCTGGCCGAGCTGGTCGAGGCCGATGTTGGCGAGCGCGACGTCCTCCTCGAGCTCCGGCGCACGACTGATCCACCAGCCCATCCGCTGCGCCGAGATCAGGGCGTCGTCGGCGAGGCCGAGAACGTAGTCGAAGAGTGGCTCGCTCATACCGGGGTCCCCGCG
The DNA here is from genome assembly GCA_963798055.1 of uncultured Actinomycetota bacterium. Taxonomy (GTDB): domain Bacteria; phylum Actinomycetota; class Actinomycetes; order Propionibacteriales; family Nocardioidaceae; genus Nocardioides. The sequence continues at coordinate 318,376 of CAWCRX010000022.1, forward strand.
GAATTGTTCGGCGGAGGAGCGAAGCGGGGGAGGCGAAGAATTCCGTGGGGTGGTCATAGGTGCTGCACTCCGTCGGGGATGTCGTAGAACGTCGGGTGTCGGTAGACCTTGTCGCCCGCGGGGTCGAAGAACGAGTCCCGCTCGTCGGGGCTGGACGCGACGATCTCGGCCGCCGGCACCACCCAGATCGAGACGCCCTCGTTGCGACGGGTGTAGACGTCGCGCGCGTTGCGTAGCGCCATCTCGGCGTCCGGTGCGTGCAGCGAGCCCACGTGCCCGTGGGACAACCCGCGCCGGGATCGGACGAAGACCTCCCACAGCGGCCATTCGCGGTTCATGCGGCCCCCTTCGCGCGCTTCGTCGCAAACGCCGTCGCGGCTTCGCGCACCCAGGCGCCGTCGTCGTGTGCCCGCACCTTGTGGGCCATCCGCTCGGTGTTGCAGGGGCCGTTGCCCTTGATGACCTCGAACAGCTCGGTGAAGTCGATCTCGCCGAAGTCGTAGTGGCCGCGCTCGTCGTTCCACTGGATCGCCGGGTCGGGGAGGCTCAGCCCGAGCGCCTCGGACTGCGGCACCGTCATGTCGACGAACCGCTGCCGCAGGTCGTCGTTGCTGTGCCGCTTGATCCCCCAGGCCATCGACTGCTCGGTGTGGGGCGATGCGTCGTCGGGCGGGCCGAACATCATCAGCGACGGCCACCAGAACCGGTTGACGGCATCCTGCGCCATCTCCTTCTGCCCGGGAGTGCCGTGCGACAGCGTGTGCAGGATCTCGAACCCCTGGCGCTGGTGGAACGACTCTTCCTTGCAGATCCGGACCATCGCCCGGCCGTAGGGTCCGAACGAGCAGCGGCACAGCGGCACCTGGTTGACGATCGCGGCGCCGTCGACCAACCAGCCGATGGCGCCGACGTCGGCCCAGGTCGGCGTCGGGTAGTTGAAGATCGAGGAGTACTTCTGACGCCCCGTGTGCAGCGCGTCGAGCAGGTCGGCGCGGTCGACGCCGAGCGTCTCCGCGGCGGCGTACAGGTAGAGCCCGTGGCCGGCCTCGTCCTGCACCTTCGCCATCAGGATCGCCTTGCGGCGCAGGCTGGGAGCGCGGCTGATCCAGTTGCCCTCGGGCTGCATACCGATGATCTCGGAGTGAGCGTGCTGGGCGATCTGCCGGATGAGCAGGCGCCGGTAGGCGTCCGGCATCTCGTCGCGCGGCTCGACCCGCCCGTCGTCGGCCAGCAGTACGTCGAAGTCCTCGTCCACGCTGGCGAGCGTAGCAAGATCTGTTACAGATATCTGCATCCGGAACTCGATTCTGTAACACGGAGACGGCTTGCAAGGATGGCGGCATGAGCTCCCCCACGGCCGACGTCTCGGTGCGCGTCGCCTGGGCAGATGACGCTCCCGCGATCGGCGGGCTGCAGGCGCGGGCCTGGCGGACGACGTACGCCGGCCTGCTTCCGGCCGAGGCGCTGCCCGACGAGGCCACCGCCACCGAGGCCTGGCGCGCGGCGATGACCCGGCCCGAGGACGCGCGCAACCGAGTCCTGGTGGCCCTGGAGCGCAACCGGGTCGTGGGGTTCGCCGTCGTAGGGCCCGCATCCGACCCGGACTGCGACCCGGTCGCCGACGCCGAGCTGCTCGAGCTCACCGTCGACGCCGACGAGCGGGGCAAGGGCCACGGCTCGCGGCTGGTCACCGCCGCCGTCGAGACGATGGCGGCCGACAAGTTCAGCCGGGCCGTCTTCTGGTCGATCGCCACCGACGACGAGGTGCGTTCCTTCCTGACCACGGCGGGATGGGCGGCCGACACCGCCCACCGCGAGCTCGACCTCGACGGCACCGGCAGCACCACGGTGAAGCAGGTGCGGCTGCACACCGCCCTGTCGTGAGCGCCGACCGCAAAGAAGAGGGCCCGCACCGGTTCCGTCCGGCACGGGCCCTCGTTCGAGAAGGAGCGATCAGCCGACGCTGACGGCACTCCAGGCGGCAGCAACCGCGTTGTACGGCGCGCTGCCGGTGCCGTAGAGGTCCCGCGCCGCGTTCAGCGTGGCCGTGCGGGCTCCGGCGTAGTTGGTGTTCGAGGTCATGTAGACGTCCAGCGCCCGGAACCAGATCCCCGCGGCGGTCGGCGCGCCGATCCCGGCGAGGGTCGAGCCGTTGCAGGTCGTCGAGTTGTGCGGCTTCCCGCCGATGGTCCTCGCCCCCGAGCCCTCGGCCAGCAGGTAGAAGAAGTGGTTGCCGATGCCCGAGGAGTAGTGCACGTCGACGTTCCCGGCACCGGAGTTCCAGCAGTTGAGGGAGGAGCCGTCGGAGGACGGGTTGTCCATCCGGCGGAAGCCGTCGTGGTTGGCGAGGTCGAACTCCTCGCCGATGTAGTAGTCGCCGAGGTCGTTGGGGTTCGCGGCGTAGAACTCCACCATGGTTCCGAAGATGTCCGACGTCGCCTCGTTGAGGCCGCCGGACTCCCCGGAGTAGGTGAGGTTGGCGGTGTTCTCCGTGACGCCGTGGCTCATCTCGTGGCCGGCCACATCGAGCGAGACCAGCGGGCCGAACTCGGTCCCGTTGCCGTCGCCGTACGTCATCTGCGCGCCGTCCCAGAAGGCGTTGACGTAGTTGTTGCCGTAGTGGACCCGGCTCTTCACGCCGCGGCCGTCACCGAAGATGCCGTTGCGGGCGTGCTGGGTCTTGAAGTAGTCGTACGTCGTGGCCGCGCCGTAGTGGGCGTCGACGGCGGCGGACTCACGACTGCTCGTGGTGCCGTTGCCGTACGACGTGTCCGGGCTGTTGAACGCCACGCCCTGCGACGCAGCCGATGCCGAGCAGCTGGCAGAGGACGGACTCGGTCTTGTTCTGCGCGTCGACGGTCTGTCCGTTGCCGTGGGCGGGGTCAGTGAGGGTGTAGCCGGAGCCGGACGGCGCGATCTGGATGGAGACGGTGCCGCTGTAGAGCGACTGGCCGGAGCCGTCGGTGGTGTGGATCTGCTCCTCGCGGCGCAGCACCTTGCCCGACCGGGCGTCGACGTAGCTCAGCATCCGGCTGGGGGTGCCGTCCTGCTGGCGGCCGGCGGTCCGGACCTGCCAGGCCAGCCGCGGGGTGGCCGAGACGGCGTCGATGACCAGCCGCGGCGATCCGGCGATCGGAGCTTCCGGATCGACCGCGTGGCGGCCGACGGCGCCAGCGCGCGAACCGTGGCCGCGGCCTTGGATCGAAGGTGGGCCGCACCGAGAGGTCGAGCGGAGCCTTAGGGTCTGACTGGCGCCCTTCCAGGTGCCGCCGGCGCCCTGGTGGACGACGATGTCGCCGCCGATCACGGGCAGCCCGTGCACGGTGCGGGTCATCCGGACGTGCGAGCTGCCGTCGGCGTCGCGGATGGTGTCGGTGACGTGGAACTCCTGCTCCACGGTCTTGCGCGCGGCGCCGGGGTGCGCGTCGAGCGCGCGCAGCGCCTGCCTGACGACATCTCCGCGCTGGTCGCGGTCCAGCCGAGGCGCTGGCGTGGCTGGGCGCCGAACGTGCTGGCGACCAGGGCCGCGGCGGCGAGTCCCGCCAGGGTTGGCCCGAGAATCTTCCGCATCGCATCCCCTCTCTGCAGGACGCCCGCGGTCGGGGCGTCACCATGTTGGAGCGAAGCCTTGCGACACGGGGTCCCGGCTCGACAACGGGGTGGCCGCTGCAGATAGGTGCAATGCAGGAACTTGCAGAGCGACGCGAATACCGGACCCAGTAGCCCGCCTCGAGCGCGCGCGCCCGTTACGGTGCCTTACGGGCGAGGACGCCGAACATGGTGACGGCGAAGAACGCCTCACCCCGATCCAGGGCCTCCTGTACGTCGCTCTCGAACCGGGCCACTTCGTCTGCCGTGAGGACCTTCTCCGCGAGTGCCTGGTCGAGGACGGGCCGGAACAGCGCCATCCCACGCATCATTTCCTCGGGCATGACGACCGCGGTCGCGGCGATGTCCGGGTCGACCGTCAGGCCGGCTCGACGCAGCTGCCCCGGGCAGGTGTCGCCCGGCGAACGGATTGGCCATCTGGCTCCGCGCAAACTCGTCGATACGTCGCACGACCTCCGGGTCGCCCGCCGTCTGCACGGCGCTGCCCCAGTCGCTGTCCACCACGACGACACGGCCACCCGGTGCCAGCACTCGGGCGAACTCGCGCGCGGCCGTCTCTGGATCGGTGAGGTGCTGGAACACCCGCTCGCAGCGCAGCACGTCGATCGAACCGTCGGCGAACGGCAGCGCACCTGCATCGCCGTCCACAAACGTCGCCGGCGACCGCTTCCGCAGCCGTTCGGCGCTCGGCTTCGGCGCGCATCGGGCCGTCCGGCTCGACGCCGATGGCCCGTCCACCGGGCGCCACCAGACCGGCCAGGCGTCGTACCTCGGTCCCGGAACCACATCCGACGTCGACGGCCACGTCACCGGGCCGCGGAGCCAGGACATCCATCGTCCAGTCGCGCAGGCGCTGGATACTGGGCATCTGCTCCTGCAGGTCGAGGACGTTGATCCGGGCCGTCAGGTCGGAGTCACCATGGGCAGGAACGTTGCCCTTGCGGAACGCGGTCGGAGCGAGCGACAGCTCGGGCCAGGGGTCGGTGGTCACCAGCGCAGTGTGCGCTGCCCCCCACGCCCGCGCCAGTCGGATCGAGCAGGTCGTGGCTCGCCCGTCGGTGTTGTAGCCACGCGCCAGCCAGGGGCCGGTCCTTGCCTGGGCACAGCCCGGGGCCGCCGGGAAGGACGGTGTCCGGTGCTCTTCCGTAGGAAGCGTCAGCTCCGGAGATCTCCCGCCGCGAGCGTAGCCTCGATGCGGAAGCCTCGGCAATCGTCTAAGATGTCAGTCGAGGTCGAGGAAGGCCTCGAGGCCGACCGTCAGACCGGGTCGTGAGGCGATCCGGCGTACGCCGGTCAGCACTCCCGGGGTGAACGACGCGCGATCGAGCGAGTCGTGCCGAATCGTCAGCGTCTCCCCCTCGCCGCCCAGGATGACCTCCTGGTGCGCGACCAGGCCGCGGACCCGCAGGCCGTGGACCCGGATGCCGTCGACGTCGGCACCTCTGGCGCCGTCGAGCGAGGTGGTGGTGGCATCGGGCACCGGCGGCGCGCCGGCCTTGCGCCGCGCGGCCGCGATCAGCTCCGCCGTACGACGGGCGGTGCCGGAGGGAGCGTCGGCCTTGTCGGGGTGGTGCAGCTCGACGATCTCGACGGACTCGTAGAAGGGCGCGGCGACCGCCGCGAACCGCATCATCAGGATCGCGCCGATCGCGAAGTTGGGTGCGATCAGGACGCCGGTGCCCGGGGAGCGCCTCGAGCCAGCCGCGCACGGTGGCGAGCCGCTCCTCGTCGAAGCCGGTGGTGCCGACGACCGCATGGATGCCGTGGTCGATACAGAACTCCAGGTTGTCCATCACCGCGTCGGGGTGCGTGAAGTCGACGACGACCTCCGCCCCGGCGGTCACCAGCGCATCGGGCTCGTCGTCGAGGTCGACGACCGCCACCAGGTCGGTGTCGTCGGCTGCTTCGACGGCACGGCAGACCTCGGAGCCCACCCTGCCGCGTCCGCCGAGGACGCCTACCTTGATCACGTCTGCCACGCCGACAACGGTAGTGCCTCGCAACCCGGCTTCGGTGCGTGCCAGTGGTGGATGGCATTCTGGCAGGGTGAGGGCATGGCGGTGCAGACGATCCCCGCGCGGATCCGCTGGGCGGTGGACTTCATGGACGTCCAGCCGTCTGACCACGTCCTGGAGATCGGATGTGGTCCCGGCGCCGGCGCCGAACTGATCTGCGGTCGCCTCGAGACCGGCAAGATGATGGCCATCGACCGCTCCGAGTCGGGAGTGGACCGCACCAAGCGCCGCTGCAAGGACTGCATCAAGGCCGGGCGGCTCACCGTGCGGCAGATCGACCTGGCCACCCTGCGGGTGCCGATCAAGCGGCTCAACAAGGTGTTCGCGTTCAACGTGAACCTGTTCTGGGTGCGCGAATGCGCCGACGAGGTCGCCCTGCTGCACGAGCGGGTGCTGCCCGGCGGTGCGGTCTACCTCTTCTACGAGGCAGGTCGCCCCGAGCAGGTGCCGGAGATCGTCCGCAAGGCCTCCGCTTCGCTCACCGAGGGCGGATTCCGGGTCTACGTCGTCGACTCCAAGCAGCCGCCAGTCGTGGGGATCATCGGGCGTAGATAAGGAAACTTTCTTATCCTCGGTCTTCATAAGGGTATATCCTTACTGCCATGTGGGTCGCGGTGATCACCGTCGACCAGGTCGACAGCCGCGGTGCCGCCGACCTGGTGGAGTCGGCGTTGGACGCGCTTGCCGGGCTGCCCCTGCTCCGCGCCTTCGAGCGCACAGCCGGCGATGAGTTCCAGGGCGTCCTCGACGACCCGGCCGCGCTCGCCCGCGCCGTCGAGCCACTGCTCCGCCAGGGCGCCTGGTCGGTGGGCATCGGGTTCGGGCAGGTCGACGAGCCGCTTCCCGAGTCCGCCCGGGCCGGCCGAGGCGCGGCGTACGAGCGGGCCCGCGACGCGGTCGAGGCGGCCAAGGCCACGCCATGGCGGGTCAGCGTGCGTGGACCGGACCCCGAACCCGTCGCCGCCCTTGAGGCCGCACTGTGGCTGTGGGCGGCCCTGCTGGCCCGCCGCACCACGGGGGGCTGGGAGGTCGCCGACCTGCTCGAGGCGGGCGCCTCGCACGCGGAGGCCGCCCAGGCGTTGGGGATCTCCGCCCCCGCAATCAGCCAGCGTGCCCGTGCTGCTGGCATCGTGGAGGGCCGACGGGCGCGTGAGCTCGCGACGTATCTGACGGCTCAACTGCTGGAGGCGAAGGAATGACCGCCCAGGACTACGGCCACCTCGTGACCGCTCTCCTCGGATTGGCGGCGGTCGCGGCGGTGCCCGGCTGGAGCAGGGCGGGTCGGGTGATCTGGCCGCCGTTCTCACTGGTGATCCTGTTGGCCGCGCTCGCCGTCGCGGGGGGCGCGCCCGAGATCGAGATCGACGCGGGCGGCACCACGGTCCTGGCGTACGGACTTGGCGCCGCGCTGGCGGTGGTCGGCGGAGGGCCGGCGACCGCGCTGTTGTTCCGGCTCGTCGACCGCGAGAGCCCCACTGACGACGACTCGATCCAGGGCGCCGCCGCCGTGCTGCGCGGCGGCCTGTGGATCGGCCTCCTCGAGCGCGCCGCCGTCTTCGCCGCACTGGTCTCGGGCTTCCCCGAGGGCGTCGCGATCGCGCTGGCGGTCAAGGGCCTCGGCCGCTACCCGGAGCTGCGTGCTCCCGGAGCGGCCGAGCGCTTCATCATCGGCACCTTCGCCAGCGTGCTCTGGGCCAGTGCCTGCGCCGGCGTCGTACTCATCGCGCGCTAGCGCAACAGGCCCTTGGCGACGTGGGTGACCTGCACCTCGTTGGAGCCGGCGTAGATCATCAGGGACTTCGCGTCGCGCGCGAGCTGCTCGACCCGGTACTCCGCCATGTAGCCGTTGCCGCCGAAGAGCTGGACCGCCTCCATCGCCACGTCGGTGGCCGCGGTCGACGCATACAGCTTGATCGCCGAGGCCTCCGACAGCGACGGCAGCTGGCCGGCGCGGCGCTGCTCGATGGAGCTGAACACCATGTTGCGCACGTTGACCCGGGCGACCTCCATCTGGGCGAGCTTCAGCTGGATCAGCTGGAACTCCCCGATCGACTGTCCCCAGAGCTCCCGTGTCTTCGCGTAGTCGATGCAGAGACGCAGGCACTCCTCGATGACACCGAGCGCGAGGCTGGCGATGCCGACCCGCTCGACGACGAAGTTGGCCCGGGCACTCTCCTTGCCGGCGCCGTCGGTCGCGGACCCGAGCAGCCGGTCGTCGCCGAGGCGGACCTCGTCGAAGAACAGCTGGCCGGTGGGCGAGGAGTGCATGCCCATCTTGCGCAGCGGCTGGCTCTGGGTGAGCCCGGGCATCCCGGAGTCGAGCACGAACGTGAGCACCGGCTGGTCGCGGCGGTCCAGGCCGCTGCCGTCGTCGTGCTTGGCGTAGACCACGAGCGTGTCGGCGTACGGCCCGTTGGTGATGAACGTCTTCTGGCCGTTGAGGACCCACTCGTCGCCATCCCGCCGGACCGTCGTACGCATCCCGCCGAAGGCGTCGGATCCGGCGTCGGGCTCGGTGATCGCCCACGCCCCCACCTTCGCGAACGTCATCAGGTCGCGAGCCCAGCGCTTGCGCTGCTCGATGTTGCCGCGGGAGTTGATGGTGCCGCCGGCCAGGCCGACGGAGACCCCGATGGCCGCCGGGATGCCCATGCTGACCCGGCAGAACTCGCTGGAGACGAGCACGCCCATCGCGGGGTCGAGGGCGCTCATCGCGTCCCCGCTCGACTCCTCACCCGCCTCGGCCCGGGCGATCGACTTGTCGAAGGCCTCCGCCGCCATCTGTTCCATGCCGAAGGCGGCGAAGAACTTCCGGATGACGTCGTACGGCGGCAGGTCGCCGTGCTCGAGCTCGTCCTGGAGCGGCCGGACCTCCTTGTCGACGAAGCTGCGCACCGCGTCGCGGATCGCGAGCTCCTCCTCCGACCACTCGAACATCAGGACTCGCGGTCGATGCGCTCGTCATAGGCCGCCCGTTGGGACCGGTCGTGGTCGACGAAGACCTGGTCGAGCTTGAGCCGGCGCCGGAGCCACGGCTTCATCCGGGCCGAGTTCATGTTCCAGGTGGCGCCTCCGACGCTGAAGAGCCTCGGCACCGTGGTGGTGAGCTTGGGGCGCAGGATCCGCTTCACGACAGCGGCCGCGATGTCTTCCGGCTGGACCGGCTTGATCAACCCGGTCGCCTCGGTGCCGTCGATCAGCTGGGTGTTGGTGAACGACGGGAGCACGGCACATACGCGGATGCCCTTGGGCGCGAGCTCCTCGTCGAGGGACTCGCTGAAGGCCAGCACGCCTGCCTTGGTCGCGCTGTAGACCGCCGAGCCGGGCATCGGCAACCGGCCGGCGAGAGATGCGATGTTGACGATGACGCCGCCGGACGACATCCGGGCGGCCGCCTCGTAGCTGCCGTAGATGACTCCGGTCAGGTTCACGTCGACCTGGGCCAGCTGGCGCTCCAGGGGAACGTCCTGCACCTTGCCGAGCACCATGAACCCGGCGTTGTTGACCAGGACGTCGAGCCGCCCGTGCTCCTTCACGACCGCGTCGAGGAACTGCGGGAACGACTCGCGATCGGACACGTCGAGCGGCAGCGCCAGGCCGTCGTACTCCTCGGCCGCCTTCTTGGCGAGGTCGACGTCGAGGTCGCCGATCACCACCGCGGCCCCTTCGGCCGCGAGCGCCTTCGCGGTGGCCGCGCCGATGCCGCGCGCCCCACCGGTGAGGGCGACGACCTTGCCGCTGAGCGTTCCCGTCATCAACTGCTCCTTCTGCTGCGTCGGCTGCGCAGGCGCGCGGCCGCGATCTGGGCCTTCATGGCTGCCCCAGCGGCGGCCAGGTACGTCGCCGGTTTGGCAGGGTACGGCGTGGCGCGGCGCTGCGCCGCGACCGTCTGCGCCTCGGTGTAGCGCAGGATCCCTTCGGCGCCGTGGCGGCGGCCGAGGCCGCTCGCGCGCATGCCGCCCATCGGGGCAGCGACCGAGCTGATCGTCGAGGCGTAGCCGTCGTTGATGTTGACCGCTCCCGCGCGGATCCGGCCGGCGAGCCGGCGGGCCTCGTCGAGATCGGCGGACCAGATGCTGGCGGACAGGCCGTACTCGGTGTCGTTGGCTCGGCTCACCGCCTCCTCGTCGTCGACGACGGGATAGACGGCAACCACCGGGCCGAACGTCTCCTCGGCGCAGACCCGCATCGTGGGCAGCACGCCGCTGAGCACGGTGGGCTCGAAGAACAGCGGGCCGAGATCAGGGCGGGCCTTGCCGCCCACGACCAGCTCGGCGCCGTGGTCGATCGCATCAGCGACGTGCGCCTCCACCGCCTCGAGCTGGTCGGGCGTCGTGAGCGAGCCGACCTCCGTCGAGTAGTCGTACGCGGCGCCGAGAGTCAGTGCCCGGGTGGCCTCGGCGAACTGGGTCAGGAACGCGTCGTGGACCTGCTCGTGCGACGTAGATCCGCTCGATGCCGATGCAGATCTGGCCGGCGTTGGCGAAGCAGGCCTGCACCGCTCCACGGGCCGCGGCGTCCAGGTCGGCGTCGGCGCGCACGATCATCGGGTTCTTGCCGCCGAGCTCCAGGGACGCCCCGATCAGCCGGCGACCGGCCTCGGCGGCGAGCTCGCGTCCGGTGGCCGTCGACCCCGTGAACGCCAGGTAGTCGATCTCGTCGATCAGCGCCGGACCGATCACCGAGCCGCGACCGGCGACCACCTGCCAGACGTCGTCGGGCAGCCCGGCCTCTCGGGCCAGAGCGCGCGCGGCCAGCAGGCTCAGCGGCGCCTGGGAGTCCGCCTTGCTGATCGCGGCGTTGCCGGCCAGCAGCGCCGGGATCACATCACCCACGGCGAGGAAGAGCGGGTAGTTCCAGGGGGCGATCACACCGACCAGCCCCTTCGGCTGCCGGGTGACCCGGGTGCGCACGATGCCGGGCAGGCCCGAGACCGGCTTGGTCTCGGCCAGGTACTTCGCGGCGTTGCCGGCGTAGTGGGCGGCGACCGCCGGCAGCCCGAGCAGCTCGATCCCGGCGTGCACGCGGGACTTGCCGGTCTCCCACTGCACGACGTCGAGGACCCGCTCCTTGTCCTTGAGCAGGAGCGACGCGAACCGGAGCACGATCGCGGACCGCTCGGCGAGTGGTACGGCGGCCCACTGCTCCTGCGCGATCCGCGCCCGACGCGCCGCCTCCGCGACGTCGGCCGCGTTCGACTGCGGGACGGCCGGAAGCGGCTCGCCGGTGAACGGTGCGGTGGCGGCCGAGGGTGCCTCGGACGCGACGACGAGCTGCAGCAGGCCGTCGACGTACTGCTGGGTCACGCGCGGCGGCATCGTCATCGGACGGCCTCCCGTGCGAAGGCGCGAGCGGCGATCGGGTGCAGCCGCAGCCGCGGTGGCAGCCGCCGGAGCAGCGGGTCGAGTGCTCGCACCGCGCGGGCGAACCGGCGGTAGCGGCGCTCGCGGGCGTCGTCCCAGGGCAGTCCGAGGATCTCGCGGGACTTCGGCGGCATGCCGCCGATCGTGACGAAGCTGCTGAACGTGTTGACCGGACGGCGGACCAGCCACCACACCGGTGCCGGGACCTGCCGCGGGCGCGGCCAGCCCTTGGTGGCGTACCCGACGCCGTACGCCGCGGTGCGGTGCTTGACCAGGCGGTTCTCGAGGGCGTCGTCCCAGTAGGTCTCGAACTCCGCCCAGGTCGTCGGGATGCCGCGGGCGCTGACGCCGTACCGCTCGAACCAGGTCAGCGACTCCGCGATCAGCTGGTCCTTCTCCGCGATCGACAGCGGCCGGATGAAGGTGTCGGTGGCCGTGACGAGGTGCTCCACGAACGTGGCGTGCGCCCAGTAGTACGTCTCCGGATTGAGGGCGCTGTAGGGACGACCGTCGGGCAGCTTCCCCTTGATCGAGGTGTGGAAGTCGCGGACCTTGAGCCCGGTGGCATCTCCGTCGGGTCCGTAGACCGTGCCGAAGATCGGCGGGATGCTGCGCGCCAGCCGGGCAAGCGTCTCCTCGAACCACACCGAGTGGTCCTCCACGCCCTGCCCGAGCGCCGGGAGCATGTTCTGGAGCACCGCGGCTCGCGGACCGAGCAGCGCCATCCGCCGGTCGGCGAAGAACTGCCAGGTCAGGGAGTCCGGACCGAGCGGCAGGCCGGGGCCCGCATCGATTTCGCCCGCTGCACGGGTCGCCATCGACATGGCCCGATGATACATTGGAACGAACTTTGTTTCAATATGTCGTATCAATGTCGGAGGTGGCAGTCGGTGACGACCATGCTGGAGACGGTGCGCGAACCCATCGGTCCGCGAGCGGGCCTGATCCATCTCCTCCGACTGCGCCGGCATCCCATCGAGCACTCCACGTGGCTCCGCGAGAAGTACGGCGCGGTCTACAAGATGCGCGTGTTCGGCATCGACATGTACACGCTCAACGGCCCGGAGGCCTTCGAGCGGGTCTTCGTCAACAAGGACAAGCTGTTCGCCAGCGGCCCGTCGTGGTCCTACTTCATCGGCCCGTTCTTCAACCGCGGGCTGATGCTGCTCGACTTCGAGGAGCACCTGCACCACCGGCGGATCATGCAGCACGCCTTCGGCGCCGAGCAGCTGCGCCGCTACAACGACCTGATGATCCCGCACATCCAGAAGTTCCTCGCCGAGTGGGCCGACGTGGAGAAGCCGCAGCTGCAGCGGATGTTCAAGGACCTCACCCTCGACCTGGCCCTCGAGGTGTTCGTCGGCGTCGAGCTCGAAGCGGCGGAGCGGCAGCGGATCAACAAGGCGTTCATCCAGGCGGTCCGCGCTGCTACCTCGATCGTGCGCCGCGACCTCCCCCGAGGCATCGGCCCGTGGTCCAAGGGACTGCGCGCCCGCCAGACCCTCGAGGAGTTCTTCTACCGCCACCTGCCGGCCAAGCGCCGCGACGGCGGCAACGACCTGTTCGCGCGGCTGTGCTCCGCGGAGGACGACGAGGGCAACCGGTTCAGCGACGAGGACGTCGTCAACCACATGATCTTCCTGCTGATGGCCGCCCACGACACCACGACCACCACGCTCACGTCGATGGCCTACGAGGTCGCCAAGCACCCCGAGTGGCAGGAGCGCTGCCGTCGGGAGGCGATGGCGATCGATGACACGACGTACGACGCGCTGCAAGGGATGGCCGACACCGACCTGGTGATGAAGGAGGCCATGCGGCTGTGCGCGCCGGTCCCCTCCATCCCCCGCTACGCCACCCGCGAGGTGGTGATCGACGGCTACCGGATTCCGGAGGGCGCGTTCGTGACGAACTCGCCGTACGCCAACCACTTCCTCGAGGACGTCTGGCCCGACCCGAGCCGGTTCGACCCCGAGCGCTTCTCCCCGGAGCGCCACGAGGACAAGGTGCACCGGCTCGCGTTCCAGGCGTTCGGAGCCGGCGTACACAAGTGCATCGGGATGTACTTCGCGGGCATGCAGGTGCGTGCGGTCTTCCACGAGCTGCTGCGGACCTACCAGTGGAGCGTGCCGGCCGACTACGTGATGCCGATCGACCTGGCGGCGCTGCCGGTCCCCCGCGACGGGCTGCCGGTGACCCTGGAGAAGCTCCCATGAGCGACGCGATCCTGGACGCCGCCCGCGACGTGTTCGAGGAGTACGGCGCCCGCCGCGCCAACGTCGACGACGTCGCACGGAAGGCCGGGATCAGCCGGAGCACGCTCTACCGCCGGTTCCCCAACAAGGAGACGCTGCTGGCCGCGGTGATCGACCGGGAGACCAACGCCTTCCTCGACGAGCTGGACCGGGTCGCCCAGGACCTGCCGCTGCAGGAGGCCATCATCGAGTGCTTCGTGCACGGGCTGGGGATCATGCGCGACATCCCGGTCCTGGGCCGGCTGGCGAAGACCGAGCCGGAGATGATCAGCGGGATCCCGGGACGGGTTCCCGCGCTGCTCGAGCACAGCGATCGGATCGCCCGAACCCTGCGCCGCGCCGGCGCCCGGATGCCCGAAGAGGAGCTGCTCGTGGTGGCCGAGCTGCTGCTGCGGCTGGCGTCCACGTTCCTGCTCGACCCCGGCGGCCGGCTCGACGTACATGACCCGGACGCCGTCCGCGACTATGCGAAGAGGTACCTCTCGCAGCTGGTCGAGTAACCGCTACTCAGGGCCGACAATGGCGAGGATCTCGGGTCCGCCGAAGACGGCGGTAGCCACCTCGCAGACGTCGTCGAGGGTGACCGCGTCGATCCGCGCGAGGACCTCGTCGATGCCGAGCATCTCGTCGTGGACCAGCTCGGCCTTCCCCAGCCTGGACATCCGCGCGGAGGAGTCCTCGAGACCGAGCACCAGGCCGCCGCGGAGCTGACCCTGACCCCGGTGCAGCTCCTCCTCGGTGATGCCGTGCGCTGCGACCCGCGAGAGCTCGATCCGCACCGTCTCGAGGACGTCGTCGAGCCGGCCCGGGAGGCAGCCGACCGAGACACCGACCAGGCCGGAGTCGGCGTGGTGGCTGGAGAACGAGAAGACGGAGTAGGCGAGCCCTCGGCGCTCACGCACTTCCTGGAACAGCCGGCTGGACGTGCCGCCGCCGAGGGCGGTGTTGAGCACCCCGAGCGCGAACCGGCGGTCGTCCGACCGCGTGAGGCCCTCCATGCCCAGGACCAGGTTGACCTGCTCGAGGGGCCGGGTGGCGCGCACCGAACCCGGGTGCACGTGGAGCGTGCGCCGCGACGAGCGCGCCGCGAGCGGCTGCTCGTCGCGGGCCAGGAAATCGTTGCGGCCGAACGCCGCCCGGACCCGGCGTACGACGTCGGTGTGCTCGACGTTGCCCGCGACCGCGACCACGATGTTGGCCGCGCGGTAGTGCCGCTTGTAGAAGCGGCGTACCTGGGTCCGCGTCAGCGCGGAGATCGAGTCGACGGTGCCGGCGATCTGCCGCCCGAGCGGCGACTCGCTCCCCCAGGCCTGCGCGGCGAACAGGTTGTGCACCACGTCGTCGGGGTCGTCGTCGTGCATGGCGATCTCATCGAGGATCACGTCCCGCTCGGCGTCGACGTCCTCGGCGGTGAGGACCGAGTTGGTCACCATGTCTCCGAGCACGTCGACGGCCAGCGGCAGGTCGGTGTCGAGCACGCGCGCGTGGAAGCAGGTGTACTCCTTCGCCGTGAACGCGTTGAACTCGCCGCCCACGGCGTCCAGCGCCACGGAGATGTCGAGCGCGGAGCGCTCGGTGGTCCCCTTGAAGAGCAGGTGCTCGAGGAAGTGCGAACAGCCGTGGAGCGCCGGTGACTCGTCGCGCGACCCCACGCCGACCCAGACGCCGATGCTGGCCGAACGCGCACCGGCCATCTGCTCGGTGACGACCCGCAGGCCGCCCGGGAGGACGGTACGACGAACCCGTGAGGTCACCTGACCCTCGTCGTCACGCACGGTCTCGAGCGTGCGCGTGGTGCCGATCTTCTGGGCGGAAGCCGACGACCGGCCAGCGGCGGGCTGACCGGTCGTCGTCCGAGACTTCGTCACGAGGAGATCACTCCTCTTCGGAGTCCTCGACCGCCTCGGTGGGCTCGTCGCTCTCGGTGCTCTCCGCGTCGCTCGAGGAGTCCTCCACGACCGGGATCAGGGACAGCTTGCCGCGGTCGTCGACCTCGGCGATCTCGACCTGGACCTTCTGGCCCACGGCAACGACGTCGTCGACGTTCTCGACCCGCTTGCCACCGGCCAGGGCGCGGAGCTTGCTGATGTGCAGCAACCCGTCCTTGCCCGGCATCAGCGACACGAAGGCGCCGAAGTTGGTCGTCTTCACGATCGTGCCGAGGTAGCGCTCGCCGACCTCGGGCATCGTCGGGTTGGCGATCGCGTTGACCGCGGCGCGCGCGGCCTCGGCCGCCTCGCCGTTGGTCGCACCGATGTAGACCGTGCCGTCGTCCTCGATGGACAGCGTCGCGCCGGTGTCGTCCTGGATCTGGTTGATCACCTTGCCCTTCGGGCCGATGACCTCGCCGATCTTGTCGACGGGCACGCGCACCGAGATGATCCGCGGGGCGTGGATCGACATCTCCTCGGGGGCGTCGATGGCCTCGGCCATCACGTCGAGGATCGCGATGCGCGCGTCCTTGGCCTGGTTGAGGGCCGCACCGAGCACCTCGGCCGGAAGGCCGTCGAGCTTGGTGTCGAGCTGGAGCGCGGTCACGAACTCGCGGGTACCGGCGACCTTGAAGTCCATGTCGCCGAACGCGTCCTCGGCGCCGAGGATGTCGGTCAGCGCGACGTACTCCGTCTTGCCGTCGACCTCACCGGAGATCAGACCCATGGCGATGCCGGCCACGGAGGCCCGCAGCGGGACACCGGCCTGCAGCAGCGACAGCGTCGAGGCGCAGACCGAGCCCATCGAGGTGGACCCGTTGGAGCCCATGGCCTCGGAGAGCTGACGGATCGCGTAGGGGAACTCCTCGCGGCTGGGCAGCACCGGCAGCAGCGCCCGGCGAGCCAGCGCACCGTGGCCGACCTCGCGACGCTTCGGGGAGCCGACCCGACCGGTCTCACCGGTGGAGAACGGCGGGAAGACGTACTTGTGCATGTAGCGGCGCGACTTCTCCGGCGACAGCGTGTCGAGCTTCTGCTCGAGCGTGAGCATGTTGAGCGTGCTGACACCCAGGATCTGGGTCTCGCCGCGCTCGAACAGCGCCGAGCCGTGGACCCGCGGGATCACGCCGACCTCGGCGTGCAGCGGCCGGATGTCGGCGAGGCCGCGACCGTCGATGCGGACCTTGTCGCGCAGCACGCGCTCGCGGACCAGCGCCTTGTTGAGCGAGCGGAACGCCGCGCCGATCTCCTTCTCGCGGCCCTCGAAGTCGCCGGCGAGCTTGTCGAGCAGCCCGCCCTTGATCTCGTCGAGGCGCGACTCGCGGTCCTGCTTGTCGGCGATGGTGAGGGCCTGGGCGGTCTCGTCCTTCACCGACGACTCGACGGCGGCGTACGCGTCGTCTTCGTAGTCGAGGAAGACCGGGAACTCCTGGACCGGCTTGGCCGCGGTGCGCGCGAGCTCGGCCTGGGCCTCACACAGCTGCTTGATGAACGGCTTGGCGGCGTCGAGGCCACCGGCCACGATCTCCTCGTTGGGCGCCTGGGCGCCGTCCTGGACGAGGTTCCACGCGGTCTCGGGCGCCTCGGCCTCGACCATCATGATCGCGACGTCGCCGGTCTCGGTGACGCGTCCCGCGACCACCATGTCGAACACGGCGCCCTCGAGCTGGCTGTGGCTCGGGAAGGCGACCCACTGGCCCTCGATCAGCGCCACGCGGACGCCGCCGACCGGGCCGGAGAACGGCAGGCCGGAGAGCTGGGTGGAGAGCGACGCCGCGTTGATCGCGAGCACGTCGTAGGGGGCGTCGGGGTTGAGCGCCATCACGGTGATGACGACCTGGACCTCGTTGCGCAGGCCCTTCTTGAAGGTCGGGCGCAGCGGGCGGTCGATCAGGCGGCAGGTGAGGATCGCGTCCTCACCGGGACGACCCTCGCTGCGGAAGAACGAGCCGGGGATCTGGCCCGCGGCGTACATCCGCTCCTCGACGTCGATCGTCAGGGGGAAGAAGTCGAAGTGGTCCTTGGGGTGCTTGCCGGCGGTGGTCGCCGAGAGAAGCATCGTGTCGTCGTCGAGATAGGCGGTCACCGAGCCGGCGGCCTGACGGGCCAGCAGCCCGGTCTCGAACTTGACGGTGCGGGTGCCGAACTTGCCGTTGTCGAGAACGGTCTCTACGGCGGAAATGACGGGTTCTGTCACGGTGTGCTTTCTGTTCGTGAACAACCCGCGAGGCCGCGTATGCCCTCTGCTGATGTCAGCGGGGGCGAGGCCGGTCTTCGATCGAGACCCGCAGCGTTCTCTTGAACCCTGAAGATCACTACCGAGGACCGTGCCGACGGTCGCGGATCGCTCCTGTAGTTGGTCTTTTCAGTTATGACGAATATAGACGTCGGGACTCACCCGGAGGCGAGTCCCGACTTGCATTCAGCGGCGCAGCTTGAGGCGCTCGACGATCGTGCGGTAACGCTCGATGTCGGTCTTGCGCAGGTAGTTGAGCAGCCGGCGGCGCTGGCCCACGAGGAGCAGCAGCCCACGGCGGCTGTGGTGGTCGTGCTTGTGCGTCTTCAGGTGCTCGGTCAGGTGGCTGATCCGGTGGCTGAGCAGCGCAATCTGCACCTCGGGCGAACCGGTGTCGCCCTCGGTCGTGGCGTACTCGGCCATGATCTTCTTCTTGGTCGCAGCATCAGTTCCGATTGACACGCGGGCTCCTTCTCGGTTTGTCCGTTGCGCGGCGCGCCGGGGCCTGTCCACCCGGGCACTCTGGTTCCGCGGCCGATATACGGCGGTGATGTAACCGAACGAGGCTAACAGCGCGGTCCGGGGTAGCCCCAAAACGACGTTGAGCGCGTTCTGGCGCCGCTCACGGCTCGTGCGGGGACTCCGGCGCGCGCACGGTCTCGACAGGAGGCGGCGGCGCGTCCGGGCGCGCGTGCTGGCCCGGTGCCGCGAACGACGAGGTGTCGGGCGGCGGCGGCGGGTCGAACGTCTGGTCCGAGTCGGGCTCGTCGACGACCGGCTTGGACGCGATCCCCCAGGCGAGCAGGGCGACCAACCCGATGAGCAGTCCGATGGCCGCGCCCCAGTACAACCCGGAGCCGATGCGGTTGACGCGCAGCTGCTGCAGACCGGCGAAGCCGTCGATGAGGTCGTTGCGGCGCAGGAAGACCTCGAACGACGTGACCGCGCCGAGCCCCACGCCGAGGACGGTGCCGAGCCAGGCGCCGAAGAGCACCGGGAGCGATGATCCCGCTCGGGCAGCCCGTGCGCCCATCCAGGTGAACAGGAACACCAGGATGACCACCGGGACCAGGCCACCGCCCATCTGGATCAACGCGTCGCTCATGTCTGCGTCGCCGACGATGCCGGTACCACCGAGTGGGGCGAGCGGCGTGTAGACGAACGAGCCGATCACGCTGTTGGGGTCGGCTAACGCATCGACGTCCTGGTCTTGGAGGATCTCCCAGAGCAATCCGCCGCCGAAAGCGAGCGCGACCACCAGCAGGGTGGCGACCGTTGCGGGGATCCAGGCGCGGCCGGTCTTTACCGTCGTTGACATGACTCGTCACGCTAGCCCAGCGCGTCGGTGAGGAATAGGAGAAACGCCCGGGGATCGGCGGCGAGTCCCACGGTCAGGTCGGCCTGCTCCGCGTCGAGGTCGTAGACCGTCCGCCCGTACTCCTCACCCGGCGTCAGTTCGACCCGACAGCCTGCCGGCCGGGTGTTCACGAGGCCGCGCTCCAGCGCCTGGGCGACCGCGAGCGGATCGTGCAGTGGCGCGGAGCCGAGCCGGGCCATCGCGGGGTCGCGGGAGTACCACTCGATGCGCTGCTCCAGGAACCGTCCGGCCGCGCGCCCGGCCGCCGTCCCCAGCGCGCTCAGCCGCTCGGCCGCACTGCTGTCGAGTGGCGCCGAGAAGGTGGCGTCCATCCCCACGAAGGTCAGGTCGGCGAAGCCCGCTGCGACGACGTACGCCGCCGCCGCGGGGTCGCACCAGACGTTGCGCTCCACGAGTGGCCCGACCCCCGGCTCGCGGTGGGTGCCGGCGAGGGCCACCACCCGCGCCACGGACCCGACGATGTCGGGCGCGGCCTCGATCGCGGCCGAGATGTTGGTGAGCGGCCCGGTCGGCACCAGGGTGACCGGCTCCGGGGCCTCGCGCAGCGTCCGGACCAGCCACCCCACGGCGTCCGTCGACGCTGCGGCGGTGACCGCCGCAGGGAGGTCCAGCGTGCTGGGCAGGTCGTCCCGACCGCTCGGCAGCGGGGTGTGTCGAGGGCGGAACGGAGCGTTCCGGCCCGCGTGCACGGGCACGTCCCCCCGGCCGATGTGGTCGAGCACCCGGAGGGTGTTGTCGGTCGTGTGCCGCACGTCGTGGTTGCCCCACACGGTCGAGACACCCAGCAGGTCGAGCTCGGGGTGGAGCGCGGCGACCATGATCGCGACCGCATCGTCGGTCCCGGTGTCACAGTCGAGGATCACCGGCATCGGCATCCGCGCCCCACCCCCTTCCTGCTAGCTCAGCGACCCACCATCTCGTACGCCGGATCCGCCTCGACCACCCGCTCGCCCTGCGGGCGCTGCGGCCGTCGGGGCCACCAGGCGCGCTCGCCGAGCAGCGCCAGTACGGCGGGCAGGATCACCAGCCGGACCAGGGTCGCGTCGAGCAGGATCGCGGCGGAGAGCCCGACGCCCATCATCTTCATCTCCAGCATGCTCAGGGTGGCGAAGATGGCGAACACCGAGACCATCACCGCGGCCGCGCTGGTGATCACGCCGGCCGTCTCCGACACGCCGCGCTCCACGGCCAGCCGCGCGGGCAGTCCCCGGTCCAGGTGCTCGCGGATCCGGCTCACCACGAAGACGTGGTAGTCCATCGACAGCCCGACCAGGACGACGAGCACGAACAGCGGGATCCAGTCGATCACGAAGCCGGGGCTGGTGAAGTCGAGCATCGACTCCCCCACGCCGTGCTGGAACACCAGCGTCATCAGACCGAACGCGACGGCCACCGACGCCAGGTTGAGGACCGTCGACACCAGGGCGATCGGCACGCTCTTGAAGGCGAACACCATCATCAGGAAGGTCAGCAGCAGCACGAACCCGATGACCAGTGGCAGCCGGTCGGACATCCGCTGCTGGGCGTCGAACGACTCGGCCGGCCCACCGCCCACGGCGACGTCGGAGCCGGGAAGATCGACCGAAGCCGGCGCGAGCTGGCCACGGAGCAGTTGCCAGCGCCTCGTCGACCTGCTCGTCGGACTCCTCGAACGGCATCGCCAGCTCGAGGATCGACGTACGACCGTCCTCCGAGACCTCGACCGGCGCGCTCGGCTGCCGGAACATCCCCGAGGCGGCCGCTTCCTGGCCGAGCTCGTCGAGCTGGGCGGCGATCTCGGCCCGGTCACCGGCCGCGGCCCGGACCACGACCTGCGCGACCGGTCCCTCCGACGGGAACTCCTCGATCACGTCCTTGAGCGTCTGCACCTCGGCGATGTCGTGGGGCAGGGTGTCGAGGTTGCCGGAGTGGGTCTTCATGCCCAGGGCGGGTACGGCGAGGGCGGCCACGATGGCGCCGCCCATGATGAGCGCGACGACCGGGTGCCGGAGCACCGGCCCGAGCAGGCGCGGCTGATACCGCCCTGACCGATCCGGCGGTTGAGCCGCCACAGCAACGGCACCCGCGGCCGATCCGCCCAACGACCCAGCTTGGCCAGCAGCGCGGGGAGGACCGTGATCGATCCCAGCACCGCGATCGCGACGACCAGGATCGATCCGACGGCGAGGCTGTTGAACGTCGTGTCGGTCATCAGGAACAGGCCGGCCATCGCGGCGATGACGGCACCGCCGGAGACCAGGATGGAGTGACCCGAGGTCTGGGCGGCGATCTCGACGGCGTCGAGGGTGCTGCGTCCGCTGAGCTCGTTCCTCGCGCTCGCGCTTGAGGTAGAACAGCGAGTAGTCGACACCGACGGCCATGCCGATCAGCACGATCATGCTGGTCACGGTCGACTCCGCCGGGACCAGGTGCGACAGCGGCGCGATGATGCCGATGGTGGCGGCGACGCTGGTGGCGGCGAGCAGCACCGGGAGGCCGGCGGCGATCAGGGCGCCGAACGCGAGCAGCATCAGCAGCAGTGTGATCGGCAGGCTGATCGTCTCGGCCGAGGAGAGGTCGTCCGCGACCCGGTCGTCGATGGCGGCGTCCAGCGTGAGATCGCCGGTCTGCCGGATGTCGAGGGCCGGGAAATCGGCCCGGACGTCGTCGACCGCAGCGACCAGCGGGTCCGCGTCTTCATGGTCCTTGGCGAGCTGGATGGAGATGAGCAGCGCCGATCGGTCCGGGCTCCACTGCGCCTCGGAGACCTCGGTGATCCCGGTGAGCGGTCGTACCGATCGGATCAGCTCCGCGGCGGCCTCGTCGGCCTGGGCCTGGTCGAGGGTCCCGCCGTCGGCGGTCACCAGGATCTCCTCGGAGTCCGGAGAGGCCAGACCGGCCTCGTGCACCCAGCGGTCGGCGACGCCGGACTCGCCCAGGCGGTAGTCGGCGTCGGACGCCTCCTCCGTGGAGACGGTGCCGGCCAGGCCGACCGCGACGACGACAAGGGCGAGCCAGCCGAGGATGGCCCGCCAGGGATGAGTGGCGCTCCAACGTGCGGCGCGCATCGACACTGTGGTCAGCGGGTTGGGAGACATGGCAGATCCTTCTGCTCGAGATCTAAAGGGACGGCTCCAGCCTCGTGATCGCGCGGCCCGCGGACAGGAGCGCAGACACCCGCTCGGGAAGTGGTGCCAGCACCACCGCCCCCGACGCCGCAGGTCAGGGAGGATGGCGGGGTGCCCGACCCTCTGAATCGACCCCCCAGCCGACTCCGGCTCACCGGTTACGCCGCCCTCCAGGCGGCGGCCTTCGTGCCGCTCGTGCCGCTCTTCGTCTTCTGGCTGGTCGGCGGCGTCCTGATGGTGGTCTGGGTCGGCGCCCTGTTCCTCGCCATCACGATCCCGGCCACCCGATGGCTGGCCAACGGCCACCGGCGGATGGCCGCCAACGTGCTGCGCACGCCGCTGCCGGCGCCGTACGCGCCACTGGCTGGGCAGTCGGTCCTGAGAAAGCTGCGAACGGTGGCCACCGACCCGATGACCTGGCGGGACCTCGGCTGGATGCTGATGGCGATCACCGTCGGGTTCGTGATCTCGCTGCTCTCCGCGCTGCTGCTGCTCACGATCGTCGGCTGGTGGATCTGGTACTACGCCATCGGCCCGCTCATGCGGCTGCGCGCGACGCTTGACGCTCGGCTGCTGTCCCCCGGCGTCACCGAGCGGCTGGAGCGCCGCGTCGAGCAGCTGACCGAGACGCGCGCCGACGCCGTCGACCACTCGGCCGCCGAGCTGCGTCGGCTCGAGCGCGACCTGCACGACGGAGCGCAGGCCCGGCTGGTCGCGTTGTCCCTGAGCCTCGGGATGGCCGACTCGGTCATGGACAAGGACCCGGATGCGGCCCGCAAGCTCGTCAACGACGCTCGCGAGACCACCGACGCCGCACTCGGCGAGCTGCGCTCGGTCGTGCGAGGCATCCACCCGCCGGTGCTCGCCGATCGCGGACTCAGCGGAGCCGTGCAGGCGCTGGCCCTGGACATGGCCATGCCGGTGCGGGTCGAGGCCGAGCTCACCGGCCGGCCGCCCGCGCCGGTCGAGTCGGCGGTCTACTTCGCGGTCGCGGAGTGCCTGGCCAACATCGGCAAGCACGCGGCCGCCGAGAACGCCTGGATCCGGCTCGGCCACGCCGACGGCGTACTCCGCGTGGAGGTCGGTGACGACGGTCGCGGCGGCGCGGACCCGCACGGCGGAACGGGGATGACGGGGGTAATGAGGAGACTCGGCGCCTTCGACGGCAGCATGATGGTCTCGAGCCCGGTCGGCGGGCCCACGATCGTCACGCTGGAGGTCCCGTGCGCCTTGTCCTCGCCGAGGATCACGCCCTCCTCCGCGCCGGCCTCATCCAGCTCCTCGAAGGACACGGCTTCACCATCGGCGCCGCCGTCGACAACGCCGCCGACCTCGACGCCGCGCTGAAGGACCCCGACGCGGAGGCGGCCGTCCTCGACGTACGCCTCCCGCCGACGCAGAGCGACGAGGGTCTGCGCGCCGCGATCGCCGTACGCAAGGAGCGGCCGGGGTTCCCGGTGATGGTGCTCTCGCAGTACGTCGAGCACCTCTACGCCCGGGAGCTGCTGGCCAGCGGCGAGGGCGCGGTGGGCTACCTGCTCAAGAACCGGGTCTCCGACGTCGCGGAGTTCATCGAGGGGCTGGAGCGGGTGATCGCCGGCGGCACCGTCCTCGACCCCGAGGTGGTCGCCACGGTGATGGCCCGGCAGGAGCCGGTCGAACGCCTCAGCGCCCGCGAGCGCGAGGTGCTGTCCCTGATGGCCGAGGGCCGGTCCAACGCCGCGATCGCGGCCAAGCTCGTGGTCACCGAGAAGGCCGTCGCCAAGCACATCAACAGCATCTTCACCAAGCTGGATCTGCCGCTCGGCACCGACGACCACCGCCGCGTGCGCGCGGTGCTCACCTGGCTGCGGGTGTAGCGGCCGACCTCTCCTACCAGGTGGGACAGCGGGTGACCCACCCCTTGACATCCAACATAAACGGGGATAAAACAACATATCCACAGATCCCCATGCAGGCACGGCCCGAGGGAGTCACATGCCCGACCTGATCACGCCCGCCCTGGTACGCCTGGACGCACCGCTCGGCACGGACAAGGAGGCCGTGATCCGTGCGCTCGCCGAGATCGTGGACGATGCCGGTCGCGCGAGCGACTCCGACCAGCTCGCCGCAGACGCCTTGGCCCGTGAGGCCACCTCGGCCACCGGGATGCAGGGCGGCATCGCGATCCCGCACTGTCGGACGACCGGAGTCGACGAGCCCACGCTGGTCTTCGCCAGGCTGACGCCGCCCGTCGAGTTCGGCGCCAAGGACGGCCCGGCCGACCTGGCCTTCCTGATCGCCGCTCCCGAGGGCGGGGACCAGACCCACCTGCAGCTCCTGACCCAGCTGGCCCGGGCCCTGGTCAGGTCGGAGTTCACCGACGCGCTGCGCGCGGCGGGCTCGGCCGACGAGGTGGTCGCCCTGGTCGGCGCTCTCTTCGACGACGTGCCGGACGCCGAGCCGGTCACCGAGTCCGCCCCGGCGCCCACCGCCGGAGCGCGCCGCTCGCTGGTCGCGGTCACCGCCTGCCCCACCGGCATCGCGCACACCTACATGGCTGCGGAGTCCCTCGAGGCGGCCGCCGAGCGGGCCGGGGTCGACATCGCGGTCGAGACTCAGGGCTCGGCCGGCGCCCGCCCGCTCGCGGCCGAGGTCATCGCCGCCGCGGACGCGGTCATCTTCGCGGTCGACGTCGGCGTGCGCGATCGGGGCCGGTTCGCCGGCAAGCCGGTGGTCTCCTCAGGTGTGAAGCGTCCGATCGACGAGGGCGACGTCATGATCGCCGAGGCGCTGCGGTACGCCGACGACCCTGGCGCGCCCCGGGTCGAAGGATCCGCCGAGACGCACACTGCCGATGCAGGCGCCGGCGAGAGCTGGGGCGGCCGGACCCGCCGCGTCCTGATGACCGGCGTGTCCTACATGATCCCGTTCGTGGCCGCGGGCGGCCTGCTGATCGCGCTGGCGTTCCTGCTCGGAGGCTACGAGATCACCGGCCCGGGTCACGCCATCGTGGTCGACAACTCGCTCACCGACCTTCCTGACCCCGAGGCGCTCGGCCTCGACCACGCGCTGTTCGGGTCGGGGCTGATGGCCTACCTCGGTGCCCTGCTGCTCGTCATCGGGCAGACCGCCTTCGCCTTCTTCGTGCCGGCGCTGGCCGGTTACATCGCCTACGCGATCGCCGACCGGCCCGGCATCGCCCCGGGCTTCGTGATGGGCGGGCTGGCCGCGAACGTGCTCGGTGTGGAGGGCGAGGGCGCCTACCCCGCCACCGGCTTCCTCGGGGCGATCGTCGGCGGCGTGCTCGCCGGCCTGCTCGCACACTGGATCGCGTCCTGGCGGGTTCCCGCGTGGGGCCGAGGTCTGATGCCCGTTCTGGTGATCCCGCTGTTCTCCTGCGTGATCGCCGGCTTCCTCATGCTCGTCGTGCTCGGTCCCCCGATCAGCTGGCTGATGGGTCAGCTCGAGGACGGCCTCAACTCGATGAGTGGCGGGAGCGCCATACTCCTCGGCTTGGTGCTCGGACTGATGATGGCCTTCGACATGGGCGGACCGCTCAACAAGGTGGCCTACAGCTTCGCGGCCGCCGGCGTCGGCGGTGCCGCGCTCGCCACCGACGCGCCGGAGCTGCAGATCATGGCCGCGGTAATGCTGGCCGGCATGGTGCCGCCGATCGCCCTGGCGTTGGCGACCGTGCTCCGGCCGGGTCTGTTCACGGTTCCCGAGCGTGAGAACGGCAAAGCCGGGTGGCTGCTCGGCGGGTCGTTCATCACCGAAGGGGCGATCCCGTTCGCCGCCGCCGACCCGGTGCGGGTGATCCCTTCGATCATGCTCGGCAGCGCGGTCACGGGCGGCCTGTCAATGGCGTTCGGGGTGTCCGTGCGAGCACCGCACGGAGGTATCTTCGTGCTGTTCGCCGTCGACGGGCTGGTCGGGTACGTCGTCGCACTGGTCGCGGGCGTCGTCGTAGCCGCCCTCGCCGTGATCGCGCTCAAGTCGTTCCATCGCTCGCCCGAGGGCGCGCCCGTACCCGCCTGAGCCGGTCGTTGACCTCGCGCGTCATGTCGCCGGGGGCCGGTCGGTGGCAGAGTGACCGGCATGGGGATGATCACCGAGGCGCCCGTCCCGTCCGACTACACCGGCACCCGACTGGGTGTCTGCAACCTGTGCGAGGCCTGCTGCGGCCTCGAGCTCACGCATCGACAACGGCAAGGTCGCCTCGATCAAGGGCAACCCCGACGACCCGCTGTCGCGCGGCTACATCTGCCCCAAGGGCGTCTCGCTCGCCGACATCTACACCGACCCCGACCGGTTGCGGCGTCCGGTACGCCGCGACGGCGACCAGTGGGTCGAGATCGGCTGGGACGAGGCGTTCGACCTGGTCGCCGACGGTCTCGCGAGCGCGATCAATGAGCACGGCCGGAACGCGGTCGGGGTCTACCTCGGCAACCCCACCATCCACAGCCTCGGCGGGATGACCCACGCCGCTGGGCATGGTGAAGACGCTCGGCACGCGCAACAGGTTCAGCGCCACCTCGGTGGACCAGCTCCCCCACCAGCTGGTGGCCCACCTGATGTACGGGCATCAGCTGTTCCTGCCGATCCCCGACATCGACCGGACGTCCTTCCTGCTCGTCTTCGGCGCCAACCCGATGGCCTCCAACGGCTCGCTGATGACGGTCCCCGACTTCCCCAACCGACTGCGCGAGCTCAAGGCGCGCGGTGGCCGGATGGTGGTGTTCGACCCGCGCCGGACCGAGACCGCCAAGGTCGCCACCGAGCACCACTTCGTGCGACCTGGCTCCGACGCGCACGTGCTCCTCGCCCTGCTCAACGTGGTGTTCACGGAGGGGCTCACCACCCCGCCGTCGTACGTCGACGGGCTGGACGCCGCTGCCGCGGCGGTCGCCGACTTCACCCCCGAGGCCGCGGAAGCGGCAAGCGGGATCCCGGCCGAGGAGATCCGGCGGCTGGCCCGGGAGTTCGCGGCGGCCGACGGGGCCGCTGCCTACGGCCGGATCGGCGTCTCGACCCAGGGCTTCGGCACCATCTGCCAGTGGGCGATCCAGGTCCTCAACCTGGTCACGGGCAATCTCGACCACGAGGGCGGGACGATGTTCACAACTCCCGCCATCGACGCGGTCGGCACCGGGCTCATCGGTCGCGGTCACCACGGGGTCTGGAAGAGCCGCGTCCGTGGGTTCCCGGAATCCGGCGGCGAGCTGCCGGTCTCGGTGCTGCGCGAGGAGATCACCACGCCGGGCGACGGCCAGATCCGGGCCATGCTCACGTTGTCGGGCAACCCGGTGCTGTCCACTCCCGACGGCGCCCGCCTGGACGAGGCCCTGCACGGCCTGGACTTCATGGCGGCGGTCGACATCTACGTCAACGAGACCACCCGGCACGCCGACGTGATCCTGCCGCCCACCAGCGCCCTCGAGCGCGACCACTACGACCTGGTCTTCCACCTGCTGGCGGTGCGCAACACGGCGCGGTTCACCCCTGCGGTGTTCGCCAAGCCCAAGGGCGCGCGGCACGACTGGGAGATCTACCGCGAGATCGCGCTGCGCACGTTGGCGCGGCTCGACCGCAAGCCGTCCTTGCGCACGCGCCTCAAGGTGCGGGCGCGGCTGTCGGTCAGCCCGACGCTGGTCATCGCCGGGCTGCTGCGCCGCGGTCGGTCCGGTGTCACCCTGCGGCGGCTGCGCAAGGAGCCCGCCGGCGTCGACCTCGGACCACTGCAGCCCGGCCAGCTCCCGGCCCGGCTGCCCGCGAAGAGCAAGCGGATCGACGCAGCGCCCGAGCTGGTCATCGACGACCTGGCCCGGCTACGCGCCGAGCCGGGGCCTGACGCCGACGAGCTGCTGCTGATCGGCCGCCGACACAAGTCCGACTGCAACTCCTGGATGCACAACGCCGAACGGCTCACCCGCGGCAAGCCGCGGCACCAGCTGTTCATGCATCCCGACGACCTGGTTGCCCGCGGCATCGACGACGGCGCGACCGTCGCGGTGACCTCGCGGGTGGGCAAGGTGGAGGTCGACGTACTGGCAACCGACGACGTGATGCCGGGCGTGGTCTCGCTGCCCCACGGCTACGGGCACCAGGTCGGCGGCACCCGGATGACGAACGCCGAGACGGTCGTCGGGGTGTCGATCAACGACCTCACTGACCCCGAGCGGCTCGACGTGTCCGGCAACGCGGCGCTCAGCGGCGTGCCCGTGACCGTTTCCGGATCAGGTGCCTGAACCAGGGCAACCTTCTTCCCCCGCCGTGCGTCTTTACTTTCATGAGGCTGTTCTTCGCTGCCCTGCTGTCCGCCCTGCTCGTCGCAACCGCGTCGCCGGCCATGGCCGATCGGATCACCATCAACGACCCGGCCAACGACCACGTGCCGCCCGACGGCGGCAGCGACCTGGACGGCGCGGGAGACGTGATCAAGGTGCGCGTGGACCACGCGCCGAAGCGGGTGTACGTCGACACGGTGTTCCGCACCCAGCCCTACGACGTGCTCGAGGTCGAGATCGACACCCGCAAGGGTCGCCCCGGCGCCGAGTTCCTGCTCCTCAAGACGCCACACGGCCTCACCCTGTGGCGAGGCGGTTTCCTCGAAGATCGGGTCAAGTGCGCCGACAAGCGACTCCGGTACCTGCCCAAGCAGCGCACCTGGGCGGCGCACGTCAATCGGGGCTGCCTGCGGTGGAAGAAGGGCAACACGCCCCGGCAGGTCCGGGTGCGGCTGCTCTCCGCGAGCGACGACTACTACTTCACGCGGGACTACGTGCCCGGCAAGCACCGGTTCTCGCGGTGGGTCCAGCACAACTGATGGTCTGTCAGGTGCCCGGCGGCGCAGCGGCCCGCCGGAGCGCCCGGTAGACCACGCGAGCGCCGACGGCCCGGCGGAGCTCGTTCATGATCACCGTGAAGAACTCCTTGCGGTAGAGCTCGTCGGTGATCGCGTAGACGGTGAAGTAGAGGCCGGAGAACGCGGCGAGGAAGACCGAGACCTGCAGCAGCTCCTGGCTGACCGCGTCGATGCCGAAGACGTGGTCGATCGCTCGTCGGCCGGTCCAGGACTCGATCACCGCGTCCTCGATCGCGACCGCGCCGAACAGCATGAAGAACGCGAACACCGCCAGCGCCAGCAGCAGGACCTGGACCGCCTGGGCGATCACCAGGACGAGCACCAGGTTGACCATCTGCAGCCCGGTGACCTGGGCCTCCTCCGGGAGGTCGATGTCGTCGTCGATCAGGCGCTGCGCCGGCGCCTCCAGCGGCGTGCCCTTGCTGGCCGCGATCAGGTCCGCGGAGACGATCGAGTCGTCGAAGGCGTCGAGCTCGTCGGCGAGCCGCGGGCACCAGGAACAGCACCGCCGCCGCGCCGAAGAACAGCACGGTGCCCCAGAGGATGCCGCCCTCGAGCGACGCCGAGACCTGCCAGACCTCGGCGTTGATGAACAGGAACGTGATGAACAGCAGCAGCATCGGCAGCGCCCGGGTGAGCAGCGGCATCAGCAGGCCCAGGCTGCGGAACGCGCGGCGCAGGGCCCAGCCCGCGATCACCTGAGCGCGCAGCGACTGGAGCGCGTAGAGGACGATCAGGCCCAGGCCCACGCTGAACGCCGTGGAGACCCCGAAGGAGGCCGCCGTCAGGCTGCCCACGACGATCCCGGCGGCGACTCCGACGACCACCGCCACGCGTGAGCACCGCCACGAGCCGGGGCCGGCTGAGCCGGGCGAGGACCTGCTCGCGGATGTCGTCGACGAAGTAGGGCAGCCCGTGGGCCACGAACCAGCGCTCCACCTCCTGGAGCTCGGCCGATGTCGCCATCTCAGGCTCCCAGGATCTCTCGGGTTCGCGCCACGTCGCCGTGCATGGTCTCGATCAGGGCGTCCACGCCGTCGAACCGCACCATCCCGCGGAGCCGCTCGGCGAACGCGACCTCGACCTCGACGCCGTACAGCTCCAGGTCGGTGTGGTCGAGCGCGTAGGCCTCGACCCGGCGCTCCCGGTGCCCGTCGAACGTCGGGTTCGTGCCGACGCTGATCGCGGCGGGGTACGACGTCCCGTCGTCGAGCCGCTTCAGCCAGCCGGCGTACACGCCGTCGGCGGGGACGGCGGCCTGCGGGTCGACCGGCACGTTCGCGGTGGGGAACCCGAGCTCGCGGCCGCGCCGGTCGCCCTCGACGACCACGCCGCGGACCGCGAAGAGATGGCCCAGGGCCTCGGCGGCGCCGGCGACATCGCCGGCCGCCAGGCAGGTGCGCACGTACGTCGACGACCAGACCTGGGGTCCGCCGTCGAGCTCGACGCCGACCGCCGTGAACCCGGCCTGCTCGCCGGCCCGCGTCAGCATCGCGACGTCGCCCGCCGCCCGGTGGCCGAACCGGAAGTTCGCGCCGACCACGACCTCGCGGGCGTGCAACGCCTCGACCAGGACCCGGTCCACGAAGTGCTGGGGCGACCACCCGGCCATGTCCAGGTCGAACGGCAGCGCCAGCACGTGGTCGGCACCGGCCTCGACCAGGAGATCCGCCCGTCGCTCCACCGGCGTGATGATCGACGGGGCGTGCTCGGGACGGAGCACCGCCATCGGGTGCGGGTCGAACGTGACCGCGACGACCGGCAGCCCGGCCCGGCCCGCCTCCTCGCGCGCCCGGGCGATGACGCTGCGGTGGCCGCGGTGCACGCCGTCGAAGTTGCCGACGGTCACGATCGTCGGGCCGAGGTCGTCGGGTACCTCTTCGAACGAGCGCCACAGAGCCACGGCGAGCAGACTACTGACCTGCCGGGTTCACTCCGCGTCGACCAGCCGCTCGCCCACCAGTTCGGTGAGCGACGGACGGAGCCGGTCGAGGTTCCACCCACCCGCCGCGCTGCGGTAGTGGTTGGTGACCCAGAAGAGGCCGGCTCCGCTCTCCGGCAGGCGGGCGAGCTCGGCATAGGCCCAGCCGTTGCCGCCGTTGTGCCAGTTCACCTTGCCGAGCGGCGTATCGGCGATCACCCAGCCGTAGGCGTAGCGGGTGCCCCCGCCCGGCTCCTCCAGCACCCGCGGCCGGAACAGCTCCTCCTTCGCGCGCTCGTCCAGCACGCGATCGCTCTCGAGGGCCAGCAGCCACCGGCCCATGTCGTGGGCGGTGGAGAGCAAACCGCCGTTGCCGCGGAGGTTCCAGTACGGCCCGTCCGCGGCCCACGGATGGTCGTACGGGCGGCCCTGCGGACGGTCCTTGGCGTCGTACTCGACGGCGACGTCGCGCGGGTCCCAGTCGGGCAGCACGTAGCCGGTCTGCGTCATGCCGGCGGGTGCGAACAGCTCCTGCGCCAGGTAGTCCTCGTACCCCAGACCGGAGACCTTCTCGATGATCGCGGCCAGCAGGCTGTAGCCGAGGTTCGAGTAGTGGTAGCGGGCGCCGGGCTGGGTCCTCAGCTCGGAAGCCAGCGCCTCGGTGATCATGGCCCGCCGGGTCAACGGGTCGTAGTCGTCGCCGAGCGCGTCCACGAGGCCCGCGGTGTGGGTGAGCAGGTGCCGAACGGTGATCCCGCGCTTGTCGACCGGTACGCCGTCGAAGAACCGGTCGATCGGGTCGGTCACCCGCAGCCGGCCCTGCATCTGCAGCTTGACGACGGCGGCCGCGGTGAACTGCTTGCTCACCGAACCGATGTCGTAGACCGTGTCGCAACCGCCCTGACCCCAGCCCTGGCAGGTCACCTGCTCGCCGTCGAGCGTCGCGACCAGGCTCCCGCTCGACCCATCGGGTACGTCGGCGGGCTTGAACACCTCGATGGAGTCCGCGGCCGGCTTCTCCGGCGGCTCCGTCTCGTCGGCGTCGCACCCCGACCCGAGCAACACGAGCGCGACCAACGCAGCGGCTGCGCGGGTCAGCCGTCGGCGGCGCAGTCGCCCACGCATGAGTACTGCTCCTCCTCGACCTGCAGCGGCTCGGCGGCCGCGCTCCACGTCAGCACGACGAGCACCGAGCCGATCGCCGCGCTCACGGCGATCGCGATCTTCCGGGCCGGACTGCGGCGGCGACGCCGCTCGGCCAGTCCGCCGCGGAGCAGACCGAACGCCTCGCGCCGGGCGCCGTGGGTGTCGGCCAGCTCGTGGGCCAGGTCGAGAAGGTGGTCCCCGTCGCGCTGGCGGACCTGCCGCGGGTAGGCGAGCAGCGACAGCTCGAGGATCCGGCGGCTCATGCCAGCCCCGGTGCGGTGCGGGTGGAGGCCAGGCGCGCTCCGAGGACCTCGGCGGTCGACCGCAGTCGCTCGACTTCCTCGGCGAGCGCGGTCTGCGCCGGCGGCGGTCAGCCGGTAGTAGCGCCGGCGGCGGCCCTGGACCTGCTGCTCGCCCGCCGGCTCGACCAGGCCGTCGTCGGTCAGCCGGTTCAGCGCGCCGTACAGAGTGCCGGCGGTCAGCCGGACCCGGCCGTCGGACAGCTCCTCGGCATCGCGGGCGATGCCATAGCCATGACACTCGGCGCGCGCCAGGGCGGCCAGGATGTAGAGGGCCTGCTCGGTCATGCGGCGACTATACATCGTCTCCCGATGCATCAACAGTCGATCCGTCAGACGAAGACCGCCACCGCCCGCGCCTCGCCGTCGCGCGGCTCGTACAACGCGAGGAACTCCCCGTCCGGCGCGAACACCGCGGCCAGGCCCGGCAACGGGCGGCGCAGCGCCCGACCGAAGCGCACGTCGCGCGCCTCTTCCTCGTCGAGGTCGACCGCATCGAACGACCGGCGCGCGGCCTCCGCGATCGGCAGCATCACGAACTCGTCGGACAGCTGGTCGAGCGTGCGAGCCGCGTCCAGGCCGAACTCCCCCACCGCCGTACGACGCAGCGCGGTGAGGTGGCCCCCGACGCCGAGCAGCGCTCCGGCGTCGCGGGCGATGGCGCGGATGTAGGTGCCGCTGGAGCAGCGCACGGACACCCGTACGTCGGGCCCGGAGACGTCGTGCACGGTGAGGTCGTGGATCGTCACCCGGCGCGGCTCGAGCTCGACCTGCTCGCCGTCGCGCACCCGCTGGTAGGCGCGCCGGCCGTCCACCTTGATCGCCGACACCGCGGTCGGGACCTGCTCGATCTCGCCGACGAAGCCCGCCAGCGCGTCCCGGATCGCCGCCTCGTCGAGGCCGTCGGTCGGCGCGGTCGCCAGCACCTCGCCCTCGGCGTCATCGGTCGTCGTGGCGACGCCGAGCCGGATGGTGGCGTCGTACGCCTTCTCGGTGAGCATCAGGTGCCCGAGCAGCCGGGTGGCCCGGTTGATGCCGAGCACCAGCACCCCGGTCGCCATCGGGTCGAGGGTGCCGGCGTGGCCGACCTTGCGGGTGCCGGCCAGGCGCCGTACCCGCGCGACGACGTCGTGCGAGGTCATCCCGCCCGGCTTGTCGACGACAACCAGGCCGGACTCCGCCGTCACAGGTCCTCTGCAGCCTCGTCGGCGTCGACGTCGCGCGGCTTCTTGTACGGGTCGTCCTCGCCGGCGTACGACGCGTTGGCCCGGGCCGCCGCGACCGCCTCGTCGGACTCCCGCGCCTTGGCCAGCAGGTCGTCGAGGTGCCGGGCGTTCTCGGGCAGCGCGTCGTGGACGAACGTCAGCGAGGGAACGTGTCGCATGCCCAGCTGCTTGCCGACCTCCGAGCGCAACACGCCCTTCGCCGACTCGAGCGCGGCGGCCGAGCTGACGACGTCGGCCTCCTCACCGAGCACGGTGTAGAAGATCGTCGCCTGCTGGCTGTCGCCGGTGAGCCGGACGTCGGTGACGGTGACGAAGCCGAGCCGCGGATCCTTGATCCGCCGCTCCAGCATCTCCGCCACGATCACCTGGATCCGGTCCGCGATCTTGCGCACGCGTGGGCTGGTCATGTTCCTAGTCTCTCTCGCACTGTCACGCTGACCCGTCACGAAGTTTGCGACGGGTCAGCGTTGGGGTGTCAGGCGCGCGGGATCTCGCGCATCTCGAAGGCCTCCACGACATCGCCTTCCTTGACGTCCTGGAAGTTCTTCAGCACCAGACCGCACTCGAAGCCCTCGCGGACCTCGGAGGCGTCGTCCTTCTCCCGCTTCAGGGAGGCGAGGTCGAGGTTGTCGGCCACGACCGCGCCGTCGCGGATCACCCGCACCTTGGCGTTGCGGCGGATCAGGCCACTGGTGACCATGCAGCCCGCGATGTTGCCGATCTTCGACGAGCGGAAGATCGCGCGGATCTCCGCCTGGCCGAGGGTCGACTCCTCGAACTCGGGCTTGAGCATGCCCTTCAGGGCGGCCTCGATCTCGTCGATCGCCTGGTAGATGACCGAGTAGTAGCGGATCTCGACACCTTCCTTGTCCGCCAGCTCGGTCGCCTTGCCCTGCGGCCGGACGTTGAAGCCGATGATGATCGCGTCGGAGGCCGCGGCCAGGTCGACGTTGGTCTCGGTGATCGCACCGACACCGCGGTCGATGACCCGGATCCCGACCTCTTCGCCGACGTCGAGCTGGGACAGAGCGTCCTCGAGCGCCTCGACCGAACCGGACACGTCGCCCTTCAGGATCAGGTTGAGCTCCTGGCTCTCGCCCTTCTCCATGGACGCCATGAAGTCCTCGAGGGTGCGACGCACGCGGCGCTTGGCCTGCATGGCCGCGCGCTCCCGTGCCTCACGCTTCTCGGCGATCTGGCGGGCCATCCGGTCGTCGTCGACGACCAGGAAGTTCTGGCCCGCACCCGGCACCGCGGTCAGACCGAGCACCATCGCGGGACGCGAGGGGTCGGCCTGCTCGATGTTCTCGCCGTGCTCGTCGAGCATCGCCCGGACCCGGCCGTATGCCGGACCGGCGACCAGCGAGTCGCCCACGCGCAGCGTGCCGCGCTGGACCAGCACCGTGGCCACCGGACCGCGGCCGCGGTCGAGGTGACCCTCGATCACGAGGCCCTGGGCGTCCTGGGTCGGGTTGGCCCGGAGGTCCAGGGACGCGTCGGCGGTGAGCACGATCGCCTCGAGCAGCTTGTCGAGGTTGAGCTCGGACTTGGCCGAGACGTCGACGAACATCGAGTCGCCGCCGTACTCCTCGGGCACCAGGCCGTACTCGGTCAGCTGACCGCGCACCTTGGTCGGGTCGGCCTCGGGCTTGTCGATCTTGTTGACCGCGACCACGATCGGAACCCCAGCGGCCTTGGCGTGGTTGAGCGCCTCGATCGTCTGCGGCATCACGCCGTCATCGGCCGCCACCACGAGCACCGCGATGTCCGTGGCCTGCGCACCGCGAGCACGCATGGACGTGAACGCCTCGTGACCCGGGGTGTCGATGAACGTGATCCGGCGCTCGTTGCCGTCGACGTCGGTGTGCACCTGGTAGGCACCGATGTGCTGGGTGATCCCACCGGCCTCCTTGTCGACGACGTCCGCCTGGCGGAGCGCGTCGAGGAGCTTGGTCTTTCCGTGGTCGACGTGACCCATGACGGTGACGACCGGCGGCCGGACGACCAGGTCGTCCTCGCTGCCCTCGTCCTCGCCGAACTCGAGGTCGAACGTCTCGAGCAGCTCGCGGTCCTCGTCCTCGGGCGAGACGACCTCGACGACGTAGTTGAGCTCCTCGCCGAGCAGCTCGAGCGTCGCGTCGTTGACCGACTCGGTCGCGGTGACCATCTCGCCGAGGTGGAACAGCATCTGCACCAGCGAGGCGGCGTCGACGCCGATCTTGTCGGCGAAGTCGGTCAGGGACGCGCCACGGGCCAGGCGAACGGTCTCGCCGCTGCCCTTGCGGACCCGCATGCCGCCGATGGTCGGGGCCTCCATGGCCTCGAACTCCTGGCGACGCGCCCGCTTCGACTTGCGGCCTCGACGCGACGGACCACCCGGACGCCCGAAGGCGCCCTGGGTCTGGCCGCGCTGGCCGGGACGTGGCCGCCCGGGACGACCACCGCTGCGGGGCGGGGCGAACCCGCCACCGCCTGCGGGGGCGCCGCGACCGGGTGCGCCACCGCCACCGGGGCCACCACGACCCGGAGGGCCACCGCGGCCGGCGCCGGGGCCACCGGGCACCACCGGGGCCACCGCGACCCGGAGGTCCACCGCGACCGCCGGGTCCGCCACCGAAGGCAGCAGGAGACTTGGGCATCATCGCCGGGTTGGGGCGAGGCATGCCGTCACGAGCGGGCGGACGCGGCGGACGCTGGTCATCGTCCTCGCCGTCGCGGGCGGGCGGGGCGGCGGGCTTGCGGCCCATGCCCTGGCTGGACGAGAACGGGTTGTTGCCGGGGCGCGGCGTGCCTCCGGGGCGACCGACGGGTCGCGGCGCCGGCGAGGGCGCCTTGGGCGCGGCCGTCTCGGCCGCGGGGGGCTCTTCGGCGGCGGGAGGCTCCTCGGCCGCGGCCGGCTCCTCGATGACCGGCTCGGGCTCCGGCTCGGGCTCGGCCTTCTTGGCCGGCGGCTTGGGGGCGGCCTTCTTGGCGGGCTTCGCCTCTTCGGCGGGCGCCTCTGCCTTGGCGGGCGCGGCGGGCTCGGCGACCTTCAGCTTGTCGCCGAACTCCTTCTTGAATCGCATCTCGACGGGGAGCTCGATCGTCGAACTAGCCGACTTGACGAACTCGCCCATCTCCTTGAGCTTCTCGAGAACTTCCTTGCTCTCGATGCCGTACTGCTTGGCAAGCTCGTGAACTCGGGTCTTAGCCACGTTTCTCCTTTTGGCCTGAGACCCGGGTTCCGGGTGACGTCAGACCGTTGGTTGGGTTCCCAAACTTCGGGGGTCCTGCAAACTCATTGCGAGTTACTCATCGAGTGCTCATGAGCTGCTGCTCCAGTTCCTTGGTCGGTCACTGCTACTTCTGATTGAGGTGCGAGTCGAGCCACTCTCCCACCGGTGCGGTGGAAAGCCCCCCGGCCCCCGGCTGGTGCCGGAGCGCACGGGCGAAAGCCTTCCGCCGTACCGCGAGGTCGTAGCACTCGGCGGTGGGGTGCAGGTGTGCTCCCCGGCCGGGCGCGGTGCCGTCGGGATCGGGTACGACGGCCGACTGGCCGTGCGCGTCCGAGCCGGCGGTCACCCGCAACAACTCACGCTTGCTGGCCCGCTGCCGACATCCGATGCAGGTCCGGACCGGATCTCCAGAGGAGATACGACCCGGGCTCGCCCGGTTGTTCGGTTCGCGCGCCACCGAGGGTCAACACTACCGCTAGACCCCGCCTGATTCCGAAACCGGCCTCGCGCGGCCTACGCTCGCGCCATGGGCGACACGGTCCTTCTCGATGACCGGTTCGAGGGTTCAACACTCGACGAGACGAAATGGTTCCCGCACTACCTGCCCGCCTGGTCGTCCCGGTCGGCGACCCGGCCGTCGTACCGATGCGGGCCGGGCGGACTCACGATGGACGTCCCCGTCGACCACCCGTTGTGGTGCCCGGAGGACCACCATCCACCGCTGCGCGTCTCGGGAATCCAGTCGGGCAGCTGGTCCGGCCCGGTGGGCAGCACCCGAGGCCAGCAGCGCTTCCGCGAGGGCCAGGTGGTCCGTGAGGAGCAGCCGTGGTTCGACGGCTGCCTCGTCGCCGGCGGGACCGTCGCGATCGAGGCGTCGATGAGCATCTCTCCGCGCTCGATGGCTGCGCTGTGGCTCAGCGGGTTCGAGGACGACGCGGACCAGCTGCAGTGCGGCGAGCTCTGCGTCTTCGAGGTGTTCGGCAACGCGCTCGGCCCGGCCGATGCGCCCTCCGCGGAGGTCGGCGTCGGGATCAAGGCCTTCCGCGATCCCGCGCTCACCCAGGACTTCGCCGCACCCCGAGTCCCGATCGACGTCACCGAGACCCACACCTACGCCGTCGAGTGGGACGCCGCGGAGGCCGTCTTCACCGTCGACGGCTCCGAGGTACGCCGCTGCCCGCACCCGCCGACGTACCCGATGCAGCTGATGCTCGCGGTCTTCGACTTCCCCGAGTGGTCGGTCGGCGACGACGACCACCTGGTGCCGGAGCTCACCGTTCGCCGCGTGACGGTGACCTCATGAGCACCCTCCAGTGCCCCGCCACCCTGCTGCTCGCCCCGCTCGGCGTCGCGCTGCCCAGGGGCATCCGGGTGGCGCAGGAGTGGACCCCTGACGAGTGGCTGCTGTCGGACGACGTACCCACGTTGCGCGAAGCGCTCTCCGGGATCGCCGACCAGACGCCCGGCGAGACCACTCTTGTTCCGGTGCTCGACGATCGGCTGCGCGCGGCCCTGCCACGGCTGGCCCGGATCGAGGTGGACCCGGACCAGCTGCGTGACGCTGGCGTGCTCGCCCTCGAGATCGATGCCGACGACTGGGTCGTCCGCGCCGTCAGGGCGTGAGCACGTAGCGGCCGCGCACCCCGCCCTTGGCCACCGCCCGATGGACGTCGGCCACGTCTTCCAGCGGCACGACGGCGTGCACCCGGGCCGGCAGCTCGCCGAGTCGCCGTCCGCTCCAGCAGCTCGCCCACGCGGGCTCCGTCGGGGCCGTGACGACGACGTCGATCCGGATGCCGCGCTCGGCTGCCGGCTGGGCGCTCGGCTGGACGCCGACGAAGCAGGCCGCCGTCGCGGACCAGGGCCACGCCCGGCTCCTGGAGGACTCCGCCGTCGGCGACGGCGTCCCATCCGGGCTGGCCTCCGCGATGAAGTCCACGCCGAGGCTGCGGACGAACTCCTCGTCCTCGGCCCGGGCCAGGCCGGTGACCTGCCAGCCGCGTTCGCCGGCCAGCAGCGGCGACGTACGCACCGACCGCTCCCGCCGCCCCGGTCACCAGCAGACGGTTCGCCTCGGCCGGGCGCGTCGCCGAGCAGGTCGACGATCTGGGATGCGGTCAGGGCGTTGAGCGGAACCGTCGACGCAGCGACCAGGTCGAGCCCGTCGGGTACGACGGCGAGGTTGCGCGACCGGCACGACGAGCTGCTCGGCGTACGTGCCGAAGTCGCGGTCGAAGCCGTCGATCATGCCGGCGACCCTGGTGCCGGACGGCCAGGTCCACGCCCGGGCCGGCGGCGGCGACGGTCCCGGCGAAGTCCCAGCCCAGGCCGGTGTGATCGGGCTGGTGGACCAGCCCGAGGCCGTGGAAGACGCCTCCGGCGACCCCGAGGTCCACGGGGTTGACCGCTGCGGCAGCGATCTCGACCCGGACCTCGCCGGCCCCGGGCTCGCGACCGGGACCTCGATGATCTCGATCGAGTCGGGACCGCCCGGGGTGCGCACGACTGCGGTACGGAAGGTGGTGGTGTTCATGGTTTCGCTCCTCTTGCTTGATTGCTCCTTTCACTCCACAATGGTTGGGTAACTCTCTATTGGGAAGTACGCACTCGAAAGTGCGTAGGTCACCCAGCGGTAAGAACGGAGCGGCTCCATGCCGACGATGACGGCGGCCCAGAAGCGGTCGCAGGCGAAGGTCGAGTACGACGCGTTCCTGGCCGGCTGCCCCAGCCGCCAGCTCCTCGACCGCATCTCCGACAAGTGGGTCGCGCTGATCCTGGCCGCCCTCGAGAGCGACGACGAGCCGCGCTCGATGCGCTACTCCGAGCTGTCCCGCCGGCTCGCGGGCGTCAGCCAGAAGATGCTCACGCAGACGCTGCGCTCCCTCGAGCGCGACGGCCTGCTCACCCGGACGGTGACGCCGACCGTGCCGGTGACGGTCACCTACGAGCTGACCGAGCTAGGCCTCTCGCTCCAGCAGGTGATGTGGGGCTTCAAGAGATGGGCAGAGGCCCACATGGACCAGGTCCTGGCCAACCGCGAGGCGTACGACGCCTAGCTTTCGCTGGTCTCGCTCGGCTCCTCGTCGCTGTGGATGTCGATCCGCCAGCCGGTGAGCCGGGCGGCGAGCCGGGCGTTCTGGCCCTCCTTGCCGATCGCGAGCGACAGCTGGTAGTCGGGGACGACGACCCTGGCCGACTTCGCGGCGGCGTCGACGATCTCGACGGCACTCACCCGGCCGGCGAGAGCGCGCTGGCCACGAGCACCTGGGGATCCTCCGACCAGTCGACGATGTCGATCTTCTCGCCGTGCAGCTCCGCCATCACGTTGCGCACCCGCTGGCCCATCGGGCCGATGCAGGCTCCCTTGGCGTTCACGCCCTGGGCGTCGGTCCACACCGCGATCTTGGTGCGGTGGCCGGCCTCGCGGGCGATCGCCGAGATCTCGACGGTGCCGTCTGCGATCTCGGGCACCTCGAGTGCGAACAGCTTCTTCACCAGGTTGGGGTGGGAGCGCGAGAGGGTGATCTGCGGGCCACGCATGCCCTTGCGCACCGACACCACCAGGCACTTGATCCGGGTGCCGTGCTGGTAGTCCTCGCCCGGCACCCGCTCGCTCGACCGGCAGCAGCGCCTCGAGCTTGCCGAGGTCGACCATCACGTCGTCGGGGTTGCGACCCTGCTGGATCACCCCGGAGATGATGTCGCCCTCCTTGCCGGAGAACTCGCCGAACCTGATGTCGTCCTCGGCGTCGCGCAGCCGCTGCAGCATGATCTGCTTCGCGGTCGTGGCGGCGATCCGGCCGAATCCCTCGGGGGTGTCTTCGTACTCCCCGACGACCTCGCCCTCGTCGTCGACCTCCGAGGCCAGCACGGTGACGTGCCCGGACTTGCGGTCGAGCACCACCCTCGCCTTCTCCTGCGCCCCCGGCGTCTTGTGGTACGCCGTCAGCAGGGCCTGCTCGATCGCCTCGACGAGCACGTCGAAGGAGATCTCCTTCTCGCGCTCCAGCATGCGCAGGATGCTCAGGTCGATGTCCATCAGTCGTCGTCCTTCTTCTTGCGGTTGAACTCGATCTGGACCATCGCCTTCTGCACCTGCGCGAAGTCGATCTCGTTGCTGGGTGCCGGACGACATCCAGTGTGGCGCCTTGGTCGGTCGTTGCCACGATCCGTCCCTCGATGGTCGTCCTCGTCGTCGAGCGTCACTTTCACCAGTCGGTCGAGGTTGCGGCGCCAGTGCCGCGGCAGGGTCAACGGCCGGTCCACACCGCGGGAGGTCACCTCGAGCGTGTAGGGCTGCTGGCCCATCACGTCGGAGTCGTCGAGGACCCGGCTGACCTCACGGGTCGCCGCCGCGACCTCGTCGAGCGTCACGCCACCGTCCTTGTCGACGGCCACTCGGAGCACCCGGCGCTTGCCGGCAGGAGTCACCTCGACGGACTCGACGTCGAGGCCCTGGGCAGCAAGGGGGTCGACCAGCTCCGCCTCGATCCGCTCCGCGGCCGTCGTCCGGCTGGCGCTCATCGGTGTCGACCTCCCTGTGCTGTTGTGGTGGTGCTTCTCCACGATAGCGGCTGCGCGAGGGAGGTCGAACACCCGGAGATAGGGTCGCCGCGTGTCCGCCGCCCACCTCGTCACCAGCCGTCGTACGGCGTTGGGCGGGGCGCTCGCAGGACTGGTCGCCGTCACCGGGTGCGACGACGAACCCGGCCCCGCACCGACGCCCGGAACCGCCACGACTCCGTCAGGCGACGGGGACACCGCGCTGGTCGACGAGCTGATCGAGCTCATGGCCGAGACCGCCGGGCTCGTGGCGCTGGCCCGCAAGTCACATCGCGACCTGCGCCCGACGTTGCGTCCCCTCGCCCAGATGCATGTCGCGCATCAGGAGGCGCTCGACCCGGATGGCGTCGACGCGGCCGTCATCGACTGGTCCCACCGGCCTCCCCCAGGTCCGCAGGGCCGAGTCGACGCTGCAGCGTCACCTGACCGACGCGGCGGTCGCCGCCGAGAGCGGCGCGCTGGCCGGACTGCTGGCCTCGATGGCCGCCGCGATCGCCCAGCACCTGGCGGTCCTGCCATGACCTACGTCGAGGCCCTCCGGACCACCCTGGCCGGCGAGCACGCCGCGCTCTATGTGTACGGCGCGCTCGGTGCCCAGACCTCTCAGTCCGGCGCACCGACGCTGTACGCCGCGCTCACCGACGCCTACGAGGCGCACCGCGCCAGGCGGGATCGGCTGGTCGCGATCCTGATCGACCTGGGTGCCGCGCCGGTGGCGGCGGAGCCGGCGTACGAGCTGCCCGCGGATCTCGGCAGCGCCGACGCGGTCACCGACCGGGCCCTGGAGCTCGAGCGCTCCTGCGCCGCGACCTACGCGTACCTGGTGGCGAACAGCCCGACCGAGGAGCGCCGGTTCGCGGTGAACCTGCTGATACAGACAGCGGTCCGCGAACTCGCCTTCCGAGGAACCCCCGAGACGTTCCCCGGAAAGGACGAGTACGCGGACCGCTAGTTGGCCTGGGACAGAGGCCTGAGGGAGATGCGGGGTGGGATCCGACTGTTTCTCCCTCGACACGTAGTCTGCGGGTTCGACCGGCTGCATGAAACTGCTGCGCTGACTCACATAACTGCATTGCACAAACCTGCAGTTCCTGCCCCCGCCCGGGCCAGGCTCAGCCTCGATACGCCGTCCACATCTGGGACATCCGCGAGCTCTGGCCCTGGGTGAACTGGTTGTAGCAAGAGTCGTAGCTGTAGTCCATGTAGTTGTGGATCGGGTCGGTGCCCGGCAGCGAGCAGGTGTCGGCCCCGACCGGGCAGCCGCTGCTCGGCCCGCCCTGGGCGGGGGTGTCCGAGACCTCGTCGTTCGTCGACGTACACCCGCCCTGGAACGTGTGGTAGAGCCCGAGCCAGTGGCCGGCCTCGTGGGTGGCGGTCTCGCCCAGGTTGAAGTTCGTGGCGTCACCGCCCGGCAGCGAGGCGTAGTTGCACCCGGATCCCGTCAACCGACGGATCGCTGCTGTAGTCCCACGGGAACGTGGCGATGCCGAGGTAGGAGAAGTCGACCAGCCAGATGTTCAGCGCGTCGGAGCCACCCTGCCGGGTCTGCGACCGGTAGGTGCGGCTGGCGCCGTCCCGATGCCAGGTGTCGTTGTAGAACCGGTCGGTGCCGGCGAGCGAGAAAGAGAAGCCGGTGTTGGCGGCCTCGCTCGACTCCGCTCCTGCGTAGGTCGCGTTGAGGACGTCGATCTGGTCGGCGATCTGGCCATCGGTGACGTCGCCTTGGCCAGAGCTGCCGGCCATCACGTGCACGTAGACCGGGATCGTCGCGGCAACCTTCTTCTTGCGGTTCGAGACCCGGTCGAGGATCCGGTCGGTGCGATTCTCGATCCGACGCTGCTCGGCCGCGCTGATGTCGCGGTGGTCGAGAGCGCGGCCGCCACGGGCTCCCGCGGCGTCCTCATGCTGATGACACTCCTGACCTCCGGTGGGGCCGGCCGTCGTCGCGGCGGACGCGGTCACGGCACTGAGTGCCAGAGTTGCGGCGCCGACCGTGGTGACGGCCATCAGGCGCAGGGCGATGTTGTGCATGAAAGGGTGATCCCTTCTTCGGGCCCGCCGTCCGAGTACGACGGGCAACGCCGCAAACTCTCGCCCTCGGGGCCGCCTCCGGCCACGATCTTCCGGGTGCAGGTTCGTGCGATGCACAAACGTGCAGAAAGTAAAGGCGCGCAGTCAGGCCCAGCCGGACACGATCTTGCCGACGTCGGAGAGCCGGTGGGCGACCGCGTCCGGCTCGCCCTCGGTGTGCCCGATCTGCTCGACGGGGATGTTGCTGTGTGGGATATGGATGGCTCGGAGCCCGGCGTTGTGGGCGCCCCAGATGTCGTCGAAGAGCCGGTCGCCGACGTAGACACAGCGCGCCGGGTCCTCCACGCCGACCGCCGCCA
Organism: uncultured Actinomycetota bacterium; assembly: GCA_963798055.1. Lineage (GTDB taxonomy): Bacteria > Actinomycetota > Actinomycetes > Propionibacteriales > Nocardioidaceae > Nocardioides. The sequence continues at coordinate 361,877 of CAWCRX010000022.1, forward strand.
GCGCCGCTCGCGAACGCCTGCGCCGACGGCTTCGTCCACGGGATCTCGGAGGTGTAGACATCGCCGTCGATCAGGTCGAGTACGCCGTCGCGCTCGAAGATCTGCTCGTGGAAGCTCCGCGGCCAGATCGTGTTGGACAGCACGCCGACCTTGATCGCGTCGGCGCGCAGCGCCTCCCAGAGCGGTCGGACCTCGGGGTCGGTGCCGGTGTGCGGCTCCCAGAACTCGTAGTAGGCGTCGAGCAGGTCGGGGTCGTGCTCGAGTCCCGCCTCGGTGAACAGGTCGTCGACCGTGGCGCTCTGCTGCAGGTCACGGGAGCGTCCCCAGATCACCGCGCCGGCCTCGTGCAGGCGCTGCCGGGTGACCTCCACGTCGTGGTCGGCGTTGACCACCGCCTGCGCCAGGGCCAGCGACTCGGCGTGGAAGTCGATGTCGTGCCAGCGGGTCAGGGTCCCGCCCCAGTCGAAGATGACGGCGTCTACTCCAGGCATGGCCCGGAGGTTAGCCGGAGGTTCCCCCGACGAACGAAACGATTTCGGCGGCAAGCCGCTCCGGCTGGTCGAGCGCCACGAACGTCCCGGCGTCCGGGATCCGCACCAGCCGGGCATCGGGGAACGTGGTCGCCAGCCGCTCGCCGAGCGCGATCTTGAAGAACCGGTCCTCCGGTGCCCAGGCGATCAGCACCGGGCGGTCGAACTTCGGTCCAGGCGCGTCGCCACGTCCGCGAGGTCCTTCGAGTTCCAGCCCTTCAGGAATCGGGCCGTGTCGCGGCGTACCCCCTTCTCGGTGAGCGCCGGGCGCAGCCAGCGCTCGGTCTCCTGCGGCCGTGATCGGGCGCTTGGTGAGCGGCCCGAAGCCGAGCGGCCCTCGCGCCACGGCGGACCAGCGCATCGGCTGCAGCGCCACCTTCGTGGCGATGGGGTGGCGGCCGAGTCGGAAGAGCAGGTTGAACGGGAACGGCGGGAAGGTGTCGAACGCGTCGCAGTTGGTCAGCACCAGCCGGCCGATCCGAGAGGCGTCCTCGTCGAGCAGGAACTGGCACACCGCTCCCCCGGTGTCGTTGCCGACCAGCACGACGTCACGCAGGTCGAGCGCCTCGAGGAAGCTGAGGATGATCCGCGCGACGGCACGAGGGCTGAGCTCGGCGTCCGGCTTCATCGGCGTCGGTTGCGACGCGAGCGGCCAGGTCGGCGCATAGGTCCGGAAGCCGGCCTCGGCCACCCGCTCCGGCACATCGGCCCAGAGCGTGTCGTCGACCAGGAAGCCGTGCACGAAGACCATCGGCGGGCCGTCCTCGGGTCCGGACACTCGGTAGTGGATGGTCCCCGCCGGCAAGTCGATCGTGGTCCTCATGGTTGCGCTCCAGTATGGTTGCGTACAGGATGTATGTAACTTACGGACAGGGTGTATGAAAAGCAAGCGCACTCAAGCGGACCGCTCCGCGGCGACCCGTGGCGGCGTTGGTCACAGCGGCCCGCCCCCTCTTCGCCGCCAAGGGGTACGCCGCCGTCGGCACCGACGAGGTGGCCCGGGCGGCGGGCGTGACCCGGGGCGCGCTCTACCACCAGTTCGCCGGCAAGGAGGAGCTGTTCGCGGCGGTGTTCGAGCAGGTCGAGGCGGAGATATCCGACGGGATCGCGGCCGGGCTGCTGGCGGGCGGCGGCGATCCAGCTCGGGTCCTGCACGACGGCATCGACGCCTGGCTCGCCGTCTGCGCCGAGCCCGAGGTGCACCGGATCGTGCTGATCGACGCGCCGGCCGCGATCGGCTGGGAACGGTGGCGCGAGATCGGCCAGCGGTACGGCGTCGGCCTGGTCGAGGCTGCCGTCCAGTCGCTGATGGACGAAGGCGTGTTGGCCGCGCAGCCGGTCCGCCCGCTCGCGCACGTGCTGATCGGTGCCCTCGAGGAGGCGGCGCTCTACGCGGCGCGCGCCGATGACCGCGAGACCGCGACCGCCGAGGTACGGGCCGCGCTGGTCGCGCTGGTCGACGGGCTGCTCAGGTCCTGACCAGACGCACCAGATGGTCGACGACATGGTCGGCGTTGACGTCCTCGCGCTCGCCGGACCGGCGGTCCTTCACCTCGATCACCCCGTCGGCGAGACCCTTGCCGACCACGACGATCGTCGGGACGCCGATCAGCTCGGCGTCCTTGAACTTCACGCCGGGGCTGATCTTGCCGGCGCGGTCGTCGTAGATCACTTCCACACCGGCGCGGTCCAGCTCGTGCGCGATCCGCTCCGCCGCGGAGACGATCGCGTCGTCCTTGCCTGCGGCCACGAGGTGTACGTCGGCGGGCGCCACGTTGCGTGGCCAGCAGAGCCCGATGTCGTCGAGCGTGCCCTCGGCGATCGCCGCCACGCCTCGGGAGGGGCCGATCCCGTAGGAGCCCATGGTGACCGTGACCAGCTTGCCCTGCTCGTCGAGCACCTGCAGGTCGAGCGCCTCGGCGTACTTGCGGCCGAGCTGGAAGATGTGGCCCATCTCGATGCCGCGGGCGGACTCCAGGGAGCCCTCGTCGCAGTTCGGGCAGGCGTCGCCGTCGCGCACGTCGGCCGCCTCGATCGTGCCGTCGGGGGTGAAGTCGCGCCCGACCACCAGATCGAGGACGTGGCTGCCGTCCACGTCGGCGCCGGTCACCCAGCGGGTCCCCTCGACGACCCGGGGGTCGACGAGGAAACGGATGCCGGTGGCATTGTTCTCACCCAGCACGCCAGGCCCGATGTAGCCCTTGGCCAGCGCGGGGAACTTCTTGAACTCGGCTTCGTCGAACGGCTCTACCTCGGTGGGCTCGAGCTGCCCCTCGAGCCGCTTCTGGTCCACCTCGCGGTCTCCGGGTACGCCGATCGCGACCGGCTCGCGGGTGCCGTCGGGGTGCTTGAGCACGACGAGCACGTTCTTGAGCGTGTCGGCGGCCGCCCAGGGACGGTCGTCGCGCGGGAACTTCTCGTTGAGGTGGTTCACGAGCGTCTCGATGGTGGGCGTGTCCGGCGTCTGCTCGGCGTGTGCGGCCGGGGCGTCGTCATACGACACCGGGGCGGGAGCACGCACCTGCACGGCCTCGACGTTGGCGGCGTAGTCGCACTTGGTGCAGCGCACGTAGGTGTCCTCGCCGACGTCGGCCTTGGCGAGGAACTCCTCGGACTTCGACCCGCCCATCGCCCCGGACGTGGCCTTCACGATCACGTACTCGAAGCCGAGCCGGTCGAAGATCCGCACGTACGCGTCGCGGTGCTTCTGGTAGCTGACGTCCAGGCCGGCGTCGTCCACGTCGAAGGAGTAGGAGTCCTTCATCCTGAACTCGCGGCCGCGGAGCACGCCGGCCCGGGGCCGCGCCTCGTCGCGGTACTTCGTCTGGATCTGGTAGAGCGTCAGCGGCAGGTCCTTGTACGAGGAGTACATGTCCTTCACGACGAGCGTGAACATCTCTTCGTGCGTCGGTCCGAGCAGGTAGTCGGCGCCCTTGCGGTCCTGGAGCCGGAACAGCGAGTCGCCGTACTCCGTCCAGCGACCGGTGTCCTCGTAGGGCTCGCGCGGCAGCAGGGCAGGGAAGGACAGCTCCTGGCCGCCGATCGAGTCCATCTCGTCGCGGACGATCTGCTCGATCTTGCGCAGCACCCGGAGGCCCAGCGGGAGCCAGGTGTACATGCCGGGCGAGGTCGCGGCGGATGTAGCCCGCGCGGAGGAGCAGCCGGTGGCTCGGCACCTCGGCGTCCGCGGGGTCCTCTCGCAGGGTCCGCACGAACAGGCTCGACATCCGCAGAATCATGGGCGACAGGCTACGGCCCGGTCCGCGGGTGCTGCGAAGCAGTTACCGGGTGCGGGTGGCGGCGTACCCGGCCTTGATCATCGGCCACTGCATCGGCAGCCGCGCGATGGAGGCGGCCTGCAGCGCCCGGTTGTCTGTCTTCATCGCGTCCACGGCCATCTTGATGTTGCCGGGGAACACCCCGATCAGCAGCGCGACGCTCCCCCAGCCGGCGAGCCGGCGGGTCGGCGGCAGCAGCAGGCCGGCGGCCGCCGCCAGCTCGGCGACGCCGCTGCCGAGGATGACCTCGCGGTGTGCCGGGACCCACGACGGCATCAGCGGCTCGTAGGTCTGCGGTCGGACCAGGTGGATGGTGCCGCTGACGGCGAACAGGCCGGCCAGCACCTTGCTGCTCCTCGGAAGGCTCACCGGCACACCCTCTCAGAACATGACGGTGGAGAACGTGGTCGTCTCTCGGAATCCGACCCGCTCGTAGGCCCGCCGCGCGGGCTGGTTCCAGGCGTTGACGTACAGCGACACGGTCGGCGCGATCGTGGCCTGGACCTGCTCGACCACGGCCGCCATGCCGGCCACGGCCAGGCCCTCACCGCGGCGCTCCGGCGGCACCCAGACCCCCTGGACCTGCGCCGCCTCGGGCGTCGCACAGGCCACCTCGGCCTTGAACACGACCTGGCCGCGCTCGAACCGCGCGAACGACCAGCCCCGGCTCATCAGCTGGGTGACCCGCGCTCGATAGAGATCGGCGCCGCCACCCGCCTCGGGCGAGACCCCGACCTCCTCGGTGTACATCGCCACGCAGGCGGGGTAGATCGCGGACAGGTCCCGGCGCTCGGTACGGCGGACCTGCGGGTCCGCCGCCACCTTCGACGGGCCGTCGATCACCATGTGCGGCTGCTCCCAGCTGAGTTTCGCGGGGCCGGCCCCAGGTCTCGGCCACCTCGTCCCAGAACGGTCGCACGGCGGCATGCGGTCCGACGATCGTGGACACGCTTCGGTGCCGGGTGAGGGCGCGCTCGGCGAACGCGCGGGCATCCTCGGGCTGGGCCTGCACCGGCACCAGGTTGGCCCCGACGTGGCAGGCCGCGATCAGCTCGCCCTCGTCGTACCGACCCCACACCTCGCCGCCGAGCCAGCGCGGCTCGAGGCTGGTCGTCCGCGCCCGGTAGGCGGCGAAAACGTTGACGACCGGGTCCTTCGCGGTCAGCGCGAGGAACGCGTCCAGGTCGGTCGTCCCCAGGAGGCGGACGCCGTGGCGGGTCGTCGGCACGCGCGAAGCCTAATGCCCTGGAATGCGCTGCCGTTCTAGGAGACGTTGACCTCTGCCTTGGCGCCGTCGACGGACTCCATGCCCTCGGCGATCCGCATCGCCTCCTCGATCAGGGTCTCGACGATCTGTGACTCGGGGACGGTCTTGATGACCTCGCCCTTGACGAAGATCTGACCCTTGCCGTTGCCGCTGGCCACGCCGAGGTCGGCCTCCCTGGCCTCGCCCGGACCGTTGACCACGCAGCCCATGACGGCCACCCGGAGCGGCACCTCGAGCCCGTCGAGCCCGGCGGTGACCTCTTCGGCCAGCTTGTAGACGTCGACCTGGGCCCGACCGCAGCTGGGGCAGGACACGATCTCGAGCCGGCGCGGCTTCAGGTTGAGCGACTCGAGGATCTGGATGCCGACCTTGACCTCTTCGACAGGTGGCGCGGAGAGCGAGACCCGGATGGTGTCGCCGATCCCCTGGCTCAGCAGGTGACCGAAGGCGACCGCCGACTTGATCGTGCCCTGGAACGCCGGGCCGGCCTCGGTGACACCGAGGTGCAGCGGCCAGTCGCCGGCCTCCGCGAGCAGCTCGTAGGCCCGCACCATCACGACCGGGTCGTTGTGCTTGACCGAGATCTTGAAGTCGTGGAAGTCGTGCTCCTCGAACAGGCCCGCCTCCCACACGGCCGACTCGACAAGCGCCTCGGGCGTGGCCTTGCCGTACTTCTCCATCACGCGCTTGTCGAGTGACCCGGCGTTGACACCGATCCGGATGCTGGTGCCGCGGTCCTTGGCGGCGGCCGCGATCTCCTTGACCTGGTCGTCGAACTTGCGGATGTTGCCGGGGTTGACCCGGACGGCCGCGCAGCCGGCGTCGATGGCGGCGAAGACGTACTTCGGCTGGAAGTGGATGTCGGCGATGACCGGGATCTGCGAGTGCTGAGCGATCTCCGGCAGCGCGTCGGCGTCGTCCTGGCTCGGGCAGGCCACCCGCACGATGTCGCAGCCGGTCGCGGTCAGCTCGGCAATCTGCTGGAGGGTCGCGTTGACGTCGGAGGTCAGCGTGGTGGTCATCGACTGGACCGAGACCGGCGACTCGCTGCCGACGCCGACCTTGCCCACCTTGATCTGGCGGGTCGGGCGCCGCGGCGAGAGCACCGGCGGTGGCGCCTCGGGCATGCCGAGGCTGATGGCGGTCATGGGTTCTAGGTTACGGGCCGCACTCGGCTGGGGCCGAGTCGGCGCATCCGCACGAGCAGCGGCAGCGCGCGGATGCGCCGAGACTGGGTTAACTGCCGTCGATGTGAAGAGGGACGACGAGGTCGCCGACGATCAGGACGATGCCCATGACGAGCAGCGCCGAGGCGACGACGTACGCGACCGGGAGCAGCCTGGCGGCGTCGACGTACCCGGGGTCGGGACGCCTGCGCAGGCGGGCCACGCCACGGCGCAGCGCCTCCCACAGCGCGCTGGCGATGTGACCGCCGTCGAGCGGCAGCAGGGGCACGAAGTTGAACACGCCGATGAAGAAGTTGAAGCCGGCGATGAGCGACAGCAGGAAGACCGTCTTCTCCTGGACGGGGAACGTCTCGTGGCTGACCGTCTCGCCCGCGAACCGACCGCCGCCGACGATGCTGACCGGGCTCTCGGGGTCGCGCTCTTCCAGGCCGACGATGGCCCTGCCCACCCCCCAGACCTTGGCCGGCAGGTGCACCAGGGCCTTGACGGTCTCGACCGTCATGTCGCCCATCTGGTCGAGCGTGTAGATCGGGCCGCCGGTCTCGGTGACCACCTCCGTGGTCGGGGACACGCCCAGGAAGCCGACCTGGCGCAGGGTCTCGTCGGTCTCGGACTTGGGCCGGGCCTCGACGGTGGTGTTGGTGGTGCCGGTGAGCGGCTGACCGTCTCGCTCGTAGCCGATCACCGCCTCGCCGTCGGAGTTGTCGCGGATCAGCTCCCGGAGCTGGTCCCAGCCGGTGATCGCGGTGCCGTTGAAGCTCGTGATCGTGTCGCCCGGGCGGAGGCCGGCCGCGGCTGCGGGAGACAGCGGGTCCTGCGGCCGTGCAGGCGCGCCCTTCCTCGGTGTACGGGAGCACGCACTTGGAGACGGTGGCGATGACCGGGGCTCCCTGCACCGGCTCCTCGGACTTCTGGCCGTAGGTCGCGAAGATGCCCCAGAAGATGAAGAACGCGATCAGGATGTTCACCGTGGGGCCGCCGGCCATCACGATGACCTTCTTCCACCACGGCATCTTGTAGAAGAGCCGGTCGCTGTCCTCGGGACCGACGAGCTCCCACTCGGCGGCCCGGGCATCGGAGATCAGCTGGGTGAACATCCCGGTGTTGGACTTGCGGACCCTGATGCACTTGGCGACCCTGCTCGTCGACCTCGACCGAGTCGACCAGCTCCTCCGCCTCGGGCGGGAGCATGCCGACGATCTTGACGTAGCCACCGAGCGGGATCGCCTTGACGCCGTACTCCGTCTCGCCGACCTTCTTGCTCCACACGGTCGGGCCGAAGCCGATGAAGTACTGCGTGACCTTCCCGCCGAACTTCTTCGCCGGGATCATGTGGCCGAGCTCGTGCAGGCCGATGGAGACCAGGATCGCCACGAAGAACAGCACCACGCCGAGCGTGTAGTACAGCGCGGTCATCGGGTGGCTCCCTGGATCAGGCGGGCGGCTTCGTCGCGGGCCCAGGCGTCGGCGGCCAGGATGTCATCGACGGTGAGCACCTCCGTCGAGCGTACGTCGTGGGTGGCCACCACCTGCTCGATCGTCGGGACGATCTCGGTGAAGCCGAGCCGCTCCTCGCGGAAGGCGTCCACGCACACCTCGTTGGCGGCGTTGTAGACAGCCGGGGCGGTGCCGCCGCGGGCACCGGCAGTCCGGGCCAGCGCCACCGCGGGAAATGCGCTCGTCGTCGAGCGGGAAGAACTCCCAGGTCTCTGCAGAGCGTCCAGTCGACCGCCGGGGCCGCGTCGGGCACCCGTTCGGGCCAGGCCAGACCGAGCGCGATGGGGATCATCATGGTCGGCGGGCTGGCTTGCACCAGCGTCGAACCATCGACGAACTCGACCATCGAGTGCACCACGCTGGTGGGGTGGACGACGACGTCGATGCGGTCGAAAGGGATACCGAACAACAGGTTGGCCTCGATCACTTCAAGTCCTTTGTTAACCAAAGTCGCGGAGTTGATGGTGATGACTGGCCCCATGTTCCAGGTCGGATGTTCCAACGCCTCAGCGACCGTGACGTTACGGAGATCGTCGCGACTTCGGCCCCGGAATGGACCACCGCTGGCGGTCAGCACCAGCCGTCGTACCTCCTCCGGCGAGCCGCCTCGGAGGCACTGCGCCAGCGCGCTGTGCTCGGAGTCGACAGGCACGATCTGACCGGGCTTCGCGCGGTCGAGGACCAGCGGGCCGCCCATGATCAGGGACTCCTTGTTGGCCAGCGCGAGGGTCGTGCCGGCGTCGAGTGCGGCCAGCGTCGGACGCAGACCGACCGCCCCCGTGATCCCGTTGAGGACGACGTCGCAGGCCATCGCCGCGGCCTCGGTGGAGGCCTCCTCTCCGAGGCCGTGGAACGCGGGCGCGAACTCCGCCACCTGCTGCTCGAACAGGTCGGGGGTGGATCCGCCGGCCGTCAGGCCCACCACCCGGAACCGGTCGGGGTTGGCGCGCACCAGGTCGAGGGCCTGGGTCCCGATGGAGCCCGTCGATCCGAGCACCACGATGTCGCGCGCGGTCACCGGCCCATTCTCGCAGCCGGTCCGTCACCCCGGGTTGCTCAGGTCGCCCGCGGCTCACCGCGGGTGAGGTCGTCCTCGCTGGCCAGGTCCGCCTGCACCCGCGGGTCGTCGGTGTCCGCGTAGTAGTCCCCCGGCGACGTGGCGTCGGTGCCGTTGGAGACCTTGGCCGCGTTGAGCACCAGCGTGAGCACCGGCGGCCACCAGCAGGTTGAGCACGAACGCCGTCATCGCGATGTAGCCCATGTCGCCGAGGCCCGGGATCTCTCCGAGCGAGCCACCGAAGTGCTTGCCGGTGAGCGGATTGATCACCCGGTAGGCGGCGATCGTCCCGTAGACCATGCCGACCGCCCAACCGGCCAGCAGCGCCCACCGGTGGAACCAGCGGGTGTAGAGGCTGAACACGACGACCGGGAAGGTCTGCAGGATCCAGATCCCGCCGAGCAGCTGGAAGTTGATCGCGTTCTGGTTGTCGAGGGTGAGCACGAACCCGAGCGCCACCGCCTTCACCAGGAGCGAGGTCACCTTGGAGACCTGGGCCTCCTGGGCGGGGGTGGCGTCCTTCTTGAGCCACTCCTTGTAGATGTTGCGGGTGAACGTGTTCGCCGCCGCGATCGACATGATGGCCGCCGGCACCAGCGCACCGATCGCGATGGCCGCGAAGGCAACCCCGGTGAACCAGTCGGGGAAGAAGTCCTCGAACAGCTGCGGGATCACCAGCTGCGGGTTGTCGACCTCGGTCCCAGCCGCGATCGCCACCCAGCCGAGCAGCGCGAGCAGCCCGAGCACGAAGGAGTACGCCGGCAGGATGGCCGCGTTGCGCCGGATCGTGTTGCGACTGGCCGAGGACAGGCTGGCGGTGATCGAGTGCGGGTACATGAACAACGCCATCGCCGAGCCCAGCGCCAGCGTGGCGTAGGCCCAGGTCTGGCCGTCGCCCGGCATGAACGCACCCTGAGGCGCGCCGGTCGTCTCGTTGGTGGTGGCCATCTTGTCCTGGGCCGCACCGAAGATCGCGTCCCAGCCGCCCACCTGTCCGGGCAGGTAGATGATCGCGACGATGATCACCAGGTAGATCAGGGTGTCCTTGACGAACGCGATCACCGCGGGCGCCCGCAGCCCCGAGGAGTAGGTGAAGGCGGCGAGGACCGCGAACGCCAGGAACAGCGGAAGATCCCGCACGAACCAGTTGTCGCCGCCGCCGATGCCGGCCACCTCGAGCACCGCCTGGATGCCGACCAGCTGCAGCGCGATGTAGGGCATCGTCGCGACGAAGCCGGTCACCGCGACCGCGAGCGACAGCGGTCGATGGTCGTACCGGCCGCGGACGAAGTCGGCGGTCGTGACGTACCCGTGCCGGTGGCTCACCGACCAGAACCGCGCCATGAAGATGAAGATGATCGGGTAGAGGATGATCGTGTAGGGCACCGCGAAGAAGCCCGCGACCGCACCGGTCGCGAACATCGCCGCCGGCACCGCCACGAACGTGTACGCCGTGTAGAGGTCGCCGCCGAGCAGGAACCAGGTCACCCAGGTACCGAACTTCCGGCCGCCGAGGCCCCACTCGTCGAGGGTGTTCAGGTCGTTGCCTCGCTGGAACCTGGTCGCCATGAACCCGAGCACGGTCACCAGCAGGAACAGCGCGATCAGGACGCCGAGCGCCACCACGTTCACGTCGGACGCCATCGGCGTCAGCTGGGTGGTCATCGCTCGTCCTCGTCGGACTCGGCCGGCTGGTCACGGCGCGCCGAGAGCGTGAGCAGGTAGGCGCACCACGTCATGGCCGAGCAGAGGAACACCCAGAGGAACTGGTACCAGAAGAAGAACGGGAACCCGAACAGCTCGGGATCGACCTTCGTATAGCTGGGAACCCACATCAGGGCGACGATCGGGATGAGCAGCAGTACCCCTGCCGCGATCATCTTCGGCTTGTCGGTGTGCGGCACTCCGGGCGCGCGCGACCGCTCGTCGTTCCCGAGACTCATGGAGCGGGTGGTACCCACCTAGCCTGGAACTATCCCCCGCTCAGTCGAGGCCGTTGGCAGCCGTCTCCGCGGGCGGCTCGTCGGCGCGCAGCCAGGCGTCGAAGAACCCGTCCAGGTCCGCGCCGCTGATCTCTTCGGCGAGGTCCGTGAACTGCTCGGTGGTCGCGTTGCCGAAGCGCCGCTCCGCGACCCAGGCCCGCAGCAGCTCGGTGAAGTCAGCGGCGCCGATCACCCGACGAAGTGCGGCCAGCGTCATGCCGCCGCGCTGGTAGATGGGGAAGCTGAAGATCCGGTTCTTGCCCGGGTCGTCGATGGGGACGTCCCAGAAGTCGCCGGCCTCGTCGAGATCCTCGTACTCCCGCTTGAGCCACTGCTGCGTGGTCTGCCCGCCGCGCGTCTCGTCGTACCTCGCCTCCATGTAGGTCGCGAAGCCCTCGTTGAGCCAGATGTCGCGCCAGCCGTGCACCGACACCGAGTCTCCGAACCACTGGTGCGCGAGCTCGTGGACGACGAGTGAACGGGCGTCGTTGGTGAGCGCGGGGTACGTCGGCCGGGTCTGGTTCTCGAGCGCGAAGCCGGGGCTCAGCGAGGTGACCAGGCCACCGGTGGAGCCGAACGGGTAGTCACCGAGCTCCTTCTGCAGCCAGACCGTCACCTTGCCGGACGCCTGCATGGCCTGCATCGAGGCGCTCCGCTCTCGGTCCGGAAGCCGGCGGGAGACCGCGAGCAACCAGGGGATGCCGCCGGTCTTGCCGCGCCGGACGGTGAAGTCGCCGGCCGCGAAGAAGGCGAGGTACGACGCCATCGGCTCGCCGCTGTGCCAGTGCGTGGTCGCCAGCCGGCCGTCCACCTTGCGGCTCACTTTCCGGCCGTTGGAGATGACCTCGCGGTCGCGGCCGGCGGTGATCCGGATGTCGTAGGTGGCCTTGTCGAGCGGATGGTCGTTGCTGGCGAACCACCACGGGGCCATGTGCGGCTCGTTCATGGTGACGACCTCGTGCCGCGAGGCGAGCCAGTTCCGCTCGCCGGCGTAGCTCACCGGGCCCGGCCTGCCGGCGTACCTCACGGTGACCTTGAACTGCTCGTTGGCGGGGATCAGGGAGTCGGGGGTGATCTGCAGCTCGTGCTGGTGGGGCTTGGTGAACGCGACCCGGGCCCCATCGATCCGCACTTCGGTGACGCGGAGCAGGAGGTCCAGGTTGAACCGGCTCAGCGGCTCGGTCGCCTTGACCGTGAGGGTGGTCACGCCGGTCAGGCGGCGCTCCCGGAAGTAGTAGCGGTCCCGCACGTCGTAGGTGAGGACGTCGAGGCCACCGTTGCCGTCGAGCGGGAAGTAGGCGTCGCCGATGCCCGACGCTGCCCTCGGGCGGAGCGACCGTGATCGCGCTGGAGCCGGGGACCGCAGATGCGGCCAGCACGAGAGCGAGGGCGGGAACGAGTCGGCGTGGGATCGCCCGGGAGACCTGCACCCCCGCAGCCTGTCACAGCTCGCGCGCATGGTGTCATCGAGGGGATGAACGTCTGGTACGCCGCGTACGGCAGCAACCTGTGCGCCGACCGGCTCGCGTGCTACCTGACCGGTGGCTGTCCGCCCGGTGCCACCAGGACGTACCCCGGCGCCCGGGACGGGGCCCTGCCCACGGATGTGCGGGCCGTGGAGCTCGCCGGGTGCGTGTACTTCGCCTGGCACTCCTCCACGTGGGGCGGCGGGATCGCGTTCTACGACCCTGATGGTCCGGGTTCGTCCGTCGGGCGCGCCTACCGGCTCACGCCGGGTCAGCTCTCCGACCTCCTGGAGCAGGAGATGCACCGGGAGCCGGGTGCCGACCACGACCTCAGCGAGCTGCTCGAGGACGGGGTGGCGATCCTCGGGGACGGTCGCTACGAGTCGCTGCACGTGGTGGGCGAGCTGGACGGCGAGCCGGTGGTCACGTTCACCTCGCCCGAACGAATGCACGCCGCGGACCACAGCCAGCCGTCGGCGGCGTACCTGGCCACGATGGCCCGGGGCCTCGTGGAGGCATACGGCTGGGACGGCGACCGAGTGGCGGCGTACCTGCTCGAGCGTCCGGGCATCGGTGACTGGGATACGGCCGGGATCCGCGCCCTCGTCGAGTAATTCGGTTGCGCGGTGGAGCCGGGCTCCCCGACCCTGGTCACAGTCATCGGAGTCACCGGTGCCCGACGAGAGGAGTGCGACATGTCTACGACTGTCCTTGGCCTGTCCGCAGACCAATTCCTCTCACTTTGGAGCACCCACACCGATGTCTTCACACACCGACGGAGTTGATCCGTCCTTCGTTTTCGAGTTCAACGCGTACGACGACCTCGGCGACGGCCAACGCTGGTCCACCTGGCTGGAGGTCGAACCGCTGTCCCGCGGTCCCGAGCCACGCCCGTCCTGGGTCGTGACGTCCCAGGGCGCCATCGACACCGAGCTCGGCATCCTCAAGACCGGCAAGGAGGCCGACGTCTTCCTGGTCGAGCGCAGCGACCCGCTGGCGCCTGACGAGGGGGTCGTGATGGCGGCCAAGCGGTACCGCAGCCCCGAGCACCGCACCTTCCACCGCTCCGCCGCCTACACCGAGGGCCGGAGCATGAAGCGGTCCCGCGACGAGCGGGCGATCAAGCGCAAGAGCACGTTCGGCCGCCTGGTCGCCGCCGGCGAGTGGGCGATCTCCGAGTGGGGTGCGCTGAACCGCCTCTGGTCGCTCGGCCTGCCGGTGCCCTACCCCGTGCAGATCGACGGCACCGAGATCCTGATGGAGTGGATCACGGTCGACGGCGAGACCGCCCCGCGGCTGGCCCAGACCCGGCCGGCGCCGGCCCTGCTGGCGTCGTACTACGACCAGCTGCGGGAGGTCCTCGCGACGATGGTGCAGCACGGCCTCGTGCACGGCGACCTGTCGGCGTACAACATCCTGGCCGCGGGCGACCGACTCGTCGTCATCGACCTGCCGCAGGTGGTGGATCTGATCGGCAACCCGGCCGGGATGGACTTCCTGATGCGGGACTGCACGAACATCGCCGCCTGGTTCCGGGCCAAGGGCCTCGAGACCGCCGACGAGCACGAGCTGTTCGGGGACCTGATGGCGCACGCGTTCTGAGCACGGAGTGTGACCGGCGTCTAGGAACGGGCAAGTGACCCCTCCGTCAGACCGGTCACCACACAGCGACGACGTCGCCCCACCGAGAGGAACTCCGATGACCACCTCCCCTGGTCATCGTCTTCACGCAGAAGGGCACCGGCAACACCGGCACCGAGGGCAAGTTCTACGCCAAGGTCCGCAAGACCGCCACCTGCAGCGTCGACTTCAGCCCCACCGTGAAGGCCGTCCGCAACGACTGAGTCGATTCCCATGGGTAGGTTCGGCGTGTGCGACGCAGCCGCGGCCGGATCATCGACATCGAGACGCTCGAGGACTTCGACCACCGGCTCGCCCTAGGCGCCTGTGACCTGTCCGGCTGGCGCGTGCGTGGACTCGACCTGAAGGGTCGGGTCCACGCTCTCGTTGGCGACTGCACGCTCACCGGGTCGACGTTCCTGGGCTGCACGTTCGGCCCGGGTGAGGAGTCGGAGCTCGCGGCCGCAGGAGCGCTGGTGCTGCCCGCGATCGGCTCCGCTCCGGTGGACGTCTACCGCGGCCACCTCTATACCGCTGACGAGCTGTACGACGACCCGTCCTACGCGCGGTCCCTCGACGGCCGTGCGTACTCCTGGTCCCAGGACGCGCACGAGCGGGACGACTCGCTGGCCATCGCCCTGCACGACCACTCCATCGACGACGCGCTCGCGCTGTGGACGAGCACGCGTCACCTGGTCGGCGTGATGGGCGCGCACTCGGCCGAGCGCGGCACGGAGCGGTACGCCGCGGCGGCACGGCTCGGCCGGCTGCTCGGCGCCGACCACGTGGTCGCCACGGGCGGTGGACCGGGCTCGATGGAGGCCGCCAACCTCGGCGCATCGCTGGCCGCGAAGCCGCCCGACGCACTCGACGAGGCCCTGAAGCGGATCGCCGAGGTGCCGTCGTTCCGCCCGTCGGTCGACGACTGGCTGCGCACCGCCTTCGCCGTGCGCGACGCGCACCCGGATCCGGCCGAGTCGCTGGGCATTCCGACCTGGCACTACGGGCACGAGCCGCCGAACGTGTTCGCGACCGCGATCGCGAAGTTCTTCGGCAACCCGGCGCGTGAGGCGCTCCTGCTCGAGGTCTGCGACGCCGGGATCGTGTTCCTCGAGGGCGCGGGCGGCACGGTCCAGGAGATCTTCCAGGACGCCTGCGAGAACTATCTACGCGGACGAGTCGTCCGTGGCTCCGATGGTGCTCGTCGGCATGACCTACTGGACCGAGACGCTGCCGGCCTGGCCCCTCCTCCACTCGCTGGCGCGCGGCCGCGTGATGGAGGACCACATCCACCTCGTCGACAGCCTCGAGGAGGCGGCCGCCGTGGTCAGCCGGCCAGCAGGTCCGGGCTCCTGAGGCCGCCGATCGCCTCGCGGTAGTGCTCGACCAGGGCCGCGTTCACCGCCGGCCAGGACCGGTCCGCCACGCTGCGGCGGGCGGCCAGGCCCATCCGGGTCCGCAGCAGCGGGTCGGACGCCAGCTTGTCGACGTACGCCGCCAGGTCGGCCGCGACACCCGGCTCGTAGAGGAACCCGGCCACTCCGTCGGCGACCACGTCCACCGGCCCGCCCGACCGCGGGGCGACCACGGGCACGCCGGAGGCCAGGGCCTCCTGGGCGGACTGGCAGTAGGTCTCGTAGCGCCCGGTGTGCACGAACACGTCGAGCGAGGCGTAGGCGGCGCTGAGCTCGTCGCCGTGCAGGACCCCGAGGAAGGACGCCCCGGGGAGCAGGGTGCGCAACCGCTGCTCCTCGGGGCCGCCGCCGACGACCACCAGCGCGTAGCGAGGGTCGTCCGCGAGGAGGGTCAGCTGCTCGAGCTCCTTCTCGGGGGCCAGCCGGCCGACGTACCCGACCAGCAGGCGGCCGTCGGGCGCGATCCGGTGCCGCAGCTCGGCGCTGCGGTGCACGGGGTGGAAGGCCTGCAGGTCGACACCCCGCGGCCACAACGAGGTGTTGGGGATGCCGAGATCGGCGAGCTGACGCAGGCTGGCCGACGAGGGTGCCAGCGTGCGATCCACGGCGAAGTGGATCCGCCGGGTCAGCGCGGCCATCGCCCGGACGCCGCCCGGCACGTCGTAGCGGGCCGCGAAACCCACCAGGTCGGTCTGGTAGATCGCCACGGTGGGGATGCCGAGCTCGGCCGCGGCTCGCGCCGCCTGGTGGCCGAGGGTGGCCGGCGAGGCGATGTGGACGACGTCGGGCTGGAACCGGCGCATCACCGTCGCGGAGCCGCCGCCGGGTCTCGAGCCCGACCCGGAAGTCGGGGTAGAAGGGGAGGTGCGCGCCGCGCGCGTGGGTCACCGGGAATCCGGCGTACGACGCCGGCCCGGTCGGAGCGATCAGCTCCGCCTGGTGCCCCTCGGCCGCCAGGTGCTCCAGCACCCGTCGTACCGAGTTCGTCACCCCGTTGACCTGGGGAAGGAAGGACTCCGCCACCACCAGCACCCGCAGCTGCTCGGTCATGTCTCGGACGCTAGGAAGGCAACCGCAACGGACGCCGCCTGACACGTGTCGGCCTCGTGAACGCAGGCCGTCGATTAACTGGTCCGGACCAGTGCCTGCGTCGCGGCGTGACCCCGGTCACGCGGAGTCGTTGGGCGGGAGTGAAGTTCACCCGTCGCAACCTCCTCCGTTCCGGAGCCGCAGCGGTCGGCGGCGCTACTGCCGCCGGTGCCCTCGGCGCCGCCGCCTGCCTCGGCCGCCGACGCATCGCGGGCGCCCTGCCCGTCGCCGCCCCGCCGCCGCCAGGGCCGGCTCCACGCTCGCCCGCACCTACGCCGTCGCGCCACGGCACGGCCGCCGGGGCGGGTACGCCCGATGGTCACGGCGGCCCGGTGAGCTCCCGATGCTGCGCACCGACCTCGGTGCCGCCGCCGCGCCGGGGCGCCAGGCATCGCGGACGCCGATGATCGCGTTCGCCCAGCTCAGCGACGTCCACATCGTCGACGCCCAGTCGCCGCTGCGGCTGGAGTTCGCCGACCGGCTCGACGACCCGTCGCCGATCCCGCCGACACTGTTCAGCTCGGCGTACCGCCCGCACGAGTTCCTGTCCGGCCAGATCGCCGACGCCATGGTCCGGGAGATCAACAGGATCGGGATCGGGCCGGTCACCGGTCTGCCGCTGGCGCTGGCCATCCAGACCGGGGACAACTCGGACAACTCCCAGTTCAACGAGATCCGCTGGAACATCCGGGTCCTCAACGGCGGCCGGTCCGCGTCGACTCCGGCAGCCATCGCCAGTACGAGGGCGTGCCGACGACAACAAGACCTACTACGACCCCGGCTACTGGCACCCGCACGGCACCCGCGGCGAAGACCGCGGACGTCTACCGCAAGCGGTACGGCTTCCCCGTGGTTCCCGGCCTGCTCAACGCGGCCCGGCGCCCGTTCACCGCGCGCGGACTGGACATGCCGTGGTACTCGGCGTTCGGCAACCACGACGGCCTGGTGCAGGGCAACTTCCCGCAGCTGCTGCAGCTGGGCATGGTCTCGACCGGTCCGCTGAAGCTGCAGTCGCTGCCCCGCGGCCTCTCGCCCGCCGAGCTGGTCAACAGCCTGCAGAGCGGGGACCTGCCCCGACTCCTGCAGTCCCTCGCGCCGACCCCGGCCGTCCGCCGGGTCACCCCGGACAACAACCGAAGGTTGCTCACCCGCCAGCAGGTGGTCGAGCAGCACTTCGTGGCGGGCGGCACCCCGCACGGGCACGGCTTCACCCGCGAGAACCGCAGCAAGGGCACGGCGTACTACACGTTCGACAAGGGCACGGTCCGCTTCATCGTGATGGACACGGTCAACCCGAACGGCTACGCCGACGGCTCGATCGACAGCACCCAGTTCGAGTGGCTGGAGACCGTGCTGAGCAAGTCGGCGGGCAAGGTCGTGATGGTCTTCAGCCACCACACGTCGTTCACGATGAACAACACGCTGATCGCCACCGGCGGGGACTTCGATACCCGGGTCAACGGCGCCCGCGTGCTCGAGCGGCTGCTCCAGCACGAGGAGGTCGTGGCCTGGGTCAACGGCCACACGCACCGCAACCAGGTGCTGGCCCACACTCGGCCCGGCGGCGGTGGCCTGTGGGAGATCAACACGGCTGCGCACATCGACTGGCCGATGCAGTCCCGGCTCATCGAGCTCGCCGACAACAAGGACGGCACGCTGTCGATCTTCACGACCATCGTCGACCACGCCGGCCCGGCCTCGTCGTCCGGTGGCACCTCGAACCCGGTCGCCCTGGCCGGCCTCGCCCGGGAGCTGAGCGCCAACGACCCGCAGGACCGCACCGACTCCCGCCGCGGCCAGCGTGCGGACCGCAACCTCGAGCTGCTCATCGCGAAGCCGAGCTGACGCGCCTACGCCTCCGCTCGAGCCGGTCCACCGGTCCTAGGTCTCGACGGCGGCCAGCTGCCCGCAGGCGCCGTCGATCTCGCGGCCCCGGGTGTCGCGAACGGTCGTGGGGATGCCCCTTGGCCTCGAGCCGCCGGACGAACTCACGCTCGTCGGCCGGGTCGGACGCGGTCCACTTCGATCCCGGCGTCGGGTTGAGCGGGATCAGGTTGACGTGCACCCAGCCCCAGTCGCCGTAGGACTGCAGCACCTCGGCGAGCAGATCGGCGCGCCAGGCCTGGTCGTTGATGCCGCGCATCATGGCGTACTCGATGGACACCCGCCGCTTGGTCGTCCGCGCGTAGTCCCAGGCGGCCTCGACGGTCTCGGCGACCGAGAAGCGGGTGTTGATCGGCACCAGCTCGTTGCGCAGCTCGTCGTCGGGGGCGTGCAGGCTGAGCGCGAGCGTGACCGGGATGCCCTCGTCGGTGAGCTGCCGGATCCGGGGCACCAGCCCGACCGTGGACACGGTGATGCCTCGCGCGGACATGCCGAGCCCGTCGGGGGCGGGGTCGGTCAGCCGGCGTACCGCCCCGATCACGGCCTTGTAGTTGGCCATCGGCTCGCCCATCCCCATGAACACGACGTTGGAGACCCGGCCGGGCCCGCCGGGCACCTCGTCCCGCGCCAGGGAGCGGGCACCGGCCACGACCTGCTCGACGATCTCGGCGGTGGACATGTTGCGCTGCAGCCCGCCCTGGCCGGTGGCGCAGAACGGGCAGGCCATCCCGCAGCCGGCCTGGCTGGACACGCAGATCGTGACCCGGTCGGGGTAGCGCATCAGCACCGACTCGACCAGGGCGCCGTCGAACAGCTTCCACAGGGTCTTCCGGGTGGTGCCGCGGTCGGCCTCCAGGGTGCGCAGCGGGGTCATCAGCGTCGGGCAGCAGCTCGGCGACCAGCCGCTCCCGGTCGCCCGCGGGCAGATCGGTCATCTCGTTGGGGTCGTCGGCCAGGCGGGCGAAGTAGTGGGTGGCCAGCTGCTTGGCCCGGAAGCCCGGCAGGCCGAGCTCGACGGCCAGGGCCTTGCGCTCGTCGGGAGCGAGGTCGGCGAGGTGGCGGGGCGGCTTCTTGCGGCCACGCGGCTCGTCGAACACCAGCGGGAGGGGCTTGAGCTCGGACATCAGGTGGCCCAGTCTCCCAGGGAGAGGGCGGCAGTTGCTAACCGTCGGTCTTGATCAGGATCCAGACCACCAACGCGGCAACCCCGAGCACGACGATCGCGGTGGCCAGCATCCCGAGCAGCATGTAGCGGCCGAACCTTCTCGTCCTGGGGATCACGATCAGCACGAGCGGCACCGCGAGCACGGTCAGCACGAACGGGAAGAGCTCTTCCGCGGTCTCGTAGTCGAACATGGCCCGGAGCACGGCCGCGAAGGCACCGGGTACGACGATCACGACCGCCAGGCCCGTGAAGAACCCGGTCAGCGCCGAGAACGTCGGATGGTCGCGGTGCCACCAGTTGGGTGCGGCCGCGGGGGTGGCGTCCCCCTCGCTGTCCTCCGCGTCGACATCGACATCGGTTTCGGGCGCGGCCTCGCCTCGGTCGCGCAGCCCCTCGTCGATGTCCATCGCCTCGATCGTAGGCGGGAGTACCTGGGGTTGACGTCGCAGCCACGACCGCACGTGCCGCATCAGGTGGAGGCGCAGATCGCTCAGAAGACGGCGTAGTGGAGCAGCAGCCAGATCGGGGCGATGGTGGCCAGCAGGGAGTCGAGCCGGTCCATCAGGCCGCCGTGGCCGGGAATCACCTGGCTCATGTCCTTGATGCCCAGGTCGCGCTTCATGACCGACTCGCACAGGTCGCCGAGGGTCGCCATCACGACGGCGATCAGGCCGAGGCAGAGGCCGACCCACCAGTCGCCGTCGAGCAGGTAGACCACCAGGGCCCAGCCCGCGGCGACCGTGAAGATCAGCGAGCCGGCGAAGCCCTCCCAGGACTTCTTGGGCGAGATCACCGGCGCCATCGGGTGCTTGCCGAACAGGACGCCCGCGATGTAGCCGCCGATGTCGGAGGCGATCGTGACCAGGATGAACGTCACGATCCCGGCGACCCCGTCGTTGTCGATGCCGCCGCCGTCCCGCCCGCCCTCGGCGAGCAGCAGGGCGACGAAGGATCCGAGGAACGGCACGTAGACGAGCGTGAACACCGACGCGGTGGAGGTGCGGACGTAGCCGTCGATCCCCCTCCGCAGCAGCCACAGCATCGTGACCAGCGCGGTGACCGCGGTGGCGGTGACCAGCGCGGGCGCACCCCACAGGTAGGCGACCACGACCATCACCGCTCCGCCGAGCATCAGCGGCTGCTCGGGGATGTCGATGTCCTTGGCGAGCAGGCCCTGGCGGAGCTCCCAGATCGCGACGACCACCGCGGCGACCACGATGAACATGAACGCCGGCTTCCAGAACGCCAGCGAGGCGGCGATCGCGCCGAGCAGCACGACGGCCGAAGCCACCGCCGCCTTGAGGTCACGACCGGCGCGGCCGTGGTCCTTCTGGGGCGCGGGGACAGCCGGGGAGGTGTCGGTCATGGGGTGATGTGGGCCGGCGCTCAGACCTCGAGCAGCTCGGCTTCCTTGTGCTTGAGCAGGTCGTCGATGGCGTCGGTGTGGGTCTTGGTCATCGCGTCGAGGCGCTTCTCGGCGCCGGCGACGTCGTCCTTGCCGGCCTCGCCGTCCTTCTCGAGCTTCTCCAGGTGCTGCTTGGCGGTACGCCGCAGGTTGCGTACGGCGACCCGGCCGTCCTCGGCCTTGGCCTTCGCCACCTTGATGTACTCCTTGCGGCGCTCCTCGGAGAGGTCCGGGAAGACGCAGCGGAGCACCTTGCCGTCGTTGGCGGGGTTGACGCCGAGGTCGGAGTCGCGGATCGCCTTCTCGATGTTGGCCATCGCGCCCATGTCGTAGGGCGAGATGATGATGATCCGCGCCTCGGGCGCGGTGAACGAGGCCAGCTGCTGGAGCGGCGTCGGGGTGCCGTAGTAGTCCACGAGGATCTTGTTGAACATGCTCGGCTGCGCCCGACCGGCCCGGATCGCGGCGAACTCCTCACGGGTCGCCTCGACCGACTTGTCCATCTTGCCGTCGGCCTCGTTGAGGATGTCGTTGATCATCACTGGATCCTTCGGTTGTCGAGCACTCGAGTCAGCCTGCGCTGACCAGCGTGCCGATCCTCTCACCCTGCACCGCACGGAGGATGTTGCCCTCGGGCTCCATGCCGAACACGATCATCGGCATCTTGTTCTCCATGCAGAGGGCGAACGCCGTCGCGTCGGCGACCCGCAGGCCGTTCTGGAGCGCGTCGGCGTAGGTGACCTCGTCGAGCTTCACCGCCGCGGGGTTGGTCCGCGGGTCGTCGGAGTAGACCCCGTCGACGCCGCTCTTGGCCATCAGCACGGCCTCGCACTTGGTCTCCAGCGCCCGCTGCGCGGCGACCGTGTCGGTCGAGAAGAACGGCATGCCCATGCCGGCGCCGAAGATCACGACGCGGCCCTTCTCCATGTGCCGGATCGCGCGGCGCGGGATGTAGGGCTCGGCGACCTGGCCCATCGTGATCGCCGTCTGCACGCGGGTCTCGATGCCGAGCTTCTCGAGGAAGTCCTGGAGGGCCAGGCAGTTCATCACGATGCCGAGCATGCCCATGTAGTCGGCCCGGACCCGGTCCATGCCGCGCTCCTGGAGCTCGGCGCCGCGGAAGAAGTTGCCGCCGCCGGTGACGACCGCGATCTGGACCCCTGCCTGGGAGACGGACGCGATCTCGCGGGCGATCGTCTGGACGACCTCGGGGTCGACGCCGACCTTGCCGCCGCCGAACACCTCGCCGGAGAGCTTGAGCAGAACTCGTTGGTAGCCGGTCACGCGAGCGCCCTTCCCATGCGTATGACGAAGGCCGGTCCGATGAGTGCTTGTCGTCTCATCGAACCGGCCTCCTTTGACGTCTGCGTGAAACCTAACGGATCAGGCGCCGACCTCGAAACGGGCGAACCGCTTCAGGGTGGTGCCGGACTCGTCGAGCACGGCCTTGACGGTCTTCTTGTTCTCGGTCACCGACGGCTGCTCCAGCAGGACGACGTCCTTGAAGAAGCCGTTGAGCCGGCCCTCGGTGATCTTCGCGATCGCCTGCTCGGGCTTGCCCTCCTCACGCGAGGTCGCCTCGGCGATGCCGCGCTCGTGCTCGACGATGTCCGCCGGGACCTCGTCGCGGGTGAGGTACTGCGGGCGCATGGCCGCGATCTGCATCGCGGCACCGCGGGCGGCGTCGGCGTCGCCGTCGTACTCGACGAGTACGCCGACCGCGGGCGGCAGGTCGGCCGCCCGCTTGTGCATGTAGGCCACGACCGGGCCGTCGAAGTGGACGTACTGGCCCAGCTCGATCTTCTCGCCGATGCTGACCGCCAGGCCGTCGACGACCTCGCCGACCGTCTCGTCGCCCAGCGAAACCGCCCTGAGCGCCTCGACGTCGGCCGGCTTGGCCTCGGCGGCGGCGTCGGCGATCTTCTGCGCGGCGGCGATGAAGTCGGCGTTCTTGGCCACGAAGTCGGTCTCGCTCTTGAGCTCGACCAGCACGCCGGGCGCGTGCGCGACCAGGCCGGACGAGGCCTCGCGCTCGGCGGCGCGCTCGGCCATCTTCTTGCCACTCTTGATGCGGATGAGCTCGACGGCCTTGTCGAAGTCGCCGTCGGCCTCGTCGAGCGCCTTCTTGCAGTCCATCATCCCGGCGCCGGTCATCTCCCGGAGCCGCTTGACGTCGGCGGCAGTGAATGCCATGGGTCTCGTTCCTCGTATCTCTGGGTAGTCTGGAGAGGTGGTTCAGGCGTCGGTCTTGGCGTCCTCGGCGGGCGCCTCGGCCTCGGCGGCGGGAGCCTCGGGCTCGGCCGGGGTCTCCTCGCGGCGGGGGTCTCCTCGACAGCCGGGGTCTCCTCGGCGGCGGGGGTCTCCTCGACAGCCGGGGTCTCCTCAGCGGCGGGGGTCTCCTCGACGGCCGGGGTCTCCTCGGCGGCCGGGGTCTCCTCGGCGGCCGGGGTCTCCTCGACGCGGCAGCCTCGGCAGCCGGAGCGTCCTCGGTCGCGGCGGGCTTCTCGGCGTCGCCGCCCAGCAGCTCGCGCTCCCACTCGGCCAGCGGCTCCTCGGCACCCGGAGCGGCGGCCTCGCCCTCGCCGGTCTTCGCACCGGAGCGGGCGATCAGGCCCTCGGCCACGGCGTCGGCCACGACCCGGGTGAGCAGGCCGACGGCGCGGATCGCGTCGTCGTTGCCCGGGATCGGGAAGTCGACCAGGTCGGGGTCGCAGTTGGAGTCCAGGATGCCGACGATCGGGATCCTCAGCTTGCGGGCCTCCTCGACGGCGAGGTGCTCCTTGTTGGTGTCGACGATCCAGACGGCGGCCGGGGTGCGGCTCATCTCGCGGATACCGCCGAGGGACTTGTTGAGCTTGTCCCGCTCGCGGCGCATCTGGAGCAGCTCCTTCTTCGTGCGGCTGCTGCCGGCCACGTCGTCGAAGTCGACCTCGTCGAGCTCCTTGAGGCGGTTGATCCGCTGGTGCACGGTCTGGAAGTTGGTGAGCATGCCGCCGAGCCAGCGCTGGTTGACGTAGGGCATGCCGACGCGGGTCGCCTGCTCGGCGATCGCCTCCTGGGCCTGCTTCTTGGTGCCGACGAACATCACGGTGCCGCCCTTGGCGACGACGTCCTTGATGAAGGCGTACGAGCGGTCGATGTAGGCCAGCGACTGCTGCAGGTCGATGATGTAGATGCCGTTGCGCTCGGTCATGATGAAGCGCTTCATCTTCGGGTTCCAGCGACGGGTCTGGTGTCCGAAGTGCACGCCGCTCTCGAGGAGCTGGCGCATGGTGACAACTGCCATGGTGGTTCTTCTCCTGTGTGGAGCGAGGGCCATCACGCGTCCTTCGGCACTGCTCACGCAGCAGGACGCGCCGACCCTCGGCTCCGGTCATTTTCAGTTCGTCACAGGCGGCGGGTGCCACCTGTCCTGACGCCTACGTGCGAACCGACCCGACTCTCGTCGGGACCGAGGCTCGTCACCCGCGGGCGACCGAGGTCCGAGAAGGCAACCCCGTCGCGGTCTGCAAGCGTGCGAATTTCACCTCGATGGAGCTGAGGTGATGCTCACAGACTAGTGCAGGCGGCGCGGGGCCGAAATCGCGGCCCAGCCCCGAAACCGTCCACAGGCCCGCCAGAACCGTGAGCTCTCCACAGCATCGGTCCGGCGCGGGCCACCGGTCGGCGGCCCCGCGCAGAGTCGGGCGCATGCCACCCGTTCTCACCCTGCTCCACGGGGCCGTTGCCGTCCTCCTGGGCCTGCTGCTGACCGCCGGGCCGTCCGAGCCGGATCCTGTCGGCGTGTGGCCGCTCGTGCCCCAGCCCGAGGTGGTCCAGGGCTTCGACCCACCGGACTCCCCCTACGGCGCCGGACATCGGGGCGTCGACCTCGCCGGCGTGCCGGGCCAGCACGTGCGGTCGGCACTGCCCGGCACGGTGACGTACGCCGGATCGCTGGCCGGCCGCGGCGTCGTGGTCGTCGATCACGGCTCGACCCGGACGACGTACGAGCCGGTGGCCGCGTCGGTCTCGGTCGGCGACCAGGTCCCCGCCGGGGGCCGGATCGGCAGGCTCCAGCTCGCCGGGTCGCACTGCTTCCCCGGGCCTGCCTGCACTGGGGATGGATCCGCCGCGTCGACGACGTCTACCTCGACCCGTTACGACTGGTGGGCGCCGGCCCGGTGCGGCTGCTGCCGCTGTGGCGAGACGCTCCCGGTCGCTCGCTCAGGCTCGGGGATGCGCTTGCTGGTACGCCCGTCGCAGCCGTTCGGTGGTGACGTGGGTGTAGCGCTGCGTGGTGGCCAGCGACGCGTGGCCGAGCAGCTCCTGCACGGAGCGCAGGTCGGCGCCGCCCTCGAGCAGGTGGGTGGCGGCGGTGTGCCGCAGGCCGTGCGGGCCCATGTCGGGCGCCCCCGGCACGTCCGCCAGCCGCTGGTGCACCAGCGTGCGGACCGCGCGCTGGTCGATCCGCCGTCCGCGGACCCCGAGGAACAGCGCTCCCCCGGCGCCCTCGGCCAGAGCGTCGGGCGGCCGTTGCGCAGCCACAGCTCGAGCGCCAGGGCGGCGGGCCGGCCGAACGGCACGCTGCGCTCCTTGCGGCCCTTGCCGAACACCCGCAGCACGTTGCGGTCGCGATCGACGTCGTCGACGTCGAGCCCGACCAGCTCGCCGACCCGGATCCCGGTGGCGTAGAGGACCTCGAGCATCGCCACGTCGCGCAGACCCACCGGGCCGCCGTCGTCGGCGAGCTCGGTGGCCGCGTCGATCAGCGCCCGGGCCTCGTCGGCGCGCAGCACCGCAGGCAGCGTCCGGTGCGGCTTGGGCGAGCCGAGCGAGGAGCCCGCGTCGGTCGCGGCCCGCCCGGTGCGCGCCAGCCAGCCGGTGAACACGCGGGCGGCCGTGGCCCGACGAGCCAGGGTGGTCCGGGACCGGCCGAGGGTCTGCTGCTTGGCCAGCCAGCTGCGCAGGGTGCGGAGGTCGAGCTCGGTGACGTCGGTGATCCCGAGCCGGACCGCGTGCTCGAAGAGGCCGGCGATGTCGGTCGTGTAGGCCGTGACCGTGTGCGCCGCGAGGTCGCGCTCGGAGCGGAGGTGACGCTCGTACTCCCCCAGCACGCGCGCCAGGGCCTCGGGCAGCTCCTCCACTCACCCATCGTAGAGAGCTCAGCCGGCGTGGCGGCAGCCCGGCTCCTCAGCGCGCCCGGCGTGCAGGGCGGGCGCCCCCTCAGTCGGCGACGATCAAGAACCCGTCGTCGGTCTCCTCGAGCTCGATCCGCCGGGTTTCCTGCTCGGAGGAACCATCGGTGGTATAGGTGAGCGTCACGTCGACGGCGTTCGATCCTGAGGGAGCGGTGTCGTCGACGGTCACGGCATCGATCGTGGACCAGAAGCCTTCATAGTCCTCATAGCTTCCGACTTCGGCCTGCATGTCGGGTGAGAGCAGCGGCCACGCGGCGGCCGTGTCGTCGGGGAGCAGGCTGTAATAGTCGGCGACGAACTGCTCCGGGTCGTCCGAAGCCGGCGCTGGCGCGTCGCCGTCGGGGCTGGAGGTCGTCGGAGGCGGACTTCCCGACGGGTCCCGTGTGCCCGGGGTCGGTCGGCCCCTCCCCCTCGGTCGAGACCTGACCGGATGGCTCTTCACCGGTGTTCACAGGGGTCCCCTCCGATTCGTCGTCGCGCACCAGGAGCAAGACCACGACGGCCACAAGGAGGGCGGCGCCACCCCCAGCAGGGCACCCGGCCAGCGGCGCCGCCCTCGCTCCGTGGCGGGGGCGTCATCGCCGGCACGGGGTCCGGATCGGGCGACGCCAAGGGCTCCGGCTCGGGCACCACCTCCACCAGGGTGGCCGTGCCCGCTGCGGCCGGAGCGCTGGCGTGCGCCTGGGTGCCCGTCGTGGAGGGCTGGTCACACAGCGCATGCAGGTGGAAGGCCGCGTCGGCCATCGTCCAGCGGGACCCGGCGTCGATCGCCATCATGTGGACGATCGCCTCGCTCAGGGCGCCGGCCTGCTCCGGTCGGGGCACCTGTTCGGCGTTGGCGATCGTCGACAGCGTCGCCAGTGCGGCGTTCTGGTCCGGGAAGGGCGGGTGGCCCTCCACGGCACTGAAGAGGGTCGCGCCGAGCGCCCAGACATCGTCGCCGGGGGTGGGATCCTCGCCGCGGGCGAGCTGTGGAGAGAAGTAGCCAGGCGTGCCGATGACCATCCCCGTTTGGGTGAGCTGCGCATCACCCATGGTCCGGGCGATACCGAAGTCCGAGATCTTCGCGTGATCGTTGTCGGCGACCAGGATGTTGCCCGGCTTCACGTCACGATGCATGGTGCCGCGCAGGTGAGCGGCGGCGAGCCCGTCCGCGACCTGGGCGCCTATCCAGGCGGCGCGTTCGGGATCCAGGCTGACCTCCTCGGACATGATTTCCGAAAGCGTGCGACTGGGGACATACTCCATCACCAGCCAGATCTGGTCGCCCTCTTCGATGGCGTCGAAGATCGAGACGACATTGGGATGGTTGAGGGCCGCTGCGGATCGAGCCTCGCGGAGCGCTCGCGCCAGGTCCGGCGTCGACTCGCCCGGCAGATGGCCCACTTGCTTGACGGCAACGGTGCGCCCGAGCAGCTCGTCGGTGCACAGCCACACGGCCCCCATCCCGCCCCGGCCGACGACTCGGTCCACGCGGTAACGGTCAGCGATGATCGACGGCGCCATGCAGTTCCTTTCGAGGGTCTGGCTCGCGCCACCGTTACCCAAAGGCACCGAGACGCACGCGTACGGCGCCTCAGGCGCGAGCCGGCGCGGCGAGCCGCCAGCCGTCGGCGTCGGGCTCGACCAGGCCCGCGGCCCGGAGCCGGCCCAGCGCGGCGTCGACCTCGGCCAGCGCCAGCCCGGCCACGAGGGCGATCGAGTCCGGACGAGCGCCGGTCCCCACCGGGACCGCGTCGAGCACCTGCTGCTCCTTGATCGGCAGCAGGTCCCGCGGGTTGACCGGACCCCGCGGCTCCTCGACGAGGTGCTCGCCGGCCGGGCCGACCAGCTCCAGCACCTCGCGCCCGTTGGTGACGAGCTCGGCACCGCCTGTCCGGATCAGCTGGTGCACCCCGCCCGAGGGTGCGCTGGTGACCGGGCCGGGCACGCCCATCACCGCCCGGTTGAGCCGGTTGGCCCAGTGGGCGGTGTTGAGCGCGCCGCTGCGGACGGCCGCCTCCACGACCACGGTCCCGCGGGTGATGGCGGCGATCAGCCGGTTGCGGGCCAGGAACCGGATCCGTTGGGGCGCACACCCGAGGGGAGCCTCGGAGACCACCGCACCGAACTCGGCGAGGTGGTCGAGCAGGGACTGGTGCGCCTTCGGGTAGGCACGGTCGACGCCGCACGCCAGGATCGCGATGGTGGGGCCGCCGCCCGCCAGCGCACCGCGGTGCGCGGCGCGGTCGATCCCGAACGCCGCGCCGGAGACGACCGGACTGCCCGCCTCGACCAGCGTCTGGCCGATGTCGGTGGCCAGCTGGTCGCCGTAGGTCGTGGCGGCCCGGGACCCGACGACCGCGACCGAGGTCCCGAGGGAGTCCAGCCGGACCGGGCCCTTGGCCCAGAGCCCGATCGGGATGCCGCCCCGGTTGTTGAGTGGCTCCGCGTTGGCCAGGTCGTCGAGCTGCCCGGGCCACTCCTGGTCACCCGGGATCACGAACCGGATGCCGAGTCGGGCGGCGCGGGCCAGCTCTCCCTCGGGCTCGCAAGAGGCCAGCCGGTCTGCGACGTCGGCGAAGACGCCGGACAGGCCGTCGCCCCTTCGGAGCCGGGGCAGCAGGTCGATCGCGCCGAATCTGGCCACCAGCTCCGTGATCCTGGGGTCGCCGGGCTCGGTGACCCGGCTCAGCGCGGCGCGCGCGAGTCGGTCCTCGCCCAGGCTCATCCGGCGCGCCGTTCGAGCGAGGCGAGCAGGAGCGGCTGCTTGGTCCGCAGCCGCAGCGCGGTGTCCAGCTCGTCGACCCCGGGAGTGACGTCGGTCCCGGTGCTGATCGACCGCAGGTCGGCAACGGTCCAGGCGAGTCGATGGACGCGCACGGCACCGCGGCTGCTCAGCCGACCGGAGTAGACCGCCTCCTGGAGGATGCGCTGTGCGCTCGGGCGCAGCGGCCAGGAGTCGCGGAGCGCGGCACCCGGCGCCTGGCCGTTGAGCCGCCAGCTCTCGTGGCGGAACCGGTGGTGCTGGCGGTCGCGGATCCGGGCGACCCGGTCCCGGACCTGGGCGGAGGACTCCGGGGCGTCGAGCGGATCGCGGGCCCGGCTCAGCGGTTCGACCTGCCGGGTGATGTCGATCCGGTCGGCGATCGGTCCGGTGATCCGGCCTTGGTAGTCGCGCAGGCGCTGCGCGTTGCAGCGGCACTTGTTGGTCGGGGCGGACTCGGTGAAGCCGCCGCACGGGCACGGGTTGCAGGCCAGCACCAGCAGACAGCGGGCGGGCAGCGTCACCGACTCCTCGCGCCGGGCAACGGTGATCTCCCCGCTCTCCAACGGCTGGCGCAGCGCCTCGATCACGTCGCTGCGGAAGAGCGGGAACTCGTCCAGGAACAGGACGCCGCAGTGGGCGCGGCTGATCTCGCCGGGCCGGACCTGCCCGCTGCCGCCGCCGATCAGGCTGGCCTTGCTCGCGTCGTGGTGCGGGCCGGAGTACGGCGGGGTGGTGAGCATCCCGTCGCCCGGCTCGAGCGCGCCGGCCAGCGAGTGGATCGCGGTGAGCTCGAGCGACTCCTCCGGGGTCAGCTCGGGCAGGATCGTCGGGATCCGCTCGGCCAGGCTGGTCTTGCCGGCCCCCTTGGGACCGGTCAGCAGCACCGGGTGGCCACCCGCCGCCGCGACCTCCACGGCGTACTTGGCGTCCGCCATCCCGAACAGGTCGCTGAAGTCGAGCTCCTCGAGCCGCTCCTGGCCGCGCCAGGCGAGCAGCCTGCTGCCGGACATCGGCGCGACCGGCGGCGCCTCGGGCACCTCCTCGCCGCGGAGCTCGGCGACCACCTGGCCGAGCGAGCGCATCCCGAGCACGGTCATGCCGGGCACCATCGCCGCCTCGCGCGCCTGGGGCTCGGGCACGAAGACCCGGGTGATCCCCCGCTCGGCGGCGGCCAGCACCATCGGCAGCACTCCCGGGACCGACCTGAGTCCTCCGGACAACGTCAGCTCGCCCACGAACGCGGTCTCGGCGAGGGCCTCTCGCGGCACCCGGTCGGCAGCAGCCAGCACGGATACGGCGATCGGCAGGTCGAAGTGGGTCCCGCTCTTGGCCAGGTCGGCCGGCGCCAGCAGCACCGTGACGCGACGGGTCTTCGGCCACTCGAGGCCGCTGTTGATCACCGCCATCCGACAGCGGTCGCGCGCCTCGTTGAGCGAGACGTCCGGGCGCCCGATGAGCGTGGTGCCCACCGTGCCCGGCGACACGTCGGCCTGTACGTCGATCAGGTGGCCCAGCGCGCCCTGCAGGCTGACCGTGTGGGCGGTCGCGAACGGCATCAGCCGATGCCCCTTCACGTGGTCGACCTCGGCCGGCCCACGAGGCGGGCGAAGAACCGCGACCAGGTCGACCCGAGTGTGCTCGGCGACCACCTCGTGGGCGTGCATCCAGGCCTGGCCGAGCCGTCGGAGCCGATCGAGCTTGGCCTCGGTGATCGCCTCGTGCGGGGTGCCGCACAGGTGGCTCGTCCGGGTCTTCACCTCGCACACGACGAGCACCCGGCCGTCGCGGAGGACGAGGTCGATCTCGCCCTCGGGGCATCGCCAGTTGCGGTCCAGCAGGACCATCCCGGCAGCGGTCAGGCGGCGGGCGGCGACGTCCTCGCCGTACGCCCCCAACGCCTGTCTGCAGGCACTCGTCGTCATCCGTTGACCTCCTGCGCACAGCCTGATCGAGCGTGCCTACGAGAGAGGGGCTCACGGTGCTCGCCTGTGGAGAAGGTGCCGTCGAAGCGGGCCTGTGGACGATCAGCCGCCCAGTTTCGGGGCGCCGCAGGTCGACTCTTCCAAGCCGTAGACGTCCGCGCCACCGAGGTTCATGCCCAGTGCCTCGTTGAGCTGCACCAGGATGTCGTTGACCTTGTCCGCCACCGGCTGCACGAGTGGCAGGATCCGGGTGGACAGGGCGCCCGCGGGCGTCACCAGCTCGTCGATGATGGGGGTCACCAGCGCCAGCAGGCTGGCGGTGGGCACGGTGGTCGGGATGCCGAGCACCTTGACCACCACGTTCCCGACCTGCAGCGTGCCGTTGGTCTGGGTGACCGTTACGTCGGGTAGCACGATGTCGCCCGAGCCGACGGAGACGTGGTCGCCGTACGACAGCGGTGGGTACGACAGCGTCACGTGCTCGGGCGTGGTTGCGGCGGGCTTGAACGCGGATGCCGCCACCGAGATGTTGAAGTCCACCGGGACCACCACGTCGACGAGCCCGATGCCGAGCAGGCTCACCTTCCCGGAGATGTCCCCCTTCACGCGGGCCGAAGCGGTCAGCGACGCGGTCAGTAGATTGGTCCAGACGTCGACGTCGAATACGTCCGGGTCGCAGCTCGAATCCGTCAGTTCCGCGCGCGCCCCGGCCAGATCGACATTCAGGCTGAGGTTGAGCGTCGCGTCCGGGGTCCCCGTCTGCATACCCACCAGACGCAGCTGCGACTTGCCGTTGCTGACCAGGGGGCTGTTGTTCGGCTGGACCTTGATGTTCGACTTGAAGGTGAGCTGCGAGGTTTCGGGGCCAGCCGTCTGGAACCCGGTGCACCAGCGGCGGGCCTTCTCGATGATCTTGAGCTCGGTGCCGGTGGTGACTCCGACCGACCCGAGCTCCGCCTGCAGGTTGTGCACGTCCAGGAGGTTCGTGCCGTTGGCGAGGAACACGGTGCCGACCAGCAGGTCGAGCGCGTTGAGGTGGGTGTTCAGGACGGCGTCGGACGATCCGTCGATGGCCAGGACGTCGTTGAAGTTCAGGACGAACGGCGCGACGACGCTGGTGGCAGCCGCGTTGAACACCGCCGCCTCGGCGATCTTGCCCTGCCCCGTGAGCGCGTACGCCGAGGCCAGGAAGAGGTCACCTACGGTGAGGTCGGGGAGGGCGAGCAGTTCGTCCACGGTGCCGACGCCGATCGACGGGGCGTGGATCAGGTCCAACACGGAGACGTTCGCGCTGGCCAGCCCCTGGTAGCCAACGAGGTTCAGGGTCGAGGCGCCGAGAATCGGCTTGAGCAGCCCCCCGAAGACATCCGACGACGACGGGTCGATGCTCGCGGCGTAGGAGCCCAGCTGGAAGCACGCCGACGACTCCGAGATCCCGACCGCTCTCCGGGAGACCCCACCTTCGTCGACCCCGAGCAGCCCCCCGAATGCGAACCCCACCTCCGTCGTGGCCACCACCACCACACCGTTGGGCTCCGCGGAGTCGAGGACCTCCTGCGGGACGCCACTCGACATCGGATAGCTGCCGTCGTCGTCGAGCTCCACCAGATAGGCACGGACACAGGTGCCGTCCTCACACGCGCCGGGGTCGTCCCCGAGCACCGTGGTCTTGTTGCGGTCGACACTCGCGGTCTTCGCCGTCTCGAATGGCGTTTTGTCGCCCGTCCCCGCCCTGATCTGTGCGCCCGTCCGCCCGTCCACCAGGCGTGCCAGGTCGAGAGCCACGATGTCGGCCAGGGCCTGCATGTCGCGACGCGCTGATCGTTGCACGCCGAGATCGACGGCCATGGCTGCGATCAGTAACAAGACGGCGGCTATCACGCCCACCACCGGCAGCACTGCTCCGCGCTCGTCCCCGCGCATCAGCTGACCTGCGCCTCGGTCGTGTACGTCATGGTGTCCGGCAGCACCACACCGACACCTGGGAACGAAGGCAACAGCGGATCGTCGGAGTAGGTGTACGCCAGCGTGACCTCGACGCACATGGCTCCCGTGGTGCTTCCGGTGCAGGCCTGCGGAAGCGAGACCGTGCAGACGCCCGCGTGGTCGGTTCCGTGCATCAGCAGGCCACCGGTGGTGCAGGCGACGTCGTAGCTCGAGAGGCCCTGGTTCACTGCTTGAACCGCCCGGTTCTGCAGGCTGTCGGCGTTGCCGCTGGCCGTGTTCGGCACGCTGGCCGGCGCAACCGCAGCAGCGCGGGCACCCTCCGCAGCCGCCTGGCTGAGCGCCTGTCGGAAACTCAGCATGTAGCCGTAGTCGATGATCGCGAAGAGCAAAAAGCAGAGGAACGGTACGACGATCGCGAACTCCACGGCGGCGGCTCCGCGGTCGCGGCTACCGCAGGCTCCAGCGTCCGGGGCACTTCCCGGCCGGCTCTGACGATGCGCGTCGATTACGCGCGCGATGACTCCGCTCACGCGAGCGTTCCCTCCTCAGGTGACCCGGGGGGCCACCTCTCCCACGACCCACATTAGGACCTACGGAGGCGCTGCACAGGCGATCGCGATGGAGTGCCCGAAGGGCCATCGCTCCTGGCCCAGTCGGGCTATGCCTTCAGTAGCCGATCGGCCAGCCAACAGGGGCAGGCGGGGCGCACAGGGGTTCCGGCAGTGCCCGGGGCGGCACCTGCGGTCGTGATGCCGAAGGCTGGCAGCAGGGTGTCGGCGAGCGCCCGACGATGAGCCACCACGGCGAAGTCTCGCGTTCATGCGGTTGAGCCCATCATCCTGGAGTCCGTCGTCACCCGACGATGATCACTCCGGGGGCGGCAGGTCGTACTCATCGTCTTGATCGACGTGTGGAGCGCCGGTATCGGTGGACCGAGATTCGCCTACGCGAAGAGGAAACATCAGCCGGCTCGTCGTCTTCGCGCGGACATTGGCCAGGCCTGATCGAACAGCTGACGGTGACCCGGTTACCTGCGCACGTCCCACCATCGACGAGGCGCCGATGCATTCGCCAGCTGCTCCTCGGGCCGACGTTCGTCAGTAGCCCACGGACTCCGAGAACCGAGATTGATGGTCGACGAGAACCAGATATGGCCCGGCCCCTACCCGTGGGCAGACGTCGGCGACCTGGGAACCAACGCCGCGCGCCACCGGACCTGTTCACCGGCCGTACAAAGATCTGACCGATCGACCACGTCGGCGGTGGCTACGGCTTGGGCGGGTCGATATCGGCCTGCGCGAGCTCCTCGACGTTGACGTCCTTGAACGTCAGCACCTTGACGTTCTTCGCGAAGCGAGCCGGGCGGTACATGTCCCACACCCACGCGTCGCTCATCGACACCTCGAAGAACACGTCGCCCGCCTCGGTGCGGGCCTTCACGTCAACCTGGTTGCACAGGTAGAACCGACGGTCGGTCTCGACGACGTACTTGAAGATCCCGACGACGTCGCGGTACTCGCGGTAGAGGGTCAGCTCCTGCTCGGTCTCGTACTTCTCGAGATCCTCAGCACTCATCTTTTGGGGTCCCCGTTCGAAGCGGAACGAAGTGAGCATTCGAACGGGGTATTCATCGAACCTCCTCCAGGGTCGCGGCGATCTCCTCATTCTGCACGTCAACCGGCGGCTCGAGCCCCGCGGCCCGCCGGACGTTGACGAACCGCATCCGGTGGATCGGGCAAGGGCCGTGTGTAGTCAGGGCGGCGGTGTGCTCGTCGGTGACGTAGCCCTTGTGCGTCTTGAAGTCGTACGCCGGGTAGTCGGCGTCCAGCTCGGTCATGATCCGGTCCCGGGTCACCTTCGCCAGGACCGACGCCGCCGCGATGCAGGCGGCCACCCGGTCGCCCTTCCACACGGCCAGGCCCGCCGTCCCGAGCCCGTCGACCGGGAACCCGTCGGTGAGCACATACGCCGGCGGCAGGTCCAGCAGCGCCACGGCCCGGCGCAACGCCTCGACGTTGGCCACGTGCATCCCGAGCCGGTCGCACTCGTCGTGCTCGATCACCACCACCGACCACGCGACCGCCCGCTTCACGATCTGCGTGTAGCAGCGTTCCCTGGCCTTCTCGGTGAGCAGCTTGGAGTCCGCAAGGCCGGGGACGATCCCGGCCTTCCCGGGCGGCAGGATCGCCGCGCCGGCGACCAACGGACCGGCGCACGCGCCGCGGCCGGCCTCGTCGACACCGGCGATCGGCTCGATACCGTGCCGGCGCAACGCCCTCTCGTAGCCGTAGAGGCCGGCGTCACGGCGAACGGTGAGTCCACGAGGCAGGTCGGACACGAGTGCTACTCCGGGTCGGGGACGTCCGCGAACGAGTCGGAGCGTCCGATCCAGTCGAACCGGCCGGCCGGCCAGACGAGGACGAACACCTTGCCGACCACCAGGTCCACGTCGATGTACGGGTTCTTCGTGCAGTCGGTCTCGTTCTTCAGGCAGAGGTGCACGGTGGAGTCGGCGGACTCTCCGCGGTTGTCGCCCATGACGAAGATGTGCCCGTCGGGCACCGGGCCGGCCGTCCACTGGCAGTTGCCGATCATCGGGCCGTTGCAGGGCACGCCCTTGGGGACGTACGCCTCCTCGTCCAACGGCTCGCCGTTGACGGCGATCCGGCCCTGGTCGTCGCAGCAGGTGATGACGTCTCCCGCGGTGCCGATCACCCGCTTCACCAGGTGACCGCCCTCGGGGTAGAGGCCGATCTTGGCCATCACCTTGGCAACCGGGTTCGTCGGGCCGGCCTCTTCGTTGCCGAGCCAGTTGTCCGGGTCCTTGAAGACCACGACGTCGCCACGCTCCGGCGTACCGCCGAACCAGTAGGAGACCTTCTGCACCAGGATCCGGTCGTTCTCGACGAGACCCGGCTCCATCGACTGCGACGGGATGTAGAACGCCTGGACGAACAGCGCCTTGATCACGACGGCGAGGACCACTGCGACCGCGAGCAGGAGCAAGGTCTCCTGCCAGACGGACAGGTGTCGCTTCTTGCGGGGAGCGTCCTCGACCTCAGGCTCTTCGGAGTCGAGGGGTCGCTCGTCCGTTGTCACGTTGCGAGTCTAGGGAGCGGTCCGCAGGACCGGCTCAGGCCTCTCGGCGCTCCTTGATCTTCGCTGCCTTGCCGCGCAGGTTGCGCAGGTAGTAGAGCTTCGCCCGGCGGACGTCACCACGGGTGACGATCTCGATCTCCTCGAAGATCGGGGAGTGCAGCGGGAAGGTGCGCTCCACGCCGACGCCGAAGGAGACCTTGCGGACGGTGAAGGTGCGTCCGATGCCGGCGCCCTGAAGGCGGATTACGACGCCCTGGAAGATCTGGACGCGGGAGCGGTTGCCCTCGACGACCTTCACGTGGACCTTGATGGTGTCACCGGCTCGGAAGGCGGGGACGTCGGTGCGCTTCTGGGCGTCGCCCAGGTCGGCAATCACGTTGCTCATGTTTCTCCTCGCGAGTGTCACAGGTCAGCCGCGGTATCTGAAGAGTGCTGTTCAGCTCTCTGATGGTTCAGCCTCGTCGGGTGGCCGGCGGCGTGCGGTACCCCCTGTGACAGGTGCCCGACGCAGACCCGGCCGGGGTCTCCCCCGAACGCGGTCCTTCGGCCGACGAGGCCAAGAAGAGAGTCTGCCACAGCGCCCGTGGACGACTGGAAATCAGCGGCGGGGCTTCGTCAGCAGCACGACGCCGGGCTCGATCTCGCCGCGCAGGCTGTAACCGGCGCGCTTGTACATCCGCAGGTTGCGCTCGCTGCCCCTTCCGGTGAACAGGCTGTACGACGGGACGTCACTGGGCGCCGCGGCCTCGATCTCGGCCAGCAGGAAGCGGCCCAGCCCCTGCCCCTGGAGGTCGGGAGCGACCATCACGCGGCCGATGTCCCAGGCCTCGCCCTCGCGCCGAGCCCGGGCGGCGCCGACGAGCCGGCCCTCCCGCCGGAGCACCAGGACCGTCCAGTCCGGAAGCCAGGCCCGCAGGTCGTCGAGCGTCTCGTTCAGAGCCGGGATCTCGACGCCCGGATTGTCGTGCATCTCCTGCACCCAGCAGGCCAGCTGCAGGGCGTAGAGCTCGCCGGCATCGGCCGGCACGACGACCGACAGCTCCCCGCCGCCCGGCACCGCGCTCAGCGGGAGCAGATCCGGCCGGCGTGCGGCAGTCCGGCGTGCGGCCTCGGCGCGGCGCCACTCGGCGATCCGCCCGTGGTCGCCGCTCAACAACACCTCGGGCACGTCGAGACCGCGCCACGAGGACGGCTTGGTGTAGACGGGGTACTCCAGCAGCCCGTCCTCGTGCGACTCCTCGAGAAGCGACTCGGCGTTGCCCATGAAGCCGGGCAGCAGCCGGGCAACGGCCTCGGTGATGACCAGCGCCGCCACCTCTCCCCCGTTGAGCACGTAGTCACCCACGGAGATCTCCCGCAGCTCGGCCCGGGTCGTCGCGTGGTCGAGCACCCGCTGGTCGATGCCTTCGTAGCGGCCGCAGGCGAACACCAGCCGGTCGCGCCCGGCCAGCTCGCGCGCGACCGCCTGCGTGAACGGGACGCCGGACGGGGTGGGCACCACCAAGGTGGTGCCCTCAGTCAGCAGTTCGTCGAGCGCCTCGCCCCAGGGCTCGGGCCGCATCACCATGCCGGCGCCGCCGCCGTACGGCGTGTCGTCGACCGTGCGGTGCCGGTCGTGCGTCCACTCCCGCAGGTCGTGGACATGCAGCTCGAGCAGGCCGCGGTCGGCGGCCTTGCCGGCCAGCGAAAGCTCCAGTGGCTCGAAGTAGGCGGGGAAGATCGTGACGTAGTCGAGGCGCATCGCTCAGTCCTCGAGCGGGGTGACGAGGCCCGGCCGGTCGTCGATCAGGACCCGGCGCGCGGGCAGGTCGACCTCGGGGACGAGCGCGGCGACGAACGGCACCAGCGCCTCGCGGCCCGCGGACGTCGTGACGACCAGCAGGTCCTGAGCCCCGCCGTGCAGCACGCCGGTGACCTCGCCCAGCTCGCCGCCGTCGAGGTCGTACGCCGCCAGCCCCACGAGCTGGTGGTCGTAGTACTCATCGGGGTCGGCCGGGGACTCGTCAGCTGGGATCGCAGTGTGCAGCAGCACCCCGCGGGCCGTCTCGGCGGCGTTGCGGTCGGGGATCTCCTCGAACGACACCAGCAGCGTGGTGCCGTGCCAGTGGGTCCGGCTCACGGTGAGAGGGGAAATGGCGAACGCCGACCCGCCACGAGGTTCCGCGCGGAGCGCGGTGCCTGTGGCGAACCGGCGTTCGGGTTCGTCGGTGCGGACCTCGACCGTCACCTCGCCGCGGAGGCCGTGCGGCTTGCCGATCCGGCCAACCACGACCTCGACCCTTCGAGACGCCTCGTCCCTCGGCTCCTCAGGACAAGCGGGGGACATCGGGTCAGCGACGGTCGACGTCGACGAAGTCGATGCGAGCGCCGTCCCGGCCGGCAAGCGCGCCGATCACGGTGCGGAACGCGGTGGCGGTCCGGCCCCCCCGCCCGATCACCTTGCCGAGATCGTCGGGGTGCACCCGGACCTCGAGCAGCGACCCGCGGCGCAGCTGCTTGTCGCGGACGGTGACGTCGTCGGGGTTGTCGACGACGCCGCGTACCAGGTGTTCGAGAGCCTCGGCGAGCATCGCGCTCAGCTCTCGCTCTTCCCGGCGTCCTCAGCGGTGACGGTCTCGGCGGCCTCAGCCTCTTCGGCCGCGCCCTCCGGGGTCTCCGATGCGGGGACCTCGGCCGGAGCAACCTCCACCGGAGCCTCCTCGACCGGAGCAGCCTCTGCGGCGGGCTCCTCGACCGGAGCGACCTCCGCCGGTGCCTCCTCGGCCTTGGGCTCGGCCTTCTTCGACGCCTTCTTGGTGACCGCGGCGCCCTTGGGCTCGTTGGCCGCCTCCTTGAGCGCCTCGTTGAAGATCTCCAGCTTGTCGCGCTTGGGCTCGGCGACCTTCAGGGTGCCCTCGCTGCCGGCGATGCCCTTGTAGGTCTGCCAGTCACCCGTGATCTTGAGGATCTTGGCCACGGCGTCGGAGGGCTGCGCGCCGACTCCGAGCCAGTACTGCGCCCGCTCGGACACGACGCTGATGTAGCTCGGGTCCTCCTTGGGGTGGTACTTGCCGATCTCCTCGATCACCTTGCCGTCCCGCTTCTTGCGGGAGTC
Source organism: uncultured Actinomycetota bacterium (assembly GCA_963798055.1). Classification (GTDB taxonomy): domain Bacteria; phylum Actinomycetota; class Actinomycetes; order Propionibacteriales; family Nocardioidaceae; genus Nocardioides. The sequence goes on from CAWCRX010000022.1 coordinate 400,710, forward strand.
GACGACGACGATGCGGTACTGCGGCACCCGGACCTTGCCCAGGCGCTTCAAGCGAATCTTGACGGCCACGTTTGTGGTGTCTCCTCGGAACTCGTGTGTGGTGAAGGCCGCCGTCCTTGCGTGGGGCACGAGGTCGGGTCCTTCGAGGGGCCTTGGCGCGTCCGGAGAGAGGGGCCGGGCGTGCAGGACTCAGCCGCCGATTGTGCCAGAACCGGCCGCGGGGTCCGAATCGGAGTGCCCTGGGCAGGTCGCCGCGCGCGGAGAATACTGGCGGCGTGAGCGCTCCTCAGTACCAGCCGTACGGCGCCCCGCCTCCGCCGCCGAAGCGCAGGCGCCCGAGCGCCTGGTGGTTCGTGCTCGCCGGCGCGATGATCCTGGCCGGCGTCGCGATCGGCGTCACGGTCCTGGTGCTCACCATCAAGGGCTTCACCGAGACCGACGCCACGGTGCCGGCGGACGGCCAGCCGCACCCGGTGTCCGTGAACGCGGACGAGGAGCGGATGGTGTGGATCCACGATGCCGTACCGCCCTCGTGCACGATCGTCGACACCGAGACGGGTGACGAAGTGAGCTACACCGGAACGCCCGACGCGACGTACACGAAGTCCTCCGGTGGAGACGAGTGGCTGGGCGACCGCACCTTCGACCCCGGCTCGGGCGAGCTGGAGGTCACCTGCGCCGAGGCGGGCGGCCCGATCCAGATCGGCCCGGCGCCCGACTTCGGGAACTTCTTCGGCGGCCTGGCACTCGGCATCTTCCTACCGTTCTTCCTCGGCGGCATCGGGTTCCTGCTGCTGATCGTCCTCGGGGTGCTGTTTGCTACCGGCCGGCCACGACGCGACCCCGCAGGACCACCCGGCTCGGGCGGCGCAGCTCGCTGAGGTCCGCGCGCGGGTCGCTGTCATAGACCACGAAGTCGGCCGGTGCGCCCTCGTCGAGACCGCTGTTCCAGCCGAGCCACTCCCTGGCCCGCCACGAGGCGGCCCCGAGCGCATACTCCGCCGGCATCCCGAGCCCCGCCATCGCGATCACCTCGCCGGCGAGGTTGCCGTGCCTGCTGATGCCGCCGCCGTCGGACCCGGCGAACAGCGGTACGCCGGCGTCGTACGCCGCCATGATCGTGTCTCGCTGCCGCGCGTGCAGGTCGGTCATGTGCGCGGCGTACACCGGGAACTTGGCGCCGGCCGCCTCGACGTACTCGGGGAACTTGTCGATCTGCATCACCGTCGGCACCAGGGAGATCCGCTTCTCGACCATGGCGTCGATCAGTTCCTGAGACAGCCCGGTCCCGTGCTCGATGCAGTCGATGCCGGCCTCGATCAGTCCCGGCAGCACCGTCTCGCCGAAGCAGTGCGCGGTGACCCGGGCGCCGTGCTCGTGAGCCGTCGCGATCGCCGCGGCGAACGCCTCCGCCGGGAACGACGGCGCCAGGTCGCCTTCGTCGCGGGAGATCCAGTCCCCCACGAGCTTGACCCAGCCGTCGCCGCGCTGGGCCTCCCGGGCGACGTACTCCGTCAGCTGCCCGGGCTCGATCTCGTGGGCGTAGTTGCGGATGTAGCGCTTCGTGCGAGCAATGTGCCGCCCTGCCCGGATCAGCCGCGGCAGGTCCTCGCGGTCGTGGATCCAGGCGGTGTCGGCCGCCGAACCGCAGTCGCGGATCAGCAGCGCGCCGGCGTCGCGGTCCTCGAGCGCCTGAGCCTCGGTCTCCTCGTCGGAGATCGCGCCGTCGTCGTCGAGGCCGAGGTGACAATGCGCGTCCACGAGCCCCGGGACGATCCACCCCTCGACCTCGGTGTCGGCTCCCGCGACCGACTCGTACGTGACCCGGCCGTCCTCGACGTACAGCGTGCGCGCCTGGCCATCGGGCAACACCGGGCCCCGGAACCTCAACGCCGTCATGGCGCGAGAGGCTACCCGGGGCCCGGAGTGGGTTGCTCGATCAGGGACGCGTGGTGCAGACCCAGGCGCGCTTGACGCACCTCTTGCCGCACTTCTTCTGCGCAGCCTTGATCGCCGGGCCCTTGAACCGGTTGACGGCCCAGCCATAGCGAGTGACGAAGCCGTCGGAGTTGAGCTTCACCGAGAGCGCGGCACAGCCGTTGCGCACCCAAACGGCTGCCTCGCAGGTGCCGGGATAGTTGGAGCGCTGCTTGCACTCCGACTGCGCCCGCTTGATGGCCTTGCGCTTGGTGGCGTAGTCGTAGGACCCACCCCACGCGTTGTCGCTCGAGATCGAGAGCGCGCCGTAGTAGTTGCGGCGTTGCTCTGCGTCGGAGCTGCTGGCGGATGCGGGCAGGGCAGTGGTGACGGCGAGGCTCACGCCGAGCGCGAGCGCGAGGACGACGAGGAACCGCCTGGAGCGGTTGAACAGTGCTGACATCGAGGATCCCTTTCGATCTGGCGTCCGCGTCCGTCGGTAGATGCCCGCGCGGACTGCGGCGAAACCTCAGGTTTGCAGGCCATGTCCGTACCTGTACAGAGGGTCATAGACCGGGTCGCCGATGTTGATCGGCTCCTGAGCCACCTCTCGCGGCCAAGAGACCGGCAGTTTGCCGCTGAACGACCGACGCCCGAAAAGTACGTCGGCCACGCCGCCGACCCTCGCTCCCCGGCAACCACGACGCGACCAGCGCGTCGATCTGCTGGCGCAGCGCGGCCGGTATCACCATCGGCCGACCCGACACCACCAGCACTGTGCAGGAGCGCGCCCGCGCGCACACCTCTCGGACGGCCTTCCGATCGACGGACGAGAGCTCCATGGTCTTGGGCGGACGCGGCACGCCGTTGTCGCCCGGGTCATAGGCCCACAGCGGTCCGCCGACGTCGCCGAAGCCCTCGGCGTAGGGAGTCTCCCCCACCACGACGATGCCCGCTGCGTCGCGCGGGATCCGTTTGCTCGCCTTCTCGCTGAACCGCACGTGGGCGCCCGCGGTGTCCCGGATGCCGTCGAGGATGGTCTGGCCGGGGATCACGTTCGTCGACCCGCCCTGCCAGGTCAGGGTCCAGCCCCCGGCCTGGTTGCCGATGTTGTCGGCGTTGCTGCCGGCGACGTAGATCGGCTGCCGTCGCGGCTTCAAGGGGAGCGTGCGGTGCCGGTTGCTCAGCAGGACCTGCGACTGCGCCACCGCCTTCCGAGCCACCTCGCGGTGCTTCCGGCTGCCGATGTCGTCCAGGTTGCGCCGGTCGGTCAGCGGCTTCTCGAACAACCCCAGCTCGAACTTCGCGGTCAGGATCCGGGACACGGCGTCGTCGATGCGCGCCATCGGCACGGTGCCGGCCTCGACCAGGTCGATGAGCGTGGCGATGAACTCCTGGTAGCCGACGTCGTTCGTCGTGGTCGGCTCCATGAACAGGTCCACGCCGGCGTTGACCGAGGTCGCGACCTGGGTTGCGTAGTCGCCGGGGATCTGGTGGATCGCCCGCCAGTCCGAGATCACCAGCCCGTCGAAGCCGAGGTCGCCCTTGAGGACGCCGGTGATCAGCTCCTCGCTCGCGTGCATCTTGACCGGGTTGCCGAGCCCGTCGTCGGTCCAGTCGACGCTCGAGAAGGACGGCATCACGGAGCCCACGTGGTGCGTGCGGATCGCGGGCTCGTACGGCGACAGCGCGAGCTCGTCGAACTCGGCCCGCGACACCTCGTTGATGCCCTGGTCGATCGTGTAATCGCCCTCGCCGGTGCCGAACTTGGTCAGCCCGTCGCCGGCGTAGTGCTTGGCGGTGGCGAGCACCCGGTCCGGTCGGTCCATCTGGCCGGGCCTTCCCTGCAGCCCGTCGATGATGGTCTCCATGCTGCGGACGAGACGGGGGCTCTCACCGAAGCTCTCGTAGGTGCGGCCCCACCGGTCGTCGCGGGCGACGCACACACACGGCCCGAAAGCCCAGTTCGGACCGGACGCCCGGGTCTCCTCCGCGGTGATGTGGCCGATCCGCTCCATGAGCCGGGGGTCGCGAGTAGCCCCGAGCCCGATGTTGTGGGGGAACACCGTGGCACCCAGCAGGTTGGCGTGGCCGTGCACCGAGTCCACGCCGTACAGCAGCGGGATGCCCAGACGCGTGTCGAGCGCGGCTTGCTGGAACTCGTCGACCATGTCGGCCCACGCCTCAGGCGTGTTGGACTCGGGGACCGAGCCGCCGCCGGAGAGGACGCTGCCGAGCGCGTAGGTCGTGATGAGCGAGGGATCCTCGGCGACGTCGATCCGCTCGGCCTGGGTCATCTGGCCGACCTTCTCCTCCAGGGTCATCCGCGCCAGGAGGTCGGCAACGCGATCAGGGACCGGAAGGTCCGGATCCCGGTACGCCGGCGCCGGGTCGGCCGCTTCCCGTGGTGCCGGAGCCGCGGTGCCCGGTGACGACACGAGGGACAGCGCGAGGGTGGCGGCGAGGGCCGCACCAAGAACGGCGCGTGAGTGGTGCACTGACATCGCGAACTCCTTGCCCGAGATCAAAGGTTCTTGAAGGACAAGGTAGGAATCAGGATTCGTCCGGGTCAATGCGGAAAGATCGGCATCCGACCCCTAATTCGTCCATCTTCCTGACAAACGCGCTACCGTGCCCAAGTGAGCGGATCGCTCGAACGGCTGCGCGCCGGCAACAGCCGCGCGGTCATCTCCCTGCTGGCCGCGCAGGGCGCGATGAGTCGCGCGGATCTGGCCCGCGCCACCGGCCTCTCCCGCACCACCGTCTCGAGCCTGGTGACCACCCTGATCGCGAGCGGCCATGTCATCGAGACGACGGACCGGGGCAGCCCGCACAAGGGAGGCAGCGGGCGGCCACCGCTGCTCGTCGCGTTGAGCGCCCCAGCGGGCGGGGTCGTCGGCGTCGATATCGGTCACGGCCACATTCGGGTCGCTGCTGCCGATCGCACCGGCGCCGTACTCACCCAGGAGGTGGCGTCCGTCGACGTCGACTCCCATGGCGCTCAGGCGCTGGACCGGGCCGCCCGGATGGCTCGGGCGGCACTGAAGCGAGCCGGCCTGTCCCGCGGGGAGCTCCAGGCGATCGGGATGTGCGTGCCTGCGCCGCTGGACCGGCGCTCGGCGCGGATCAGCACCGGCATCCTCCCGGGATGGCAGGACCTCGAACCCGGCGCCGAGCTCGAGCGCCGGATGGGGGTCCCGGTGTTCGCGGACAACGACGCCAACCTCGGTGCCCTGGCCGAGGTCTCTCACGGGGCGGCTCGAGGGGTCGCCGACCTCGTCTACGTGAAGGTCGCCAGCGGCGTGGGTGCGGGCATCGTGCTCGGCGGCAGGCTCCACCGCGGCACCACCGGGATCGCCGGCGAAATCGGGCACGTGCAGGTGGGTGAGGACGGCCAGGTCTGCCGGTGCGGCAACCGCGGGTGCCTCGAGACCATCGTGTCCGCGCCGCGGATCGCCGAGCTGCTCGGCGCGGCGTACGACGAACGGCTGAGCACCGAACGCGTGCTGGAGCTGGACGAGGCCGGCGATGCCGGCGTACGCCGGGTGCTCAGCGACGCCGGGCGCACCGTCGGCCGCGCGCTCGCCGACCTGTGCAACAGCCTCAACCCCGAGCTCGTCGTGGTGGGTGGCTCGCTCGGCACCTCCACATCACTGCTCGAGGGAGTGCGGGCCTCGATCGACCGCTATGCCCAGCCGGACACCGCCGCCGCCGTACGCGTCGCGCCGGCCGAGCTCGGCGAGCAGGCCGAGGTCACCGGAGCGATCGCCCTGGCGGTGGCCCGAGTCGCCGCCGCCTGAGGGTCAGAGCTGGTCGAGCAGCCAGGAAGGTGACTCGACGCTCGCGTGCGCCGCGACGCGCGCCTTGAGCAACCGGTCCGCGGTCACCACGCCGACCCGATCGCCGCGTTCGGCGGCGTTGCGGGCCTCGGCCACGATCGTGTCGTCGCCGCTTCCCGGGGCGTGCACCGTGCGCACGTGGGCGTCCCGACCCTTGCCGACACCGCCCTTCGCCGCGCCCTCGAGGACCAGCACGACCTCGTCGTACGACGTGTCCGCGACCATCAGCTGCTCGTGCAGCTTCCGCGCGGCGCCGGCGCGGTCGTTCCACCAGCCATCGGGTCGGCTCCCGACGACGTTGGCCCCGTCGACGACGAGGACCGATCTCACTCGGGCATCCGCCTGTTGCTCGGGTAGGCCGGCACCGGGTAGGTCGGGTGGTCGTACTGGTCGATCTTGGTGCGAACCCCGCCGAAGTCGTCGCCCACGTTGTTGTCCGTGTTGTCGAGATCGGCGGCCACCGCGCGGAGCATCGTTGCTGCCCACTCCATCTCCTTGGCGGTGTCCTGGATCTCCTTCTGCAAGGAGTACGAGGCCGCACTGTAGTCGCTGTAGCAGCCCCAGGAGCCGACGCCGATCCCGTCGCCGTCCCGCCACCACTGGTAGGCCGAGTCGCCCTCGTCGAGCTGGGTGGCGGCGGTGTTCATCTCGGGCGCGAGGTCGACGATCAAGCATGCTGCGCGGCGTTGCGGACGTTCTGTGGGTTCACGACCACACCCGGGAAGATGAAGTCGTCCGTCGAGTCCGCGCTGTAGGTGCCGTTGGGCCGGTCGAGGCGGAACGACTCCTGGTCCTGGCTGCCGTTGGACCGGGCCGGCGGGGATTGCTCGACGTGCTTCTCGAGGTTCTGCAGGCTCTTCTGGATGTCGCCCTCGACGGTCTTCGACGTCTCCTTGAGCTCGGTCGCGTGCGACTTCATCTTGCCCAGGATGTTCTTGTAGTGGCTGTCGCCGAGCTCGTTGGGCTCCGGCTCGTTGCCACCGAAGGTGTCGACGATCAGGCCGGTGACCGTCAGCGCCTTGCCGGCCGCCTCGGTGGCCGGCTTGAACGCCGGGAACCAGCCCAGGATCGTGTTCACCGATCCGGCAACGCTGAGCAGCGCCTTCAGGTCTCCGGAGCTGAAGCCCTCAGCCTCGCGGAACGCCCGCGCCGAGTCCTCCGCGAACTGCACGACGTCGGCCCGCATCCGGGTCCACATCTCCTTCTCCATCAGCAGCGTCATCCGCAGCACCTCGCACGCCAGCGCCTGGTTGCCGACCACCTCCTGGAAGAGGTTGAGGTACGTCGCGAACGACGTGGCCGCGGAGCCCTGCCAGGTGTTCAGCGTCTGGGCCACCTGGTTGGCCAGCGCGATGGTGCTGTTGCCGTCGTAGTTGATCTGCGCGGGGTCGTCGTCGCCCGACGAGCTGGTACTCGACCCGCTCTTGCCTTCGGTCGAGAGCTGCTTGAGCGCCTCCCGGACGTTGTTGGCGAGGGCTTGGAAATTCTCGGGGTCGGGAAGGCCGAAGAACGGCTCGAAGACCGGCGGGATCGCGCCGACTCCCAGTACTGGTAGACCTGCCCCAGCGTGGCGGAGGCGTCGAGCCCGTTGTCGTCTGGTCGATGTAGCCGCCGTTGGGCGAGACCGGGTCGTCGGGGTAGCCGTTCCCGGGACCGGCGGCGGTCGTGGAGCCACCGCCGAGACCGCCGCTGATGTAGGTGACGTTGCCGGACCCGTCGGGATACCAGCCGAAGACGTCAAGCTCGGCGTAGATCGCCTCCTTGACGACCTGGTCGACCAGACTCTGCAATCTTCCGTAGTCGTCGGCGCTCATGCGGCGTACATACCCGGGTGAGGGGTGGCGCGAAACCTACTTCAGGAACTTGGAGAAGTCCGTGGGCAGCTGCAGCTCGGCGGCCGCCTTCTCGTAGTCGACCTCTTCGCCGTCGGGGTTGCCGAACGGGTTGGCCCCCGCGGACCCGACCTTCTCCTTGTCGGCGGCGGCCTGCTGCGCCGCCTTGGCGGGGTTGCCGGAGACTCGGCGGCCCTTGCCCTTCTTGGCCTGCTGCTTCGCCTTGCCGCGCTTGCCGCCGCCGGGCGCCGCGGGCATCCCGGGCATGCCGGGCATGCCGGGCATCCCGCCGCCGCGGGCCATCTGCAGCATCATCTTGCGGGCCTCGAAGAACCGGTCGACGAGGCTGTTGACGTCGGAGACCTGGCGACCGGAGCCCTTGGCGATCCGGGCCCGGCGCGAGCCGTCGATCATCTTCGGGTTGGCCCGCTCGGCGGGGGTCATCGACTGGATGACCGCCTGGATCCGGTCGATCTCGCGCTCGTCGAAGTTCTCCAGCTGCTCGCGCATCTGACCCATGCCGGGCAGCATCCCGAGGATCTTCGACATCGATCCGAGCTTGCGGACCTGCTGCATCTGCTCGAGGAAGTCGTCGAGGGTGAACTCGCCGCCCTTGCCGGTGAGCTTCTCGGCGGCCTTCATGGCCTGGTCCTGGTCGAACGCCTTCTCGGCCTGCTCGATCAGGGTCATCACGTCGCCCATGTCGAGGATCCGGGAGGCCATCCGGTCGGGGTGGAAGACGTCGAAGTCGGTGAGCTTCTCGCCGGCGGAGGCGAACATCACCGGCCGGCCGGTCACCTTCCGGATCGAGAGCGCGGCGCCACCGCGGGCGTCTCCGTCGAGCTTGGTGAGCACCACGCCGTCGTACCCGACCCCGTCGAGGAACGCCTGCGCGGTGGAGACGGCGTCCTGGCCGATCATCGCGTCGACCACGAACAGCACCTCGTCGGGCTGTACGGCGTCGCGGATGTCGGCCGCCTGCTTCATCATCTCGGCGTCGACGCCGAGACGGCCCGCGGTGTCGACGATGATCACGTCGTACAACTTGCGCTTGGCCTCGTCGAGCGAGCCGCGCGCGACCGCGACCGGGTCGCCGACCCCGTTGCCCGGCTCCGGCGCGAAGACGGGTACGCCGGCTCGCTCACCGTTGACCTGGAGCTGGTTGACCGCGTTGGGGCGCTGGAGGTCGGCGGCGACCAGGACCGGGCTCTTGCCCTGCTCCTTCAGCCACAGCGCGAGCTTGGCCGCGAGGGTGGTCTTACCGGCGCCCTGGAGGCCGGCCAGCATGATCACGGTCGGCCCGGACTTGGCGTACCGGAGTCGCCTGGTCTCGCCGCCGAGGATCTCGACGAGCTCCTCGTTGACGATCTTGACGATCTGCTGGGCGGGGTTCAGCGCCCCGCTGACCTCCTCGCCGGCCGCCCGCTCCTTGATCGCGGCCACGAAGTCCTTGACCACGGGCAGGGCGACGTCGGCCTCGAGCAACGCGATCCGGATCTCCCGGGCGGTCGCGTCGATGTCGGCCTCGGAGAGCCGGCCCTTGCCTCGGAGGTTCTTGAAGGTGTCAGCGAGGCGGTCGGAGAGTGTGGCGAACAAGAGGGTCCTCAACAGTCGATCGTGGAGGTCCCAGCCTAACCGGGCCGCCCGCACCCGCTGACCCGGCGCGTATTGACGATCACGCACGTCGACCCGGCTCGTGTTGTCGCAACACGAGCCGGGTCGACGTGGAATCAGGACAACAAGCGCCGGGTCGGCGTTCGTCAGCTCACGGCGTCGAGGGCGTCGACGACTCCCTCACCGAAGTAGCTGTTGTCCTCCACGGGGCCGACGCACACGGGACCGGCGGTGGCGGCGCCGCAGGCCTTGTCGTCCGCCTGGGCCCGGATCTCCTCGATCATCCGCGCCGGGGACCAGCGCGGGTGCGCCGACCGCATCAGGGCGAGTACGCCGGCAACGTGCGGCGAAGCCATCGACGTACCGCTCTTGAGCCCGTAGCCGTTGCCGGTGACGATCGTCGACAGGATGCTCGAGCCGGGAGCGGCGACGTCGATCTCGCCGAGGCCACGGTTGGAGAAGCTCGACAGCCGGCTCTCCCCGCTGTTCGGCCGGGAACTGCTGCATCGACGAGACCGTGACGACGCCGTCCAGCTCGGTCGGGATGTCCTCGCAGCCGCTGTTGATCGTGCGGTTGATCGGGGTGCCGTCGTCGGGGCTGGTGTTGTCCGTCGTGTTGTTGGACAGGTCGGTCGCCGCGTTACCGGCAGCTGCCGCGTGTACGACGCCCCGACGGGTGGACCACTCGACGGCCCGGCGCACGGCCTCCTTGGCGGCGTACTGGTCCGGCTGGTCCTCGCAGTAGTACATGAACGGGTCGACGTAGTAGCTGTTGTTGGTCACGTCCATGCCGCGCAGGCCGGCCCACACGAAGCCGCACACGGCGTACTCCGGGTAGATGAACCCGTCGTCGTTGACGACCTTGACCGCGGCCATCCGCACGTTCGGCGCGACGCCGACGATGCCGACGCCGTTGCGGGCGGCGGCGATCGTGCCGGCCACGTGGGTGCCGTGGTCGCTGGTGGTCGGGTACCAACCCGTTTCGGAGCGGTCGAGGCGACCGGCGTCGGTGCAGTTGACCGACTCTTCCGTGTCGATATTGGGAGCGAGGTCCGGGTGGTCAGGGTCGATGCCGCTGTCGAGTACGCCGACGAGCACGTCGCGGCTGCCGTCGGTGATCTCGTGGGCCTGGTCGGCCTTGATCATCCGCATGTCCCACTGCTCGGCCTCGCGCGGGTCGGGTACGACGGCGGTCGTCTCCTCGGTGCCGACCTCGCCCTCGACCTTCTGCTCACCGTGCCGGGCGCCGGAGCCGGCCACTCCGGGCGTGCCCTCGGAGACGGCGACACTCCTGGTCGCGCCGACGGACTCGAGCGCGTTGCCGGCGTACCGCTTCACATCGGAGCGGAAGGCTTCCTGGTCGGAGTGGGCGACCACGACGCCGATCTCGCGCCACGACTGGATGATCACGCCGCCGGCGCGCCCGACCGCGATCTCGACCTTCTTGATCTGCCCGTGGTTGGCATGCTTCGCGTTGAGCACGTAGCTCATCAGCAGACCGTCGGGCGTGGCGATCGGCACCGGCGTGGACGGCGGCTCGTCCGCTCCCGAGGCGGTGGCGCCGGCGAACAACACCGGGGAGAGGGTGACTACGGCGGTCGCAGCGGCGAACCTGCGCAGTCTGGAACGTGCGGACATGGGTGGTCCTTCCCGAGAGTGTGGACGGGTGCCGGTGGGCACCCCGGCACATCAAACCCCCTCGAAGGCCGTGCGTCAGCCCCCCGAAGACAAAATCTCTCCGGTGAGCGCGGCCCGCACCGCGTGCGCGGCCTCGGCGGCGCGGGTCTCCGACAGTGCGCCGGCAGCCGGCTCCTGGAGGTAGAACACGTCCACCGCCTGCGGCCCCAGCGTGTCGACGTGCGCCGAGCGGACCGAGACATCGAGCCGCGCCAGGGCGGCGCAGACGAGGTGGACGACGCCCGGGCGGTCGGCGGCCCGCACCTCCAGCACCGTCGCCTGCTCGCTCGCCTCGGGTCGTACGACGACGGTGGGAGCGAGCACGGAGGCGTCGGCGGGCCGCAGCCTCAGGCCGGGGTCGAGCCGCCCCTCGACGATCCCCTCGAACCGGGTCCGCAGGATGGCGGCCTCGAGGTACTCGTCGGCGACCTCCCAGACACTGACGGCGTACCTGCCCTGCGACCAGGCCCGGGCGGCACGGACCGGCACGCGCTGGAGCGCGAACACCGCCGCCAGGTCGGCCAGCAGCCCGATCCGGTCGACCGCGATGGCGGTGACCCGACAGCCGTCCGGGCTGGGTTCGACCGTGATGGACGCCGCGTCCTCGGCGAGGTCTGCCGGCACCGGGACCTCCTCGGCGACCGCGGCGGGCGGCGCGACGCCGGGGTCGAGGGCCGCCAAGGCGTGCCGCGAGAGCCCGCGGATCAGACCCGCACGCCACGACGACCAGGCCTTGGCCGAGGTCGCCTTCGCGTCGGCCTCGGTGAGCGCGGTCAGCAGCGACAGTGCCTGCGCGGTGCCCACTCGCCCGACGACCAGGTCCACCGTCGCGGGGTCGTCCGGGTCGCGAGTGGTGGCGGTCTCGGCCAGCAGCAGGTGGTGGCGGACCAGCAGGGCGATCAGCTCGGCCGTCGGCGGGTCGAAGCCCATCCTGGTCGCGATGTCCCGCGCGATCGGCTCGCCCGCGACGCTGTGCTCGGTCAGCCCGCCCTTGCCGATGTCGTGGAGCAGCGCGGCCACCATCAGCACGTCGGGCCGCGACACCTCGCGGATCAGCTCGGAGGCCTCGATGCAGGTCTCGACGACGTGCCGGTCGACCGTGAACCGGTGGATCACCGACGCATGGGGCAGCAGCCGGATCCGCTCCCACTCCGGCAGGATCCCGCCGAGCGCTCCGGTCTCCTCGAGCGTCTCCCACACCCCGAGCAGGCCACGCCCCGAAGCGAGCATCCGGACCAGCAGCTGCCGCGCCTCGGCCGGCCAGGGGTCGGGCAGCGGGGCCGCCTCCCGGGCCAGGCGGGCCGCCGTCGGCGGAGCGAGTACGGCGTCCAGCTCGGCCGCCGCGGTGGCAGCGCGCAACAGCAGCACCGGGTCGTCGGCGGGACGGGCGCCCTTGGCCAGGACCACCTCGCCGCGCGAGAGCGCGACCCCGGCGGCTATCGGCTCGAGCGCGGGCTTGCGCGCCGTCCGCACGGAACCCGGGCGCGGCCAGCACCGCGTCCACCCGGCGCCAGGCCAGCCGGGACAGGTGGGTGATCCGCCGGCCCAGCTCGCGGACGTGGATCTGGGCGGCGCGCTCGTCGGCGAGCTCGAGACTCGTCGGCGAGCTCGGACCAGGCCTCGGGCGCCACCCGGTCGGTGGCCCGGCCGGCGGCCTCGTGCAGCCGGTCCCGGACGTCGAGGAGCGCCAGCCGGCAGCGCTCGAGGTCACCGTGCGGCACGTCGACCAGCCAGGTCGCGACCAGCGTGTTGAGCACGGTCGCGTCGCGGAGCCCACCCTCGGCCTCCTTGAGGTCGGGCACGGAGAGGTGCGCCAGCTCGCCGATCAGCCGGTGTCGGCTGCGCACCATCTCGTGCAGCTCCGGCAGCCGCTCACGCGCGTTGCGACGCCACTGCGCGAGCATCGTGGTGCGCAGCCGCAGGGTCAGGTGCGGGTCGCCGGCCAGGTGCCGCAAGTCGAGCAGGCCCGACGCGACTCGCACGTCATCGGCCGCCGTCGCCACCATCTCGGGCAGGGTCCGGACGGAGTGGTCGAGCTGCGCGCCGGAGTCCCAGATCGGGTACCAGACCTGCTGGGCCACCTCGCCGAGCTCGACCCCCTCGTCGGAGACCAGCACCACGTCGAGATCGGAGTACGGCGCCAGCTCGGCGCGTCCATAGCCGCCGACCGCTACCAGCGCCGCGCCGACCTCCGGCCCGCCGCAGCCGTCGTACGCCGCCGCACAGAGCTTGTCCGCCTCCGCGGTACGGAGAGCTCTGTCAGCGGCGGTCATCGATCTCCGCTAGATGGCCGCGTCGTCGCGGTCGCCGGTGCGTACCCGGACGATCGACTCGAGCGGTGACACCCAGATCTTGCCGTCGCCGATCCGGCCGGTCTGGGCGGCGTTCTGGATCGCACCGACGATCGCCTCGACGTCCTCGTCGCTGACGGCGACCTCGAGCCGGACCTTGGGGACCAGGGCGATGTCGTACTCCGCCCCGCGGTAGACCTCGGTGTGGCCCTTCTGCCGGCCGTAGCCGCTGACCTCGCTGACCGTCATCCCGGTCACGCCGACCGCCTCGAGCGCGACCCGGACGTCCTCCCACTTGTGCGGCTTCACGACCGCGGTGACGAGCTTCATTCGGTGTTCTCCTCACGGTTGGTGCCGAACATGCCGCCGGTCGAGCGGGCGCCCGCGGAGGCGTGCAGGTCGTAGGCCGTCTCGGCGTGGATCACGAGGTCGATGCCGCTGAGCTCGTGCTCCTCGTCGATCCGGAAGCCCATCGTCTTGTCGACGACGAGTCCGATGATGCCCGACACGACGAACGCATAGACCATCACCGCGCCACCGCCGACCGCCTGGCGCCAGAGCTGGTCGACTCCCCCGCCGTAGAAGAGGCCGTCCACGCCGGTGGGTGCGCCCGCGGTGGCGATCAGCCCGATACCCAGGGTTCCGACGATGCCGCCGACCAGGTGCACGCCGACGACGTCCAGCGAGTCGTCGTATCCCCAGCGGTACTTCAGGCCCACGGCCAGCGCGCAGACGACACCCGCCACGGCGCCCATGATGATCGAGCCGATCGGCGACAGCGATCCGCACGACGGCGTGATCGCCACCAGGCCGGACACGAGGCCCGACGCCGCGCCGAGCGTGGTCGCGTGGCCGTCGCGGATCCGCTCGAGGGCGAGCCAGCCCAGCGAACCGGCAGCAGCCGCCAGCAGGGTCGTCACGAACACCACGGCCGCCTTGTGGTTGGCACCCAGCGCCGAGCCGGCGTTGAAGCCGAACCAGCCGAACCACAGGAGGCCGGCACCGAGCATCACCAGCGTCAGGTTGTGCGGCCGCATCGGGTCCTTCCCGAACCCGATCCGGGGGCCGAGGACGAGAGCCAGGGCCAGCGCCGAGGCGCCCGAGCAGATCTCGACGGCGGTACCGCCCGCGAAGTCGATGACCTTGAGGTCGTTGGCCATCCAGCCGCCGACGTGGTCACCCAGGGAGAAGTCGAAGATCCAGTGCGCGATCGGCGCGTACACCAGGAGCGTCCAGACCCCGACGAAGACCATCCAGGCGCCGAACCGGGCGCGGTCCGCGATCGCACCGGAGACGAGTGCTCCGGTGATCACGCAGAACAGTCCCTGGAAGATCGCGAACAGGATCACCGGCACCGTCGACTCGCCGTTCGACGCAGGGTCGAGCAGGTCGCTCAGCCCGGCGTACTGGAACGGATCGCCCAGCAGGCCGGCACCGACGTCGTCGCCGAACGCGATGGAGTAGCCGATCAGGGTCCACAGGATCGCGACGACCGCGAGCGTCCCGAAGGTCATCATGATCATGTTGAGCACGCTCTTGGAGCGGACCATGCCGCCGTAGAAGAGCGCCAGGCCGGGCGCCATCAGGAGCACCAGGGCACTGGCCGCGAGGAGCCACGCGGTGTCGCCCGTGTCGAGCGCCGACGTGGCGGCAGGGAGGAGGTAAGGAGTCACGAGGCATCAGCCAAGCGACAATTTGTTTCAGGCATGTAAACGACCATCCGCCGGCCGAGCGGGTGCTCGGCCGGCGGATGGTTCGTCACGTGACGGTTAGATCGCCGCCTCGTCCTGATCCCCCGTGCGGACCCGGACCACGGTCTCGACCGGGCTCACCCAGACCTTGCCGTCCCCGATCCGGCCGGTCTGCGCGGTCTTGACGACGATCCCGACGACGTCCTCGACGTCACCGTCGTCCACCACGATCTCGATCCGGATCTTGGGCACCAGGGCGATGTCGTACTCCGCCCCGCGGTAGACCTCCGTGTGGCCCTTCTGGCGGCCGTAGCCGCTGACCTCGCTGACCGTCATCCCGGTCACGCCGAAGGTCTCGAGCGCCTCGCGGACGTCCTCCCACTTGTGCGGCTTGATCACCGCGGTGACGAGCTTCATGCGTTCGCTCCTTCGCTGACCGGAGCGGTCTTGGCAGCCAGGACACCGGTCCCGCCGCCACCACCACTGGTGTGGATGTCGTACGCCGACTCGCCGTGGGCGACGAAGTCGATGCCCTCGACCTCGTCCTCCTCGTTGAGCCGGAGTCCGATCGTGTACTTGATCGCCAGGCCGATGATCAGCGTGACCACACCGGAGAAGCCGATCGCCACCAGAGCACCGAGGGCCTGGTCGCCCAGGGACCCCGCACCTCCGCCGTAGAAGACGCCGTCGATCCCGCCGGCACCGTCAGAGGTGGAGAAGAACCCGATGAGGACGGTGCCGATGATGCCGCCGACCAGGTGCACGCCGACCACGTCGAGCGAGTCGTCGTACCCGAGCTTGTACTTCAGTCCCACCGCCCAGGCGCAGACCGCGCCGGCGATGGCGCCGATCGCGACGGCACCCTCGAGGTCGACCGCGCCACACGCGGGCGTGATGGCCACCAGGCCCGCGACGATGCCGGACGCAGCGCCCAGAGACGTCGCCTTGCGGTGCATCAGGTACTCGATGAGCAGCCAGCCGAGGATCGCGGCCATCGTGGCCAGACGTGGTGTTGGCGAAGGTGCGGCCGGTCTCGGTGAAGAACTGGGTCTCGGGGTCGTCACCGAAGACGATCGAGCCGACGTTGAAGCCGTACCAGCCCATCCAGAGCAGACCGGCGCCGAGCATCGTCAGGGTCAGGTTGTGCGGACGGAGCGCCTCCTTGCCGAAGCCGATGCGCTTGCCGATCAGGATCGCCAGCACCAGGCCGGCCATACCGGCGTTGATGTGGACCGCGGTACCGCCCGCGTAGTCCTGGGCGCCGATCCGACCGCAGATGAGCGAGTCCTCGGTGCAGCTGAACACCATGTGCGCCATCGGGAAGTAGCAGAGCACCGCCCAGAGGGGCACGAAGACGACCCAGGCGGAGAACTTCATCCGGTCCGCGACCGCGCCACTGATCAGCGCGACGGTGATGATCGCGAACGTCATCTGGAACATCACGTAGATGTAGTTGTCGCTGGTGACGCCGTCCAGCCACGCCAGGTCGAACGGGTCGTGGAAGAACGTGCCCTCTCCGCCGAACCCCATCGACCAGCCGACGGCGACGTAGAGGATGCCGACGATCGCCACGGCGACGTACGACATCATCATCATGTTGAGCACGGACTTGGACCGCGACATGCCGCCGTAGAAGAGCGCCAGCGCCGGCACGGTCATCATGAGGACGAATGCCGTCGCTATGAGCATGAAGGCGTAATAGCCGTCCACGAAACCTCCAGGTATGAACTCGGGAAGGCGGACCGTCGGCTGACCGCGTTGTCAGTTCCGGGGGTCTGCCCCATTGCCGAGAACCCTGGCGGGCTCGACGTTTCGACGTACGCGCGTCGATGTTGCGGGCAGGAAACGAGTTCCGGCCGAGTGTTACTTCCGTGTTACGGGCACGCTCAGCCGAGGAGCGCGTCGACGAAGGCCTTCGGCTCGAACGGCGCCAGGTCGTCCGGGCCCTCGCCCAGCCCGACGAGCTTGACCGGCACGCCGAGCTCGCGTTGTACGGCGACCACGATGCCGCCCTTGGCGGAGCCGTCGAGCTTGGTCAGGACGATGCCGGTGACGTCGACGACCTCGCTGAACACCTTGGCCTGGACCATGCCGTTCTGGCCGGTGGTCGCGTCGAGCACGAGCAGCACCTCGGTCACCGGTGCCTGCTTCTCGATGACCCGCTTGACCTTGCCGAGCTCGTCCATCAGGCCCTGCTTGTTCTGCAGCCGACCGGCGGTGTCGACGATCACGGTGTCGACGTTCGCCTCGGCGCCCTCCTTGACGGCCTCGAAGGCGACGCTCGCCGGGTCGGAGCCCTCGGGCCCACGGACCACCTCGACGCCGACCCGCTCTCCCCAGGTCGCCAGCTGGTCGACCGCGGCGGCCCGGAACGTGTCCGCGGCCCCGAGCAGCACGGTGCGGTTCTCCGCCACGAGGATCCGGGCGATCTTGCCGACGGTGGTGGTCTTGCCGGTGCCGTTGACGCCCACGACCAGCACCACTCCCGGGTTGCCGTCCGTCCCACTGATCTGGAGCCGCCGGTCCAGGTCCGGGCCGAGCAGCGTGAGCAGCTCCTCACGGAGCACGGTGCGGGCGTCGGCGATGTCGCCGCCCTCGACCCGCAGGCGGGTGCGCAGCCGCTCGACGACCTCCTGGGTCGGCGCGACGCCGAGGTCGGCGGCCAGCAGGGTGTCCTCGACCGACTCCCAGGTGTCCTCGTCGAGCCGCTCGCGGCTGAGCAGCGCCAGGAGGCCGCGGCCGAGCGTGCCCTGCGAGCCCGCGAGCCGCTGACGGAGCCGGACCAGTCGGGACTGGGTGCTCTCCGGTGTCTCGAGTGCGGGCGCCTCGACGACCGGCGCCTCGGCCTCGGTCGGCGGCGCGTCGATGACGTCGGTGCCGGCCGACGCCGGTGCCGGCGCGGACGAACGACGCCGGGCGCGGGTCGAGACGAAGCCGACGACGACCAGCACGCCGAGGACGGCGATGCCGATGATCAGGTAGAGCAGGTCACCCATGGCGCCATCCAATCAGCACTCTCCGGGTGCCGAGCGGGCGAGTCAGCCGAAGACGCGGTAGGACTGCTCGCCGGTCTCCTCCTCGAGGACGGGGACGGCGTCGGCGGCACGGTTCATCGCGTCGCCGAGCCAGGGCGCTCCGGGGATGTCCTCACCCCGATGGGGGAAGGCGACATAGACCACGACAACACCGGCAACCAGCAGGATCCCGAGCATCATCAGCACGATGAGCGTCACGACGTGAAGACCTCCGAGATAGGGCGAGAACGTCAAGAACCAACGTGTCACAAGCGAACGGTCCGACGCCATTTGACGGAACTCTCGGCGTGGCGCTCAGGACTCCCGGAGCAACGGCGCGATCGCCGTCCGGATCTCGTCCGGGATCGGGGTGGTCGCCCGATCGCCGCCGGTGTTGGCGACGTACACGTGGACGAACCGGCCCTCAGCGGCGGCCTCGTCGCCGTCGCCCTGGAACAGCCCGATCCGGTAGATCACCGATGACGTCCCGAGCCTGTCGACGACCAGGCCCATCTCGACCGGGGCGGGGTAGCCGATCTCGCGGAAGTAGCGGCAGGACACCTCGGCGACCACTCCGACCGCGGGCAGGTCCCGGATGTCGGTGCCGGTGGCCTCCGCGAGATGGGCGTTGACCGCGGTGTCGATGAGCTCGAAGTAGCGGGCGTTGTTCATGTGCCCGTAGACGTCGTCGTCGGACCAGCGGGTGGTGGCGGTGCGCCAGGCGACGTACTCCGCGCGGGTCGGGACCTCGTCGGGCATGGAGGCTAGGCCGGCTCGGCTTCGCGGAGCCGCTGGCTGATCACCGTGCTCACGCCGTCGCCGCGCATGGAGACGCCGTAGAGCGCGTCGCCGACCTCCATGGTGCGCTTCTGGTGCGTGATCACGACCAGCTGGGACGCGGCGCGGAGCTCCTCGTAGATCTCCAGCAGCCGGCCCAGGTTGGTGTCGTCGAGGGCCGCCTCGACCTCGTCGAGGATGTAGAACGGCGAGGGGCGGGCCTTGAAGAGCGCCACCAGGAACGCGACCGCCACGAGCGACCGCTCGCCACCGGACAGCAGCGAAAGCCGCTTGATCTTCTTGCCCGGCGGCCGTGCCTCGACCTCGACACCGGTCGCCAGCATGTCGCCGGGCTCGGTGAGCACCAGCCGGCCCTCACCGCCGGGGAACAGCCGGGCGAACGTCTCGTCGAACGCCTTGCTGACGTCGGCGAACGCCTCGGTGAAGACCTGCTCCACCCGCTGGTCGACCTCGCGGACGATGTCGAGGAGGTCCTTGCGGGTGGCCTTGAGGTCCTCGAGCTGCTCGGTGAGGAACTTGTGCCGCTCCTCCATCGCCGAGAACTCCTCGAGGGCCAAGGGGTTGATCCGCCCCAGCTGCGCCAGGGCCCGCTCGGCAGTGCGCAGCCGCTTCTGCTGCTCCTCGCGGACGTACGGGCACCGGCTCGGGGACCGCCTCGCCCTCGGGGACCACGCCGGCGAACGGCACCACGTTGTCAGGGCCGTAGTCGGCCACCAGGCCCGCAGCGTCGAGCCCGAGCTCCTCGAGCGCGCGTTCCTCGATCTGCTCGATCCGCATCCGCTGCTGGGTGCGAGCCATCTCGTCCCGGTGCACCGAGTTGACCAGCTCGTCGTGCTCACGATCGAGCTCGCGCAGCCGGGTCCGGACCGTGAGCAGCTGCTGCTCGCGGCCGCTCCGCGCCACCTCGACGGCCTGTCGCTGCTCGGTCGCGAGGTGGATGGACACCTCGATCCGCTGCAGCACCTGGGCGACGGCGATGCCGACGGCCTCGGCCGCCCTGCCCTCGCGGATGAGCCGCTCGCGACGCTCGGCGGCACGGGCCCGGGCATCGCGCTCCGCCTCGGCGGCGCGCACCAGCTGGTCGACGCGGCCGTGCAACGCGCGGGCGCGCTCCTCGGAGGTCCGCAGTGCCAGCCGGGCCTCCATCTCGGCCTGCCGGGAGTCGCGCGCGGTCTCGGCGAGGCGCTCGCTCTCACCGGTGTCGGGCTGCTCCTCCGGGGCTTCCTCGGCCGCGGAGAGCCGGCCTTCCAGCTCCGCCAGGCCCGCCAGGTCCTGGTCGCGGGCGGCCTCGGCCTGCTCGATCGCGCGGACCAGCCGCTCGGCCTCGCCGCGCGCGGCGCGCGTCTGGGAGCCGAACTGGCCGAGCTCCTCGGCGACCGCGGCCAGGGTGGCGTCCGACTCGTGCAGCTTGGCCAGGGCCACGTCGACCCGCTGCTGAGCCTCCAGCCGCTCGCTCTCCAGCCGGGACATGTCGAAGCCGAGCCGCTCCGCGGCCGCCACCGCCTCACCCAGCCGGGCCTCGGCCTCGTCGACCGCGGCCTGGATCTCGATCAGGCTCTGCTGCGCCGAGGAACCTCCGGCGGCGAAGTGCGCGCCGAGCACGTCGCCATCCCGGGTGACGGCGGTGATGTCGGGAAGTTCGGCCACCAGGGCACGGGCGGCGCGCAGGTCGTCGACCACCGCGGTCTTGAACAGGAGCCGAGCGAGCGCCGGGCGCAGCGTGTCGGGGCACTCCACCACGTCGCGGGCGTACGTCGCGTGGCCGGGCAGCGCGGGCCAGTCGACCCCGTCGTCAGGTCCGGCGCCGAGGAGCAGGCCGGCGCGGCCCAGGTCGTCGTCCTTGAGCCGGCCGATGGCCGCCACGGCGGCGTCGGAGTCGGCGACCGCGACGGCGTCGGCAGCCGAGCCGAGCGCGCTCGCCACCGCCGTTTCGTAGCCCGAGCGAACGGTGAGGAGCGCGGCGACCGAGCCGAGCAGCCCACTCACCTGGTCGGAGACCGCGAGCAGCGCCCCGGCGCCGTCCTTGCGGTTGAGGCCCATCTCCAGGGCGTCCTTGCGCGCGGCCAGCGTCGACCGGTCCCGGTCGGCCTGCAGCGCCTCCTCGCGGACCTTGGCGAGCCGCTCCTCGATGTCTTCGAAGGCGGCGACGGCGGCTTCGTGCTCGGCGTCGAGGCCCTCCTCCCCCGCGTCCAGACCGGCGACCTTGGTCTCCAGGGCGGTGAAGTCGCGCTGGGCACGCTCGGCGCGGGCGAGGACGTCCTCGCGGGCCTGCACGAGCCGGCCGATCTCTTCCTCCGCCGCCGCCGCGCGCGACTTCAACGCGTTGACCTGGCCGTGCAGCCGCGCGAGGCCCTCGCGCCGGTCGGCGGCGGCCCGCTGCAGCCCCGCCACCCGTCGATCGGCCTCGGCGGCCGCGTCCTCGGCCGCCCGGCGAGCGATCACCGCCTCCTCGAGGGCACCGCGGTGCACCTCGACCTCGTTGCCGATCTCGTGCTCCTGGGCGCGGACCCGCTCCGCCTCGGCCTCGAGCTCGTCGGGGTCGCGGCCCTGCTCCAGCGCCGCCTCGGTCGCGCCCGCGGCGTTGCGCAACCGCTCGGCCGCCAGGCTCTGGGTGCCGCGCAACCGCTCCCGCAGCCCCCCGAGCTGGTAGAGCGTGTCCTGGGCCCGGGTCAGAGCCGGCAGGTCCTCGCGGAGTGCGGCCTCGAGCGCCGCCTCCTTCTCCCGCGAGGTCGCCATCTCGGCCTCGACCTGCTCGCGGCGGTCGACCAGGATCGTCTCGTCGGCCAGCTCCTGCTCGAGCGCCGTCTGGGCGGTGACCAGGTCGTCGGCCATCAGCCGGGCCTTGGCGTCGCGGGCATCGGCCTGCACCGTCGCCGCCTCGCGCGCCACCTCGGCCTGCCGGCCCAGCGGCTTGAGCTGGCGCCGGATCTCGTTGAGCAGGTCACCCAGGCGGTTGAGGTTGCCCTCGGTGGAGTCGAGCTTGCGGAGTGCCTTCTCCTTGCGCTTGCGGTGCTTGAGGACGCCGGCCGCCTCCTCGATGAACCCGCGCCGGTCCTCGGGGGTGGCGTGCAGGATCGTGTCCAGCTGCCCCTGTCCCACGATCACGTGCATCTCGCGGCCGATGCCGGAGTCGCTGAGCAGCTCCTGGACGTCGAGCAACCGGCAGGTGGTGCCGTTGATGGCGTACTCCGAGCCCCCGCTGCGGAACATGGTCCGGCTGATCGTCACCTCGGCGTACTCGATCGGCAGTGCGCCGTCGGTGTTGTCGATCGTCAGGATGACCTCGGCCCGGCCCAACGGCGGGCGGCCCGAGGTGCCGGCGAAGATGACGTCCTCCATCTTGCCGCCGCGCAGCGACTTGGCTCCCTGCTCGCCCATCACCCAGGCGAGCGCGTCAACGACGTTGGACTTGCCCGAACCGTTCGGACCCACGATGCACGTGATGCCGGGCTCGAGCTGCAGCGTCGTCGAGGACGCGAAGGACTTGAACCCCTTGAGGGTCAGGCTCTTCAGGTACAACGCGGGGCTCCATCGGTGGTCTCAGTGCTTCGACGTCAGCACTGACGCAAGCGCAGGTTGGGGTGCGTCGCGGGGGAAGCTCAGCGCGACTCACCCTACCTGCCCCGCACCCGCATCCTGCGGAGCCCCACGACCGGAACGTGAGGCGTGTCTCATCGGGCTCTATCCCACGTGGTCGAGGGCGTCCCGGAGCGCCGCCAGCACCAGGAGCGCATTGATCCTGGTGGCGTTGGGACCCATCAGGCCGATCCGCCACACCGTCGCGGCGAACTCACCCACGCCGCCGCCGATCTCGATGTCGTGCTGCTCCAGCAGGTGCCGGCGTACGGCGGCCGAGTCGACGCCGTCGGGAACGCGCACCGTGGTGAGCTCGGGAAGCCGGTGGCCCTCGGCCGCGAACAGCTCGAGACCCATCTCCTCCAGCCCGGCCTGGAGCGTGGCGCCGGCCGCCTCGTGCCTCGCCCAAACGGCCTCCAGCCCTTCCTCGAGGATCCGGGCGAGGCCGGCGTGCAGGCTGGCGACCATCGCCACCGGGGCGGTGTGGTGGTAGGTGCGTCCGCCGCCCTTGGCGCTCGCCTCGCCGACGTACCCACCGAGCAGGCCGAGGTCGAGGTACCACGACTGCGGCCGCTCCACCCGACGCTCGAAGGCCCGGTCGTTGATCGTGAACGGCGCCAGGCCGGGCGCGACGCCGAGGCACTTCTGGGTGCCGGCGTAGCCGACGTCGATGCCCCAGTCATCGGCGCGCAGCTCGATGCCCGCGATGCTGGTGACCGCGTCAACAACCAGAAGCGCGTCACTCCCTACCGATTTCATGCCTGCGCCCAGGGCCGCGATGTCGGAGCGGACGCCGGTCGAGGTCTCGGCGTGGACGGCGGCGATCACCGCCGGCGAGGCGTGCGCGTCGAGCACCCGTTGCACGTCGACCGGCTGTCCCCACTCGTGCTCGACGGCGACGACCTCGGCGCCGCACCGGGCGGCGACATCGCACATCCGCTGCCCGAAGAGCCCGTTGACCGCGACCACGACCACGTCGCCGGGGCGGACGGTGTTGACGAACGCCGCCTCCATGCCCGCCGAGCCGGTCGCCGAGATCGGCAGGGTGCGCGCGTTGGACGTGCCCCACGCCTGGCGGAGCATGTCGCAGGTCTCGTCCATCAGCTCCAGGAACGCCGGGTCCAGGTGCCCGAGCAGCGGCAGCCCGAGGGCCGCCGTGGCCTCGGGGTACGGGTTGGACGGGCCGGGGCCGAACAGTCGACGGTCGTGGATCATGAGCCGACCGTACCGACCCGACGCGCAGCGAGGCGGCTCAGACCAGGCCGTGCTGGAACGCCCAAGCCGCCGCGGCGGTGCGCGATCCGACGTCGAGCTTGGCGAAGATGTTGCTCAGGTGACGGGCCACGGTCTTCTCACTGAGCACCAGGGCGGCCGCGATCTGCGGGTTGCTCCGACCCTGGGCCACCAAGCACAGCACCTCCGCCTCGCGTGCGGTGAGGCCACCGGCGATGGCCGGCTCCAACAGCTGTGTCAGCTCCGTCTCCACGGGCCGAGCCCCCAGCTCGCGGCAGAGATCGCGGGCGGCCGTCAGCTCGATCCGCGCCGAGTCCTCATCGCCCAGCAGCTGACAGGCTCTGCCCACAAGTGCCCGACACCGCGCCACCTCGTAGCGCGCCTCGAGGGTCTGCCACAGCGAGAGCGCCTGGCGCAGCCGGGCCAGGCTCGGCGCGGCATCTTCACCTGCTATCAGCACGCTCGCCTGCGCGTACTCCGCCATCGCCCGCAGGCCCGTACAGCCCACCTCCGACGCGAAGGCGGTGAGTTCGTCGGCCAGAGTCTCGGCAGCGTCCCGCTCCCCTGCCGCCACAAGGATCTCGACGGAGCCGGGCAGCAGCTGCGCGCGGTGGACCGGGTCGCGCGGCTCAGCGAGCAGCCGTCGTACCGCCGCGGCGCCTGCCGACGTGCGGCCCCTGGCGTGCCAGAGCAGGGCGAGCCCGGGCTGCGGCTCGTGCCCCAGCTCGCTCGCTTCCGCGTACGACGCCTCGGCCGCATCAAAGTCGCCAGAGAGCCGCTCGATGTCGCCGCGCTCGGCCAGGGCGATCGCCGCAGCCGCCGGCGTTCCGGCCCGGAGGTAGCGCGCGATGGCCTGGTCGAACTCCTCGATCGCGGCGGCCCAGGCACCCCGGACCCGGAGGATCTGACCGCGATGGAGCGCGCACTGCCCGACGTACATGACCAGGTCCGGCTGCGCATCGCACCACGCGGCCAGGGCCACGGTCCATTCAGCCACCCGGCCGTAGTCGGACACCTCCTGGCAACCCTCGATGGCCGTGCAGTAGACGTTGCCGGCGAACACCGGCGAGAGCTCTCCGGACGCGACGGCGACCATCGCCTCGTCGAGCATCCGGATGCCGTCGGCCATCTGCCCGCCGTACATCGTGAGCCGACCCTGGGAGCACAGACCCATCGCGATCAGGTCGTCCGACCTGAACCGCTGGCCGTAGTCCGAGATCGCCGCGGCCGCGACCGCAGCCTCTTCGAACTCGCCTGCGGCGATGTGCCCGAACAGCTGCGCGCACCACACGTAGCCTCGCTCGACCACGTCATCGGGGATCTGCTGCAGCAGCCGCTCGGCCCGGGAGACCCAGCCGCGCGACACAGCGGGCTCGCCGGCATCGGCCAGCGTCATCGCCAGCCAGAAGGCCGACCGGACCGCCGCGAGCACGTCACCCGCGTCGATGTTGAGCTGGTAGGAGCGCTGCATGGCGTGCACACAGTCGTTGTGCCGGCCGAGCATCTCCGCGGCCAGCGCCAGCCGGGCGTAGTCGGCGCCGTCAAGCGCGACCGGCCCCGCCGCAGAGAGGGCGTCGTACGCCGCCATCCAGTCGCGGCGCTCGTAGGCCTCGCGGGCCTGCGCCAGGTCGTCGACCACGCCCATCGCAGTTCACCTCTCCGACGATTGTGGCGTACGACGCGCGCAGAAGCGCGGCTCATGCGGCAAGCGGCGCACGGGAGCCGACGCGCTCCGCGACCCGTGCGGCAACGAATGCTGCGTCCCGGCCGACGCCCATGAAGACCATGGAGCTGAACGCGAACTGGAAGCTCAGCCCGCAGAAGAACAGCCCGGGAGCGTCCTCGACGACGCCGCGGTACTCGACCGGCCAGCCGTCGTCGTTGAAGACGGGCAGCCGGATCCAGTCGAAGCGCTGCCGGAAGCCGGTGCACCACACCACCGTCGCGGCGTCGATCGCGCGGCCGTCTTCGAGCAGGGGCCGCCCGTCCTTGACCCCGACGACGCGCTCGGTGACGCGCTCGATGCCGCGGCTCTCGAGATCCTTGCGCTGCACCCGCAGTGCCAGACCGCCGTGGGCGCGCACCTCGGGCATCTCCTTGCGGCCCATCGGCGTGCGCCGCGTGAGCACGTGCCGGAAGACGAAGAAGACGATCGGCAGGAGGAGCCGGCCCCGGCGCGACTCGAGCGGTACCGGGAGCTGACCGGTGTCTCGCCCGCACAGAACCGTGTCGTGCGTCTCCGCGGCCTCGAAGGCGATGTCCAACCCGGAGTGCGATGCGCCGACCACGAGGACGGTGCCCGCGGCGAGCTGGTCGGGGCGGCGGTACTCGCTCGAGTGCAGCTGACGGATCGCCGGGTCAAGGTCGGCGGCAAAGGCCGGGACGGAAGGGGTTCGACCGAACGAGCCGGTGGCCACCACGACGTTGGCGCAGGTGATCTCGTCCGTGCCCACCGTGGCGACGTACCCGCCGCCGGGACGCGCGTCCAGCCGGTCGATCCGGGTGCTCATCCGCACCGGCAGGTCGAACTGAAGGGCGTACTTCTCCAAGTACGCCGCCACCTCGTCCTTGCTGGGGAAGTGCCAGGGGTCGTCGCCCGGGAACGGCAGGCCGGGCAGGCCGTCGTACTTGGCGGGCGTGAACAGTCGCAGCGTGTCCCACTGCTGGCGCCAGTTGTCGCCCAGCCGGTCCGCGCCGTCCACGATCAGGAAGGGGCGTCCTCGTCGCTGCAGGTGGTAGCCCGTGGAGAGACCGGCCTGGCCGGCCCCGATGATCAGGGTCTCGATGTGTTGAGTAGTCATGGGGCTACTCCACGCCCGGGACCGCTCGGGGCGCATCGGGTAACCCACGCATCTTGAGGCACGTGCCATGGGTGAACCCACCCATCCGGTGACCTAGAGGATCGAACACGATGATCGGGTGGGTGTTGCCGTCGCCGCCTCAGATCAGGTCGGCAAGCAGGGCCGCAGCCCGCGCGGCACCGTCGGTCTCCACCGGCCGGTAGTCCACGTCTCGTCCCAGCTCGGTCACCAGAGCCTCGGCCAGGCCGTCCGGGTCGACGGCCGCGGCGTACGGCAGGTGCGTACCCGCGCGGTACCGCTCCAGCCGGCGGCGAACGTGGAAGTTCTGCTCGAAGTGGTGCCGCAGCGGGACGTACAGGAACGGTCGGCGCAGCGCGGTCAGCTCCATGCAGGTGGTCAGCCCGCCCTGCACGACGGCGACGTCGCAGGCGGCGAGGTGGTCGGTGCAGGTCGGGCAGGTAGCCGACGCACCTGGGCGCCTCTGGCCGGCGGCAGCGACGCCGGGTCGATCCGCGGGCCGGCGACGACGACGAACCGCAGGTCCGGGGCCAGGCGCCGGGCCAGCGGGACGGCGTCGAGCACCCGCCGCAGCAGCGGACCGCCGACCCCGGAGCCGCCGACGGTGACCACGCAGACCCGCTCGTCCGGTCGGTAGCCGAGCCGGGCGCGGAGCTCGTCGCGATCGCCCAGCGCGGCCGGGTCGAAGCCGGTGACGTAGCCGGCGAAGTCGAAGTTGCTCTCGGTCCAGTCCCGGATCGCCGGCAGGCCCGGGCCGAAGGCGTCCGGCACGATGTCGTCGGGGTTGCCGACGAAGATCGACCGGTCGCGCAAGGCGGCGGAACCGGGCCCGCTGCTCGATCATCTCGGCGTTGTAGTCGGCGGTCAGCGCGCCTCGTCCGGCCCGCCGTCGGGCATCGGCAGCCAGCCGACGAAGTCGGTGAACCAGGCGTACGCCGAACCGCTTGAGCTCCGGGTTCTCGTGCAGGAAGTAGTCGACGTCCCAGGCCTCGTCGCCGATGACCAGGTCGTAGTGCTCGGCTCGGGGAGCTCGTCGAACACCATGAAGTTGTTGACCAGGATCTCGTCCATCCGCCGGATGGCCTGGAACGCGTGCAGGTCGTGCTCGCCGGACTCGTGCTCGATGTGCGCGGACTCGTTGGCCAGCCAGCCGACGCCGGGTGCACCCGCTCGCCGCGTCGGCCAGCACCCGGGTCACCGGGTCCTGGGCGAGCCAGTCGATCTGGAGGTCGGGGTGCAGCTCTCGCAGCTCGTCGGCGATCGCCAGGTCCCGGCGGGCATGCCCGAGCCCGATCGGCGAGGAGAGGTACAGCGCTCGCTGAGGGCGCACCGTGGCCCGGGTGTATCGACGGCGTGCCAGCGGGCGCAGCAAGACCTGTCGGCGAAGCGTCGGATCTCGCGGTTGACCAGCACCGGGTCGCGGGCCATCGGCCCGTGGCCGCCGCCCTCGGCCACGATCAGGTTGCCGCCGGTGAGCTCGGCCAGCCGCTCGCCGTACTCGATGCCGCGGATCCGGTCGTCGGTGCCGTGCAGGACCATGACCGGGCAGTTCACCCGCGCACAGCGGCTCGATGCTCGCGCAGACCGCGCCGTCGCAGCCGGTCCGTCCGGCATGGTGTCGACCAGCGTCTGCGGGCGCGATCTCGCGGCCCCAGGCGACCGCGTCCTCGATCTGCTTGGTCGAGTGCGGCTCGCTGAACATCTGGCCGAAGAAGAAATCCAGGAAGTCGTCGTAGTCGCCCTCGAGCCAGTAGTGCCTGTTGTACTTCGCCCAGCCGTCGCTGTGGGGCTGCCGGCCGTCCCAGGCGTACTGGTCGCGGTGTGGGCTGGGCAGGTTGAAGCCGCAGGCCGGCGCGATCGCGAACAGGCCCTGCACCCGCTCGGGATGGTCGGCCGCCACGTGCACCGACCAGGCGGCCCGCAGGAGAGCGCGACCAGCACGGCGCGGTCGACGCCGGCGGCGTCCATCACCGCGACGGTGTCGGCGGCGTACTCCTCGTTGGTGTACGCCGCCGCACCGGCGGGCGGTCCGAGGCCCGCTGCCGCGGCCGTCGAAGGTGACGACCCGGAAGTGCCGGGCCAGGTACGGACTGGGCCTTCCAGAACCGCGACGGCACGATCGACCAGGTGGGCATCAGCAGGAGCGTCGTGTCGCCCGTCCCGTAGGACGCCAGGCCAGGCGGACGCCGTCGCGCACGGCGGTCCCGGTCGCGTCGGGCTGGCGTGCCCGGCTCGCGACCTCCGCCGCGTCGCCGTACCTCTCCATCAGCCGGTCCTCTACTTCCGGACCTCGAGCACGTTGTTGAACGGGGTCTGGGCCGCGATCCGGAACCGGGCGAAGCCGGCGGCCGTGACGATGTCGCGGATCCGGGCCGGCCCGGCCTGGGTGCCGAGGGCGAGCCCGACCTCCTGGGACAGCGAGGCCGGGGTGCAGAGCAGGGTGGAGAAGCCGTAGTAGGCGCGGCCGACCGGGTTGAGGTTGTCCTCGATGCGGTCGCCGGCGGCCGGCTCGACGACCATCCAGGTGCCGTCGGCGGCGAGCGCCTCGTGCACCCGCCGGGCGGCGCCGACCGGGTCGCCCATGTCGTGCAGGGCGTCGAAGGTCGTCACCAGGTCGAAGCCGCTCCCGCGAAGCCGGCGGCCGGCTCGGCCACTCGAAGGTGATCCGGTCGGCCACCCCGGCCTCCGCGGCCCGCTCCGGGCGGTCGCGATCGAGCCGCGTGGGCGTCGGAGCCGACGAACGTCGACTGCGGGAAGGCCTGCGCCATCAGGATCGTCGAGGCGCCGTGGCCGCAGCCGATGTCGGCGACGCGTGCGCCCGCCTCGAGCTTGGCGACGACGCCGGTCAGGGCGGGCAGCCAGGCCGCGACCAGGTTGGCGGCGTACCCGGGCCGGAAGAAGCGCTCGCAGCCGACGTGGACGTCGCTGTTGTGGTCGCCCCAGCCGAGGCCGTCGCCGTCCCGGGCGAGCTCGAAGATCCGGTCGGCGTCGCGCACGGTGCCGAAGGCGATCTGGAAGAAGCCGGGCAGGAAGGCCGGGACTGTCTCGTCGGTGAGCGCGACGGCGTGCTCGGGCGGCAGGGTGTAGTCGCCCGGTCCCGGGGTCGTAGGTGACGAAGCCGCCGGCGGCCTGGGCGTTGAGCCACTCCCGGGCGTACTTCTCACCGGTCCCGGTGCGCTGGGCGAGCTCCGGCGCGGCCAGCGGACCGTGCTCGGCGAGCGCCCGGTAGTAGCCGAGCCGGTCGCCCATCACGACCAGGGCGCAGTTGAGGGTGGCGCCGACCTCGTCGACGGCCCGGAAGACGAAGGCCATCAGCTTGTCCTCGTCGAGGGCGGGTGGCTGGTCGATGGTGGTCATGAGCATGCTCCTCTGTTCGTGAGCGGACGCCCGGAAGTCGGGATCCGGATCGAGGATCGGCCCGCTCGAGCGGGCGCGCATCCGGAGGGGCACCTAGTCCTACACTCGATGGGCCATGCTGATGGGTCGCGGGGAGGAGCAGCGCGCCATCGACGCGCTGCTGGCGGCTGCGCGGCTGGCCGAGGGCGGCGTGCTGGTGGTGACCGGCGAGCCGGGCATCGGCAAGAGCGCCCTCGTTGGGTACGCCGAGTCCCAGGCGCAGGACTTCCGCCTGCTCCGGGTCACCGGCACCGAGACCGAGCGCGACCTACCGTTCGCCGGACTGGCTCAGCTGCTGCGCCCGCTCTCGAAAGACCTCGACCGGCTCCCCGAACCGCAGGCCGAGGCGCTGGGCGTCGCGCTGGCGCTGCGGTCGGGGCCGAGGGTCGACCGGTTCGCGGTGTCGGCCGGCGTGCTCACCCTGCTCACCGGGCGGGCGAGGACGCGCCGCTCGGCCTGATCGTCGACGACGCCCACCTGCTCGACCGGCCGTCGGCCGAGGCGATCGTGTTCATCTGTCGCCGACTGCTCGCCGACGCGGTGTTCGTCCTGGTGGCGGCGCGCGGCGAACCCGGCCACGTGTGGTCCGCCGGTGACCTGCCTCAGTTGGCCGTGACCGGCCTGCCGCCGGCCGAGGCGGCGGCGCTGGCCGCGGCTGCGTCGCCGGTTCCGCTCGGCCGTGCCCTCACGGACCGGGTCGTCGAGCTGGCGAACGGCAACCCGCTGGCGATCCGTGAGCTGGTGCGTGACCCTGACCTGCTGGCCGGCCTGGCACCGCACGCCCCGGTGCTCGTGCCGCGGGTAGTGGCCGACACCTTCGGGCGCCGGGCCGCCACGCTCGACCCCGGGGACCAGACGGTCATGCTCGTCGTCGCCGTCGCCGACGGGGACCTCCCGGTCATTGCCCGCGCCTGTGCGGTCCAGGGTCTGGACCTGCGGGCACTCGAACGGGCCGAGCTCCTCGGGCTGCTGAGCTCGACGGCGAACCGGGTGACCTTCTCCCACTCGCTGGTCCGGTCCGCCGTCTACGCATCGGCTTCGGCCGCGGAGCGACGCCGGGTTCACGGGCTGATCGCCGACGCGCTGCCAGCGGGCGACCAGGACCGCCGGGCGTGGCACCGATGTGCGTCGGTGCTAGGCGTCGACGCCGCGATTGCCGGCGAGATCGAGGAGGTGGGTCGACGTGCCGCGGAGCGGGGCGCCCATGCGGTCGCGGCGAGTGCCTACGAGCGAGCCGCGCACCTGTCGACGACGATCGCCGAGCGTGGGGTGCGACTGCTGGCGGCGGGTGAGGAGGCGTGGTTCGCGGGCGAGGACGGACGCGCCCTGCCGCTGCTCCAGGAGGCGGACCGGCACGATCCTTCGCCCGCGGCGACGGCACGCGCGAGCCGGCTGGAGGGGCTGATCATCGCCCGCGGCGGATCGTTGCGGGAGGCCCGCGACACCCTGATCTCCGCCGCCCGCACGGCCGAGACCGAGGCGCCGGAACAGGCCCTCCTGATGTACGCCGACGTGGTGAACATCTGCTTCTACCTTCTCGATCTGTCGGGCGGGATGCAGGCCGCCGACCGGGCCGAGAAGCTGCTGGCGGGCCGGAATGACGACGAGGCCGCCGCCATCGCCTCGATCGCGATCGGCATGGCCCGGATCATGGCCGGCGAGCGCGGAGCGGAGCGCATCAGGTACGGCGTCGGTCACCTCGTCGAGCAACGGCAGGACGTGCAGTCCGCCTGGGAGGTGATCGCTCCGCTCTTCCTTCGTGACGCCGGCACCGGCCGAGAGCTGCTCGCCAAGGCAGTAACCGGGAGTCGTGCGGCCGCCGCGATCGGCACCCTGCCCCGTCTCCTCCACCTCCTCGCCCGCGATGACGCCACCACTCATCTCTGGTCGCGTGCCGCCGCGGGCTACGCCGAGGCTGCCGCGCTCGCTCGCGAGTTCGGTCAGACGACCGAGCTCGCCGCGTCGCTCGCCGGATTGACCTGGCTGACCGCCCGCCAGGGAAAGGCCGCGGTGGCCCGGCAGATGGCGGCCGAGGCGCTGGATATCGCGGAGGCTCATGAGTCCCAACTTCTGACCGCCTGGGTTCGCTTCGCACTCGCCGAGCTGGCCCTGTCCATGGGCGAAGTCGACGGGGCCGCCGCCCAGTTCCTCGACCTCGAGACCTGGCTGACCCAGCTGGGGCTGGGCGACGTCGACCTCTCGCCGGTGCCGGAGCTGGTCGAGGCAAGGGCGCGAGCGGGCCGCGTGCAGGACGTGCGCGAAGTCGCGACGGCGTACCTAGGCCGGGCGGAGCACAAGGGACAGCCGTGGTCGTTGGCTCGCGCGGCCAGGGTCGAGGGGC
The DNA here is from genome assembly GCA_963798055.1 of uncultured Actinomycetota bacterium. Taxonomy (GTDB): domain Bacteria; phylum Actinomycetota; class Actinomycetes; order Propionibacteriales; family Nocardioidaceae; genus Nocardioides. The sequence goes on from CAWCRX010000022.1 coordinate 432,748, forward strand.
TGTTCGCGGAGGAGTCGGCCTTCGAGGCCCACTTCGACGAGGCCCTTGAGCAGCACAGCCGGACGCTGGACACCTTCGAAGAGGCACGAACTCGACTCGTGTACGGGGAGCGGCTCCGCCGATCTCGACGCCGGGTCGACGCGCGCGTGCAACTGCAGGCCGCCCTCGAGGCGTTCGAACGGCTAGGGGCGCACCTCTGGGCCGACATGGCGGTGGCCGAGCTCGACGCGACGGGCGTGACCGCGCACCGGCGCGGCACCGGACCCGTAGTCGACCTCACGGCCCGCGAACTCCAGATCGCCCTGTTGCTGAGCGACGGCAAGACCACTCGTGAGGCGGCCGCCGCGTTGTTCGTCAGCCCGAAGACGATCGAGTACCACTTGCGGCACGTCTACACGAAGCTGGACATCGGCTCCCGCTCCGAACTGACCGAGCGGATGCGCGACTCGACCTAGAGGATGGCACCAGGGTTGAGGATCCCATCCGGGTCAAGCGCGTCCTTGACCCGTCGGGTCAGCGCCATCACGTCGGGCCCGAGCTGGTCGGGAAGCGCGGACTTCTTGGTGCGTCCGACGCCGTGCTCGCCGCTGATCGTGCCGCCGAGACGGATCGCCGCCTGCATCACCTCGCCGAACGCCAGCTTCGCCCGCTGCTCGGCCGCGGGGTCGTTGGGGTCGAAGACGATGATCGGGTGGGTGTTGCCGTCCCCGGCGTGTGCGACCACCGGGATCGCGATGTCGTGGGCCTCGGCGATCGCCGCGATGTCGGCGAGCAGCTGCGGCAGCTGTGGGATCGGCGCCCCGACGTCCTCGAGCAACAGGGAGCCCTGGGCCTCGATGGCAGGGAAGGCCGCCCGGCGGGCCTCCACGAACATCTCCCCTTCCTCGGGGTCGTCCGTCGCGAACACCTCGCTCGCACCCGCGGCCTCGAACGCCGTCCGGATGACCGCAACCTCCTCGACCCGGGCCGCACCCGGGGCGTCGGACTGGGCCACGAGCAGCGCCCCGGCCGTGCGGTCGAGACCCATCGGGCGGTAGTCCTCCACCGCGTTGATCGACGCCCGGTCCATCAGCTCCATCATCGAGGGCCGCAGCGTGCGCCCCACGGCGACCACGGCATCGGCCGCGGCGGCGACGGTCGGGAACGACGCGACCACGGTCGAGCGCGCGAGCTGCGCCGGCACCAGCCGCAGGATCGCCCGGGTGACGATGCCGAGGGTGCCCTCACTGCCGACGAACAGCTTGAGCAACGAGAGCCCGGCGACGTCCTTGATCCGCTTCCCGCCCAGCGTCACCAGCGTCCCGTCGGCGAGGACCACATCCAGGCCCAGCACGTAGTCCGTGGTGACGCCGTACTTCACGCAGCACAGGCCGCCGGCATTGGTCGCCACGTTGCCGCCGATCGAGCAGATCTCGTACGACGAGGGGTCGGGCGGGTACCACAGCCCGTGCTCGGCCGCGGCCGCCTTCACCTCGGCGTTGAACGCACCCGGCTCGACGACGGCGACCCGGCACTCGGTGTCGATCTCGATGTCGCGCATCCGCTCGAGGCTGACCACGATCCCGCCGTCGACGGCCGACGAACCCCCGGACAACCCGGAGCCCGCGCCCCGCGGCACCACGGGCACGCGGTGCTCGGCGGCCCAGCGGACCGCGGCCTGCACCTGCTCGGCGGACTCCGCCCGCACCACCGCCACCGGTTTCCCGGCGCTGGCGTCGCGGGACCAGTCGAAGCGGTACTTCTCCATCGCCTCGGGGTCGCTGACGACCACGCCATCGGGAAGGGCGGAGATCAGGGCAGACACGTCCATGCCGCCCATGGAACCACTCAGGCAGTGGCCTGGGTCGCCTCGTCCGCGTGCGCGATGTGACCCAGCTGCCTCCAGATCAGCAGCAGCGTGACCCCCGAACCCACGAAGGCGAACCAGAACGGCGCGGCCAAGCCCCAGACGTCGGCGATGACTCCGCCCAGCGCCTGGCCCAGCACGATCCCGCCGAAGAGGCCCACGAGGTAGACGCTCCCGACGCGGCCCTGGAGCTCGGTCGGCACGGCGCGCTGCCGGACGGCGCTCGACAAGGTGCCCCAGACGAACGCGTAGGCACCGAACACCACCATGATCGCGATGGCCACCCAGGGCACGGTGTTGACGGCCAACGCCAAGTGGGTGAGGACCTCCAGCACGAGGCAGGCGCGCATCAGCGTCGCGAGCGGTACCCGTTCCTCGAGCCAGCGGTAGCGCGACGTCGAGAGCAGCCCGCCTACTGCGGCGGCGGTGGTGAGCAGGCCGAACCCGATCTCGCCCATGCCCAGACGCTGCGTCGCGTAGAGGACCAGGACCGACCAGGCCGCTCCCCAGGTCACGTTGAAGATGAACATCACCAGCGCGAGGGTGCGGACGGCGTGGTTGTGCCAGAGCCACCGGACGCCCTCCACGATGTCCCTGCCCACGCGGCGCCCCGGCAACGTCTCGCACCGCTCCCTTCGGGGTGGCGATCCGGGCCACCAGCACCGCGCCCAGGAGCACGGCCAGCGCCTGGGCCATGAACGGCACCACCATGCCGGCGGCGAAGAGGATGGCCCCCAGCGGAGGTCCGGCCATCTGGTTGACGGCGATGAAGCCGGCCATCAGCCGGGCATTCGCCACGCCGAGGTCGCGCTTCTCGACCAGCATCGGGAGCAGGGTGTTGGACGTCGTGTCCGCGAAGACTTCGGCGACACCCAGCAGGAACATCGCCACCAGCACCCAGGCGATGTTGACCTGGTCGGAGGCGATTGCCGAGATCAGCACCAACAGGACCGCCGTCCGGAGCAGGTCGGCGACGATCACCACGACCCGCCGGTCCAGCCGGTCGGCCAGGGCGCCGGCGTACAGGCCGAACAGCAGCCACGGCAGCCGCTGCAGCAGCGCGGCGAGCGCGACCAGGATCGGCGACTGGGTCTGCGACGCCACCAGCAGCGGCCCGGCGGCGAGCATGATCCCGTCGCCGAGGTTGGAGACCCACGAGGACGCGAGCAGCCATCGGAAGTCGCGGCCGAGGCGCGCTGGCGCCAGGGCTTCGACGAGTCTGCTCACAAGCGGCTGACCCTAGTTGCGGCCGGCCCGTTCAGCACCTGGTTTACGAGCGTCCGAGGGCGGCCTGGATGGCTTGCCTGGCCACCTCGGGTTCGCAGTGCACCTCACGCATGTGCATCAGCATCGCCGCCGCCAGGTCCTTCTCCTTGCCTGAGCGCGCCTTCTCGAGGACCTCGGGCGACACCCGCCAGTTCGTTTCGTCCCGCCGGATGGGCGTCACGCCCGGCGAGTACCCGATCCGGCTCAACACCTCGTCCATGCGCCGCTCGAGCTCGGCGACCCGCGCCTCCAACGCGGCGTTGTCATCGGTCATGATCTCGGTCCCGGTCCAGAGGTCGCCGAATGTGCCCGGGGCTTCCGGGCGAGGAGCGTCGTGGAGTGCCGACGCATCAGCCTCAGGCGGGCTGCATCTCCTGGAGCGGAGCCGTGGCGTCCGCCAGTTCCTCGCGATGCTCGATGTCGGCGGCACGAGCGGCCACCAGCTTGTCGTTCTCCTCGCTCAGACGGAGGACGAGACTCTCGAGCTCGGCCACACGCGCACGCAGTCGAGCGTTCTCGACGGCTTGGCGGGGGTCTCGCAGGTCGCTGCTCCGATATCCGATCAGCGCCTTGGCCATGTAGTGAGCCTTCCGGTCAATATGGGGGTCTGACCCGCAGAACGGGCCGTCTTCAAGAGTCCCACCAAGCGGGCAGTTGGTCAATAATTCGAACGCGCCACGCGGGGCTTTCGCGGGACCGGCTGACAGCGCGGGCAGAAGTACGACGAGCGGTTCATGAAGGCGACCCGGCGGATGGGCGTCGCGCACCGGTCGCAGGGCTCGTCCTGGCGCCCATAGGCGTGCAGGGAACGGTCGAAGTAGCCCGACTCGCCGTTGACGTTGACGTAGAGGGAGTCGAAGGACGTGCCGCCCTCCCCCAGCGCCTCGCGCATCACCACCCGCGAGTGCTCGAGCAGCTCGCGCACCTGGGCGCGGGTGAGTCGGTCTCCCGGCCGCTCGCCGTGGATGCGGGCCCGCCAGAGGGCCTCGTCGGCGTAGATGTTGCCCACCCCGGAGATCTGGTTCTGGTTGAGGAGCTGCCGCTTGACGCCGGACGAGCGGCGCCGCACCCCGGCGACGAACTCCTCGTCGTCGAACTCCGGGTCGAGCGGGTCGCGGGCGATGTGGGCGATCTCCGGCGGCAGCTCGGCACCGCCGGCCGACACCGACAGGCCGCCGAACATCCGCTGGTCGGCGAAGCGCAGCTCGACCTTGGGGGTGTCGAGGGACAGCCGGATCCGCAGGTGTCGCTCGGCGGGGGCGTCGGGCGGCTGCACCAGGAACTGGCCGCTCATCCCGAGGTGTCCGAGCAGGGCGTCACCGTTGTCGAGCGGGAGCCAGAGGTACTTCCCGCGACGGCGGGTGCCCTCGATCCGCCGGCCGGTCAACGCGGCGGCGAAGCCCTCCGGGCCGCGGGGGTCGCGGCGTACCGGTCGGGGGTGCAGCACCTCCACCCGGGTGATGGTGCGGCCGACCGCATGCTTCTCCAGGCCGACCCGGACCACCTCGACCTCGGGCAGCTCGGGCATCTAGCTAGTCCGCCGCTTCGGCGGAGGCGGTGGCCGGCGGGCCGTCGAAGACGCCGAGCCCCGGCGCGAGCTCGCCGTACGCCGTCTCGGCGGCCGCCTGCTCGGCTTCCTTCTTGGACCGACCGACGCCGTTGCCGTAGAGCTGCTCGCCGACGCGGACCTGCGCGGTGAACGTCTTCATGTGGTCGGGGCCCTCGTCCTCGATGACGTACTCGGGGACGCCGAGGCTGTGCTCGGCGGTGAGCTCCTGGAGGGAGGTCTTCCAGTCGAGGCCGGCGCCCATGGCCGACGCCGTCTCGATGAGCGGGTCGAAGAGCAGGTGCACGACCTCGGAGGAGGTCGTGATGCCGCCGCCGCTGAGGTGGATCGCGCCGATGACCGCCTCGACGGTGTCGGAGAGGATCGATGCCTTGCTGCGCCCGCCGGTGGCCTCTTCGCCGCGGCCGAGCTTGACGTGGTCACCGAGCCCGATGGTGCGGGCCACGTCGGCGAGCGCGCGGGCGTTGACGACGGCGGCGCGCAGCTTCGCCAGCCGACCCTCGGAGAGGTCGGGGTGCATCGTGTAGAGCGTCTCGGTCACCACCACGCCGAGCACCGAGTCACCGAGGAACTCCAGGCGCTCGTTGGTGGGGATACCGCCGTTCTCGTAGGCGAACGAGCGGTGGGTCAGGGCACGCTCCAGGAGCTCGGGGTCCAGTTCCGGATCCCCGAGCGCGGAGCGCAGCTCCTGGTAGTTGATGCCGTTGTCCGGCTCAGAGCACCTGGCGACGGTCGGCCTTGGCGCCGTACTGACCGCACGAACCGCACGCACGGTGCGGAAGGTGCTTGGCACCGCAGGCGGGGTTGGCACACGTCACCAGGGACGGCGCGACGGCCTTCCACTGCGAGCGACGGTGGCGCGTGTTGCTGCGCGACATCTTCCGCTTCGGGACAGCCACTGTGTTCTCCTCGAGTTGCTCAGTCGTGTTGCTGGGGGTCCTGCTGTAGCGGTGCCAGGCTCGCCCACCGCGGGTCGATCGCCGCCTCATGTGCATGGTCCGGGTCGTCCGCCAGGCGTGCCCCACATTCGGTGCACAGTCCCGGACAGTCGTCCCGGCACAGCGGCTGGAACGGCAGTGCGAGCACTACCGCGTCCCGCAGCAGCGGCTCCAGGTCGAGCAGGTCGCCCTCGAGCATGCTGACCTCGTCGTCCTCCTCGGATGAAGCCTGGTCGTCGTCGTAGAGGAACAGCTCCTGGAACGTCACCTCGATCGCTTCTGAGATGGGTTCCAGGCACCGTGCACACTCGCCGCTGAGACCCGCTTGCGCGGATCCCGTGACCAGGACTCCCTCCAGGACCGCTTCGAGGCGCAGATCGATGTCGATCGGCTCCCCTTCGCTGACCCGAAGGACGTCGATGCCCAGATCTGCCGGAGCCGGCACCTCGAGTGACACCTCACGCTGGACCCCCGGGCGGCGGCCGAGCTCGCGTGTGTCGAGCACGAGCGGCGCTCTCGGGTCCAGGCTGTTCAGGAGATCACTTCCGGGTCCGGGCACAAACAGATCGTCAGAATGGTAGTCGGCGCGGGAGGCGCGGAGCAAAACAGCGCTAGGAGCGCTCGGCCAGGCGCTCGGTGAGCGCGCGGTGCACGAACGCCGGGACCAGCGCCGAGACGTCGCCGCCGAACATCGCGACCTCCTTGACCAGGCTGGAGGCCAGGAAGGAGTACTCGGGGCTGGTCGGGACGAACACCGTCTCGACATCGGTGAGCGAGGCGTTCATCTGGGCCATCTGCAGCTCGTAGTCGAAGTCGCTCACCGCTCGGAGGCCCTTGACGATGGCCTGGATGCCGTTCTCGACGCAGAAGTCGGTCAGCAGGCCGGTGAATCCGGCGACGGTGACGTTGTCGAAGCCGGCGCACGCCTCGCGCAGCATCTCGATGCGCTCGTCGGGGGTGAACAGCCGGTTCTTGGACGTGTTGACGCCGACCGCGACCACCACCTCGTCGAACAGTGCCGAGGCGCGCTGGACGATGTCGATGTGCCCATTGGTGACCGGGTCGAAGGACCCGGGGCAGACGGCTCGGCGCATCACTCGCTCCTGCTCACTCAGCGGGTCCGTTGGCGGCGTGACCGTACCAAAGCACGGTCTCGCCGTAGCGCCGCGAGCGCATCGCCACGAGACCGTCGGGCCAGGTCGGCTCGTCGCTGCGTGCAGAGCGCTCCACCACGACCAGCGCGCCCGGGACCAGCCAGGCGTTGGCGGCCAGCGCGTCCAGGTCGGCGTCGACCGACGCCCCGTCGAGGGGGTACGGCGGGTCGAGGAACGCGATGTCGTAGGGCGCCCGGGGTGCGGTGTGCAGCGCGGTGGCCACGGGACCGATGCGTACGTCGGCCTTGGCGAAGCCGAGGTCCTTGGCGTTGGCGGTGATCAGCGCGGCGGTGCGTCGGTCCTGCTCGATCATCGTGACCACGCCGGCGCCGCGCGACCAGGCCTCGAGGCCGATCGCCCCGGAGCCGGCGTACAGATCCAGGAAGCGGAGTCCTTGCAGCGATCCGCACCAGGACTCGATCGCCGAGAACAATGCCTCGCGAACCCGATCGCTCGTGGGACGGGTCGCCACTCCTCGGGGCGTGCTGATCCGCCGACCGCCCGCAGCTCCCCCGATGATCCGCGTCATGGAGAGGTTTTCCGAGGTGTCACGACTTCTCCATGAACTCACTCTGCCGCGACTGCTCGAGGTCCGCCACCGCTACGGCGAGAAGCGGTGAGTCGAGAAGCTCTGGATCGTCGTCGAGCAGCGTCTCCGCTGCCGCCCTCGCCTGCAGGATCGTCTCCTCGTCGCGGAGCACCCGCAGGTGGTCGAGGCCGGAGCGGCGGCCCGACTGCGAGGCACCGAGCACGTCGCCCTCACGACGCTGCTCGAGGTCGACGCGACTGAGCTCGAACCCGTCGGTGGTGGCGGCGACCGCGTCGAGGCGCTCGCGCGCTTCGGCCTGTAGGGGTGCCGAGGTGTGGGTGACCAGCAGGCAGAGCCCAGGGTGCCCTCCACGGCCGATCCGGCCGCGCAGCTGGTGGAGCTGGGAGACCCCGAACCGGTCGGCCTCGAGGATCACCATGGCCGTCGCGTTGGCGACGTCGACGCCGACCTCGATCACCGTCGTCGAGACGAGTACGTCGATGTCGCCGGCCGCGAAGGCGCGCATCGTCGCTTCCTTCTCGTCGGCGGGGAGCCGCCCGTGCAGCTGGGCGATGCGGAGTCCCGCCAAGGGGCCGTCGGCGAGCTCGGTCACCAGGTCCTCGACGGCCGCGAGCCCCCTCGGGGCGTTGGGGTCGGCCGGGATCAGCCGGCCGTCCTCGTCGAAGTCGACCTGGTCCCGCTCGCCCTGCTCGAGCTGGTCGCCGATGATGCGCGGGCAGACGACGTAGGCCTGATGGCCCTTCTCGACCTCCTCGCGCACCCGTTGCCACACCCGATCGATCCAGGACGGGTGGTCGATCAGGGGCACCACGCTCGTCTGGATCTCACCACGGCCGGCCGGAAGCTCGGTCAACGTGGAGGTCTCCAGGTCACCGAAGACGGTCATCGCGACCGTCCGCGGGATCGGGAGTCGCGGTCATGACCAGCACGTGCGGCGGGCTGATCGCCTTGCCGGTCAGTGCCGCCCGCTGCTCCACGCCGAAGCGGTGCTGCTCGTCGACGACGACCAGGCCGAGATCGGCGAACATCACCTCCTGCTCGAGCAGGGCATGGGTGCCGATGACGATGCCGGCCTCGCCGGTGGTGACGCGGAGCAGCGGCTCCTTGCGCTGCGCCTTGGTCATCGAGCCGGTGAGCAGGACGACGTTGGTGCCGTCGGCAGCACCGCCGAGCATCCCGCCCGCGCCCAGGTCGCCCAGGAGCTCGGAGATCGAGCGGAAGTGCTGCTGGGCGAGCACTTCGGTCGGCGCCAGCAGGGCGGCTTGGCCCCCGGAGTCGACGGTGCGCAGCATCGCGCGCAGCGCCACCAGCGTCTTGCCGGACCCGACCTCGCCCTGAAGCAGCCGGTTCATCGGGTGCGGCTGCGCGAGGTCGTGCTCGATCTGCGCACCGACCTCGACCTGGCCGGCGGTCAGCTCGAACGGCAGCCGCGCGTCAAAGGCGGCCAGCAGCGAGCCGTCGCCGCCGGTGCGCGCCACCGCTCCCATCGCGCGGACGGCGCGCCGGCGTCGGCCCAGCACGAGCTGGGTGACCAGCGCCTCCTCGAAGCGGAACCGTCGTTGGGCTCGGGTCACCTGGCCGTAGTCGTCGGGCGCGTGGATCCAGTCGAAGGCGATGCGTGCGTCGAGGACGTCGTACTGCTGGCGGACGGGGTCGGGCAGGGTCTCGGGGATATCGGCCAGGACCGTGCGCGCGAACGTGATCGCTCGGTGCAGATCCCAGTGCTCGACGCCCTTGGTGAGCGGGTAGAGCGGGTAGAGCTCGCCGAGCGCCTCCACGGTGGCCAGCTGCTCGTCGCCGTCGTCCTCGACCCCGAACAGCGACATCGACGGGTTGGTGAGCTGCCACTCGCCGCGGAACTGTCCGGCCTTGCCGATGAACACGCCCTTGCGGCCGACGCTCAGCCGCTTGGCCTGCCACTCCGAGACGCCCTTCTGCTTGGCGAAGAACGTCATCTTCAGGCTCGGCCCGTTGGTGCGCAGCACCGTCTCGAGTCGGTACGCCGGCCGCCCGGTGCGGCGGTCTCGGTAGGTCTTCACCTCGCTGTGGGCGATCTCGCCCACCACCGTCAGCATCTGGTCGGGGGTGAGGTCCTCGACCTTGGTGAGCTCGCCGGTCTTCAGGTAGCGCCGGGGGAAGTGCCGGATCAGGTCACCGACGGTCTCGATGCCGAGGCCCTCGACGATCTTGGTGCGCTTGCCCTTCTTGTCGCCCAGCACCGAGGCGACCGGCGAGTCGAGGGTGATCACACAGCCCTCCCGATCATTCGACGGACATCAGGAGCCGGTACCGCTCCTGTCCACCGTCGTACACCACGACGTCGACATGCGGGTGCTCCCGGTCGACCCACGCCGCGGCCTGGTCGGCGAGGTCGCCTGCGTCGTGACCGCTCACCAGCGTGACCATTTCACCGCCCGCCGCCAGCAGCCGGCCGAGCACGTCGGTGGTGACCTCGCCGAGCTCGGCACCAACGACCGCGAAGTCGCCGTCGATGACGCCGAGCACGTCGCCGGGCTCGCACGGGCCGGCCATCGTCATCGCCTGCTTGGCGGCGATGGTGACCGCGCCGTGTCGCACGTGCCGCGCGGTGGCAGTCATCTCGAGGACGTCCTGGTCGAAGCTCCGGCCGGGCTCGTGGACGGCGACCGCCGCCAGCCCCTGCACCTGCGCCTGGGTCGGGATCACCGCGACCCGGATGCCGGCGTCGTTCTCGGCGGTGCTTGCCGCGATCTGGGCGACCCGGACCGAGTCGGCGTCGTTGGGGAGTACGACGACCTCGCGCGCGCCGCAGCCGGTGATCGCCTCGAGCAGCTGCCCGGTCGACGGGCGCCGGCCGGGGCCGCCCGCGACCACCACGGCACCGGCCTCCGCGAAGAGCGCCTCCAGTCCGGGTCCGGCGGCGACCGCGACGATGCGTCGCCCCACCGGCTCGGCGGCGCCGTGGCGCTGCCGCGCCTCGTCGACCTGCTCGGCGAAGTGGGTGACCCGCACCCGGTGCGGCCGACCGGCGTCGATCCCGGCCTCGATGGCCGCGCCGACGTCGTCGACATGGACGTGGACGTTCCAGAGCCCCTGGTCGCCGACGACCACGAGCGAGTCGCCGAGCGCGCCGAGCCGCTTGCGCAGCGTCGGGATCGCGTCGTCCTCGGCGTCGAGGAGGTACATGACCTCGTACGACGGCCCGTCCGGGCTCAGGTCGCCTTCCGTTGGCCCACCGGCGAGGTGCGGGATCGGGATCACGTGCTGGCCGATCGTGGAGGGCACCGGCATCGGGCGCCGACCCGTCAGCGCCGTCTCGGCGGCGTCGAGGATCACGCAGATGCCACGCCCGCCGGCGTCCACCACGCCGGCGTTGCGGAGCACGGGGAGCTGGTCCGGCGTACGGGCCAGGGCCTCGCGGGCGGCCTGCGCCGCGGTGGTGAACACGTCGCGGGCGCGCACCGTCTCGTCCGCCGCCACGGCGAGCGCAGCCTCGGAGGCGGCCCGGAAGACAGTGAGCATGGTGCCCTCGACCGGCTCTCCGACGGCGGCGTAGCTCGCGTCGGCGGCCCGGTGCAGCGCGTCGGCCATCACCGACGCGTTGCGTTCCTCGGGCGAGGCCTCGGCGATCCGGCGCGCGATCGCGCCGAGCATCTCGCTGAGGATCACGCCCGAGTTGCCGCGCGCACCGAGGAGCGCGCCCCGGCTGAAGGCGACGAGGGCCTCCCGCATCGGCGCCTCGGGATCGCCTCCGGTGGCCTCGCGGATCGCGTCGCGCGCGGCGGACACGGTGAGGTACATGTTGGTGCCGGTGTCGCCGTCGGGGACGGGATAGACGTTGAGCGCGTCGATCTCTTCCCGGGCACCGGCCAGGGCGTCGGTAGCGATGTCGACGAACCGGAGCACGACCGCGAGCGAGAACGTGCCGCCACGCGGTGTCTCTTCCATCGCCTGCCTCGGTGGTCGCTGCTGGAGTGGCGCTCAGGTTAGTGCGTCCCCTGGTTTCGAGACGCGTTGCGCAGCCCTCGCAGGCTCGGAAGTGGGCGCTCGATTTTCCGGCGGGTCCGAGGTTCGGATACTCTTGTGCGGTTGCCCGCCCTGGCGCGGGCCCTCTGACCGATACACGTACTTACCAATCAGGAGTCAACCGTGGCTGCCGTCTGCGACATCTGCGCCAAGAAGCCGGGCTTCGGCAACAACCGGCCGTGGTCGCGCAAGATCACCAAGCGTCGCTTCAACCCGAACATCCAGCGGGTGCGCGCCACCGTGAACGGCACCCCGAAGCGCCTCAACGTGTGCACCGGCTGCCTCAAGGCGGGCAAGGTCAGCCGCTAGCCCGCACCCAGATCTAGGGAGCATGCCTGGAGGCCGTCACCCGGAGGGGTGGCGGTCTTCGTGGTTGCGGGGAACATTCACCGCCTAAGCGGTGAAATGCCCGCCCATGTCAAGAAGCTTCTCGACACAAGCGGGCAATTCACCACCTGGGCGGTGAATTGCCCAAGGCACTCAGAAGTGCGTCCAGCCGGTCGGACCGTCGTACGCCGCCCCGTCGACCGTGACCACACCGGCCTCGCCGGCCGACACCGCACCGATCACCTGCCAACCGTCAGGTACTGCGCCGGCATCGGGGAACGTCGCCAGCAGCGCGTGGTCCTCTCCCCCGCCCAGGATGAAGCTGAGCGGATCGGCGTTGGTGGCCGCGCCGACCGCGACCAGCGGTTCCGGCACCTCGAACGGCGTCCCTGTGGACGTCGATCGCCACCCCCGAGTCCTCGGCCAGGTGGCCGGCGTCCGCAAGCAGGCCGTCGGAGATGTCGATCATCGAGGTGGCGCCGGCGTCTGCTCCGGCCGGGCCGGCGTCGTACGGCGGGTCGGGGCGCCGGTAGGCCTCGACCAGCACTCGCGGTGAGCGGAACCCACGACCCAGCACCGCCAGCCCGCCGGCGGACCAGCCCTGTCGGCCCGCCAGCGCGAGCACGTCGCCCGGCTGCGCCCCGGACCGGAGCACTGGCGACTGGGTGCACGCGCCGATCACGGTGACCGCGATGACGATCTGGTCGGACCGGGTCAGGTCGCCACCCACGACGCTCGCGCCGACCTTGTCGCACTCCGCCGCGAAGCCGTCGGCGAAGTCGAGCACCCACTGCGCCGGCAGGTCGCCGGGTGCGGCCAGGCCGATGGTGACGGAGGTCGTCCGGCCGCCCATCGCGTTGATGTCCGAGAGGTTCTGCGCGGCGGCCCGATGGCCGACGTCGGTCGCCGACACCCAGTCGCGACGGAAGTGGTTGCCCTCGACCAGCAGGTCGGTGGACACCACGACATGGCCGGTGCGCACGCGGAGCACGGCGGCGTCGTCGCCCGGCCCGACCACCACCTGCTCGCCCTGCCGGAAGCGACTCACGAGCTCGGCGATCAGTCCGAACTCGCCGGCGTCGGCGAGGGTGGCGTCGGGTGGGATCGGCATGGGGCCCATCCCACCAGAAACCCGGGTCTCGGTAGCGAACGCCTCCCTATCGGCGCCGCCACCGGGCGAGGTAGGTTAAGCGTCGCTGAGCCCCACCCACGAACCCGCGAGGGAGTGCACGAATGGTCGTCCAGGCGTACATCCTGATCCAGACCGACGTCGGCAAGGCCGCCGAGGTGGCCAAGGAGATCGCCCAGGTCAAGGGCGTCACTCTCGCCGAGGACGTGACCGGTCCGTACGACGTGATCGTGCGCGCCGAGGCCCGCAACGTCGACGAGCTGGGCAAGCTGGTGGTCTCGAAGGTGCAGAACCTCGACGGCATCACCCGCACCCTGACCTGCCCGGTCGTGCACATCTGAGTGCACGTTCCGGACCGTCTCCGACGCCCCGTGTCCCTCTGGACCCGGGGCGTCGTCGCGTCCGGCTGCGCTGCTGCTGCTGATCGGCTGCTCGGGCCCGGTGGAGATCGACCCGCCCGACCTGAGCGCCGAGGACCAGTCGGCGTGTGAGGCGTTCGCCGACGACCTGCCGGCCACGCTCGTCGACGAGGACCCGGTCGAGACCGAGCCGAAGGACCCGCTGGGTGGCGCCTACGGCGATCCCGCGATGGCGGTGATCTGCGGGGTCGACGTACCGGACGGCTTCGACGCGGTCTCGGAGTGCCAGGAGGCCAACCAGGTGGGCTGGTACGCCCCGCCGGAGCAGTACGACGACCAGTCCGCCGACGTCACGATCTTCGCCGTGACCCACCGCCCGCTCATCGAGCTGCGGCTGCCGGCGGAGTACCGCCCCAACGGCCTGGCCGCCGCGCTGGCCGAGCTCGCCGAACCGATCAAGGCCAACCTGGCGAGGGTGCAGGACTGCGTCTAGCGGAGTCCCGTGTCTCGGGCCAGCGCGAGCTTGATCAGCCGATCGACGAGACTCGGGTAGTCGACGCCGGTCGCGTCCCACATGCGCGGGAACATCGAGAGCGGCGTGAAGCCGGGCATCGTGTTGAGCTCGTTGACGACCACCGAGCCGTCGGGCATCACGAAGAAGTCGACGCGGGCCAGACCCTCGCACCCCACCGCCTCGAAGGCGCGGACCGACAGCGCCTGCAGCTCGTGGACCGTGTGCTCGGGAAGGTTCGCCGGTACGTCGAGCTCGGTGGCCTCCTCGGGGAGGTACTTCGCCGCGAAGTCGTAGAACTCGTGGTCGCCCGTCACCCGGATCTCGGCGGGAACGCTGGTCTCGGGGGTGCCGTCCAGCGACTGCAGCACCCCGCACTCGATCTCCCGGGCACCCTCCGCGGCGACCTCGACCAGGACCTTGGGGTCGTGCACGAGCGCGCCCTCGATCGCGTCGTCGAGCTCGGAGGCGTCGTGCACCTTCGAGATGCCGATGCTCGACCCGCCCCGGGCGGGCTTGGTGAACAGCGGGTAGCCGAGCTCGGCGGCCAGAGCCCGCACGGCCCCGGGATCGCTCTTCCACTCGCGCGCGTGCACGCTGATGCTGGGCAGCACCGGCAGCCCGGCGGCGGCGAGCACGACCTTCATGTATGCCTTGTCCATGCTGACCGCCGAGGCCAGGACGCCGGCGCCGACGTAGCGGACGCCGGCCATCTCGAGCATTCCCTGGATGGTGCCGTCCTCGCCCCACGGACCGTGCAGCAACGGGAACACGACGTCGACCTCGCCGAGCGTGTGCGGCGGCTGGCTGGCCTCGGTGACGACCAGGTCGGTGCCGGTCTCGACCCGCTCCAGCGTGACGGACGCGCGGTCCGCATCGACACTGGGCAGCTGGTCGGCGCTCTCGATCCGCAACCGCTCGGTGTCGCCGGACTCGAGGACCCAACGGCCGTCGGTGGCGATCCCGATCGGCACCACGTCGTACGCATCGCGGTCGATCGCCTCCAGCACGCTGCCGGCGGTGACACAGGAGATCGCGTGTTCGCTGGACCGCCCACCGAACACGACGGCAACGCGGGGCTTGGCGGGCTGGTTCATCGCGACGACCCTATCGACCTAGTCTGATCCACATGAACGAGGACGCGCCCACCCTGAAGCCCGCGACGATCGCGGTCACTGCGGGTCGCCCGGCGCACGAGCCCGACGCGCCGCTGAACGAGCCGATCACGATGGCGTCGACGTACGTCGCCGGCGCGGAGCGCGAGTACGGCCGCTACGCGAACCCGACCTGGGCGGCGTTCGAGGAGGCCCTCGGCGCGCTCGAGGGCGGGCGGGCGTTGTCGTTCGCCTCCGGGCATGGCCGCCGCCGTGACCGTGCTCGACCTGGTCGGCCAGGGCTCGCGAGTGGTGGCCGCCCAGCACGCCTACCACGGCACCGTGACCGCGCTGGCCGACCTCGAGGCCCGCGGCCGGTTGCAGGTGGAGCTCGTCGACATCACCGACACGGACGCCGTGGTGAAGGCCTGCGACGACGCCGCGCTGGTCTGGCTGGAGTCACCGACCAACCCCGCACTCGAGATCGCGGACATCCCCACCATCACCGCCGCCGCGCACGAGGCGGGCGCGACGGTCGTCGTCGACAACACCTTCGCGACGCCGCTGCTCCAGCGACCGCTCGACGACGGCGTCGACATCGTGCTGCACTCCGCCACCAAGTACCTCTCCGGGCACAGCGACGTCCTGATGGGCGCGCTGGTGACCCGCGACGACGAGCTGTACGGCGTCCTCAAGGGACGACGCGACCTCACCGGCGCCGTACCCGGTCCGTTCGAGGCGTGGCTCGCGCTGCGCGGCCTGCGCACCCTGCATCTCCGGGTGGAGCGGGCCCAGGCCAACGCCATCGAGCTGGCCCGTCGGCTCGAGGACCACCCGGCGATCGCCGAGGTGCGCTATCCCGGCTTCGGCGGCATCCTCGCCGTCGTACTCGCCGGTGGTGCCGACGCCGCGGACCTGCTCACGCACTCGACCACGCTCTGGGTCCACGCGACGTCGCTGGGCGGCGTGGAGTCGACGTTCGAACGACGCCGGCGGTGGAAGACCGAGGCCGCCACGATCCCCGACGCACTGGTGCGGATGTCCGTCGGCATCGAGGACGTCGACGACCTCTGGGCCGACCTCGAGAAGGCGCTCAGCGCGCTCTAGTCGATCTCTGGCTTCGTGTCGCGCGAGATGAAGGCGTCCATCATGTCCGTGGCGGTCATCTCACCGGCGACGACCTCGTCGACGTGCTGGGCGATCGGCGCGTCGATGCCGGCCTGCTCGGCGAGGGCGCGGATCGAGGAGCACGACTTGGCGCCCTCGGCCACCTGACGGGTGGTCGCGTAGATCTCCTCGGCACTCATGCCCTTGCCGAGGTTCTCGCCGAAGGTCCGGTTGCGAGACAGCGGCGAGGAGCAGGTGGCGACCAGGTCGCCGAGTCCGGCCAGCCCCATCAGCGTCAGCGGGTTGGCGCCGAGCCGGGTGGCCAGCCGCGCGGTCTCCGCCAGCCCGCGGGTGATCACCGAGGCCGTGGTGTTGTCGCCGAACCCGAGGCCGACGGCCATGCCGACCGCGAGGCCTACGACGTTCTTGTACGCGCCGCCGAGCTCGCACCCGAGCACGTCGATGGAGGTGTAGGGCCGGAACGCCGGCGAGTGGCAGCGCTCCTGGAGCATCTCCGCGACCCCGGCGTCTTCGCACGCGACGACCGACGCGGCCGGCTCCCGGCGGGCGATCTCCTTGGCCAGGTTGGGCCCGCTGATCACCGCGATCCGATCCGGCCCGGCGCCGGTGACCTCGGCGATCACCTCGCTCATCCGCTTCAGTGAGCCGAGCTCGACGCCCTTCATCAGCGAGACCATCACCGCGTCGCCGGCGACGTACGGCGCGAACACCGTGAGGTTCTCGCGCAGCGACTGCGACGGTACGGCGAGCACCACGACATCCGCGTCGTGCAGCGCCTTCTCGTGGTCGTGGGTCGCGGACACGGAAGGAGGCAGCTCGACGCCGGGCAGGTACTCGACGTTCTCGCGCTGCTCGTTGATCGCCGCGCAGACCTCCTCGCGGCGCCCCCACATGGTGACCTCGTTGCCGCCGTCGGCGAGCACCATGGAGAACGCGGTGCCCCACGAGCCTGCTCCGAGAACCGCGACCTTGCTCATTCGTCTTCCTCTCGCGGCTGCTTGTTGGGGTTGCCGATCTCGCTCACGCCGGCCCGGCGCGGGTCGAACCGCTCGGCGGGTGCCGTCTCGCCGCGGATCTCCTCGACGAGCTGGGTGATCGCGGCCATGATCCGTTCAGTGGCCTCATTGATGACCGCCTGTGTCTGGTCACGGCCCAGCAGATCGTCGAGGTCCACGGGGTCTCCGGCCTTCACGATGATCTTCTTGCGTGGGAACAGGTCCGGCTTCTTCGAGTACGGCGCCAGCAGCTGGTGCGCTCCCCAGTGACCGACGGGGATCACCGGGCACCCGGTCGCCAGCGCGATCCGCGCCGCCCCGGACTTGCCGGTCATCGGCCACATGTCCGGGTCGCGGGTGATGGTGCCCTCGGGATAGACCACGATGCACTCCCCCGCGTTGACCGCCGCGACCGCGGCGTCGAACGCACCGACCGCGTTGCGGGTGAGCCGCTCGACGGGGATCTGGCCCCCGGACCGCAGGAACTTCGAGAGCGCCTTGTTCTTGAAGAGGTCCGCCTTCGCCAGGTAGCGCGGCAGCCGGCCGTGGTCGTAGACGAAGTGGGCGGCGGTGAGCGGGTCGATCTTGGTCACGTGGTTGAGCACGACCACGCAGCCGCCGCTCGCCGGGATCTTCTCGCCGTCGATCCACTCGGGCTTGGTGGTGAAGAGGAACAGCGGCTTCAGAATGGAGGCGCCGACGGTGAAGACCCAGCCGCGCTTCTGCTGAAGCTTCCGAACTCTCACGAGGGTGAACGCTACTCGTTCGGGCCCGGCCGCCCGCCGCGCCGACGCGCCGGGGCTGCTGACAAGATCGGAGGGTGCTGCCCCAGTTCGCCCTGGTCGTCCCGGTGAAGCCGCCGGCTGTCGGCAAGTCGCGCCTGACCGGGTTCGACGACGAGCAGCGGCGGGCCCTGGCCCAGGCGTTCGCCCTCGACACGGTGGCCGTCTGCCTCGAAGTGGGCGCCGCCGGGGTGCTGGTGACCACCGACGACGCCGAGTTCTCGGCTCGCTGCACGGCGTTGGGGTGCGCAACGATCCCCGACGGCGACACCAACGACCTCAACTCCGCGCTGTCGCAGGCCGCGGCGGAGGCGCACCGGCGCTGGCCCGAGGCGGCGCCCGTCGCACTGTGCGCCGATCTGCCGTCGCTCCAGGCGTTCGACCTCGAGCAGGCGCTCGGCGCCCTCTCGCCGGGGACGCACGCGTTCGTGGCGGACGCCGACCAGACGGGAACGACGCTGTACACCGCGTCGTACGCCGACTTCGAGCCGCGCTTCGGGGTCGAATCCCGTGCGGCGCACCTGGCCGCGGGCGCGAGTGAGATCGAGGGCATGCTGCCAACGCTGCGCCGCGACGTCGACGACCTCGACGGCCTGAGGGCCGCCATCGACCTGGGCGTCGGGCTCGAGACTCGTCGGCTCCTCCACCTGGTGACCACCGCCGGCTGAAACGACGGCGGGCCGCCTCCCGCAGGAGACGGCCCGTCGTGGAATCGGTTGGTCAGCGCTTCCTTGCGGTCTTCTTGGCAGCCTTCTTGGCCGGAGCCCTCTTGGCGGCCTTCTTGGCAGGTGCCTTCTTCGCGGCCTTCTTGGCCGGAGCCTTCTTGGCGGCCTTCTTGGCCGGAGCCTTCTTGGCCGGCGACTTCTTGGCGGCGCTTCTTGGCCGTCTTCTTGGCCGGAGCCCTCTTGGCAGCCTTCTTCGCCGGAGCCCTCTTGGTCGTAGTCTTCTTCGCCGTCGACTTCTTGGCTGCGGTCTTCTTGGCCGGAGCCTTCTTCGCCGTCTTCTTCGCAGCCGACTTCTTCGCCGGTGCCTTCTTCGCTGTCTTCTTCGCCACTCTCTTCGCCGCCTTCTTCGCAGTCTTCTTCGCCGCGGATGCGGCCTTTCTTGCCGGCGCCGTTGCCTTCTTGGCGCTCGGCGATGCTGCCGCAACCGTCAGGGTCGGCAGCTTTCTTGCACCGGATACAACGTTCTTCAGCTCGGCACCAGCGGTGAACTTCGGCACCGACTTCCTCGCTGCCTTGATGCGGGCGCCCGTTTGCGGATTGCGAACCATCCGGGCTTCCCGCACCCTCTTCTCAAAGGAGCCGAAACCGGTGATCGCGACCTTCTCACCCTTGGCAACTTCGCGAGTGATCGTGTCGAGAACCGTGTCGAGCGCATGGGCTGCGGCCTTCCGGTTCCCCTCAAAACGCGCTGCCAACGCGTCGATGAGCTGAGACTTGTTCACTAGCTTCCCTTCCAATGAACCGTTAGTGCCGAGCCGTTGCTCGACTTTCTTCAACGCACGCTAGGCATTCGTAGCGGTGGTCACAATCACCACGCGCGGGAATTCGCGAACTTTTCCTTCGCGTCATTCACGCCGATTGGAGTGCGTGCGTTGCGGTTCTGGAACTCGCGCAGATCGAGAATCCCCAACCAGGTAAGGGAAATCTCGATCGTCGACGCGACTAGAGAGTCGCTGGCTTCCAGCTCGGACGCTCGGATTCGTACGACGCAATGAGATCGTCGTGACCGAGGGTGATGCCGATGTCGTCTAGTCCTTCGAGCAAGCGCCACCGCGTGTAGTCGTCGATGTCGAAGGAGTCCTCGATCGCGTCGGGACCTTCACCGGCGCGCACCGTGCGCGACTCGAGGTCGACGGTGACGGTGGCACCGGGTGTCTCCTCGAGGTGGTCCCACAGTCGCTGGACGACCTTCTCGTCGACCTGCGCCGCGAGCAGTCCGGACTTGCCGGCGTTGCCGCGGAAGATGTCGGCGAAGCGCGGCGAGATGACTACTCGGAAGCCGTAGTTCTGCAGTGCCCAGACCGCGTGCTCGCGCGACGAGCCGGTGCCGAAGTCGGGTCCGGCGACCAGCACCGAGCCGGCGGCGTACACCTCGTTGTTGAGCACGAACGCCGGGTCGTTGCGCCAGGCCGAGAACAGTCCGTCCTCGAACCCGTCGCGGGTGACTCGCTTCAGGTAGACCGCGGGGATGATCTGGTCGGTGTCGACGTTGCTGCGACGCAACGGGACGCCGACGCCGGTGTGGCTCGAGAACTTGTCCATGTCAGGCTCCCTGCGTCTGGGCCTGCGCGAGCGGCGGCAGGTCGGCGGGCGAGGACAGGGTGCCGCGCACGGCGGTGGCGGCCGCGACCGGCACCGACACCAGGTGGGTGCGACCACCCTTGCCCTGCCGGCCCTCGAAGTTGCGGTTGGACGTGGAGGCGCTGCGCTCCCCGGGCTGGAGGGTGTCGGGGTTCATGCCCAGACACATCGAGCAGCCGGCGCCGCGCCACTCGGCACCCGCCTCCTTGAAGATCACGTCGAGGCCCTCGTCCTGGGCCTGCATCCGCACCCGCACCGAACCCGGTACGACGAGCAGTCGCGTGTCGGGGTCGACCTGCCGGCCCTTGATGATCTCGGCGGCCAGCCGCAGGTCCTCGATCCGGCCGTTGGTGCACGAACCGACGAACACGGTGTCGACCTTGACCTCGCGCATCGGAGTGCCGGCTTCGAGCGCCATGTACTCCAGCGCCTTCTCGGCGGCGATCCGGTCCTGCGGGTCGTCGAACTCGGCGGGGGTCGGCACCGCGCCACCCAGCGGCACGCCCTGGCCGGGGTTGGTACCCCACGTGACGAACGGCGTCATCACCGAGGCGTCGAGCACGATCTCCTCGTCGAACTCGGCGTCGTCGTCGGTGACCAGCGTCTTCCAGTGGGCGACCGCGGCGTCCCAGTCGGCGCCCTTGGGCGCCTCCGGGCGGCCCTTGATGTACTCGAACGTGGTCTCGTCGGGCGCGATCAGTCCGGCCTTGGCGCCCCACTCGATGCTCATGTTGCAGATCGTCATCCGGCCCTCCATGGAGAGCTCCCGGATGGCCGGGCCGCGGTACTCGACGATGTAGCCCTGGCCGCCACCGGTGCCGGTGTGGGTGATCAGGGTGAGGACGAGGTCCTTCGCGGTGACGCCCGGGGGCAGGCTGCCGTTGACGGTGACCGCCATCGTCTTGGGCTTGGCCTGCATCAGCGTCTGGGTGGCGAGCACGTGCTCGACCTCGGAGGTGCCGATGCCGAACGCGATCGCGCCGAACGCGCCGTGGGTGCTGGTGTGCGAGTCGCCGCACACGATCGTCATCCCGGGCTGGGTCAGGCCGAGCTGGGGTCCGACGACGTGGACGATGCCCTGCTCGACGTCGCCGAGCGGATGCAGGCGGACGCCGAACTCCTCGCAGTTGCGACGCAGCGTCTCGACCTGGGTCTTGGAGACCGGGTCGGCGATCGGCTTGTCCCAGTCGAGGGTGGGGACGTTGTGGTCCTCGGTCGCGAGCGTGAGGTCGGGACGGCGTACGGTCCGGCCGGCGAGGCGCAGGCCGTCGAACGCCTGGGGGCTGGTGACCTCGTGAATGAGGTGGAGATCGATATAGAGCAGGTCCGGTTCACCCTCGGTGGCTCGGACGACGTGCGCGTCCCAGACCTTCTCCGACAGGGTCCTGGCCCGGTTCGACATCTGCTCACTCCTTCGTGTGCAACCGTGGCGCTCCCCTCGCGCCTCGACTAGGTCACACAGGCTACCTCTTGCATCCCATGGAGTGAGACGGCAGTATTGCCATATGGACAACTCAAGCGGCGTGGGCGTGCTCGACAAGGCCGCCCTCGTGCTGACCGCTCTCGAGTCCGGGCCTGCCACCCTGGCCGGCCTGGTCGCCGGCACCGGGCTGGCGCGCCCCACCGCCCACCGGCTGGCCGTCGCGCTGGAGCACCACCGGCTCGTCGCACGCGACATGCAGGGCCGGTTCGTGCTCGGCCCCCGGCTCGCCGAGCTCTCCGCCGCGGCCGGCGAGGACCGACTGCTCGCCACCGCCGGGCCGGTGCTCGCGCGGCTGCGCGACATCACCGGCGAGTCCGCGCAGCTCTGGCGGCGCCAGGGTGAGCACCGCGTCTGCGTCGCGGCCGCCGAACGACCCTCGGGTCTGCGGGACACCATCCCGGTCGGCTCCCAGCTGACCATGCGGGCCGGTTCGGCCGCGCAGGTGCTGCTGGCCTGGGAGGACCCGGAGCGGATGCACCGCGGCCTCCAGAACGCCGCGTTCTCCGCCGCTGCCCTCTCCGGCATCCGCCGTCGCGGCTGGGCGCAGTCCGTCGGCGAGCGCGAGCAGGGTGTCGCCTCGGTGTCCGCCCCCGTCCGCTCCCCCGGCGGCAAGATCATCGCCGCCGTCTCCGTCTCCGGCCCGCTCGAGCGACTCTCGCGTCAGCCCGGCCGGATGCACGCTCCCGCCGTACTCGCTGCCGCGGAGCGGCTCTCCGAGTCGCTGCGTCGCGCCGCTGCCGAGTAGCACCAGGCCGGCAGGAATCCCCTGGGTCGCCAGGGAAGTCTGCGACTTCCTGGGTGTTGCAGCGCCCAGGCAAGCGTCAGGAATCCCTGGGTCGCCAGGGATTCCTACGCCCGGTGCGACGCCTCAGAACAGGGCGTCCTGCTCGAGCCCGAGCAGGGTCTGCTTGCGGTCGAGGCCGCCGGCGTAGCCGGTGAGGGTGCCGTTGGCGCCGATCACGCGGTGGCACGGGATCACGATCGGGATCGGGTTGCGACCGTTGGCGAGCCCGACCGCGCGGGACGCGGCGTTGGTCTTGCCGAGCCGCGCTGCGATCTCGCCGTACGACGCGGTCTCGCCGTAGCCGATGCCGCGCAGCTGCTCCCAGACCAGCTGCTGGAACTCGCTGCCCTAGCGGGGCGAGCGGCAGGTCGAACTCCTTCAGGTCGCGGTCGAAGTACGCCGCCAGCTGACGGCTGGCCTCGACGAGCACCGGGTGCTGGTCGTCACGGTCGCCGCGCGGGCGGCCGTCGCTCTCGCGGAACGGCGTGAACTCGATCTGGGTGATCGCGCCGTCGTGCTCGACGATGCGCAGCTCGCCGATCGGGTGAGTTCATCAGGGTCCACATGTCAGGTCTCCTCGGGGGTGGGGGTCAGGGTCTGCCATAGGTGCATCTGCGCGTAGGAGCGCCAGGGTCGCCATCGCTCGGCCAGCTCGGCGGCGCGCGCGGGGTCGTGCCCGAGGGCCGTGAGCGCGTGCCGGGTGCCGAGGTCGGTGGGGAGGAAGACGTCGGGGTGGCCGAGCGCTCGGAACGCGATGTAGTCGGCGGTCCACGGCCCGATGCCCGGGATGTCGAGCAGCTGAGCGCGGACGTCGTCGCGGTCGGGTCCGCGGTCGAGAGCCAAGGAGCCGTCGGCCAGCGCCGCGCACGAGCCCGATCAGCGCCCGGCCGCGCGACCGCGGCATCGGCAGCTCCTCCGGGTCGAGCGCGGCCAGGGTGCCGACATCGGGGAAGAGGTGCGTCAGGCCCTCGGTGGGCTGCGCGATCGGCCGGCCGAACCTCTCGGTGAGCCGCGCAGCCGCCGTACGCGCGCCGGCGACGCTGACCTGTTGGCCGAGCACGGCGCGGACCGCGAGCTCGTTGCCGTCGACGTGACCCGGCACGCGCAGGCCGGGGTGCCGCCGGGCCAGCGGGCCGATCACCGGGTCACCGACGAACGCGTCGGCCACCGCCAGCGGGTCGCAGTCGGCATCGAGCAGCCGGCGGGCGCGCTCGGTCGCGGAGGTCGTGTCGCGCAGGTCCTCGAGGGTCAGCGTCGCCTTCACGAATGCCGTCTGGCCCGGCTCCAGCACATCGGGTACGTCGAGCCGCACGGTGCCCGACCCATGCGGCAGCGCGAGGGTGCGGGCGTACCAGCCGGGCCCTGCGGTCTCGACTCCGGGGATCGCCCGGGTGGCCAGGAAGTCCAGCAGTGGCATGCCCGCGAACGGCGTCCGCACCGCCAGCCGCACGGTCACCACGCCGCGTCCGGCCTGGCCTCCGCGCCGGCCGCGCAGCGCGGTGGGCGTCGCGGCGTACACCTCGCGCACGGTCTCGTTGAACTGCCGGACGCTCGAGAAGCCGGCCGCGAACGCGACGTCGGCGTAGGAGAGGTCGGTGGTCTCGATCAGCACCCGCGCGGTCTGCGCGCGCTTCGCGCGGGCCAGCGCCAGCGGGCCGGCGCCGAGCTCGGCGGTGAGCATCCGGGACAGGTGGCGTGGCGTGTAGCCGACCCGCCGGGCCAGCCCTTCGACGCCTTCTCGGTCGACGACGCCGTCGGAGATCAGCCGCATCGCCCGACCGGCCGCGGTCGCCGCGACGTCCCAGTCGGGGCTGCCCGGAGTGGCGTCCGGCAGGCAGCGCTTGCACGCGCGGTAGCCGGCCGCCTGGGCCGAGGCCGGGCTGGCATGGAACGTGACGTTGTGGAACCCCGGGGTCCTGGCCGGGCACGACGGCCGGCAGTAGATCCCGGTGGTGCGAACCGCGCAGTAGAAGACGCCGTCGAAGCGACGGTCGCGGGACTTCAGCGCCCGGTAACAGGTCTCGGGGTCCAGGGTCTGCATGCGTCCATCATGACCGACCCCACCGACACAATCTCGCGGGAATCGGACACCACCGTGCGGCTACTCCGGCACGCGTGCGGTGACCAGCCAGGCCGACGTCCCGAGCAGTACGCCGTCAGGGGTCTCGCGCTCGTCGATCAGGCGGCGCACGTTGCCGAGCGCGACCTCCGCCTGGTCGCTGTCCAGGTCCTGCAGCAGCCCCCGGGTGAAGCCGAAGGTGCTGACGAACGCGAAAGCATCATCGGCGTCGCGACCGAGCTCCATGGGCTCGTCGACGGACTCGAGGTCCACTCCGACAAAGCCACTTTCGGTAAGGATCTGCTGAACCTGCCCGGCGTCTGCCAGCCCCATGGGTCCGGGGGCGCCGACGGGCGGCTCGGGCAGCTCGCGACCCATGGCGAGAGCCGTCCGCAGCCCGTAGAGCCACTCGTTGCGCGCGAGCTCGCGCCAGGTGAGCAGGGCCAGAGTTGCTCCGGGACGGAGACCGGTGCGGAGGTTGCTGAACGCCGCCACCGGATCGCCGAAGAACATCGCGCCGAACACACTGGTCACCAGTTCGAAGGCGGCTGGTTGGAACGGATGCACCTGGGCATCGCCCTGCTCGAAACTGACGTTGGTCAGTCCCTCGGCGGCGGCCACCTCCCGACCGCGCTCCAGCATTCGGGAGGACAGATCGAGGCCGAGCACCTGGCCTTCCGTGGCGATCCGGGCCAGGTCGCGGGTGGACCGGCCGGTGCCACAGCCGACATCGGCGACCGAGGCGGTTATCGGGATGGAGACCGTCTCGACCAGCCGATCCCAGTGCCTCAGAGACGCCCGCTCGTAGTGGGTGGCATGCGTTGCCCAGTGCTCACCGTCCGGGCCGTCCCAGGCCGCGGCCATCTGTTCGTTCGCTACTCGCATTGCCATCATCGTTGCGCCTCCGACCCGTATACTCCCTTTGGGAGTATATGATGATGCTCTCCGGAGGGAAGAGATGTCAAGACCGAAAACAAGACCCAGCGATCTCACGCCGACGTCGTACGCGATCCTCGGCCTGCTCGCGGTCCGCCCGTGGTCCACCTACGAGCTCGCCCAGCAGATGGAGCGAGCGCTCGGCAGGTTCTGGCCCCGCGCGCAGAGCAAGCTCTACGAGGAGCCCAAGAAGCTGGTCGCCCATGGGCTCGCGCGGGCCTCGACCGAGACCGTGGGCCGGCGGCCCAGGACGACGTACACGATCACGGCCAAGGGCCGGCGCGCGATGGCCGCATGGGTGCCGACCCCGGGAGGTGGGCCGCAGGTCGAGTTCGAGTCGCTGATCAAGGTCTTCTTCGCCGAGCATGGGTCGCGCGGCGACCTGATGGCGACGCTGCAGCGGACCCGTGACTGGGCGCGCGACCAGGCGGTCGACGGCCGAGAGATTCCGCGGGGCTACCTCGAAGGGACCGGACCGTTCCCGGAGCGGCTGCCCTGGCTCCTCATCGCCGGCCAATTCATCCTCGAGTTCCAGCAACTGGTCGACCGATGGGCCGAATGGGCCCTCGGAGTGGTCGAGGACTGGCCCGATGATGTGACCCAGGCGCAGCCGGACTGGCCGACACTCGAGGCGATGGTCAGAGCGGTCGACACGATGTCGGGTACCAACGGTGAGCGATGATGGATCGATGTCCGACGATAGCGAGCCGATGGAGCCCCACCACCGCAACACGGTGCGTCGGGTGATTCTGTCGAGCCAGCTCATCCTCGCCGTGCTCACGGCGGTCGCCGTCGTCATCGGATACCAGCAGCTCAACGGCAACATCGGCGACGGCGAGGAGATCAGCCACAGCATCGAGCCGCCCGAGGATGTGGGTGAGGAGGGACCGCTCAACATCCTGGTGATGGGCTCGGACTCCCGCGAGGGCGAGGCCAACGACCTCGAGTCCGAGGGGCCGACCGACGAACGCTCCGACACCACGATCCTGATCCACGTCTCGGCCGATCGGAAGGACGCGTACGGCGTCAGCCTGCCCCGCGACGCCGTCGTCGACCGGCCCGACTGCGAGGTCGGCGGCGAGACGATCCCCGGGGAGACCGCGACGATGTTCAACACTGCGTTCTCCGTCGGCGGCGCGCAGTGCACGATCCAGACCGTCGAAGCGCTGACCGGTATCTACATCAACCACTTCGTCACGATCGACTTCAACGGGTTCAAGGACATGGTCGACGCGGTCAACGGCGTCGAGGTGTGCATCCCCAAGGAGGTCGACGACGACGAGCGCAACATCCACCTCGACGCCGGCACCCAGGAGCTCTCCGGGCAGGAGGCCCTCAACTACGTGCGCGAGCGCCACGTGCTCTCCGTCACCGGCGACATCGGCCGGATGAAGCGGCAACAGGCGTTCATCGCCTCGATGGTCAACAAGGTGATGTCCGCCGGCACCCTGTCGCGGCCCGATCGGATCTACTCGTTCCTCGACGCGGCCACCCAGTCGATCGCCGTCGACGAGGACCTCGACTCCCTCGGGGCGCTCACCGACCTGGCCGGCCAGTTCAGCGACACCGGCCTGGCGCACATCAAGTTCGTCACGGTGCCGTTCGAAGAGTACGAACCCGACCCCAACCGGCTGATCTGGACCGCCGAGGCCGAGAACCTGTGGCAGCGGATCCGCAACGACCAGCCGCTCGGCCAGGACTTCAGCGAGAACAGCCTGAGCGCCGACGACCCGGTCGGTACGACGGCCGGCCCGGAGTCCTCGTCCGGCACCGGAGGCTCGAGCGGTGACAGCTCCGACGACGACGAGCGGCTGGCCGCCGGGCTCTGCGCCTAGGTCTCAGGACGCCGGTAGCGCCGCTCGGGTCGGCCGCCGCCGTACTGCAGCCGCACGGTGGCCTGCCCGGCCTCCACGAAGTGCTCGAGGTAGCGGCGAGCCGAAACCCGCGAGATCCCGACGCGGTCCGCGCACTCGCTCGCCGACACCTCGACGCCCTCCCCCAGCACGGAGAGCACGGAGTCGGCGGTGGGGACGCTGAGCCCTTTCGGCAGTGCCTTCGGCGGCCCGGCGACAACGGGAGTGAACACCGCGTCGATATCGCGCTGGGCGGGTGACTCCTCGCCGAGCGCCTCCTCGGCCACGCGCCAGGCCTCCATGCGCACCCGTAGGTCGTCGAACTCGAACGGCTTCACCACGTAGTGCGCCGCTCCCCCGGCAGAGGCCGCGCGCACGGTGTCGGCCTCCCGCGCGGCGGTCACCATCACCACGCCGACCTGGTTGCCCGCGGCGCGCAGGGTGCGCAGCACCTCGATCCCGGTGATGTCGGGCAGGTGGACGTCGAGCAGCACCAGGTCGGGACGGAGCCGCTCGATCTCGTCGAGCGCCGCCTGGCCAGTGGCGGCCGTGCCCACGACCGTGAAGCCCGGCGATGCGTTCCACGAACCGGATATGGATCGAGGCGACCATGAAGTCGTCGTCAACCACCAGCACTGTGCGATCGGTCATCGCGCTCCTCCACCCGACACCGGCAGCACCGCGGTGAACACGGCGCCGGCGTCATTGTGCACCGAGACACCTCGCCACCCCGTCGCTCACAGACCACCTGCACGAGCGCCAGGCCGACCCCGCGGCCGCCCACGTCGGCGTCCACTACGAGGCTTGGTGGTGAAACCACGGCGAAAGACCTCGCCTGCCGCAGACTCCGGCACCCCGGCGCCGGTGTCGGCCACCCGCACGACGACCTCTCCCACCTCCATCACCAGCCGTACGTCGATCCGGTCGCCCCCAGCGGCCACGGTCGCGTCGACAGCGTTGTCGACCAGATTGCCGAGCACGGTGCCGACGTCCGCGGACAGCTCGGGATCCAACCGGGGCAACGGATCGTCCTCGGCGAGCACGATCTCCACGCCGCGCTCGGCGGCGAGGCTCACCTTCGCGACCAGCAGCGCGGCGACCGCCGGGTCCTGCACCTGCTTCGTCACGGCCTCGTTGATCTCGGCGCGGCGTCGGGTGAGCGCTCCGATCACCCGCGACACCTCGTCGTACTCCTCGAGCTGGACCAGCCCCGAGATCGTGTGCAGCTGGTTGTTGAACTCGTGGGTCTGCGCGCGCAGCGTCTCGGTGATGCTCTCGCGCGCCGTCAGCTCGCTCTGCATCGCCATCAGCTCGGTGCGGTCGCGCAGCGTGGTCACCGTCCCCACCTGGCGGCCGTGGTTGAGCACGCGGTTGCGGTTGAGCACCACTACCCGCCCGGCAAGCACCACCACCCGGTCCTGCACCTCGTCGTCCCCGACCAGAGCCGCCCGCAGCCCGGGATCGAGGTCGAGCTCGTCTACCCGGCGGCCCACTGCCGACTCGGGCAGCCCGAGAAGGTCGCGGGCGCTGTCGCTCAGCACGGTGACCGTGCCGTCGGTGGCCACCGCGACGACACCCTCACGGATCGAGTGCAGCAGAGCCTCGCGCTGATCGGCGAGAGCCGCGATCTCGGCCGGCTCCAGTCCGCGGGTCCGCCGCTTGATCAGCCGGGCCAGGAGCCAGGCACCGAGCAGCCCGAGGCCGAGCCCGATGCCGAGGAACGTGAACAGGTCGGGCAGCAGCTCCCTCGCCCGGTCGGCGACCGAGGGGTAGGTGTCGGCAACCATCACGAAGCCGACGAGGCGCGGCTGCTCACCCGGTACATCCGGCGCGTAGAGCGGCACCTGGACGGCGATCGAGTGCTCACCGTCGACGTCGAGGTCGCCGGTCCAGGTCCGCACCCGCTCGCCGGCCTCGGTCCGCAGCGAGATCTCCTCACCCGCATCATCCGGCCGAGCACCGAACACCACCCGGCCGTCGACGCCGCTCACGAGCACCGAAGTAGCTTCGGCGCGATCCTGGAACTGTTGAGCGAGCGCCGACATCGACGCCGGCACCGGTCGCGCGGTGACCTGTTCGCGGACGACCTCGAGGTTGGCCAGGTCCTGCGCCGCGGCCCGCAGCGGGGCGCCGCGCTCGTCGCGGAAGTCGGCCTCACCCTGTCGTAGCGCGACCACGCTCGCGACAGCGAGCGCGACGAGCAGCACCGTCACCTGGAGCGCGAGGAACTGCCCGGCCAGGGTCGGCCGGGCGAACACGCCACGGAGGCCGCGGCCGCGGGACCACAAGTTCCACAACCTCCTTTGGTTCCTCAACAGTGACGAGGGCCACACCCATCCAACACCCTCAGGTCATCGCGTTTCCGAGCACTTCCAAGGACCAGGAGGACCCATGTCACCCGGATGGACGAGAGGACTGGCCGCCACTACGGCAGTCGCGCTCGTGGCCGTCCTGACATCCGCGTGCGGCGTCACCAGCGGCGCGCAGAGCAGGGACATCACCATGCTGATCCCCAACAGTCCCGGCGGCGGGTACGACCAGACCGGGCGCGCGGCCGTCGCGGTGATGGAGGACTCGAGCATCACCGGCGGCGACTTCGAGGTGCAGAACATCGTCGGCGCCGGCGGCTCGGTCGCGATGACCAAGCTGATGAACTCCGAGGGCGACGAGCACACGATGATGACCGCCGGCCTCGGCGTGGTCGGATCGCTCTACTCCTTCGGCGTCGACACGCGGATGCAGGACGCCACTCCCCTCGCCCTCCTGATCGAGGACCTCGAGGGCGTGCTGGTACCCGCCGACTCACCGTTCAAGACCATCGACGACTTCGTCAAGGCGTGGAAGCAGGACCCGGACTCGGTGACCGTCGGCGGCGGCTCGTCGCCCGGCGGCCCCGACCACCTCTTCCCGATGCAGCTCGCCAGCACCGTCGGCATCGACCCGAAGGACGTCCGGTTCGTGACGTACGACGGCGGCGGACCGCTGACCAGCGCCCTGCTGGGCAACAAGATCGAGGTCGGGTTCTCCGGGGTCGGCGAGTTCGAGGGACAGATCGAGGCCGGCGAGCTCCGCGTCCTCGCCGTGTCCGGCGAGGAGCGGCTCGAGACGGAGGCGGTCAAGGACGTGCCGACGCTCACCGAGTCCGGCATCGACCTGGTCTTCAAGAACTGGCGCGGCGTCTTCGCGCCCCCGGACATCTCCGAGGAGCGCCGCGAGGAGCTGATCGGCTACCTCGAGGAGATGCACGACAGCCCCGGCTGGCAAGCAGGCGCTCGAGGACAACGGATGGATCGACGCATTCACGACCGGTGACGAGTTCACGGCGTACCTGGAGGAACAGGACGCCCGGGTCGCGGACACCCTGAAGGAGCTGGGCCTGCTATGACGACCACGACCACCCGCACCGACAAAGCGCAGTACGGCGTCGCCGCCCTGCTCGGCGTCGTCGGCGCCTACACGGTCTACGACGCCTCGACCCTCACGGTCGGGTTCGGCGACCCCGTCGGCCCCCGCGCCTTCCCCTACGTGATCGGGACCGTGCTCGTCGTCCTGGCCGTGCTGCTGGCGCTCGCCACGGCCCGTGGCGACGTGCCCGAGGCCGAGGCCGGCGAGGACGTCGACCTCACGGTCCGGGCCGACTGGACCACGGTCCTCAAGCTCGTCGGCGTACTGGTGTTCACGATCGCCACCGTCGGCTGGCTGGGCTGGGCGATCACCGGCGCGGTGCTGTTCGCCGGCGCGGCCTGGGCGCTCGGCAGTCGCAACCTCGCCCGCGACGCGCTCGTCGGTGTCGTGCTGGCCGTCGGCAGCTGGTACCTCTTCTACTCCGGCCTCGACATCCCGCTCTCCCCCGGCGTGCTGGACGGGGTGCTCTGATGGACAGCTTCGGACTGCTCTGGGACGGCCTCGCGGCCGCCGCCACTCCCGAGAACCTGCTCTACGCGCTGATCGGCGTCATGCTCGGCACCTTCATCGGGGTGCTGCCCGGCATCGGGCCCGCGATGGCCGTCGCGCTCCTGCTGCCGGTCACCTACACCCTCGAGCCGGTGCCCGCGTTCATCATGTTCGCCGGCATCTACTACGGCGGGATGTACGGCGGCTCCACGACCTCGATCCTGCTCAACACCCCCGGTGAGTCGGCGTCGGTGATGACCGCCATCGAGGGCAACAAGATGGCCAAGCGCGGACGAGCGGCGCAGGCCCTCGCAACCGCGGCGATCGGGTCGTTCATCGCCGGCACCATCGGCACTCTCCTGGTCGCGGTCCTGGCCCCGGCGCTGGCCGACATCGCCGTCGAGATCGGCGCTCCGTCGTACCTGGCCGTGATGGTGCTGTCGATGGTGCTGGTCACCAGCGTCCTCGGCTCCTCGAAGCTGCGTGGCTTCATCGCGCTCTTCCTGGGGCTGACGATCGGGCTGGTCGGCATGGACCTCAACACCGGACAGCCCCGGCTCAGCTTCGACCAGCCGCTGCTGGCGGACCGGCTGGACATCGTGGTCGTCGCGGTCGGGATCTTCGCGATCGGCGAGGCGCTCTGGGTGGCGGCGCACATGCGGCGGACGCCCCTCGAGGTGACCCCGGTCGGGCAGCCCTGGATGGGTCGCGACGACTGGGGCCGCTCCTGGCGGCCGTGGCTGCGCGGCACCGCGATCGGCTTCCCGTTCGGCGCGGTGCCGGCCGGCGGCGCCGAGACGCCGACGTTCCTCTCCTACCTCCTGGAGCGGCGCCTGGCCCGCAAGGGCGACGAGTTCGGGAAGGGCGCGATCGAGGGCGTCGCCGGTCCCGAGGCCGCGAACAACGCGTCCGCGGCCGGAAGCTTCGTGCCGCTGCTCGCGCTCGGTCTGCCGGTGACGGCGACCGCCGCGATCATGCTCGCCGCTCTGCAGCAGTTCGGGATGCAGCCCGGCCCGCAGCTGATGACGGAGCAGCCCGACCTGGTGTGGACGCTGCTGGCGAGCCTGCTGATCGGCAACGCGATGCTGCTGCTGCTCAACCTGCCGCTGGCGCCGTTGTGGGCCAAGCTGCTGCAGCTCCCGCGCCCGCAGCTCTACGCCGGCATCCTGTTCTTCGCCGCGCTGGGCGCCTACAGCACCAACCAGCAGCCGTTCGACGTCTTCCTGCTGCTCGTGTTCGGGCTGCTCGGGTTCATGATGCGCCGGTTCGGGCTCCCCGTGCTGCCGCTGATCCTCGGCGTCATCCTCGGACCGCTGATGGAGCAACGGTTCCGTGAGGCGTTGGCGATCTCCGGTGGCGACGCGTCCGGGCTGGTCAACGAGCCGCTCGCGGTCATCGTCTATGCGATCGTCGCACTCGCCGTAGCCGGACCGCTGCTGATGCGCCGGGTCCGCCCGGCGCCCGAGGAACCGACGAAGACCGAGGAGATGAGCGTCCGATGAGCGCGATCGTGGTGGCCTGGACCCCGAACGAGTACGGCGCGGCGGCGCTCGACCGCGGCGTCGCGGAGGCGCGGTTGCGCGACCTGCCGCTGCTCGTGATGAACGCGACCCGCGGCGACGCCTACGTGGACGAGCGGTTCGCCGGAGCGGCCACGGATCGAGGAGCTGCGCGCCGAGCTCGCCGGGCTCGACGTCGAGGCAGAGGTCCGGCAGGGCATGGGCGCCGACGTCCCCGACCAGCTGATCATGGCCGCGGAGGACGCGAACGCCGAGATGATCGTGATCGGCGTCCGGCATCGCACGGCCGTAGGCAAGCTGCTCATGGGCAGCGTCGCCCAGCGGGTGATCCTCGAGGCGACCTGCCCGGTGCTGTCGGTGAAGCCGAGCGGCTGACCTAGGGATCGACCAGGGGCAGCAGGTCGGTCTGGATGTCCGGATTCGTCTGCTCGTCGTAGTGGTCGCCCGGCCGCTCGAACCTGGTCACCGGGAAGTCGTTGTCCTCCAGCACCTGTAGCTGGGACCGCACCAGCGCGATCGGATAGGTGCCATCCTCGGTGTGCGCCAGGTGGGCGACGCGGAACCTTCCGGTCGCTGCGTCCAGCGCCTCCTGCTCGGTGAGCCCGGTGTCGCGGAACGGCGCGCTGTTGGCAGCGAGAACGGCGTCGATCGCGTGGGAGTACAGGTAGGCGGTCCGGTAGGACAGGTCCCCGCCCGAGGAGTACCCGCCGAGCACGACCCGTCCGGGATCGATGCTGAAGTGCCGTGCCGCGTCCTGGATCGCGGCAATGACGAGGGATTCGTCGCCAGGTCCCGTCTGCGGAGTGCGCCAGCAGCCGCCCTCCCGACCGCCGGGCGCGATCGTGATGTAGTCGTCGGCCGGCGGCGCGTGGAAGCTGTAGATGTCGAACTCGCTCTTTCCCCCGCAGCCGTGCAGCCACACGAACAGCGCGCTCGGGGTGGCGTCGGTGTCGTCGTACCCCTCGGGGACCCAGCCGTAGTAGCCGCCGCCCGGGAACCCGTGGAAGAACCGGTCGTCGGGCTGGTACTGGACGTCCTCGTGCTCCTGCAGCTCGAGAACCAGGGTGCCGAGCCTGCGGCAGTTGTTGCCCTCTCGGACCTCACGGATCTTCTTCTTCACGTCCAGGCAGACCCGGACGGAGTGTCGACCGATCCCGATGAATTCGGGGCGCGCGGTGTTGAACGCGTACTTGGCGGTCTTCTTGGCGCCCAACGGAAGGATCCGCAGCTCGGTGACGTACCGCCACTTTCCGTCGACCCTGGCTTGCACGTCCGCCCTCGACGCCTTGGCCGGCAGGCTGCCTGCGTTCTTCACCGTGAAGTTGCCCTTGACCCGTTCGGCGTGGGTGCCGGACAGTCGCGCCGACCCGTCGGTCACCTTGAGGTCGGGGCGGCTGACGACGTCGGCTGGCGCGGGCGCGAACGACACGGGCACCAGCAGCGCGACAGTGAGGACGAGCGGTCAGCAAGCGCCTGGGGAGAGCCATCCCGGCACGGTACTCGCGGGATACCCGTGCCGGGATGGCGCTCTAGACGGCTATCGACTCCCCGGCCATCGGCTCGATGTTGTGGTTGAGCGCGAACACGTTGCCGGGGTCGTAGGTCCGCTTCACCTCGGCCAGCCGGGCGAGCGTGGCCGGTGGGTACGCCGCGGCGACGTCTTCCGCCGTGGCCGAGCCCTGGAAGTTGGTGTACGTCCCGGTGCCCAGAGCCGCCGCCGGGCCCCACGGCTCCAGCGCCGCCGCCACCTCGGCCTCCGGCGTCGTCTCCGGCAGGAGCACCGCGCAGAGGATCATCGCCTCGGCGTCGCGATGCGCGAACGCCGTGGCCTCGGACGGCACCCGGCCGAACGCGCCCCCGAGGCTGCGCACGGCGATGGCGGTGGGCGCCGTTCCCTGATGGGCCGCGACCGCCGCCTCGATGACGTCGTCGTCGAGGGAGGACACCAGGATGTTGCGCCCGAACGGCCGGATGCCGGGCGGCCGCATCGGGTCCTCCAGGATCTCGGCGTACCGCCGCTCGGTGATGGTCGCCTCGGTGACCGTGCCCAGTTCCAGCAGCGGCTCGATCGCCGCATCCGCCTCGGACAACGGCGCACCGGGATCTCCGGCGTAGCAGACCAGCACCTGGGCGATCGCCGGCGCACCGGGGAACCGAGGCACCAGCGCCAGCGTGCTGGACAGCTCGTCGGGCGCCGCGCGCATCGCGTCCCGCCACCTCGTGAACAGGTCGACCGGATTGTCGAGGCTGTAGGTGATCGCGCCGTAGTGAACCGTCGAGGTCTCGTGGACGACGAAGTCGAAGTCGACGACCACGCCGAAGTTGCCGCCACCGCCACGCAGCGCCCAGAACAGATCCGGGTTCTCATCGGCGGACGCGGTCAGCAACCGACCATCGGCCGTCACCACCCGCGCGCTCTGCAGGTTGTCGATGGTGAGGCCGTGCCGGCGCACCATCCAGCCGATGCCGCCACCGAGGGTGAGTCCACCGACACCGACGCTCGTCGTGTCGCCGGACGTCAGCCCCCAACCACGCTGCGCGAGCGCGACTGCCACGCGCTTCCACGTGGCACCACCGCCGATCCGCACGAGTCGACGCTCGGCGTCGAGGACCTCGACCGCGTCGAGATGGCGCAGGTCGATCACGATCCCGCCGGTGTTGGAGCTGTGCCCCACGAGGCTGTGCCCACCCGAACGGACGGACACCGCAAGGTCGTCGCGTACGGCGAGATCGACGGCCTCCGCCACCTCGCTCGGGGTTCCTGGGTCGGACGACGAGAGCGGGCTCGCCGGCGGCGATGAACCCGCGCGCCGACTCGTCGTACCCGTCGTCTCCGGGTCGCAGGATCTCGGTCACTGTCATGCCGCTCAGCCCCACTGACCCGGCGTGTAGTCGCCGGCCGGCTGGCGGGTGATGACGTTGATCCGGTTCCACGCGTTGATCGAGGCGATCAGCGAGACCAAGGCCCCGAGCTGCTCCTCGTCGTAGTGCTGCGCGGCGCGCTCCCACACCTCGTCGGTCACGCCGACAGACGCGTCGGCGATCCGGGTCCCCTGCTCGGTGAGCTCGAGCGCGGCTCGCTCAGCCTCGGTGAAGACCGTGGCTTCGCGCCAGGTCGCCACCAGGTTGAGGCGCAGCTGGGTCTCACCGGCCGCGGTGGCGTCCTTGGAGTGCATGTCGGTGCAAACGCCGCAGCCGTTGATCTGGCTGGCGCGGAGCTTCATCAGCTCCTGGGTCGCGTGCGGCAGCGACGACTCGGCTGACGGGCTGGTTCGCAGCGGCGAGGCGCTTGAAGAACTTCGTCGCGACCGGGTTCTCGAAGAGGTTCAGTCGGGCGTCCATGGGGGCTTCTCCTTCATAGATTTCGGATTCCCCCATATGACGCCTCAGCGGGCATGAGTGTGACAACCGACTTTCTGGTTACGGCGTGAGCGGCCGACGCCAGCACCGTCCGGACCTCGGCGAACCCGAGAGGGTCGAAGACCCGGCTCGCCACCAGCCACGCGACCAGGAACACGACGGCGCTGCCGAGGAACGCGAAGACCGCGTCGGCGATCACCACCGAGACGAGTGCCGCGGCACCGGTCGCGACCACCACCGCCGCCAGTGCGCGCCCGGCCACGATGCTGCCGGTGATCCGGGTCAGCGCGGTCATCAGGATCACCGACTGCACGAGGAACGCGAGCGTGGTGGCGAGCGCCGCGGCGGTCACGCCCCACACCGGGACCAACCACAGGTTGAGGCCCAGGTTGACGACCAGCGCCGCCACGCTCGCCATCAGGACGACAGGGTCGGGCCGCAGCGCCAGGAGCACCGATGCCCCGAGGTGGCCGATGCCGAAGAGCAGCGGCGCCGCCGCCAGCGCGACCAGCATTCCCGCGTGGGCGTACTCGGCGCCGAAGAGCAGCCCGACGAGGTCGTCGCCATGCAGGGCCAACACCGCGCCGTACGGCAGGTAGATCGCGCACACGATGACCAGGGCACGGCTCGCCCACACCCGCACGTGGTCGGCGTCCTCGGGCCGGGCCGCGATCACCGGCATGTACACGCGGGACAGCGTCCAGCTCACGAACAGGATCGACTCGAACACCCGGTAGCCCGCGCCGTAGACACCGACCGCCCCCATGCCGAGAATGACCCCGATCAGCGCGGCGTCGAGCCGAAACACCCCCATCGCGGCGATCGCGCCCAGTCCCATGACCGGCGCCGCTTGGAGGACCAGCCTCGCCTCGGCATGGCTGCCGCGGATCCGCGGTCGCGCACCCGCCCGTCGCGCCGCGACGTGCATCCCGACCACGCCCACGCAGGTCGCGAGGAAGTAGCCCAGCGCGGCGTGGGCTGCGCTCCCCGTCACGACCACGGCGCCGGCCGACAGGGCGAGCGCCGCGAACCGCTGCACCACCAGTACGACGGCGGAGAGCTGCTGTCGCTGCCGGGCACCGCACGCCGCCCGGGAGGCGTCGACGAACGTGTCGAGAAGGCAGCTGGCCACCAGCAGGGCGACCGCGATCGCATCCGAGCCGCTCATCGTGAGCACGAGCACCACCGTGGTCACGCCCATCACCGCCGCCGAGAGCAGCGCCCGGATCGCCACCAGCGCGCCGTAGCAGCGGTCGAGCAGCTCCGGCTGGGCGCTCCCGAGCTGGACCACGCGGGAGTCGAGGCCGAGCGAGGACAGCACCGCCAGCAGCAGGCCCAGGCTCAGCCCGAAGGAGAGCACACCGAAGTCGGCGACGTCGAGCAGCCGCGCCAGGACGAGGAACATGACGAACGTCGCGACCTTGCCGAGCAGCTCGGACGCGCCGAGGGCGAGGACCGCCGCGCCGGTACGGCGGAGCGTGTCCGGGTTCTCCGCGGTCGCGGTCATCGCGCCACGAGCTTGCGCACTGCCGCCTCCGGTAGTGCCGCCTTGATCCGCCGCCGGGCGGCGTCCTCCCAGTCCTGGACGACGGTGACCAGGGCGCTGGAGGCGGCGCGCAGTCCCACCCGCCGCACCTCGTGGTTGGCGAACTTCGCCGGCGTGATGCCGCGCAGCCAATCGAAGGTGGTCACGCTCGGGTCCTCGCCCGCCCGCGTCACCGCCATCAGGTCACAGACCATCCCGCCGCGGTAGCGCTGGAAGTCCTCGGCCACGCGGCCGTCGAAGAGCCGGTGCACCGTGCCGTCGTACATCGCCAGGGAGTAGCCGGCGACCCGCCGTCGACCGCCAGCAGGTTGATCCCCGCCCGGCCGCGCAGCACGGCATCGCGAACGACGGCCTCGTAGAAAGCGAGCACCGCGGGCTCGTCGAGGTGGCTGCGGCGCCCGGCCGCGTGATCGCGGCCGCGGCGCAGGTCGATCACCGCGGGCAGCCACCGCTCCAGCTTCTCGGCGTCGTCGACGACGACCCGCTCCCACGCGCGACCGTCGGCCGTGATGCGGTTGGTCGCGTTGTTGGCGTTCTTCCGGCGGTTGCGGCTGATCCGGTAGTCGGTGCCGACCCCGACGATCTGCAGCATCGGCGGGCCGGGCTCCACCACCGCACCGGGCAGCCGCTCCGCAAGCGCGGGCAGCACCGGGTCGCCCGCGTCCAGCTGGCTCAGCGCGAGCTGCCAGCGTCGCCGCTCGCGGACCCACCCGGCGACGGCCTCGGCAAGCGCGACCGCGGCCGCGGCGTGGTCGTGGAAGAGCGGGCCGTAGTCGTTGAGGTCGCCACCGAGCAGCTCGACCCGCCGCGACGCCCCGTCGCTGCACCACGTTGAGCGCGGCCAGCGCTACCGGCTGGCCGGCGGAGTGCACCGTGACGGCGACGGGCGTCCCCGGAAGGTGGCGGGTGGCAGCGGCGAGCCACGCGGACGACGTGCAGAAGGCGCTGCTGCGCCGGTCGATGTACGGCGCCAGCCGGTCCAGCGTGGCCACCGCGTCGTCGCCGACCGCGACGCTCCGCTACAAGGCGTCAGTCATGAGTCGCCCTCCTCATCGACCGGGCCCCGCCGGTGACAGCTCATCCGCCCACTCGTGCGCGTCCAGCCAGCGCGCCCGACGTCGCGCGCACTTGACGGGGTCCAGCACCCGCGGCGAGACGGTGACCTCGCTGGCGTAGGTGCGCAGGGCCAGCCACCGCAACTGGATCGCCACTGCGGGCCGGTCGGCGGGGGGCACCGAGTCGACGAGCACGATTCCAGGCATCGCGCGCAACGACGACCGTCGCGCAGGGCCACGATGAACCGGACCAGGTCCTGGTATCGCGGACCGACGGCGGTGAACTCCCAGTCGACACGTGACGTGGCCGAGGCTGCCGGTGGTGTTGAGCACGTTGTCGCAGTGGTAGTCGTTGTGCAGCGTGGTGTCGCAGGCGAGCCGCTCGTAGGCGCTGCGCGCGGCGACAAAGGTCGGCAAGCCGATGCCGGCGCGCAGCAGTCCCGCACCCGAACCGGTAGTGACCGCCGAGGCGCACGCCAGGTCGAGCCCGCCGTCGTGAAGCGCGGATGGGGCAGGCGCTGGATGCGCTGCGCCATGTCGAGCGCCGCCGCGACGTACGTCGACGGCTCGCCGGGCTCGTCCCGGATCCTCCGGCTGACCAGCCACGATCGTCGGGGTCCTTGGCGACGGTCTCGGCGGTCGGGATGCCGTGGCGGGCCGCCCACCGCCGCCCCTCGACCTCGCGCCGGATCCGCTCCACGTCGCGGGTGGTGCTGGCCTCGTAGACGATCAGGCCGGGATCCTCGCGATGCCTCTTCAGGGCGTCCATTCAGCTGCACCTCCCGGGCACATGAGGCGTCACGCCGATGGGGATCGGGAAGGCGACGACCCGGTCGAGCCGCAGCGAATCGGGAATGGCGTGGAACAGATGGAGCCGGACCTCGCGCGGCCGACCTCGCTCGAAGCAATAGAAGCGACCCGAGATCACCTGGGCCACGTCCCCGTCGGCATCGGTCAGGATCGCCTGCACGGCGACGTAGCCCGAGAGCCACCCCTTCGCCTTGACCACGGCGGTGACGACGGTGTCGTCGTCGTAGCGCTGCAGCCCGGATTTGCGCACCGTCACCTGCGGTTCCGAGCCCGCCCGCCGGCCGCCGACCTCCAGCGGTTCCACGTCGACCGCGGCGATGGGACCGACCCCGGGGTCCAGCTCGGCGAAGAGGCCGAACTCGCCGTCCGGGGGCAGGCCGACGACCGTGCAGCAGACGTCTCGCGGCGTGCCGGTCTTCTTCAGCACGACGTCGCCGTCGGCGTCCCGAGCCGTGATCCGCAGCCGCGCCCGGTCGATGTGCCGGCCCGAGTTGTTGCGGACCACGATCGCCAGCTGGCCGCTCGAACGGCCCCAGGAGACCACCTCGAGCGCTGCGGGCTGCGGGTCGGACGTCGGGGTGCTGGACGGGGTGGACACATCGGCCCGGGGCCTGCGCCCGTCGTCATCGTCGTAGTCTCCGACCACGCCGGTGAGCGCGAGGTAGCCCAACACGGCCGCGACCACGATGAAGACCAATCCGGCATAGAGCAGCCACATCGACCGCCGACTCTCGTTCCAGGGACTCATCGAATTCCTCCCGTGCCCATCAGCTGACCGGTCGGCGAACCGGCGAGGCGTGCGTAGATGTCGCGGTAACGGGCGACCATCGCGGCCGCGCCGTACCTCTCGGCCGCGATGCGGCCGCGCGCGGCCAACCCGGAGCGGACGGCCGGACTGCCGAGGACCTCGTGCAGTCCCTCGACGAGCGAGGCGACCGAGCCCGGCTCGACGAACCGCACCGCGCCC
Organism: uncultured Actinomycetota bacterium; assembly: GCA_963798055.1. GTDB lineage: Bacteria > Actinomycetota > Actinomycetes > Propionibacteriales > Nocardioidaceae > Nocardioides. The sequence continues at coordinate 472,972 of CAWCRX010000022.1, forward strand.
GCGAACTGCTCGAGCAGGCCGGGCACCCGCGACGCGACGACCGGCAGCCCGGCGGAGAGCGCCTCCAGGACCGAGATCGGCAGACCTTCCCAGTCGGTGGGCAGCACGAGGAAGTCGCTGGCGGCGACCAGGCGCGGCACGTCGGAGCGCTCGCCGAGCAGGCGGACGCGGTGTCCGAGTCCCCGCCGCGCAATGGCCGCGGCGACCTCGGCATGACGCGGCCCGTCGCCGGCCAGGAGCAGCACACCGGGCCCACCGATCCAGGACCAGGCGTCGACGAGCAGGTCATGCCGCTTCTGGTCGACCATGCGGGCCAGGCAGAGACCCACGACGGCGTCGTCTGCCAGGCCGAGCTCGGCGCGCGCCTGCCGCCGAGGGTACGGCGGCAGCGGCGCGACGGCGTTGTTGACGACCTCGATCCGGGCGGCCGGAAAGCCGTCGCGGGCGAGGCGGTCACCGACGTACGGCGACACCGCGACCACCCGGTCGCTGGCCCACCGGAGGACCCGCGCGGCCCGGGCCCGCTCCACCGTGGGCACCCCGTGGAGGGTGGTCAGGATCGGCACGTCTCGGCCGACGGCCAGCCGTGCGAGGAGCGTCGCCTTGGGGTTGTGGGCGTGCACCAGGTCGACCTGGCCGACCGAGCGCAGCCGCCCGAGGGTGCGCGCGAGATCGACCGGTCGGCGGCCGACGAGCGGGACGGGAAGGTGCTGGACCCCGGCGGGGCCGAGCTGCTCGATCCGGTGCCCGGGCCCGCTCGCGACCACGACGTCGTGGCCGTCAGCGGCCGCGGCGGACGCGAGCGTCACTGCGACGACCTCGGCGCCGCCGACGCCGAGCTCGGAGATGACGGTGAGCACCTTCATGTCGCCAGCCCCTCGTAGATCGTGAGCAACGAGCGGGCACTTGTGCGCACGTCGAACCGCTCCTCCACCCGGCGCCGTCCGGCCCGGCCGAGCCGGCGACGGAGTGCGGGGTCCGAGGTGAGCATCGAGAGCGCGGCGACCAGCTGGTCCTCCGCGCCCGGATCGACGAGGATGCCGTCGACGCCGCTGCGGACGATCTCGGGCACTCCGCCCACGCGGGTGGCCACGACTGGCACGCCGCACGCCATCGCCTGCAACAGGGCCATCGGACACGCCTCCGCAGCCGAGGACAGCACGGCGATGTCGGTGTCGCGCAGGCAGGGCCTGGGGTCGGGACGGTAGCCGGCGAAGTGGACCCGGTCGGTGCTCCCGGCCGCAGCGACGGTCCGCTCGATCCGCCCGCGCTCGGGGCCGTCGCCGACCAGCTCGAGCTCCAGGTCCGGCACCCGCGCCGCCGCTCGCACCAGGTCGGGGACCCTCTTCACGGGCTGCATGACGCCGAGCCAGGTCGCCCGGACCGACCGGCCGGCCAGCGTCGGCCGCGGTCGCCCGCTCCCGGACAGCCATTTGGGGCCGACGCCGTTGGGCACCGTACGCACGCGATCGACGGGTACGCCGACGTGCTCGTGCGCGTACTGCGCCATGGCGTCACAAGGGGTGACCACGATCGAGCGCGGCGCGCGAGCGAGCAGCCGCTCGAGCCACAGGTATTGCCACCGGTCGCGCACTCCTGCCGGAGCGACGGCAAGGTTGCCCGGCACCAGCCGCGCGAACTCGTCGGGCACGCCGTGCAGGGTGTAGACGGACGGGACCCCCCGGCGCACCGCGAGCAGTCGGCCGACGAGCCCGGCACGCCGGTCCTGGAGGTGGATCACGTCGGGTCGGACCCTGGCGACCACCTCGGCGAAGGCATGGTTACCTGCCAGATCGACCTTGCTGCTGATCCCGGCCGCGTGGACGTGCACGCCGAGGTCAGCGGTGGCAGCGAGCCGGTCGTCGGGAGGGTCGTCCTGGCTCACGAGGTGAGGCACCACCAGGTGACTCTCGTGGCCGAGGCGGGCGAGCTCGACGGCGTGGTCGACGGCGTGGTCGACCGGACCTCCTCTGGCCTGGGTGACGAGCTGGAGCACGCGCACGGTCACGACCCCCCGTGCTGATCGACGGGTGCCGGTTCGAGCGCGATGCCGAGAGCGACGAGCAGCCAGATAGGCAGGTAGTACTGCTCGCTGAGGAAGCAGGCGGACACCAGCGTGCCGGAGAGCGCGATGATGACGGCATCGGCCAGCCGGCGGCGATCCGGCACCGATCGGGCGCGCAACGCGCCGCGGGTGCCGAAGACCAGCACGGCGAGGAACGCGCCGAGCCCGATCAGGCCGAGCTCCGCGCTCACGTCGAGGTACATCTGGTGCGCGACGGTCTGCTGCACATCGGTGGTGCCCGCCGGAACGAACCGGGGCATGGCCGCCTCGAACCCGCCCGGTCCCTGCCCGAGCAACGGGCTGTCGACCGTCATCGCCGCGGCCACCGTCACGGTCGTGACCCGCAGGTCGACGTTGGTCTCGGCAACGTGTTGCTTCTCCTCGATGCTGCGCCCGACGACGTCGGCGTGGGAGACCCACAGGAGACCCAGCACCACCGCTGCGACGGCGCCGACACCGAGCACCGCCGTGAGCCGGACTGCGCCGAGCAGCAGCGCGACCACGACCATCACGACCAGCCCCAGTAGTGCCCCGCGGGACAAGGTCGCGAACGTGGCGACGACGAGCACCGCACCGCAGGCGGCCCACGCGGACGTCATGAGCGCCGAGCGCCGCGTCGCCACCAGGGCGAACGGCAGCGCGGCGATCATGAAGAAGGCCAGATCATTGGGGTCGGCCAAAGGACCGTCGGCGCGACCCCCGTCGGCGAGGAAGTCGATGACGGCGACCGCGCCCGCGGCGGTGCAGGAGAGCAGGAAAGCGAGGCCGAGCCGGCGCGCGAACGTGACCGGGGTGGGCCGGGCACGTCGAATGGTGTCGACCAGCACCACGACGACCAGGGCGTAGGAGAGATAGCTGACCGCGTGGTCCTGCGCGGTCGTCAGGTCGGCGCCGTGGACGACCAACGAGGCCACGAGTGCCACGACCAGCACGCCGACGGCGTAGACGCCCGGGTGCCGCAGGCCCCGGGGGTGGGGATCCCGCGCAAGTCGCGCCAGCCAGGAGACGAACAGGAGCGCACCGGCCAGCTTGAGCGCGGCCGGATGGACCTCGCGGAGAAGGTCCCCGAACGGCTCCGCGACGACGTAGGCGATCGCGGCCCACTCGACCCGGTGTACGGCGGCGGCCACCGCCGCGGTCGCGACCAGCGCCACCAGCACGGCGTACGGCGCGGCGACGGCGAGCGCCCCCGCCCCCAGGCCGAGAGCCACGATGGCTGCGTACAGGCGGGCCTCGGGCGTCCGGCGCAGCCGGGCAAGACCGTCCAGGTCCGCCCGGCCCAGTGCGGGGAAGGTGCCCGCGTACGCCACGACGGCGACCGTCCCGATCACTACCAGGCCGGTCGCCGACACCTCGCCCCACGGGAGGAGTCGTTGCAACGCGAGCGCGGTGACGGCGAGCGCCCCGGCGGCGGCGGCCACCGGCGCCAGTCGTCGGGCCAGGTCCGGCCACTGGGTTCCGGGCACGTGGTGGCTCACGACGACGCCGGCCGCGATCAGGGTCACGACGCCGGCGACGAACTGCGCCACCGCTGCGGCCGTGACGCCACGGTCGACGAAGAGCACGAGCAGCACCACCACCACGAGCAGGTGCAGCGCGCTGAGACGTAGTACGTCAGAGGTCCGCCCCACCGACTTGAGGGCCACGAGGAGCACCTCCAAGCCACTGAGCAGCAGGCCGTACCCGGCCAGCCACCTCAGTGCCGGCACCGCCGGCGCCCACTTCTCCCCGAGCAGCGCCAGCTGTGGCGCGAACACGATCATCCCGACGTACGCCGGCACGACGAGCGCGTGCACGCGCACCGCCGCGTCGATCGCCGCCCGCCCCACGTTCGGGCCGCGCATCCGGCACAGGTGCGCGAGCAACGCGCCACCGATGACCATCGCGATGAGGAGGTAGGGCATGTAGGCGATCCGGAACGCCATCGAGTAGATGCCGACCTCGTGCACCCCGAGGCGGTTGGCGACGAAGACATAGCCCACGTTGAGCACGACCAGGGTGACCAGGCCGCTCCCCGCGATACCGACGCCGTACGACACCAGCACCGCGGCGTCGCTGCGTGACCAGCCGAGCCGCACCGGGGGGCGCAGCCACCAGTAGAGAAGCAGGACGACGACAGCCTGGGTCAGCTGTCCGTAGATCAGGGAGTAGGCGCCCTCCCCCGCGGCCAGGGCAGCGATCGCCGCAGCGGCGCCGACCGCGTTGCCACCGATGTCCGGGATCACCCTGCGCCGGAAGTCGAGAGCTCGGCGGAGGAGCTCACCGCTGACACCGGCGACGGCAGCAAACGGGACGCACAGCACCACGCCGCGGAGCACGTCGGTGCCCAGGTCGCCCGCCTGCAGCTGGCGGGAGAGCCACGGGGCGGCGGTCCACGCGACGAGGACCAGGCCCAGCGACGTGGTCAGTGCGATGGTCACCGCGGTACGGGCAGCCCGCTCGGCCTCGCCGCGGAAGTGCACCAGCGCGGTGCCGGTGCCCAGGTCTGCCAGCACCGTCGTCACGTTGAGGGCCACCGCGCCGAGCGAGATCACGCCGAAGGCGTCCGGTGCCAGCACGGCGGCGAACACCAGGAGGACGACGGTCTGCGCGGCCTTCGACACGACCGCGCCCGTCGCCAGCCACCCGGCGCCGGTGACGACGGTCGGGGAGGCGGGCGCGCGGGGCGCGGGTGCGAGCACGGTCACGCTCCGTTGCCGCGCACGGCCGCCCGGAACGCCGACCATGCCGGCTTCGGGCTGAGGTTGGGGTTCAGGAGGCCGAAGCCGTCCTGGTAGGAGTCGCTCGGGCCGTCGACGTCGCGGTACCAGATGATCGGGCCGACATAGGGGTACTCGGTGCGGATCAGCTCCACTGCCTGGCGCAGGAAGCGCGCCTGCTGCCGCGGCGTCACCGGCCGGTCCCATTCATTGCCGAGGTTGTCCGGACCCGACGACCAGCCGAGCTCGGTGACCCAGATCCGCTTGTCGGTGTCACCCCACTCGTCCATCACCTCGCGCATCGACGGTGTGTGGGTGAGCCGCCAGATGGCTCCGACCGACGGGGTGTCCGGAGCCGCGTCGCTGGGCCCGACGTACGGGTGGGTGGCCAGGGCGTCGAAGCAGTCCTTGGCCCCGGCGCGGTAGGCATCGGCCAGCCAGGCGTCGTCGTTGTACATCAGGCCGCCGAAGAGGACGGGCGAGTCGTCGTACCCCTTGACGGCGCGGTACGCCGCGCACAGCAGCCGGGTGTACGTCGCGGGGTCGGCCCCCTCGAAGAACGTGGTGAAGTTCGGCTCGTTCCACACCTCCCAGGCCGCGACGTCGTCCCCCCACCGCCGGGCGGTGGTGCCGATCGCGTCGGCGTAGTCGGAGACGTCGCTCGGCGGCGCATAGAGGCTGCCGCTCTCCGACGCCCACGCGGGCGTCAGCCAGAGGGAGATGATGACCCTCAGGTCACGCTCGCGGGCACCGGCGATGACCTCGTCGAGCAGCTCGACGTACCACTGCTCGAAGCGGCCGGGACCGTCGGGCTGCAGCGCCGACCAGCCGACGTCGATGCGGACCCAGCGCGCGCCGGCCCGCTGGAGCCGGTCCATCACGGCGAGCGCCGGCGCGGCGTCGACGCCGTGATGCGCAGAGAGCTGGACACCGAGGCCGTGGTCTCCGACCCGGTCGTTGTTGGCGTCCGGGGCCGGCTCGACCGGCTCGGAGGGGCTCGGTCGCGCCTCGGGGCCGGTCGGCTCCGCCACCGTGCCGATCTCGGCGGGGATCGTCGAGGCCAGCACCCACGCGACCAGCACCGCGGCCAGGACGACGATCAGGACGCGCTGCATCAGGACGGTCATCGGGCACTCCGAAGGAGGTCGTGAGCAAACGTGCGGGCCGCGGGGAACCGATCGGTTGCGCTGCGGGCGGCCGGATAGAACCGGCGCAGCTTCAAGCCGAAGGTGCGCATCGTGTCGAGAGCGTTGACATCGACCCGTCGGACGGCGAACTCGTCCACCGGGTCGTGCACGGCGAAGGCGGCCTGATAGCCGGCCGCGCGCACGGCCTCGCGGACGCGCCGGTCGTGGCTGCCGTACGGGAAGGCGAAGGTGCGGACCGGCGCACCGACCACGTCCTCCAGGACGACCTTGGTCTCCAGCGTGTGTCGTCGTACGTCGCTTTCGGGCAGCCCTGTCAGGTCGCTGTGGTCGAAGCCGTGGGCGCCCACCGACATCCCTTGCCACGCGACCTCGCGCACCTCGTCGGCCGACATCAACGCGTGCTGGTGCCCGGGCTCCAACCAGGTCGAGGCGCCACCGAGCAGCCCGGCAGGCACGTAGAGCACGCTGGGCACGCCGAGTGAAGCGAGGAACGGGGCGGCATGCTCGCCGACACCTGTGTAGCCGTCGTCGAACGTGATGAGCACGGGCTTCCGCGGCAACGGCCCGCCCCGCAGACCGGCCAGGTAGGCCGACTCGGTGAGGGGGGTGAAGCCGGCCTCGAGAAGTCGCACGATCTGGGCGCGGAAGTCGGCCGGAGTGACGAACATGGCGTGCGGGTCGCGATCGGCCGGGACCCGATCGACGCCGTGGTACATCAGCACCAGCACTGGTCTGCGTCTCATGAGCTGCGCTCCCTGATCCGGTAGAGGCCACCGGCGAGCACCAGTCCGGAGATGGCCAGGAGAGCGGCGATGTAGAGCTTGCGTGGCGGCTCCGACGTGACCCCTTCGGTCCCGGCCTCGACCACCACGATCACCTGGGCGGTCTCGTCGTCCTTGCCGATCTCCTCGGCCCGCGCCGCCAGCCCGTTGGCGACGTCGACCGCCGCGTCCCGATCGGTCGACGAGGTCTTGATCCGCACCGTCGACGTGCCCGCGTCCTGGGTGGCGGTCACCGAGACCTCGGGACGATTGCCCGAGGTCGTGATCGTGTCCACCACCTCGGCGGCCGCCTCCTTCGCCCCGAGCGCGACGCTGTACTCGTGCGCCTGCATCTCGATGTTCTCGGCGGACTGCTCGGCCGTCAGCGGGCGCAACGCGATCGCACTGGTGGCGGTGTAGGTCGTCGGGATGAGCAGGATCAGCTGGAGCCCGAGAATGACCAGCAGCGCCAGGCAACCGACAAGGAGCGAGACGTACCGCCACTGCTCGCGCTGCCGCAGCACGCTTCGGGTCGCCATCAACACTGACGTATTCACTTCGGGCTCCTTGTGACGAGGTCACGCGGTACGTATCGGCCGACTTCGACGGACTCCCCGCCGGACTGTCGGGTGGTCTCGGCGACCATCACCATCCCGATGAGCGTCCAGACGAGGCCGGACACGATCGGATTGCGCAGGGGCATGTCGATAGCGCCGTGGACCGCGACCGCGGCGAGGGAAGCGACTACCGCCACGCTGCGGGTCCCCAGCACAGTGGCGACTCGGTCCCGGCCAGCACGCGCCGACAGGTGCCGGCGGGCGGCGACCACGCAACCGACCACGACGACCAGCCCGAGCGCGACGCCGACCACCCCGCGGTCGGTCAGGACCGTGAGCAGCAGGTTGTGCGCGTGGTCGGGAGCTTGCGCCGACACCGCGCTTGCGGAATCCGTGGCTGCCTCGTGGAAGCCCCCGGGTCCGACGCCGAACCATGGGTGCTCGCCGGCCTGCCGGACCGCTTCCGCCCAAGTGAGCGGGCGGTCGTCGTACTGGTTCTGGGTCGGGTCGCTCAGGGAGCGGATCCGGGACCCGAGCACGCCGAGTACGGCGGTGCCGGGCGGCACCGCCAGCGCGGTCGCGCAGGTGGTGGCGATGGCCAGCCCTACGGCTGCCAGCACGCGCCGGGTCGTCGGCTCGCACACGGCAAGGAGGACGAGCGCGGCACCGGCGCCGAGCCAAGCGCCGCGAGACATGCTCATCACGCAGGCGACGGCCAGGCAGGCCGCGGCCAGCCAGAGCACGGCCTTGCGTCCCGCGCGGACAGTCGTAACAACACACGCCAGGGCCAGCGGCAACAGTGCGGCGCAGAACAGCCCCAGCTCGTTGGGTTGAACGAACGGCCCGGTCAGCCGACCGACGACGACGCTTCCACCCTCCACGGCCTGCAGCTGTCCCGCCGAAGTCAGGGCGAGGGCAGCGACCACGCCACCGACCACCACCAGGAGGTCGGTGCCGACGACGTCGAGACCGGGCCGGAACGCGAGCAACACGGCCACGGCGTACCCCAGGGTGATGAACGAAACGACCACCAGGTGAACAGACCGGTCAGGCACGATCCCGACAGCGGCGGAGACCATGCCGGCCACCAGGCCGAGACCGGAGCCGAGCAGGACCAGCGACGGCGGCACTCGGGCCTCGTCGCGCACCAGGCTGCGCACGGCGAGGCCGGCCGGGACCAGCATGGCGACGTAGATCAACGGCAGACCCAGGCCGGGGACGTTGGTGTCGCCGACGGGCAGCAGCACGATCACAGCACCGACCGACAGCGGGAGCGCGCGCGGAGTCATCCGCCACCTCTTGCTCGTCGGCGCCGAGCGGCCGCGGTCAGCGCGCCGTAGGCCTTCGCGAGGTCTCGTGCAGCGGCGAGCGGCGGCACCAGCGCCACGGTGGCCAGCGGGCGCGGCCCGCGAAGCCCTCGGACCACGGGCAGGGAGAGGTACGCCGCGGCACCCGCGGCGACGAGCGAACGGGCCGCCGGTCGGCCACGGGCGATGAGTGCGGAGCCGCCCGCGTAGGCGACCGCCCGGGTGAGGTCGCGGCCCATCAACCGGCTGTCGAGCGAGTAGCCGCTGCCCTCGCCGTACCGGCGCAGCATGGTCAGGTTGTCGCGCAGAGTGGGTCGCTGCGCCCAGACGACCTCGGCGTCGCGGACCAGGCCGGCCGGGTGCCCGGCCGCGACGATGCGCCGTCCGAAGAGCACGTCCTCGCCCGTGGCGAGGTGCTCGGGGAAACCGCCGGCGGCCCGCCACGCCTGGCGGCGGAACGCGACCGAGCGGCCGGTGGGCATCGATGCGTCGAAGCGGCGGCCGAGGTGCCGGCCGTAGGCCCGGACGAGCGGTGTCTGTCGCTCGAGCTCCTCGACCGAGGGATAGCCGACCGCGGCCAGGGCCAGCTCCCAGGGCTTGTGGGCTGCGACCCGGTAGGTGCCCGTCCACAGGGCGACATCGGGGTGTCGGTCGAATGCGCGACGCAGCGCGGCGAGCCAGTCCGGGTCCGGGACGCAACCGGCGTCGGTGCACGCCACGGCGTGGTGCCGGGCGAGTGCGATGCCGACGTTGCGACCGCGCGAGATGCCGGCGCCGGGGTCGACATAGAGCCGGACGCGCGGGTCGACCTCGGCCGCCCTCCGCGCCACGGCCTTCGTGTCCTCGGCAGAGCCGCCGTCGACCACGATCAGCTCGTCATCGGGGCCGAGCTGCGGCACCAGGCCGGTCAGCAGATCGGCCAGACCGTCCGCGTCGTTGAGCACCGTGGTCACGACGCTCATCGGAGGCTCGGTGGCGTGATGGCCGACCCCTGGCCGGTGCGTTATGCGCGCGAGAAAGTCGACCAGACGTCCGGCGGCCTGCGGCGCGTCCGGGAACTCCAGAGCCCGCTGCTGCGCGGCCGCACCGATCCGACGCCGCGCGCCCTCGTTGGCCAGCGTCTCGAGCGCCTGCGCGAGCTCAAGCGGGCTCTCGGCGCCGACCGACAGGCCGCCTCGGCCGGCGATGTCGTCCACCGGAGGCGTGGCGATCACCGGCACTCCTCCAGTGAGTGCCTCGAGCGCCGACATCCCGAAGCCCTCGCAGGCCCAGGGCACTTCGGGCGTCGGCCGGGTGAGCACGGCGACCGCGTCGAAGGCGCTCACCCAGCGGTGGAAGTCGGGGACCTCGCCGAGGAACCGGACCCGGTCGGCGACACCGAGGTCGGCGGCCAGCTTCAGCAGCCGGTCGTGCTCGTCGCGGTCTGCCGGGTCGTCGATCCCCGCGACCGCCAGCACCCACGCGGCAGCGGCGGGCTGCGCCAGCGCGCGTACGGCGTCCTCGATGCCCTTGTAGCGGGTGATCCGCGCTGCCATGCCGAGCAGCAGCTCGCCTGTGCCCAGGGTGATGCCGAGCCGTTCACGGGCGACGTCGCGCGGCACCGGTGGCGGCATCCGGGGTGGGTTCAGGACCAGCGCGTCGCTCGCGGTCCCGCCCTGGAGGAGCCAGCTGCTGGTCGCGACCTGACCGTCGCTCAGTCGGTCGAGGAACGCCGTGAGCCGACCGGAGAACGACGCGTCGTGGCGCACCCAGACGACCGGGATGCCGAGAAGCCGGGCGGCCGGAACCGCGACCAGCCCGGCCTTCACACCGTGCGCCACCACCACATCCGGGCGGAGCCGGCGCAGCGCGCGCCCAGCGCGCGCGGCCACCGCCGCCAACCGGAAGGCGCGACGCTCGTTCGGGAGCGTGACCACCGGCCAGCCGCGCGCGGTCCACTCGGCCGTCGCCGGCCCGTGCCCCAGTCCGAGCACGCTGACGTCGAGCCGGTCGGTGGCGTCTGCGAGGCGGAGCTGCCAGCGCTCCGCACCGCCGAGGACGTCGCCCTGCTGGACGATCGTCACCCGGAGCCGGTCCGCGACCTTTCGGGTCACGTGACCACGCTCCGACGCGGACGACGGGACGGGCGGACGCCCAGGAGCACGCTCCCCAGGATCCGCAGCCGGACCCCGCGCAGGTGCTCGGCGGCGCGGCGCACGAACCGCGGGTGCACGGTGCCGGACGGCGCGGTGAGCAGGAGCGCGCCGTGGATCGCCATGAAACGGGCGTCCTCCGAGGTCGACACCGGAGCGGCGTGCGCGATGACCACGTCGTAGTCGTCCTCGGAGTCCTCCAGCAGCACACCGAACCGCATCTCGAGAAGGCTGGGAGAGGCCAGTTCCGCCTGCCCGAGCGGCAGTACGTCGACCAGCTCGGTCGGTCCGCGACGGACGGCCTCCACGAGGCTGGTCTCGCCGGCGAGCACGTCGTACAGGCCGGGCTCGCCGGGCGCCTCCAGCGCCGGGTGCACATCGCCGTCGCGGTTGGTGTTGACCACGAGCACCCGGTGGCCCACCTCGGCCAGCGCGGCCGCCAGGTTGACCTCGATCCAGCCGGCCGATGGGTCCGACCCGCTGGCCGACGTGACGACCAGCAGTCGGGTCGGGTCCTCGGCGCTGGCGAACTCGATCGCGAACCGCAACGCGCGGATCGCCTGGTACTCCTCGGCCAGGTCGTCGATCGCGGGCAGGCCCTGTGGGTCGGCGGGCTTCGGGATCACGCCGAGGACGGTGGTCTCGGAGACCTCACCCATCTCCTCGGGATCGGACACCGTGCGGAAGATCCGGTCCGCCGCGACGGCGGCCGCGACCGCGAGCACCAGCCCCAGACCGAGTCCGGCCAGGACCGTCACCGGCACGTTCGGCGAGCTCGGCTCGTCGGGGGCGACGGCCTGCTCGGTCACGTGGTAGTCGAACGAACCACTGCTCGGGTCGTGGTCAGGAAGTACGGCAACGATCTCGTTGGCGATCTCGGCCGCCCGGTCGGGGTCGGTGTCGGTGACCGACACCTGCACGATCACGGTGCCCGCGACGACCTCGCCCTCGACGTCGTCGCGGAGCTGGTCGGCCGACCGTCCGTCGACCTGTTCGGCTACCTCCTCCAGCACCGGCCACGAATGCGCGACGTCGGCAACGGTGCCCAGCAGGTCCTCGTAGCTGGCCGGCGAGGGCGTGGGGTCCTGCGGCGTGGCGGCGATCCGCGCCGATGCCGTGTACTCCCGGTCGGCGAGGATCAGGCCCGCGGCGATGGCGTTCGCGACCAGGGCGAAGACCAGCAGGACGATCCACCTGCGGCGCCACAGCAGCGCGCCCAGCGCTCGGAACCCTCCGCGCACGGCCGTGGGGGCCGTGGTGCTCTGCTCGGCGGGGGCAACGGTTGTCGTCGACATTGGCATTCCTATCTGAGTGCGAGCTCTGCGTGGGCGTGCCGGTAGGCGGCGTGGAGCTGCTCCCGTTGCCGGGCGGCCGTGTGGGCCGCGTCGAACAGCAGGGAGCGCTGCTGTTCCGCCGCCCAGAGCGCCGGGGAGTGGAGGTCGGCGATCCGGGCCGCCAGGTCGGCGGCGGTGACGGCGAGGCCGGGAACGTCGAGGCTCTCCAGCGTCGCGATGCTGCGGGCGGCGATCGGCAGGCCGACCGCCGACGCCTCGAGAAGGCTGATCGGTGCCGCCTCCCACGCCGCGGTGTGCACGTAGGCCTGGGCGTCGCCGAGCCGGCGTACCACCTCGCCGCGCGGCAGCCAGCCGGCCACGTCCACGCCGTGCTCGCGAAGCGTGCGCTCTGCGGCGTCGTCGCCGCCGCCGAGCCACTGCCACGCGACCCGCCGCCGGAGCACCTCCTCGAGGTAGCCCTTCACCGCGAGCAGGTAGCGCCAGTCCTTCTGCGGAGCGATGCGGCCCACGGTGACGACGCGGAACAGGTCGGAGTAGCGGGCGCGGACGGCGGGCAGCGAACCGGCTCGGTTGGGCACCGTCACGACGTTGCGATGCCCGAGATCCGCGGCCAGCCGGGCCTCGTGCGGCGAGCAGGCGACGAGCACCGCGGTCCGCGACACGAGCCCGCGCTCGACCCCGCGGACGATGGTGCGGGTGGTTGGGCTGAGGTCGCGCCGCTCGAAGGCGAAGCAGTGCGGGCTGTAGACCACGTCCACACCGAGGTCCACGGTCCGGACCAGGATCCCGGCGTACGACGAGTGCGCGTGCACCTGGTCGGGGCGCAGCGTGCGGACCAGGTCGCGCAGCTCGCGCATCGCCAGGACCGGCGAGCTCGACAGGGTCGTCGTGCTGGCGAACGCGGCCAGCCGGTCGCCGGTGTCGGCGTGGCTGCGCCGCGGCCAGACGGCCAGGTGATGGTCGAGATCCGGGGTGGAGTCGACCATCGCGAGGACGGAGCTGAGCACGCCCCCGCCGAGGGACTCGACGACATGGAGAACGCGCAACGACATCAGGCCTCCCGAACTCAGTAGGCGCCGCGCGCGCGGAGCACCGCGGGCACGGTGCGTAGGAGGATCCTGAGGTCGAGCCACAGCGATCGGTGCTGCACGTAGTCGAGGTCGAGCCGGATCGCGTCCTCCCAGTCGAGGTCACTGCGGCCACTCACCTGGGTGATGCCGGTGACGCCCGGACGTACGGCGTGCCGCCGGTGGTCCCGTGCCGTGAACCGCGCGACCTCCCGCGGCGTTGCCGGCCGGGGACCGACCAGCGCCATGGTGCCGTTGACGACGTTCCACAGCTGCGGGAGCTCGTCCAGCGACGAGCGCCGCAGCCATCGGCCGACCCGGGTCACCCGCGGGTCGTCGTACAGCTTGTTGAGGGGGCCCGAGCCGTTGTCGACGCGTGCGAACAGCTCGTCGGCCAGCTCGACCGCGCCCCGGGTCATGGTGCGGAACTTGAGGATCTCGAAGGTCTGCCCGCCGTGCCCGACCCGTTGCTGGCGGTAGATGACCGGGCCTCGGCTCGTCGCCACGACGACGAGCGCGATGACCAGGAGCAGCGGAGCCAGCACGAGCAGTGCCGTCACGGCGACGGTCAGCTCCAGCACCCGGCGCGCCAGCCCGTGATCCGCCACCACGACGATCGGCGGGGCCAGGACGGGTAGATCGTCGACGGGGCCGACCGGCACCCGAGCGATGCTCATCGATGCGTCCCTCGATCAAATTGCGACTGTTGTCCCTTCACGCACTACTGGTGCAGGTCAGGCGTCGCTGTGATCCACAGGGGTCGACAAATTTGGCGTCAGGACCGCGCCGAGCCGACGCCCTTGCGGAACCGGGCGTACGTCGCCAGCTCGGCGCGCACCGGCGCGATCACGTGACCCCGCATGACCCGGGCGATGACCCGGTGGCACTCGTCCGCGACCGCGCCCGCCTCTCGCGCGGCGACCCGCTGGACGGCGCGTCTGCCGATGAGCAGCACGGCGGCACTCGCGCCGAGGAGCAGACCGAGCGCGACCAGCGGCTGCGTGGTGGAGCCGCCCCGCAGCGCGATCGCACCGACGGCGAGCGCGCCGGCCACGATGCCCACAGCCAGCACGATCCGCAGGAGACCCACGAAGGAGAGCCACCTTGGCAGTCGCTGCTGATCGAACCGAAGAGCCGCGAGCTCGGCGTCGAGCCGGTCGTCCGTCTCGCTGAGCCGCTCGGACGCGGCCGCCCAGATGGGGAATGCCCAAGCCGGGGTGAGCTTCGCGCTCACCTTGGCGACGAGGTTGCGGACAGCAGTGTCGACGGCGGGCCGGTCCACGGGGCCGAGCGGGCGGAGGCCGGGCCCGGGGTCCGTCGAAGCGCGACGGCGGAGGACCGGGAGCGCGATCCGGCGCGCAGCTTCTGCGCGGACCCCCCGCTCGGTCGTGGCGACGAGGGCGGTGACGCCGGCGGCGGCCGCCACCCGCCGTTCCAGGTCGGCGACCCAGACGTCGGGGACCGACGGCGGTGCGTCGCCGCTCACCTGCTCGAGGCGGAGAGCGGCGGCACGAATGTCGGCTTCGACCCGGAGCCGGGCGTTCTGGTTCTCCTCGACCCGACGGCGGATCGCGGTACGCAGCTCCTTCATGCCGGTGCCGTGCCGCGCGCTGGTGGCGAGGATCCGCGGGTCGCGCATGCCGTCGGCGACCAGCAGCTTGCGCAGGTCGCGCACCATGCCGGCGCGACGCTCCTCGGGGACCTGGTCGATGTGGTTGAGCACGACCATGGTGATCGCGCGGTGTCCGGCGAGCGGCTGGATGAACCGGTGGTGGATCGCCGCATCGGCGTACTTCTGCGGGTCGACGACCCAGATCAGGATGTCGGCCAGCTCGACGATCCGCTCCGCCTCCTGGTGGTGCGCGACCTCCATCGAATCGTGGTCGGGCAGGTCGAGGAGCAGCAGCCCCTCAGGGAGCCGGGTGCGCGACGCGTCCGTCAGCGAGCTCCGCGTGTACTGGTCCGATATCGGGACGCCCAGCCACCCGAGCATCTCCTGGAGGTCGTCGTCGCTCCACACCAAGGCCTTCGCCGTCGATGTTGTCGGGCGCTGTGCTCCGGAAGCCGAGAGGTCGATACCCGCGAGGGCGTTGAAGATCGTCGACTTGCCTGATCCGGTCGAGCCCGCGATCGCGACGATCGTGTGGGAGACGGACATCCGCAGCCGCTCGGTGGAGCGGGCGACCGACGCCTGCACGGCGTCGAGCAGGTCGTGGTCGAGCCTCCCGCGCGCGGCGGCGACGGCGTTCTCCAGGCCGTCCATCCTGGGCTGCAGGCTGCTCCCGTCGGACAGGTGCCGCGGCGGCGCACCAGCCAGCATCGTCGCACCGAGTCCCCGACCGCTCATCTGCCCCAGTCCTCTCGTTCGTTCGACGCGTACTCATGCCGGCCCAGCGCCCGAGCGACATCGCTCGCGGCCGCACGGAGGCGGGCGGGCGCATCGGGCGTCAGGTTCCAGTCCAGGACCGGCTCGAGGTAGCGGTTGCGCTCCTCGGCAAGCAGGGCGGTCAGCGTCCGGGTGACGCCCTTCCGGGCGGCGGCCACCAGGCCAGAGGCGCCGGTGGTCGGTTCTGACGCCGAGCGCAGCACCAGGGCGATGGCGAGCGCGTTGCAACCCACCGCTCCGAGTGTTGCGGCGCCACTGCCGCTGTGGTCGGCAACCTGCGTCGCCAGGGTCTGCCGCCAGGCCCGGATGGCCTTGCGGGCGCGCGATGCCAGCCCGCGGCTCGGGCCGGCCAGGTCCTCGGTGCTCCACTCCAGCAGCGCCGTCCCATGCGTGGCACCGCGCAGCTGGCGGTTGGCACGCTCCGCGGCCCTCACGGCGTGGTCGATGAGGAGGGTCTCGAGAGCGAGGTCCAGTGCCTGGCCCAGACGGTTGACCTTGAGCTCGAGGTCCGGCTCGTCCCGGGTGAGGCGCTCTCGAAGCGCGTCCGGGGTCACGGAGGAGTCGGTACCGGCAAGGGCCTGCCACTGGACCAGCAGGTCGCCGCGGACGAGGCTCCCGTCGCCCAGCGCGCTCCGCAGGTCGTCGGCGGCCTCGGCGTACACACGGTCGGCGACGGTGAGCAGCTCGTTGACCGCCTCGACCTGGAGACGCGCCGCGTCCGCGACCGGTTCGGCGATCGTGATCGCGCGCCGCACGGCGCCCCGCACGGTCTGCCGGACTGCGGCCGACCGATCCTCGGCACTCGCAGCGAGCGCGTCGAGCCATCGCCTGATGTCGGAGACGTACGACGCCGGCAGAAGCGAGTCGTCCGCCACCGGCCCGTGCTCCACGAAGAACACCTGGTCGGCCGGGACACCGGTCTTGTCCAGCATCCGCGAGAGGTGCGGCATCACCGTCGCCCGGTCCTCGACGGGGATCCGGTTCATGACGACCGCGACCGCGGTCTCGCGCTCGATCGCCAGGGACAGCTGGAGCCAGGCGACCTGGTCGGAGTAGCGAGCCGCGGAGGTCACGAAGAGCAGCACGTCCGCTGCGGCCAGCAGCTTCGTCGCGAGCTCGCGGTTGCGGTCGTCGATCGAGTCGAAGTCCGGTGCGTCCAGGATCGCAACGCCCTGCGGCACGGTCGCGCTCGGGACGAGCTGGATCGCCTGGGGGTCGGTGGTCGGCTGGTCGACACGGTCCAGGGTCGGGAGCACCCGGTCCGGGCCGAACCACTCGCGGTCGTCCGGGTGGTGCACCAGCACCGGCGACCGGGTCGTCGGGCGCAGCAGCCCAGGGCTGGTGACCTTGCGCCCCGCCAGGCTGTTGACGAGAGTCGACTTGCCCACGCCCGTCGGACCCGAGACAACGACCAGGGCGGGCGCGTCGATCGCGGCCAGCCGGGGCAGCACGTAGTCGTCGGCCTGGGCAAGGAGCTGCGCCCGCTCGTCGCGGAGCGGACCGGCCCCGGGGAGATCCAGCGGCAGCGCCGCGGCTCGGAAGGCGGAGTACAGGCCCGCGACGGAGACCGCCAGCTCGCGGTCGGGCGTCCGGGGACGGGCGGGTACGCCGGGTCGCTGCACCGACGCCCTCATCCCGTCCCCGGCACCTGCGCCGGCTTCCCTGGGCGGCACTGCTCGGTAACCGGCCAGGGGGCGGACGCGGTCCTCACTCGCTACGCTGACCATGGCGCCGGAACAGCGACCCGAGCTGGCGGTCCGTCTGCTCGTCGACGTCGGGCAGCACCTCGTCGCCGCGTCATACTCGTCTTCACCGTCGTCCTCGGCGCCGTCGTCAGAACTCGTCGAGCTCGTCGCCGGCGGACTCGTCGGGGTCCACGATCTCGTCGTCGTCGCCCTCGCCCTCCGCGACGTCGGCGCTGTCGGCGTCCTCCGGGCTGTCGACGTCACCGGCCTCGGGGTCGGGCGCACGGTTCTCGGCGAGAAGCTGCTCCATCAAGACGCGGGACTCGTGAAGCCGGGTCATGGTGTCGCCCACCGTCGTGGTCAGTTCCTCGAACGCCGCGGTCACCTCGTCGCCGAGCTCGACCGCTCGGTGCAGCACCTGCCGGGCGTCACCACGGATCGCATCCGCCTCCTGCTGCGCGCGTCGCGGCGGCCTCGGCGATGTGGGCCCGGGCGGTCTCCTCGGCCTCGGCCATCGAGGTCCGCAGCGCCTCGGCGCGGATCGCGTCGGCGTCGCGGTTGGCCGACTCGACCATGTCCGCCACGAGAGCGTCGACCTTGGCGCGCTGCGCGGCGGCCCAGCCGGCGAGCTCCTGGCGGGTTCGGTCGGCGGCGTCGCGGGCCTCGATGACGATCCGCTCGGCCTCCTCGCTGGCAGCGGTCCGGGCCTCGGTGGCCATCGCCAGCATCTGCTGGGCCTCCTGATGCGCGCCGCGGGTCGCACGGAGCGTGTCCGCATGCTCGGTGGCGGTCGCGGCGGCTTCACCCGATTGCGGGTCGGTGGGCGGCGTACCCGGTGGCCGGAGCTCGCTCAGGACTTGGTCGAACGCGCGGGAGGCGTCGGAGCCGCTGGGCTCGGTGGGCCCCGGCGCACCGGCCGGCGGCTCACCTTCAGACGGGGAACGGGGGCGACTGAACATATCCGACTAGTGCGCGGCGAAGGCCCGTTGATCCGACCTCGTCGAAGTTTTGTGCCGGATGCTGACGACCGGCACCGGGAGGAGCGAGCCTGCGCGCTCACGAGCCGTCTCCATCATCGCCGAGCGTCGGGAACGACCAGCCCTGGTTGTCCTCGTGGCGGGCGAGGCGCGAAGCCCGCAGCTCGACCTGGAAGGCCTCTCGCATCGTCGAGAGCAGACGATCCCCCTCGTCGACACGGGTGTTGAGGACCCACAGGCCCACGTTGCGCATCTCGTCCGCGCGACCCAATGCCTCCGACACGATCTGCCGCGCCTCCTGGTCGGCCTCGGAGAGCTTCGCCGTCGCCAGCCGGACCGCCGTCGCCCGCAGCCGTTGCGCCTCGCGGGCGATCAGGGCGAGCAGCCGGTAGGCCTCGGCGTTGTCGAGGGTGCGGCCGCGCTCGAGGCGGTCGATCAGCCGGTCGATCTCCAGATGCGGGAAGCTGGGTGGCCACGAGGACTCCTCGCCATCCGGCGGTTCGGAGGCCGTTCGGTCGTCGGACTCTGGGGCCACGGTCAGACCATTCCTCAGTGATCGTGCGGGCGCGGCACGATCCGTGCGCGCATCGGACGTGAGCGACGCAGTTGAAGGCGTCGACTCACTGGTGCACGGAGCCGCGGGTTTGATCCACGTCGAGCCGTTTCGTTTCGGGCGACGTGCCGAGGGGGCGTCGGCACCGCTGTCAGCGACCGTCGGGCTCCGAGACGTAGCGGAAGGCAGCCCAGTAGTAGGGGTGTGGGTGCTGGCGGGCGACCTGCCGGCGGGCCTCGCGGAGCGCCGTCCGCGCGTCCAACCCATCCGCGAGGGACCGGTAGAAGAACGTCATCAGCTCCAGGGTGACCGCGTCGTCAACCGTCCACAACGCCGCGATGACGCCCGAGGCGCCGGCCGCGAGGCACGCCGACGCCAGGCCGATCGGTTCGGACACGTAGTCGGGCGAGAGCCCGGACCCGCACGCGCTCAGCACGACGACCGAGCCCTCGAGCCCGAGCGATCCGTTGACGATGTCGCGGGCCTGCAGCCAGCCGTCTCCGAGCCGGAGCGCGGACGAGAGCGGGTCCTCCTGACGGAACACGCCATGGCAGGCGAGGTGGACGACATCGGCGGAGCGAGCGTGCCGCACCAGCGCCTGCTTGGTGGCGTCGGCGCCGACGACGATCTCCGCTGAGGGCAGCGTCCGGAAGATCATCTCTGCCTCGGCCGTGATGAGCGGCGCGTTGTCGTCCGGTACGGCGAGCACCAACGCAGCGACCCGTGTATCGGACCCGTTCTCTGCGGTGATGGATCGGGCGCGTCCCGGCGCGGTCAGCCCGAGCCGGGCGAACCAGGGCCCGACCTCGTCGAGAAGGGCGTCGAAGGGAACGGCGTCGAGATGCCGATGGCCGACGACCGTGAGCTCGTCGTCGAGGTCGGCCAACAGGTCGGCGATCGGTGCGAGCAGCATCTCGTAGAGTCCGTCCAGTGCCGGCGAGGAGGTATCCAACCCCGGCTCGAGCCGCCAGCCCGGCGCCATCAGGCGGCATTCCTGCTGCCAGGCCTGCACCATCCGCCGGGTCTCCCCCGCGGTGTCGCGCAGGACCCGCGCGTCGACCTGGCCGTCGCGGAGGACGAACGCGACCACGTCCTCGCCGCTGACGCAGTACTCGATCAGGGTCTGCCAGGGCACGGCAGGCAGCTCCTCGCGATCGCCGCCCCTGACGGGGGGCCTCTGCAGCTCGTCGCCGAGGAGCTCATCGAGCCGCTGCAGCCGGAGCTCGGTGGTCGCCGGGACGGCGCCACGGGTGCCGAGCGGCACCAGCGACTGACGCTTGACCGCCCGCGCGCGCTGCCAGGCCTCGACCCGCCCGGCGTGGTCATTGCGCTCCAGCAACAGGGCGATCAGTTCCTCGGTCGCCTCGGTCAGCGACGGCAACACCGCGCCCGCGCCGCGCTCGCCGAGCTGGCGGCCCCACGCGTGGCCGACTCCCAGGGCGCTGCGCAGCAGTTCGATCGCCGCGTCGCTGTCGCCGAGCCGACGCTCATGGCGGGCGCGTGCTACCAGTACGTCGACCCGCAGCTCCGGGGCGCCGGTCCGTGCCGCGAGCTCCGCCGCGGTCGCGAGCAGGTCAGATGCGGATACCGGGTCCTCGACCTGAGCGAGGGTCAGCCGGGTGTGGACGCCGAGATAGGGCGCGGTGTCGTCGAGGTTCGCGGCCAGTACCCGCTGGCATCTGGCGCGGGCGGCCTCGAGGTCTTCGACAGACAGCGCGAGCTTGGCTTGCGCGAGCCAGGTGCACGCGCGCATCAGGTGACTGCCGCACTCTGCGAAGAGCCGTTCGGCGCCCGCCAGCTCGGTCGCAGCGGCGTTGGTGCGCTCCAGGCGGATGGAGGCGCGAGCGCACGACAGCTCCGCCCGGGCCGAGTAGTCGACGGCGCCGATCTTGCTGAACATCTCCTCGGCGGCGCGGGCATCGGCGTGGGCCTCTGCGGGCAGTCCGGCGCGCAGCAGGGCGTTGGACCGCACCAGCCGGTGGACGCCGACCAGCCATCGGTTGTCCCTCATGTCCGGCTCGACGCAGTCGAGGACCTCCAATGCCCTCGAGACCTGCCCGGTCGCGGCCAGCGCCTCGGCCGTCAAGACGGCCACGATCGCCCCCACGCGGTCGAGGCCCACACTCATGTTGGCCGACCGGGCGCGGTTGAGCTCTTGCAAGGCGTTGTGAGCCAGTCCGGCGTCGAGCGTCGCCAGGCCGCGGCGTGCGTTCACGAGGGCGAGGCCCCCGGCGTCGCCGAGGGCGACGAACAGGTTCTCGGCGGTGTCGTAGTGGCGGATCGCCGTCGAAAGGTCCCCCATGCCTGCTCGGGCGTCGGCGAGCAGCAGCTGCACCGCGGCGTCCAGACGCGCCACCCGGCCGTCCTCGTGGGTCTCGCGGCCCAGCTGTGCCTGGACCCGCAGCACGGCCGCCTCGGCCTCCTCGAACTCGCCGAGGAGGACCCGTACGGTGGTGAAGCGAAGAGTGGCGCGAATGGCGTCCAGCCGCCGGCCCACCGCCAGCCAGTTGCGGCGGGCGAGCCGGTAGGCGGTTGCCGCATCACCGAGGTGGCCCTGCGCCAGGGCGAGGTCACCGCGGATCTCACCGATCTGCGCCGCGCGGCCGAGGTCGCGGCGTCCGTCCATCGCCGACTCGGCTTGATCGAGCAGCTCCGCACTGCGGTCGGCGTCACGGTAGCGCCAGTCCGTCGCCTCCGCGACGAGCTGGTCGACCTCCGTCCCGGCCAAGCTGACCGGGTCAGTTCCGAGGCCCATCAGAGCCTCTCAGCGACCCTGGAGGTCGAGTCGTGCGCGGACCCTCGTGCCTCCTGATGTCAGCCACATCTCGTCCACGTCGACGGGCACTCCACGCACGTCGATCCGGCCGTCCTTCGTGGCATGTGCTGCCCGGCGCAGCAACCCTGCCTGGAGGAACGCCAGGTCGACGCCGGTCGCGTCGCCGTCGAGCATGATCAGGCCTTGGACGTCGACCTCTCCAGTGCTGGCCGGGACCGCGTCGAGGACGAACCGTCCCAGGTCGCTGTCGAAAGCCAAGTGCACTCCGTCGTCGGCCGACCGCACGCCCGCCGCGGCCAGACCCATCCTGGTGTCATACAGGAGCGACGCATCGGTCCAGTCGGAGCTCTGCTCGGGGCTGTGCAGCCCGACGAACACATCGCGCAGGCGTGCGCTGAGCTCGGCCGGCGGTTGCGCGAGAGGCTTCGACCGCGCTTCTTGGAGGAAGTCGCGGATCCATTCGACGGTCTCCAGCGCGGCAGGGTCGGCCGTGTCGACGTACGCCGCCACCTGGTCGGACTGCTCGGGTTGGAGTCGGCCCTCGACCCAGTCGAGCAGGTCGGTGAAGGTCGGCTTTCCGGCGATCATGACTCGTCCTCGAGAATCACCCGCAGCTTGTCGAGACAGCGCCCCCGCAGCGGCCCGATGCCGCCGATCGACCGACCGAACCGCCGGGCGATCTCCGCGTAGCTGGGCTCGTCGGGCTCGAAGTACAGAGCCAGCAGCAGGTCGCGGCAGGTGCCCCCTAGCGTGGCCAGCGCGTCGTGAAGGGCTGTCGTCGTCGCCCAGTCGGCGAAGGGGTCGATGGAACCCTCCGCGGCGACCTCGAGAGGAGTGGTGCGGCGGTTGAGGTTGCGGATGCGCCACGCTTGGCGACGAGCGACGGTCATCAGCCACGATGGTAGTTTCTCGTCCTCGCGGATCCGGTCAAGCGAGTCAACGAGTGCCACGAACGTGCTCTGGGTGACGTCGGCGGCGTCGTCCGCGTTCAGGCCGTTGCGCAGGGCGACGGTGTAGACGAGGCGCTCGTACCGGCTGACCAGCTGGTTCCATGCTTCGGAGTCGCGACGCCGGCAGCGACGCAGCAGGTCGTTGTCCGTGGCCACGTCGGCGGGTCGGTTCGGGAGTGTGGGCGAAGGCGACGGACCTGCTGGTCGAGCCGGGCCGATGCTTCGAAGCGGGGTTACGCGGCTCGCGTGCTCGCTCAATGACGTCATCTTGTCCCCAAGTGTTCGTTATGCGATCGCCGGGGTCGAGGGCGTTCACTTTGAATGAGACCTGCGCCTTGATCAAACGATCCGCCCGAGGGAGCATTTTCGGCCGAACCGGGGCGACGGCCTCCGGGTCGAACGTGACACTAACCCCGGGTCAAGTGGCCGACAAGCAGCGAACTCTGCGGAAACAACGTGCCGTTGGATCATTTCACAACGGATCTCGCACTAGTCGTGCATGTCCACAGCCGATCAGGCCAGTCACCCCGCCCCCGTCCGTCGAGGGGTCAAGGCGGTCCGATCGGCCGGTCGGACGCCGCTCCAGGGGATGGCGGAAAACGGCCCTGACCAGCGCCGCCATGCAACCACGGCGCCGCAGGCCCGGGTTTGCCTCCCTGAGGCGGCCAGTTTTGCGGGGGACTACCGCAAAGCGCGACAGCAAGGCACCATAGGACTTGCCAAGATTTGACAAGATGCAGGCAATCGCTCGGCAGCACCCAGCAGTGCCCCCGATGCAGCGCTTCTCGCCCCGCTCGGGACCACCCCCATAGGAGACCTGATGATCAAGATCCGGAAGACCCTCGCCGCCACCGCCATCGCCTTGGCGACGGTGCTCTCGGTGGGTCTCGCCGCCGCGCCAGCTGACGCCGCCGTGAAGCACGTCCGGCCTATCGGCTGCTGCTGACCAAGCGAAACGCGGTGTGATCAGTCGCGCGTAGAAGCGGTGACGCGCGATTGGTCTCGTCGACCGACCCGAAGGCCGCTCGCGGACGCGGCCTTCCGGAAAGCGGCCCGAGCCGCATCGAAGTCGCCCAGCGCCTCGTTGAGCTCGGCGAGCTCGCACCAGGCCTGGGCCACCCACCGGTCCGAGTCGCCGAGTCGCGACAGGATCTCCGCGGCCTCGGCGTACGCCGATCGTGCATCGTCCTCTCGGCCCAGCGCGGCGAGTCCCTCGCCGTGGACGATGATCGCCTCGGCCATGCCCAGCGAGGCGTCGTCCGGGCTCGCGCTGCGCGCCGCCACCGCGGTCTCGACCGCCAGGGCCGGCTGTCCGTCGAGCAGCAGCGCCCGGGCCAGCACCACGTCGCCCAGCGCGACCTCGACCGGGCTGGCGCTGGTGGCGCGTAGTTCACCGGATCCGCGCCGGATCTGCTCGAGCGCCGCAGTGAGGTTCGGCGGTTCGAGGTCGAGCTGTAACCGGCCGAGCTCGATTCGCAGTCGGGCAAGGTTGCGGGCGTCCTGGCCCTCGCCGAGAAGCCCGAGCGCCCGGTCCGCCAGGGACAGCGCGGCCTGCGTTTCACCGCGCTCGGAGTAGACGATGCTGGCATTCCAGTACGCCGCGCTGCGAGCGGCCGGGGACGCGATCTCCTCGGCCACCCGGATTGCGTCGGTGCAGATCCGGGCCGCCCGACTGAGGTCGCCGCGCTCGATGTAGGCGAGGGCGACCGTCATCGCGAGCTGGATCGCCTCGTCCGTGCGATCGAGCCCGCCATCGGCGAGCGCCGGTTGCAGCCGCTCTCCGATCTCGGTCGCCAGGTTGAGGTCGCCGACCTCGCGATAACAGCGGCTCAGGGCGATGCCGCACTTGATCGCGAACAGGCCGCCGGCGTCCTTCATCAGCGACTCGAACTCGATGATCGCGTCGTCGAGCTGGCCGAGCGACTCCATCGCCCGCGCGACCAGGAACCGGCCCTCCGTGGCGAGGTCCGCCTGGGAAGCGTTCTCCGCCCGCACGACGTACAGGCGGGCCTGGTGCTCGGCATCAACTGGCTCGCCGTTCTGCAACGCGAGCTCGGCGTAGTTCAGACCTAGCCTGATCTCGTCGAGCTCGGCCTCCGAGGCACCCTGGACGATCTCGCCGACCGTGACCTCGAGTCGATCGGCGAGAGCGGCGAGTGCGGTCATCGTCGGCCGCCGGGCCCCGGTTTCGATGCGCGAGACGTAGCCGGTGGAGAAGGTGTCACCGGCGAGATCGGACTGCGTCCAACCCCGCGCCACCCGTGCCGCACGCAGGCGGGAGCCGAGGACGACGGGATCAAGCGTCCTCAACGTCTCTGCGGACCGCGTGTCAACTTGACTCACAACGAGAGAATGCTATGCGAAAGCCCGGCGTTTGGTCAGACAAAGTCATGACGAGTTGCAGACAAAATTCTCGCCGGACCGCCATCGATGGTCTTCAAAGCAAGGACGTCGAACACGAAAATCCCCGGCACAGCTACGACATCGAGGAAGAGGACTGACGACTCGGAAGCCGGGCACCCCAACGGCTCACGGACCCCGATGCCCACATCCGTTTGGCCCTTGCAACCCGGTCGAACTTTCGCCGAACGGTCGCCGAAACATTTTACTTTAGGCCAATCTCTTAGTCGGAAATTTTGTTGTCCGCGGAGCAGAAATGCCGAGCTCGACCAACCTAGCCACTGAAGGTTGGCTCTCGGTTGCCGCCTGCTCACTGACTTGCGGTTCACCAAGCCGAAGAGGTCCGGCTCGGCGCTTTGCGCTGAGCCGGACCTCTTCGGATTGGTACCCCCGACCGGATTCGAACCGGCGCTACCGCCTTGAGAGGGCGGCGTGCTAGGCCGCTACACAACGGGGGCCTGATCAACCTGCGGAACTCTATCGAGACCGGGAACGAGCGGCCAAATCGGCCGCTCTCCGCTGGGATACTAGGACTCGAACCTAGACTAACTGGACCAGAACCAGTCGTGCTGCCAATTACACCATATCCCACTGACTTACTGGTGTTCAGCCGTTCCGACGACGCTTCCAACGCGGTCCGGTGAGCCGACGGGAAACCTTACACGCGCCCGCGGGAGGCCTCCAAAACGCCCGGTCTCGTCCTGGTTTGCAGCCCCATCCGGCGCCCCACGAAGACGGCCAGGCCCAGGTAGACCAGCGACTGCGTGAGCGTCACCGGGATGCTCCACCAGGTGCCTCCGGTGGGGTTGAGCGCGGTGCTCATGTCGTCGTAGGCGAGGGCGATGCTGAAGGCCAGCCAGTTGTTGAGCACGTGCATGGCGATGCCGGCCTCGAGGCCCCCGGTCACGATCACCAGGGTTCCGGCGACCAGTCCGAACGCCAGTCGGTCGAAGAAGATCGGCCAGCTCTGCCCGAGGCCGTGGGCGAGTGCGAAGAGCAGCGAGGGGATGGCGACCGCGACCCACGGATGCCGGGTCAGCCCACCGAACGCCTGGGTGAGGTAGCCGCGGAACGCGTACTCCTCCCCCGCCGCCTGCAACGGGGTGAGCAGCAGCACGATCAGCAGGAAGTCGCGCGTGGTGCTGGTGAAGTCGTTGCGCTCACCCGACAGGTCGGCGCCGCCCTGGTCGGGCAGTAGACCCGACACCAGCAAGGTCGCGGCCAACGCGAGTACGGCGAGTCCCAGGCAGGTGGCGAGCCAGCGCCACCGGATCCTGGGCGCCACCGAGGTGAGCCACCGCGGCCGCAGCCCGTGCAGCCACCGGCTGATCGCCCAGGTCACCGGGATCGCGCTCGCCAGGACCAGGAAGACGTACGCGAGGCCGGCGGGGGTGACGTTGTCGGTGTCGATGAGCCGGTCGATGTCGAGGTCGGTCCCGGTCACGGCGTACCCGATCGAGAACCCGGCCAGCACCGTGAACGGGGCGAGGATCACCACCCCCAACGCGAGCGTGACCACCCCGAGGATCGGACGCCACCAGTCCCCCGGTCCGGCCACCGCGCTCTGGACGCGGTGGTACGGCTGCCCGCCGGGTCCGGCTTCGGTCACTGCAGCGCGCTCTGGAGCCGGCCCATGCTGCGGTCCCGGCCGAGCAGCTCCATCGACTCGAACAGGGGCGGCGAGATCCGGCTGCCAGTGACGGCCACGCGGACCGGCCCGAACGCGTTGCGTGGCTTGAGGCCGAGCCCGTCGACCAGTGCGGCCTGCAACGCGGCCTGGATCTCGGCCGTGGACCAGGAGTGCACGTCGGCCAGGGCGTCGTACGACGCCTGGATGACCGCGCGGCCGTCGTCATCGAGCAGCTTCTCGACGTCGGCGGGGTCGCGGGTGAACGACTCCTCGTCGACGAACAGGAACCCCAACATGGCGGGCGCCTCGGTGAGCTTGTTGATCCGCTCGGCGACCAGCGGCATCGCCAGCTCGAGCAGCTGGGCATCGCTGTCGTGCACCGGGTCGCCGACCACGCCGGAGGCCTTGAGGAACGGCAGCACGCGGTGGGTCATGTCCTCGATCGACAGCAGCCGCATGTGCGCGGCGTTGATCGCGTCGGCCTTCTTCAGGTCGAACCGCGCCGGGTTGGGGTTGACGTCGCCGATCTCGAACTTCTCGACCATCTCGACGAGGTCGAACACGTCGCGGTCGGCCGCGATCGCCCAGCCGAGCAGGGCCATGTAGTTCAGCAGCCCCTCGGGCAGGAAACCGGCATCGCGGTAGCCGAGCGCATTGGCCTCGGGGTCGCGCTTGGAGAGCTTCTTGTTTCCCTGCCCCATGACGTAGGGCAGGTGGCCGAACTCGGGGACGGAGTCGGAGACGCCCAGCTCGACGAGCGCCTCGTGCAACGCGATCTGGCGCGGGGTGCTGGAGAGCAGGTCCTCTCCGCGCAGCACGTGGGTGATGTTCATCAGGGCGTCGTCGACCGGGTTGACCAGGGTGTAGAGGGGGTCGCCGTTGGCGCGGCACAGTGCGAAGTCCGGCACGAACTCGGTCTCGAACGTGATCTCACCGCGCACCAGGTCGGTCCAGGTGATCGATCCGTCCGGCATCCGGAAGCGCACCACGAACGACCGGCCCTCGGCCTCGAACGCCGCGCGCTGCTCATCGGTGAGGTCGCGGCAGAAGCCGTCGTACCCCTGGACCTTGGAGCCGGACGCCTTCCGGCGCGCCTCGACCTCCTCGGTCGTGCAGAAGCAGTCGTAGGTGAACTTCGACTCCTTCAGCCGGGACAGCACGTCCAGGTAGAGCTCGGTGCGCTCGGACTGCCGGTAGGGGCCGTAGGGGCCGCCCACTCCCGGCCCCTCGTCCCAGTCCAGGCCGAGCCAGCGGAACAGGTCGAGCAGCGCGTCATAGGAGTCGTCGGTGGATCGCTCCTTGTCCGTGTCCTCGATCCGGAACACGAAGGTACCGCCGTGGTGGCGCGCGAACGCCCAGTTGTAGAGCGCCGTCCGCACCAGGCCCACGTGCGGGCTCCCGGTCGGGCTGGGCGCCATCCGGACGCGGACCGTGCTCAACGTGCCACCACCTTGTTCGTCAGAGAGCCGAGGCCGGCGACCGAGACCTCCACCTCGTCGCCCACCTCCATCGGCCCGACACCCTCGGGGGTGCCGGTGAGGATCACGTCGCCCGGGAGCAACGTCATCACGCTGGAGACGTAGGCGACCAGCGTGGGGATGTCGAACACCATGTCGGCGGTCGTGCCGTCCTGCACGACCTCGCCGTTGAGGTGGGTCTGGATGGAGACGCCGTCGGCGAAGTGCTGCGGGTCGAGGTCGGTCTCGATCCAGGGACCGAGCGGGCAGAACGTGTCGAAGCCCTTCGACCGGGTGAACTGCACATCGGAGCGCTGGAGATCCCTGGCGGTGACGTCGTTGCCGATCGTGTAGCCGTGGATGACATCCGTCGCCTTCTCGGCCGGTACGTCGCGACAGATCCGCCCGATCACGACCGCCAGCTCACCCTCGTAGTGCAGGTCCTTGGTCTGGTGGGGATAGGAGATCGGGTCCCCGGGACCGCAGACGCTGGTGTTGGGCTTGATGAAGAAGAGCGGCTCGTCGGGCACCTCGTTGCCGAGCTCCGCGGCGTGCGCGCGGTAGTTGCGGCCGATGCCGACCACCTTGCTGCGCGGCAGCACCGGGGCGAGCAGCCGGACGTCGGCGAGCTTGTGTTCCTGGTCGAGCAGCTTGATGCCGACGTACAGCGGGTCGCCCGCGAGCGCGACGACGACAGCGTCGTCCGCCGGCTGGCCCAGCTCGTCGAGATCGCCGGTGATCACGCCGTACGCCGGCTCGTCTCCCGTGGTGAACCTGGCAATACGCACCCACCGACCCTATCGACCTAGGCTCGACGGTCGTGAGGGTGCTGGACGAGGCGACGTGGCGCGCGCGGGCGGAGGCCCACCGCGCCCGGGTCGACGCGTTCGTGGCACCCCATCTCGAGCGCCGGAAGGCCGGCGAGAAGCACCCCGTGCACGACTTCCTGTTCACCTACTACTCCTACCGACCCGCCCAGCTCCGCCGCTGGCATCCCGGGTACGGCGTCGGGCTGGCCGGCGGGGACGAGTACGCCGAGCTCAAGGGCTACGAGGTCGACGAGGCCGCCCGGGTCACGGACGCCTTCCTGCAGAGCCAGCGGCCCCTGATCGAGTCGCTGCACCACCTGCTCACCGCGACCGCCGCGCGGCCGGCCAATCTCGGCTGCCTCGGGATGCACGAGTGGGCGATGGTCTACCGGCTCGACGAGGACGAGACCCGGCACGCCGACTTCCCGCTCCGGCTCGGTGCGGCCGGTACCGACGAGGTGGTCCAGGCACATCCGATCGCGTGCACCCATTTCGACGCCTACCGGTTCTTCACCGGTCCCGCCCGGCCCCGCAACGCGCTCTCACCCGGCCCGGACGACCGGGCGACATACGAGCAGCCGGGTTGTCTCCATGCCGGGATGGACCTCTACAAGCACGCGTTCCGGCTCAGCCCGCTGATCAGCTCCGACCTGGTGGCCGACTGTTTCGAGCTGGCCCAGGAGATCCGGGTGCTCGACATGCGCGCCTCGCCGTACGACCTCACGGACCTGGGCCACGAGCCGGTCCGGATCGAGACGCCCGAGGGCAAACGGGAGTACGCCGAGGCGCAGCGGGCCTTCGCGGAGCAAGGGGCGCCGCTTCGGGAGCGACTGATCGCCGAGTGCGACCGGTTGCTCGTGGTGTGAGGAAGAACCCAATCGCGGGCGCGGGGTTGTGGGACTGGCCCGGGAAATGAATAAGGTAAGCCTTACCTAATTCATTCCTCTCGGAAGGCTGACCGGTGGTCGCTCCCCCCGACTCGTCCTCGCACCTCTTCCACCCGCAAGAGATCGACGAGTACGTCGCCACCATGCGGCTCGGCGTCGATCATCTCGCGGAGACCCTGCGCCGGGTGACCGGGGCGGCCACCGGCGTCCGGCCCGAACAGGCGGCGAAGCTCGTGGCCGACATCGACCTGGACCGACCGCTGCTCGACACGGAGCAGGCGCTGGTCGAGATGAGCCGGATCTACCTCGACGACGCGGTGTGGTTCCACGAGCCGACGTACGCCGCCCACCTGAATTGCCCGGTCGTGGTGCCGGCGCTGCTGGCCGAGGTGTTCGTCAGCGCGGTCAACTCCAGCCTGGACACGTTCGACCAGAGCGTCGGCGGAACCTTCGTCGAGCGACATCTAGTCGACTGGACCGCGCAGCGGATCGGGTTCGGCCCCGGCGCCGACGGCATCTTCACCAGTGGCGGCACCCAGTCCAACCTGCAGGCCCTGCTGGTGGCCCGCGACCGCGCTCTCGGCAGCCACGGCGACCCCACCCGGCTGCGGATCCTCGCCTCGGCCGACGGCCACTTCAGCGTTCAGAAGGCGGCCCGGCTGCTCGGGCTCGGCGACGCCGCCGTGCTCACCGTTCCCGTCGACGCCGAGCGCCGGATGGACGTCGCCGCTCTGAGCCGCACCCTCGCGACGCTCAACGACGCCGGTCTGGTGCCGATGGCGGTGGTCGCGACAGCGGGCACCACGGACTTCGGCGCGATCGACCCGCTGCCCGAGATCGCCGGCTTGTGCGGCGGGTACGACGCTTGGCTGCACGTCGACGCGGCGTACGGCGGCGGACTGCTCGTCTCGCCTACCCGCCGGCACCTGCTCGACGGCATCGAGCACGCCGACTCCGTGACCATCGACTACCACAAGACCTGGTTCCAGCCGGTCTCCGCCAGCGCGCTCGTGGTCCGCGACCGGGCTCACCTGCGGCACGTCACCTGGCACGCCGACTACCTGAACCCCCAGCCAGTGAAAGGGGAAGCCGCGCATCCCAACCAGGTCGACAAGAGCCTGCAGACCACGCGGCGCTTCGACGCGCTCAAGCTGTGGCTCACGCTGCGGGTGATGGGTCCCGACCGGATCGGCAAGTACGTCGACACCATCGTCGACGTGACCGCCGAGGTCGCGGCCCGGCTCGAGGAGGAGCCAGCGATCGAGCTGGCCGCTCCCCCGCAGCTGAGCACCCTGGTGTTCCGGTACCGGCCGGACCGGCTCACCGAGGCCGAGGTCGACGTGCTGATGCCGCGGATCCGTGGCGCCCTCTACGAGCGCGGGACCGCGATGGTCGCCGGCACCAAGGTCGACGGCCGGGCCTGGCTGAAGCTCACCCTGCTCAACCCGCTGACCACTGTCGACGACGTACTCGGCATCCTGCGCGAGGTGGTGGCCGTCGGCGAGGAGCTGGTGGCGGCGAGGGAGGCGGCAGCCTGATGAAAGACGCTGCGTACGACTTCATCGGCGTCGGCCTGGGCCCGTTCAACCTGGGCCTCGCCTGCCTCACCGACCCGATCGACGACCTCGACGGCCTCTTCCTCGAGGCCCGCGACGAGCTCGCCTGGCACCCCGGCATGCTGCTCGACGACGCCACCCTGCAGGTCCCGTTCCTCGCCGACCTGGTGACCATGGCGGACCCGACCTCGCGCTGGTCGTTCCTCAACTACCTCAAGCAGACGGGCCACCTCTACCCCTTCTACATCCGCGAGTCGTTCTACCCGCTGCGGAAGGAGTACGACGACTACTGCCGCTGGGCCGCCGAGCGGCTGGGGAACGTCCGGTTCGGCCAGCCGGTGGTCGCGATCGAGCACGACGGGGCGGCGTACGTCGTCCGCACCGGCACCGGGGAGGAGCTTCGCGCACGACGGATCGTGCTCGGCGTCGGGACCTCGCCATCGGTGCCGGAGTGCCTCGAGCACGTGGACGCGCCGCACTCGGCCGACTACCTCACCCACAAGGAGCGGCTGCAGTCGCTCGACTCGATCACGATCGTCGGCAGCGGCCAGAGCGCGGCGGAGATCTACCACGACCTGCTGGCCGAGAGCCCGGACCACGACTACACGCTGACCTGGCTCACCCGCAGCCCGCGGTTCTTCTCGATGGAGTACACGAAGCTCACGCTGGAGCTGACCTCACCGGAGTACACGGCGTACTTCCAGGGGCTGCCGGACCTCACCCGCCGTCGGCTGCTCCGCGAGCAGCGATCGCTCTACAAGGGGATCAGTGGTGACCTCGTCGATGCGATCTTCGACCTCCACTATCGGCTCCGGGTCACCGGCGACGGGCCGCGGACCACGCTGATCACCAACACCGCGGTCGTCGGCGCCACGTACGACGATGGTGGCTACCAGCTCGAGCTGCACCACGAGGAGACCGACGAGCGGTTCGGGCTCCGGACCGACGGGCTGGTGCTCGCGACCGGCTACGCAGCGCGGGTGCCGGCGTTCCTCGACGGGGTCCGCGACCGGATCGCGTTCGACGAGCACGGCCGGTACCTGGTCTCGCCGACGTATTCAGTCGACCGGGCAGGGGCAGAGATCTTTGTGCAGAACGCCGAGGAGCACAGCCACGGCTTCGTCGCGCCCGACCTCGGCATGGGCGCGCTATCGCAACTCGGTGCTGGTGGCCGCGATCACCGGCCGGGAGGTCTACCCGATCGAGAAGCGGATCGCGGTGCAGAGCTTCGGCGTCCCCGATCACCTGCGGTGGGCGCGATGACCCTCGAGCCGCTCCAGCTGCCGCGCGATCTCGGCCGGCTGCACGCCTGGGTCACCCACCCGAAGGCCGTCTACTGGGAGATGCAGGGCGCCAGCGTCCAGGACGTTTCGACTGAGTACACGCTGATCGGCGACGACCCGCACCACGACGCCTGGCTGGGCCGGATCGACGGCGAGCCGGCGTTCCTGGCCGAGACCTACGACCCGTTCCACTCGGAGCTGGGCGCGCTGCCGGAGCTGCGGCCGGGCGACCTGGGGATGCACGTCCTGGTGGCGCCGACCGAGGCGCCGGTGCCCGGCTTCACCCGCCGGGTGTTCCGGGAGGTGATGGCGCACTGCTTCGCCGAGCCGTCGGTACGACGCGTGGTCGTCGAGCCCGACGTGCGCAACGAGCGGATCACGGCACTCAACAAGGCGGCCGGCTTCGAGGTCGTGCGCACCGTGCGGCTGCGGACCAAGGAGGCGGCGCTGTCGTTCTGCACCCGCGCCGCGTGGCTGGAGGCGGAGCTGTGAACGTCGACCATCTCAACCCCGACACCCTCGCCAGGGCGCAGCGGCACCTGGTGGCGAAGGCGATCGCGGAGTTCTCTCACGAGCGGCTGCTCGAACCGGAACCGGGCTACCGGCTCACGAGCCCCGACGGGCGGTCGACCTACTCGTTCCGCGCGCAGCGGCTCGCGCTGGAGCACTGGGCGATCGACGAGGGCTCGCTCGAGCGGCACGTGGACGGCGTACCGGCAGTGCTCGACGTGCAGGCGTTCGTCGTCGAGTTCGCCGAGCGGCTCGGGATCCCGGACGCCCTGCTGCCGACGTACCTCGAGGAGCTGGCGAGCACGCTGGCGAGCGCCACCTGGAAGGTGCACCACCGGGCGATCCCGTCGGCGGACCTCGCGACCGCTGACTACCAGGACGTCGAGGCGGCGATGACCGAGGGACATCCGGCGTTCGTGGCCAACAACGGCCGAATCGGGTACGGCCTCGACGACTACACGGCGTACGCACCGGAGACCGGCGCCGCGCTCCGGCTCGTGTGGGTCGCCGCTCGACGGGAGCACGCCCGCCTGTCGCTCGCTCACGACCGCACCGAGGAGCAGCACTACGCCGCCGAGCTCGGCGAGGCGACCCGCGCCCGGTTCACCGAGCGGCTGGCCGGCCTCGGGCTCGACCCGGACGACTACCTCTACCTCCCGCTGCACCCGTGGCAATGGACGAACAAGGTGGCGATCACGTTCGCCCCGGACCTGGCCCGCCGCGATCTGGTCCTGCTCGGCGAGGGCAGCGACCTGCACCGGGCCCAGCAGTCGATCCGCACGTTCTTCAACGTCTGCGTGCCGGAGCGCAGCTACACGAAGACCGCGGTGGCGATCCAGAACATGGGGTTCCTGCGCGGCCTCTCCCCCGGGTACATGGGACCGACGCCGGCCATCAACGACTGGGTGGCATCGGTGGTCGAAGCCGATCCGACGCTGCAGGCGTGCGGATTCGGGGTGCTCCGCGAACACGCCGCGATCGGCTACACCGGCGATGCGTTCCACGGGCTGGCGGAGACCCACGGCGTGCGCTCCCCCCAGCAGAAGATGCTGGCCGCGCTCTGGCGGGAAAGCCCCATACCCCGGGTCGCCGACGGCGAACGGCTGGCGACGATGGCGGCGCTGCTGCACCGGGACGCGGACGGGGCCCCGCTCGCCGGCGAGCTGATCGAGCGGTCGGGGCTCAGCGCTACGTCGTGGCTCCGCAGCTTCCTCCATGCGTACCTGCGTCCGGTCGCGCACTGCCTGCTCGCGCACGACCTCGCGTTCATGCCGCACGGCGAGAACGTCGTGCTGGTGCTGCGTGACGGCGCCCCGGTGCGCGCGCTGATGAAGGACATCGGCGAGGAGGTGGCGGTGATGAACGACCGCACCCCGCTGCCGCCGGAGGTCGAGCGGATCCGGATCAAGGTCTCCGACGACGTGAAGGCGCTGGCCCTGCACACCGACGTGTTCGACGGGTTCCTGCGGCACCTCGCGGCGATCCTCGACACCGACGGGGTGCTGCCCGAGGCGTCGTTCTGGACCGAGGTGGCGCGCTGCCTCGCCCAGCACGAGGAGCAGCACCCGGAGCTCTCGGACGCCATCGCGTCGTACGACCTGTTCCGGGCGGAGTTCGACCACAGCTGCCTGAACCGGCTGCAGCTGCGCAACACCCTCGAGATGGTCGACCTGTCCGACCAGGCCGCGTCGCTGATGTACGCCGGCGAGCTCGCCAACCCGATCGCGGCGTACCGCTAGACGGTGACTCTCGGCCGATCGGCGGGTCGAACGACGCCCGCGGACAGCGGATGCAGCCCGAACCACTTCGGGAAGGAACGCACCAGGTGCCGGGGCCCCTCGAGCTCGATGGCGCGACTTCTGACCGCCGCGGCGAGGTCGAGATCTCCCATCCAGACCGCCGTCAGCGTCGTCGGATCGCTGCGGATCGTGACGTCGACGCCGAACCCCGGGTCGCTCAGACACAGATCCGCTTCGGGGAACACCAGCCAGAAGTAGCGCAGCCTCTCGGGTGCTCCCTTGAAGCGGAAGTGGAGCACGGTGCGCCCGGCTGGCAGTTGGTCGGTCTTCACCGTGCCGCGCATCCACCACATGAGGATCCCCGTGTCGGGCGTCGCCTCGAAGATCGGCCGTCGCAGCCAACGCTCGCTCCAGATGCCCATCTGGGCGAGCACCGGCCCGAGCTCCTCACCGGCGGGCGTCAGGTGGTACTCGCTGCCCGCGCCCTCCGGGCGTGGACGGCGTTCCACGATTCCGGCACGCTCGAGATCGCGCAGTCGCTTGGTGAGCAGGGACGAGGACATCAGCGGGACGCCGCGCTGGATGTCGTTGAACTGCTTCCAGCGACCGACCTCCTGCTCGGTCGGCGGAGCTGTGGCTGTGGTCGGCCAAGGACGGCAACAGCGACTCGTGGATCTTCGTGACCGTGCCCGAGGACGTGAGCGACGAGATCCGCGATCGTGGCGGCCCGCCGCGTGGCTTCGGCTCGGTCCGCGTCGAGGCGACGATCGGCGCCACGACCTGGCGCACCTCGGTCTTCCCCAACAGCGACGAGGCCGGCACCTTCGCGCTGCCGCTCAAGAAGGCGGTGCGCAAGGCGGAGAGCCTCGACGTCGGCGACACCGCCTCGGTCGCGCTGCGCGTGATCGACGAGTGAACGTCCGCGGCGAGGACTGGTACGCCGAGGAGCTCGGCGCGGTCCGACATGTCGGCGTCACGTTCGACGATGTCGACCTCACCGAGGTCTCGAGCCAGGGCGCGCACTTCGAGGAGTGCATCTTCCGCAACTGCCGGTTCAACGCATCGACCCACACCTCGACGGCCTTCGTCGCGAGCACGTTCCGGTCCTGCAACTTCTTCGACGCCGTGCTCGACGGCTGCAAGCTCACCGGCTCGGTGTTCGAGGACTGCACGATGCGCCCGCTCAAGGTGGTCGGTGGCGTATGGCGGGGCGTGACGATCCGAGGCGCCAACCTGTCGAAGCTCGCCCTGACGGGCGTAGACCTCCGCGAGTCCGACCTCTCCCTCACCAACCTGTCGGGAGCCGTCCTCCGCGACGCCCGACTCGACGGAGCAACTCTGCGGGAGACGGATCTGACGGAAGCCGACCTGCGCGGCGCCAGCCTCTCGGGCGTCGACCTCACGGCAGCCAAGCTCAAGGCGACCAAGCTCGACCTCGCCGGCGCCGTACTTCTGGCTGAGCTGTCCGGCGCGGACGTGGACACCTCCGAGCGATGAGTTCCCGCGTCGGAGATGGTCGTATGTGGCATGACCCAATACCTGCTGTCCGTTCCGCACGACTCCGACGAGGAGCCGACCATGGAGACCATGGACCCGGCTGAGCTGGAGGCGGCCCTGGCTGCCACCGGTGCGATCATCGAGGAGCTGACCTCGACCGGGGCCTTCGTCTTTGCCGGCGGTCTGACGCCGCCGTCGACCGCGATCACGGTCGACAACACCGGCGAGTCGCTGAGCAAGGTCAGCGGCCCCTTCGTCGAGGCGCCCGAGTACCTGGGCGGCTTCTGGGTGATCGACGTCGCTGACGAGGAGGCCGCTCTCGACTGGGCCGCCCGGGCGTCGAAGGCGCTCGGCGGCCGGATCGAGGTCCGGGCCTTCCAGGTGCCGCCGAGCGAGTGAGTTCAGTTCTCGTTGGAGGCACGTTCGACGTGTGACCCTCGGACTTCCCCGACCGCCCGGGTCGGCCATACTGACCGCCATGACCCAGTCGTTCGACCAGCTCGCGAGCAGCATCCTCGACGGCAAACCGGCGACCGAGGACGACGCGCTCGCGGTCCTGCGGGCCCATGACGACGAGCTGATCGACCTGGTCGCGGCGGCTGGCCGGCTGCGCCGCGAGCACTTCGGCAACACGGTCAAGGTCAACTACCTGGTCAACCTCAAGTCCGGGCTGTGTCCCGAGAACTGCAGCTACTGCTCGCAGGCGCTCGGCTCGACCGCCGACATCCTGAAGTACACCTGGCTCAAGACCGACGAGGCGATCGAGCAGGCGGCCGCCGGACTACGCGGCGGCGCCACCCGGGTGTGCATGGTCTCGAGCGGCCGCGGCCCCACTGACAAGGACGTCGACCGGGTCGCCGACATGGTGGGCGCGCTGAAGTCCGAGCATCCCGGCGTCGAGGTCTGTGCCTGCCTGGGTCTGCTCAAGGACGGCCAGGCCGAGCGGCTCCGCGAGGCCGGCGTCGACGCCTACAACCACAACATCAACACCGCCGAGTCGCACCACGACACGATCGTCACGACCCACACGTACGCCGACCGGGTCGACACCGTGACCAAGGCCAAGACCGCCGGCCTCTCCCCGTGCAGCGGCCTGATCGCCGGACTCGGCGAGACCGACGAGCAGCTCGTGGAGGCGCTGTTCGCGCTCCGCGACCTCGGCTCCGACTCGATCCCGGTCAACTTCCTGATGCCGTTCGACGGCACCCCGCTCGAGAACACCTGGGAGCTCACCCCGGCCCGGTGCCTGAAGATCCTGGCGATGGCTCGGTTCGTGTGCCCGGACAAGGAGGTCCGGATCGCCGGCGGCCGCGAGATGCACCTGCGCTCGCTGCAGGCTATGGCCCTGAACGTGGCGAACTCGATCTTCCTCGGCGACTACCTCACCTCCGAGGGCCAGGCCGCGGATGCCGACCTCGAGATGATCCGCGACAACGGCTTCGTCGTCCTTGGTGCCGACGAGCCGCTCGTGGCCGGATCCCCCGCCGACCAGGCGGCTCATCACACCGAGTCGCGCCGCCGCGGCGCCGGCACCGACGTACTCCCGAACGCCTAGGGATCGTGGCACCGCCGGAAGACGGCCTGCTCGCGTACGACCGCGAGCACCTCTGGCACCCCTACACGTCGATGACCGACCCGATGCCGGTCCGGCAGGTGGTGGGCGCCGACGGCGTACGCCTGCGGCTGGCCGACGGGACCGAGCTCGTCGACGGGATGTCGTCCTGGTGGGCGGCGATCCACGGATACCGGCACCCGAAGCTCGATGCCGCGCTGGCCGCGCAGGCGCAGGAGTTCTCGCACGTGATGTTCGGCGGGCTGACCCACGAGCCGGCGGTACGGCTGGCCGAGCGGCTGATCGAGATCAGCCCGGCCGGCCTCGAGCGGGTGTTCCTCGCCGACTCGGGCTCGGTGTCGGTCGAGGTCGCGCTCAAGATGGTCATCCAGGCACAGCGCGGAGCCGGCCGGCCCGGACGCAGCCGGATGCTGACCGTGCGCGGCGGCTACCACGGCGACACCTTCGGCTGCATGAGCGTGTGCGACCCGGTGGGTGGCATGCACGGCATGTTCGCCGACACTCTGCCCCGCCAGCTGTTCGTGCCGCAGCCGCCGGCCGACGAGTCCGGCGTCGACCGATGGGCGTCCGAGGTCTCGATGCTCGCGGCGGCCCACGCGCACGAGCTGGCCGGGATCATCGTCGAGCCGATCCTGCAGGGCGCCGGCGGGATGTACATCTACCCGGCCGAGTGCCTGCGGGTGCTGCGCCGGGTCGCCGACGAGCACGACCTGGTGCTGGTCTTCGACGAGATCGCCACCGGCTTCGGCCGCACCGGCACGATGTTCGCCGCCGACGCCGGCGGGGTCTCGCCCGACATCATGTGCGTCGGCAAGGCGCTGACCGGCGGCTACCTCACCCTCGCCGCCGTGCTGTGTACGCCGGCGATCGGCGAGCGGATCTCGGCCTCGGAGTCCGGGGTGCTGATGCACGGGCCGACGTACATGGGCAACCCGCTGGCCTGCGCGGTGGCCCTGGCCAACCTCGACCTGCTCGCTGGTTCCGACTGGGCCGGCGAGGTCGCCCGGATCAACGGCGGCCTCACTGCCGGGCTCGGGGAACTCCGCGACCAGCCCGGTGTGGTCGACGTACG
Organism: uncultured Actinomycetota bacterium; assembly: GCA_963798055.1. Classification (GTDB taxonomy): domain Bacteria; phylum Actinomycetota; class Actinomycetes; order Propionibacteriales; family Nocardioidaceae; genus Nocardioides. The sequence goes on from CAWCRX010000022.1 coordinate 511,743, forward strand.
CTCGATCGGCGCGGTCGGCGTGGTCCAGCTCGACCATCCGGTCGACGTCGTCAAGGCAACGGACGCCGCCGTCGAGGAGGGCGTCTGGCTGCGGCCGTTCCGCGACCTCGTGTACACGATGCCGCCGTACATCACCGACGACGACGACGTCGCCCGGATCTGCGCGGCGATCCAGCGGGCGGTGACCGTCGCATGAGCCAGTGGGAGAAGTGGCTGTCGCAGCAGGCGGCCGAGCGCGAGGAGGCCGGGCTCCGGCGTTCCCTGGCACCGCGCCCGGCCAACGACCGGGTCCTCGACCTGGCAGGCAACGACTACCTCGGGCTGTCCCGTGACCCGGTGGTGGCCGCGGCCGCCGCCGACGCCGCCCTGTTGTGGGGAGCCGGATCCGGGGCGTCGCCGCTGGTGACCGGGTCGCTGGCCCTGCACGCGCGGCTCGAGGAGGAGCTCGCCGAGTTCACCGGGCGGCCGGCCGCGCTGGTGCTGTCCACCGGCTACCACGCCAACCTCGCGGTGGTCACCGCGCTGGCCGACCGCGACACGCTCGATCGTCTCCGACGCCCACATCCACGCCTCGCTCGTCGACGCGGTCCGGCTCTCCCGTGCTCGGCTCGCGATCGTGCCGCACAGCGACGTCGCTGCCGTGCGGGCCGCGCTCGCGGCGCACGACGGCCGGGCGCTGGTGCTGGTCGAGTCGATCTACTCGGTGCTGGGCGACGAGGCACCGCTGACCGAGCTGGCCGCGGCCTGCGCCGACCACGACGCGCTGCTGCTGGTCGACGAGGCGCACGCGATCGGCGTCCGCGGCCCCGGCCTGGTGCGTCAGCACGGCCTGGCCGGTGCGGCTCACGTCATCGTCACCGCCACCCTCTCGAAGGCGCTCGGCGCGCAGGGCGGCGCGGTGCTCGTGCTCCCCCGCCATCCGCGACCACCTCATCAACAAGGCCCGGCCGTTCATCTACGACACCGGGCTCGCTCCGGCCGCCGCGGCCGGCGCGCTCGCCGCGCTCGGCGTGCTGAGGGCCCGGCCGGACCTGCCCGACGTCGTACGCCGTCGCGCCGACGACCTGGCCGCCGCGCTCGGTGTGGAGCCGGCCGCCGGCGCCGTGCTGTCGGTGCCGATGCCGTCGCCGCAGGTGGCGCTCGCAGCCCAGGCGTCGGCGCTGGAGCAGGGCGTCCGCGTCGGCTGCTTCCGGCCGCCCTCGGTGCCGGACGGCGTCTCGCGGCTGCGGATCACCGTCGGCGCCGGCATCTCCGACGACGACTGGGAGCGGGCCACCGAGGTGCTGGTCGCGGTGGTCAAGGAACACGCTTGATCGTCGTCGTGACCGGCACCGGTACCGGCGTCGGCAAGACGATCGCGACCGCGGCCCTGGCCGTCGTGTCGCCGGAGCCGGTGACCGTCGTGAAGCCGGTGCAGACGGGCGTCGGCGACGGGTCGCCGGGCGACGCCGAGGTGGTGCACGCGCTGACCGGGTGCCCCGTCGAGGAGTGGACCCGGCTCGACGACCCGCTCGCGCCCGACACCGCGGCCCGGCGGGCAGGCGTGGGGATCCCGCCGGTCGGCGAGTACGCCGAGCGGCTGGCCCCGCTCGCGACGGCGGACGGGACGGTCATCGTCGAAGGCGCCGGCGGGCTGCTGGTCCGGCTGGACACCGACGGCGGCACCCTGCTCGACCTCGCGGCGGCGCTGGCACCGGTCGAGGTGGTCGTCGTCGTGGCGGCCGGTCTCGGCACCCTCAACCACACCGAGCTCACCGTGAACGCACTGCGGGCGCGCGGGCTGGAGCCGAGCGGGCTGATCCTCGGCTCTTGGCCGGCCGAGCCCGACCTGGCCGAGCGGTGCAACCTCGAGGACCTGCCGCGGGTGACCGGCGTGCCGCTGCTCGCGGTGATCCCCGAAGGAGCGGGCGCGATGACCCGCGAGGCGTTCATCGGCGCGGCTCCAGGTTGGTTCGACCAGACATAGTCCAGTTCAGCAGTCTGGGCATCCCGCGGCGGCGACAATTGCATCGTGCCTACCCGTCGATCCCTCACTGTGACGGCGTTCGCCCTCGCGATCGCGATGCTCTCCCCTGCCGCGGCCCACGCCGAGCGGTGGAAGGGCAGCGACGACGCCGGTGACGTCCGCGGCTGGCACTTCGACCCGGAGCCGGAGCCGTGCGGCACTTACGAGGACGTCGACGCCTCCGCGAACACGAACCAGGACGTCACCCGACTGGTGGTCGCGCACACCCGGAGGAAGGTGCGGCTCGTGGTCGGCTTCACCGATCTCGTCCGCGGGCTCGAGCAGCACCTGTCGATCCACCTCGTCGCCGGCAAGCGGGGATGGCTCGTCGACGTGGATCGCTTCCGTGACTTCGACGCCGACGTCTTCCAGGTGTCGGGCTTCCTGGCGCGGGCGCGGGTCCTGCCCGACGATCAGGACGAGTGCGGCGACGCGGTCAAGATCCGTCCGACCGACTGCCAGGTGCAGCCTCGGGTCGAGCTGGCAGCGGACGTCGTCCGCGTCAGCGTGCCCCGCTCGTGCCTGCGCCACCCACGCTGGGTGCGTGCGGGGGTCCGAGCCACCGGCCACGACGAGCCGAACTCTCCGGAGAGCGTCACGGCCTTCTCCGACGCGTGGGGCACCGAAGGCCATGCCTCGTCCTGGCTGCCGCCGCTCGGGGCGAAGGTCACCAGCCCGGCGGCCGCCGGTCGTGCCACGGCGCCGCGGCCTCGATCTGCGCACTGAGCGACAGCAGCAGCTCCTCCTCGGCAGGTCGGGCGGCCAGCATCACGCCGACCGGCAGTCCCGAGGGAGTCCAGTGCAGCGGCAGCGAGATCGCCGGCATCCCGGTGACGTTCCAGGCCGAGGTCCAGGGCGTGAACGCCTTCTGCGCCTCGAAGTCCGCGGCCGGATCGGCGTCGTCCCGGATCGCGCCGACCGGCAACGGGGGCACCGCCAGGGTCGGCGTCAGCACCGCGTCGTACGGCGCCAGCGCGGTCATCGCGTCGGCCGCGAACCGTCGCATCGCACCGATCGCCAGCCCGAACTCCGGGCCGCTCACCGCGCGGCCGCGCTCGGTCAGCCAGCGGGTCAGCGGCCGGAGCAGCGCCTCACGCTCGGGCGGGACCACGGACAGCGCGGTGAGCACCGCCCAGCAGGTCTCGAAGACCGGCACCGCCTCGGGCGGCAGCGGCACCGGCACGTCGGAGACCTCGTGACCCAGCGACTCGAGCAGTGCGCTCGCCGCCTCGTACGCCGCCACGCACTCCGGGTCGACCTGCACGTCCGCGATCACCGGCGCGATGAACCGCGCGATCCGGAGCGGGCCGGGCTCTCGGTCGCAGGCCGCCAGGAACGTCCCGCTCGGCGGCGGCGCCCACGCTGGGTCACCGGGCCGCCGACCGGCGAGCACGTCGAGCAGGGCGGCGGCGTCGCGCACCGTGCGCGCAAGCGAGCCGCCGGTGGCGAGGCCGATCGGGTCGCCGTACATCGGGAAGCCGCTGATCCGGCCGCGGGTCGGCTTCAGTCCGACCAGGCCGCAGCACGAGGCCGGGATCCGGATCGAGCCGCCGCCATCGGAGCCGTGGGCGACCGGGACCAGCCCGGCCGCCACCGCCGCGGCCGCTCCGCCCGACGAGCCGCCGGCCATCCGGGTCCGGTCCCACGGCGTCACCGCGGGTGGGGCCACGTCGGGCTCGGTGTAGCAGGGCGAGCCGAACTCCGGCGTGTTGGTCTTGCCGAGGCTGACCATGCCGGCCGCCTCGATCGAGAGCGTGATGCCGTCGGAGACGTCCGGCACGAAGTCGCGGAAGACCTCCGACCCGAACATCGTCGGCACCCCGGCCGTCAGGTTCAGGTCCTTGATCGCCGTCGGCACTCCCCGCAGCGGACCCTCGCCGCCCCCGAGCGCACCGGCGCGCTCACGGGCCTGGTCGAGCGTGGTCGTGACGAAGGCGCCCACGTCGTCGAGCCGGTCGATCCGGTCGGCGTAGTGCTCGACCAGCTCCAGCGACGAGACCTCGCCCTTGCGGATCAGCTCGCCCTGCTCGAGGGCGGTCAGGTCGTGCAGGTCGGCCATGGCTGCCGACGCTACCGACTAGGCGGCCGTCGGGGTCTTCGACAGCGACCGCAGCGCCTCGGTGAAGCGGGCGACGATCAGCGGGTCGTTGAGCACGTCGACCTCGAGCGCGGACTGCGACACCAGCGCCGCGTCGATCACCTCGGCGCCCGGCGATGGTGGCCGAGCGTCGGGCGTCCTCGTGCGCCCACTTGCCGCCGTACGGCGTGGGCGTGGCGCCGACGACACCGAACCGCTTGCCGGAGATGGCGCTGACGCCGTACGGGCGGGACAGCCAGTCGATGGCGTTGTTCAGCACGGCGGGCATGGTGCCGTTGTACTCCGGGGTGACGGCGAGAATGCCGTCCGCTCCGGCGACGAGGGCACGCAGCTCCTCTGCGGCCGCCGGCACGGCCTCGGTGTCGATGTCCTCGTTGTAGAACGGCAGCTCGTGCAGGCCGTCGGCGATCTGTACGACGACGCCGTCGGGAGCCTGGTCGCGCAGCGCCTCGGCGATGCGGCGGTTGAGGGACTCGGCCCGGAGGCTGCCGAGCAGGACGACGATGCGGGTGGTGTCAGTAGTCATGAACGGCTAAACGGACCGTAGTCCGTTTCTATTCCGGGGGCGCTCCCGCCGACTTCACGCCAAGATGTCCCCGTCATGGACCTGCTGCCCCTCGCCGACCAGCCCCCGCCGGAACGGAGCGACGCCGCCCGCAACCGCGAGGCGCTGCTGCGCGCGGCCGACGAGCTGATCGAGCACTGCGGCATCAGACGGCGTGACCATGGACGCGCTCGCGGCCAAGGCCGGCGTCGGCAAGGGCACCGTCTTCCGGCGCTTCGACTCCCGCGAGGGGCTGATGGGCGCACTGCTCAACCGCTCCGAGACCGAATGGCAGGGCCAGGTGATCTCCGGTCCCCCGCCGCTCGGTCCGGGCGCCCCCGCGCTGGACCGGCTGCTGGCGTTCGGGCACTCCCGGATGGAGATCAACATCAAGCACGCCCGGCTGATCGAGGCCGCGGGCGCCGCGGGGGCGCGGAGCTACGCGGCGGAGTCGTTCGCCGCGATGCACGTGCGCCACCTGCTCGACCAGCTCGACGTACGCGGCGACATCGCCTTCCTCGCCGCCGCGCTGCTCGCGCCGCTGGAGGCGATCATCCTGGTCCAGCAGACCGAGCGGGAGCAGATCCCGCTGGACCGGGTGCGGGCCGGCTGGGACGACCTCGTGCGCAGGGTCATCCGCACGATAGACTAGAGGTTGGCGAGGAGCTGCCGCATCCGGGCGATCTCGGCGTTCTGGGTGACGTGTACGTCGGCAGCGAGCTCGGTCACGAGAGTGTCGATGCCCTCGGCCGCGAGGTTCTCCGCCATCCGCACCGCGCCCTGGTGGTGCCCGATCATCCCCTGCAGGAACAGCCGGTCGAACCGACTCCCGCGGGCGCGGGCGAGCTCGGCCATCTCGGCCTTCGTGAGCATGCCCATCATCGGGTCGTGGCCGTGCTCGCTGTGGTCGTAGTCGCGCGGGTCGTCGCCCGGCTGCGGTACCTCGACGCCCTCCCGCTCCAGCCAGGCCGACATCATCAGGATCTCCGGCCCCTGGGCGGCGCGGATCCGGGCCGCCATCCGCCGGACGCCCGGGTCGACGGCGTAGCGCTTGGCCAGCTCGCCCATCTCCACCGCCTGCGCGTGGTGCGGAACCATCATCTGCATGAACGCGATGTCGGCGTGACTCGGCTCCTCGTCGATCGGCTCCTCGGGGAGCGCCGGTGCTGGCCTCCTCGCCGGGTCGACCCGGCTGGATGATCGTCAGGTCGCCGTCGCTCGACCCTTCACCGGCCCCTGAGGAGTCGTCATCGCCCCCACCGCTGCATGCTGCGAGCAGCAGAAGGGCGGCCGTCGCGACCGAAGTTCCGAAAGTTCTGTAAGCCCGAGTCTTTACTTCCATGGTTCTTTCAAGGTACGACGTTTACACACCCCAAACCTAGTAGGGGTGCATCGGCTGTTCTCGGGAAGGACCTTGCCATGCATTCGACGCTTGTGGCGATCCGGCGACCACTCCTCGCCTTGCTCGCCTCCCTCGCCCTGGCCCTCACCATGGTGCCAGGCATCTCCTCCGCCCACGACGAACGAGCACTCCGACTCGGCCGGCAACCTGAAGGGGTACCCGTCACCCGCCCCTGACGAGTCGTCATCAGCTCCTCCGCTGCACGCGGCGAGCAGCAGAAAGGCGGCCGTTGCGACCGAAGTCCCGAAAGTTCTGTGAGCCCGAGTCTTTACTTCCATGGTTCTTTCAAGGTACGACGTTTACACACATCGTGCATCGGCTGTTCTCGGGAAGGACCTTGCCATGTCTTCGACGCTTGTGGCGATCCGGCGACCACTCCTCGCCTTGCTCGCCTCCCTCGCCCTGGCCCTCACCATGGTGCCAGGCATCTCCTCCGCTCACGACGACCACGAGCACTCCGACTCGGCCGGCAACCTGAAGGGGTGCCCGCCGTCGTTGGTCAAGAAGCTCAAGCGCTCCGGCGACAACTTCGGCATGGGCTGCGACCTTGCCGGGGGCAACCTCGCGCAAGCTCGACGACAGCGACACGGTGCTGCCGCCGGGCGCGATCGCGAGCAGCAAGAACATGGGGCTGGTCGCCAACATCCCCAAGCAGGGCGCGTTCACGCCCGAGGACGCGTTCAACAGCGACCTCGCGTTCAAGGGCAAGTACGCCTTCGCCGGCAACTACAACGGCTTCATGGTCTACGACATCCGCAAGCCCACCCGCCCGCAGGTCGTCACCCAGGTGCTCTGCCCCGGGCTCGCAGAACGACATCTCGGTCTGGAAGAACCTGCTGGTCCTCAGCGTCGACTCCAGCCGCAGCGACGACTCGTGTGCCAGCACGTCGCTGCCGGCCACCAACGAGGAGGCCTGGGAGGGCGTCCGGGTCTTCGACATCTCCGACCCCGAGGCGCCTGAGTACGTCGCGGCCGTGGAGACACCGTGCGGGTCGCACACCCACACCCTCGCCCCGGATGAGCGCCGGGAAGAACCTCTTCGTCTACGTGTCGTCGTACCGGCCCAGCGCGGACTTCCCAGACTGCCAGCCGCCGCACGACAAGATCAGCGTGGTCAAGATCCCGCGCAGCGCGCCGGACGCCGCCTACCTCGCGGGCACGCCCGTGCTCTTCCCCGACGGGGGCATGCCCGGTGGCGGGTACTCCAGCGAGACCAGCGGCTGCCACGACATCACCGCCTACCCGCAGCGTGACGTCGCGGCCGGCGCCTGCATGGGCAACGGCATCCTGATGGACATCTCCGACCGGCTGAACCCGGTGGTCACCGAGGTGACCGAGGACACCGAGAACTTCGCGTTCTGGCACTCCGCCACGTTCAGCAACAACGGCCGCAAGGTCGTCTTCACCGACGAGCTCGGCGGCGGCGGCGGGCCGACCTGCAACCCGACGGTCGGTGACGAGCATGGTGCCGACGGCATCTACGACATCGTCGGCGGCGAGCTGGAGTTCAAGAGCTACTACAAGCTCAAGAGGACGCAGGCCAACACCGAGAACTGCGTGGCGCACAACGGCTCGCTGATCCCGGTCAAGGGCAAGGACCTGATGGTGCAGGCGTGGTACCAGGGCGGCATCTCCGTCTGGGACTTCTCCAACTCCGCCAACCCCAAGGAGATCGGCTGGTTCGACCGAGGCACGCTCGACCCCAACCGGCTGATCCTCGGCGGCTCGTGGTCGGCGTACTGGTACAACGGCTACATCTACTCCAACGACATCCAGAAGGGTCTGGACGTCCTGAAGCTCGACGATCGACGCGTCAAGAAGGCGCAGCGGATGAACGAGTTCAACCCGCAGTCGCAGCCTTCATTCAACGGCTGACGCCCCGATAGCGGACCGGCGGCGCCACTGGCCTCAGGGCTGGTGGTGCCGCCGGATGCCGTAGGTGAGGCCGTCGACCAGCGCCTCCCAAGAGGCTTCGATGACGTTGGCGCCGACGCCGACGGTGACCCAGCTCGACGACTCGCCGTCGCTGGTCGTGATCAGCACCCGCGTGATCGCGTCGGTGCCGTGGCCCCAGTCGAGGATCCGGACCTTGTAGTCGACGAGCTCGAACTTCGCCACCTCGGGGAACGCCTGCCCGATCGCGGCCCGCAGCGCGCAGTCGAGCGCGTTGACGGGACCGTTGCCCTCGCCGGTGACGACGTACCGGACGCCCTCGGAGGTCAGCTTGACCACGGCCTCCGATACCGCCTCCTCGTCGGGTTCGGCGTGCGTGAGCGTCTCGGTGATCACCCGCCAGGACTCGATCTCGAAGAACGTCGGGCGGCGGCCCTCGACCTCCTCGGCCAGCAGCAGCTCGAAGGAGGCATCGGCCGCCTCGAACGTGTAGCCGTGCGACTCGAGGTCCTTCACGCGGTTGGTGATCCGGACGACGAGCTCCTTGTCGTCGGACATGTCGTAGCCCAGCTCGCGGCCCTTGAGCTCGATCGAGGCCCGGCCGGCCATGTCGGAGATCAGCAGCCGCATGTCGTTGCCCACCCCGACCGGGTCCATGTGCTGGTAGAGGTTGGGGTCGACCTTGATCGCGCTGGCGTGCAGGCCGGCCTTGTGCGCGAACGCCGAGGAGCCGACGTACGGCTGCCGCTGCGCGGGCGGGATGTTGGTGACCTCGGCAACCGCGTGCGCGATCCGGGTGGAGTCGCGCAGCAGCCCCGCCGGGAGCACCTCCCGGTCGAGCTTGAGCTCGAGGTTGGCCACCACGGCGATCAGGTCGGCGTTGCCGGTGCGCTCGCCGTAGCCGTTGATGGTGCCCTGCACGTGGCTGGCGCCGGCCTCGACCGCGGCGAGGGTGTTGGCCACCGCGCAGCCGGTGTCGTTGTGGCAGTGGATGCCGACCCGGACGCCGGTCGTCTCGATGACGTCGTGGACCACGTCGGAGACCCAAGGCGGCAGCATCCCGCCGTTGGTGTCGCACAGCGCGACCACGTCGGCCCCCGCGTCGTACGCCGTCCGCAGGACCTCGAGGGCGTAGTCGCGGTTGAGCCGGTAGCCGTCGAAGAAGTGCTCGGCGTCGAGGAAGACCTGCTGACCCTCCTCGCGCAGGTGGGTGATCGTGTCGCGGATCATCGCGAGGTTCTCCTCGAGCGTGGTCCGGAGCGCCAGCTCGACGTGCCGCTCGTGCGACTTCGCGACCAGGGTGACCACGCTGGCGCCGCTGTCGCGAAGCGCCGCCGTGAGCGGGTCGTCGGCCGCCTTCATCCCGGCGCGGCGGGTGGCGCCGAACGCGGCCAGCTTGGCGTGCCGCAGGTCCAGCTCCTCCTTCGCCCGGCGGAAGAAGGCCGTGTCCTTCGGGTTGGCTCCCGGCCACCCGCCCTCGATGTAGCCGACGCCGAGGTCATCGAGCTGGCGGGCGATCGTCATCTTGTCGGCCACGGACAGGTTGAGCCCCTCCTGCTGGGCACCGTCGCGCAGGGTCGTGTCGTAGACGTGGAACTCGCCGTGCAGGTCCATAGGTCACTTCTTCGTCGAGAGCGGTCAGAGTCACAACAACGAAAAGACCTCTCGAGTTACGAGAGGTCAGCGCGTCAAGCGGAGGGCTCGGCGCGCTAGCAAATAATCATCTCCTGGTGCTGCATGCGGACCATGCTGCCACGGAGCGACGCCCGGACGCGGCCGAATTCCGACATCCGGTCACCGTCCGCGCGGGGTCACCAGGCCGTGGTCGAAGGCGACGACCACGGCTGCAGCGCGGTCGCGCAGCCCGAGCTTGGCGAACACGTGACCGACGTGGGTCTTGACCGTTCCCTCGCCGAGCACCAGCTCGTCGGCGATCTCGCCGTTGCTCAGCCCGGCCCCGATCAGCGCGAGCACCTCGCGCTCCCGCGGAGTGAGTACGTCGAGCGCCGGACCGGGCTCGGGGGGCGTCGTACCGTCCCGATAGGCGGTGAGCACCCGACCGGTCACGGCGGGGTCGAGCCACGAGTCGCCGGCGGCGACGGCCCGGACCGCGCGCTGGAGGTCCTCGGCGGGCACTCCCTTGAGCAGGAACCCGGCCGCGCCGGCCCGCAGCGCACCAGCCAGCACCTCGTCGTCCTCGAAGGTCGTGAGGACCAGTACCGGCGGCGCGGACGGCTGCCCGCGCAGCGCCTCCGTGGCACTGACTCCGTCGACACCGGGCATCCGCACGTCCATCACCACCACGTCCGGCCGCAGCTCCGCAGAGGCGTCGACGACACCCGCGCCGTCACCGAGCTCGCCGACGATCTCGAACCCGTGGCTGGACCTCAGGATCCCGCGCAGGCCGGCACGGATCAGCTCCTGGTCGTCGACGAGAAGGACCTTCACGGGTGAATTGGTGCTCATAGGACCGCCTCGACGCGCCAGCCGTTGCCCCACGGGCCCGCCGTCAGCCGTCCGCCCAGCGCCTCGGCCCGCTGGCGCATGCCTACGACGCCCGCACCGTCCGGGCTCGGCCGAGCCGGCCCGCCGGCGCTGTCGACCAGGACCGTGGTGTGCCCGTCGGCCACCTTCAGCTGCACCGTGGCGGGCGAGCCCGGCGCGTGCCGGGCGACGTTCGTGAGCGCCTCCTGCAGGATCCGGTAGACGGTGAGTCCCTCCGTGGTGGTGAGCGAGGAGAGGTCACCCACGACCTCGAGCTCGACCGGCGAGCCGGCCGCGCGGAACGACGTGACGAGGTCGTCGATCTGGTCGACGCCCGGCAGCGGTACCGGACTCGTCGGGTCCTTCATCAGCCCGACGACGGCGCGGACGTCCGCGAGGCTCTGCTGAGCGAGCCGCTCGGCCTGGGCGAGCGCGTCGCCCGCCTCGGCGGGGTCCTCGTCCAGCGCCAGCCGGGCGGCGGTGATGTGCAGCAACGACACCGTGAGCGCGTGCCCGATCACGTCGTGCAGGTCGTGGGCGATCCGGTTGCGCTCCTCGGCCGCGGCCCGCGCGGCGAGCCCTGCCTGCGCCTCGCGCAGCTGGTCGAGGAGCTCCTGCTGGCGTCGGGCGAAGATGCAGGCCACTCCGGTGAACACGGTGCCGGCGATCCAGGCACCCCACCCCTGCTCCTCACTGAGCACCAGCCATTGTCCGACGAACGACGCGACCCCGACCCCGGTGACGAAAACAGCGGGTGCGAGCGGGGTCGCGATTCCCGCCCAGGCGGCCAGCGCACAGATGCCGAACCAGCCCACGTTGGACGGCTGGCCGTCGCAGATCGCCACCAGCAGGGCCCCGGTCGGGACGAGCAGGCTGACCAGCGCCCAGCGCTCGAGGCGCAGCACTGTCGCTACGACGACACACCCGACGAGCAGCGCCAACGAGACGACGTCCCGCCAGCCGGGCTCGGCGAGGATGACGCCGATCACGGCGAACAGCACGACCGCGGCCGGGGCCGCGAGTCGCGCCGTTCGATCGATCACGAGGTTCAGCCTAGGAGACTCAGAGTGCGGTACGCCGGGCGGCGAGCGCCGTGGCGACGATCGCCAGCACGCCGACCGTGGCCAGGGTTCCGTAGGCGTCGCCCAGGCCGAGCCAGCCCTGCCGGACCACGTCGTTGACCATGGCGAGCGGCAGCTTCTCCGCGATCTCGGCGAGCGTGTCGGACATGACCGCCGGCGGCGGGCCGCCCACACCGAGCAGGAACGACGGGAAGAACAGCATCAGGCCGACCGCCTGCGCGGAGCGGGCCGACGGCAGCAGCGTGCCGAGCAGCACCCCGAGGCTGACGAAGCCGATCGAGCCGATCAGGACACCCGCCGCGACCTGGACCGGATCCTCGATCGTGGGGACGCCGTACACCGGCGCCGCCGCGGCGAGCAGCACCGCCCCCGAGATCGCGATCGCGGTCAGCCCGACCGCCATCTGCGCTACCGCGAAGGACCAGCGTGGAAAGCCCGCTGCCGCGAACCGCCGCAGCACGCCGCGCTCGCGGTAGGTGGCGATCCGGACGGGCAGCATGATCAGGCCGGTCGCGCCGATCACCACCGAGAAGTACGACGCGACGTACCAGTGCGACGGGTTGACCGGGAACGCTTCGTCGGGCTCAGTGCCGAACGAGCCGCCGATGATCAGCATCGACACGATCGGGAACATCAGCACGAACGTCAGCGTCATCGGATCGCGCCCGATGAGCCGCAGCTCAGTGGTGAGCAGCCGTCGGCCGGCCGAGGGGTGACGCTTGGTGCGCTCCGGCGCGGCGACCGGCTCGGCGGGACGGGTCAGGGTCTGGGTGGTGACATCACGCGGCTTCCTTCTGGTCGGTGGAGCCTTCGAGCAGGGTGAGCAGGGCGTCCTCGAGGTCGGGCGCCTCGACGCGCAGGTCGCCGGGGATCGGTCCGCGACCGACCAGCCAGGCGCCGACGTGGGCGATCGTCGAGCGGTCGCCGACGACGGCGACCTGGTCGCCGGTGCGGACGACATCGACGACGCCGCTCAGGTCGCGCAGCACGGCGAGGTCGCGGGCCGGGCTTCCGACGGGCAGCCCGAACCGAACCGTGGCGGCCGCTGCGTGCCGGGCGACGAGCTCGGCGGGCGTGCCCGCGTCGAGCACCCGACCGGCCCGCATCGCCACCACCCGGTCGCACAGCTCCTCGGCCTCGTCGAGCTCGTGGGTGACGAGCAGGACGGTGGTGCCGGCGTCACGGAGTCGGGTGATCGACGACCACACCTCGCGACGAGCCGCGGGGTCGAGGCCCTGGGTCAGCTCGTCGAGGATCACCAGGCGGGGGCGGTTGAGCAGGGCCAGCACCAGGAACAAGCGCTGCTTCTCGCCACCGCTCATCGTGCCGAACGCGTAGCCCCGCCGGTGCGCGAGGCCGAACCGCTCGAGCAGCTCGTCGGCGGCCACGGCATCGGGCCCGGCGAACAGCCGGACCGCCTCGCGGACCTTGAGCCGGTCCGGCAGGCCGGACTCCTGGAGCTGGCTGCCGATCATCGGCCGCAGCCGATCGGCGTCCCTGACCGGGTCGAGGCCGAGCACCCGGACAGTGCCGCTGTCGGGCCGCCGGAGCCCCTGGAGGCACTCGACGGTCGTGGTCTTGCCGGCACCGTTGGCGCCGATCAGGCCGACCACCTCACCAGGATCGACGTCCAGATCCAGGTGGTCGACGACGGTGCGTCCGCCGTAGGCCTTGGTCAGCCTCCGGACGCTCACGATGTGCTGGGAACTCGAGATAGAAGTAGTCATGGCTCCAGCGTTCCTCCTGGAGCGCGGACGCACATCGACCCGTGGGGAGAACTCCGGCTCTGCCTACGGTCAGAGAGACACGTTGCGGAACGGCTGGTCGGTGTCCGGCCACCACAACACGTTGCGGTCGGCGGCGACCAGGGCCAGCCCCGTCGCCGCGACCAGGAGCAGCAGCAGCCCAGCGACCCACAACCCTCCGGATCGGGCGACCGGCACCACGACCCGGTTGACCGGCGAGCGCAGCCGGCTGCCACCCGGTCCCCACCACAGCGAACCGGCGAGCACCACGCCACTCACGAATAGCGTCACCGCGTCTCCGGCCGCGACCGCGTAGCAGATCAGCGCGACCGAGACGGCCAGCCCGGCCGCCCACAGCACCAGCATCAGGGTGCCCGGGATCGACTGCACGAGGTGCCATGGCGTGTGTACGACGAGCTGCGCGCCGTCGTACCACTTGCGCCCGCGACGCAGCCGCCGGTCATCGGCGGCGCTGCCGGCCAGCGATCCGCTGCGCAGCAGCCACACCAAGGTGACGATCACGGCGGCGGCCACCCACGGAGCGGCGGCGCAGGCGGCGCCGACGACCAGGGCGGCGGCGAAGACGAGAACCCCACGCCGGGTCCGCTCAGCGAGCGGCGGCTTGGCCGGAGGGTGGGCCGCGGCCTGCTCCCACGCCTGCTCCCAGGGGTGGTCGAGCCGCTGCGGCAGCGGCTTCTCGGCGAGCGGGGACGGCGGGGAGGTAGCGATCGTCGGTGCGGCAGGGGGCGCCGGCCGGGACCCGGGCAGCATCAAGGTCTGCGGCGGCGCGGTCTCGGGCCGGGTGAGGCCGTCGGGGGCGGGCGGACCCGCGATCGACAGCGGCACCGTGAACGGGTCGTCGTCCGCCCCCACCGGGGGCGGCACGAGCAGCGGCTGCGGCCGGGTGGTCTGGGGTCGGAGCCAGGCCAGGATCGCATCGAGGGAGGGGCGCTCGAGCGGGTCGGGGCGCAGGCTGCCGGCGACCACGTCTCGCAGCGGTCCGGACATGCCGCTGAGGTCGTGCTCACCCCGGCGGACCCGGTCCATGATCGCCATCGACGGCCCGCGCCCGAACGGCGGCGAGCCGGTGGCGGCGAAGGCCACGGTCGCGGCCCACGAGTGGACGTCGGCCGCGGGGGTGGCGTCCTCGCCGTACAGGATCTCGGGCGCGAGGTAGCCGGGGGTGCCGAGCAGCCAGCCGGTGTGGGTGAGCTTGGGGTCGTCGGCGACCCGGGCCAGCCCGAAGTCGATGAGGATCGGGGTGCGGCCCTCCATCAGCACGTTGGAGGGCTTGATGTCGCGGTGCAGCACGCCGACCTCGTGCACCGAGGCGAGTCCCTCGGCCAGGCAGGCGGCGAACCAGAGCAGGTCGTCGCCCTCGATCGGCCCCTCCTCCCCCACGTGGTCGTGCAGGGACAGGCCGGGGACGTACCGGGTGGCGACGTAGGGGATCTCGGCCCAGGGGTCGGCGTCCACGATCTCGGCGACCCAGGCGCTGCGGACCCGGCTCAGCGAGCCGACCTCGCGGGCCAGCCGCGCCCGGGCCTCCTCGTCGCCGACGATGTGCGGGCGCAGCATCTTGAGCGCGACCCGCTCGCCGCTGGGCCGGCGGGCCAAGTGGACGACGCCCATGCCACCCTCACCGATTCGTTGCAGGAGCGTGTAGTCGCCCACGGTCTTCGGACCCGCGGACGCCCCGCTCCCGGGATGCGTCGTCACACAGAGAGATTACCCGCGACGCGCGTCCAGCTCGGCCACCTGGCGCCGCGGTGCGACGAGGCGGTACGACGCGTCGACGAGCTCGGCCACCTCGGTCCAGTCGACCTCCGGCTCGGCGAGATCGAGTGCCCGCCAGCCCGATGGCCCGTAGTAGGCGGGCACGAAGAACCGGTCGTCCTCGTCGAACGCGGGCAGCTCGATCTCGTCTGCCTTGAAGATCAGCGCGCTCGGGACCCGCCGGTGATCGCCGGGCGCCAGCTTCTCCGAGCCACCGAAGCAGGCGAAGATCTTGCCCACCCGGAAGCACGGCCGGCCGTGCGAGATGAACTCCTCCGCTCCGGGGTAGTCCAGGCACAGGTCGCGCAGCTCTCGCAGACCGGGGTCGTCGTCGCTGAACTGGATGGGGTGGGCCATCAGGTGCCAGCTCCTCGGTCAGCAGACCTGGTGCATCCAGCCGAAGGTGTCCTCGGACCGGCCGTACTGGACGTCGACGAGCGCCTGCCGGATCCGCATCGTCAGGTCCGTGGACGGCGGTGCGGGCACCTCGCCGGCGGCCGACTTGAGGGCGCCGACCGGGGTGACCACCGCGGCGGTGCCGCAGGCGAAGATCTCCCGGATCCGACCGCTGGTCACGCCGTCGCGCCACTCGTCGATCGAGAACTTCCGCTCCTCGACCTGGTGCCCGAGCTTGCCGGCCAGCTCGATGACGCTGGCGCGGGTGATGCCCTCGAGGATGGTGCCGGTCTCGGGCGTGACGATGCGGCCGTCGTCGAAGACGTAGTACATGTTCATGCCGCCGAGCTCCTCGACGTACTTGCCCTCCTGGCCGTCGAGGAACACCACCTGGTCGCAGCCCTGCTCGGTCGCCTCCTGCTGGGCGACGAGCGAGCTGGCGTAGTTGCCGCCGGTCTTGGCCGCGCCCATGCCGCCGCGGCCGGCGCGGGTGTAGTCCTCGGTGAGCCACAGGGTCACCGGCTTCACGCCACCCTTGAAGTAGGCGCCGGCCGGGCTGCAGATCACCATGAACGTGACGTGCTGTGCGGGCCGGACGCCGAGGAACTTCTCGGTCGCGATCATGAACGGCCGCACGTACAGGCTCTTCTCTCCCGCCGGGTCGGGGACCCAGCGCCTGTCGACCGACACGAGCTCGTCGACTGCCTGCACGAAGTCGTCGATCGGGAGCTCGGGGAAGGCCAGGCGCTTGCTGGAGCGCACCATCCGGGCGGCGTTCTCCTCGGGACGGAACGTCCAGATCGAGTCGTCGTCGTGCCGGTAGGCCTTCATCCCCTCGAAGGTCTCCTGCGCGTAGTGCAGCACCGCGGTCGCCGGGTCGAGGGTGAGCGGGCCGTACGGCGTGATCCGGGCGTCGTACCACCCGCGCTCGGGGGTCCACTCCACGGTGAACATGTGATCGGTGAAGTGCACCCCGAATCCGGGGTTGGCCAGGATCTCCGCGAGGCTCGCTTCGTCGACCTGCCGTTCGGAGAGCGTGGTGCTGATCTGCATGGCGCTCAATTTAGTCGGTCTTCCTACTGAAATGGGACTGGGTCGACCGAAGGTCGTGCCCGCGGCGGTCTATCCGGAGACGCGGGCGGCGATCGCGTCGCCGACCTCGGCGGTGGTCCGGGAGGTGCCCGGTACTCGCGCGGCGAGGTCGTCGATCACTGCGTTCTCGATGGTGGCCGCGCCGTCGGCGTACCCGAGGTGGTCGAGCAGCAGGGACGCGGACAGGATCGCGGCGGTGGGGTCGGCCTTCTGCTGGCCGGCGATGTCGGGGGCCGAGCCGTGGACCGGCTCGAACATGGAGGGCGTGGTGCGGTCCGGGTTCACGTTGCCGGACGCGGCGAGACCGATGCCGCCGGTGATGGCGGCGGCCAGGTCGGTGATGATGTCGCCGAACAGGTTGTCGGTGACGATCACGTCGAAGCGGGACGGGTCGGTGGTCATGAAGATCATCGCCGCGTCGATGTGCATGTAGTCCGTGGTCACGTCGGGGAACTCCCGGCCGACCGACTCGAACAGCCGCCACCAGACCGAGCCGGCGTTGACCAGCACGTTGGTCTTGTGGACGAGGGTGAGCTTCTTGCGGGTACGCCGGTCGGCGCGCGCGAACGCATCGCGGACCACTCGCTCGACGCCGAACGCGGTGTTCACCGACACCTCGGTGGCGACCTCCTGCGGCGTACCGACGCGCAGCGCGCCACCGTTGCCGGTGTACGGGCCCTCGGTACCTTCGCGAACCACCACGAAGTCGACGCTGCCCGGGTGTGGCAAGCGGCGAGGTCACGCCCGGGAAGATCCGGGACGGACGCAGGTTGACGTAGTGGTCGAGCTCGAAGCGCAACCGGAGCAGCAGACCGCGCTCCAGGATGCCCGGCGGCAGGTTGGGGTCGTTGGGTTTGCCCCCGACCGCGCCCAGCAGGATGGCGTCGTGGTCACGGATCTCCGCGAGCACCGCATCGGGAAGCACCTCGCCGGTCGCGAGGTAGCGCTCCGCCCCCAGGTCGTAGCGAGTCGGCTCGAACTTCACGCCGGCCGGAGCCGCCACCTCGAGCACCTTGAGCGCCTCGGCGGTGACCTCCTGCCCGATGCCGTCGCCGGGGATGACGGCGAGCGCGAGCGTGCCGCCAGTGCCGAGAGTCGCGGGGGTCGTCATGTGGCGGAACGCTAGTTGTCGTCGGGGCGCTCGGCGCCGTTGTCTCGCAGGTCAAGCGCGGCCTGCAGGGCCTCGCTGTACTGCGCATTGTCGGGGTCGTGTTTCGCCGGGCCCCATTCGGCCGGATACATCTCATACATGGCTGTGCTCCTGGTCGTGTCGACCATCGAAGCCGGAGAGGCCCGCCGCAGTGGGGAACGGTCGGACCCGTGGATCGCACGGGAGTGAACTGGCCTACGAGCGATGCGGATCTCGCGAGATGCAAGAGGCTGACCCGCCACGGAGGGCGTCACCGGCTTCGATGAAGATGTGTCGAGAGGCCGTACAACGCCGTCCACCGCAGCGAGGTGGCCTCTCGTTAACAGGCCTCGCTGCGGCGATCGATGAGTACGAACACGCTCCGCATGATGTGGACACCGTACGGCGTACCGGTCCGGTCGCGCAGGTTGTTTCCGCCATCTGTTCGCGATCCGAGACGATCGTCCTGCGATGAGAGACTCGCCCAATGAGCGCCCCACCCGACCTTCCCGACGTGGTGCACCGCGCCTTCGACGTCTCTCGGAAGGCCGGCTACGTCTCGTTCTGCCGCAACGAGACCGGGCGGCTGCTCGCCACCCTTGCCGCGACCCGCGGCGGCACGATGGCCGAGTTCGGCACCGGCTGCGGCGTCGGCACCGCGTGGTTGCGCTCCGGCGTACGCGGTAACCAGGCCCGGATCCTGACCGCCGAGCTCGACCCGAAGCTGGCCCACGCCGCCCAGGAGATCTTCGAGGACGACCCGCAGGTCGAGGTGCTCGCCGCCGACTGGTCGACGCTGCTCGACAAGGGACCGTTCTCGCTGCTGTTCCTCGATGCCGGCCAGCCCAACGAGGTCGGCGTCGACGCGGTGGCCGACCTGGTCGAGGAGGGCGGACTGGTGGTCCTCGACGACTTCACGCCGTGCGAGATCTGGCCACCGGTCTCCGGCGGCCGGGTCGACACCCTGCGCGAGCGGTGGCTCACCGACGAGCGGTTCACGACCGTCGAGGTGATGGTGGCTACCGATGCGGCAACACTGATCGCGACTCGACGCTGACCGGCGTGGGGGCGGTCGCGGCATCAGCTGCACGACCGACGACGAGCCACGCGGCGTACGACGACAGCAGCAGGAGGTCATGGAACGGGTCGACCCCCACCGCGATTGCCAGGAAGCCGAGCGTCGCGACCGCGACCAGACCACGCCCCGCCTCCGACTCACGTCGGACGATGCGCAGACCCCAGATGAGCCCGCCGACAGTGAGTGCCAAGAATGCGGCGAGGAACAGCACGAAGACGGACTCGGCTGGCTCGCCCCGTGCGGCGCTCAAGGCGCCGTAGACGACGGCGAACGCGATCTGCAGGGCACAACCGGTAGTCACCAGCCGCTCACCCCAGCGGGAGCCGCCGATGCGGTCTCGGAGTGCGAGCACGACGGTCAGCAGCAGAACCCACCCGGCCAGCTGGCTCGTGGCGAAAACCAGGTGGGCCCAGGTTGCATCGCCGTCGGAGGAGAACACGGTCTCTATTGCGACGGGCACGATCAGGACGACGGCTGCGATGGCCGATCGGGCAGTGGTGGTCATGGTGATCCTCTCGGAGTGAGTTTGGGAACGCACCCGACGCTATGAATCGGACCGGGCCCCGTCGTCTGCGTCGAGACAGGTTCGACGGTCTGCCGAAAGGCAGACGCACGCGACCACGTCGGCGCCTACATTCGGGTGATGAACTGGCCGACTGGCGCGCGATGGGCGCTGCTCGCCGTCGTCGTCGTGCTGCTGGTCAGCGGTCAGGCGCAGGTCTGGGCAGACCCTGAGGTCAATGACTTCGCGCCCGCGACGGCCGTAGCCCTGGTCACGGTTCCACTCGTCTGGGCCCGTCGGTGGCCTCTCCCCGTCCTCGTCGTGGTGCTGGCCGGAGCGGTGCTCGACTACGCCTCGGACTCGGGTCTAGGCCAGGTGTTCTTCGCGGTTCTGTTCGCGGTCTACGCACTCGGCAGCTGGGCGACTCGAAGGGCCTCAGTCGTCGGGATCGCCCTGATCGCAGTCGCGGTCCTGTCGGTCGACCTGCCCCGGCTCCAGGATGGCGCGAGCATCGACGAGGTGGTGCCCGCGTGGTTCGTGGTCGCCGGCGTGTGGGGGCTGGGTCGCTGGATGCAGCACCGGCGCGCCGAGCACGCAGGCCTCCTCGCGCACAACGCTGCCCTCGAGCGGGAAGGGAGGAGGCTGGTCGCGCGGCCGCTGCCTACGAGCGGGCGCGGATCGCCCGCGAGCTACATGACTTGGTGGCACACAGCATGGCTGTGATCGTGCTGCAGGCGCAGGCCGGCCAGCGCGTCCTGCCGGCCGACATCGACGCCGCTGCGCGCGCGTTGTCGTCGATCGAGTCCATGGGCCGTGAGGGCATGACCGAGCTGCGTCGGCTCCTGGACGTCCTGCACGTCCATGCCGACGAGTCTGTGGAGAACCGACAGCCCAGCCTCGCCCACCTCGACGACCTCGTGGACCAGGTGCGAGCAGCCGGGCTCGAGGTGTCGGTGTATGTAGCCGGACAGCCCTGCGCCTTGCCGCCCGGCCTCGACCTGTCGGCGTACCGCATCGTCCAGGAAGCGCTCACGAACGCGCTCAAGCACGGAGCCCGCGCGCCGGCCAGCGTCCGCGTCGGCTACGGCGCCGAGGTCCTCTCCCTCACGATCACCAATCCTATTGCCGCGCAGGCCGGAGCCGGCGACTCCCGCATCGGGCAGGGTCTGATCGGGATGCGCGAGCGAGCGGCGCTGTACGGCGGCGAGCTGGAGGCCGGCGAACGCTCACACGGTGAGTTCCGGGTGCACGCCACCCTGCCCCTGGTGGTCTCGTGATCACTGTGGCCGTCGCCGACGACGAGGCCCTGGTCCGTGCTGGTCTGCAGATGATCCTGAGCACCGAACCAGACCTGCAGGTCGTCGGCGAGGCCGAGGATGGCGTGTCCGCCGTCGATCTGGTCAGCCGCCTGGACCCGGACGTGCTGCTTCTTGATCTGCGGATGCCGACGATGGATGGTCTGGAGGCGACCCGCAGGCTGACCGCATCCGGCGTCCGGACCCGGGTGCTGATCCTGACGACGTTCGACACCGACCGGAACGTCTACGACGCCCTCGGCGCCGGAGCCATCGGATTCCTGCTCAAGGACACCCCCGCCGACCGCCTGGTGACGGCGATCAGGGCGGCCGCGGCCGGCGACTCCGTGCTCGCGCCGTCGGCGGCGCGGCGGGTGACCGAAGAGCTGGCCCGGCGTCGGACACCGGAGCGCCTCGACGCGCTGGCCACCCTCACCGAGCGCGAGAACGAGGTGCTCGCGCTGATGGCGGACGGATGCTCCAACGCCGAGATCGCCGAGTCCCTGGTCATCGGTGAAGGCACCGTCAAGACCCATGTCGCCCGGATCCTGATGAAGCTCGGGGTCCGCGACCGGTTGCAGGCGGTGGTGCTCGCCTACCAGTCCGGACACCGGTGAACCAGCGAGGCCTGGACTCGTCCGAGCGAGATATCGATATCCCCCGTGGCCGACCTGGTCGAGGAAGGCCGCGGCCGGGCCGACACGCTGCGGGAGCGGTGGCTCACCGACAAGCGGTTCATGACCGTCGAGGTGATGGTGGCCCACCGACGCGGCCACGTTGATCGCTACGCGTCGCTAGTCCGAAATGCTGGTCACCAGCACCCGCCATGCTTGGTGCCATGCGATTCACCGAGCATGAGCTGACCGCGGCCCTCACCGGAGCGGCCAAGGCGATGCTGGCGAACCGGCGCAAGGACGTGCGCCGGGGTCGCGTCGACATCGACACCGTCTGGGACGAGATGTCCCGCTACCAGCGGTTCCAGCTCCTGGACGGACTCGGCGACCAGATCCTGCCGGCCCTGGTCGCGCTGCCCGACGTCCACGTCGAAGCAGGTACGCGGCCGGCGTACTCACCCGCCCAGATCCGCGACGCCGTCGAGTCGCGGCTCGAGGATGGACATGGCCGGATGCGCCGCGCGGTCGTCATCAAGGCGCGCATCTTGCTGGTGCAGTCGGCCCTCGACCACCTGCCGCCCCGCAGCGACCCCGATGCACTGACCTGAGCCTCGCGAGTCGGATGCCGTCGTCGGCGTCGCTTGCGGGGACGCATCGCATCACGCATACTGAATGAACATTCATTCGGAGGAGCCCCATGAGCTGGACTGCAAACGACATCCCCTCACAGCACGGTCGCACGGCGGTCGTTACTGGTGCGAACGGCGGGCTCGGGTTGGTGACCGCCCGCGAACTGGCCGCGAAAGGCGCACACGTCGTACTCGCCGCACGCAACCCCGCAAAGACCGCGGCCGCCGTGGAAGCGATCCACGCCGTCGCGCCGAACGCGTCTTTGGAAGTCGTCGCCCTGGACCTGTCCTCCCAAGCCTCCGTCAAGGATGCCGCCAGCCAGATCCTGGCGGTTCACGACCGGCTCGACCTGCTGATCAACAACGCCGGTGTGATGGGAATCCCCGAGGCCAAGACCGTCGACGGCTACGAGATGCAGTTTGGAGTCGACCACCTCGGGCACTGGACCCTCACAGCACTCCTGCTCCCTGCCCTGCTCCACACGCCGGGATCCCGCGTCGTGACGGTCACGAGCACCGCGCACCACATCGGCCGGGCCGTGAACCCCAAGAACCCCCACCTCGAGGGCAACTACGGACCTTGGCGTGCCTACGGCCAGGCCAAACTGGCGAACTTCCACTTCGGACTCGGTCTGCAGCGCGAACTCTCGAGAGTCGGGGCGCAGACCGCAAGCCTGATTGCCCACCCCGGTTTGTCCAACACCGACTTGCAGACCGTCAGTGTCGAGGAATCCGGAGGCGGTGCCTCCCAGCGCTTCTTCCAAACTCTTGCGCAGCGAACGGGCATGCCTGCCGACGACGGGGCTCTCCCGCAGCTCCGTGCCGCGACCGACCCGTCAGCCAAAGGCGGCGGATTCTACGGACCGCTCCTGGTCAACACCGGACGCCCGGTGCGCAAGCCGATCTTCCGGAGACTTGGGATGAAGCGAGCCGTGTCCGCCCTCTGGGAAGTGTCCGAGGTCGAAACCGGAGTCGCGCCAGATCTCACTACCGTCGGGATGTGACAACAACGACCACCGACCGAGCCGCTGCCGTCCGCAAAGCGATGCGCAACATGGTCGCCGAGCACGGATTCCACGGCGCATCGATGAGCGCCGTTGCACGAGAGGCCGGCGTCGCCACCGGCACCGCCTACACCCACTACGCCTCGAAAGACGCGCTGGTCCTTGCGGCGTACTGCGAGACGAAGTCAGAGGTAGGCGAAGCAGCCGCTGCTGACATCGACGCGACCCTCCCACCGGACCAGACGGTTCCGGGCGCTGTGGTTGGCCTACCACCACTTCCTGCGAACCAACCCCGAGCACGCGCGGTTCCTCCTGCAGGTCGAACACTCGCCGTACCGCGGCCCCGCCCATGAGGCAGCCATGGCCGACCAGAACGACCCGCTGGTGACACAGGTGGCCGCACCTGACCTAGTTGCACTGCTCCTCCCGCTGCCCGACGACGTTCTCTACGACCTCGCCCTGGGTCCGGCAATCCGTCTCGCTGCCGCAGGGCTGACCATGACCTCCGATCAACTCGAGGCGATCGCAGCCGCCTGCTGGCGCGCGGTAACTGTTCCTGCTTAAGCCGGACACTCAACGTCAATCCGCCGCGAAGCGGATATGTCCTGCCGACACCTGTCCGCGGGCTGGATCACCGGTATGCCGTCGACGACCGTTGGTGGCTCGGCGGTGATGTCCTCTTCCACGGGAGAGTGCCCGCGAGTCGTGCAGCTCTGGCCCGCCAGGGCTCCCCTTAGCTGCCCGGCGCGTGTGAGCCGCAGCTGTCGCGCACGATGAGCTGGGTCGGGAGCACGGTGCGGCGTCGGCGTGGCCTCTTGCCCTGGATGAGGTCGGAGAGGATGCGCATGGCCCGCAGGCCGATCTCGCGCGCTGGGACTTCGACCATGGTCAGGGGCGGGTCGACGAGCGCCGCGAGGGGCGAGTCGGTGTAGCCGACGATGGCGAGATCGCGCGGGACGTCCAGCCCTCGTGACCTTGCTTCGGCCAGCGCCCCCAGCGCGAGGGTCGCAGCCTCCCGCGAAGACGGCCGAGGGCGGATCGGGCAGTGATAGGAGACGGGCCATAGCGACTCGGCCGGCCTCGATGGTGAACTCAGGCACTTCGGATACCAGGTCGGTCGCTGGGCCGGTGTCGGCGTCCTCGTGCGCGCGCAGGTACCCACTGGTGGACCTCCGCGACGTTGGGCCAGGCTCAGCGGCGCCGTGATGAATCCGACCCGGTCGTGTCCGTGTTGGCGAAGGTGATGGGTCGCGGTGTAGCCAGCGCCGGCGGCATCGAACACGAGGCTGTATCCACGCCGGTCGGGCTGGTCGACGTAGACGATGGGCAGTCCGGTCTCGTCATCGCCCGGCAGGCGATCCGGCATGTCGCCGATCGAGACGGCGATGATCCCGTCGACTCCGCGCGCGACGAGCCGACGGGTCATGGCGTTGGCGCGGCTCGCCGAATCACACGTGTCCGCGATGAGCACCAGCGTCCCGCGCTCGCTCGCGACCTCCTCGATGGCGCGTAGCAGAGGCAGGTAGAAGGGATCGAGCCCACCGATGAGCACGGCGATCGTGTTCACGCCGAACGCGAGCGACCCTCCCGCGGTGCCCCCGGCCGGCGCCTCCACCACCACGGAACCGACGCCATGGCGGGTCTGCACCAACCCGTCTGCCTCCAGCTTGGCGTAGGCGGCGCGGATCGTGTTCACGTTGACGCCGAGCTCACCTG
Organism: uncultured Actinomycetota bacterium; assembly: GCA_963798055.1. GTDB lineage: Bacteria > Actinomycetota > Actinomycetes > Propionibacteriales > Nocardioidaceae > Nocardioides. The sequence continues at coordinate 536,227 of CAWCRX010000022.1, forward strand.
CGAGAGAGCGAACGGGGGGCAGCCGATCACCGGGCGCGAGCTCGCCGTCTGCCACCTGCAGCGCGATCCGGGAGCGAATCTGCTCCGCGATGCCCAGGCCCGATCGGGGGTCGAGTCCAAAGGTTGACAATTCGTCCTCCGCCGCCGAATTTCGCCATGCACTGTATCGGTGTTCTATAACACTATACCCCGGCCGGGCTCACCAAGCAGTTCAGGCGCCGCGGAAGGGCAGCGACAGTGGGAGCGGATCCACAGCTATCCGAAGGAGAAAGACATGTCCCACGAATCTGATGCGACGCGGCCGCCGTGGCTGGTCGGCAGACTGGTGCGGGCCGCCGCGCGGTGGCGGTCGGCGGTGGTCAGCCTGGCCGCCACCTCCTTGCTGCTGGCCGGCTGTGGCTCCGACGGCTCGACAGAGTCCGGCGGGGAGCCCGAGGAGCCGACGAGCTCGGCGGCGGCCCCCACCCCCAGCCTCCACTCCCCCAGCGTCCACACCCACCGCCACCTCCGACTTGGAGGGCAGCTGGCAGGCCGGCCCGCTCTCACTCAAGGACACCGAGGCCACCATCCGCCGCTACGGGCTGGGCCGGTACGCCAAGGACTACCGGGAGAATTCGCCGTTCTTCGGCGACGACACCGTGCTGACCCTCACCATCGAGAACGGCGCCTGGGACCTCTACGGCAAGTCCGGTGGCGGGGAGCCGGTGCCGATCGACTACAACGCGGAGTACGAGATCGACGGAGACACCGTGGTCTTCCACCACTCCGACGGCTCCAACACCTACCGCTGGCAGGTCGACCACGAGACCCTGACACTCCACTTCGTCAAGTCGACGCTGCCCGGCTACCGCGGGATCCCCGACGAGGTGTTTCAGCGCGCCCTGTACATGACCTCGACGTTCACGAGGCAGAGCTGATGTGGAGCAAGGACACCAACGATAGGGACCTGTCGGTCGACCCGGCGGCTGCGCACGCTGGTACGCCTGCCGGACGAGCGCAGACAGGATCCGGTCATGGCAGTAGTCATCGACGTGACCTTGTCGCCTGCCACTCAGGAGCAGTTCAACGACCTGGACGCTCGAGTAGGGCGGTCCATGATGGCGGCAGGTGGCCCCCTCCCGGACTCATGACGCACGTGGTCTATCCGGAGGACGACGGGTGCGTGATCGCCGAGGTCTGGCGAACCGAGGCCGAAGGCCATGCCTACGTCACCGACGTACTGCGACCATCGGCGAGCGAGGTTGGCCTCGGCGCGGGCGAGATGACGACGCGCCGCCTGGTCTTTCGCGCGGCCCTGACAGCGTCAAACGAGTAGGAGCAACGATGTTCGCAGTTGCAGGGACCTGGACCATGGACGCTGGCATGCACGGGAGGCAGGAAGCTGCGTTGACGGCCATCGCCGACGGAGTATGCCGAAGGGAGGGCTTCGTGCGGGGCTTCTGGTCCGAGGACGTCGACGATCCAGCGGTCCACCTGACGTTCATCGTGTTCGAGACACTCGAGCAGGCCCGGGACTTCCGGGCGGCCGTACTGGCGAACGCGCCAGCCCAGGCCGACTCCGGAGTAGAACGCGTTCGAGGCCTACGGCTCGTCGAGTCAACGCGTCGACCGCTAGCGCATCGCGTCATGTTGGATTCGGATGACGCCAAGTCCTGAAGCTGCCGCGCGTCATCCGTCGGTCATGACTGCGATTGGGACGGCCGTGGAGGTGGCCCAAGTCCGCCGCGGATCGGCGAGCCCAGGAACGCTAGGAGTAGCGGTGGCTCTTTGCCGCGTGACCCTGCTCCCGGGTGCAGGTGCGGCTGTTCATTGAACGGTGCCACACAACGCGTCGGTGGGAGCATCCGGAGATGCCGAGCTGGCCGCCTGGACCTTCGGAGGCTTGACCGCTGGTCTGGCCGGGATCGAGGTGGAGGCGACCTGGCAGACGTTCGCGAGACCGGGCCTACGCATCGCGCACTGCTGCTTCCTTGCTCATCGTGTCTTCACGACGGACCCTAGGCGCGGGTGCCGACACTCGCGCTCAGGCGCGGCCGTGTACGAGTGCTCGCATCCACAGATCCAACAGTTCCGAAGGGAGGCCTTGCTAGTCGAGCGTTAGCCGCGCTCCTTGACTACTGCTCGGGCAGCGCGTCCGGGTCCTGACGCTCTTCGCCTCACGGGCCTGCTCGCGGATTCGGGCACCGACGACGCGGGGAAGACGAGGCTGACGAAGACGCCGGCGATCACGAACCCCGCTGCGATGCTCCGATCGTTATCGTCTCTCGGGCTCTTCCAGACGAGCCCGACCAGATAGAGCATCAGTCCGATGCAGGAGGAGGAAACCGATCGCTTCTCTGCGAGCAGTTGGGCGCGTCGCGAGCGCGTCGTCCTCGCTCACTGCGGCGCCTTCGCCCATGTCCTCGCGCAGCTCGGCGATCGACTCGGCGGTGAGCATGCGACAGGACACTCGCACCGACGAGATCAGCGCAACTGCTGACGAGGAGTTCTAGTTCACAATGCCACGTGGCCCTCGCCCAGTAAGCGCTGACACCACCAGGCCGCAGTGTACAACTCAAACGACGAAGTGGGTACGTGCAGCGGTTCGACCCCGCGATGAGCGCGCGGAAGAGTGTCTGGTCGAAGATCACCTGAGCGCATTGAGCGGCTGTCCTTCCTTCCGACGAACGGCGTGGACCTCGGGACCTCGTCGTTCCGGATACATGGCGCTGACTATTTCGCGTGTCTCTTGGACGTCATCGGCTCGACCTGGTCGGGCGACCGGATCTTCCTGACCGACTGGCGCGGTGATGCTGATGAACGGATGACGAAAGATCGGCCGACCGTCGGGGAGGTTCTGGCGTCGGCGTCCCGTCGCGGCGTGGAGGTACGCGCTCTGTAGTGGTGCTTGCATACGGGCAAGATCAACAGCGAGAGAACGACCATCTCGGAGCGGTCATCACCGAGAAGCGGCGGGATGCGCCCAACGAGCGCCTGCGCCGAGGTGGGTCGCACCACGAAAAGCGCGTGGCCGGCGGCATAAGGACGGCACGAGGAGGACGTAGCGTTCGTCGGGGGCATCGACCTCTGTCACGGCCGTCGGGACGACGACGAACGACGCCGGCGATCCGCAGGCCCCGCCGCTGGACGAGCGGTACGGCGCGACCCCGCCGTGGCCGACGCGATGGCGGAGATCGAGGGCCGGCGGTAGCCAGGTCTCGACACGTTCACGACGCTGGACGATCACCGAGCTGGACGACCGCAACCGCTTAGGCTGTGATGAATCGGCGATTCGGATGCGCGGCACCCGGAGAAGCGGACGGCCGCTGGGACGCCGCCTACGACAGCCCGGCCACCGGCAGATGGAGTACCCGACGAGACGTACTGCGCAGAGGTGAGGTCAGGAAGTATGGGCGCAGCCGGATGACATCGAGGACATTTGATGTGGAGAGTGGAGGGTTGATGACGATTCGTGATGTCGTTCCGTACGAGGAGATGGTTCGTGGGCTGATGTATACGCACGCGAAGTGATGCGCCGAGGCGGCAGATATGATTAGAGATGTTTTATTAATAGTACGTTTATAGTAACTCTGATCTATGTTTACGAGAAGGTGTGTGTTGTTGATGATTACTGGATGATGATGGTTTAGATAATTTATACTGGTGCTATTGTAACGATGACTCTGAGCTGATTTGTGTGTTGTGTCTCATATAGTGTGTTGATGCGTAGTTTCTGCTTATCGATGCGTGTCGATCACGTCGGTCTCTCGCTGGACGAGCGTGGATGTGGCGCTGATTGCTTCTCTGATCGGGTGGATAGAGCGGGTATCGCCCGGGTAACGGATCGACGACGAGTGTTGCATGCCCTCTCGCCGCCGCCCTGGCCGCGCGCGGTCTCACTGACGTCTACGCCGCGTTGGACGGCCGGCAACCGCTCTCGCTTTTCTGAATCGCGCACACCGAAAATTCAGACCGCGGTGCGCCCGGTCAGATGTTGTGTGTTGGCTTCTGCGCTACCTGCGGCTTGGGAGCTGTGCGTGAGGGTTCGGAATCTGGGCACCTCTGCTGTTCGGCATCGAGACGCGGATGAACACTGGCGACGATCAACGCTTCGGCTACCCAGCAGCGCGGGCCACTGCGAGGCGTGACTGCTCTGAGGCACTGCGCGAGGCGGCCTACTGCATTCAGGCGCGGACACGGGTGCGGATGCAGGAGACACGTCACGGTGGCGACGCGAGAGTCCGAGGCAGATGGCGGAAGAGTTGACGTACTGCGACTGGGGCGTTGGTGCTGATGAAGGACGTGAGCGATGACTCGTACTCGGGCACTTCGACAGCCTCGGACTTGCGCCGCGGCGTGAGCGGACCGGCTAGCTCGCCATGGCCGCACCTCGATCAACACCCCGGAGTTGACCTGGAGGGCTCGCTGAGCTGGATGGGTATGGCGTATGCACTAGGCCTCGACGGGCGGCTCTCGAGCTGGTCGAGTTCGCGGGCGTCGGCCGTTGTTGCGACCCGACCAGCTGAGCTACCTGAGTCGACCTGTACGCCACACGGACGGGGAGTGGGAGCAGATCGAGCAGCTCGACCACGCAGTGGTGACCCAGGACGAACTGGTCGCCGACCCCGCGCACGCCGCCGATCGGGCGCGGCAGCACTGCCGTCAGGCCGGTTCTTGGTGCATCTCGACGTGAACGTGCTGGACTTCTAGACGCACCAATAGCTGAGAACGTCAACGGCCGCAACAGCGGCTCGACCTTGGTGCAGCTTCATGAGGCGCTGGCCGTTCTGTGGCGCGATCCGCAATGCGTGGCCATCTCGATTGGGCAGCTCGTGCCTGCGCACGCCGACCAGACCCCACCGCAATGCGTCGTTCATCGAGCACGACTCCGCCCACCAGCACCTGAACGCTACAACCGCCGAGCACCCGGAAACCCCGTGCCGGTCGCCTCAGCATCCAGACATGAGAAGGCCACGGAACGGGCAAGCGGTGTTGCTTCTCCCCTGCGTCTACCGCCGCCGGAGGGACGCCCTTGGCTCTCGCGCGCCTTGCGGCAGCGCGGTTCACCTCACTGCTAGATGGCGCGGCGTTTCAGCTGTAGTCCGCGAAGATCCGTCGACTGGCTCCATCGATCGTCATGAAGCCGCCACAGGGCAAGACCAGGCCGCGTGACCACGGCGCCGACCAAGAAGACCGCATCACCGTTGTACGACTGAACGATCTCCATCACAGTGTTGCGCTGGGCGGCTCGGTGTGCCCGCTTCTCTTCGGTCGTTGGCCGGATCGTGAAGTCCGATGTCGGCGGCCGCGCGACCACGACGGCATCCACGGCTGCCAAGATTCCGCGCTCTCCAAGCGATCTGGTGATCAAGCCGAACTCGTGAGCGGGGATGAGGTCCTCGGAGGACTCAAGGATCAGCACCCCGCCTTCGAGAACAGCTGGGTCGGCCGGAAACCGGCCTGCTGTCAGGATCCACTGCACCACTTCGATACAGCCGCCCCAGGTCCGGCCCGTGATGGATCGCGCTGGCCCCGACCAGGCCCAAGGTTCGGTTGGCTCACGTTCGCCGAACTCAACCAGCGCTCGAGGATCGTTCCAGTCGTGACCAATGTCTTCCGATTCACCCGGCTCAGTGAGCTCGAGACGATCGCCTGTCAAGAGGGCGGCGCGCAACGAGAGTTCGTGCACTGGGTCGAGACGAGGACCGGGCCCAAGCTGAACCTGTGTCGACCCGCCGTAATAGCCGGCTACCCCGTGCGTCCATAGCCAGTTGAGCAGATTGGTGTTGTCGCTGTACCCCATGAATGGCTTTGGGTCAGCAGAGATGAGGGTCGCATCGAGGTGCGGAACCACGGTGATCTGGTCCTCACCCCCTATGGTCGCGAGCACGGCGCGGATCTCAGGATCGGCGAAGGCGGAGTTCAAGTCGTCTGCACGTTCACGAGGGGACGCATCGAGCTTTCGCGTTGTTGGGAACTCCACTGGCACCAACGCCGTGGCGGCATGAAGCCGCTCCATCGCCTGCTCGTGGACCGCTGGGGCGACCGCCGGCGCCGCGAATGACGGAGACAGCACGGCGACCTTGTCGCCTGCCTCGGCCTTTCGTGGCGAGTTCAGCTCCATGCACCGCACCCTATGGTTCCTGTCGCGCCCGGCCCAACGCGTTCATGGGAACCCACGACTCCCGAGCTGGAGCGCGCAGCGAGACGGTGCGTCTATCCGACGCCTATCGGCGAGGGTGCTAGGAGCGCTAGGAGTAGCGGTGGCTCTTGGCCTCGTGGCCCTGCTCCCGCGTGCAGCTGCGTCCATTCATCGAACGGTGCCCACACAACGCGTCGGCGGGCGAATCCGGCGATTCCGAGCTGGCCGCCTGGACCTTCGGAGGCTTAACCGCCGGTCTGGCCGGGGTCGAGGTGGTCGGCGACGCAGCAGACCGTTCGCGATATCGGGCCTCGCGCATCGCCCGCACTGCTGCTTCCTTGCTCATCGTGTCTTCACCCGACGGACTCTAGGCGCGTACGCCGACACTCGCGGTCAGGCGCGGCGAGGTCAGGGAACTCCTCGCCGATCCTCCGCTGGGTGATAGACCGGTGACATGCGCCGCTTGCTGCGTCACCGAGAACATCACTGCCGACGGTCGGATCGAGATGCTCGACGAGTGGTTCGACCCGTCGCCTGACGGGGACATCCAGGACTGGCTGGAGGGGATGGACCACTTGGGCGGTTCCTCCGACGCGGTGTTGGTGGGCCGGCAGACCTTCGAGGACTTCCGCGGCCACTGGCCCCAGCACACCGACGAGCCGGCAGGTGCGTACCTCGACCAGGTGCAGAAGTACGTCGTCTCCTCTTCGATGATCGATGCGCAGTGGCGCAACTCGACGATCCTTTCCGGTGACCCGGTCGAAGAGGTGCGTCGGCTCAAGGACTCCGACGGCGGCGACATCATGCTGCCCGGGAGCATCACCTTGGCGCACACGGTCCTCGCGGCCGGGCTCGTCGACGAGATCCGGCTGCTCATCTACCCCGCCGTCCAGGGCCGTGGAAAGTGCTTGGTCGCCGAGGGCACCTCGTTTCCTCGTAGCTCGAGCTGCTCGAGTCGCGCGCGTTCGGTTCCGGCGTGGCGCTGCTCCGATACGCCGTGACTAACGGCTGAGCGGGCCGCCCTCCCGGCGCTGGTGCAGACGCTCCTGCGCCGCCGGCAGGTAGGCCAGACAGGGCGCCTCGGCGCCGGGGTGCTTCTCGGTGAGGTGGAAGATCCACCGGTCCATGGCCGCCATGAAGCCGTTGTCCTCGCCGGGGCGGTACGCCGACCAGCGCGATGGCGCTCCCTGACGACGCACTCGACGCAGTTGATCTTGTAGACGAACTGATCGTCGTCACCCAGCTGGATCTTCACCTTCGCCAGGGGGCCGGCCTCGACGGCGGCCTTCCGCTCCCGGGCGGATCGACTCGCAACCACCTCAGACCTCGCCGTCGGCCGCCTTGCGGATCACGATCCGGGTCCAGGCGCCGAGGTAGACCCGGGCGTCGGAGGCGACCTCCTTCTTCTGCCCGGCGGGGATCGGCGTCGCCGGTAGCGGACCGACCGAGCCGCCGACGTACGTGCCGTTGGAGGAGCCGAGGTCCTCGACCCACCACCGCTTGCCGTCGGTGGTCAGCTGGGCGTGCCGTCGGCTGATCCCGTTGTCGGACGACAGGTCGATGTCGGGCGTGATGTTGCGGCTTCGCGAGGCCCGGCCGATCAGGATCGACGTGTGCTTGAGCGGTACGACGGTCGGCACACCGGGTGAGGGCAGCGGGTCGGTGCTCTTCTGGTCGGCGTACCAGTCCGGATCGATCCAGATCTCGGCCACCCAGCCGGACGCGAGCGTCGCCGACGGGTTGGCGTCGGCGTCCGGCTTGACGTCGTCCTCGCTCTTCGTGGCGCCGGGCGGCGTCATGGTGCGCGGCATGCTCCCGGTCGTGAAGTCGTAGCCGCAGGCCTCGCAGAACAGCGCGTCGACCGGGTTGCTGGCGTTGCAGTTCGGGCAGCTGCCGTCCGCGCCGCCGTCGGCCTTCGGGTCGAGCGTGCTGAACGTCGAGGTGTCGTCGGGGGCAGGCGCCGGATCCTCGTCCATGGCGATGCCGCAGACGTCGCAGTAGTCGGTGGCCTCGGTCTCGTGACCGGCCGGACACTTGCTCATCGGCTCAGCCTGACTTCTTGATCCGAGTGGTCTTCGTCGAGGCGGTATCGAGGGCCATCTCGTCGGCCTTGTCGACGGCCTTCTTGAGCCGCACCGTGCCTTCCTTCTCGTCGTCCACGTCGACGACCTTGCGGAGCTTGGAGGTGGCCTCGTCGTTGCCGGTCTCCGCCGCGAGCTGCACCGCCCGGCCGAGCTTGGTGGTGGCGGTCGCCTCGTCACCGGCGGCCTTGGCGGCCAGCCCCTCCTGGATCATCGAGGCGAGCTCGGTCTGCCCGGTGTAGTGCGCGACCTGCTGGTCGATCTTGGCGGTGAGCTCGGAGTCGTTGGACCAGGTGGCCTTGACCAGCCCCTGGGTCACGACGTCGGCGCCGAGGGCGAGCTGCACCCGCGCGGCGAGCTGCTCCTGCCCGATCGCCTTCGCCGCGACGCGTACGCCGATGTGGTAGTCGCGCGACTCGTCGGACCAGGCTCCGGTGGGATAGCTGCCGGTCAGCGGGTCGACCTCGGTCCGCCGGTCGGTGAGGTCCTCGACCGTGGGCGAGACCTGCCGGACGAACAGCACCTGCGCGCCTTGGGGAGTCCAGACCCGGAGCTGGGCGTCGGCGACGCCGCGGCTCATCGCGGTGCGCATCATCTCCTGGAACTGCGCCTGCATCTGATCCGGCTGGGGAATGATGTCGACGGTGCCGAGGAGTGCCTGGGCGATCCGGCGGATCTCCTCGACCTGCCAGTCGGTGCCGGCGCCGCGGCAGTCGCACTGGAAGACGCCGGTCGCGTTGCGGATGGCCGCGTCCAGCTTGTTGGAGTCCTCGCGGTTCTCCCCGTCGGTGAGCAGGATCGCGTGCCGCTGGTTGACCTCCGGCACCGACGCGAAGATCGTCAGCGCCAGGTCGAGCCAGGTGCTGATCGCCGTACCGCCGCTGCCGACGAACGCGCCGATCGCCTCGGACGCGTGCGACCGGGTCTCGGAGTCCATCCGCACCAGGCCCGGGCCCGACGAGACCTTCGGATAGGCCAGCATCGCCCGGTCCGAGCCGGCGATGACCGCGAACCAGGTGCCGTCGACGATCTCGGCGAGCGCCGCCTGGGCCGCCTGCTTCGCGGCCGCCATCGTCGCCGGACCCATCGACCCGGACGTGTCGACGATGATGATCTCGCCGGCCGAACCGCCGCCGGTCTGGCCCGCCGTGCCGGCCCCGGCGCAGCTGACCGTCACGATCGCGTTGACGTCGGTGCCACCGTCGGGAAGGAACTCGTTCTGGTAGACGGCGGCAGTGAACTCAGCCATCGGACTCCTTGGTCTCGGTCTGTGGTTCGGCATTCTGCCCGGCGATCCGCGCCAGTGCGACGGTGATGTTGTCCATTCCACCCTGCGCGTTCGCGAACTCCGTCAGCGCCAGCGCCAGCGCGGCCGGCTCGGTGGTGCCGGCGGCGGTCATCTGGGCGACCAGCGCCTCCGGCTCGGAGGCGTAGTTCCACAACCCGTCGCTGCACACCAGCACCCAGCCGGCCGCGTCGAGCGCCCGCTCCCCCACGCGCGGCGTGAGGTCCGGCGCGTCCCGGCCCAGCCAGCGGGTGATCGCGTGTCCCTGCGGCCCGCTCTCGGCCTGGAGGCGGTCCATCCCGGCCTCGATCTGCAGCTGTGCGGCCGAGTCGTCGACCGTGAGCATCTCGCCCGGCGCTCCGTCGGGAAGCCAGTAGGCGCGGGAGTCGCCGACGTTGGCGTACGACAGCACCGCGCCCTCGATGATCGCGGCGACGAAGGTCGCCGACGGCGGGTGCTCGGAGCCCTCAGGCGTGAAACCCGAGACGGCATCGTTGGCGGCCTCGACCGCGTCGGCGAACACCTTCGTGACGGCCGAGAGTCGGCTCTCGGGCGTCCCCATCCCGCGCGGCAACGGCGTGCGCAGCACCTCGCGAGCCGCCCGGGCACCGGCCAGCGACGCCTCGTCGGACCGGTCGGTGTTGGAGACGCCGTCCAGTACGACCAGCACCGCGCGCTCGGCCTCGGTCGCGCCGGCGAGCAGCGCCATCGCGTCCTCGTTGCGGGTGTGCCGGATGCCGCGGTCGCAGACCCCCGCCACCCAGGGTGCGGGCGCCTCGCGGAAGTGGTCGCGCTCGCTCGGCTGCTTGGTCCCGCACTTCTCGCAGTAGCCGTCCGGCCCCACGTCGCCGCCGCAGCTCACGCACGGACGACGACCGCCCGACGGCGGTGCCGCGGGGGTCACCGGGGTGATGTGGGTCGGCGCGCTGATCGGGCCGCTGCCGAGATCCTCGTCCGGAGGCGGCCGGTGCGGCAGCGGGCGCCGCCTCGGCCGTCGGGTCGATCTGCTTGCCGCAGCTCTCGCAGAACTTCGCGTCGGCGGCGACCTCGGCGTCGCAGTGCGGGCACTTCGTGGTGCTCATGTCAGCGTCCAGGTGCGTACGGCGTTGGCCTGGTTGACCAGCTCGACCCTGGCCTGCAGGTCGGGCGCGTCGCGCGCCAGCGCTCGGAACGCGCGTTCGAGGCCCTCGCGGATGCCCGACTCGGAGGCGTCGTACGACCCGATCTTGACGTTGACCTTGCCCTGGCCCGCCTGCACCACCTTCAAGGCGTGCTGGAGGATCCGCACGGTGTACTGCTGGCGGGTGATCCCGTCCATCGGCACCGACTCGATGCTCTGCATCGCCTGGTCGAGTACGCCGAGATCGCTGCCGCTGCCGGCGAGCAGCACCTCCGCGCGCAGCTGCCGGCTCTCCGGGTAGCCGCGGCTGGTCTTGGGCACCTGGTCGAGCGCGGCCACCGCACCCGACGCGTCCCGGCGCAGGGCCCGGACCCGCGCCATCCCGAACGACGCCGGCGCGACGTACGACGCGTCGGTGGCGGCGCAGGTGGCGTACAGGCCCTCCGCGACATCCGGCAGCCCGCCGCGCTCGCACGCGACCGCGAGCGCCAGCTTCGGCGCCAGCTCGCCGGGGATCTGCTGGTAGACCGCGTTGAACGCCGCCTTCGCGCCCTCCCAGTCCTCCAGCTTCATCGCCGCCAGGCCGTCCATCCACAGCGCCCGCCACTCCCACGGGTCGTCGGCGAGCAGCGCGGCAGCGTGCTTCTTCGCGAGGTCCGCGTGCCCGCCCTTCAGCGCGGTGAGCGACTTCGCCAGCCACACCTCGGCCGTGTTCTCGGGCGCCTCCTCGAGCAGCGTGAGCCGCTGCTGCGGATCGTCGTCGGGAACTCCGGAGAGCCACGAGTGCTGCGGGTCGGTGCTGTCGGGATGCAGGCTCGGCAGCTGCGACCACTCGAGGACCGCTCGCGACGTGGCCGGCGGCTCGAACAACACCGATGCCGCGGAGGTGAGCGCGGTACCGGACGTCTTGCGGGCGACCACCTCGCGGAGCACGCCGAGCAGCTGGGTGCGCAGCTCGTCGGCGGAGGCGAACCGGTCGGCCGGGTCGGGCGCGCAGCACTTCGCGATCAGCCAGTACAGCGAGTCGTACGTCGCGAACAACGGCGTCGACTCCGGCGGCGGCAGCGTGTGCAGGTAGGTGCCCTGGTAGCCGCGGAACTCCATGCACAGCACCACCAGGGTGCGGCCGATCGTGTAGATGTCGGAGGCGACGCTCGGCCCGACCTCGGCCACCTCCGGCGCTTGGTAGCCGACCGTGCCGTAGATCGCCGACTCCTGGTCGTCGATCCTCCGGACGCCGCCGAGGTCGATCAGCTTCATCGCGTCGCCGACCTGGATCATGTTGTCGGGCTTGAAGTCGCAGTAGACGAGGCCGAGGTCGTGCAGGTACTGGAAGGCCGGCAGCAGCTCGAGGATGTAGGCGAGCGACTGGTCGACCGGCAGCGGGTCGTAGGCGCCCTTGTTGTCCTTCATCCGCTGCTTGAGGACCTGCTTGAGCGACCGGCCGCCGACGTACTCCATCACGATGTAGCCGGCGCCCTCGTGGGTGACGAAGTTGTAGATCTCGACGATCAGCGGGTGCTCGACCTGGGCCAGGAACCGCTGCTCGGCGATCGCCGCGGCCAGCGCGTCGGGGTCGCCCGAGTTGAGCAGGCCCTTGAGCACCACCCACCGGTCCGAGACGTTGCGGTCCTTGGCGAGGTAGATCCAGCCCAGGCCGCCGTGCGCGATCGCGCCGGCGACCTCGTACTGCCCGGCGATCAGGTCGCCGGGCTTCAGCTTGGGGGTGAACGAGAACTGCTGGCCGCACTGCGGGCAGAAGCCCTCGGGCCGGCCCGGCTTCCCGTCGCGGCCGCGACCGATCGAGGTGCCGCACTTGGAGCAGGTGCGCTTGTCCTCGGGGACGTTCGGGTTCTCGATGATCGCCTTGGTCGGGTCGACCGGCGGCGCCGGCGGGACGGTGGTCAGCCCGGCGCCGAGCCGGGCCGCGCGCATCCGCTGCGAGCCGGTGCGAGTACGCCGGGTGGCGAGGGTCGAGTGGGAGGCCCGAGCGGAGCCGAAGGTCGCGGACTGCACCTTGCTCGCCGACGTGGCGACCGACTCCCCGCCGGTCAGCGGCTGCGCCTCCTGGGCCGCGGCCACGGGCGAGTCGCCGGCCATGCCGCAGGTGTCGCAGTAGCCGTCGACGATCGTCCCCGTGCAGCCGGGCTGGCCGCAGCGGGTGCCGTCGGCGACACCGGCGCTCTGGGCTGGTTGCGGTGCCGGTGCTTGCCGCCGATGCGGCGGGTGCGCCGTCTGCCGGCGCCATCCCGCAGACGTCGCAGTAGCCGTCGGTGACGGTTCCGGAGCAGCCCGGCTGTTGGCACTTCACGTTGCGGTCTCCTTGGTCAGCCAGGTCTGGTACGTCGTGACGAGCTGTCGGCACACCGCGATCGGCGCCGGCCGGCGGGCCAGCATCTCCCGGGCCTGCTTCTCGCTCGCGGAGAGGTCGGCGCCGTCGGCCAGGCCGAGGCCGCGCGCCTTGGCGACGTAGGCGTCGAGCAGGTCGGTCAGCTCGGTGTGCTCGGCAAGCGCCGCGGCGTACTTCTCCTGGGCGAGGGTCATCGCCCGGGCCACCCGGTCGAGGCGCTCGAGGTAAGGGGTGATCGCGTCAGGGGTGTTGGGCACCGGGCCGAGCGCCTCGACGTCGGGGATCGCGTAGTGCGGCGCCGGGTCGACGGTCTCGACGCACTGGGCGGCCAGCTTCTCCAGGGCCGCCTCGCGCGCCTCCAGGTCGGCACGCAGCTCGCGGGCGCCGATCACCCGGTCGCGGGCGTCGCGACGCTGGGCGTTGCCCACGATCAGGTCCCGCTCGTACGTCGTGGCCTCGATCTCCAGCGGCCCGAGCATCCCGCCCACGTCGCCACCGCCGCTGGCCCGCTCGGTGATCTGCGCGAGCCGCTCGGCCAGCGCGCCGAGCTTCGACTCGGCGGCGTCGCGCACCGTGGCCGGCTCGAGCAGCACCTGGTCGCGCAGCCGGACCAGCTGGGCGCGGATCTGCTTGATCCGGGCGGCGGACGCGTCGGCGCCGGGCACCAGCGCGAGCTTGGTGCGCAGCTGACCGGCCAGCGCGTCGGAGAGCCGGCAGGCCTCGGGCAGGGAGACCGCGAGTCCTCCGGGCAGGTCGCTGGCGCCGTCGAGCCGGCCCCAGATCAGCGTCGAGATCCGCAGCCGCTCGTTCTCGAGCACCCGGCCGCCGTCCCAGGTCGCGAAGATCAGCTGGTAGCGGTCGGAGACCGCCTTCCAGGTGGAGAGCGAGAGCGCCATGTCGGAGCCGACCTCGGCCCCGCGGCCGGCGGCGATCGCGGCCGCGTCGAGCTCGTCGAGCTCGTGGTGGCGGGCCCGCACCCAGGCCTCCAGGTCGCGCAGGTAGTCCTGGATCGCGGCCGGCTCGATCGCCTGGCCGATCGCGCCCGGAGCCACGGGTGCCGCGGTCACGAGCGCCCGTAGACCGGCCGGGGCTGGCCGGTCCCCTCTCCCAGCGTGGGGCCGAGCCAGGTGTCGTAGCTGTCCTGCCAGGAGCCGTCGTCCCGCATCTCCTCGAGCACCGCGTTGATGAACCGGACCAGGTCGCGGTTCTCGAGGTTGGCGGCGATGCCGTAGGGCTCGGCGGTGAACGCGTCCTGCTCCGGCACCACGGCGTACGGGTCCTGGGCGGCGAGACCCGCGAGCACGGTGTCGTCGCCGGTGATCGCGTCGGCCTCGCCTCGCTGCAGCTTGACCAGGCAGCCGGTGTGGTTGGCGGCGGTGACGACCGTGGCCTTCGGCGCCTCGTTGACGAGGTTCTGCAGGCTGGTGGTGCCGTTGGGCGCACACACCCGCAGGCCGGACAGCTCCTTGACGGAGTCGACCGGGTTGTCGCGTTCGGCGAGGTCCTTGCGCACCAGGATCTTCTGGCCGGCCCGGTAGTACTCCGCGGAGAACGCGACCTGCTCCCAGCGGTCGCAGTTGATCGTCATGTTGCGGGCGACGATGTCGATCGCGCCTTCCTCGAGCAGCGGGATCCGCTCGGCCGCGGTGATCACCCTCAGCTCGACGTGACCCGACGGCGGTGCCGAAGATCGCCGCGGCGATCTCGTTGACCAGGTCGATGTCGAAGCCCTCGATCTGGCCGGTGAACGGGTTGTTGGACCCGAGCAGGAACGAGTCGGCGGAGACGCCGGCGATCAGGCGACCGCGCTCGCGGATCTCGCCGAGGGCGCCGTCGCGGAGGTCGTCGACCGAGCCGCCCGGCTCGTAGGACTGGGTCGGGGTTGCGCAGGACTGAGGGTCGGCCGGTTCCGGCAGCGCCGCCTCGGGCTCCTGCACCGGCTCCGGGACCGCGGTGTCGTCGTACGCACCGCAGCCGGCGAGCAGGAAGACGGACGCGGCGACCGCGCCGACGAGGCGCCTCATGCGTACTCCTTGCGTCGCTGGTTGATGCCCCAGGCGCAGGTCGCCGCCGCGATCAGGCCGAGCAGCAGCGTTGCCGCCGCCAGGCCGATGGCGAAGCCGCGGCCCGAGCGGAGCGTCTCGGTGGTCGCCTGGGCGGCCCGGTCGACCTGGCCCTGCGCCAAGCGGTCGACCGAGTCCAGGGCCGCGGACGCGCCGGCGTCGTCCCTGGTGGTGGCCTTGCCCACCGCGGCGAGCCAGTTGCCGCCGAGTCGAGCTCGACGATCTCGCCGTGCAGCGCGGCGTACCGCTCCCACTGAACGTGCGTCGATCCGGTCGCCTGCTCGTCGACCTGTTCCGCGGCGGCAACCCAGAGGTCCTCGTACGTCGATCCCGACCCGCGCTTGATCAGCCGCAGGCTCTCGTTGGCCTTCGCGTCGTTGGCCAGGGTGCGGACCTCGGCCGCGTCGGCGGCCTGCTGGTAGCTGCCGTCGACCAGCTCGTCGTTGTCGCCCGACTGGTCCTGGGCGAGGAAGGTCGCGACGACGGTGAGCACTCCGACCGCGACCGCCGCGACCGCCAGCCCGACGTTGAGCCGTCGGTGGAAGCGCCGCGCGATCTGACGGTTGAGCCACCACAGCGCCACCAGCGCCGCCACTCCGATCCAGAGGATCCAGATCGGCTGCTGCCCGGACATCTCGTCCTCGGCGCGCTCGGAGTTGGCGGTGACCAGCCCTTGGATGATCGGTACCGCCGCGGCGCGCAAGGTCGACCCGGCCTGCAGGAGGTACTCGGCGCCGATCGGGAAGCCCTGCCGGTTGTTGTCGCGGGCCTGGGCGATGGCGCTGGCGTACGCCGCCACCTCGCTGTTGAGCGCGGCCAGCGCCGCTCGGTCCGCCGGCTGCGCCTCGGCCGCGTCGGTGATCCCGCGGAGCACGTCGTCGAGCGCGTCGTCGTACTCGGCGCGCTGCTCGGGCGCCTCCAGCCCGCCGACGAGGAAGGCGTTGGTGGCCAGCGCGTCCGCGCGCAGCAGCGAGGACTGGATCTCCTGGACCCGGACCAGCTGCTCGGTGTTGTCGGCGGCCTGGCCGTTGGCCTGCCAGCCGAGGAACTGCAGCAGCGCGGAGACGACCCCGAAGACCAGGCAGACCGCGACCGAGGCCACCTGCCACCGGTTGAGCAGGCTCGGCACGTCCTCGAAGCCCTGCGGAGCGACCGCCGGGCTCGGCACGCCGACCTTGGCGACCGTGGCCGCCGGCGCCGCAGGCGCCGGGGCCGGGGCCGGCTGTGGTGCCTGGCTCACGTCTTCGCCTCCGTCGTCGGGTCGTCGTCCATCGGGGTCGCTTCCCACTCGACCGGCTCGGTGGGACCGACCCCGGCCTCCTCGACCGTGTCGAGGTCGTCCGCGGAGAGCTGGCGGAGCTGTTCGACGGTCGGCTTGTCGACCTCGCGCAGCCGCCAGGCGTGCCGCCCGATCGCCGCCTCGAGCACGTTGCGCACGTAACGGGCGTTGCCGAACGTCGGCCCGCGCTCCTGGGCGGCGAGCAGCTGGCGCAGCCGGTCGAGCACGCCCTCGTCGACGTCGTACTCCGCGCCCTTGGCGAGCACCTCGAAGATCTGCACCAGCTCGTCGTCGGTGTAGTCGACGAAGTCGATCTGGGTGCGGAACCTGCTCTCCAGGCCGGGGTTCTGGGAGATGAAGACGGCCATCGGCACCGGGTAGCCGGCCACGATGACCACCAGGTCGTCGCGCTTGTCCTCCATCTCCTTGACCAGGGTGTCGATCGCCTCGGTGCCGTACTGGTCGCCGGACAGGGAGTAGGCCTCGTCGATGAACAGCACGCCGCCCTCGGCGGACTTCACCAGGTCGGCGGTCTTCATCGCGGTCTGGCCGAGGAAGCCGGCCACCATCTCGGAGCGGTCGACCTCGACCAGCTGGCCCTTCGAGAGCAGGCCGAGCGCCCGGTAGATGCCGGCCACCAGACGGGCGACGGTGGTCTTGCCGGTGCCGGGGTTGCCGTTGAAGATCATGTGCCGGGTGATCGTCGGCGCGGCCAGGCCGGCGTCCTTGCGCAGCCCCTCCACCCGCAGCACCGCGGCCTGCCGGTGGATCTCGGCCTTCACCGCGGTCAGCCCGACCAGCTCGTCGAGCTCGGCGAGCAGCTCGTCCACTGTCTTTGGCGGCGGCTCCGGCTCGGCCGGCTCCTCCGGCTTCTCGTCCTTGGGTGGCTCGGTGGGCGCCACCTGCGTCGGGTCCTTCTCTGCCTCGCTGGTTGAGGAAGGCGCGCTAGCGCCTGTCCGAGACCATCCGAGCGGGAAGGCTCCCGGCGTCTCGGGTGGCACGTCCGACGAGGTCCATGTTGGTGAGCTTCCGCTGCACCTGGCCCAGCTGCTCCATCACCTGCGTGAGCAGGTGCGAGCCGACTCCGGGCACCGGCTCGCGGACGCCGGTCGGCGTGGTCGGGACCGGCGGCGCCTCGCCGAGCTGGGCGCTCGACGCCATCGCGGCGTTCCCGACGACCCGCGGGTTCTCCTCGCCCAGCGAGATCGCGGACATCGCCACGTCGGCGAGCGCCTTGGCGTACGCCGGCGCGTGGGCCGAGCGGGACACCGAGAGCCCGCTCATCGTCGGGGTGGGCCCGGCCCGGAAGCGCCGGCCACGGGACGCGGCGTCCTGGAAGTCCTCGGACGACCGGCCGCCGCCGGTCTCCTCCGACCAGTCGAGGAAGGCGCCCTTCGCGGGCTCGGCCACGGTGGCCGCGAGGGACTCGCCCTCGCGGCGGGCGACAGCGGGGTCGACGCCGGCCTCGCGGGCCGCCTGCTCCAGCGCCGCGAGCGCGTCGCCGAGCGACAGGGCGGTCATGCCGGTGGTCCGAGCGTGAGGTCGTCGGGGCCGTGCCCGAACTTCGCCTCCAGGAACTTGCCGTGCAGCAACAGCTCCTGGGCATCGGCGCGGTTGGCCGCGTCGAAGATCTTGTCCATCGTCGAGCCGAGCAGCTCGAGCTGGTCGATGAGCACCATCAGCGAGGTCTTGTAGCCGTCGATCGGCCGGGTGTCGGCCCATTCGCGGGGCAGCCGCAGGTAGCCGCCGACGGCCTCGGGAAGGTAGTCGGTCGCCGTCGCGACCACGGCGTACCCGTCGAGGCTGCCCTGACCGAGCTGGCGCAGCCGGGGCAGCGTCGCGTTGATGGTCTGCGCGATCCGGACCACCCGCGAGCTGACCACCGGGGGCGCGTTGCCGTCACGCAGCATCGCGTTCACCCGGTTCAGCGCGGCCAGGATGTCCTGCTCGGTCGGTGCCGCCGGGACGGGCGGGCCCTCGGGTTCGTCGCCGCCGCGCAGCCCTTTCCACCACGACTTCAGCCCCACCTGGTCTCCGAGTCCGTTCAGCTGCTGGGCAACGACGACAGGTCGAGGGTGCCCGCGGCGTTGCGGGCGTCGTGCTTCTGCACCCGCTCGAGGTAGGCCTTGGACTTCTCGACCTCCGTCTCGAGCACGCCGATCGTCGTGGACATGCTGTCGAGCGCCTTGAGCTTGAACTCGTCGATGGAGTCCATCGTCGCGTAGATGTTGGCGAAGGCGGCCTGCAGCTGCTCGATGCCGATCGTGGAGTTCGCGGCCTGCTCCTGGATCGCCGCGGAGTTGTCCTTCAACATCTCCGAGGTGCGCTGGATCATCCCCGAGGTCGTGGTGTTGAGCGCGCTGATCTGGTCGAGCACGAACTTCTGGTTGCCGAGCGCCTGCGCGACGATGACCGCCGTACGCAGCGCGGAGATGGTCGTCGTGGAGGCACGGTCGACGCCCTTGATCAGCTCGATGTTGTTCTTGATGATCACGTCGATCGCCAGGTAGCTCTGGATCGAGACCGCGAGCTGGGTGAGCAGGTCCTGGTGCTTCTGCCGGACGTAGAACAGCACGTCCTGCGACAGCGCCTTGGCGGCGTCCGGGTCCTTCAGCTCGAGCTCCGCGATCTTGGCGGCGAGCTTGGTGTCCAGTCGCTCGGCGACGTAGAGGTACTGGTTGAGCCGGCCCATCACCGCCCAGAGGTTCGTCTTCTCGAGGTTGAGCGCGACGTTGTCCTTGGTCAGCTCGTCCTGGCCGTTGCGCAGGCTGTGCAGGATCCCGTTGAGCTGGGACTGGGAGCTCTGGTACTTGCGGAAGTAGTCGGTGATCTTGTCGCCGAACGGCAGGATGTCGAGCCAGCGCTTCACGCCGGAGGCCTGGCTCGGGTCCAGGTCCTCGATCGTGCGCCGCAGCTCGAGCAGCGTCTTGCCGACCTGCGAGCCCTGGGCGATGCCGCCCTCCTTGAGCGCCCGGACCGGCTTCTCGAGCATCCGGTTGGAGGTCTCGGCGGCCTTCCGGATGTCGGCGTCGCCCATCGTGCGCACGCTCTCGGCCTGGGCCGCGAACTCCGGGCTCCTGGCGTCAGCCGTGCCGAGCGCCTCCATGAAGGAGTCGACCTTGCTGTCGAGCTCGGGCACCACCTCGGCCGACACCTGGGGGGCCATTTTCGGGGCCGCGGTCTCCGCGACCGTCCCCGGCGCCTCGACGGCTGTCAGCTCGACGACCTGGTCGGGTGGGGCGAGCGGGGCTACTGCGGCGGCCGCCGCACCTTCGGGCTCTGCGGCCGGGGGCGCAGCAGGAGGCTCAGGGTTGCTCATGCCCGGAGCGTAGCCGCCCCGGGGGCGAGTCGTCTGCGGGTACTGAGGTCGATAAGGAAGTAGGGGATCAGCCACTGGGCGATCGGGCCGATCGTGAACGCGAAGACGAGCGTCCCGATCCCGAGTACGCCGCCCATCGCCAGGCCGATCAGGACCACGGCCACCTCGATGGCCGTGCGGACCAGCCGCAGCGACAGCCCGGTCCGACGGTGCAGTCCGGTCATCAGCCCGTCTCGGGGTCCGCGGCCGAGCTGGGCGCCGACGTAGACGGCGGTGGCCAGTCCACAGAGCACGACGCCACCGAGCATCAGCGCGACCCGCGGGACCATCGCGTCCGGTCGGTCCAAGAGGGCCAGGGTCGCGTCGGCGCTGAAGCCCACGACGAGGGCGTTGGAGATGGTCCCGATGCCCGGCATCTCCTTGAGCGGGATCCAGAAGATCAGCACCACGAAGCTGAAGAGGATCACCGCCTGGCCCAGGGTGATCGGCACGTGCCGGATGAAGCCGGAGTGCAGCACGTCCCACGGCGCCAGTCCCAGATCGCCGCGGACCATCAACCCGAGCGAGGCGCCGTACATCACCAGGCCGACGTACAGCTGGGTGAGCCGGAGGGGCAGCCGGCCGGCCCGGAGCTGCGCCACCGGGCCGAGCTCCATGAGCAGCGGCGTCGGCGCGGCAGCCGGGGTGGCGGTCTCGGTCACCCCGCCAGTCTCGTCACAATTGGCCTTCTGATAAATAGCCAATAGTGCAATAGTGGCCTGCATGACCCAGTCCATCAGTGCCACCCGGACGGCCACCCTGGTCGAGGGCTTCGACCGCAGCCCCGCCTATGCCGGCCTGGCCGAGGCGCTCCGGCTGCTGATCGGCGACGGCCGGATCGGGCTGGGCGTCCGGCTGCCCAGCGAGCGCGACCTCACCGAGCGGCTCGCGGTGTCGCGGACCACCGTGACCCGGGCGTACGCCGGCCTCCGGGACAGCGGGTACGCCGAGGCCCGGCAGGGCTCCGGCACCTTCACCCGGGTGCCCGGCGGCCGCGCCCGCGCCCACGACCGGGCGCTGCTCCCCAGGCCCGGCGACCACGACGCGATCGACCTGAACTGTGCGGCCTCATCGGCACCGCCCGGCGTCGCGGCGGCGTACACGGAAGCGGCCGCGCAGCTGCCGGCGTATCTCGGTGGTCACGGGTACTTCCCCGCCGGCCTGCCCCAGCTGCAGTCGGCGATCGCGGCGACCTACGAGCAGCGCGGGTTGGCCACGACGCCTGAGCAGATCATGGTGACGCCGGGAGCACTGTCCGCGGCCGCGATCGTCGCGCAGGCCTACACCGGCCCCCGCGACCGGGTCCTGGTGGAGAACCCCGTGTACCCGAACGCCACCCAGGCGATCCGGCACGCCGGCGCCCGGCTGACCGGGATCCCCGTCGACCCCGACGGATGGGACCTCGACGTCGTCGGCGCCGCGGTGCGCCAGGTCCAGCCCCGCCTCGCCTATCTGATCCCCGACTTCCAGAACCCCACCGGGCACGTGATGACGGAGCCGGAGCGGCGGACGTATGCCCGGCACCTCAAGCGCGGCCGGGTCATCGCCGTCGTCGACGAGGCGCACCAGGCGCTGGCCCTGGAGGGCCAGGAGATGCCGGAACCGTTCGCGGCGTTCGCGCCCGACGCGATCACCATCGGGAGTGCCAGCAAGACGTTCTGGGGCGGGCTCCGGCTCGGTTGGATCCGGGCGCCCCGCGACCGGATGGACGAGCTGACCCGGGCCCGGGTCGGCCTCGACCTCGGCGCCCCGGTCATGGAGCAGCTGGTGCTGGCCCGGCTGCTCGCGGACGCGGACACGATCGTCGCCGAACACCGGCGCCGGCTGCGCGAACAGCGCGACCGGCTGGCTGCGGCGCTCAGCGAGCACCTGCCGGAGTGGCGCTATCGACTGCCCGCCGGCGGACTGGCGATGTGGTGTCAGCTTCCGCTCGCGCTCGGCACCGCGGTCGCCGATGAGGCCGACCGGCTGGGCGTGATCGTCGCGCCGGGCCCGGCGTTCTCCGTGGAGGGCGGCCTCGATCGCTTCGTCCGGATCCCCTGGACGCGCTCCGGAGACGAGCTCGAGGAGGCGGTACGCCGCCTGGCGCGGGCCTGGGACCGGGTCGCCAGCCGCGGCGCCGGCCCCGACCGCCCCACCGATCGGGTCCTGGTGGCCTGACCGAAAGTTTTTCCTTTCGGCCCTTTACGTGACCGCAGTCACTCAATATGTTGTGGCGAACAACATATGGCCGGCGTCACAGTCACTCGCAAACAACACCACTCGACGACACGGCCTCGGAATCGCTAGGAGGCGGTTGATAGTGAAGCGCAGGTACAGCGCGATCGTAGGTCTGGGACTCGCTCTGGCGCTGTCGCTGACGGCGTGCGGCGACGACGACGGCGACGACTCGGGCAGCGACAACAACAACAACGGTGGGAGCGACGTCGGCAAGGTCGGCGTGATCCTCCCCGACACCGAGTCGTCGGTCCGCTGGGAGAGCGCCGACCGACCGGCCCTCCAGGCGGCCTTCGACGCGGCGGGTGTCGAAGCCGACATCCAGAACGCCGAGGGCGACGCCGAGAAGATGCAGCAGATCGCCGACTCGATGATCGCCGACGGCGTCACCGTGCTTGCGATCGTCAACCTGGACTCCGCGTCCGGCGCGGCGATCCAGGAGAAGGCCGCATCTCAGGGCGTCAAGACCATCGACTACGACCGGCTGACGCTGGGCGGGTCGGCCGACTACTACGTCTCCTTCGACAACACCGTCGTCGGCGAGCTGCAGGGCCAGGGCCTTGCGGACTGCCTCGGCGAGAAGGACGCGAACATCATCTACCTGAACGGTTCGCCCACCGACAACAACGCCACGCTGTTCTCGGCCGGCGCGCACAGCGTGCTCGACGGGATGAGCAACTACACGGTCGTCGGCGAGCAGGCCGTGCCCGACTGGGACAACGACGAGGCCGCGGTCATCTTCCAGCAGCTCTACACCGCTGCTGACGGCAACGTGGATGGCGTGCTCGCCGCGAACGATGGTCTCGGCGGCGCCGTGATCTCGATCCTGGAAGGCGCCGGGCAGGCCGGCAAGGTTCCGGTGACCGGCCAGGACGCGACGGTCGAGGGGCTGCAGAACATCCTCGCCGGTCGCCAGTGCATGACCGTCTACAAGTCGGCCACGCTGGAGGCCAATGCCTTGGCCGAGGCCGCGATCGCGCTGGCCTCGGGCGAAGAGGCCGAGACCACCGGCACCGTCGAGGACTCCGAGGGTGACCGCGAGGTCCCGTCGATCCTGCTCGAGCCGCAGTCGATCAACATCGACAACGTGCAGAGCGTCATCGACGACGGCGGCCAGAAGGCCGAGGACGTCTGCGCCGGTGAGTTCGCCGACCTCTGTGCGGAGCACGGCGTCGGCTGATCCGACTCGGGGGGCACCCGTGCTCGTTCTCCTTGGAGGGCGCGGGTGCCCACCCGGTTCGTTGTTCGGTACAACATTTCAACGCCTCGATCGAGGCCCCTCAGAGACGTATGGAGTGAGCGGATCATGAGCGAGTACGGCGCGGAGCCGACCCACTACCCGGCCTCGACACCCTTGCTGGAGCTGCGCAAGATCAACAAGAGCTTCGGTGTGGTCCACGTGCTCCACGACGTCGACTTCGCCGTCTACCCGGGCCAGGTGACCGCGCTGGTCGGCGACAACGGCGCCGGCAAGTCCACCCTGGTGAAGGTGATGGCCGGAATCTACGGCCGGGACAGCGGTGACTACCTCTTCGACGGCGAGCCGGTCAACGTGCACGGCCCGCGGGACGTGGCCGCGCTCGGCATCGAGGTCGTCTACCAGGATCTCGCGCTCTGCGACAACCTCGACATCGTCGAGAACATGTTCCTCGGCCGCGAGCTGCGCAACACCATCACGCTCGACGACCTGACCATGGAGACCAAGGCCCGGGAGACCCTCGCGTCCCTCTCCGTGCGCACGGTGAAGTCGGTGCGCCAGACCGTGGCCAGCCTCTCCGGCGGCCAGCGGCAGACGGTGGCGATCGCCAAGGCCGTTCTCTGGAACTCCAGGATCGTGCTCCTCGACGAGCCGACCGCCGCACTGGGCGTGGCCCAGACCCGGCAGGTCCTCGATCTCGTACGCCGCCTCGCCGACCGCGGCCTGGGCGTCGTCCTGATCTCGCACAACATGAACGACGTCCTCGAGGTGGCCGACCGGATCACGGCGCTCTACCTCGGCCGGGTCGCTGCCGACGTGCCCGCCAAGGACGTCACCCACAACCAGATCGTCGAGCTGATCACCGCCGGACGGTCGGGCGACCTCGGGATCAAGGACGCCGCTACCGCGGCGATCTGAGGGAGGAGAGCGATGAGCGCGACGTCCGAGAAGACCGACACCGACTTCAGCATCGACACCCACCAGGCCGCCTCCCTGCCGGAAGCGGCACGCGACTACTTCAACCGCCTCCGCGGCGGCGACATGGGCTCACTGCCGGCGCTGCTCGGGCTGCTGGTGCTGTTCATCATCTTCAACCTCTCCCACGACCGGTTCCTGACGACGTACAACATGGCCAACCTCGTGTTGCAGGCCGCGTCCACGTGCGTGCTCGCGATGGGCCTGGTGTTCGTGCTGCTGATCGGGGAGATCGACCTTTCCGCCGGCGTGGCCGGCGGTGCCTGTGCGTCGATCGTGGGGATCCTGATGGTCGACCACGGCGCGTCCTGGTGGATCGCGGTGCTCGCCGGCCTCGGCGTCGGGATCGTGATCGGGCTGGCGATCGGGCCCTTGGTCGCGTTACTCGGTATCCCATCGTTCGTGGTCACGTTGGCGTTCTTCCTCGCGCTGCAGGCCGTACCGCTCAAACTCATCGGCGCAGGTGGCTCGATCCGCATCAACGACGAGGTGATCCGCGGACTCTCGATCAAGAACGTCCCGGTCACCGCCGGCTGGATCGCTGCCATCGTGATCGTGGTCGGCTATGCCGCGCTGTCGCTGTGGAAGTACCGGTCCCAGTCCGCCAAGGGTCTCGTGCACAAGCCGTTCGCCCTGGTGATCCTGCAGATCGCGGTGCTCGCGGGCATCGCGATCGGGCTGACGTACCTGCTCAGCCAGAACCGCGCGCCCAACCCCAACTTCACCATCAGCGGCATCCCGTGGGTGGCGCCGGTCGTGGTCGCGCTGCTGCTGTTCTGGACGTTCATGCTGAACCGGACCCGGTTCGGCCGGCACCTGTACGCCGTCGGCGGCAACGCCGAGGCAGCGCGTCGCGCGGGCATCAACGTCACCCGGGTCAAGATCTCCGCCTTCATGATCTGCTCCGGCATGGCGGCGATCGCCGGCATCCTCAGCGCGTCGTACTCCGGCAAGGTCTCCCCCGGCTCGGGCGGCGGCAACGAGCTGCTGTACGCCGTCGCCGCGGCGGTCATCGGCGGCACCAGCCTCTTCGGCGGTCGCGGTCGGGCGGTCGACGGGGTGATCGGCGGGCTGGTGATCGCGACCATCCCCAACGGGCTCGGGCTCCTCAACCAGGCCAGCTACATCAACTACCTGGTGACCGGTGGCGTGCTCCTCCTGGCGGCGAGCGTGGACGCGATCTCCCGGCGGCGCCGTTCCGCAGCGGGGGTGTAGCTCGATGGCCTCCGCGGGGCGCGGCGGCACCGGCACGAACCAGGAAGCCGTCCGCCGCCACAATCTCGGGACCCTGCTGCGCCACGTCCATCACTCTGGCGAGCTGTCGCGGGCGGAGCTGACCAGCGTGATGCGGCTCAACCGCAGCACCATCGCCGGGCTGGTCACCGAGCTGGAGACCCTCGGCCTCACCGAGCAGGCGCGGCCCGCCGCCGGGCCGCGCGGCGCCGGCCGCCCGTCGGCCGGGGTCCGGATGACCGAGGAGGGACCGTACGTCGTGGCCGTCGACCTCGGCGTCGACCGGGCCGTGGTCGCCAGGGTCGGGCTCGGTGGCCGCGTATGGGAGCGGGCGCAGGCGGCGATCCCGCACGACCCCGAGGCCTGGCAGGTAGGTGCGTCCGTGGCGACCCTGATCCGACACGTGGTGTCGTGGGCGCCGCCGACAGCGCCCCTGCTCGGGATCGGCATCGGCGTCCCGGGTCTGGTGCGACGCAACGACGGGCTGGTCCGGCAGGCACCCAACCTCGGCTGGCTGGACGTCTCGTTCGGATCCATCGTGCTGGCCGCGCTCTCGCTCGACGTACCCGTGAGCCTCGGCAACGACGCCGACCTCGGCGCGCTCTCGGAGCACCGCCGCGGGGCCGCGGTCGGCGTCGACGACCTGATCTACATCTCCGGCAACGTGGGTGTCGGTGCCGGCGTGATCATCGGCGGGGTGCGGCTCGAGGGCTCGGGCGGGTACGCCGGCGAGGTCGGCCACCTCAACTTCGATCCCGACGGTCAGCTCTGTCACTGCGGCAGCCGCGGCTGCTGGGAGACCGTGGTCGGCGCGCACGCGATCGCGGCGAGCATCTCCTACCCCGCCGACGACGTGGTGCGGCTCGACCAGGCGCTGGACCAGCTCAGCACGGCGCCGCGCGAGCTCCGGCCGGTAGCCGGCAACATCGGACGCGGGATCGGCGCGGTCGTCAACGCGTTCAACCCGAGCATGGTGATCCTGGGCGGCTACTTCCGGCCGCTCTACCGGCTGCTGCGCACCGAGGTCCAGGCCGGCCTGGCGGAACGCGCGCTCGCACCGGCGCTGGAGTCGGTGCGTCTGGCGCTGCCCGGCCTCGGCACCGACTCGGTGCTGCTGGGCGCGGCCGAGATGGCGCTGGAGCCGGTCTTCGAGGATCCGGTGGCCAGCCTGGCCACCGCGGTCACCGACGCGCACGCCCGGCTGGCGGGCTGAACGGCGCTCAGGCGAGGGCGCGGTTGCCCGCATAGACCTCGTCGAGCGCGCGCTCGGCGGCGCCGAGCGCGGCCGATCCGGTGCCGAGATCTCCCGGGCGGAGCTCGGGTGCCTCCTGCACCGGTGCGGCGAGGGAAGCGCGCAGCACCTCGCGTGCCGGCCCGAGCACGATGTCCGCGAGCGGTCCGAAGTAGCCGCCGAGCACGATCACGCCCGGGTCGAGCACGCCGGCCAGGATCGCCAGGCCGCGGCCGAGATGGGTGCCGATGTCCTCCAGCGACGCGCGCACACCCGGGTCGTGGGCAGCGACGTCGGCAACGGCGCGGGCGGTGGCCTCCGGCGTGTTCAGCTCGGCCAGGCCCACCCGCGCGAGCACGGCGTGCAGACCGATCGTCGCCTCCCAGCAACCGAGCCGGCCGCAGCCGCAGCGCGCCCCGCGCTCGCCGATCGGTAGGTGCCCGACCTCGCCGGCGAAGCCTCGGGCGCCGCGCACCAGGCGGCCGCCCTCGACGAGCCCGGCGCCGATACCGACGGTGCCGGTGAGGTAGAGCAGGTGATCGGTGTCGCGGCCGGCGCCGTGGTGGAGCTCGGCGAGCGCACCGCAGTCGGCGTCGTTGCCGACCCAGGTCAGGCCCTGCCACCCGAACGCGTCGTCGACCGCGGTGGCCAGTGACGTACCGGTGATCCCCGAGGTTGGGGGTCCAGGCGATGGTGCGGTCGTCCTCGGCGATCAGGCCGGGTACGGCGACCGCGGCGCCGACCGGGTGCGCGCCGTCGTCGCGCAGCAAGGTGGCCACGTCGCGAGCGAGCCCGGCCAGGGTCGCCTCGACTTCCCGGATGTCGGTGACGGTGCGGGTCATCCGGTGCCGGACCGCGCCGGACAGGTCGACGACCACTGCGGCGACGTACTCGACGTTGGCCTCGAGGCCGACACCCACCGGCCGGCCACCGGCCAGGGTCAGTCGAAGCCCGGGCCGGCCGCGGTCGCCACTGCGCACCTGCTCGGCCTCACGGACCGCGCCGGCCTGCTCGAGGTCACCGACGATCGCGCCCACCGTGGCCTTGGCCAGGCCGGTGCGGCCGGCGAGCTCGGTGCGGCTGGCGGGCCCGTCGTGGCGCAGCGACCGGAGCACCGCCGCGGCATTGCGGCTCCGGACGTCCGGCTCGTAGCCACGGACTCCATAGAGGTACTCGAGCGCGAGCTGGTCCAGCCGCTCGAACCCCGCGCCTCTGGTCGCGATCGCCTCGACGTCCGGGAGCGGCCACTCGAGCAGCTGCTCCCAGCTCTCGCCCTCGCCCAGCGTCGGCTGCGCCAGCTCCGGGAGCTTCGCCTCGTCGAGCGCCTGGATCACCTCGGGATCCGCGCGGAACGCCCGCACCTTCTCGCGCAGGATCAGGTAGTTGTCGATGCACGCCTTGGCGGAGACCCAGACTCCGTCGTCGTCCTCGGTGCGGGCGGGCTTGAAGTCGAAGTGGACGGGGCCGTCGTACCCACCGGCGAGCAGGGTGTCGACCACCCAGAACGCGCCCCGGGCGTTGCCGGCGCCGAACCTCAGGTCCTGGTCGTACTTCGGGCCGTTCTGGCCGTTGAGGTCGATGTGGAAGAGCTTGCCGTGCCACAGCGCCTGCGCGTACCCGGCCGCGGCGCTGAGCCCGGCCATCTCCTCGTGCCCGATCTCGGGGTTGACGCCGACCAGCTCGGGCCGGTCCAGGGTCTCGATGAACGCGAGCGCGTGGCCGACGGTGGGCAGCAGGATGTCGCCGCGCGGCTCGTTGGGCTTCGGCTCGATCGCGAACCTCAGGTCGTAGCCGCGGTCGACGACGTACTCGCCGAGCAGGTTGAACGCCTCCTGGTAGCGGTCCAGCGCGGCGGGGACGTCCTTGGACGCGCCGTACTCCGCGCCCTCGCGGCCGCCCCAGGCGACGTAGACCTTGGCGCCGAGCTCGGCGGCCAGGTCGACGTTGCGCATCACCTTGCGGATCGCGAACCGGCGTACGTCGCGGTCGTTGTTGGTGAAGCCGCCGTCCTTGAAGACCGGGTGCGTGAACAGGTTGGTCGTCGCGGTGGTGACCACCAGCCCGGTGTCGGCGAGGCCCTTCTTGAAGCGGTCGATGATCGTCGCGCGGGTGTTGTCGTCGCTGCCGAACGGGATCAGGTCGTCGTCGTGGAAGTTCACGCCGTACGCACCGATGCCGGCGAGCCGGTCGAGGGCGTAGACCGGGTCCATCGGCGGACGGGTGGCCTCGCCGAACGGGTCGCGCGCCTGCCAGCCGACGGTCCAGAGCCCGAACGAGAACTTGTCGTCGGGCGTGGGCGCCGGGATGTCGGCTGAAGTCAAGGGGGTCATTGCTGCCTCTCAGTCGTGGGTGCGGGATGGTCGCGGAGGACGGCGTACCGCTCTCGTACGGCGGGGGTGGGCTCGGCCTCGAGCGTCTCGGTGTCCGGCAGCGGCCAAGCCGGTGGCTCGGCGGCTCCGGAGAGCGCCCAGGCCGCCTGCCGGGCGGCGCCGCGGGCGACGTACTCGCCGGGAGGTGGGAGTACGACGGGGCGGCCGAGGATCGCCGGGGCCAGCGCCCGCACCGCCGGGCTGCGGGCGGCGCCGCCGACGAGGAGCACCCGACGCGGCTGCTCGCCGGTCGCGGCGAGCAGGGCGTCGACGGCGTCGGCCAGCGAGCACAACAGCGCCTCGAACGCCGCCCGGGCCAGGTCGGCGCGGGTCGTGCGCGGGGTGAGTCCGGTCCAGGTGCCGACGGCATCGGGGCGGTTGGGGGTCCGTTCGCCGCCGTAGTAGGGCAGCAGGGTCACGCCGTTGGAGCCGGCCGGCGCGCTGAGGGCCAGCGCCGCCAGCTCGTCGTGGTCGACGCCGAGCCAGGACGGCCTGCAGGTCGAGGATGCCGGCCGCGTTCATCGTGGTGACCATGGGCAGGAAGCCGCCGGCGGCGTCCGCGAACCCGGTCACCACGCCGGTGCCGTCGGCGACCGGGCTGGCTGCTGACGGTCGAGGCGACTCCGGAGGTCCCGATCGAGACCAGGACGTCACCCGGCCCCAGGTCCAGCCCGAGGGCGGCGGCCATGTTGTCGCCGGTGCCGGCGGCCATCGGCCGGCCGGCAGCGGTCTGCGCCGCGACCGCGCCGGGCGGTACGACGCGAGGGAGCCGCGGCTCGTGGCCGAGCGCGGCCTTGGCCAGGTCGGGCCGCCAGGCACCCTCGCGGGTGGCGAAGTAGCCGGTCCCGGAGGCGTCGCCGCGGTCGGTGAACGCCTCGGTGCCGGGCTCCGACAGGTGCCGGGCGACGTAGTCGTGCGGGAGCAGGACCTCGGCCACGCGGGCGGCCCGGTCGGGCTCGTGGTCGCGCAGCCAGCGCAGCTTGGTGACCGTGAACGAGGCCACCAGCACGCTGCCGATCGCTTCTGCACAGGCCTGCGGGCCGCCCATCTCTGCGATCAGCGCCGCCGCCTCGGCCGCGGACCGGGTGTCGTTCCAGAGCAGGGCGTCGCGCACCGGCTCACCGGCCTCGTCGAGCGCGACCAGGCCGTGCTGCTGCCCACCGACCGCCACCGCGTCAGCTCGCTCGAGGAAGCCGTTCGGCGCGACCGTCGACGGCGTCCAGCCACGGCCCGCGGGTCGACTTCCGTGCCGCGCCGGATGGGGCGCCGAGCTCTGGTCGACCACGGTCCCGTCGTCAGCGTCCACGAGCAGTGCCTTGGTCGACTGCGTCGAGGAGTCGACACCAAGGACGAGGGCCATGCCCCTATTTAGTACGAGACCTGAATTAAAGTCAACCGAGGTCGATGGCCCGCGCCGCGACCGCGTCGATCGCCTGCTCGATCTCGGCGAGCGTCTCGGCCGGGATGGCCGAGTCGACCGACAGCGCCACGAGCGCATGCCCGCCCTTGGCGTCGCGCGAGACCTGCATGCCGGCAATGTTGACGCCCGCGTCTCCGAGGATCTGGCCGACGGTGCCGACCATGCCCGGGCGGTCGCTGTAGTTGAAGAACGCCAGGTGCTCGGTGGGCTCGATGTCGACGTCGAATCCGTTGACCTCGACGATCCGCTCCCGCTGGTTGATGCCGACCAGGGTGCCGCTCACCGAGATCTGCGAGCCGTCGGCGAGGGTGCCGCGGATCGTGATCAGGTTGCGGTGGTCGGGGCTCTCCGGCTCGATGACCAGACGTACGGCGGTGCCGCGCTCGGCCGCCAGCAGCGGGGCGTTCACGTAGGACACCTGATCCTCGACGATGTCGCTGAACACGCCCTTGAGAGCGGCCAGCTCGAGCACCTTGACGTCGTACTCGGTGATCTCGCCGCGCACCTCGACGTCGAGCTGCTGGGCGACCTCGCCGGCGATGCCGGTGAAGATCCGGCCGAGCTTCTCGGTGAGCGGGATGCCCGGGCGCACGTCCTCGGCGATCACGCCGCCCTGGACGTTGACGGCGTCCGGCACCAGCTCGCCGGAAAGGGCGAGGCGCACCGACCGGGCCACGGCGATGCCGGCCTTCTCCTGCGCCTCGTCGGTCGATGCCCCGAGGTGCGGCGTGGCCACGACGTTCTCGAGCTCGAAGAGCGGGCTGTCGGTGCAGGGCTCCGACGCGAACACGTCCAGGCCGGCGGCGGCGATGCCACCGGTCTTGAGGGCGTCGTAGAGCGCGGTCTCGTCGACGATGCCGCCACGGGCGGCGTTGACCAGCACCAGGCTGGGCTTGGCCTTGGCGAGCTCGTCGGCGCCGATCAGGCCGAGGGTCTCCGGCGTCTTCGGCAGGTGCACCGACATGAAGTCGGCCTCGGAGAGCAGCGTGTCGAGGTCGACCAGGCGGACGCCCATCTGCGCGGCCCGGCCGGCCTGCACGTAGGGGTCGTAGGCGACGACGTTCATCCCGAACGCGCTCAGCCGCTGGGCGACGAGCACGCCGATCCGGCCGAGGCCGACGATGCCGACGGTCTTCTCGTAGAGCTCGATGCCGGTGTACTTCGACCGCTTCCACTCGCCGTTCCGCAGCGCGGCGTGCGCCGGCGAGAGGTGGCGGGCGGCGGCCAGCATCAGCGCGACGGCGAGCTCGGCGGCCGAGACGATGTTGGAGGTGGGCGCGTTGACGACCATCACGCCGGCCTGGGTCGCGGCCTTCACGTCGACGTTGTCGAGCCCGACTCCGGCCCGGGCCACGACCTTGAGCCGCTGGGCGGCGCCGAGCGCCTCCTCGTCGACCTTGGTGGCGGAGCGGACCAGGATCGCGTCGGCGTCGACGATGGCCGCGAGCAGCTCGGCGCGGTCGGCGCCGTTGCAGTTGCGGATCTCGAAGTCCGGTCCGAGCGCCTCGACGGTGGCGGGGCTCAGCTCTTCGGCGATGAGTACGACAGGACGGTTGGTGGCGTCAGTCACGGCGCTTCCTCGGTAGGGATGGCAGAGGTGGTCGCACGACGCTGTGCCGACCGCCCACCTTACCGGAACACCCGAGGGCCGCCGTTTCGTCCCGTGGGGGTGGACGACCCCAATATCGGTTGGCTCACGGGTCGGTCGGGCCTACCCTCGTCGAGTGAAGCTCTGAGGTCGTCCGCGCCCCCACCACCTCTCCTATGGAGCTTCCATGTCTGCTGTCATCAGCGTTTCTTCTCTGTCTCTTCGCCTGGCCCGACGGCACCACCGCTTTCGGCGATCTCGACCTTCTCGTCGGCCCCGGCCGGTCCGGCCTGGTCGGCACCAACGGGTCGGGCAAGTCCACGTTGCTGCGCCTGATCACGGGTGAGCTCGCACCCTCGTCCGGACACGTCTCCGTCACGGGGCGCGTGGGCTACCTCGCCCAGGACGTCACGTTGCGCGGTGGCCAGCCGGTCACCGAGTTCCTCGGCATCGACCGCATCGTGCGCGCGATCCGCGACGTGGCGGCGGGATCGACCGACCCGGCCGACTTCGACGCCATCGGCGAGGCCTGGGACGTCGAGGACCGCGCCACCGCCGCGCTCGCCCGCCTCGGCCTGCCCGCCGACACCCTGACCCGCCGGATGGGCGAGCTGTCCGGCGGTGAGGTCACCCAGCTCGCACTCGCGCGAGTGCTGCTCGACCGACCGGACGTGCTGCTGCTCGATGAACCGACCAACAACCTCGACGCGCCCGCGCGCGAGCGGCTGTACGACGTCGTGGAGACCTGGCGGGGCGCGATGCTCGTGGTCAGCCACGACCGCGAGCTCCTGGAGCGGGTCGACCGGATCGGCGACCTCCGCGACGGCGCGGTGCGGTGGTACGGCGGCGGCTACACGTCGTACCTCGACCAGGTCGCCGCCGAGCAGGCGGCGGCCGAGCAGGCGGTGACCACCGCGCGCTCGGAGGTACGTCGTCAGCAGGCGGACCGGGTCGAGGCCGAGCGGGTGCTTGCCCAGCGAAGGCGGCAGGGCCGGGCCGCGCAGCTGTCCGGCAGCATGCCCAAGATCGTGTCCGGCGCCAAGAAACGGGCCGCCGAGAACTCCGCGGCGGCGTACCGCAAGGTGCACGAAGGGCGGCTCGGTGACGCCCGCGACCGGCTGGACCGGGCCGAGTCCCGGCTGCGGGAGGACCGCGAGATCCGGATCGACCTGCCGGAGACCGAGGTGCACCGCGGCCAGCCGGTGCTGACCACTGACGGACTGATGCTGCGCACCGGGGCCGCGGTCCACCTCGAGCTGAACGGTCCGGAGCGGATCGCCGTGACCGGACCGAACGGGTCGGGCAAGACGACCCTGCTGCACACCATCGCCGGCAGGCTCGAGCCGCGGGAAGGCGCGTCAGTCGCGCTGGTGCCGGTCGCGCTGCTCCCACAGCGCCTGGACGTCCTCGACGACGACCTCTCGGTCTTCGAGAACGTCGCCCGCGGGGCGCCGGCAGCCGATGCCAACGCCGTCCGGGCGCGGCTCGCGCGGTTCCTGTTCCGCGGAGCCGCGGCCGACCGGCGCGTGGGCGTGCTGTCGGGAGGCGAGCGGTTCCGGGCGACCCTCGCCGCGCTGCTGCTCGCGGACCCGGCGCCGCGGCTGCTGCTGCTCGACGAGCCGACGAACAACCTCGACTTCGCGTCGTACGACGCCCTGGTGTCGGCGTTGGGCGGCTACCGCGGCGCGCTGGTCGTGGCCAGCCACGACGCGGCCTTCCTCGAGGACATCGGGACGCAGCGAACCGTCGGGCTCTGAGGCGGGTCCTGCCCTACGCTTCGCGGATGGAGATCGGGGGCTCGCAGGTCCGCACGGTCACCCTGGACGACGGCCGGCTCGGCTGCGCCGCGACGCCCGACATGGTGCGCGCCATCAACAGCGACCCCCGCATCCGGCTCGATGACGGCCGGACCGGGACGGCCGAGGTGCTGCGCTCCGGGCGCCTGCACGCCGAGGTGCACGGCCGCCTGCGCAAGAGCCGGTTCCTGCCGACCCGCACGACGCCCGGTCCGGTGCTGCTCATCCGGCCCGAGTGACCCGCGGGTCACGCGAACAGCGCTTGGCCGACGTACTCCCCCGGCGCGATGCCGGGCGGGACGGCGAACAGCGCCGACCCGGTGAACTTGAGGTACTCCATCAGCGCGTCGGCCTTGGCCATCGCGTTCTGGATCGGGATGAAGTGGGTCCGCGGGTCGCGGAAGTAGCCGATGAAGAACAGCCCGGCGTTCAGGCCGCCGATGGAGTCGCTGCCGTCGACGAAGTTGTAGCCGCGGCGCAGCATCCGGGCACCGTCGTGGAAGTCGGGGTGCACCATCCGGATGTGCGCGTCGCGCGGGATGATCGGCCCGCCGCGGCCGGGCAGCTCGAAGTCGGGCTCGGTGAACTCGCTCGCCGCCGGAGAGCGGGGAGCCCTCGCCCTTGGTGCGGCCGACGAACTCCTCCTGGTCGCGCGAGCGGCTGCCGGTCCCAGACCTCGATGGTCATGTTGATGCGGCGCACGACGAGGTAGGAGCCGCCGGCCAGCCAGGCCGCCCTTCGGGTCGTCGTCGGCCGCGACCCAGACGTGCTCGTCGAGGCGCGTCGGTCTCCTCGGCCTTGATGTTGGCGGTGCCGTCCTTGAACCCGAACAGGTTGCGCGGCGTGGTCTGCGCCGTGGTGGTGCGTGGAGGTGCGCCCGAAGCCGAGCTGCGACCAGCGGATCGGCGACCGTGCCGAAGCCGATCCGGGCCAGGTTGCGGATCGCGTGCACGGCGACCTGCGGGTCGTCGGCGCAGGCCTGCACGCAGAGGTCGCCGCCGGTGCGCGCCGGGTCGAGGTCGTCGGCCGGGAAGTGCGGCAGCGGCTCGCAGCGCCGCGGGCTGCCGGTCGGCGATGCCGAAGCGGTCGCGGCCGTCGCTCGTCGCGGAACAGCGCCGGGACCGAACCCGAACGTGAGCGTGAGCCCGCTCGCCGGCAGCCCGATCGCCTCGCCGGTGTCGTCGGGCGGCAGGTCCTGCGGCGCCCTCGACCGGCCCGACCTCGCCGGCCGGCTCGCCCCGCGTCATCCGCGTCGGCGGCCTCGGTCCACTGCTGGAGCAGCGCGACGAGCTCGTCGCGGTCGTCGGTGGTGACGTCGAACGACGGCGAAGTGCAGGCGGTCCTGCGCCGGGCGTGACGATGCCGGCCTGGTGCGTCGCCGTGGAACTCGAACGTGCCGACGCCGCGACGCTGGCCGCGGCCCGGCTCGTCGTCGCTCGTCAGCGGTCGCGCGGCCGGCCACGAACGCGCCGGCCACCCCGGCGGCGGCCGCGCCGCCGCCGAGGAGCCCTCGTCGGGAGACTCCGCTGCCGTCAGCAGACCACCGCCGCGGTGAGGCTGGGACAACGGCTCCGAGAGCGCGTTGACGGCGTCGGCGAGATCCTTGATCTCGTCCTACGCTGAGCTCGTCGTAGATCACGAACCCGTCGCCGTCGCGCGTGCTGGTCGAGCAGCGCCTGCAGGTCGTCGAAGCGGGTCGACGAGCTCGTCGGCCAGCTCGGGGTCCTTCACCTCGAGCACCGGCCTGCAGGTCCTCGAACGCTGACGTCGGGCGCCGTCGACGTTGGCCTGGAAGTCCCACAGGTCGGTGTGCGACCAGTACTCCTCCTCGCCGGTGACCTTGCCGGTGGCGACCTCCTCGAGCAGGCCGTGAGAGCCGTTGCCGATCTGCGTCGATCGGTGTACGTGAGCGTCCTGGATGCGCGTCGTAGAGCATCTCGGTGTCGGCGAGCAGATCGTCGGCGTACGCCGCCCGCTCCTGCGGGGGTCAACGGCTGGTACTTCTCGGCGCGCGCCGGCCACAGGTCCTTCTCGATCGCGGTGCCAGCCGGTCCACTCCTGGCCGGGCTCGAGGTCGGCCTCGCGGGCGTCCATCTTCGGGTCGAGGTCGCCGAACGACTCGGCCACGGTCTCGATCCGCTCCCAGTGGGTGCGCGCGTCGGCGTAGAGCGCGCGAGCCGCGTCGTCCTGGTCGCCGGCCTTGTAGAGCCGACGAACTCGCTGGGTCTTGACGAGCAGCTGCCGGACTGGTCCTCGACGTACGCCGAGTACTTGGTCTGCGCCTGCTCGATCAGCTACGGCGTCGTCCGTCGGAGACCTCGACGTCCTCGTCGGACTCGGTGACGGTGAAGTCGGCGCGGATGCCTCGCCGATCATGCCGGGCTTGCAGGCGGTGATGTACTCCCCGGCCGGCGCGTTCACGGTCAGCGGTCGCGGTGTTCAGGCCGGGCCGATGTTCTCGACCTCGGCGACGATCCGCAGGCCGTCCTCGCCGAGCAGGTAGAACTCGGTGACCTGCGACGCCGTTGTTGGTCACGTCGAAGGTCAGCGTGCCCGCCGGCGCCTCGGTCGCCGAGACCTCGCAGTCGTCGTCGGTGGAGCTGACGGTCAGCGAGCGGGCGTCGCGCGTCGCCGCCGCCGTCGTTGTCGGTGCTCTCGGTGCCGCACGCGGCGAGCACGGGAGCGAGCGCCACGACGGCGGCGCAGGGTGAGAGTGGAGCGCTTCAACGTGGTTCCTTACTTGTCGGCCGCGACGGGGTGTCGGTCGGCCGGATGCGAGCGGACGTAGATCAGCCGCAGGAAGAGCGGGAAGACGATCGCGACGTAGGCCACCCAGACCGCGACCTCGAGCTAGGTCGTCTGCGGGAGAGAAGTTGAAGATGCCCTTGAGCAGGGTGCCGTACCAGCGAGCCCGGCGTCGATGACTTCGGAGACGTCGAACAGCGTGGTCGTTGAGCCCGGGCAGGAAGTCGGCCTCCTGCAGGTCGTGGACGCCGTACGACAGCACGCCGGCGGCGACCAGGATCAGGAAGGCGCCGGTCCAGGTGAAGAACTTGCGTGAGGTTGATGCGTGATCGCGCCGCGGTAGATCAGCTAGCCGATCACCACCGCGACCAGCGATGCCGAGCGACCGCGGCGATCAGCGGCTCGCTCGTGACCGGCGCGCTGTCCGACAGGTCCCGCCCGGTAGCCGTACGGGTCGCCGTCCACAGGAACAGCGCGGTCTCCATGCCCTCGCGCCCGACCGCGAGCACCGCCACGAGCCCGAACGACCAGCCCGCGCTCGGCTGGCGCCGTCGACGCGGCCGCGCAGCTCGCCCGCGATCGACTTCGCGGCGCGTGGCCATCCAGAAGATCATCCAGGTGACGAACGCGCACGGCGACGATCGACAGCGGCCGCCGATGAGCTCCTGGGTCTTGAAGGTGAGCTGCCGCGACTGGAGCCCGAGGTCAGCGCAGCGTAGAACCCGACGCTCAGCGACGACCGCGGTGCCGACGCCGAGCCAGATCCACGTGAGCAGCTGCCGTCGGTCGGACTTCACCAGATAGGCGACCAGGATGCTCACGACGAGCGCTGCCTCGAGCCCCTCGCGGAGTCCGATCAGGAAGTTGGCGACCACGAGCGGTCATTCTACGACTCTCGGTTAGGTGTGCCTAACCTGAGTGTCTCAGATGGGACAGCCGTCCGGCCCGCAGGCGTCCTCCCCGCCGATCATCTCGATCGCCGGGTGGGCCTCTTCCCAGGCGCTCTCCAGCACCTGACGGAACGTGTCGCTCGGCTGGGCGCCCGAGACGCCGTACTTCTGATCGATGACGAAGAACGGGACGCCCGTGGCGCCGTACGCCGCGGCCTGGCGGACGTCGGCCTCGACCTCGTCGGCGTACCTGTCGGTGGTGAGGACCTCCTTGACGAGCACCTCATCGAGACCGGCGTCGGTCGCGATCCGGGTCAGCGTCTCGTGGTCGGCGACGTTCTGGGCCTCGGCGAAGTAGGCGTGCAGCAGCGCCTCCTTGAGCTCACCGCGCAAGTCGCCCGCCGCGTGCAGTAGCCGATGGGCGTCGAGGGTGCCGACCCGCAGCGCCTCCTGCTGCCGCCAGGTCATGCCCTCCTCGGCGGCGATCGCCTCGGTGCGCTCGATCATCTGCCGCCCGGCGTCCGGGCCGCCGCCGTACTTCCGCCCGAGGTGCTCGGCAACCGTCTCGACCGGCGTGTTGGGCGCCGATGGGTCGAGCTGGAAGGAACGCCACACGATCTCGACCTGGTCGGCTTGCGGAAAGTCGGCGAGTGCGTTCTCGAGTCGTCGCTTCCCGATGTAGCACCACGGGCAGACGATGTCGGACCAGATCTCTACTCGCACCCCCGGACAACGAGGGTGGCCCGGTAAATCTTCCCGGTCGGACCGAGCCGCGTGCGAGGGTGGCCGCGTGCAGATCCTGGAGACCGACCGGTTCCTGCTCCGGCCTTGGGACCACGAGGACGCCGCCCGGCTCCTCGACATCCAGAGCCGGGTCGAGGTGATGCGGTGGCTCGGCGACGGCGAGCCGAAGCTGATGAAGGACCTCGATGAGGCCCATGCGCGGATCGACAAGTACACCGACCTCTCCGGCACCGCACCGCTCGGTTTCTGGGCGGTCGTACCCAAGGACGGCGGCCCGCCCGCGGGGACGGTGCTGTTGCTGACCTTGCCGAACGACGAGGCGGGCGAGGTCGAGATCGGCTGGCACCTGCACCCGGACTCGTGGGGTCGGGGCTACGCCAGCGAGGCCGCGCGAGCGGTCCTCGCCCACGGCTTCGACCACGGGCTGCCCGAGATCCTCGCGGTCACCCACCTCGACAACTACCCCTCGATGGGCGTGTGCCGGAAGCTCGGGATGACCGGCCAGGGCGTGGTCGAGAAGTGGTACGACGGCCCGTCGGAGCTGTTCCGGATCACTGCGGAGGACTGGGCGGCCGGGGTGACCTAGGGGTCGACTCGGGGGTGGTTCCAGGGATCAGCCCGAAGCGGCGTACCCCTCCCGGCCGCGAGGCTTCGGGACATGATCACCATTGACTCTCTGACCCGGAAGTACGGCGCCTTCACGGCCGTCGACGACATCACGTTCACGGCCGAGCCCGGTCGGGTGACCGGCTTCCTCGGCCCCAACGGCGCCGGCAAGTCCACGACCATGCGCGTGCTGGTCGGGCTCACCGAGCCGACCTCCGGCCACGCCACGATCCTCGGTCGTCGGTTCGCCGACCTCCCGAACCCGGGACGAGAGGTCGGCGTACTCCTCGACGCCTCGGCGCAGCACGCCGGCCGGACCGGACGCGAGATCCTCACCATCGCGCAGAAGACGATGGGTCTGCCGAACTCGGCGGTCGACGCCATGCTCGAGCGGGTCAGCCTGACCCCGGAGGAGGCCGGCCGCCGGGTGCGGAACTACTCGCTCGGCATGCGCCAGCGGCTGGGCATCGCCACCGCGCTGATCGGCGATCCGGAGGTGCTCATCCTCGACGAGCCGGCCAACGGCCTGGACCCGGCCGGCATCCGCTGGATGCGCGACCTGCTCCGCGGCTTCGCCGACCAGGGCGGCACCGTGCTGCTCTCCTCGCACCTGCTGCACGAGATCGAGGTGATCGCCGACGACATCCTGGTCATCGGCAACGGCCGGATCGTCGCGCAGGGCACCAAGCAGGAGCTGCTCGCGGCGGCCGGCGGCATCCTGGCCCGCTCGACCGACCCGGCCGGCCTCGCCCAGGTGCTGGCGGTCAACGGCATCGAGGCGACGCCGGCCACCGATGGCGCGATCCTGGTCGACTCCGACCTCGCCACC
This sequence comes from uncultured Actinomycetota bacterium, assembly GCA_963798055.1. GTDB lineage: Bacteria > Actinomycetota > Actinomycetes > Propionibacteriales > Nocardioidaceae > Nocardioides. The sequence goes on from CAWCRX010000022.1 coordinate 575,725, forward strand.
GTGGGGCAGATCGCCTTCGCGGCCGGCTTCCCCCTCACCGAGCTCCGGGCCGCCGACGGCGCCGGGCTCGAGGAGATGTTCCTGACGCTGACCGCAGAGAGCCAGCGCGACCACCTCGACGGCACCGAAGGAGCCGCAGCATGAGCACCACGACCCTGACCGCCCCCAGCGGCGCGATCGCGACCCCCACCCGGGAGCGCGTCGTACCCGACCCGATCCCCACCTCCCGGATCATCGGCGTCGAGCTGCGCAAGATGTTCGACACCCGCGCCGGCTTCTGGCTGATGGCGAGCATCGTGATCCTCTCGGTGCTCGCCACCACGGCCACGATCATCTTCGCCCCCGACGACGAGCTGACCTACGAGGCGTTCGCAGCGGCCGTCGGCTTCCCGATGGCGGTGGTGCTGCCGATGATCGCGGTCCTGTCGGTCACCAGCGAGTGGAGCCAGCGCAGCGCGCTGACGACGTTCACGCTGGTGCCGAGCCGGGGCCGGGTGATCGCCGTCAAGGCGTTCCTCGCGGTCGCGATCGGCGTCGTCTCGATGCTGCTGGCGGCAGCCATCGGCGCCGTCGGCAACGTCGTCGGCAGCAACATCGCAGGGGTCGAGACCACCTGGAACATGCCGATGGTCGACTTCTCGCTGATCATCCTGGCCAACGTGCTGGGCATGCTGGTCGGCTTCATGCTCGGCGTGGTGTTCCGCAACTCGCCGGCGCCATCGTGGGGTACTTCGTGTTCTCGTTCGTCCTGACGGGGATCGCCGCGGCGCTCAGCGCGGCCACGGAGTGGTTCGCCGACAACGGTGCGTGGCTCGACTTCAACACCGCGACCGGCCGGCTCTTCGAGGGTGCCGACGACATGACCGCCCAGGCCTGGGCCCAGGCCGGCGTCACCACGTCTGGTCTGGGTCGCCATCCCCCTCGCCATCGGGATGCGCTTCCTGCTCCGCTCCGAGATCAAGTAGCCCACCTGCTGGTCTCGAAACCGCTGACCCGTCACCAAGTTGGTGACGGGTCAGCGCATTGGGGGTCGAGTAGCGAGCGCCAGCGAGCGTATCGAGACCTGACGGTCAGTGCTCGAGGGACGGGTCCCAGCGGTTGGCGATCAGCTTGAAGCTCGGGGTGTCGTCGAGCGAGGTCATCGCCTCGTAGATGCGCTCGTACTGCGTCGACGCGATCCGCCAGGCGCCGTCGGCGTCCTTGCGGTAGGTGTCGACGTAGTAGCCGCCGCCACGGATCTGCACCTTGAAGTCCGGCACGATCACGGTGTCCTCGAACGCCCACGACCCCTTGGCGGTGTCGCCGTCGACCTCGATCTCGGGGTGGTTGGCGATGTGGATCGTGATGATGCCGGTGCCGAGGTTCTCCGACATGAACGCCACCACGTCGGCGCGGTTGTCGTAGTGCAGCGGCTTGTCCATGGCCTGGGTGCCGTAGCGCGCGACGACGTCCTCGGCCAGGCATTCGCCGAACTCGTCCCACAGCTTCAGGTCGAGGGTGCGGAAGTAGCGGTACTTGAGGCGCTTGATCTCCTCGATCGCGGCAAGGTCCATGCGTCAGCGGGCGGTGGCTGCCCTCGACGTAGTCCGAGTCGTGCGACTTCACCCAGGCCATCAGCTTGCGGAGCTCGCGGCCGGTGGACTCGATCGGGTGCTGCGCGCCCTGCTCGCGGAACTTCATGAACTCCGGGCCGCCGGCGTCCTGGTCGTCGATGAACCGCTGGGCGAACGAGCCGTCCTTGATCTCGGACAGGATCGTCTTCATGTTCTCCTTGACGCGCTCGTCGATGACCCGCGGGCCGGAGACGTAGTCGCCGTACTCAGCCGTGTCGGAGACCGACCAGCGCTGCTTGGCGATGCCGCCTTCGTACATCAGGTCGACTATCAGCTTGAGTTCGTGCAGGCACTCGAAGTAGGCGACCTCCGGCTGGTAGCCGGCCTCGGTGAGCACCTCGAAGCCGTACATCACCAGCTGCGACGCGCCGCCGCAGAGCACGGCCTGCTCGCCGAACAGGTCGGTCTCGGTCTCCTCGGTGAACGTGGTCTTGATGCCGCCGGCGCGAAGGCCGCCGATGCCCTTGGCGTACGACAGCGCGAGCGGCCAGGCGTTGCCCGACTCGTCCTTCTCCACCGCGACCAGGACCGGGACGCCGCGGCCGTCGACGTACTCGCGACGCACCAGGTGACCGGGACCCTTGGGGGCGACCATGAACACGTCCACGCCGGGAGGCGGGGTGATGTAGCCGAACCGGATGTTGAACCCGTGGCCGAACACCAGGGTGTCGCCCGCGGCGAGGTTGGGCTCGACCGACTCGGCGTAGAGCTTCCGCTGCACGTGGTCGGGCGCGAGGATCACGATCACGTCGGCCTCCTCCACCGCCTCGGCGGGCGAGAGCACCCGCAGGCCCTCGGCCTCGGCCTTGGCCCGGCTCTTGGAGCCCTCGGGCAGACCCACGCGTACGTCGACTCCCGAGTCGCGCAGGGACAGCGAGTGCGCGTGGCCCTGGCTGCCGTAGCCGAGCACGGCCACGTTCTTGCCCTGGATCAGGGCGAGGTCGGCGTCGTCGTCGTAGAACATCTCAGCCACGGTGGGCTTCTCCTTAGGTTGCGGTTTGCTGACATGGTTCCGGGGTCTCGACGACGCTCGCTGGCGCTCGCTGCTCGACCACCGGAGGCATCAGCCGCGGAGGCCGGCGGGGTGGGTACGGCGACCGGGCGCAGCGTGCGCTCGGAGATGGAGCGGGAGCCTCGGCCGATGGCGACCTGGCCGGACTGCACGAGCTCGCGGACCCCGAAGGGCTCGATCACGCGCATGAAGTCGGCGATCTTGCCGGAGTTGCCGATCATCTGGATGGTGACCGCGTCGGGGGCCACGTCGATCACGGTGGCCCGGAAGATCTGCGCGGTGTCGAGCACCTGACCGCGGGTCTCTGCGGTGGCCGAGACCTTGACCATGATGAGCTCGCGGTTGACCGAGGCCTCCGGGTCGAGCTCGACGATCTTGATCACCTCGATCAGCTTGTTGAGCTGCTTGGTCACCTGCTCCAGCGGCGAGGACTCCACGTTGACCACGATCGTCATCCGGGAGATCTCGGCGTGCTCGGTCGGACCCACGGCCAGGGAGTCGATGTTGAAGCCGCGCCGGCTGAAGAGGCCGGCGATCCGGGCCAGCACGCCCGGCTTGTTCTCGACCAGCACCGAGAGGGTGTGCGTGGACATCAGAGCTCGTCCTCGTCGAAGTCGGGGGCCAGGTCGCGGGCGTACTTGATGTCGTCGTTGCTGGTGCCGGCGGCGACCATCGGCCAGACCATCGCGTCGCGGTGCACCCGGAAGTCGACCACGACAGGTACGTCGTTGATCTCCATGGCCTTCTCGATCGTGGAGTCCACGTCGTCGGCCGAGTCGCAGGCCAGCCCGACGCAGCCGTAGGCGTCGGCGAGCTTGACGAAGTCGGGGATCCGCTTCGAGTCCAGGTCGGTGTTGGAGTAGCGGCTGTTGTAGAACAGCGTCTGCCACTGCCGGACCATGCCGAGCGACTCGTTGTTGATCACCGCGACCTTGATCGGGATGTTGTTGATGGCGCAGGTCGCGAGTTCCTGGTTGGTCATCTGGAAGCAGCCGTCGCCGTCGATCGCCCAGACCGTCTGGTCAGGGACGCCGACCTTCGCGCCCATCGCGGCCGGTACGGCGTAGCCCATGGTCCCGAGGCCGCCGGAGTTGATCCAGGTGTTCGGCCGTTCGAACGGCACGTAGTGGGCGGCCCACATCTGGTGCTGCCCGACGCCGGCCGTGTAGACGGTGTCGGGTCCGGAGATGATGCCCAACCGCTCGATGACGTACTGCGGCGCGAGCGCGTCCTTGGGCACGTCGTAGCCGAGCGGGTACTTGGCCTTCACCCCGGCCAGGAACGCCACCCAGGCCTCGTAGTCGCCGGTGTTGCCGGCCTCGGCCTCGGTCCGCAGCGCGGCGATCAGGTCGCCGATCACCTCGCGCACGTCGCCCACGATCGGGACGTCCGTGTAGCGGTTCTTGCCGATCTCCGCGGGGTCGATGTCGGCGTGGATGACCTTCGCTCCGGGGGCGAAGGTGTCGAGGTTGCCGGTCACCCGGTCGTCGAAGCGGGCACCCAGGCTGATCATCAGGTCGCTGCGCTGCAGGGCGGCGACCGCCGAGACGGTGCCGTGCATGCCAGGCATGCCGAGATGCTGGGGGTGGCTGTCGGGGAAGGCGCCGCGCGCCATCAGCGTGGTCACGACCGGCATGCCGGTCAGCTCGGCGAGGACCTTCAGCTCCTCGGACGCGCGGGCCCGGATGGTGCCGCCGCCGACGTACAGCACCGGCCGCCGGGACTCGAGGATCAGCTTCGCGGCCTCGCGGATCTGCTTGGCGTGCGGACGGGTGACCGGCTTGTAGCCGGGCAGGTGCAGCTCGCCCGGCCACTCGTAGTCGGTGATCGCCTGGAGCGCGGACTTCGCGACGTCGACCAGCACCGGGCCGGGGCGGCCGGTGGAGGCGATGTAGAACGCCTCGGCGACGGTGCGCGGAATGTCGGCAGGGTCGGTGACCAGGAAGTTGTGCTTGGTGATCGGCATCGTGATGCCGCGGATGTCGGCCTCCTGGAACGCGTCGGTGCCGATCGCCGCGGCCCCGACCTGACCGGTCACGGCCACGATCGGCACGGAGTCCATCAGCGCGTCGGCGATCGGGGTAACCAGGTTGGTCGCGCCCGGACCGGAGGTAGCCATGCAGACGCCGACCCGGCCGGTCGCCGCGGCGTAGCCCTGCGCGGCGTGCCCCGCGCCCTGCTCGTGGCGTACGAGGATGTGCCGGATCGAGGAGTCCATCAGCGGGTCATACGCCGGCAGGATGGCGCCGCCGGGGATACCGAAGATATCCGTGGTCCCGGCTGCCTCCAGCGACCGGATGAGGCTCTGTGCCCCGGTCATCTGCTCCGTCATCGTTCCTGTCCTCGGTCCTCGATCGAATCCAACGCTCACCCTCCAATAAAAAGCCCCTCTGTTGCTAGGCAACGAGGGGCGACGCGCGGGCCAGTGGGTCAGCCGGCGCGTCCGATGCGTACGAGGTGCTTGTGCATGCGGACACGGTAGCCGCCGGTTCGTCGTCTCGTCAGCCGAGTCTGTCAGGCGTCCCAGGATACGGGACGCTCATCCCAATATTCGGCGCCCAGCACGTGCTGCCGTCGCGCTCAGTGCGAGCGCCCCTGCCAGGTGGTCACGCAGCACTTGTTGCCCTGCGCGTCCGCTAGCACCCAGAACGTGGGTGCCCGCTCGTCGCTGACCAGCGTGCCGCCGGCGTCCAGCGCTGCCTGGATCCGCGTCTCGGCGACCTCCGGCGGCACCCGGATGTCCATGTGGAACCGCTGCCGGGGTACGTCGTGGGGGTCGGTCTTCTGGAACCACAGGGTCGGGAGCCGGCCGGAGCCGTCCACGAGCTCGCTGTCGTCGTCACCCGACTCCTGCAGCCCGAGAACCGCGGCCCAAAACGGCTTGATCTCCTCGGGGTCGGCGCTGTCCAGCCCCACCTCCAGCACCTGCATGGCCGTGGTGTCGGCCTGCACGCCCAGCTCCGCGGCGTACTGGCTGATGGTCCGAGCGAGCTCGACGTCGCGACGAGTCACACCCCCGGTGTCGTGGCTGGTCAGCCGGACCACGACCCGCGGATAGCTCAGGTCGAGGTCGGGATGGTGGTTGCGCTCCTCGGCGGCGGCACCGATCCGGTTCACCAGGTCGAGTCCCTTGGCGAAGCTCCCGGTCTCGAACCGCGCGTGCAGCTCGGCGAAAAGGATCCGCCAGTCGGCGAGCCCCTCGGCCTCGAGCCGCAGGGCCGTCAGTCGGACCTTGTCGTCGTCGCTCACCGTGGCACCACCATTTCCGTGATCTTTCCGGGCGCGTGGGCGATCTCCCAGCGGTACCCGTCCGGGTCGCCAAAGTAGCCGCTGTAGCCACCCCAGTCGCGCTTCATCGCCGGCACCACCGGTTCGGCGCCCGCGGCCCGCGCCGTCTCCAGCACGGCGTCCACCTCGTCATCTGACGCGACGTTGTGGGCGATCGTGATCGGCGCGACCCCCTCGCCCCGTCGGATGGCGCCCACCTCCGCCTCGAAGTGCGGCTCCACCCAGAGCGAGAGCAGCAGGAGCTCGCCGGCCCGGATCATCAGTACGTCGCCCGGGACGTCAGCGAACGCCTCCCAGCCGAGCCCGTCGAGGTAGAAGCGCCGCGTCGCATCGAGGTCCGAGACCGCGAGCGTGACCAGGCTGATCCGTTGCTCCATTCCTCCGACCCTCCCCCGCAGCAGGGCCTCACGCAAGCGGGAGCTCCTCGCGGATCGCCGCGATCCCCCGCTCGACCTCGGCGTACGACGTCGACAACGGCGACAGCCCAGCCGCAGCCCGTCGGGCTCGCGGTAGTCCGGGAGCACGTCGCGCCGCCACAGTGCCGCCGTCACCTCGCGCATCCGCGGATGCCGCAGCGTCACGTGGCCACCGCGGCGGTCCGGATCGCGGGGCGACGCCACCTCGACATCGGGCAGGTCGCGGTCGGCCAGTGCGATCGCGTGCTCGGTGAGGCCGACCGACTTCGAGCGCACCGCGTCGATGCCGGCCTTCTCGACCAGCGCGAGCATGTCCTGGAGCGCGAGCATCCCCACGATGGGCGGGGTGCCGCTGAGCATCCGCCGGATGCCCTGGGCGGGGAGGTACGACGGCCCCATCAGGAACGGGTCGCTCGCCCCCATCCAGCCCTGGATCGGCTGGGTCACCTCGTCCAGGAGCCGCGCGGCGACATAACAGAACGCGGGCGAGCCCGGCCCGCCGTTGAGGTACTTGTAGGTGCAGCCGACCGCCAGGTCCACGTCCCACTCATCGAGGCGGACGGGTAACGCCCCCGCCGAGTGACAGAGGTCCCACACCATCACCGCGCCGGCGTCGTGGGTCATCCTCGTCAGGGTCGGTACGTCGGCCACCCAGGCGGACTTGTAGGCGACGTGGCTCAGCAGGACCACCGCGGTCTGCGGCCCGAGCACCTGCGCGAGCAGCTCGGCCGTGATCCCCTCGCTCGGGTCGACGTCGACCCAGCGCAGGGTCATCCCCTGCTCTCGCGCGACGCCCTCGGCCACGTAGCGGTCGGTCGGGAAGTTGTCGCGGTCGACGACGATCTCGCTGCGGCCGGGGCGCAGCGCGACGGCCGCCCGGAGCAGCTTGTAGAGCAGGACGGTGGTGGAGTCCCCCACGATGGCCTGCCCGGCGGCGGCACCGAGGACGACCCGGCCCAGGTCGTCGCCGATCGCCCCGGGCAGCTCCATCCAGGCCTCGTCCCAGCCGCGGATCAGCCGGCCGCCCCACTCCTGATCGACGAACTGCTGCAGTCGCGGCCCGGTGACCTTGAGCGGCCGGCCCAGCGAGTTGCCGTCGAAGTAGACCAAGGACGACTCCGCGCCGACGAAGTGGTCGCGGAAGGCGGCCAGCGGGTCGGCGCCGTCCAAGTCCGCGGCGCTCTTCACGCGCCTTGTCTACAGCAGCCGGCCTACTGGAAGGACACGAACCGGACCTTCGGGCGCAGCCGGTGCACCTCGGCCGGGCCCATCCGGCGCACGTCCTCGTCGTAGAACAGCTTGAAGCCCATCGCGAACTGCCGGGGCCGAGCCACGGCGTGGTAGGTGGCGCGCTTCTGTCCCGGGGTGCCGAAGCCGTCGACGTGCTGCACCATCGCGAGGTTCGCGTGAGGCCTGATCCGGTGGATGTTCCGGATCATCGAGGTCCGGAACTGGTGCAGCACGAACAGCTTCTCCGGGAGGCTGCGTCGCTCGGCCAGCTGCGAGAGCCAGCGCGCGGTCTGGTTCACCTCGTCCGCCGTGACCTGAGCCGATCACCGTGCCCGGCACCGCACGACGCATCCGCCACTCCGGGTCGAGCGCCAGGCCCACGTGCGGCTCCTCGAGCGCCCATTGCCAGCGCTTCGCTACCTCCAGGAAGCTGCTGTGCCCGGGCTGGATGTCGAGCAGCAGCAGCGCGTTGTTGCGACGGGCCGCGTCGACGTACCGCTCGACATCGGCACGGGCGATGTCGTGGCTGTAGCTGCGGTCGGACCCTGCCGATCGGTCGGCGACGGTCACGATCAGCTCGTAGACCAGCTGCACCGGCCGGTGCGTTCCCTTGAAGGCCCGGGCCGCGTGCCGCAGTCGCTCGTGCATCGCACTCGGCCTGTTCTCGCCGAGTACTCCGAGGACACCGGTGCTGGCGGTGCCGTAGTAGGCCACGAGGAACCGGCCATCGTCGAAGATGCCGGGCCCGGGGTCGGCCCGCACGACGCCGCCCGGCCGGCTGGACGGCGGCGCCAGGATCGGGGGCAGCGGCAGCGGGTGACCGACCGGAGGCGCGGCCTCCGACAGCGTCGGCTCGCGCCCATCATCCGAGTCGGTGATCCGGACCAGCCCGGCCACGGCGATCAGCACAGCGATGGCGACCAGCGAGAGCAGTACGCCGTGGCGTTCGAAATCGAGGCGAGAGGTCACGATGTCAGGAGGTCACCGCTCCATGCGCGGCCGACTGCACGACCTTGGCGTACTTGCCGAGCACCCCGCGGGTGTACTTCGGCGGCAGCGGCTCCCAGCCCACCTTGCGGTCCTCCAGGTCCGGCATCTCCACCTCGAGGGTCCGGTTGAGGACGTCGAGGGTGATCGGGTCGCCGTCGCGCACGAACGCGATCGGACCGGCGTCGACGGCCTCGGGGGCGAGGTGGCCGACGCACAGACCCGTCGTACCCCCGGAGAAGCGACCGTCGGTCACGAGCAGCACGTCCTTGCCGAGACCGGCGCCCTTGATGGCGCCGGTGATCGCGAGCATCTCGCGCATCCCCGGGCCGCCCTTCGGGCCTTCGTAGCGGATCACCACGACGTCCTTGGGCTTGATCTTGCCCGCGGCGAGGGCGTCCAGGGCGGCCCGCTCTCCGTCGAAGACGCGGGCCGTACCGGTGAACACCGAGTCGTCGAACCCCGCCGACTTCACCACCGCACCCTCGGGCGCGAGCGAGCCCTTGAGGATGGTCAGCCCACCGGTCTTGTGGATCGGCCGGTCGAGGGTGCGGATCACCTCGTCGTCGACCATCGGCGGGGCGATGTCCGCGAGGTTCTCGGCCATCGTCTTGCCGGTGACGGTGAGCGCGTCGCCGTGCATGAGGCCGGCGTCGAGCAGCGCCTTCATCACCATCGGGATGCCGCCGACCTTGTCGACGTCGTTCATGACGTACTTGCCGAACGGCTTCAGGTCGCCGAGGTGCGGCACCTTGTCGCCGATCCGGTTGAAGTCGTCGAGGGTCAGGTCGACCTCGGCCTCGCGCGCCATCGCCAGCAGGTGGAGTACGGCGTTGGTGGAGCCGCCCAGCGCCATCACCACGGTGATCGCGTTCTCGAACGCCTCCATGGTCATGATCTGCCGGGCGGTGATGCCCTTGCGCAGCAGCCCCACGACCGCCTCGCCGGAACGGTGCGCGAACCCGTCCCGACGCCGGTCCACGGCGGGTGGCGCGGCCGAGCCGGGGAGCGACATGCCGATCGCCTCGCCGACCGCGGCCATCGTGTTGGCGGTGTACATGCCGCCGCAGGCGCCTTCACCGGGACAGATCGCCCGCTCGATCCGGTCGACCTCCTCGCGGCTGATCTTTCCCGCGAGGCAGGCACCGACCGCCTCGAACGCGTCGATGATCGTGACGTCCTGGCCGTCGACCTGGCCGGGCATGATCGAGCCGGCGTACAAGAACACCGAGGCGAGGTCGAGCCGGGCCGCGGCCATCATCATGCCGGGCAGGGACTTGTCGCAGCCGGCCAGCAACACGGACCCGTCGAGCCGCTCGGCCATCATCACGGTCTCCACGGAGTCGGCGATCACCTCGCGGGAGACGAGCGAGAAGTGCATGCCCTCGTGGCCCATCGAGATGCCGTCGGAGACGGAGATGGTGCCGAACTCGAGCGGGTAGCCGCCCGCCGCGTGGACGCCGTTCTTCACGGCCTTCGCGAGCCGGTCGAGCGAGAGGTTGCAGGGAGTGATCTCGTTCCAGCTCGACGCGACGCCGATCTGGGGCTTGGCGAAGTCCTCGTCCTGCATGCCGACCGCGCGCAGCATCCCCCGGGCGGCGGCCTTCTCCAGCCCGTCTGTGACGTCGCGCGAGCGCGGCTTGATGTCCGGCTGATCCATGCCTGAAGGGTACGGGGCGGGCCGCGCGAACCTCGCGCCGATATCAGGCTGCACGGATGCTCGCAGATTTGGCACACCGTGGCTCGCATCCCAGGCCCATGAATCCCTCGTTGTGAACCACCGTGGCCCACGAACGGCGGGCGCGGCATCTGGGAAGCGCACCGGGGTGTGCCATCACAGGCTGTGGAGGACGGCGGCGGGGCCACGCGGTCTCGCGATATGACGAACCATGCCCAAGCTCGTCGACTACGTCGCTCGATACGCGCTCCTCCAGGAGACCGTCTTCCAGGTAGTGCTGACCCAGGGCGTGCATGCCCTCAGCCGTCGCTCCATCGCCCGACTCCTGGAGGTGTCGCCGAGCACTGTCCATCGTCTGGTGAACAGGGAGGCGGACTTGGTGATGATGGCAGCCGACGAGGTGGACGTACGGCGTCGCCGCGCGTTGGCGTGGGCGCCTCGCGGTGAGAAGACCCGGGATCGTGCGCTCCGGACGATCTTGGACTTTGTCCCCGGCACGCGTCGACGCAGCGATGACGAGTTGGTCTGGCTGCGGCTGACGCTGTCGGCTGCGCCGTCGGATGGGCTGACGCAGCGCCTGGAGGAATGTCGGACAGCACTCGCCGGCGCGCTCACGGCCGTCGTACAGCTCCTCGACGTCCCAGCCCGGCATCGAGACGCAGCCATCGAGGACCTCCACCTGGTGATCGATGGCCTGACCTGGGCGGTGTGCACTGGCCGGCTGGACCCCGAGCAGACGACGCCCCTGATCGAGCGCACCATCGACCGATGGGCCCCGGTCACCTCAGACCGCGGCGGCGCGCACCACCATCACGTCGGGAAGGTCGGCGACGACCTGCTGCCAGGTGTCCCCTGAATCCGCGGAGCCCCAGACGCTGCCGTTGCGAGCGCCGAAGTAGAGGCCCGCGGAGTCGTGGCCGTCCGCACACATGGCGTCGCGCATCACTCCTACGAAGAAGCCATCCGGCAGTCCCTTGCCGAGCTCCTCCCAGGAGTCGCCGGCGTCGCGGGAGCGCCATACCCGGGCCTTGGCGTCCGGTGGGTAACGGTTCGCGCCGCTGCCGATCGGGAACACGAAGATCGTCTCCGGCTCGTGCGGATGGACGACGATGGCGAAGCCGAAGTCCGACGGGAGCCCGTCACCGATGTACTGCCAGCTCGCGCCGTGGTCGTCGGACCGGTAGACGCCGCCGTGGTTCTGCAGGTACAGCCGCTCCGGGTTCGACGGGTGCCGGGTCACCTTGTGCACGCACTGGCCGAACTCGGGGTACTGCTGGCCCTCCGGCAGGAACTCCGCCCGGATCCCCTGGTTGCGGGCCGTCCAGGAGGCTCCGCCGTCGGTGGTCTGGTAGACGCCGCCGGTGGAGATCGCGACGGTGACCGACTGCGGGTCGGACGGATGCGGAAGGATCGTGTGGAAGGCCTGGCCGCCGAAGCCGGCGCCCCAGTCAGGGCGCTGCGGGTGGTCCCAGAGAGCCCGCTCGAGCGCGAACGACTCGCCGTTGTCGTCGGAGCGCCAGACCGCGCCCGGCTCGGTGCCGGCGTACACCACTCCCGGCTCGGCTCCGGGAGCGAGCTGCCAGATCCGCTCGACGGACGCGCTGACGTCCTCGGGGAAGCGGATCGCGCCGTCGGGCGACTCCTGCCAGGACGCGCCGAGGTCGTCGCTACGTCGGACCTGCGGGCCGAGCCAGCTCGACGAGGCACCAGACAGCAGCCGCGGCCGGTCGCCGCGGGTGTCGATCATGCAGGAGTAGACCTCCTCCATGTCGTGGTGCGGGCCGGAGAAGTCCCAGTCCTCCCGCCCGTCGTCCGACGTCCCGATCCACAGCCCCTTGCGGGTCCCGACCATCAACACCGTGCTCATCGACACTCCTCACGTAGGCGCCTACCTGGCTGTCCACCTACATTGACCCGGTGGCGAACCCGAATCCATCGGTCAGAGTCTCACCGATCTGGCTGGTGCTGATAGGAATCGCATCCGTCCAGTTCGGAGCCGGGCTGGCCAAGAACCTGTTCGACGAGGTCGAGCCGGTCACGATCGTGTGGCTGCGCCTGGTCACGAGTGCATTGATCCTGGCCGTGGCCTGCCGACCGGTGCTGCGCGGTCGAACCGGCACCGACTGGCTCGTCGTGCTCGCTTTCGGTGCGACCCTGGCGCTGATGAACTGGGCGATCTACCAGTCGTTCGCCCGGATCCCGCTGGGGATCGCCGTCACCATCGAGTTCATCGGGCCGCTGGCGCTGGCGGTCCTCCTCTCGCGCCGGGCCCGCGACCTGGTCTGGGTCGTGCTGGCAGCGCTCGGCGTCGCGCTGCTCGGCCTGGAGCGGGCCGACCTGGATCTCGTCGGCGTCCTGTTCGCGCTGCTGGCCGGCGCAGCCTGGGCGGCGTACATCCTGCTCACGGTGCAGACCGGCCGGCGCTGGCAGGGGCTCGACGGTCTCGCGATGGCCAGCGTCGTGGCGACGGTGCTGCTGACCCCGGTGATGACGGTCGGCGGCGGCGAGGGACTCGGTGACTTCCGGATCCTTGCGATCGGTGCCCTCGTCGGCTTGCTCAGCTCGGTGATCCCCTACGGATGCGAGATGGTCGCGCTGCGCACCCTTTCCGCATCGGTCCTCAGCATTCTGATGAGCCTCGAGCCGGCAGCGGCGGCGCTCGTCGGGATGCTCGTGGTCAGCGAGTTCCTCACCGGCGTGCAGTGGATTGCGGTCGCGTGCGTCGTGACGGCCAGCATCGGCGCCACCCGCAGCACGCCGGTGATGAGCGAACCAGTGCCTGACTGATGACCGCCCTGTGAGTTCACGAAAAAGTCACGCCGCCGTGATGCGGACCGCACCGCGACGGGTCTACGTTCGGGGGAACCCGCAATTCGGAGCCGCCCCCATGTATTCACCCACCGCCCCGTTCGCCACCCTCATCCACGACCTCCGCACCTGGCCCCAGACCTCGCAGGAACGGGCCCGCCGCAACGCCATGATCGCCGCCACCGCCTGCGCCCAACGACGCGTCGAGCGCCAGGAGGTGGACGACTACTTCGCCTCTCTCACCCGTCCTGCCGAGCCCGACTCGGCGCAGGTTCGCGCCACGTAAGCACGGCCGGTGGCCTGCCCGGCGTGCACGCTCGGGCAGAATTGAGGCATGTCGACCTCCGCGGCGCGTGCCGCCGACACCGCCGCCGCGCTCGGGTTCCGCGACGTTCTGT
>CAWCRX010000023.1:0-126476 GCA_963798055.1 uncultured Actinomycetota bacterium
GTGAGCGCGGCGATGACCTTGTTCTGGACGTCCTGGGCGAGGCTGAGCAGCTCGGTGGCGGTGGCGGTGACCTGATCCACGACGTCGCTGGGGTCGGGCACGAGGTCGGTGACCCGCTCCAACCCGGGGGCCTTGTCACGGATCGCGCCTCGCGCGGCGCCCACGACCGCATCGGCTGCGCCGACGGCCTTCGCGACGAAGTCTTGGCCCTTGTTGGTCAGGTCGGATACGTCTGGCATAGCTGGCTCCTCGTGCTGAATGTGCTGCACCAAGGGCAACACCTCACGACCATGTCGCTCAAGAGGGCAGGGGCGTGCTTCCGCTCACAGGGCTGCGCGACGCCGGATCGGTGCTGAGCACTCGCATCGCGAGTGAAGTCGTTGCCTCCACGTTGAGGAAGCCGACCACCTGACTGACCCGGTCGAGGTCGAGCGGAAGCAGGCCCGGGCTGCCGGGCACGTCCGGGGTCAACCCGAGATCGAGGTCGTCGTGACCGGACATGATGCGCACATTGAAGTCGTACTGCTCGCGGGCGCCGGGCGCCGTGAGCCGCCGTACGACGGTCGCCCCCAGGCGGCGTGCGCCGGTCTCCTCGGCCCACCCGTCGAGGGCCGCGATCAGAGCGAGGCCGTCGTTGCGGTCGATGTCGGCCCAGACAGCTTGCATCGACCCGGCCTGCTCGAGGAGTACGGCGGCGGTCTTCTCGCCGATGCCGGAAACGCCGGGCAGGTTGTCGCTGGCGTCACCACGCAGGGCGGCGAACTCGAGGTAGCGCTCGGCTGCGACGCCGTACATCGCGTACAGGCGAGCCGGGTTGAGCAGGGGAGACGCGTTGAGGCCGCCGTCGATCAGGCGCAGCACCCGGGTGTGGTCGCTGATCTGAGCGAACGCGTCCCGGTCGGAGGTGATGATGACGCAGTTCCAGTCGTGGGCGCGCGCCCACGCTGCCGCGGAGGCGTTGACGTCGTCAGCCTCGAGGCCGGGAGGGGTGAGGGTGGCCAGGCCCAGCGCATCGAGCAAGGCCCCCGCGCGCTCGAGCTGCTCGACGAGCTCAGGGTCCTTCTCGATTCGACCCGCCTTGTACTCGGGATAGAAGTCCCTGCGCACGGATGAAGTGCGGTCGTCGAGTCCGAAGATCACGGCGTCCGGGCCGAACCCGTCGATCGCCTCGATGATCTGGCGGAGCATGCCGTGCAAGGCCCAGGCAGGTCGGCCGGAGCGGTCCCTGAGCAGGGTGAGTGCCCGCGCATGGTGGTTGCGATGCAGCAGCGACGGGGCGTCGACGACGAGCAGGAGCTTGCGGTCGCGTGATTCGGTGGGCGTCATGGTGATCGTCGCCAGGGTACGGCTCCCGAACGGCGAGGCTCTCCGGGCCTACTCCGGGTGCCGCAGCGGCCGGATCCGGCCGCCGGCCTCCTCGGGAGGGTCGACGAGAGCGGCCTGGACGCGAGCCGCGATGTGGTCGGGGAATGGCGTCGAGCTCCGCCCGACGACGTGCACTCCGAGCACCTCCTCGGTGGCGCGCAGCCGGTCGTCGACCCAGAGCTCGTGCCAGATCCAGAGCAGCTTCTCGGTGCCGCCGATGACGGACGAGCGCACCTCGAGGTCGCTGCCGGCGGAGACCTCGTCGAGGTATCGGACGTGCGCCTCGACGGTGTAGAGCGATGCATCGTTCGCCTGGCGGTACTCCGAGTCCAGGCCGACCACGTCCATGACGGCATCGGTGGCGTGCCCGAAGACCAGCACGTAGTAGGGCTCGGACAGGTGGCCGTTGTAGTCGATCCAGGCGTCCTGGACGGGCTCCCGCCAGACGACCGGCTCGGCCGCTCACGCGCGGCCCAGGGCGCGCAGGATCGCGATCACGCCTCGGTCCCGATCAGCCACCAGGTCGTCGATGCTGCGGCCGTCCGCCTCGCGCTCGCAGCCGTCGACGACGGCGTCCCGCAGCTCGGGGGTGAGCTCGGCCGCCACGAGTCGGGTCCACGGTGACTGCAGCGACGGGCCGAAGTGGTCGAGCATGTGCGCCATCCCGCCCTGGCCGCCGGCGAGGTGGAAGGTGAGCATCGGGCCGAAGACCGGCCACCGCAGCCCCGGGCCGTCGGTGATGGACAGGTCGATCTGCTCGACGGTGGCCTCACCCGCCGCGACCATGTGCAGCGCCTCGCGCCAGATCGCCTCCTGCAGCCGGTTGGCGATGAAGCCCGGCACCTCGCGGTCCATGGTGATGACGGACTTGCCGATGTGCCGGAAGAAGTCCGAGGTCCAGGCGACCGCGTCCGGCGAGGTCTTCTCGCCGCCGACCACCTCGACGAGCGGGATGAGGTACGGCGGGTTGAACGGGTGCCCGACCACGGTGCGTTCGGGGTGGGCGCACCCGACCTGCATCTCACTCATGCCGTAGCCGGACGTGGAGGACGAGATCACCACGTCGGCCGGGGTGA
The DNA here is from genome assembly GCA_963798055.1 of uncultured Actinomycetota bacterium. Lineage (GTDB taxonomy): Bacteria > Actinomycetota > Actinomycetes > Propionibacteriales > Nocardioidaceae > Nocardioides. Next base: position 2,442 of record CAWCRX010000023.1, read on the forward strand.
CCGCGTCGATGTCGGCCAGCAGGGAGCGCTTGAGCTCGAGGTCCTCGGGGGCGCTCTCTTGGACGAAGTCCGCCGCCGCGCAGGCGGTAGCCAGGTCGTGCTCGACGCTGAGGTGCTCGAGGCTCGCTCCCTCGGCGAGCCCGAGCTCGGTCAGTGCCGGCCAGGCTGCCTGCACGAGGTGGCGCAGGCGGGCCTCGGCGTCCTCGGCCGGGTCCCAGGCGACCACGCGGTAGCCGCGCGCCAGGAAGTACGCCGCCCAGCCGCCGCCGATCACGCCGGCGCCGATGCAGGTGACCGTCCGGACGTCCTCCGGTGCCGGACGGCTCATCGGGGCTTCAGTGCGAGGATCTCGCGGCCCTCGTCCGGGGTGGCTACGTGCGCGCCCATGCTCTCCACGATGGTCCGCGCGCGCTCGACGAGCTGCGCGTTGGTCGCCTTGACGCCCTTGGCCAGGTAGAGGTTGTCCTCGAGGCCGACCCGGACGTGCCCGCCGAGCAGCACCGACTGGGCGACCCACGGCATCTGCATCGGGCCGAGAGCGAACGACGCCCACACCGCGTCGTCGGGGAGCTGCTTGACCATCGCCGCCAGGGTGAGCGGGTCGGCCGGCGCGCCGTACGGGATGCCCATGCAGAGCTGGTACATCGCCGGTGCGTCGATCAGACCCTCCTCGACCAGCGTCCTCGCGAACCACAGGTGGCCGGTGTCGAAGATCTCCATCTCGCAGCGGACACCGAGCTCCTGGATCTTCTTCGCGCCCTCGCGCAGCATGTCGGGGGTGCTGACGTAGACCAGGCTGCCCTCGCCGAAGTTGAGGCTGCCGCAGTCGAGCGTGCAGATGTCGGGGAGCAGCTCCTCGACATGGGGGAGCCGGTCGACACCGCTGACCAGGTCGGTGCCGTCGAGGAACGTGGTGGGATCGCTCGGGTCGAGCACCAGGTCTCCGCCCATCCCCGCGGTGGTGTTGACGATGACGTCCACGTCGGAAGCCCGGATCCGCTCGACGACCTCGCGGTACAGCGCGACGTCCCTGGAGCCCTTCCCGGTCTCGGGGTCGCGCACGTGGATGTGGACGATCGTGGCCCCGGCGCGGGCCGCGGCGATCCCGGACTCGGCGATCTGCTCGGGGGTCACCGGCACGTGCTCGGACCGACCGACGGTGTCGCCGGCCCCGGTGAGGGCGCAGGTGATCATGACGTTGCGGTTCACGGGTGGCTCTCCTTCTCGTCGAACGTGTGGTCAGCGGCCCTTCCAGACCGGCTTGCGCTTCTCGGCGAAGGCCCGGAAGCCCTCCTGGTTGTCGTCGGAGGTGTAGAGCGTCGCCACGGTCGGGAGCTTGCTCTTCGTGACCAGGTCCATGGCCTCCTGGAACCGGAGCGACTCGGCCGCACGGGCCGTCTCCTTGATCGCCGCGAAGACCAGCGGCGGGCCGGAGGCGAGCAGTCTGGCGATCTCCCAGGCCCGGGCCCGGACCGCCTCCTCGTCGGGGAGCACCTCGTTGACCACGCCCCAGCGCGCCGCCTCCGGCGCCGCCATCCAGCGTCCGGTCAGGAGCAGCTCCATCGCGACGTGGTACGGCATCCGCTTGGGCAGCTTGATCGTCGCCGCGTCGGCGAGCGTGCCGGCGTTGATCTCCGGCAGCCCGAACTGGGTCGCCTCCGAGGCGTAGATGAGGTCGCAAGCGAGCGCCAGCTCGAAGCCCCCGCCCATCGCCAGACCGTGGACGGCGGCGATCACGGGCTTGTTGAGGTCGGGCAGCTCCTGGAGGCCGCCGAAGCCGCCCACGCCGTAGTCCCCGTCGACCGGGTCGCCGTCGGCTGCCGCCTTCAGGTCCCAGCCGGCGCAGAAGAACTTGTCGCCCTCGGTGCGCACGATCGCCACCTTGAGGTCCGGATCGTCGCGGAACGACGCGAAGACCTGCCCCATCTCGCGGCTGGTCGCGAGGTCGATGGCATTGGCCTTGGGCCGGTCGAGGGTGACCTCGAGAATGCCGTCCTCGCTGTGGGTGCGCACTGCATCGCTCATGTCAGGCTCCCAACGGCCGCAGCAGCGACCGGCTGATGATGTGTCGCTGGATCTCCGAGGTGCCGTCCCAGATCCGCTCGATGCGCGCGTCGCGCCAGATCCGCTCCAGGGGGAGCTCGTCCATCAGCCCCATGCCCCCATGGATCTGGATCGCCTCGTCGGCGACCATGGCCAACATCTCCGTCGCCTTGAGCTTGGCCATCGCGATGTCGGAGTCGGTGGCCGTGCCCTGGTCGTACTTCCACGCGGCGTGCAGCGTCATCAGCTCGGCCGCCCGCAGCTCGGTCGCCATGTCCGCGAGCTTGAAGCCGACCCCCTGGAACTTCCCGATGGGCTGGCCGAACTGCTCGCGCGTGGCCGCGTGCCGGATCGAGAGCTCGAGCGCCCGCTCGGCTCGCCCGAGGCAGGACGCCGCAACCTGCAGTCGGGTGTTCCCGAGCCACTCGCCGGCCAGCTCGAACCCCTTGCCCTCCTCGCCGAGCAGCGCGTCGGCGCCGACCCGGACGTCGTCGAAGTCGAGGATCGAGTTGGTGTAGCCCCGGTGCGAGACGTTGCGGTAGCCGTCGTGCACCGCCAGACCCGGGGTGTCGAGATCGACCAGGAACATCGACATCTGGGCGCGTCCGGAGTCGTCTCGCCCGGTGACCGCCACCAGGATCACGAAGTCCGCCTCGTCGGCGTGGCTGATGAAGTGTTTGGTCCCCTTGATCCGCCAGCCGTCACCGTCCCGGGTCGCCGTCGTCCGCATGCCGCGCATGTCGGAGCCGGCGCCGGGCTCGGTCATCGCCAGGCAGTCGACCTTCTCGCCGCGCACGCACGGGTAGAGGTACTTCTCGCGCTGGGCCTCGGTGCCGGCCAGCAGGATGTTGGAGGGCCGCGGTACGCCGCAGTAGTGCAGCGCGTAGTTCGCCCGGCCGAGCTCCTTCTCGTAGAGCACCCACGTCACCGTGTCGAGCCCGGCCCCGCCGACGTCCTCGGGCAGGTTGGCGGCGTAGAGACCGGCGGCCAGTGCCTTCGACCGGATCTGCGCGACCAGCTCGGGTCGCAGGACCCCGGTGCGCTCCACCTCCTCCTCGTAGGGGTAGAGCTCGCGCTCCACGAACGAGCGCGTCACCTCGACGATGCTGCGCTGCTCGTCGGTCAGGCCGAAGTCCATGCGGCTCCCTTTCCCGTGGCTGCCAGGGCGGCCGCGGCGGCGCCGCGGCCGGTGCGGACCGCCCCCTCCATGTAGCCGGCGACCCACTGGTCGGAGCCGCAGACGTAGAAGGGCGGTTCGTGGGTGCCGTGCAGGGGCCCGACGGCCTCGACGTCGCCGGGTCGCCAGTTCGTGACGTAGCCCTGCGTCCAGGGGTCGGTGCCCCACAACCGGGTCCAGGTCTGCAGCGGCGCGGTGGCCTCCGTCCCGTACAGCTCGGCGATCTGGGCGAGCGCCTCACGGGTCCGCGTGTCGGGGTCAGAGGCTGCGAAGGCGGCATAGCGCTCGGGCGGGACCAGGGCTGAGAGCACGCCGTGCTGCTGCGGCCAGGTGGAGCCGAGCACGCCCTCGCTCTCGGCCAGCGCATTCTGACCGCGGGCCTGCCAGAACGGCTCTTCGTACGCCGCGACGAACTTGGCGGCCAATGCGTGCCGCTGCCGCCGCAGCGACGTGAGCCGTTCGATCGCTCACGCCTTGGATGTCGATGTCCCGCGCCGGGCCGATCGGCACGGCGAGGACGACAGCGTCGGCGCGGATCTCCTCGCCGTCGCTCGTCGTGACCGAGCTGCCGTGGGTGCCGATCCGGATGCCGCGGACCGGCGTGGAGAGGCGTACGTCGCGCAGCGCGGCGGCCATCGTCAGCGCCACCGTGGCGGAGCCCTCGGCGACCCGCAGGTTCTCCCACTGCTCGACGTCGTAGCTGCCCGTGGTGCCACCCACGACGATCTTGCGGGCGTAGGCGAACAGGCTCTGCCGCTCGATCGAGCCGTCGGCCAGGCTCAGGTGCACCAGCTCCCACAGCCGCAGCACGCCGGGCGAGGCCCCGACCTCCCGCAACCAGTCACCGACGCTGAGCCGGTCCAGGCGGCCGAGGTCCGGGCACGACCACGGGTCGTCGGGATCGATGGCGGCGCACACCTTGTCGAGTGCGGCTTCCACGTCGTCGTAGGACGTCCGGTCGGTCGGCGTGCACCACGACGGCCACTCGCCGACATCGACGGAGCCGGGCACCTGGCGGGTGATCTCGCCCGGCTCGGCGACGTACGAGGAAGTGAGCGTCAGGCCAAGCTCCTCGACCAGGCCGAGGTAGCTGGTGTGGGCGTTGCCCACGACCTCGCCACCGAGCTGGACGAGGCGGCCGTCGGCGAGCTCGACCTGCTCGACGCGACCGCCCACCCGGGGCCGTGCCTCGAGCACAGTGACCTGCGCCCCGCCCGCCTCGAGATCGCGCGCGGCGGCCAGGCCGGCCAGCCCGGCGCCCACGACCACGACGTCAGTGCGGCTCATCGGAGCACCACCGTGTGCTCGGGCAGCCAGCCCATCTCGATGCGGTCGCCCGGGTTCCACCGGTCCTCGGCCCGCATCCGCGGGAGGTTCTGCTCGAGGACGGTGAGGGTGAGATCGGCGGCGATCGAGACGAGGTACCGAGTGGTGGGGCCGTGGTAGCTGGTCGCGACGATGGTGCCAGGCAGCCGGAACATCTCGGGCGTGAGCTCGGTGAGCCAGATCTTCTCCGGGCGGACGGTGATGCTGACGGCGTCGCCCTCGGCCGAGCCCCGGTGTTCGGGGGCCGGGATCCGCACGTCCGGGGAGACGGCGACGCAGCCCTCGGACCACGTGCCGCTCATCAGGTTGCTGGTGCCGATGAAGCCGGCCGCAAAGACCGAGGTCGGGTGCTCATAGACGTCCTCGGGCGTGCCGCACTGCTCGACGACACCGTCGTTCATGATCGCGACCCGGTCACTCATGCTGAGTGCCTCGTCCTGGTCGTGGGTGACGAAGAGGAAGGTGATGCCGACCTCGCGCTGGATCGCCTTGAGCTCGGCCTGCATCGCGTGTCGCAGCTTGAGGTCGAGCGCCGCCAGCGGCTCGTCGAGCAGCAGCACCTTGGGCTGGTTGATCAGTGCGCGGGCCAAGGCGACGCGCTGCCGCTGGCCGCCGGAGAGCCGGCTCGGCCGCTCCTTCGCCCGGTCGCCGAGCTCGACCAGCTCGAGCATGTCGGCGACGCGCTTGTCGATGGCTGACTTGGCGACGCCCTTGCGGCGCAGGCCGAACCCGACGTTGCGGCGGACGTCGAGGTGCTCGAAGAGGGCGTAGCTCTGGAAGACGGTGTTGACGTCTCGCTTGTGCGGGGGAGTGCTGGTGACGTCCTCGCCGTCGACGAGGATCGTCCCCTCGGTCGGGTCGCTGAAGCCAGCGATCATCCGCAACGTGGTGGTCTTGCCGCAGCCTGACGGGCCGAGCAGGGAGAAGAACTCGCCGCTGGCGATGTCGAGGTCGAGGTGGTCGACGACGGTCGCGCCGCCGAAGACCTTGGTCAGGCCGCTCAGGGAGACGGAGGGAGTGTTCATCGGCGCTGTGTCATTTTGGCCTCCGGTGATCAGGTCGAGGCTGGATGCTCCACGGCCGAAGAATCGCGGGAGCACCAGGGCAGCCACGATGAGCAGGGCAGAGGCAAGCAGCATGAGCGTTCCGATCGCGTTGATGGCGGGGGAGACCCCGAAGCGGATCGAGGAGTAGACGCGCACGGGCAGCGGCTGGGGCTCGACCCCAGTGGTGAAGAACGCGAGCACGAAGTCGTCGAACACCAGCGCGAACACGAGGAGGCCAGCGCCGAGCAGCGCCGGCGCGAGCATCGGGATCGTGACCAGGCGCAGAGCCTGGGTCGGGGTGCAGCCCAGGTCGCGAGCCGCCTCCTCCACCTCCAGCGCGATGCCGGCCAGCCGGCCGCGCACGATCACCGTGACGTAGGCGATCGAGAACGTGATCTCGGCGAGGATGACCGTGGTCATCGATAGCTTGAGCCCGATCCCGGTGAACAGCAGCAGCGCCGCGACACCGGTGACGATCTCGGGCGTGACGAGGGGCAGCAGGGTCACCGCCCCGATGACCCTGCCGCGGCGCGACCGGACCCGTTCGAGGCCGAGAGCCAGCATGGTGCCCAGCACCAGCGAGCCGACTGTCGCGACGGAGGCGATCTTGAGGCTGGCCACCAGCGAGTCGAGCAGCGCACTGTCGTGTACCAGGGCGTCGTACCACTGCATGCTGAAGCCGGAGAACGACGACAGGGACTTCTTGTCGTTGAAGCTGAACAGCGCGACGGCGAGGATCGGCAGATAGAGCCAGGCGAAGAACACGACCGTGACCGCCACGGCGAACCGAGGCTTGCGCTCCATCTTGCCCGCGCGCGCCATCACGTCTCACGTGCCTTGGTCGAGGTGGCGCGGAGGTAGGCGACCATCAGGACGGTCAACGCGACCATCAGGCCGACGGTCAGGGCCGAGCCGAGCGGCCAGTTCTGGCCCTCCATGAACTGTTGCTGCACCAGGTTGCCCAGCATGAAGGTGCTCGCGCCGCCGAGCAGCTGGGCGCTGACGAAGTCGCCGAGAGCGGGCAGGAAGACCAGCAGGATGCCGCCGTACAGTCCGGCGCGGGTGGCCGGCAGGGTGACGAAGAAGAACGTGCGTACCGGACCGTGGTAGAGGTCCTTGCCGGCCTCGATGAGCGAGACGTCGAGGCGTTCCAAGGAGGCGTAGATCGGCAGGATCATGAAAACGACGTAGCCGTAGACCAACCCGCCGACGACGGCGTACGACGTGTTGAGAAAGGTGATCCCGTCGCTGAGGCCGACCTCGCGCAGGCCGCTGTTGACCAGGCCCTCGTCGGAGAGCAGCGCCTTCCAGGCGTACATGCGGATCAGGTAGCTGGCGAAGAACGGCACCACGATCGCCGCGATCAGGACGTTCTTGTAGCGACCGCCGTGCAACGCGATGGCGTAGGCGACCGGGTACGCGATCAGCAGGGAGATGACGACCGTCGCGAGGGCGTAGCCCAGCGAGCGCAGGAACAGCTCGAGGTAGACCTCGTTCCACAGCGCCTCGTAGTTAGCGGTGTTGGTGGCGAACACCGGGAAACCGTCGTTGGTCGTCCGGCCGAACGACAGCAGGACGACGATGACCATGCTGGAGACGAAGAACGCCACCATCCAGGCGGTCGGCAGCGCGAGCAGCGCCCCCCAGAGGCGCGTGCGTTGCGCCGAGCGAGGCGCGGACTGCTGAACCGCCACGTCAGCTCGCCTTCACTTCGGTCCAGATGGCCGCGCGGCGCTGGACCTCGTCGGTGTCGAGCAGGCGGAAGACGTTCTCGTTCTCCAGGTCGGAGATCTCGACGTTGCAGGCCGGCACGTCCTTGGCCAGATCGGCGAACGCCGGGAGCGCGTCCTTCACCGGGAACGGGTAGTAGAGGTAGCCCATGTTCTTGATGGCGTTCTCGGGCCTCAGCAGGTAGTCGATGAACACCATCGCGGTGCCGGGATGCTTGGCGTTGGCGGGGATCGCGTAGGCGTCGGAGTTGATCGGCACGCCCTCGCTGGGGGCCTGGAAGTCGTAGGCGGTCGGGTCGTCGGCCAGCCCGTCCCGAAGGTAGAGGAAGTCGCCGCTCCACATGTGGTGCACCCACGCGTCGCCGCTGAGCATGTTGTTGATGTCGTCGGAGGAGTAGGCCCGGAGGTACTCCTTCTGGCTGATGAGCAGGTCCTTCATGTCGTCGAGCTCCGACGGCTCTGCGGTGTTGACGTCGTAGCCGAGCCGGAGGGCGGCCATCGCCAGCGCCTCGTCCTGGTCGTCGAGGGTGAACACGTGGCCGCGGGCCTCGTCGTTCCAGAGGTCCTCCCAGCTTCCCGTCATCGTCGACACTTTGTCGGTGCGCCAGCCGATCCCGGTCTTGTAGACGGTGAAGGGGACCGTCACCTCGGAGCCGGCGTCGTACCAGGGCTCGTTGAAGTACGAGCCTGAGTAGAAGACCTGGTCGGCGTTCTTGAGCTGGGCCGGGTCGATCGAGCGGAGCTTGCCCTCGCGCTTGAGCTTGACCACCCACTTGGCGATCGGGAAGACGATGTCGTACTGGTTGCCCGCCGCGAGCTTGGCGTACATGCCCTCCATCGAGTCGTAGTTGGACTCGATGACGTCGACGCCGTACTCCTCCTTGAAGCCCTTGACGACGCTCGGCGCGAGATAGTCCGCCCAGTTGAAGTAGATGAGGTCGCCGTCGATCTTCGCCTTCGCCGACGGAGGCAGCGGGGCGTCGGTCGGCGCGTCGTCGCGGATGTAGGCGCAGCCGGGCAGCGTCAGCGACGCACTCAGCGCCAGGCCCCCGGTCAGCAAGCCCCGCCTCGAGGGCCGGGTGACGCCGAGACCGGGGCGCGGGGTCATGCGCCGGCTCCGCCTTCGATGACCGCGGGCTCCGGAAGGGGGCCGTCGTGACCGACCAGGACGCCCACCGCCGTAGCGATCGTGCTGCGGGCCTCGGCGATCCCGAGGTTGGGCTCGCCGGCCAGCACCCGGGCGCCGAGCCCGTCGGTCAGGGCCACCGCCGTCTCGGCGATCATCCTCGGCTCGAGTGTGGTCGCGAAGACGCCGGCTTCCACGCCATCGCGGACGATGTCGCTCACGGTGTTGTAGAGGTCCTCGTAGAGCTCGGCCCCGACCGTGGCGAGGTGCGGGTCGCGGATGCAGAGCAGGGCCAGCTCCTGCCAGAGCAGCCACTCGTCCGCGCGCTGCTGGTCGCTGGGCAGGCACCGGTCCAGGAACGAGGACAATCGTTTGGCCGGGCCGTCGCCGGCGTCCGCGAGGGCTCGCTGGTTGAGCTCGGCGGAGGCACCGTGGGAGTACTTCAGCACCTCGCCGAAGAGGAGCTCCTTGGTGTCGAAGTGGTAATGCAGCAGGCCGGCCGAGACCCCCGCCGTGCGGGCGATGGCGGCCATCCGGACCTGGGCCAGGCCGTCGCGGACGATGCACTCGACGGCGGCGGCGAGGATCCTGGTGCGTGCGTCCGCGGCAGCTCGCTCGCGCTGGCTGGGACGTGTCGACGACCTGGCTGTCATGGCCTCCACCGAATTTGACTGTTCAGTCAGTCAGTGATGCTAGGGTTCGGCGGGTGAGGCGTCAAGGATCGCCCGATCACGCACTCGAAGCCCTCTTCTCGCCTCGTTCGGTCGCTGTCGTAGGCGCGAGCGACGACCCGGCGAAGTGGGGCCACATCCTCGCCCGACGAGCGCTGTCGTCGAGGGATGGCCGCACCGTGCTCCTGGTCAACCGCCGAAGCGGTCAGGTCCTCGGCGAGCCCGCGTACCCCTCTGCGGCGGCCGCGTCCGCCGCGTGCGGCCTCCGCGTCGACCTGGCTGTGCTCTGCGTGCCGGCTGACGGCTTCGTGGCCGCGGTGTCCGACGCCGTTGCTGCCGGCGCCAAGGCGATCGTGGGCATCACCGCCGGACTCTCCGAGACAGGCGCGGAGGGGGCCAGGCTCGAGGCCGAGGCGCTGGCAATCGCCCGGGACGCCGGCGCGGTGCTGGTCGGGCCCAACTGCCTCGGGGTCGCGGACACCACCACCGGACTCCAGCTGGCGCATGCCGAGCTCCCTCCCGGCGACGTGACGGTGCTCAGCCAGAGCGGCAACCTGGTCCTCGACCTCGCGGACCTGCTGGCCGACCGAGGGCTGGGCGTGTCCCGGTTCGTCTCGCTCGGCAACCAGGCGGACCTCGGCCTGATTGCTTTCCTGAATGCCTGTGTGGACCACGCGGGGACCCGAGCGGTGGCCGTGTACATCGAGGATGTCGTCGATGGCCGCGCCTTCCTCGATGCCGGTCGGGCGCTGCGCGAGGCCGGCAAGCCGCTGGTGCTGCTCGCCCCCGGCCGGACCGAAGCGGCGGTGCGCAGTGCCGCCTCCCATACCGGCTCGCTCACCACGTCCTCGATGGTCGTCGACGCCGCCTGCGCGGCGGTGGGGGCGGTTCGGGTGGACCATCCCACCGAGATGGCTGATGTGTTGGCGGCCCTGCACGCACCGCGGCGGCTCTCCGGCCCGTCGATCGCGATCCTCACCGACGGTGGCGGGCACGGAGCCGTGGCCGCTGATGTGCTGGTGGCGGCCGGGCTGCAGACCCCGGTGCTCACCGGCACGCTCACCAGCGAGCTCGGGGCAGTGCTGTGGGAGCAGGCGACCGTGACCAACCCCGTCGACCTCGCTGGCGCGGGTGAGCAGGACGTCGAGCGTTACGCCCGGGCGGTCGAGATCCTGTTGGCCTCCGACCAGGTCGACGGGGTGCTGCTCACGGGCTACTTCGGCGGCTACTCCGCGGACCAGTCCGGCCTCACCGAACTTGAGCTGGCAGCGGCCCGCCAGATGGCCGACGCGGTCGCGACCCAGTCCAAGCCGCTCGTCGTGCAGACGATCTACCCGGGCAGCCCCGCGAGTCAGGTGCTGCGCGCCGCGGGCATACCCGTGCACCGCGACATCGACCGCGCGGGCGCGGTGCTCGCCGGCCTGGTCGAACCCGCGGCCGCCGGCCTCGCCGAGCCGCTACCGCCCGCTGCGCAGCCGGTCACCGACACGTCGTACGACGCCGCGCGGGCGCTGTTCTCCGAAGTCGGCATCGCGTTCCCTGGCTCGACCCCGGTGAGTGATCCGGCGGGCCTCGAGGAAGCGCTCGCGGACCTGCGCTTTCCCGTGGTGCTGAAGGCCGCGGGCCGGCTGCACAAGTCTGACGGCGGCGGAGTGGTCCTCGGGCTCGTCGACGGGGACGCGGCGCGGGCGGCTTACGGCGATCTGGTCGCGCGGCTGGCGCCGCCCGCCGTCTTCGTCGAGGAGATGGCCGACCTGAAGGGCGGAGTCGAGCTGATCGTGGGCAGTGTGCGTGACCCGAAGTTCGGAGCGGTCGTCATGGTGGGGCTCGGCGGCGTCTTCACCGAGGTGCTCGAGGACACGGCCTGCGGCATCGCGCCGGTGTCGGTCGACGCTGCTCGGGAGCTGCTGCTCTCGCTCCGCGGCGCTCCGATCCTGCTCGGCGCGCGGGGACGGTCGGCCGTCGACGTGGACGCCCTCGCCGAGGTGGTCGCCCGCGTCTCGCGGCTGGCTGCTGCCCACCCCGAGCTCCTCGAGCTGGAGCTCAACCCAGTCCTCGCCGGGCCGGACGGCGTACTGGCCCTGGACGCGCGGGTGGTCCTCAGGTGACGTCGCGCAGGTACCGCTGGTCGAAGCCGTAGACCCAGGAGTCCTTGGCCGGGAAGACGCCGTGGTCGAACGTCCGTGAGGTGACGCCGCGCTGAACGCGCTCGCAGGCCTCGCTGTCCTGCCGGGTCACGCGCTCGTTGAACTCCACCACCGGCGACGGGTCGAAGTCGGGGTCGTCGAGTGCTTCGGGGCTGAAGAGGTACTCCGTCACCAGCCGGCAGCTCTGCGGGCCAGTGGGGAACACCGCGGTTGCCAGGCAGCTGGACCCGTCGACGTCGAGGAACATCGTGGGGTAGATCCCCGCGCCGTAGTAGGACTCCGGGTCGCCGGAGCTCTTGAAGCCGGGGAGCAGTGGCAGCCTCAGGCGCGGGTCATCGACGATCGCTGTGCGCCCGTCGGCGAGCGATACGCCACCGTCGGCTCGGCCGGTCTCGAAGATGTCGCCCTTCTTGTACGCCGGCACCACGGCAACCAGCTCGGGATGGATCGTCGGGCAGTGCAGGCATTCGTTGTAGTTCTCGAGGACGATCTTCCAGTTGGCCTGCACCTCGTTGACGGTGATCTTGGCGATCCGCAGGTCGGAGAGTCCGAACCGGGCCAGCCTCAGCGGCTCGTCCTGCTGGTCGGCGAGATGGTCGACCAGGGAGATGGGCTCTTCGCGGGAGAGGTTGACGAAGACGAAGCCCTCCCAGACATCGACGTGGACGGGCCACAGCGAGGTCGAGGCGCGGTCGATCTCGTCCTTCTCGATCATCGGGGTGGTCACGAGCGTCCCGTCCAGGGCGTAGCCCCAGGCGTGGTAGGGACAGCGCAGGTGGGTGCGCACCTCACCCTGCTCGTCGTCGCAGATCCGGGATCCACGATGGCGGCAGACGTTGTAGAAGGCCCGGATCTGCTCGTCCTTGCCGCGCACGACGAGGATGCTCTCGTCGGCGATCTCCACCCGCATCCACGCGCCGGGCTTGGCCAACCGGTCGGCTCGTCCGACGTACATCCAGTTGCGGTAGAACACCCGCTCCGTGTCGAGAGCGTAGGTCTCGTCGGAGTGGTACGCCGCCCCGGGGAGCGTCTTGCGAACGTCCGTGGCCATTCGCTAACTGTACGGTCAGTCAGTTACTTCTGTCACGGCGCCGGAAACAAAGTTTCGAGGGCGATGTCGAAGTCGGGGGATGCTGTTCGACGTGGGTGTGAGTCGGCCACCGAGGAGCGGTGGACAACCAACCATTGAGGAGCGAGCAATGCCGCGGTTCATGGGTTTCGTCAGGATGGAAGAGGGCATCGAGGCGCCGCCGCAGGCGCTGTTCGACGCGATGGACAAGTACATCGGGGAGCAGTCCGCATCCGGGGCCTTCCTCGACGGCGGAGGCCTGTTCGGCACCGAGGATGCGGTCAACTTCGTGGTCCGCGAAGGGGAGACGACCCGCGTCGACGGGCCGTATGCCGAGGCCAAGGAGGTCGTCGGCGGCTGGGCACTCCTGCAGTACGACAGCCTGGAGGACGCGATCGCCGGACAGCAGGAGTTCGCCGAGCTGCACGCCAAGTACTGGCCCGAGTGCAAGATGGTCGCCACCTTGCGCCAGGTCGCGGACGAGCCGCCGCAGCCGGCCGACGCCTGAGCGCTGGCCGGATCCGGCCGTGCGGCCGCCCTAGGGTGGCCGCATGGCCGAGACCACCGCGGACGCCGTCACCGCCACCTGGCGTGAGCAGTCCGCGCGGCTGGTCGGCGCCCTGACCCGGATGACCCGGGATCTCGATCTGGCCGAGGACCTGGCGCAGGACGCGCTGGTCAGCGCGCTCGAGCACTGGCCGACCAACGGCATCCCGGCCAACCCCGGCGCCTGGCTGATGACGACGGCCAAGCGCCGCGCGGTCGACACCTACCGGCGGGCCGACAACCTGCGCCGCAAGACCGAAGAGATGGGTCACCGACTGAGGGAGGAGGAGGGCATGCCCGACCTCACCGCGCAGGTGGACTTCATCGAGGACGACGTCCTCCGGCTGATCTTCCTGTCCTGCCACCCGCAGCTGACGCCGGAGTCCCGGGCCGCGATGACCCTCCGCCTGGTCGGCGGGCTGACGACCGCGGAGATCGCGCGGGCCTTCCTGGCCACCGAGCCCACGATCGGCCAACGGATCTCCCGGGCGAAGAAGACGCTCAGTGAGGCTCGGGCGGAGTTCGAGCTGCCCGTCGGCGACGAGCGCACCGCCCGGCTCGACGACGTCATGGCCGTGATCTACCTGATCTTCAACGAGGGCTACACCGCGACTGCCGGCGACGACTGGATGCGGCCGGAGCTGACCCGCGAGGCGATCAGGCTCGCCAGGATGCTCGCCGAGCTGATGCCGGACGAGCCGGAAGTGCACGGGCTGCAGGCGCTGCTGGAGCTGCAGGCCTCCCGCGGCGCCGCCCGGCTCGATGCCGAGGGCCGGCCGGTCCTGCTCGATGACCAGGACCGTGGTCTCTGGGACGAGCTGCTGATCCGCCGCGGACTGGCAGCGCTGGATCGCGCGGAGCAGCTTGCCGCGCGCGGGACGCCGATCGGTCGGTACTACCTGCAGGCAGCGATCGCGTCGCGGCACGCCCGCGCCACCACGCCCGAGGACACCGACTGGCGCGCCATCGCGGACCTGTACGACGTGCTGGCCCAAGCCGCACCTGGCCCGGTCGTGGAGGTCAACCGCGCCGTCGCCCACGGGCGTGCTTCCGACCCTGATGCCGGGCTGGCAGTGCTCGACGACCTACCGGACGACGCGCTGGCCGGCTCGCACCTGCTCCCCAGCGTTCGCGGTGACCTGCTCGCGCGTGCCGGTCGTCATGCCGAAGCGGCCGCGTCGTTCCGTGAGGCGGCCTCTCTGACCCGCAACGAAAGCGAACAAGTGTTGCTGCGGGACCGCGCCGCGGAGTCCGAGCAAGCAGCAACGCGCCCCGGGCCAGCGGCTCGGGGCGCGTCGTAAGGCTGCGATGGACTACTCGACCAACGACTCTGAAGGCGTACGACGGTGCTGCTGAGGCGCAACAGCGGACGCAACCGGCGCCTCAGGTCCCGCCCAGTCGCTCGCCGGTGACTGCCACACGTGGCGGGCCAGCGCGCCGAACGCGAACGCGAGCGCGATGGCGGAGACGTACGACGCGTAGTCGCTGAGCCCGGTCCCGACGAACTCCACGACCAACCAGGCCCAGAGCAGCACCGGGATCCAGCGCGGCCCCACCCGGGAGCGGAAGAGGCCGATGCTGAGCAGCAGCAGCCCCAGCACCGTGCCGAGGAGGCCAGCGATGGCGAAGCCCATCATCGGCGAGGACTCGAAGTCCTCGATCAGCGCCGCGTACAGCTCTCGGTTGCCCGTGTCCTGCGCCATGCGGAGCGTGATCAGGTTGACCCCGCCGAAGACGGCGTGCGCCAGGGTCCCCACGACGGCGACGGTGGCGCCGATGTTGGAGAGGGCCGGCGAGCCCCGCCGAATCAGGTGCGCCATGCCGAGCACGGCACCGAGCCAGAAGAGCTGCGAGACGCAGAAGAAGACGGCCGAGACGGTACCGGACGCGCCGGCCTCATCGATGGCGGCCAACCGCTCGGAATAGTCGGTCGGGAACTCCGGCATGGTCAGGGTCCAGATGGCTGAGGTGATCACGGCGGCGATCAGGCTCAGGCCGACGGCCGTACGGCGGAAGGTGGCGGTGTCTTTCATGGCTTGCTCCTTGCGAGGGTTGATGTCGGACCTGAGCAAACCCGTGGAGTTCGTCACCCGTCATCGGCACGCGGAGGTGCGTGCGGTCCCCCGAAGTTGATCCGGTCGTCAACCTCAGGATGACCACGGGATCGACTGGGCCGCCCTATCGTGATCATGTGAAAGCGCCTCGGCCTCCGGTCCTCGACGTGGCCCTGGCTGCGACGATCACCGCGGTCGGACTCGCCGAGATCTGGGTGCCTTTCGTCTCTCGCCAGGCGGACGGGTCCGCGGTCGCCAGCACCGTGGGAACGCTGGTTGCCGGGCTGGCCCTTACCCAGCGCAGAACGTTCCCGTTGCCGGCCGCGCTCGTGGTGCTGTGGTCCTGGCCGGTCGCATTCGAGTTCGTGCCGATGTACGTGCTGTTCTGGGGCCAGTTCGTCCCGATGGGGATGGCTCTCTACGCGACCGCACGGTACGGCCGGGGGCGAGTCCCCTACTTCGGCGCCGCCGCCGGAGCGCTCACCCTTCTCTACTTCGACTTCTTCGTCGAGTCCCTCCAAGCACCCGGCGAGATCGTCTTCCACTGGGGCGTGTTCACCGTTGTCTGGGTGTTCGGCTACGGGTTGCGCAGGTTCGAGCGGCGTGCCCGGGAGTCGACCGCGCGGGCGATTGCCACGGAGGTCGAGGCGGCCGAGCAGGCTATGGCAGCGGTCGTGGAGGAACGCACCCGGATCGCCCGCGAGCTGCATGACATCGTCGCCCACTCGGTGAGCGTGATGGTGGTCCAGGCGGGTGCCGCGGAACAGGTGGTCGACGACGATCCCGCCTTCGCGCGGCAGGCACTCGAGACGATCCGTTCGACAGGCACCTCCGCGCTCGCCGAGATGCGCAAGGTCGTCGCGATGCTCCGCGACAGCGACGAGCCCGGCGCTCTCGCGCCGCAGCCCGGGTTGGCGGCCGTGCCCGCGCTCGTGGACGACGCACGAGCCTCGGGCCTCGCGGTGGAGCTCCAGGTGGAGGGGGAGCGTCGCCACCTCCCCGCGGGCCTGGACCTGGCGGCGTACCGCATCGTGCAGGAGGCGCTGACGAACGTACGGCGACATGCCTCCGCGTCTGCAGTGGTGGTCGGACTGACCTATGGCGAGGCCGACGTCCGGATCGACGTGGTCGATGACGGGGTCGGCGCGGTCGACCCGTCGGGCGGCCACGGGATCGTCGGGATGCGCGAGCGCGCCGCGCTGTACGGCGGCCGGGTCGAGGCCGCGTCGGTCAACGGCTCGGGCTTCGCCGTTCGGGCCGTGCTGCCCCTGGCGCCGGCATGACCGGACTCCGGGTAGTGGTGGCCGATGACCAGGAGCTGGTCCGGAGCGGATTCGCGTTGATCCTCGAGCGCGCGGGCATGCAGGTCGTCGGCCAGGCCGGCGATGGAGTCGCGGCCATCGAGGTGGTGCAGGAGACGCAGCCGGACGTCGTCCTCATGGACGTGCGGATGCCGCGCCTCGATGGGATCGAGGCAACGCGGCAACTGGTGGCGTCGGTGCCGGGCACCCGGGTGGTGGCGCTGACGACGTTCGACCTCGACGAGTACGTCTACGCCGCGGTCCGCGCCGGTGCCTGTGGCTTTCTGCTCAAGGACGTCTCGCCCGATGATCTGGTGCACGCGGTCCACGCGGCTGCGGCGGGAGAGACCATCCTGGCTCCCGCGCTGACCCGACGGCTGCTGGAGCGGTTCGCCGCCGGACCGGAGCCGGGCGCCCTGCCACCCGGCCTCGCGAACGTGACCGAGCGCGAGCTCGAGGTACTCCGGCTGGTGGCGAGGGGCCTGCCGAATGGCTCGATCGGTGCGGAGCTCTTCATCTCCGAGGCCACCGTCAAGACCTACGTGTCGCGCCTGCTCACCAAGCTCGAGGTGCGCGATCGCGTCCAGCTCGCCGTCCTCGCCTACGAGTCGGGCTTGGTCACCGCCGGCTCGGAGTGAAATGCGCGACGACCCGCACCCAGAGGATGCGGGCCGTCGTACGACGCTCAGATGTCGTAGTACGACTGACTCACCCATGCTGACCTGCGAAAACGTCGAGATTTCCCGGCCGTTTGTACCGCGCTTAACACCATAACGCCTTCTGGCTGGGGTCCTGGAGCCGAGCAGTCCGCCTAGATTGGTGTAGAAAACGGCCACTCTCTAGGTCGTTTGCTAGCGCCCGGGTGCATCTTCGCGGCCTAGGTGTGTGCCGGCCGTCGTGCGTTATCTGGGGAGCGGACGGGCGATCCGATGGACCGAGCACCCGCATAATCCCGAGTAGCGGGCCTCCTGGTGATGCCATGTGGTCATCTGTCGATCGCTCCTAAGCAGATCACCGCAGGACATCATCGGCGCGGCCTTCGCCCAGCATGGCGCGCACCGCGGCGTCCACGTGAGCGCGGCCGGTATCGATGAAGCGGACCCCACCATATGCACTTCGCGGCAAGAGGAGTGGCAGCTCCGTACCGGCGAGCAAGACCCCATCGATCCCATCCTCGGCGTGCATCCGATGCGCGATCTCGAGAAGGCGTTCCCGAGAGGCCCGGAGGAACCGACTATGGACGAGCTCGTCGAAGTAGATCCGGTGCAGGTCCTCTTGCTCACTGCCGGTCGGACTGACGAGCGTCGTCCCCCGCGCGCTCAAGGCTGGCCCGAAGAGGTCTGCCTTCGCTGTGAAGGACGTTGCGAAGAGTCCGAGGCGCCTATGACCCTTGCTGGCGAGCACCGTGGCGGCCACGAGGTCGATCAGCGGCACTGGCGAGTCAGACTTGATGCGTTCGAACGCGACGTGCACCGACGCCGAGGCCAACAGCGCGATGGTCGCCCCACCCTGCGCGAGCTGTTGCAGGCCCTGGTTGAGGAGCACGGCGACCTGTTCATGACGTCCCGCCGAGAGATGGGCGAAGACCTCGTCGCCGTCGATGCTGTTCACGAGCACGCGAGGACTGCGGCCGCCGGTGCGGCTTCGGTAGATTTCTACGGCAACCTTGTAGTACTCGACCGTCGACGGCGGCGCGATCCCACCGATTATCCCGAGGGTCGCCATGGCTGGAAAGCCTAGTAGCAACGACCACCGGCCGCGATTGACGCCGAGTCACTGAGTACGGGCGCTCATCTGCCGCGCTCGCGAAGCAGCAGGCCCCTGTCCCACCGCCGGGGTCAGGGCCCTAACGGTCTGCCCTAAGGCCGTGCGTGCAGGCGGTCTGGCCAGCCATGACCGCCTTCAATGCCGCCTCAAACGCGGCCAGGCCTTGGGCACGATGTTCATGCGGGAGCAGCCCCGTTCGAGCTCTACGTGCACAAGTGTAATGTCGTAATAGAGCTCGAACTCGTGCGGGTGCGGGCGCTGCTGCACCGGCGAGATCTCGTGCTCACGCTTGTAGTCGACCCAGGTCTCGATCAGGTCCGGCGTGAAGACGTCGCCCACGGTGAGGAACTCGTGGTCGGCCTCCAGTGCGTCGAGCACCGCGTCGAGCGACGTGGGCACCTGAGCGATCTCGGCCATCTCGTCCGGCGGGAGCTCGTAGATGTCCTTGTCGATCGGGTCGGCCGGCTCGATCTTGTTCTTGATGCCGTCGACACCGGCGAGCATCAGCGCGGAGAACGCGAGGTACGGGTTCGCCGACGGGTCGGGGAACCGGGTCTCGATGCGCTTGGCCTTCGGGTTGGAGCCGGTGATCGGGATCCGCACCGACGCGGAGCGGTTCCGCGAGGAGTACACCAGCGAGATCGGCGCCTCGAAGCCGGGCACCAGCCGGTGGTAGGAGTTCACCGTCGGGTTGGTGAACGCCAGCAGCGACGGCGCGTGCTTGAGGATGCCGCCGACGTACCAGCGGGCGGTGTCGGAGAGCCCGCCGTAGCCGGACTCGTCGTAGAACAGCGGGTCGCCGTCCTTCCAGAGGGACTGGTGGACGTGCATGCCGGAGCCGTTGTCACCGAAGATCGGCTTCGGCATGAAGGTCACGGACTTGTTGTTGTGCCAGGCCGTGTTCTTGATGATGTATTTGAACTTCATCACGTCGTCGGCGGCCTTGAGCAGCGTGTCGAAGCGGTAGTTGATCTCCGCCTGACCCGCGGTGCCGACCTCGTGGTGGGCGCGCTCGACGAGCAGGCCGGAGGCCTCGAGGTTCTTGACCATCTCGTCGCGCAGGTCGCTGTAGTGGTCGTACGGCGCCACCGGGAAGTAGCCGCCCTTGAACCGGGTCTTGTAGCCGAGGTTGTCGCCCTCCTTGCCGGAGTTCCACCAGCCCTCGATCGAGTCGATGTGGAAGTAGCCCTCGTTGGGGCCGGTGGAGTAGCGGACCGAGTCGAAGATGTAGAACTCGGCCTCCGGCGCGAAGAACGCGGTGTCCGCGATGCCGGTGGTGCCGAGGTAGGCGAGCGCCTTGCGGGCGATGTTGCGCGGGTCGCGCGAGTAGGCCTCACCGGTGATCGGGTCGTGGATGAAGAAGCTCATCGCCAGGGTCTTGGCGGTGCGGAACGGGTCGATGAACGCCGTCGTCGGGTCCGGGAACAGCGCCATGTCGGACTCGTTGATCGCCTGGAACCCCCGGATCGACGAGCCGTCGAAGGCCAGGCCGTTGTCGAAGACGTCCTGGGTGAAGGACGACACGGGGACGGTGAAGTGCTGCTGGATGCCGGGCAGGTCGCAGAACCGGATGTCGACCATCTCGACGCCCTCGTCCTTGATGTAGGCGAGCACCTCGTCGCTGTTGCTGAACATTCATCCTCCTTGGCCGGCGCCTCGTGGGCGCAGGCCGGCATGTGCGGTGCGTGAGGCCTCCGGAGCGACGCTGCGCCGAAGTGCGGTGCCCGCAACGTACGTTCGGGCGGTTTCTCGACCGTATCTGGTTTGTTTCGGCTATGTAACACCTGTCCTGAGGGCGGAAACAGGCGGCCGAGCTAGGCGCCCTGCAAGGCCGCCCGCCGGGTCGGCGCGAAGGCGCTGGTGCCCAGCCAGCGCCACACCGCCTCGGAGTCGCGGCTGGCTCCGATGACCCGGATCTGGCGTCTCCGCACCGCCTCGTCGGACGTGGTGTCGCCGGTCCAGACCTCGGTGAGAGCGAGGACGGACGACTCGATCTCCAGGGTCAGCTCGTGGCCGGGATCGTCCCGGCACAGGTCGGCGCTGCCGTCCTCGACCACCAACCACCAGTGCCGCTCGCGGGGCCGGGCGTCGGGGAACCGGAAGTGCAGCACCACCCGCCGGTCGACCGGGAACTCGTCGAGGTGGACGAACCGGCGTACGTCCCACATCAGGAAGCCGACGTCGAGCTCACCGGGGGTGAGCCGGCTGCCGATCCAGCGAGCGCCCCAGTGGCCGATGGCCATCACGATCGGGCGCAGGTCCTCGCCTGCCGGCGTGAGGTGGTACGACGTCGACCGGCCGTCCTCGGTCCGCCGGACCACCCCGGCGTCCTCGAGGGTCCGGAGACGCTTGGCGAGCAGGGTGGGGGACATCCGCGGCACCCCGCGCCGGAGCTCGTTGAACTGGGTGCTGCCGCACAGCAGCTCACGCACCACCAAGACGGTCCATCGCTCGCACAGCACCTCGGCCCCACGGGCGACGGTGCAGAACTGTCCGTAGTCGGTCATGGCTCAAGGTAGGTAGCGGTCGCGCGGGACACAAGTACACAAACTGGACTATCTGCCCGGCCCGCTCGGCCGCACCGTGGTGGTGTCAAACCCCCGAGCGACAGGAGACCACCATGACCACCACGTCCACCCCCGCGACCTTCGACCCGATCGCGTTCAAGACCACCACCCGCGCGCAGTGGCAGGACGCCGCAGATGCGTGGCACCGCTGGGGCCCGTTCCTCGGCACCTGGCTGGGTCCCGCCACCGAGGCGATGATCGACCTGGCCGGCATCACGACGGGCTCCCGGGTCCTGGACGTGGCCGCCGGTGCCGGTGAGCAGTCGCTGCGGATCGCCGAGCGCGTCGGTGCGGACGGTCACGTGCTCGTCACCGACATCGCCCCGAACCTTCTCGACCTCGCCTCCCGCGATGCGGCCGCCGCCGGCCTGTCCCAGGTGGAGACCCGGGAGCTCGACGGTGAGGAGCTCGAGACCCTGCCGGAAGGCAGCTTCGACGCGGTGGTCAGCCGGGTCGGGCTCATCTACTTCCCCGACCAGCAGCGAGCCCTGCGCGGCATGCTGCACGCGCTGCGACCGGGCGGCCGGGTGTCCGCGGTCGTGTACTCGACGCCGGAGGCCAACGCGTTCTTCTCGATCCCGGTCCGCATCATCCGGGCTCGCGCCGGTCTGCCGGCGCCGCTGCCGGGCCAGCCCGGTCCGTTCTCGCTCGGGGCTCCCGGCGTACTGGCGGAGACGCTCGAGCGCGCCGGCTGCACCGACGTCGAGGTCCGCACCGTGCCCTCGCCGGTGGAGCTGCCGTCGGCCGCGGAGTGCGTCCGGTTCGAGCGGGAGTCGTTCGGCGCCCTCCACCAGATGCTGCGCAGCCTGTCGGAGGCCGAGCAGGCCGAGACCTGGGTGCAGATCGAGGAGGAGCTGCGGCAGTTCGAGAGCGAGTCCGGGTTCAGCGGTCCGTGCGAGATGCTCGTCGGAGCCGGCTCCAAGTAGCGGCGTAGCCGCCCCTCTACGCTGGCGCGGTGACCGAGGCCGCCTTCGAGACCGCTTCCTGGCTGCGCCGGATCCTGGCGCTCTTCGTCGACTGGACCGTCTCGACGTTCGCGATCATCGCGATCATCGGGCTCGACGAGTACTCCGAGATCGGCGCGGTCTCGACCCTGTACGTCAACCTGATGTACATCGGAGAGGGCGCCCTGCTGACCTGGTTCGCCGGTGGCTCGTTCGGCAAGCTCGTCACCGGTCTGCGCGTCGTACCCGTCGACGGGCGGGTGCGACCGCTGAACCCGCTGAAGGTGCTGGCGCGCCAGGTGCTGATCGTCCTGGTGATCCCGCCGCTGGTCTTCCGCAGCGACGGCCGCGGGCTGCACGACATGCTCGCGGGTACCGCGACGGTCACGATGCCGACGTTCCGGGCCTTGGTTGCGCGTCGCTGAGATCTCACCGTCCGCGCATCTGCGAGCGCATGCCCTTCATGCTGGTCGGCACCGGGCCCTTGGGCATCGGCACCTTCGGACGCGCGGCGTCCAGGGCCTTGAGCCGGGCCAGCACGTCGGTCATCTCGGCCGGCTTGACCTGACGGCCGAGCTTCTGGACGTGCCGGACCAGCTTGCTCAGCTGGACCTGGCCGTCCTCGTCGCCGACGTAGATCTCGTGGATCGGGGTCTCGGCGGCCACCCGCTCGTGCCGACGACGCTCGCTCAGCATCAGCTGGCGCAGCCGGTTGGGGTTGCCCTCGCCGACCAGCACGATCCCGGGCGGTCCGACGACGCGGTGGACGAGGTCCTGCTGCTTGTTGAAGCCGACCATCTCCTCGGTCCTCCAGCCGCGCTTGAGCATCGTCAGCGCACGCGCCGCGGCGCCGATCTGACCGTTGAGGCGGTTGTACGCCGCCCTCTGGGCCCGGCGGCTGAACACGATCATCATCGCGAGCAGGCCGAACATCACCCCGCCGATGGTCGAGATGACCAGGGCGAACGTGCCCGACCCGGGCAGGATCCAGAAGATCCCGAAGCCGATCGCGCCGAACACGAGGAACGCGCCGAGCATCCACAGCCCGATGACCTTGTCGGTCTCCCGCGTCATCTTGAAGGTCTCGACGATCTGGCGGCGGCGGCTCATCTGCGTCGGATCGTCGGTCGCGGGTTCCTTGTCCTTCTTGGCCATGCTGTGGCGCGCCCTTTGCTGCTCGAGTGATCTGGAACCTGACCAGGGGTCAGGCGGAGGCGCCCTCGCGGGCCTCCATGGCCTGACGGTACAACCGTCCGGCGCGGTACGACGAACGCACGAGCGGCCCCGAGAGCACCCCGGAGAAGCCGATCTGGTCGGCTTCGTCCTTCAGCTCGACGAACTCCTCCGGCTTGACCCACCGCTCCACGGGGTGGTGCCGGGCCGACGGGCGGAGGTACTGGGTGATCGTCACGAGCTCGCACCCGGCGTCGTACAGGTCGCGTAGCGCCTGCGAGACCTCCTCGCGGGTCTCGCCCATGCCGAGGATCAGATTGGACTTGGTGACCAGCCCGAAGTCGCGGGCCTGGGTCAGCACGTCGAGGGAGCGGTCGTAGCGG
This sequence comes from uncultured Actinomycetota bacterium, assembly GCA_963798055.1. Lineage (GTDB taxonomy): Bacteria > Actinomycetota > Actinomycetes > Propionibacteriales > Nocardioidaceae > Nocardioides. The sequence continues at coordinate 25,512 of CAWCRX010000023.1, forward strand.
AACGCCGGGCGGATCCGCTTGAAGATGCGGGGCACCGTCTCGACGTTGTGGGCGAGTACCTCGGGCCGCGACTCGAACACCTCGCGGAGCAGGTCGGGCTGGCCGTTGAAGTCGGGGATCAGGTTCTCGACGCCGGTGTCGGGGTTGAGCTCGTGGATCGCGCGCACCGTCTCGGCGTACAGCCACGCGCCGCCGTCCGCGAGGTCGTCGCGGGCGACGCCGGTGATGGTGGCGTAGCGCAGCTCCATCTTCTGCACCGACTCCGCCACCCGCCGCGGCTCGTCGCGGTCGAGGGGCTGCGGCTTGCCGGTGTCGATCTGGCAGAAGTCGCAGCGCCGGGTGCACTGGTCGCCGCCGATGAGGAACGTCGCCTCGCGGTCTTCCCAGCACTCGAAGATGTTGGGGCAGCCCGCCTCCTGGCACACCGTGTGCAGTCCCTCGGACTTCACCAGCGCCTGGAGCGCGTTGTACTCAGGCCCCATTTTCGCCCGGGTCTTGATCCACTCCGGCTTGCGCTCGATCGGCGTTTCAGCGTTGCGGACCTCGAGCCGGAGCAGCTTGCGGCCTTCAGAGGATGGGGCGGTGGTCACGTCGGTCAACTGTACGCGGGGCGCGGTCAGGGGACGTCGCGGCGTCGGTACAGCAGCAGCGACGGTGCGCCGGTCGCCAGGAGCAGTCCGCCGAAGTAGAGCGACGAGTCCGTCGTGGTGATCTCGACGACGCAGCCCTCCGTGTTGAAGGGGTCGTCGAAGCACTTCTCGTCGTCGTAGTCGGTGATCTCGACGCCACCCCGGATCAGTGCCCAGCCGTTGTTCTGCGGCTGGAGGCTGATGTGGCCCGGGAAGACGAACACGGTGAACAGGATCGGCACCGCGACCGCGACCGCGAACAGGATCCCGAGCGTGGCGACGGTGCTGCGGAAGAGCATGGTGAGCACGTAGCCGGCCAGGCCGGCAGCGGCGGCCAGCAGCGTGGCGCGAAGAGCCTGCCCGTAGACATCGCTCACGATCCCGTCGGGCACCGGGAGATCCCGCTGGTGGGCGAGGGCGAGCAGTCCGCCCCAGTAGGAGAACAGCACAAGCCCCGAGACCACGACGCCGACCCCGAGAACCGCAGCTCCCTTGGCGAGCCACACCCGCACCCGGCGGGACTCGAAGAGGAGCTGGTTGCCCATCGACCCGGTGTTCCAGTCGTGGCCGACGAAGGTCGTGCCGACCAGGAGCATCAAGACCGCGAGCACCGATGCGACGCCGATGCCGGCTCCGTCGGCGAGCTGCTGGCGCAGGTCGAGCGGGGTGCGGGTGAGGTACCACTCCGTCTGCGGCAGCACGATGTCCTCGCAGAACGTCTGGGCGTCCTCGCCGGGAGCCACCCCGTAGTCCTCGGGGGAGCGGAGGCAACGCTTCAGCTCCCGCTGGACGTACGGCGCCTCGGCCTCCTCGGCCACCATCTGCTCGACCCGCTCGATCTCCGCGTCGGAGACGGGTCGGGTGTCGTAGGCGACCGCGAAGAAGATGAGGATCGGCACCACGATCGCGGCGGCGAGCAGGATGACAACGGCCCGGCGCCAACGCAGCCGGTTCAGCTCGACCTTCAGCAGCCGGATCATGACTCGCGCCCCAGTCGGTCGTCGGCGGTGAGCTCGAGGAACACCGACTCGAGGTCGCGGCGTACGGGTGTGAGACCGGTCAGCCAGATCTCGGCCGCGGCCAGCACCCGGGTCACCTCCGCGGGCTGTCGGTGGCGACGAGGAGAGCGGTGCCGTCGACGGGTCGCCTCCAGGCCCGGCAGCCGACAAGCGCCGCTTGCGCCGCCTCGGGATCGGGTACGTCGACCCGGTAGGCGTCGCTGCCGCTGACCAGGTCCTCGACCCGACCGCTGGCGAGCAGCCGGCCGTTGCCGATGATCGTCGCCGACGTACAGACCTGCTGCACCTCCGCCAGGATGTGCGAGCTCAGCAGCACGGTCACGCCCTGCTCGCCGAGCCCGCGGATCATCTCGCGGATCTCCCGGATGCCGGCGGGGTCGAGGCCGTTCGTCGGCTCGTCGAGGATCAGCAGCTGCGGGTCCTTGAGCAGGGTCGCGGCGATCGCCAGCCGCTGCTTCATGCCCAGCGAGTAGGCCTTGAAGCGGTCCCGGTCGCGGCCGGTGAGCCCGACGGTCTCGACGGCCCGGTCAACGGCCGTCGAGGGAGCGCCGATCACACCGGCGAGCAGCTGCAGGTTCCGCCGCCCGGAGAGATTGGGGGAGAACTTCGGCGACTCGACCACCGCGCCGACCCGGCCGATCACCGCGGGCAGCTCGTGCGGGACCGGCTTGCCGAAGAGCCGCATCGAGCCGGCAGTGGCGTGGGCCAGCCCGAGCAGCATCCGGATCGTGGTGGTCTTGCCCGAGCCGTTCGGTCCGAGGAAGCCGTGCACCCCGCCGGCGGGCACCGCAAGGTCCAGGCCGTCGACGGCCACCCTGGTGGCGCCACGGCGGTTGCGGAACACCTTGCGCAGCCCGGAGGCCTCGATCACGAGGTCTGTCACGCCGAGCAGTATCTGTCAGGGAGTGAGCAACTCGATCCGCGGCGCGCGGGCGGGGTCCGGCCGGGCGTCGTAGTCGGGCGTCGGGGTGTACGGCGTCCAGTCGAGGTAGTGCGCCAGGTGCCGGCGCACCGAGGGCAGCACTTCTTCGACGGTGACCCGTCGGCCGAGCTCCTGGCTCAGCGTGGTGACGCCGGCGTCGGCGATGCCGCAGGGAACGAACCGGTCGTACCAGGCCAGGTCGACGTCGCAGTTGAGGGCGAAGCCGTGCATGGTGACGCCGCGGCTGACCCGGATCCCGAGCGCGGCGACCTTGCGCTCCGGGCCGCGGTCGTCGGCGCGCAGCCACACCCCGCTGCGGCCGGGCACCCGGGCGGTGGTCACGCCGAGGTCGGCGCACACCTGGATCAGGGCCTCCTCGACGCGGCGTACGTAGTCGACGACCTTGACGTGGTCGGGCAGCGGCACGATCGGGTAGCCGACCAGCTGGCCGGGGCCGTGGAAGGTGATCTTGCCGCCGCGGTCGACCTCGATGACCGGGTGCGCCGCCGGAGTCGAGGGGGCGCTCGTCGGGGAGGGTGCGCTTGCCGGCGGTGTAGACGGGCGGGTGCTCGAGCAGCAGCACCGTGGGCGCCTGCTCGCCGTCGGCGACGCGCGCGTGCACCTCGCGCTGGAGGTCCCAGGCTGCGAGGTAGTCGACCGCCTCGTCACCTAGACCGACGGTCCGGAACTCGAGCTCGCTCACCCGAGCAACGGTACCTGCGTCAGTGCGAGGCCACCCGCCGGCGCTGCCAGGCGTTGCCGAGCCGCACTGCCGCGCGAGCCGCCCGTGGCGCCCGCCGTGCGCTGGTCAACGCCATCCGATCCATCGCCGTGGGAGTCGGACCCTCCGCGGCGGCAGGGATCGCGGCCCGGCCTCCGGCGCCACTGAGCGCATACAGCTCCCAGGTGCCGGGCACGCCCTTGAGCGAGTGCTCGCCGCGGGACTCGAACTCCAGCCCGGATCCGACCACCAGGTCGCGCACGGTCCGGGACACGAGCACCTCGCCGCCGCCGGCGGCGTCCGCCACACGGGCGCCGATGTGCACCGACATCCCGTGGACGTCGAACCCGGCCCGCTCGACCTCTCCCGAGTGCACCCCCGCCCGCACCGCGATGCCGAGCGAGGCGGCCTGCGAGCAGATCGCCTCCGCTGCCCGGACCGCCTTGGTCGGGCCCTCGAAGACGCTCATCGTCCCGTCGCCGACGACCTTGATCAGCCGTCCGCCGCGGCGCTCGACCTCGTGCCGCACCTGCCGCTCGTGCGTGTTGCGCAGAGAGCGGTAGTCGGTATCGCCCATCGTTGCCAGCAGCTCCGTGGAGCCCACCACGTCGGTGAAGAGCACCGTGCCCAGGAACCGGTCCGCGTCGGTCTCGGGTGCGGTGCCGGTCGCCGCGCTCTCGACGTACTCGAAGAAGCGGGAGAGGGACTCGCCGAAGGACATCCCGCGCTCGGTCGGCGGCAGCGTGACGAGGGTGGCGTCCGGGATCAGGTCCGCGACGTAGGCGACCGCACCCTCGGGCAGCGACCCGGTGGGGGACCTGAGCACGGTCGTCGGCACCTGCACCGAACGCAGCACGTCGCGTACGTCGAGCCGCAGGGCGGCCTCGAACGTGGCGTGCGCGACGCTCGGCGTCGCCGAGCAGCGCTGGAGCATCGCTAGCAGGCGTCGGTTGAAGGGGTTGTCCAGCACCGGGTCCCAGGCCTCGACCATGCTGCCGTCACCCCAGGCCGCGAAGCCGTCGCTCCAGTCCGCCACGAACCGGTCCACGTCCGCCTGCGTCCAACGCGTGCGGAGCTCCTCGACCCGCTCGGCGGCGAGCGCGCCCTGGGCGAACGGGTCGAGCAGCACGAGCCCGGACACGCGCTCGGGGTGCCGGGCCGCGACGAGTGCTGGTCCCGCTGCGTTGGAGAACACGCCGACCAGGACCGCGTGCCGGATGCCGACCGCATCCATCACGGCCAGGAGATCGTCTGCCTGCTCCTCGACGGAGACGGCGTGGTCGATCGGCTCGGACAGCCCGAAGCCGCGAGGCTGCAGGTAGACGTTGCGGGCGTAGCTGCCCGCGTGCTCCATGTGACTGGTGGAGAGGTGACGGGTCGCCGTCCACAGCAGGTCGATGTGCATGGCGCGCCGGACAGCTACGAAATAGCCCACGACATCCACCGGACTCGGACCCGAAGACCTCGGTAGGCCGAGCGCAGCCCGTCGCGGTAGGTGCTGAGTGACCGGATGAGTCCATGTTCGCGCGGGCAGGGGGGTCGCGGGCAGTGCCGAGGAACGCGACAGCTGCGGTCGAGGCAGCATCCGAGCGGGATCCCACTGCCTACGACTCGCCGACGTTGTGCGCCCGGCTCGAACGTGCTGGTGCGGACCGCGTCGTCGGCGGGAGTCCACCCACGAGCCGTCGGAGGTGCGTTCGGACCCGTGTCAGCGGGGACGCCGAGCCGCGCCGTCGCTGCCAGGCGTTCCCGACGCGGCCGGCGCTTCGCATCAGGCGAGGAGCGCGACGGGCGGTCTGGAGTCGCATCGCGGCCTCGTCCATCACCGCGAGGATGTCGTCGGCCTGCTGCTCCACCGAGGCGTGTAAGCGATGGGGTCGGACAGCCCGAACCCGCGCCGCTGGAGGTAGGCGGTGTCGCGCATACGTTGCCTGGTGCTCGAAGAGCTGGTGCATGTGCCGGATCGGTCCAGGTCAGGTCCAGGCGCATGTTGAGCTCGAAGTACCACACCAGGTCGACCCCGCCGGTCCCCACCACCTGGTACGCCAGCGCGGCGCCGTCTCGGTCGATGTACCGAGTCGGCGCCGGGTCCGTGACGGGGGCGTAGTGGTCCGGGCCTGTGGAAACCGCCCGTCGTGACGGACTCGCCGAGGGTAGGAATTCGGGGGTGAGTACTCCTCGTCTGCTGCTATTGGCGTTGCTGATGCTCGCCTGCACCGGGCTGGGTATCGGGATGGTGATGCTGTCGGAGCGCGGACTGGCGGAGCCCAGCGATCCGGTGCCGGCGGCCGCCCCGGTGACGGAAGGACCGGTCGCGGTGCTGCGCGAGTGGGACCGGCGGCGAGCGTCCGCCTGGGCGGCCGGAGATGTCGCTGACCTGCGGTCGCTCTACGTTCCGAGGTCGACGGCGGGGGAGCGGGACGCAGCTCGTCTGTCGCGGTGGCTGGACCAGGGCATGCGGGTACGCCGCCTGGAGACCCAGGTGCTGCGGGTGCGGGTGCTCGACGGAGCGCCGCGACGGCGTAGTGCTCGCGGTGACCGACCGGGTCGCTCGCGCCGAGACCGACGAGCGGGCTGCGACTTCCCGACGATGCCCCGAGCACGTGGCGGATCACGGATGCGCCGGGTCGACGGTGAGTGGAGGGTCGCGGCCGTCAGGCGCTGAGCATCGCGGCGAGCACGGCGCGCACGTCGCGGTCCTGGAACTCGTAGCCGGCGTCCTCGAGCGCGGCGGGCCGGAGGTTGATCGAGCTCAGCACCTCCGGCGCCATCGGCCCTGCGGCGACGCGCAGGATCGGTGCCGGCGCGGCAAGGAACGCCTTGCGGTTGCAGCGCCGACGCCAGCGCGTCGGTGAACTCCGCGTTGGTGGGTGTCACCGGGCAGCACAGGTTGAACGGGCCGGACGCGGTCGGGTGGCTCGGCGAGGTAGGCGACCGCGCCGACCCAGTCGCGCAGCGAGATCAGCGGTGCGTACTGGCGACCCGAGCCCATCCGGGCGCCGAGGCCGAGCTTGAACAGCGGCATCTGCAGCTTGAAGAGCGGGTTGTCCTTGGTGGCGACGGGCGAGGTGCGGAGCACGCAGACCCGCGAGCCGGCGTCGACGGCCGGGGTGGTGGCCTCCTGCCAGGCCTGGGTGACGCCCGTGAGGAACGCGTTGCCGAGGCTCGGCGACTCCTCGGTGACGATCTCGTCGCCGTGGTCGCCGTAGTAGGCGATGCCGTTGCTGACCAGGAACGCCGCGCCGGCCGCCCCGAGCCGGCGATCGCCTCGGCGAGCACGGTGGTCGTCCGCACCCGGCTGCCGACCACCGCCTTCTTCCACTTCGCCGAGTGCACGTTGCCGACGAGGGAGACGCCGGCGGTGTTGACGACGACGTCCGCGGACTCGACCACGGCCTGGTCGACGCGTTGGCGTCGGGGTCCCACTGCGACTCGTCGGCGCCGGTGGCCGGGCGTCGTACCAGCCGGACGACGTCGTGCCCGTCGGCCTGGAACCGCTCGGCGAGCGAGGTACCCAGGAGTCCGGAGGCGCCGGCCATCACGATGCGCATGTGTCCAACCCTGCCAGGCAGCCCCTCACCCGCGCGGACGAGGTCGGCTCACCCGCGGGGACTACGGCGGACCGCTCCTGCGCGTGACGACCGATGGCGGTCGCCCGGCCGAGGCTGGACGTGTCAGCACCCCACTACCGAGGAGTCCTCATGACCACCACCCCGCACCGCAGTCCGCTCATGATCGGCGTGCGCGGCCGTCGCCGCGTTCGGCGCGCTCTCGGCGTGCTCGGACTCGGACGACCCTGCGTCCGCTTCCGCACCGAAGAAGTCCGAACCGACCACCATGGAGTTCCTCCTCGACATCGAGGGAGGGGACTTCGACGAGCTGGCCGTCGGCGGAAAGGGCGAGGCAGTCGGCAACCACCACTACGCCGCGATGACGATGCTCGACGACGGAGCCGTCGCCGGCCGGGCGCTCATGGACTGCACGGTGGCAGACCCGACGTACGAGGGTCAGATGTGCACCGGCGTGCTGCTCCTCGACGGTGGCACCCTGACCGTCCAGAACGCGGGCGAGCACAAGTCCATCGAGGGCATCGACCCGGGCGTTGAGGCGTTCGCCGTCACGGGTGGCACCGGCACGTACGCCGGCGCCACCGGCGAGATGACTGTCGGAGAGGCGGAGGAGGGCCCGCTCACGGTCACCCTGCTGCCTCAGTCCTCGAGCTGATCCGTTTCGCCGTCGCCCATTCCAACCGACACGCCGACCCCACATCTGGTCCCAAAGATCCCGCGAACCACTACATATGGTGCCGAGTGCAGCTGGTTCCGGCCGTCAGCCAGGCGGTCGGAGGCAAGAGGGAACCCGGTGTGAGACCGGGACTGCCCCGCAGCGGTGAGTGGGAACGAACGCCGTCATCAGCACTGGGCCGACCCGATGGGGAGACCTGGGAAGCGACGGTCAGTAGGGGTCGAGCGTGTGCCCACGAGTCCGAAGACCTGCCAGCGCACCGCACCCGTCGGGTGCGGTGGTCCGAGGCCTCGTGGGACGGCCGACGGCTGAGCGCTGCGGTGCGTCCGTGCGCTCCCGTCTCCTTCCCGCGTGATCCCGGACCGTCAGGACCGATCTCGCGAGGAGAGAGAAGTGACGGTCACCGAAGTTCCCATCCGCACCTCCATGAGCGTGCGCAAACGCAACGGCGACAGCGAGCCCGTCGACGTCAACAAGATCGTGCGAGCGGTCGACCGCGTGTGCGGCGACCTCGACGGACGTCGACCCGATGCGGGTCGCCACCCGCACGATCAGCGGCCTGTACGACGGCGCGACCACCGCCGAGCTGGACCGGCTGTCGATCCAGACCGCCGCCGAGATGATCGGCGAGGAGCCGCAGTACTCCCGGCTGGCCGCCCGGCTGCTGGCCGGGTACGTCGACAAGGAGGTCCGCAACCAGGGCGTCGCGTCGTTCAGCCAGTCGATCGCGCTGGGCCAGGCCGAGGGTCTGATCGGCGACGAGACGGCGCGGTTCGTCAAGGACAACGCCCGCAAGCTCGACTTCGCGATCGACGGGGAGGCCGATCGCAGGTTCGAGTACTTCGGGCTGCGCACGGTCTACGACCGCTACCTGCTGCGGCACCCGTCGACCCGGCTGGTCATCGAGACGCCGCAGTACTTCCTGCTCCGGGTGGCCTGCGGGCTGGCCCGGTCGCCGGGGGAGGCGATCGGGTTCTACCGGCTGATGTCGTCGCTGGCCTACCTGCCCAGCAGCCCGACGCTGTTCAACTCCGGCACCCGGCACACCCAGATGTCGTCGTGCTACCTCGTCGACAGCCCGCGCGACGACCTGGACTCGATCTACTCGCGCTACGCCCAGGTCGCGAAGCTGTCGAAGTTCGCGGGTGGCATCGGGATCGGCTTCTCGCGGGTCCGCTCGCGCGGCGCCCTGATCCGCGGCACCAACGGGCAGTCCAACGGCATCGTGCCGTTCCTGCGGACCCTCGACTCGTCGGTGGCGGCGGTCAACCAGGGCGGTCGGCGCAAGGGCGCGGCCTGCGTCTACCTGGAGCCGTGGCACCCCGACGTCGAGGAGTTCCTCGAGCTGCGCGACAACACCGGCGAGGACGCGCGCCGCGCGCACAACCTCAACCTGGCCAACTGGGTGCCCGACGAGTTCATGCGCCGGGTGGAGGCCGACGAGCCGTGGTCGCTGATCGACCCCGACCAGGCCCCGGAGCTGCCCGACCTGTGGGGCGAGGCGTTCGAGGCGGCGTACCGCCGGGCCGAGGAGGAGGGCCGCGTCGTGCGCCAGGTCCCGGCGCGCGAGCTCTACGCGCAAGATGATGCGCACGCTCGCGCAGACCGGCAACGGCTGGATGACGTTCAAGGACGCCGCCAACCGGACCTGCAACCAGACCGGCGACGACGCCGGGCGGCCCGGTCGTCCACCTCTCCAACCTGTGCACCGAGATCATCGAGGTCTCCAGCGACGGCGAGACCGCCGTCTGCAACCTCGGCTCGATCAACCTGGGGCGGCACTTGACGTCGGTTGAGGAGCGCGGAACGAGCGTCTCGAACCGGGGTCGACTGGGAGAAGCTGCGCGAGACAGTGCGCACCGCGCTGCCGCTGCTCGACCGGGTGATCGACATGAACTTCTACCCGAGCGACGAGGCGGCCGCGTCGAACCCGCGCTGGCGGCCGGTCGGGCTCGGGCTGATGGGCCTGCAGGACGTGTTCTTCGCGCTCGGGCTGCCGTTCGACTCCGACGAGGCGCGGGCGCTGTCGACCCGGATCTCCGAGGAGATCTACCTGACCGCGCTCGAGGTGTCGTGCGAGCTGGCCGAGCGAGCACGGCGCCGCACCCGGCGTACGACGAAACGCGCGCAGCGCGCGGCGTCCTGCAGCCGGACCACTGGGCCGGTCCCGGTCGACGCAGACCGAGCGCTGGGCGGCGGTCCGCGAGCGCGATCGCCGAGCACGGCCTGCGCAACTCGCTGCTGATCGCGATCGCGCCGACCGCGACGATCGCGAGCATCGCCGGCTGCTACGAGTGCATCGAGCCGCAGGTGTCGAACCTGTTCAAGCGCGAGACGCTGTCCGGCGAGTTCGTGCAGATCAACTCGGCGCTGGTCCGCGAGCTCAAGTCGCGCGGGCTGTGGACCGCCGAGATCCGCGAGGCGATCAAGCGGGCCGAGGGCTCGGTGCAGGGCATCGAGGCGCTGCCGGACGACGTACGACTGCTGTATCCGGACCGCCTGGGAGCTCCCGCAGCGGGCGCTGATCGACATGGCGGCCGAGCGGTCGGCGTTCATCGACCAGAGCCAGTCGCTCAACCTGTTCATCGCCGGCGCCGTCGATCGGGAAGCTCTCGTCGATGTACCTCCACGCCTGGAAGTCCGGCCTGAAGACGACGTACTACCTGCGGTCGCGACCCGCGACCCGGATCACAGCAGACGACGACCGCCGTCAACGACCGCCGACTCCGGTCGAGGCCGTCGCCTGCTCCCTGGAGAACCCCGAGACCTGTGAGGCCTGCGAATGACAACCGACGACCGCGAACCAGATGCTGCTCGACCCCGGCATGAACCTGACCCTGCGGCCGATGCGCTACCCGCACTTCTACGACCGCTACCGCGACGCCATCAAGAACACCTGGACGGTCGAGGAGGTGGACCTGCACTCCGACCTCAAGGACCTGCAGCGGCTCACCGACGCCGAGCGGCACCTGGTGGGGCGGCTCGTGGCGTTCTTCGCGACCGGCGACACGATCGTGGCCAACAACCTGGTGTTGAACCTGTACCAGCACATCAACAGCCCCGAGGGCCGGCTGTACCTCTCCCGCCAGCTCTTCGAGGAGGCGGTGCACGTGCAGTTCTACCTGACCCTGCTGGACACCTAGTGCCCGACGAGAAGGAGCGCCACGAGGCGTTCGCCGCGGTCGACAACATCCCGTCGATCAAGCACAAGGCCGACTTCTGCTTCAAGTGGATCGACTCGGTCTTCGACCTGCGACCGGCTGGAGACCCGCGAGCACCGCCGGGCGTTCCTGCTCAACCTGATCTGCTTCGCGGCGGTGATCGAGGGGCTGTTCTTCTACGGCGCCTTCGCGTACGTCTACTTCCTGCGGTCGCGGGGTCTGCTCAACGGGCTGGCCTCCGGCACCAACTGGGTCTTCCGCGACGAGTCGATGCACATGGCGTTCGCGTACGACGTCGTCGACACCGTGCGCGAGGAGGAGCCGGAGCTCTTCGACGACGAGATGAAGGAGCAGGTCCGGCAGATGCTCATCGACGGCGTGGACGCCGAGGCGCAGTTCGCCGAGGACCTCCTCGGCGATGGGCGTCGCCGGCCTCTCACCCGCCGACATGCGCTCCTACCTGGAGTACGTCGCCGACCGCCGGATGGAGCGCCTCGGCCTTCCGCTGATCTACGGCTCGAAGAACCCGCTCGGCTTCATGGAGCTCCAGGACGTCCAGGAGCTGTCGAACTTCTTCGAGCGGAAGGTGTCGGCGTACCAGGTCGGCGTCACCGGTTCCGTCGGCTTCGACGAGGACTTCTGACGCTGACCCGTCCTGAAAACGCTGACCCGTCGCGAAGTTCGCTGACGGGTCGAGCATCTTGTGACGGGTCAACGTTGCTTAGACCTCGAACTGGCCGGCCTCGAGGCGGGCCTTGATGTCCTGGAGGAAGCGGCCGGCGTCGGCGCCGTCGACGAGGCGGTGGTCGTAGGTCAGCGCGAGGTAGACCATGTGCCGGACCGCGATCGTCTCGCCGAGGTCGGCGTCGTCGACGACGACGGCGCGCTTGACCACGGCGCCGGGGCCGAGGATCGCGACCTGCGGCTTGTTGATGATCGGGGTGTCGAACAGAGCGCCGACGCTGCCCAGGTTGGTGATCGTGAAAGTGCCGCCACTGAGCTCGTCGGGCCCGATCTTGTTGTTGCGGGTCCGGTCGGCGACGTCGGCGATCTTCTTGGCCAGCCCGGCGATCGAGAGGTCGCCGGCGTCCTTGACGACCGGGGTGATCAGGCCCTTCTCGGTGTCGACGGCGAACGCGATGTGCTCGACGTCGTAGTAGGTGATCTCGCCGGCGTCGGTGTCGATCGTCGCGTTCAGCTTGGGGTGCTGCTTGAGGGCGTCGACCGCGGCCTTGGCGAAGAACGGCAGGTACGACAGCTTCACGCCCTCGCGGGCCAGGAAGTCCGCCTTCGCCGCATTGCGCAGCCGCGCGATCCGGGTGACGTCGACCTCGACCACCTGGGTGAGCTGGGCACCGGTCTGCAGGGAGTCGACCATCCGCTCGGCGATGATCTTGCGCAGCCGCGAGATCTTCTCCGTGGTGCCGCGCAGCGGAGACGGCGTCGTGCTCGGTGCCTTCGCCGCTGCCGGGGCACCGGACGCGGCAGGTGCGGCTGCGGGTGCCTCGCTCGCCTTGGCCGCGTCGAGCACGTCCTGCTTGCGGATCCTTCCGCCGACGCCGCTGCCGGTCACGCGCCCAGGTCGACGCCGTGCTGGTCGGCGAGCTTGCGGACCAGGGGAGTGACGTAGCCGGCGCTGCCCGCGGCCGACGTGGCGGCGGCTGGCTGGCTGGGCGCTTCTTCCTTCTCGGCTGCTCGGGCTCCTTCCGGGCTCGGGCTCCTTCTCGGGCTCGGGCTCCGGCTCTGGCTTCTCGGGCTCGGGCTCCTCCTCGGCTTCGGGCTCCGGCTCCGGCTCTGGCTCCTCTTCCTTCTGCTCGGCCGGCTCTTCCTTCTTCGACGGTGCCGCATCGCCCGAGCCGATCACGGCCAGCTCGGCGCCGACCTCGACGGTCTCGTCCTCCTCGACCTTGATCTCGAGCAGCTTGCCGGCGACGGGCGAGGGAATCTCGGTGTCGACCTTGTCGGTGGAGACCTCGAGCAGCGGCTCGTCGACCGCGACGTCGTCACCGACCGACTTCAGCCAGCGGGTGACGGTGCCCTCGGTGACGGACTCGCCGAGCGCGGGCAGCTTCACCGACGTCGACTCGCCGCCTCCACCGCCGCCTCCACCGCTGTCGCTGTCGCCACCGTCGTCGCTCTCGGCGGCGGGTGCCTGCTCCTCTTCCTTCTCAGGCTCAGGCTCGGGCTCCGGCTCCGGCTCGGCCTCCTTCTCCGGCTCGGGCTCGGACTCCTCCTCGGCTTCCGGCTCCGGCTCAGGCTCGGACTTCTCCTCGGCCTCGGGCTCGGACTCCCCACCGGAGTCGCCGGACGACTCACCCTCGTCACCGATGATCGCCAGGATCGCGCCCACCTCGACCGTGTCGTCCTCCTGCGCCTTGATCTCCAGCAGGGTGCCGGCGACCGGAGACGGGATCTCGGTGTCGACCTTGTCGGTGGAGACCTCGAGCAACGGCTCGTCGACCGCGACGGAGTCCCCGACCGACTTGAGCCAGCGGGTGACGGTGCCTTCGGTGACGCTCTCGCCGAGGGCCGGGAGATTGACTTCGGTGGCCATGTGTTTGCTTCCTGTGCGGTGTCGACTCTTGGGAGAGGGGTCAGGAGTGGGCGTGCAGGGGCTTGCCGGCCAGGGCCAGGTGGGCCTCGCCGAGGGCTTCGTTCTGGGTCGGGTGGGCATGGATGAGGGGCGCGACGTCCTCGGCGTACGCCTCCCAGTTGTAGATCAGCTGCGCCTCGCCGATCAGCTCCCCGACCCGGTCGCCGACCATGTGGACGCCCACGACGGGACCATCCTTGCGGCGCACGAGCTTCACGAAGCCCTGGGTCTTGAGGATCTGGCTCTTGCCGTTGCCGCCGAGGTCATAGGTCAGCGACTCGATGGCATCGGCGCCGTAGCGCTCGCTCGCGGTCGCTTCGTCGAGGCCGACCGACGCGACCTCGGGGTGGGAGTAGGTGACCCGCGGGATGCCGGTCTCGTCGATCGGCTGCGGGTCGAGCCCGGCGATGTCCTCGGCCACGAACACGCCCTGCTGGAACCCACGGTGCGCGAGCTGCAGCCCCGGGACGATGTCGCCGACGGCGTACACGCCGTCGACGTTGGTGCGGCAGCGCTCGTCGGCGAGCACGAAGCCGCGGTCCATCGCGACGCCCTGCTCGTCGTACCCCAGCCCGTCGGTGACCGGGCCGCGGCCCACGGCGACCAGCAGCAGGTCGGCCTCGATCACGTCGCCGCCCTCGACCGTGACCGCGACCCCGCTGTCGGTGGTCTTCACGCTCTGGAACGGCGTGCCGGTCCGGAAAACGATGCCGCGCTTGCGGAACGCCCGCTCGAGCGCCTTCGACGACGCCTCGTCCTCGGTCGGCACCAGCCGGGGCAGCGCCTCGACGATGGTGACTTCGGCGCCGAAGCTGCGCCACACGCTGGCGAACTCGCAGCCGATCACGCCGCCGCCGAGTACGACGACAGACGCCGGCACCGACTCGAGCCTCAGCGCGTGCTCGGAGGTGAGCACCCGGTCGCCGTCGATGTCCAGACCCGGCAGGCTCCGCGCGTAGGACCCGGAGGCGAGCACGACGTGCCGGCCGGTGTAGGCGGTGCCGTCGACGGTGACCTGCTTCGGCCCGGTCAGCCGACCCTCGCCCTCGATCACGGTGATGCCGCGGGACTTGATCAGCCCGGCCAGGCCCTTGAACAGCCGGGACACCACGCCGTCCTTGTAGGAGTTCACGCCGGCCATGTCGATGCCGTCGAGGGTGGCCTTCACCCCGAACTCGGCCGACTCACGCGTGGAGTCCGCGATCTCGGCCGCGTGCAGCAGCGCCTTGGTGGGGATGCAACCGACGTGCAGGCAGGTGCCGCCCAGGTTGCCCTTCTCGACCAGGCCGACGCTCAGGCCGAGCTGAGCCGCGCGCAGAGCGCAGGCGTAACCCCCCGATCCCGCCCCGAGAATGAGTACGTCGAAGTTGCCGTCGGCCACTCTCAACCCTCCGTGAGATTCATCATGAGATAGGTCTCGCCCATCCTTGCACTACCCCCGGTAGCGCATCCATCGGACACCGGCTGGGCTCATTGGGCAGTATTGGCCGCATGGGTTTCCTGGACCGGTTCCGCCGCGGGTCGCAAACGCGCATGAGTGGACCTGCACGCGATGCGGCCCGCACCGGCTCCACGCGGGTGCGTGCCTCCGACAAGGTCGATGAGCAGCACCTGCACGAGTTCGTCGCCAACCGGCGGGGGGTCGAGGGGTTCGTCGAGCCCCGGACCGCGGTCAGCGAGGTGACCCTGCTGCTCGTCGCGCACGACGGGGAGTGGACCCGGCGGCGGGTGCCGTCGGTGGGCTGGGCACACGACTTCTGCAACAAGCACCAGGTGCCGTCGTACGACGCCGCGGTGGTCGGCATCCCGCAGCGGATGCGTGACTTCAACCGCCGCAAGAAGCAGCAGGGGCTCTAACAGGCGAGCGATGTCGGCGGCCGTCCCTACGGTGCCCACTGTGGACATCCGTGTGGTCGAGCTGCGCCAGTACCTGCTGAAGCCCGGTCGCACGGACGACCTGATCGAGGTGTTCGATCGCGAGCTGGTGGAGACCCAGGAGGCCTGCGGGATGCGGGTCATCGGGCAGTTCCGCGACCTCGACCGCCCCGACTGGTTCGTGTGGCTGCGCGGGTTCGCCGACATGGAGAGCCGCCGGCAGGCGTTGACCGACTTCTACGACGGCCCGGTCTGGAAGGAGCATGGCCCGGCCGCCGTCGACACCATGATCGACAGCGACGACGTGCTGCTGCTCGAGCCGACAAGCGCTCGACCTGCCCTCGGAGCGGTCCGGCGGGTCCGCGCCCGAGCTCACCATCACCGTCTACGACGGCACCCCGGCGGACTCCGAGGACGCCCCGGTCGCGTTGCTCCGCACCCTGCATGCGGACAACACGTTCCCGAGACTGCCCGTCGTCGAAGGCGTGGACGTCACCGTCCGCATCGACCGCGGGGCGCCACCGCCCGGGCCGGTCCAGCAGACGATCCGGGCGCTGCCGACCGAGCGCTCACTCCTCCGCTAGGAGACCATCGCCCGGGCAAACTCCACCAGCGTGGTGACCGAGACTCCGGTGCCGCCAGAGGTCACGTGCCCGTAGGCGCCGCCACTGTTGAACGACGGCCCCGCGATGTCCAGGTGCCCCCACGGGATCCCGGCGGTGAACTCGCGCAGGAAGGCGGCCGCGAACAGCCCACCGCCCCAGCGGATCCAGTCGTGCTGGGCGAGGTCGGCGATCTTGCTGCTGTGGATCCGCTCGTCCATGTGCTCGGGGATCGGCATCGGCCAGTTGTCCTCACCCGCGGCCGCCGAGGCGGTGAGCACCCGGTCGACGATGTCGGGATCGCCCATCACCCCGCCGAGCTTGTCGCCGAGCGCGACGACCATGTGGCCGGTCAGGGTGGCCACGTCGAGGATCACGTCGGGCTTGCGCTCGGTGGCCATCACCAGGGCGTCGCCCAGCACGAGGCGCCCCTCGGCGTCCGTGTTGAGCACCTCGACGGTGGTGCCGCCGTACAACGTGAGCACGTCGCCGGGCCGCATCGAGGCGCCGCCGATCATGTTCTCGGCCATCGGGAGGAACCCGCTGACCTTCAGCGGCAGCCCGAGCCGGGAGATCACGAGCACGGCCTGGGCCACCGCGGCGGCGCCGGCCATGTCGGACTTCATGTCGCCCATGCTCGATCCCGGCTTGATGGTGAGGCCGCCCGAGTCGTACGTGATGCCCTTGCCGACGAGCGCCAGGTGCTGCTTGGCGCCGCGCGGCGCATAGGTCAGCTCGACCAGGCGCGGGAGAGCGGCCGACCCGCCGCCGACGCCGAGCAGCCCGCCGCAGCCGAGCTCGGCGAGCTTCTTGTCGTCGAGCACCTTCACGGTGACCTTGCCCCTGCCCTTCGCGTACGGCGCGGCGGCCTCGACGACGGCCTCCGCGAACGCCTGCGGGGTGAAGTCGCCGGGCGGCATGTTCACCCAGTCGCGAGTGGTCGCGACCGCCTCCGCCAGCAGCTGGGCCTCCTCGAACGCCGCCACCGCGTCCTTGCGACGCGCGGCCGGGCTGAGCACCACGACGTCGCCAGGCGCGGTCCGCTTCGCCTTCTTCTTGTACGTCGTGAACGTGTAGCCGCCGAGCCGATGGCCCTCGGTCACCGCGCGCACCAGCTCCGGGGAGTCGGCGGGCAGGGCCAGCGCCACGGAGGCCGCGTTGGTCGCGGACCGGGCAGCTACGCCGGCCGCGCGGCGTACGCCGTCGGCAGTGACCTCGGAGCCGAGGCCGACCAGCACCAGCATCGGCGAGGAGATGACACCGGCGGTGGGGACCCGGACGACCTCGCCCGGCTTCCCCTTCACGTCGAGCGTCGCGAGCAGCGGCGCGAACTTCCGCCCGTAGGCCTTCGCGACCGGCTCACCCCCGGGCGCGATCGTCGGCCCGCCGTCCCCCGAGAGCACCCCCACCACGACCGCATCGGCTCGGGTCTTGGCGGGGTTGGCGGTGCGCAGCGTGTAGGTGCTCATCAGGCGCAGGATAGCCAGCGCTCTCCTGTAAGTTTCCGGCCATGGCTGAGGAGACCGATCTGCTGCGTTCCCCGTTGCACGATCGGCACGAGGCGCTCGGCGCGAAGTTCGCGGAGTTCGGCGGCTGGACGATGCCTCTGGAGTACCCCGCCGGCGTCGTCAAGGAGCACACCGCGGTCCGCGAAAGCGTCGGGATCTTCGACGTCAGCCACCTCGGCAAGGCGATCGTGTCTGGCCCCGGCGCGGCGGCGTACGTCAACGCGACCCTGACCAACGACCTCGGCAAGATCAAGCCCGGCCGGGCGCAGTACACCCTCTGCTGCGACGACGAGACCGGCGGGATCGTCGACGACCTGATCGCCTACTTCCACGACGACGACACGTCCTGCTCGTGCCCAACGCGGCCAACACCAGCGAGGTCGTCCGCCGCCTGGAGGCCGGCGCACCAGAGGGCGTCACCGTGCGCAATCACCACCGCGACGACTTCGTGCTCGCGGTCCAGGGCACCCACTCCGACGAGGTCCTGACGAGAGCGGGACTGCCGGTCGGGCACGACTACATGACCTTCGCGGAGACCTCGGTCGAGGGCAACGACGTCGTGGTCTGCCGCACGGGCTACACCGGCGAGCGCGGCTACGAGCTGATCGGCGCCAACGCGGCGGCCGGCGTGCTGTGGGACCGGCTGATGTCCGCCGGCGCGGAGTTCGGCATCCTCCCCTGC
Source organism: uncultured Actinomycetota bacterium (assembly GCA_963798055.1). Classification (GTDB taxonomy): domain Bacteria; phylum Actinomycetota; class Actinomycetes; order Propionibacteriales; family Nocardioidaceae; genus Nocardioides. Next base: position 43,469 of record CAWCRX010000023.1, read on the forward strand.
GGGCTCGGCGCTCGCGACACTTTGAGGACCGAGATGGGCTACCCGCTGCACGGGCAGGACATCTCCTTGCAGGTCACCCCCAACGAGGCCCGGCTGGGCTGGGCGGTCGGCTGGGGCAAGGAGACGTTCTGGGGCAAGGACGCGCTGCTCCAGGAGAAGGAGGCCGGGCCGCGGCGGCGGCTGGTGGCGATCAAGTCCACCGGCCGAGCCATCCCGCGGCCGCACATGTCGGTGAGCCTGACACCCGATGTGCTGCTCGGCGAGGTCACGTCCGGCACGTTCTCCCCGACGCTGAAATGCGGGATCGGGCTGGCGCTGCTCTCCACAGTGATCGCCCCCGATGCCCAGGTCGGCGTCGACGTGCGCGGGCGGCGCGAGATCTTCCAGGTCACGACGCTGCCGTTCGTGGACACCTCCGTGCGTGAGGGCTCGTCGTGAACCTCCCCGACCAGCCCGCCACCTTCCGCAAGCCCAACCCCGCCGAGCGGCCGTGGTGGTGGCGGCTGGAGGACTCGGCCGGCGACGAGGTCGAGGTGTCGGGCGAGCTCGCGGATCAGCGGTTCGCCAGCCAGGCCGACGCGGAGTCCTGGGTGGGCGAGATCTGGAGCGAGCTGGCCGAGGTCGGCGTCGCTGCGGTCACGCTCTTCGAGCTGGAGCGACAGGTCTACGGGCCGATGTCTCTCAGCGCGTAGCAACGATGACGGACGACCTGGACTTCACGTCGTACGTCTCCGCGCGCTGGGCCCAGCTGGTGCGGTGCCTGATCGGCATCGGAGCGCCCCCCGGCCCGGCGCACGACGGCACGGCCGACACGCTCTCGCGGGTCCATGACGACTGGGACGGGCGCGACGAGTGGGCAGACATCGACGTGCACGTCGTCCGGGAGCTCTTCGATCGGTGGGACCGGCGGAGGGACGCCTGGTGGACCGAGCCGGTGCCCCAGTCCGAGGTCGAGGACCTTGCCGAGGCGGGGTGGCCGGAGGTCGAGGCGCAGCTGGACGTGATGCAGGTGGCCGATCGCCGAGCCCTGGTGCTCGAGCGGGTCGTGGGGCTGGCGCCGGACCAGATCCGCGACCTGACCGGTGTGCCGGTACGCCGCCCCGAGTACGGATCCGTCCCCGAGCTGGGGCCGGTCCTCGAGCAGGTCCCGGTGGACCCGCCGCCGATCGAGGCGCTGATCGCGGCATCAGCCAGCCGCCGGCGTCGTCGGCTGAAGACCTCGATCGCGTCCGGCCTCGCCCTGCTGCTGGTCGCCGGACTGGTGGCGCTGCTCGTGGCGAACCGCGAGGAACCGACGACTGAGGAGGGTCCGGAACAGTTCGCGACCGCCGAGAGCATCGCGTACCCCAACCCGTCCCCGATGGCGTGGTACGCCGACGGCAGCCTGTACCTCCCGCAGACCCAGGTCGAGGTCCGCGACGTCCGCGAGTTCGCTCAGTGGGGCGACGGTGCGGTCTACCTCGACGTCCGCGGCAACCTGATCACGGTCTCTCGGGACGGCGAGCGTGTGCGGATCGCGACGATGGGGCTCGAGGCCACGTTCGCGGTCTTCGACGAGGCGGACCAGGTGGTGTGGGTCGATCCGGTCGTCCCGGAACTGGTGCTCTACGACTTGGCGACCGACGAGCGGGTGCTCGAGCGCGAGCTGAGCGAGTCGTCCAGCCGGATCGCCTTCGTCGAGGAGGACCTGGCCTACCTCACCCACGGAGAGAACTTCATCCGCGTCGACCTGCGGGACGGCGTGATCGACCCCGCGTAGCGACCCCCGGCTGCCCGGCGAGCTGGATCGCTACGGGCCCTACGCCCTCATCCGCGAGGGCGGCGGCGCCGACACATCCCGGGTCAGGCTCTACAACACGCTGACCGAGAGCCCGATCCAGCTCGACGTCGAGGAGCCCCGGAGCGTGTCCGCCGCGCGGTTCGCTGCCGACGGCTCGGTGATGCTGCTGGTCGAGCCCCCGGGCGCCCGGGTCAGCGAGGTACAACGCTGCGAGGCGCCGTACGACGAGTGCCGGCTGGTCGCGTTCTTCCCGCCCGGCGGTGCTCGCTCACTCCTGCTCTCCCCCAGGCACGCACCTCGCTGCGTTGGCGTCGCTGAACGTGCGCCCAGCATGCTTGCGCTCCGCCGCCTTGCGATGCACACACCCTGAACACGCCAACCGCATGACGACACGAAGGCCCTCGGTTAAGTTGGCACCGTGCAGGGCTACCTCGATCTCCTCCGCCGGATCCTCGACGAGGGCGTCGAGAAGGGCGACCGCACCGGCACCGGCACCCGCAGCGTCTTCGGCCACCAGATGCGCTTCGACCTGACCGCGGGATTCCCGCTCGTCACCACGAAGAAGGTCCACACCCGGTCGGTGTTCGCCGAGCTGTTGTGGTTCCTACGCGGCGACACCAACGTGAAGTGGCTGCAGGACCGCGGGGTGTCGATCTGGGACGAGTGGGCGGACGCCGACGGTGACCTGGGGCCGGTCTACGGCTACCAGTGGCGCTCATGGCCGACGCCGGACGGCGCGCACGTCGACCAGATCGCCCAGATCGTCGAGCAGATCCGCCGCGATCCCGACTCCCGGCGGCACATCGTCTCGGCCTGGAACGTCGCCGACATCCCGCAGATGGCGCTCGCCCCGTGCCACGCGCTCTTCCAGTTCTACGTCGCCGACGGCCGGCTCTCCTGCCAGCTCTACCAGCGCTCGGCCGACGTTTTCCTCGGAGTGCCGTTCAACATCGCGTCGTACGCCCTGCTCACTCACATGGTCGCCCAGGTCACCGGCCTCGGCGTCGGCGACTTCGTGCACACGCTCGGTGACGCACACCTCTACAACAACCACCTCGAGCAGGCCCAGCTGCAGCTCACCCGCGACCCGCGGCCGCTGCCGACGCTGGTCCTGGACCCGTCGGTCACCGCGCTCGACGAGTTCGACCTCGAGCACATCTCGGTCACCGGCTACGACCCGCATCCCGGCATCAAGGCGCCCATTGCCGTCTAAGCGGATCGTGCTGATCGCCGCGGTCGCAGAGAACGGCGTGATCGGCGACGCCGGCACCATCCCGTGGCACCTGCCGGACGACTTCGCGCACTTCAAGGCGACCACGCTCGGGCACACCCTGGTGATGGGCCGGGCGACGTACGAATCGATCGGCCGGCCGCTGCCGGGCCGCACCACGATCGTCCTGTCCCGCGACCCGGCCTGGTCCGCCGAAGGGGTGCTCGTGGCGACGTCGTACGACGAGGCACTGAAGCTGGCCGCCGACCTCCCGGGGGACGTGTACGTCGCCGGCGGAGCCGCGATATACGCGCTGGCGCTGCCATCCGCCGACGAGCAGATCCTCACCGAGGTCAGGCTGGCGCCCGAGGGCGACACGTTCTACCCACCGTTCGACCGGGACGAGTGGGTCGAGATCCGGCGCGAATCGCGCGCGGAGTTCGACCTGGTCTGGTGGCGGCGCGGCTGAGCCGACTCACTCGAGCTCGGCGATGACCCGTCGGGTCCGTTCGACGTCTTCCCCCACGTCAGGGTTGGCGGCGAACGGTTCCAAGGCCTCGATCGCCTGGTAGGCCGCGAGTAGCGCGTCCTCGCGCCGCCCTAGGTCTGCGGACGCCCAGGAGATGCACCCCAACGCGTAGCCGCGGTACTTCGCCGACTTCGCGTACCCCAGCGCCTGCTGAGCGGTAGTGAGAGCGCCTTCCGGATTCCCGGTGTCGAGAAGCATGGTCGACAGGTTGAGCAACGCGTTGATCGCGAGGTGCGGCGTCCCTGCGGCAGCGTCCGCGTCAATGCTGCGGATGGTCAGCTCGATCGCCGCGTCCATGTCGCCCCGCTTGACCTCTACAAAGGAGAGGCGGTCCCAGACGGTGGGGAGTAGACCAGTGAGCCGGTCGTCGCCCTCCACGATCTTGGCCGCTTCCCTCCACTGCTGCTCGGACGCATCGAGGTCGCCCAAGTCGAAGTAGTGACGACCCAGGACACCGTGGATTTCAACAGCAGCCCGGCTCTGCGGGAACTCTGCGACCACAGCATCCAGGCGCTCGTGCCATGAGGGCGTGAGTTTGCCGCCGAACTGTTGGAAGCAGATCAAGCTGGCGGCAGCCAGTTGAATCGCCTCGTCGTAGCTGCGGTCCGGGCCGCCGCGTGCCAGGAACGTCTCCGCAAGCACCTTCGCCCGTATGCCGATCTCGATCCGAAGGGACGATGTGATGGCGATGAAGTGCCACAGGGTTCCGGTACCTGTTCGCTCGATTGCCTCCGCGCGTCCCAGCGCCTCGAGCGCGGCAAGCGCCTGGTCTGCCGAAATCTCGTCGTGGAACGTCATGATCTCGAAGCGATCGTCGCCGAAGGCCGTGGCCCAGTCGATCAGCCCCCGTTCGGCGCGAACCGCAAGTGCCGGTTGTCCCGAGAGGAGGGCCGCGGTGACGGCTCGGATGGTGACGAGCATGCGGTACTCGTCTCCATCGAGGTCGACGAGGCTCTTCCCCACCAGGTCAGCGAGCACGACCGACGCCGGCCCCACCTCAAGCGCGTCCAGGACGAACTGCGCCATGGTGCCGGTGAACCGGCCCGGGAACACTGAAAGTGCCAGCAGGGCGGCCCGATCCGTGGCGTCCAACCGATCGAGACTCCAGCGCACAAGTGCCTCCAGGTCTCGCTGCCGCTCGGGGCCGGAGCGCCTGCGGAGTCCACCGGACGACTCGGCCACCAGCGAGCGGAGATCCTCGGCAGCGAGGCGGCCGGCGTACGGCGCCGCCAACTCGACGGCGAGCGGCAGTCCGTCCAGAAGTTCGCTGATCTCGACGAGCACGCCCTCGTCGACCGCGACTTCGGCGCGCTGCCGGAACAGCTCACCGGACTCGGCCGTCGACAACGGGGAAAGGCGCACTACCTGCTCGCCGACGATGGAGAGCGCCTCCCGACTCGTGGCGAGTACCGAGAGCTCCAGGCACTCGGTGAGCAGGGTGTCGACGAGTTCGGCCGCCGGTTCCAGGAGGTGCTCGCAGTTGTCCAGGACGAGCAGCGTGCGGCCACGGCGGACCAACTCGGCCTGCACGTCCACAGGAGTGACATCGGTCAGGCCGAGCGCCGCGCCCACGGCGCCGTGCACTCCAGCGTCGTCCGCCACCGGCGCCAGCTCGGCCATCCAGACGCCGCCGGGCCAGGTGTCGCGGTCCGCGAGCGCGAGTTCGTGGGAGATCCGGGTCTTGCCGACACCACCCGGGCCGAGGAGCGTGACGAGGCCAGGGTCGGCCAGCGTCGTGCGCAGCCTGGTGAGCTCTTGCGACCGGCCGATGAAGGAGGTGCGGGAGTCGGCGACGTTGGTGCGGCGGTACGGCGTGGCCTGGGGTGGGAGGTCGTCGCCGGCCAGACGCCACAGGGTGACGGGTTCGGGGATGCCCTTGAGCAGGAACGTGCCCGTCTCGACCGCTGGCCGGTCTCCGTCCAGCGCGTCGCTGGTGACCAGTACCTGACCGTTCCGGGCGGCGGAGCTCACGCGTGCGGCGATGTTGACCGCGAGCGCGATGTAGTCGCCGGCCACCGGCACCGCGTGCCCGCTGTGGGCCCCACATCGGAGGCGTAGCCGGGGCTCGGGCCCCTCGGCGGCCTCGGTCGCGTCGTGCAGGTCCAGCAGTGTTGCCACGGCGCCGGAGGTCGAGTCGAACGCAAGGAACGCCCCGTCGCCCTCGGTCTTCACCACGCGTCCGCCATGGCCCTCGGTGCGGGACCGGATCACCGACTGGAGCTCGTCGAGCCGCTCCGCGAAGGCGTCCCCGTACTCGCTGAGCAGGCGGGTGCTTTCGACCACGTCCACGAACGCGAACGTGACGAGACCGGAGGGGAGCTCCCTAGCCATGCGCGAAGTCCAGCGGCTCCGGCCCCGCTCCGCAACCGGGGTGTCGTCAAGACGCGGGAAACGCGAGATGCTGACGGCCATGGGCGTACCGCACCGCGACGTGCACACCCGGCGAATCAGGTTCGCCTATCCGGAGGGCGCGCTGCGCAAGCACTACGTCGACGGCGACCTGGTGATGAGCCACGTCGTGGCGGTGCTCTCCGCGACGTTCCCGCCCGGTGAGGACTTCTTCGTCCGCTCGGTGCGCAACTTCAGCGACCAGATCACCGACCCCGAGCTCAAGCAGCAGGTTGCCGGGTTCATCGGCCAGGAGGTCACCCACGGTCGCGAGCACCGCGAGCTCAACCTGCGGCTGCAGGAGATGGGCTACCCCACTCACCGGATCTCCCGGTACGTGAAGTGGTCGCTGCTGGACGCCGAGAAGCGGCTGCCGCCGAAGCTCCGGCTCGCCTACACCGCCGCCCTGGAGCACTACACGGCGACAATCGCGGAGGCGCTGCTGCGCAAGCCTGCGGCCCAGGCCCTGCTGGGGGAGACCGAGGTCCGGTCGATCCTGCTGTGGCACGCGCTGGAGGAGTCCGAGCACAAGGCGGTCGCGTTCGACGCCTACCGCGCCGTCGGAGGCACCGAGCGGATGCGGCGTTGGGGCTTCCGGATCATGAGCGTCGGCCTGCTCGGCCTGGTCGTCGTGGCGACTCTGCTGTCGATGCTGCTGACCGACCGGTCGACGTACAACCCGGTGCGGCTCTTCCGCAGCTTCGCCAGGCTGCGGCACTCGCCGTTCCTCGAGCGCGACGTGATCCAGCACCTCCGCGCCTACACCCGCGAGGGCTTCCACCCCGACGACATCGACGCCAGCGACCTGCTGGATCGGTGGCGGGACGAGCTGTTCGGACCCGAGGGCCGGCTCGCCGACCACCTGCATTGAGGCTCTGACAGGCTGGGAGCCATGGAGCTGCGGATCTTCACCGAACCCCAACAAGGCGCGACGTACGACGACCTGCTGACCGTCGCCCTGGAGGCCGAACGGCTCGGTTTCGGGGCGTTCTTCCGCTCCGACCACTACCTCGGGATGGGCACCGAGGGGCTGCCAGGACCGAGCGACGCCTGGGTCACCCTGGCCGGACTGGCCCGTGACACCAGCACGATCCGGCTCGGCACGATGATGACCAGCGCGACCTTCCGGCATCCCGGCCCGCTCGCGATCAGCGTGGCCAACGTCGACCAGATGAGCGGCGGCCGCGTCGAGCTCGGGATCGGCGCCGGCTGGTTCAAGGAGGAGCACGAGAAGTACGGCATCCCGTTCCCCGACACCGGTGAGCGGTTCGACCGGCTCGAGGACCAGCTCGCCATCATCACCGGGCTCTGGGCGACCGAGGGTGGCTTCTCCTACGAGGGGAAGCACTACCAGGTGGCCGACAGCCCCGGGCTGCCGAAGCCGGTCCAGGCCAAGCCGCCGGTGCTGATCGGCGGCAAGGGCCCGCGTCGTACGCCCGCACTGGCCGCGACGTACGCCGACGAGTTCAACCTGCCGTTCGTCGACGAGGTGGTGACGGAGGCCCAGTTCGCGCGGGTGCGAGAGGCGTGCGAGGCGCGGGATCGCGATCCCGACTCACTCATCTACTCCAACGCACTGGTGCTCTGCGTCGGCGCGGATGAGCAGGAGATCGCCCAGCGGGCCAAGGCGATCGGCCGCGAACCGGGCGAGCTGCGCGAGAACGGCCTGGCCGGCACGCCCTCGGAGGTCCTCGACAAGATCGGCCGGTACGCCGCCCTCGGCAGCCAGCGGCTCTACCTCCAGGTGCTCGACCTCGCGGACCTCGACCACCTCCGTCTGGTGGCGGCTGACCTACTTCCGCAGGCCGCAGCGATAACCTGAGCCCATGACGACCGCACCCGCCACGCCTTTCGGCCGGGTCCTGACCGCGATGGCCACCGCCTTCGCCGACGACGGCTCCGTCGATCTCGAGGGCACCGCGGCCATCGCCCGCCACCTGGTCGACAACGGCAACGACGGTGTCGTCGTGTCGGGCACGACCGGCGAGTCCCCGACGACCAGCGTCGCCGAGGACGGGCAGATCCTGGCCGCGGTCAAGGACGCCGTGGGCGACCGGGCGACCGTGATCGCCGGCGTCGGCACCAACTCGACCGCCCACTCCGTCGAGCTGGCCCTCCAAGCGGAGAAGATCGGCGTCGACGGGCTGCTGCTCGTCACGCCCTACTACAACAAGCCCAGCCAGGCCGGGCTGCTGCACCACTTCCGCAGCGTCGTGGAGGCCACCGGCGTGCCGGTGATGCTCTACGACGTCCCGAGTCGCACCGCCACCGAGATCGCGCTGTCGACGTACGCCGAGGCGATCACCTGGGAGCCCGTCGTCGCGGTCAAGGATGCCGTCGGCGACTACGTGCGCGGCGTGAAGCTGATCGAGATGGGATACGCCCTCTACTCCGGTGACGACGTCGCCAACCTGGGTTGGCTGGCGCACGGCGGCTGCGGCTTCGTGAGCGTCGTCGCCCACGCGGCCGGCAAAGAGTTCGCGGCCATGGCCGATGCCTACACCGCCGGCGACCACGCCGAGGCCCTGCAGATCTTCACCCGACTGGTCCCGGCGATGGAGGCGGTGATGGGGGTTCCGAACTACGGGGCCACCACCGCCAAGGCCACGCTCCAGCTGCTCGGCGTACTCGACAACCGCAACGTGCGCGCACCCCTCGTGCCGCTGGACGACTCGGAGGTGGCGGCGCTGCGTGCAGGGCTCGCGGCCTCGGGTCTCATCTGACCTCAGACAAGGATTCCACTTGAGTCACCCCCACCCCGAACTGTCCGCACCGGCTGAACTGCCGAAGGGGGGTCTGCGGGTCATCCCGCTCGGAGGGCTCGGCGAGATCGGTCGCAACATGACCGTCTTCGAGTACGACGGCCGGCTGCTCATCGTCGACTGTGGCGTGCTGTTCCCCGAGGACCACCACCCCGGCGTCGACCTGATCCTTCCCGACTTCACGTCGATCCGAGACCGGCTCGGCGACGTCGAGGCGCTGGTCCTGACCCACGGGCACGAGGACCACATCGGCGCGGCGCCGTACCTCTTGCGCGAGCGGCAGGACATCCCGCTCGTCGGCTCCGAGCTGACCCTGGCACTGCTGGACAGCAAGCTGCGCGAGCACCGGCTTCGGGAGACCGTCCACCACAAGGTGCGCGAGGGCGACACGCTGACGCTCGGCCCGTTCGAGCTCGAGTTCGTGGCGGTCAACCACTCGATCCCCGACGCGCTGGCGGTGGCGATCCGCACCGGTGCCGGCCTGGTACTGCACACCGGCGACTTCAAGATGGATCAGCTGCCGCTGGACGGTCGGATCACCGACCTGCGCGCGTTCGCGCGGCTGGGGGAGGAGGGGGTCGACCTCTTCCTCACCGACTCCACCAACGCCGAGACCCCGGGCTTCACCCCGGCAGAGAAGTCGATCTCCCCGGTGATCGACCAGGTCTTCCGCGACTCCAAGCAGCGGGTGATCGTGGCCTGCTTCGCCTCCCACGTGCACCGGGTGCAGCAGGTCCTGGATGCCGCCGTGGCCCACGACCGCAAGGTCGCGTACGTCGGCCGATCGATGGTCCGCAACATGGGCATCGCCCGCGACCTCGGCTATCTCACCGTCCCGGGCGGGGTCATGGTCGAGGCCAAGGAGCTCGCCGACCTGCCGCCGGAGCGGCAGGTGCTGATCTCCACCGGTTCGCAGGGCGAGCCGATGAGCGCGTTGAGCCGGATCGCCCAGCGCAACCACAACTTCGTGCACATCGAGGAGGGCGACACCGTCCTGCTCGCCTCGAGCCTGATCCCGGGCAACGAGAACGCCGTCTACCGGGTGATCAACGGGTTGGCCCGCTGGGGCGCCCGGGTCGTCCACAAGGGCAACGCGATGGTGCACGTCAGCGGCCACGCCAGCGCGGGTGAGCTGCTCTACTGCTACAACATCGTGAAGCCGAAGAACGTGCTCCCGGTCCATGGCGAGATCCGGCACCTCCTGGCCAACGCCGCCCTGGCCCGGCAGACCGGCGTCGAGAACGTGGTGATCGCCGGGGACGGCGTGGTCATCGACCTCATCGACGGGGTCGCCTCGATCGCCGGCAAGGTCGAGTGCGGCTACGTGTTCGTCGACGGCGCCTCGGTCGGCGACATCACCGAGAGCATGTTGAAGGACCGCAGGATCCTCGGCGAGGAGGGCTTCATCTCCGTGATCGTGGTGATCGACTCCGTCAGCGGCAAGGTCGCCGGCGGCCCCGAGATCCATGCCCGCGGCTTCGCCGAGGACGACTCGACGTTCGACGCGGTCAAGCAGCCGATCATCGACGCCCTGGACCTCGCGGTGCGCGAGGGCAACACCGACGAGTACCAGCTCCAGCAGACCGTGCGCCGGGTCGTCGGCCGCTGGGTGAGCAACACTCACCGCCGCCGCCCGATGATCATCCCGATCGTCATCGAGGCGTAACGAACGCTGACCCGACACGCTCCCTGTGGTGCGTGTGACTGGTGTGACTGCGCCCTAGTGTGGTGACCATGGCGACCCGTACGTCTTCCCCGCCGGGGTCGCGGAGCAGGAGCACGTCCTCGTCCAGGTCGAAAAGTGGCGGTCGAGGTGGCTCAGGCACGCGAACCCGGAGTACGAAGAAGAAGAACAGCAAGCGTCGACCTGCCGCGAAGCGGCGGCCGGCGCCGCGAGCCGTGCGCAACGGACCCGGCCCGATCTCGCGGTTCTTCCACGCGCTGTTCCGGGGATTGACCGCCATTTGGCTGGGAGTTGCCCACGGCGTCGGCTCGGCCGCGCGCGGCATCGGGCACACGGCCCGCGACCTCGACCCGGAGCACCGTCGCGACGGCGCCGGCCTGTTCCTCTTCGGGTTGGCGATCGTGATCGCCTCCGCGGTTTGGTTCGGGGCTCCCGGTGGCCTGCTCGAATTCGTCCGCACCGTGGTCTCCGGCTCGGTCGGCAAGGTCGGCTGGCTGGTGCCGCTGCTGGTGGTGCTGATCGGCTGGCGTGTCATGCGCGACCCGGTCCGCAACGGTCCGGCCGGACGCCAGGTGATCGGCTGGACGTCGTTCTGCTTCGGCGTGCTCGGCCTGGTGCACATCGCCAACGGCAGCCCGGAGCCGATCGGTGGCGACACCACCCCGCTCCGGGACGGCGGTGGGGCCGTCGGCTTCGTCGTCTCGTCCCTGCTGCTCGACCTGCTGCGCTCGGACCTGATCGTGGTTCCCCTGCTGGTGCTGCTCGCGTTCTTCGGGGTCCTCGTGATCACCGCGACCCCGGTCTACAAGGTGCCGGAGCGACTCGCCGCCCTCCGCGATCGGGTCCTCGGCCGCAACCGGGACGACGCCGAAGCGGGGATGTCAGAGGAGACGCAGCCGATCCGCCGGCGTCGCAAGGACCCCGACCTCGATGGCCTGGACCTCGGCGACCCCGCCTACGACAGCCCGGTCCTGGAGGATCGCGAACGGAAGAAGCGCCGCAAGAAGGACGCCGCCGAGCCCGAGCAGGATGCCGCGGCCGCTGCTGACGCGGAGACCACCGGCGAGCTCGAGCCGCCGCCGCACACGCCGATCCCGGCGCGGGTCGAGCAGCTCGCGTTGTCCGGCGACATCGCCTACACGCTGCCGGCCAACGACGTGCTCAAGCCGGGTTCGCCGCACAAGGCGCGCTCGAAGGCCAGCGACGAGGTGGTCGAGCGGCTCACCCAGGTGCTCGAGGAGTTCGACATCGACGCCCAGGTGACCGGCTACATGCGCGGACCCACCGTGACCCGCTACGAGGTCGAGCTCGGCCCGGCCGTCAAGGTCGAGAAGGTCACCGCCCTCTCCAAGAACATCGCGTACGCCGTGGCCTCGGCCGACGTGCGGATCCTCAGCCCGATCCCCGGCAAGTCCGCGATCGGCATCGAGATCCCCAACAGCGACAAGGAGATCGTGTCGCTGGGTGACGTGCTGCGCTCCAACACGGCGCGCGCCGACCACCACCCGATGGTGGCCGGCCTCGGCAAGGACGTCGAGGGCGGCTTCGTGGTGGCCAATCTGGCGAAGATGCCCCACCTGCTGGTCGCCGGTGCCACCGGCTCGGGTAAGTCGAGCTTCGTCAACTCCGTCATCACCTCGGTGCTGATGCGGTCCACGCCTGACGAGGTGCGGATGGTCATGATCGACCCGAAGCGGGTCGAGCTGAACGCCTACGAAGGCGTCCCGCACCTGATCACGCCGATCATCACCAGCGCCAAGAAGGCGGCCGAGGCGCTGCAGTGGGTGGTCCGCGAGATGGACCTGCGCTACGACGACCTGGCCAACTTCGGGTTCCGGCACATCGACGACTTCAACAAGGCGGTCCGGGCCGGCAAGGTCACGGTGCCCGCGGGCAGCGAGCGGGTGCCGACGCCGTACCCCTATCTGTTGGTGATCGTCGACGAGCTCGCCGACCTGATGATCGTCGCGCCCCGGGACGTGGAGGACGCGATCGTCCGGATCACCCAGCTCGCCCGGGCCGCCGGCATCCACCTGGTGCTGGCCACCCAGCGGCCCTCGGTCGATGTGGTCACCGGCCTGATCAAGGCCAACGTGCCGTCGCGCCTGGCGTTCGCCACCTCGTCGGTGACCGACAGCCGGGTGATCCTGGACCAGCCGGGGGCCGAGAAGCTGGTCGGCCAGGGTGACGGTCTGTTCCTGCCGATGGGTGCGTCGAAGGCGGTGCGCGTCCAGGGGTCGTGGGTGACCGAGGCCGAGATCCACCAGGTGGTCAAGCACTGCAAGAGCCAGCTGGCGCCCACCTACCGCGACGACGTGACGGTGGCTCAGCAGAGCAAGCGCGAGCTGGACGACGACATCGGCGACGACATGGACCTCGTGGTGCAGGCGATCGAGCTGGTGGTCTCCACGCAGTTCGGCTCGACCTCGATGCTGCAGCGCAAGCTCCGGGTCGGCTTCGCCAAGGCGGGCCGGCTGATGGACATCCTCGAGAGCAGGGGAGTGGTCGGACCGAGCGAGGGCTCGAAGGCGCGCGACGTACTGGTCAAGCCCGACGAGATCGATGCGGTGATCATGACGATCCACGGGGAGTCGTCATGAGTGACCGGTTCGAGCACGAAGACGTCGAGGTACGCCGCGACGGGCCGCTCGCCGCGGTCATCGGCATCGGTGCTGCCGCGCTGGCGATCGCCTACCTGGCTCGGGCCTCCGGATCGGACGGCGGCTGGCTGGACTGGGTCCTGATGGCGGTGCTCGGCGGCATCGCGGCTCTCTACCTGACGTCGTTCCTGGACGCGCGGGCGCCGCTGCTGCTCGCCGACCAGCAGGGCATCCGGATGCGCTCCGGGCGCTCGTGGCGCGGCGTCGCGTGGACCGAGGTCGACCGGATCGAGCACCTGCCGCGCAGCGGGCTGCTGCGGGACGGCCGGATCATGGTGATCACCGGCCGCAACCCCGAGCTCACCCTGCGACTCTCGTTGGCCACCCGGCTGGTCGGAGCAGACTGGGACGAGCTCACCGACGCCCTTCGCGACCTGGCGGGCAGCACCACCGAGGTGGTCGAGCTGGAGCCGTTCCCCGAGGACACCCCTCCCGACGACGGGCCGCCGTCGGGAGCCTCGACCGACGAGCACCGGCCGCCGCGCACCCGCTCTCGCGACTACAGCCCCAGCCACCTGCGGCGGATCGCCGTCGGCGTACGCGCCGAGATGCGGCACCTCACCGCCGGGGCCAACGCGCTCAAGCACCACCCGGTCGCCCTGCCGGTGTCGAGCCTCCCCGAGGTGGCCGAGCTGCAGCGCGACCCCGACGCCGACTGGGTCGAGTCGGTCGTCGCGATCGGCGTGGTTGCCGACCCCGAGCCCGAGCCCACCGAGGTGATCGAGGACCTCCGCGTCACCGACCCGGTCATCGGACCCGAGCTGGCCGCCGCTCGGCGCCGGCTCAGCCTCTCGGTCGACCAGCTGGCCGAGCGCACCCGGATCCGGCCGCACGTCATCGAGTCGATCGAGATCGACGACTTCGCCCCCTGTGGCGGCGACTTCTATGCCCGCGGTCACCTGCGGACCCTGGCCCGGGTGCTGGGCACGGACGCAGCGCCGTTGCTGCGGTCCTACGACGAGCACTACGCCGACGCACCGATCGACCCGCGCCGAGTGTTCGAGGCCGAGCTGGCCACCGGCAAGGGCGGCTCGATCCGCGGCACCCGCGGCGGCCCGAACTGGTCGGTGCTGGTGGCCGCCGTGATGGCCGCCGTCCTGGTCTGGTCGATCGCCCGCCTGATCGAGGACGGGCCGGTCGAGCTCGGCAAGGCGCCGGTCCTCAACGGCTCCCCGAGCCACGGCGGGCAGGGCGCCGGCGCGGCCGCCGAAATCCCGGTGGTGTTCACCGCGGCCGGTGGCGGTGCGAAGCTGAAGGTGCGCGACGGCCAGGGCGACCTGGTGTTCGATGGTGAGCTTGCCTTCGGGCAGAGCGCCAGCCTGGACGTCTCCCCACCCGTCCGGGTCTGGACCAGCGACGGCTCGGTGACCGCGACCATCGACGGCGAGGAGCGCGGCGCCCTCGGCGACACCGGGCACGAGACCTCGGGCACGTACGCGGCGGAGTAGCTAGCCGGGCGTCGGATCCAGCCACCCCTTCGCCGGTTCGTCCTCGCACCTGTTCCGCCGTCATACTCCTCGGTAGACATGACGGACACCGACCTCTCAGTTGCGCTGCTCACCCTCGGGTGCGCGCGCAACGAGGTCGACTCCGAGGAGCTGGCCGCCCGGCTCGCGGAGGGCGGGTTCCGGCTGGTCGCCGACGCAGAGGACGCCGACACCGTGGTGGTCAACACCTGCGGCTTCGTCGAGGCGGCCAAGAAGGACTCGGTCGACACCCTGCTCCAGGCCGCGGACCTCAAGCAGGACGGCCGCACCCGTGCGGTGGTCGCGGTCGGCTGCCTGGCCGAGCGGTACGGCGCGGAGCTCGCGGACTCGCTGCCCGAGGCCGACGCAGTGCTCGGCTTCGACGACTACCCCGACATCGCGGCCCGGCTGCGGTCGATCGTCGCGGGGGAGAAGCACCACCCGCACACCCCGCAGGACCGGCGTCGGCTGCTGCCGATCAGTCCCGCCGAGCGCCAGGCCGAGCCGAGCGCACCGGCCGAGGTGCACCGCCGTCGGCTCGACTCCGGCCCGATGTCCCCGCTCAAGCTGGCCAGCGGCTGCGACCGGCGCTGCACGTTCTGCGCGATCCCGACGTTCCGCGGCTCGTTCGTCAGCCGGCGGCCGAGCGACGTACTGACCGAGGCCCGGTGGCTCGCCGACCAGGGCGCCAAGGAGCTGTTCCTGGTCTCGGAGAACTCCACCTCCTACGGCAAGGATCTCGGCGACCTGCGGCTCCTCGAGACGCTGCTGCCGGAGATCGCCGCGATCGATGGCGTCGAGCGGGTGCGGGTCTCCTACCTCCAGCCCGCCGAGATCCGGCCGGGGCTGATCGAGGCGATCGCCACGACACCCGGGGTGGCGCCGTACTTCGACCTCTCCTTCCAGCACGCCAGCCCCACGGTGCTGCGGCGGATGCGGCGCTTCGGCGACCCGGAGAGCTTCCTGGGTCTGCTCGACCAGGTGCGCTCGTTCGCTCCCGCCGCGGGTGTCCGGTCCAACGTGATCGTCGGGTTCCCGGGCGAGACCGACAAGGACTTCGAGATCCTCTGCGGGTTCCTCGAGGCGGCCCGGATGGACGTCACCGGCGTGTTCGGCTACTCCGACGAGGACGGCACCGAGGCGGTGTCGTACGACGACAAGCTGGACGCCGACGAGATCGCCGCCCGGGTGCGCCACGTCACCGACCTCGTCGAGGAGCTCAACGGCCAGCGCGCCGAGGAGCGGATCGGCGAGGAGGTCGACGTACTCGTCGAGTCGCTCGAGGATGGCGACGTGATCGGCCGGGCAGCGCACCAGGGTCCCGAGGTCGACGGCGCCACCTATCTGATAGGGAGTCCGGCGAAGGTCGGTGACCTCGTCAGGGCCACGGTCGTCGAGACCGATGGCGTGGACCTGGTGGCGAAGGAGAGCGCATGAGCGAGGCCCAGCCGCCTCAGCAGGGCAGCAACTGGAACCTGCCCAACGCGCTGACGACGCTGCGGATCGCGGCCGTCCCGTTCTTCGGCTGGGCGCTGCTCATGGACAACGGGGAGTCGATCACCTGGCGGGTGGTCGGGTGGGTGATCTTCGTGCTCGCGATGGTGACCGACAAGATCGACGGCGACATCGCCCGCAAGCGCGGCCTGGTCACCAACTTCGGCAAGATCGCCGACCCGATCGCTGACAAGGCGATCACCGGCATGGCCTTCATCGCGCTGTCGATCGTGGGCGACATCTGGTGGTGGGTGACCATCGTCGTGCTGCTCCGGGAATGGAGCGTGACCCTGCTCCGGCTGTCGGTTCTCAAGTCCGTGGTCATCCAGGCCGCCGAGCTCGGCAAGATCAAGACGACGGTGCAGGCGGTGGCCATCGGCATCCTGGTGCTGCCGCTCCCGCACGGCGACGAGGCCCACGGCGGCGAGTTCGACCGGTTCGGCACCGTCGGCGAGGGCCTCTTCTACGTCGGCCAGGCGTTCCTGGTGGCGGCGGTCGCGCTGACTCTCTGGTCAGGATACGAGTTCTTCCGGGACGTCATTCGGGCCCGAAGGAACATCTCCGAAACTTCACCCTGAGTTCTGGAGCCTTTTCGGTATCTCGGGGCTATGGTGCCTGGAATCCCCTCTCGGAAAGGTTCCAAACGTGGCTCCCACCCCCCGGTCGCGGCGCGGCCGTCGATCGCTTGCAGCATTCATGGGGGTGGCGCTCGCGGCGGCCTCTCTATCCATCATCGGCTCGGCTCCCGCTCAGGCCGCCGATCCGATCGAGATCCAGATCCTCGCGACCAACGACTTCCACGGCCGGCTGACCAACAACACCGGCAACGGCGAGGCCGGCGCGGCAGTACTCGCCGGCGCGGTCAAGGAGCTCCGCACGGAGAACGCCAACACCAATTTCGTCGCGGCGGGTGACCTGATCGGCGCCTCCACCTTCGAGTCGTTCATCCAGCAGGACGTCCCGACCATCGACGCGCTCAACGAGGCCGGCCTCGACGTCTCGGCTGTCGGCAACCACGAGCTGGACCAGGGCTTCGACGACCTCAACGTGCGGGTGCAGAACCTTGCCGACTGGGAGTACATCGTCGCCAACCTGCGCAAGAAGGTTGACAACACCCACGCGCTGGCCCCGACCTGGACCGACGACCTCGGCGGCGTAACTGTCGGGTACGTCGGCGCGGTGACCGAGGAGCTGCCGGCGCTGGTGTCCCCGGCCGGCATCTCCACGCTCGACGTCACCGACATCGTCACCGAGGTCAACGACGCGGCGGCCGACCTGGTCACCGGTGGCGCCGACGTCGTGGTGATGCTGGTGCACGAGGGCGCCCCCGGCACCAACTGCGGCACGATGGATGACTCTGGAGCCTGGGCCGACATCATCAACAACGTCAGCGCCGACGTGAACGCGATCGTCTCCGGACACACGCACCTGGCGTACAACTGCGACTTCCCGGTGACCGGCCTCTCGCACGACCGTCCGGTCGTCTCAGCGGGCCAGTACGGCACCAACCTCAACCAGATCGTCTTCACGGTCGACCCCGACGACGGAGCGATCTCCGCAGTGACGCAGACGATCCTGCCGCTCGAGACCGACCCCGACGGCAGCGGTCCGCTCCCGTTCGCGCCCAACTATCCGGCCGACGAGGCGACAGCGACGATCGTCGCGGATGCCGTCGCAGAGGCGGACGTGCTCGGTGCGGTTGAGCTCGGTGACATCTCGGCGGCCGCCAATCGGGGCCGCTGGTCCGAGCCGGACACCGACAGCGACCCGGACCCCGACCCGCAGATCGTGGAGAACCGCGGCAGCGAGTCGTCGCTCGGCAATCTCGTCGCCGAGGTGCAGCGCTGGGCGACCGAGGGACCGGAGTCCGGCGCCGCGCAGATCGCGTTCATGAACCCGGGCGGGCTGCGCGCCAACATGGCCGGTCCGACGGTGACCTACAAGCAGGCGGCCGGAGTCCAGCCGTTCGCCAACACCCTGGTCAACATGGACATGACCGGCGCCCAGATCAAGAAAGTGCTGGAGCAGCAGTGGCAACGCGACGGCGGAGGCAACATCCCGACCCGCCCGTTCCTGCGGCTCGGCACCTCCGAGGGCTTCGAGTACTCCTACGACCCGGCCCTGCCCGAAGGTGAGCGGGTCACCAGCATGTGGCTGAACGGTGCGCCGCTGAGCGAGACCGCGACGTACTCCGTCACGGTCAACTCGTTCCTCGCCTCGGGCGGTGACAACTTCCGCGAGTTCGCCAACGGCACCAACAAGGCGGACACGGGCAAGATCGATCTGCAAGCGATGGTCGACTACATGGAGGAGTTCGCCGCAGACGCACCGCTGGCGATCGACTTCGCCCAGCACTCGGTGGGGGCCACGGCGACCGACGAGACCATCACGCTTTCCTCACTGTCGATGACCGGCTCGGGCGACGTCGTCGACACGGAGGTCGAGGTCTTCGACGGCACCAACTCGATGGGCACCGTCCCGGTGACCAGCGTGCTCACGAGCACGCCGTTCGACGAGTCCGGCACCGCCACGATCCCGAACACCCTGCCCAACGACGGCGAGCTGCATCTGCTGCGCATCGTTGGTGAAACGACCGGTACCGACGTGTTGGTGCCAGTAGTAGCCGCGCCCAAGACCCAGGTGGCGGTCAGCGTCAGCGTCAACCCCGACAAGATCGTCGTCGACAAGACCAAGGCACGCGTCATCGTGCGGGTCGACGCCGAGGGCGAAGACGCGACCGGCCGGATCGAAGTGAAGGTCGGCGGCGAAACCTACGAGGCGAGGCTCAAGAACGGGCGTGCCGTGGTCAAGCTGGAAAAGTTCGGCACGACCGGCACGAAGACTGTGCGGGTGCAGTACCTCGGGAATGCCACCACCGCGGAGGGCTCCGCCGAGGTGACCATCCAGGTCGTCAAGAAGTAACAGGCTCCATCGTGGGCCAGGCCGACCGGCCGGGCCCCCGCACACCGCTCCACCTACCCCTCGATCTCGGAGACAAGCCATGTCCGCTCGTTCCCCCCGCCGCCCCTTCGTCGCAGCTCTGGCTGGCATTGCAGTCGCTCTTTCGGGGCTCGCCGTGGTGTCCACTGCTACGCCTGCGCAAGCCGTGAGCCCAGACCTGGTGATCAGCCAGGTTTACGGCGGTGGGGGCAACTCTGGTGCGCCGTTCACTCACGACTTCATCGAGCTCTACAACCGTGGCGCCTCGCCAGTCGCGCTGGAGGGCAAGTCGTTGCAGTACACCAGCGCGACTGGCACTGGAAACTTCGGTAGCAGTGCGACGACGCTGACGGAGTTGTCGGGGACGCTGGCACCGGGCGCGCACTTGCTCGTTCAGGAGGCGAGCCAGGCAGCCGTAGGCAGCCCGTTGCCAACGCCTGATGTCACCGATGCGAGCCCGATCGCCATGTCTGGCACTGCGGGCAAGGTCGCGTTGGTCACCGGCATCGACACATTGGGCTGCAATGGCGGCTCAACCACCTGCACCGCGCCGCAGCTGGCTCGGATCATCGACCTCGTGGGGTATGGCACCGCGAACTTCTTCGAGGGCGCAGCCGCGGCTCCCGCACTGAGCAACACAACGGCCGCACTCCGGTCGGCCAACGGCGCTACGGATACGGACAACAACGCCGCGGACTTCGCGTCAGGCCCGCCGAACCCGAGGAACTCTGCCCCTGTGGTCACGGATTTGGCCGCGACCGACCCGGCCGACGTGGACGCGATCGTCGACACGCCGATCGCGCCGATCAACCTCGAGGCGACCGGAGGCACACCGGATTACAGCTGGGACGTCAGCGGGCTGCCCTCCGGCCTTTCCGAGACCAGTGATGGCGTGATCGAAGGAATGCCCACCGCGATCGGATCGTCGCTGGTCACGGCCACGGTGACCGACTCCGCGACGCCGACGCCGGACACCGATTCGGTCCAGTTCAGCATCTCCGTCACCGAGCCGACCGAGGCCCCGATCGCCGAGATCCAAGGGACCGACACCGACACCTCGCCCTTCAACGGACAGGTCGTGTCCACGGAGGGCGTGATCACCGCGCTGTATCCCGGAGGGACCGGCTTGTTCAACGGCATCTACATCCAGACTGCCGGTAGCGGAGGCTCCACCAACACCACCCCGGGCGCGTCCGACGCGATCTTCGTTTTCGGGGGCAATTCGCAGTCCGCAGGCGTCGAGATCGGTGACTCGGTCGAGGTGACCGGTGAAGTGAGCGAGTTCTTCGGCACCACCGAGATCACGCCCGGGCCCGGCGGTGTGGTGGAAGTGGCCTCGCTCGGCTCGGTGACGCCGCGCGCCACGGTCCCCGGCACCGACTGTGCCCTGCCCGGGACAGCCTGCCTCACAGGCGCCGCGCTCAACAGCGCCCGCGAGGCGTTCGAGGGCGAGGTCTTCCAGCCCACCGGCGACTACACGGTGACCGACGTCAACGACGGCTCGCCGTTCAACGGGGGGTCGTTCAGCTCGAGCTTCTTCGGCGAGATCGGACTCGCGGCAGAGTCCGACCTGCCGTTGATCACGCCTACTGAGCTCATCGATGCCCAGGCAACCGCTGATATCGCTGCACGGAAGGCCTACAACGACGCGCACCGGATGATCCTCGACGACGGAGCCGGCGTTACCTACTGGAACACGAGCAACACGGGGCAGATGAGCCAGCCCTTCCCCTGGTTCACGGTGGATAACCAGGTGCGCGTCGGGGCAGCAGTGACGTTCCCCAAGCCGGTGGTCATGGAGTGGCGCAACAACATCTGGAAGCTGCAGCCGCAAACCAGGGTCACCGATGACGGCGACGACCGGGTTGCGTTCGAGCAGGACCGTCCCGCTGCTCCCGAGGAAGTCGGTGGCGACCTCAAGCTGGCCACCTTCAACGTGCTCAACTACTTCACCACGCTTGGCGAGGACTTTGCTGGCTGCACCGCGTTCAATGACCGTGCGGGGAACCCGATCGCGGTCAACTCATGCCCGGGCAATGGTCCGCGGGGCGCCTGGAACGACGTGAGCTTCGGGCGGCAGCAGGCCAAGATCGTCAATGCGATCAACACCATCGACGCCGATATCGTCTCCGTCGAGGAGATCGAGAACAGCCTCAAGGTCGACGGTCACGATCGCGACGAGGCCCTGGCTGCCCTGGTGACCGCGCTGAACGCGGATGCTGGTGCCGGCACGTGGGACTACGTCCACTCTCCGGCCTCCGCGTCCGACCCCGGCAACATCGACGAGCAGGACGTGATCCGCACCGGGTTCATCTACAAGCCCGCGACCGTGGAGACGATCGGCGCGGCAGACATGCTGTTCGACAGCGCTGCCTTCGGCAACGCCCGCGAACCGTTCGCGCAGGCATTCAAGGCCGCTGGTGGCGACGACGCAGACGGTTTCGCCGTGATCGTCAACCACTTCAAGTCCAAGGGCAGCGGTGTCGACGATGGCACCGGCCAGGGCGCGGCGAACCCGGACCGGATCGCCCAGGCCGAGGCACTGTCAGTATTCGCGGACGCGTTTGCCGCCGCGCGTGGTGTCGGCGCGGTCTTCCTGACCGGCGACTTCAACAGCAACTCGATGGAGGATCCGATGCAGGTCCTCTACGGCGACGGCTACATCGGCCAGAAGGCCGTCAACAAGTGGTCATACAACTTCGACGGGCAAGCGCAGTCGCTGGACCATGTGCTCGGGAACCCCACGGCTGACGCCATGGTGACCGGCGTCGACATCTGGCAGGTCAACGCCAACGAGACCGTGTTCAACCAGTACAGCCGCTACAACTACAACGCCACGATTCTCTACAACGAGGCTCCCTACAGCGCGTCCGATCACAACCCCGAGGTCATCGGGATCGATGTTCCCGACCCGAAGCCGGCAGCGACGATCGAGGTCAAGGTCACTCCGAAGAAGGTCAAGGTCCACAAGACCCGGGCGATGCTGCACATCGACGTGGTCGGTGCCGAGGGTGCGGCGACAGGAACCGTTGTCGTCCGCGTGGCCGGCCAACCCGACCAGGCCGTGGCCCTCGAGGACGGGCGCGCCAACGTGCGCCTGGAGGAGTTCCACAGCACTGGAGCGAAGACCGTCACCGTCGAGTACGGCGGGGACTCGACCACCGGGGCAGCGACAAGACTGGTGACGATTCAGGTGCAGGGGTAGCGCGGAAGGTGGTGGCTAGTGTGCGACGATCCCGGCCGTGACCTTCAATGCCGAGACCGTCCACGACGCGCTGAAGAAGCGCGGCGAGACTGTCGCAACCGCTGAATCACTCACCGGTGGTCAGCTCGCCGCGCTCCTCACGGCGGCGCCGGGGGCTTCCGAGACGTTCCTCGGAGGCGTGGTCAGCTACGCGACCGAGGTGAAGATCGAGGTGCTCGGGGTCGACCCCGCCCTCGTGGAGCGGTACGGCGTGGTCTCCGCGGAGTGCGCGCGGGAGATGGCCCGGGGGGCGCGGGCGCTGATGCGGTCGACGTACGCCGTGAGCACGACCGGGGTCGCCGGGCCGGACGAGCAGGAGGGCAAGCCCCCGGGCACGGTGTACGTCGGGGTCGCCGGGCCGAGCGGAGACACGGCGCTCGCGCTGGAGCTCGTCGGGGATCGCTCGACGATCCAGGACCGCACCTGCGCTGAGGCCTTGTCGGCGCTCGCTGACACAATCCTCCGCGAGGAAGAAACCGGTGTCGGGTAGCGTTAGTCCGACCAGACGAAGAAAGGAGACGCGCATGGTGCTGTTCCGTCGACTGCTCGGCGATGTGCTGCGCGAGCGGCGTGGCGAGCTCGGACTGACGCTCCGCGACGTCTCCAAGGAGGCCCGGGTGAGCCTGGGCTACATCTCCGAGATCGAGCGCGGCCAGAAGGAAGCCTCCTCCGAACTGCTCGCCTCGCTGTGCGGCGCGCTCGAGATGCCGCTCTCGTCGGTGCTCCGTGAGGTCTCGGTGGCCGTGGCCATCGAAGAGGCTTCGCTGGAGCCCACGCCTATCAACAGCCGGGTCCGCTCGGGCGACGTCGTCGCCTCCGCGGCCTGAGCTACTGCTGACAGCTCGGGCACCAGTACGCCGCTCGCTCGCGGCCCGGTTCACCGCGCATCGCCACCGCGATCGGGGTGCTGCAGCGCCGGCAGGGCGCCTTGTCGCGGCGGTAGACCCACAGCGGCTCGCGGAGGTCACCCGTGGTGGCCTGCGTGGCACGGGTGACGTTCTGCTCGAGCATCAGATGTGCCCGGCGAACCAGCCGGCGCAGGTCGGCGACCCGGCCGATCGGGGTCGTCGGGAGAGTGCCGCTGAGGAAGCACAGCTCCGCGGCGTACATGTTGCCGATGCCGGCAAGGCGGGTCTGGTCGAGCAGCGCTTGGATCAGCGGTCGGTCGGGATCCTCGAGCAGCCGGCGTAGCGCCTCGTCCTCGTCCCAGTCGGGGCCGAGCAGGTCGGGTCCGAGATGACCGACGACGGTGTGCTCCTCGGTCGTCGGGATGAGCTCCACGATCCCGAGGGAGAAGCCGACGGCTTGCAGATCAGCCGTGGCCAGCACGACGCGGGCCTGGTGAGCGGGTCGCTTCCAGCGCTGCCCCGCCGTGTAGGTGCGCCAGGCGCCTTCCATCTTGAGGTGGGTGTGCAGCGTCCACTGCTCCACGCCCTCCATGCGGGTGAGCAGGTGCTTGCCGCGGGCGACGGTGTCGACGACGCGGTAGCCGGCAAGGTCGGCGGTGGCGTGCTGAGGAACCCGGAAGTCGGTCCGGGTCAGCTCGTGACCTGAGAGAGCGCGGTGCAGCCGGTGGGCCGTCCGGTGCACGGTGTCACCCTCAGGCACCCCGCATCCTCAGGCCGCGCGGGGTGGCCACGAAGCCGGCCGCGTCGAGCGCCTCGCGAAGGGGCGTGGAGCCGCCGCGGAGCAGCTGCGCGCCGTCGGCCTTCTCGACGGTCAGCCGGCCGAGCGAGCCGCGCCGGGCCGCCTCGGCGAGGGACTCGGTCGCGGCGTGGAGCCGGTCGGGGTCGTCGCTCCAGGTGAGCAGGGTCTTGCCGCCGCGCTCGACGTAGAGCGTCAGCACGCCGTCGACGAGCACCACCATCGCGCCCGCCTTGCGCCCCGGTCGGTGCCCGCCGTCGGAGGCGGGCCAGGGGAGCGCCGCGCCGTAGGGGTTGGCGGGGTCGGTGGCCGCGATCGCCACCGCCTGGGGCTTGGCGTCGGGCGGCAGCTCGGAGAACGTGCGCAGCCGGTCGATCGCTCCTGCGGTGCCGAACTGGGCGGCGCCCAGGCCGCTGACGAAGTAGCCGCGCCGGCACCGGCCGGAGTCCTCGAACGCCGAGAGCACCTTGTAGACCGCCGCGAACCCGCCGGGCACGCGCTCGCTCACCACCGCACCGCGGATCACGACGCCGTGCCGGTCGAGCAGCCTCTCGGCCGTGGCATGCGCGCGCTTGGTGGGGTCGGTTTCGATCGGCGGCAGCAACGCCCAGCGTCCGGCGGTCTCGGGCGGCCCCGTGCGGGCCGGGCGACCGGGTCGCGGCGGCGGTCGCCGGGTGCGGTGGCTCGGGGTGCCGGTGCGGGTGAGCGCCCGGAGCGGAGTCAGGGTGTCGTTGCTGATCCGACCGGCCCAGACGAGGTCCCACAGCGCGGCGCTCAGCGCCTTGTCGTTGGTGGAGCTCACGGTGTCGGAGAGCTGGCGGAAGAACCAGGCGCCGCCCGGCTCGAGCGCGTCCAGGACGGCTTGGTGCAGCTCGCTGTGCTCGAACGGGACCGGGTCGGGCAGGGTCAGCGCCGCCTGGTCGGCCAGGTGCAGTGAGACCCAGCCGTCGGCACCGGGCAGGGCGCCATGGCCGGCCCAGATCACCTCGCCGGAGGCGGTGAGCTCGTCGAGGTACGCCGGCTCGTAGTCGCGCACTCGTGCACCCAGGACCAGCGGCTCCAGGGCGGACGCCGGGACCGGGCAGCCGGCGAGCTGGTCGACGACGCTGAGTACGCCGTCGACGCCGCGCAGCCTGGACGCGGTGATGTGCTGCCAGGCGGCGAGGAAGCGACCCAGCGCCTCCGGCTCGACCGGCTCGACCTCCTTGCGCAGGCGGGCGAGAGAGCGGCGACGCAGCTTGCGCAGCACCTCGGCGTCGCACCACTCGGAGCCGGTGCCGGCCGGCCGGAACTCCCCGTCGAGCACCCGGCCCTGGTGGGACAGCCGCTGCAGGGTGTGGCGTACGACGGCGGCGCCGAGGCCCAGCCGGGCGGCGACGTCGTCGGTGGTGAACGGCCCGTGGGTGCGGGCGTAGCGGGCGACCAGGTCGGCCAGCGGGTCGTCGACGGCTTCGGCGAAGGCATCGGGCGTGCCGGGAGGCACCGGAACGCCCAGCCCGTCTCGCAGCCGGCCGACGTCCTCGACCACGCTCCAGCACGGGCCGCCGGCCATCCGGACCTCGACCACCCGCCGCGCGTCGGCGAGCGCGGACAGCCAGCCGGTGACGTCGGCCGCGGGCACGCTGCGGGCGGTGATCTCGTCGGTGGACTGCGGGCCGAGCAGCCGGAGCAGGTCGACCAGCCCCTCGGCGTCGCGCGCCTGTCGGTCGGGGGCGAGCCGCTGCAGCTCGGCCTCGACCTCGGCGAGCACCTCGGGGTCGAGCAGCTCGCGCAGCTCGGCGCGGCCGAGCAGCTCGGCGAGCAGGCCCTGGTCGAGCGACAGCGCCGCCGCTCGGCGCTCGGCGATGGGGGAGTCGCCCTCGTAGACGAACTGGGCGACGTACCCGAACAGCAGGCTGCGGGCGTACGGCGACGGCGTGTGTGTGGCGACATCCGTGACCGCCACCTCGCGCCGGTCGACCGCGCGCATCAGCGCGACCAGCGCGGGCAGGTCGTAGACGTCCTGAAGGCACTCGCGGACCGCCTCGAGGACGATCGGGAACGAGGGGTACTTCACCGCCACCTCGAGCAGGGCCGCCGACCGCTGGCGCTGCTGCCACAGTGGGGAACGGCGGCCGGGGTCGCGGCGGGGGAGCAGCAGCGCCCGGGCCGCGCACTCGCGGAACCGGGACGCGAACAGCGCCGAGCCGCCGACCTCCTGGGTGACGAGGTCATCGATCTCATCGGGCTCGAAGACCACGATGTCGCCGCCGGGCGGCTCCGCGTCGGTGTCGGGGATCCGGATCACGATGCCGTCGTCGGAGGCCACCGCCTGGCCGTCGAGGCCGTAGCGCTCGCGCAGCCGGGCATTGATCGCGAGCGCCCAGGGTGCGTGCACCGGGACGCCGTAGGGCGAGTGCACGACCAGCCGCCAGTCGCCCAGCTCGTCGCGGAACCGCTCCACGAGCAGCGTGCTGTCGGACGGGAGCACGTTGGTCGCCTCCATCTGCTCGTGCAAGTAGCCGACCAGGTTGCCGGCCGCCCACTCGTCGAGGCCGTGCTTGCGGGCCTCTGCCTCGGCCTTGGCCCTTGGCAGTGCCCCGAGCTCGCGGGTGAACGCACCGATCGCGGCACCCAGCTCGGCCGGACGGCCCAGGGTGTCGCCCTTCCAGAACGGCAGCCGGCCCGGCACTCCCGGTGCGGGGGTGACGAGCACCCGGTCGTGGGTGATGTCCTCGATCCGCCAGCTCGTCGCCCCGAGCGCGAACACGTCGCCGACCCGTGACTCGTAGACCATCTCCTCGTCGAGCTCGCCGACCCGCTTGCCGGGGCCTTCGGCGCCGACCAGGAACACCCCGAACAGCCCGCGGTCGGGGATGGTGCCACCGCTCGTCACGGCCAACCGCTGGGCTCCGGGTCTGCCGGTGAGGGTGCCGGTGACGCGGTCCCAGACGATCCGGGGGCGGAGCTCGGCGAACTCGTCGCTCGGGTAGCGGCCGCTGAGCAGGTCCAGCGTGGCGTCGTACGCCGACCGGGGGAGGCTCGCGAACGGCGCGCTGCGGCGGACGAGCTCGAACAGCTCGTCGACGTCGTGGGCGTCGAGCGCGGTCGCCGCGACGATCTGCTGGGCGAGCACGTCGAGCGGGTTGGTGGGGATCCGCAGCGCCTCGATGCCGCCGGTGCGCATGCGTTGTACGGCGACCGCGGTCTGCGCGAGGTCGCCCCGGTGCTTGGGGAACAGCACCCCGCGGCTGGTCTCGCCGACCTGGTGCCCGGCGCGGCCCACTCGCTGCAGCGCGCTGGCCACGCTGGGCGGCGACTCGATCTGGATGACCAGGTCGACCGCGCCCATGTCGATGCCGAGCTCGAGGCTGCTGGTGGCGACCACCGCGGGCAGCCGGCCGCGCTTGAGGTCGTCTTCGATCAGCGCCCGCTGCTCCTTGGAGACCGAGCCGTGGTGGGCCTTGGCAATCACCGTCGAGGCGCCGGCGGTCACACCCGACTGGGCCACGATCTCGGCGGGCGGCACCAGGTCTCTCGACGACTGCTCGGTGGCGATCTCGTTGAGGCGGGCGGTCAGCCGCTCGGCCAGCCGCCGGCTGTTGGCGAACACGATCGTCGACTTGTGCTGCCCGATCAGGTCGGCGACCGACTGCTCGACGTGCGGCCAGATGCTGGGGGTCTGGGCGTCCTCGGCGTCCTCGTCGTAGTCATCAGGCGAGGTCATGTCCTCAACCGGCACCACGACCTTGAGGTCCCAGGACTTCTCCGACGGCGGCGCCACGATCTCGACCGGGGCGGCGCCGCCGAGGAACCTGGCCACCTCCTCGAGGGGCCGCACGGTGGCGGAGAGCCCGATCCGCTGGGCCGGCTTCTCGAGCAGGGCGTCGAGCCGCTCGAGGGACAGGGCCAGGTGGGCGCCGCGCTTGCTGCCAGCGACCGCGTGAACCTCGTCGACGATCACGGTCTCGATCCCTCGCAGCGACTCGCGGGCCTGGCTGGTGAGCATCAGGAACAGCGACTCGGGGGTGGTGATCATGATGTCGGGCGGGTGGGTGGTCAGCTTGCGCCGGTCGGCCGCACTCGTGTCGCCCGAGCGGACGCCGACGGTGACCTCCGGGGTGGTGACCCCCATCCGGTCGGCGGTGTGCTTGATGCCGGTCAGCGGGGCGCGCAGGTTGCGCTCCACGTCGACGGCGAGGGCCTTGAGCGGGGAGACGTAGAGGACCCGGCAGCGCTTGGCCTTGTCCTTGGGTGGGTGCGTCAGCAGCCGGTCGATCGACCACAGGAACGCGCTGAGCGTCTTGCCGGAGCCGGTCGGCGCGACCACCAGGGCGTGCCTGCCCGCCGCGATCGCCTCCCACGCGCCCGACTGTGCGGCGGTGGGCTCGGCGAACGCCGCGCCGAACCAGGCGCGCGTGGGCTCGCTGAACTGCTGCACCGCTCCATCCTGCCGCAGGGCACCGACAGTGAGTCAGGTGTGCAGGACCAGCAGATGCATGGCGTCCGCGCCGGCGGCGGTACGTCGATGCTCATCGAGGGTGAACCCCGCCCCGGTGGCCATCTCGATCACCTCCGCAACCGGTCGCAGGCGGAAACCGTGTTGCACGACCCGCTCCCGGGCCATGGCGTCGGGGTCGCCCAGGCCGATCACGACCCGACCCGAGGGCGCGGTGACCCGGGCGACCTCCGCGAGCGCCCGATCGAGCTCCTCGATGAAGTAGATCGTGTTGATGGTGATCGTGCCGTCCAGCGCGCCGTCGGACAGCGGCAGCTCGAGTATGGACGCGTCGTGCAGGGTGAGCCGGCCGTCGTTGAGCTGGTGACGGCGGACACGGGTGGCGCGAGCGATCGCCGTGCGGGAACGATCGATGCCGACGACGTGACCGCTCGGCCCGACGGCGTCGAGCAGCAGGTCCAGCCCGAGGCCACCGCCGAAGCCGACATCGGCGACCGTGGCCCCCGGCCTTGGTGCCAGCGCGGCGACGGCCTCGGTCATCGCGACCTTGTTGGCGCGGTTGAGCATCCGGACAACGAGTCGGCCTCGCAGCCCTTGCGGGTGTCCCAACTGCCGGGCGAGGCCCTTCATGCCGATGCCTGCACGGCTCCATCCTGCCGCAGGCGGCGGGGCCCGGAAGTTGTAACGCACCGTTACTTCGTCGATGGCACCCGAGAACGGGGTCGATGGACGAAGTAGCGGTGCGTTACAAGCGACTTCGACGCGACCGCCCAGCCTGTCCACAGATGACTCAACTCGTAGTTTGGCCGTCTGCGTTACGCCGATGATCCACTCATGCAAACGGGCATCAAGGACTGGTTCGGCAAGCAGTGGGGCTGGTCACGCGTGAGCAGCTCCTGGACCTCGGCGTTATGCCGTCGTTGATCCTGCATCTGCTCAAGTGCGGTCGACTGACTTTCGTACGACGCGGTGTGTACGCCGATCCGGCTGCCTGGTCGGAAGCGGACGAGTATCGAGGGCGACCACGGCTTCGCGCTCGAGCCGCGGTGATGACCAGGCGGCGCGGGTGGGTGCTCAGCCACGACTCCGCAGCACACGAGCTAGAAATGGACATCCTGGCGCCCAGACGAGCCTCTGGTTCACCTCACCCGCCCCGGCCTGACGAACGCGTGGACGAAGGCAGGCGTCAAACATCATCTGGCCCGATTCCGCGAAGACCAGGTGGTTGAGCTCAACGGTTTGCGTTCGTTGGACCTGGCGCGAACGGCGGTCGACATCGCCCGGGAGCGAGGCGTCCGACATGGGTTGCCGGCCTGCGACAGTGCGCTGCGCATGGGCACACCGCGCGTAAAACTTGGGAGGCGGTCGCTCCGATGCACCACTGGAGGAGGTGCCCGCGGCGCGCACCTCAATCGAGCTGGCGGATCCGGGCGCCCAGACCGTGATCGAGTCGCTGGGCAGGGAGCTCGTTCATGAGCTCGGCATCGGCACGCCCGAGACACAGTTCCCCGTCCAGATCGCTCGGGGCATCGCCTGGTGCGACATCCGGGTCGGAACCACATCTTCGAGTGCGACGGCCGGGTCAAGTACCTCCCACCGGAGCGAGGCGGCCTCGCGGCTCGTGACCTCGAGGACGTCGTGTGGGACGAGAAGCAACGCCAAACGCTCGTCTGCGCGGAGGGACTCGGGATGTCGCGCATCGTGTGGGCCGACTTGCGGGGAGACCGGCGTGCCGAGGCCATCGCTCGGCTCCGCGCGAGTACCACGTCACCGCGGCGCGGTTCGGCGACGTACTGCAGCCGCACCTTGCTCGTAACGCGGAGGCGATTCGGCGCGGGCACAGTGCCTGATGGCCGCGACGGCAGAGTAACGCACCGTTTCCTCGTCCATCGCACCGGCAGACCGGTGAGGTGGACGAAGTAACGGTGCGTTACACGAAAGTTCGCACGCGCGCTGCCGCTCGTTTCACCAACCACCTGAAGAGCGCCGGGCCGGTGGCGTCCAGTTCCGGGTGCCACTGGACACCGAGTGCCGGCCAGTCGCTGCCGACCCACTCGGCGGCCTCGACGACGCCGTCCTCGGCCCAGGCGGTTGCGGACCAGCCGTTCCCGAGCCGGTCGGCCGCCTGGTGGTGCAGGGAGCTCACGGTGGGGTAGTTGCCGAGCAGTGCTGCGATCAGCGAGCCGGGCGTGGTCGTCACCGGGTGTCCGACGTCGGGCCGGAGTGGGCACGTGCTCGCCCAGGTCGGCGAGGACCGAGCCGCCGTCGGCGACCGTGTGCAGCTGCAGCCCGCGGCAGACGCCGAGCATCGGGGTCCCGGACTCCCGGGCCGCGTTCACCAGCGCGATCTCGGCCTGGTCCCGGGCGGGGTCGTCGCCGATGTCGTCGCCGCCGGCAAGGACCACGCCGTCAACGAGGTCGAGCAGGTCAACCGAGTGTGAGGGCGGCAGGATCAACGGACGACCACCAGCGGCCACGACGGCATCGACGTACGTCGTCGGGATGCCCACGACGGGCAGTTCGCCCCAGAATCGCGGGACGACGTACCCCGCGCCGGCGATCCCGATAACCGGTCCGCTCACACCGCCAGCACCACCGCGGTGACGGCCAGCGCGATGCCGGAGGCGTAGGTGCCCATCGCACCCGCGTCGCGTACCGGGCCGTGCGCGGCCAGCGTCTTGGCGGTGAGGAGGCCGATCGCGTGCAGGTAGCGCGCCGCCACCGCCGCGACCGCGAGCACGTCGACCCACCAGCTGTCGGAGAGCGACCCGCAGATCAGGATCAGCACGGCCAGCATCGGGACGTACTCGGTGGCGTTGCCGTGCGCGCGCTGGGCGATGTACATCCGGTCGGCGGGATCGGTGGGCTGCTGGTTGCCGGTGGCGCCGCGGATGGCGCGGTGCCGGGTGACGTTCGCCCCGAGCACGAAGACCGGGAGAGCGAGCAGGGCGACGCACACGATCTGAAGGGTGTTCATGCGAGGAGCCTTTCGTTGATGGTGTGGAGCAGCAGTCGGCGAACGATTTCGCCGCTGAGATCGGTGCCGAGCAGGGCGTCGGTCTTGTGCATGCCGCCGGGGCAGGTGACGTTGACCTCGATCAGCCGCCCGTCGATCACGTCGAGCCCGGCGAGCGCGATGCCGTGCCGGAGCAGGTCTGGTGCGATCGCGTCGACGATCCTCCGGTCGCGCTCGTCCGGCTCCGTGGCGACCGACGGCGGGCCGATCCGGAAGTCCTCGGTGGAGGGGACGCGGTCGACGGCGCCGATGATCTCGCCGTCGAGGAGGAACAGGCGCTTGTTGCCACCGGTCACGGCCGGCAGGTACTCCTGGAAAATCGCCTGCCGTCGACCTCGGTCGGTGGCCGACTCCACCAGCGAGCGCGCGTTCGGGTCGTCGGCGCGAACCAGCCAGACGTCGATGCCCGAGAAGCCGTCAACGGGCTTGATCACCGCGGTGCCGTGGGTGCGCAGGAACGTCAGGGCGCCGCCTGTATCGGCCGTCACGATCGTGTCCGGGCACAGCTCGGGGAAGCGGAGCGGGAACAGCTTCTCCTGCACCTGCCGGACCCCGGCCGGGTCGTTGACGACCCGCACGCCGGCGCGGACCGCGGCGTCGAGGAGGTACGTCGTGCGCAGATAGCGCGGGTCCACGGGCGGGTCCGGCCGGAGGAACACCGTGCTGATCTCGGCGGCGATGTCGAGGGAGCGGTGCTCGTGCTCGTCGTACCAGACCGGCTCGACGTGCCAGCGGTGATCGCCTCCGGGCGTGCGCGGACGGAGCGTGATCCGGCGCGCGCGGGCGACGAGCCTGCCGGACACCAGGGCGAGGTCCTGGGGCTCGCAGACCCAGACCGCGACACCGAGGTCCTGCGCCGCGGCCATCAGCCCGACGCTGCTGTCGATGCCTGCATCCAGCCCGCCCAGCGGGTCGGTGACGAACAGCGCGGTCATGCCGCCACGTCTGCGATCTCGTGCGGGGCCAGCGCGGCGGTGCGCCAGTGCTCTGCGAGCCGAGGCCGCTCGGACTCGAGTCGGGCCAGCGTCCGGCGGCGCCGCTCGTCGTCGTACAGGAGATCGGCGAGGAGCGCCGCAACCGGAACCACCCGGTGATCCGGCTGGGCGTCGAGGAACCGGATCTCCAGGTACCGCCCCCGGGGCCGGACCGGCGGAAACAGCGTCGACAGGTGGTCGGCGGCCGGTACGAACGCTGTTGCCCCGGCGGCGAACTGGGCGTACGCCGCGACAGGGTCGTCGCCGTGGAGCAGCCGGTCGTCGAAGCCGGTGCGATCCGGGTCGACGTCGAGCCAGGTGGCCAGCCGCGAGCTGGCGTTCAGGGCAGCGGCCAGGAAGGGACCGGCCAGCAGCAGCAGTCGCCACTGCTCCAGGCCTGCGCGCCCGGGCCACCAGTCCAGGCACACCTGAGTGCCCGCGGTCTGGCGCATCATCCGCCGCCCGGCCGGGCCGATCCGGTCGAAGTGCGACTGCATGGCGAGGTAGCGCTCACTGCGCAGCTGGAGCGGCAGGTGGTCGAGCGGGCGGGGGTCAACCGGCGTCGCCTCGAGGCGCACACCGGCGTCGGCGCAGAGCCGCCGCAGCCCGGCAACAGCCGAGGTGAAGCAGGCGTCCAGCTCGGTCAGGCTCGGCGCGCACGGCAGGTTGAGCTCGACCTGGCCGCCGGGCTCGAACGCGATGCCACCGGCCAGGGGAGTGCCGGCCACCGCGCGTCGTACCCGCTCGATGTCGACCGCGGCACCGGTCGACGCGTCGAACGCGAGCAGCTCCTGCTCAATGCCGACACGCGTGGAACGCGGCTGCCCGGTCATTGGGAACAGCTGGGCGGTGGAGTAAGGTAAGGTCACCTGTCGAATATAGAAAGGTAACCTGTCGAATGTCAAGCACCGAGGAACCGATGATCGATCGCAAGCCGCTGATCGCGATCGTGGACCGGCTGGTGCGGCTGCTCTCCGCCGACATGATCAGGTCCGCGCACGAGCGGGGGCACGCCCAGATCAGGGCGGCGCACGATCCGGTCTTCGCGACCTTGCCGTCACAGGGGGCGCGGGCGTCGGACATGGCGGTTCGGGCGGGGATCACCAAGCAGTCGATGGGCGAAGCGATCCGCGACATGGTCGACCTGGGCCTGCTGGAGATGACCGAGGACCCGACCGACCGTCGGGCCAAGCTGGTCACGTTCAGCGACGCCGGGATGGAGCTTGCCAAGGACGGCAAGCGGCACATGTACGCCCTCGAGCAGCAGTGGAAGGACAAGTTCGGCGAGGAGAACTACGAGATTGCGCGCGAGGTCCTCGAGGGGATCGTCGAGATGATGACGCCGGACGACTGACTCAGAGCTCTGCCCCGGCACTCGCCATCTCCGCGACCGCCGCCGCACTTGTGTCGGGTGCGACGCCGGCGTGCATGCCGTCGAGGACGCGCACGCCGAAGCCGTTGCTGCGGGCGTCCAGCACGCTCGACCGCACGCAGTAGTCGGTCGCGATCCCGACGACGTCGAGGTCGGTGACGCCCTGCTCGCGCAGCAGATCGGCCAGGGGGAGTCCGTGCTTCGGCGTGCCCGGCTTCCGTGCTCTCCTTCGAACGCCGAGTACGCCGGCACGCCCATGCCCTTGCGGACGTGGTGGGTGATCCGGTCCGTGGCGAGCCCGGGCGCGTAGTCGGAGCCGCTCTCGGTGGAGACGCAGTGGGCCGGCCAGGTGGTCGAGAAGTTCGGCTCGGTCCCGGGCGCGTGGAAGTGCCCGCCGTTGCTCGAGCCGGCGTCGTGCCAGTCGCGGGACGCGACGACCAGGGCGTAGTCGTCGGCATGCGCGGCCAGGTGAGCGCTGATCCGCTCGGCCACGGCGCGGCCGCCTTCGACGCCGAGCGACCCGCCCTCGACGAAGTCGTTCTGGACGTCGACGATCAGCAGCGCGCGGGTCATGGCTGTTCTCCTCGTGGTCGGACGGTCAGGTACGGATCTCCCGGTTCAACAGCGCGCGCGGAGTCCGGCAGCGTGGCGATCGCCGCGGCGGCATGCTCGCGGATCTCCGCGAGCGTCGGGCGGTGGATCACGACGCCGCCGCGGACCGCGGCGACCTGGACGTTGCCGTCGCTGTCGTCGGTCGTGAAGCTCTCGTGGGTGAGCACGCCGTCGTCGTACTCCCGGTGGACGGTCTTGCGGCCGCCGACGGAGACCTTGGCCGCCGACGTCTTGGCCACCGGTCTGTCGCCGACCTGGACCAGCTTGTAGACCATCGCCGCGGTCGGGTGCCCGGAGCCGGTGACCAGCCGGGTGCCGACGCCGTACGCGTCGATCGGTGCGTCGCGGAGCTCGGTGATGACGAACTCGTCGAGGTCGCTCGTGGCGATGATTCGGGTCTCGGTAGCGCCCAGCTCGTCGAGCAGCGCCCGCGCCTTGTGCGACTCCACGGCCAGGTCGCCGGAGTCGATCCGGATCGCGCCGAGGCCGGGGCCGGCGACCTCGACTGCCGTACGGATGCCGTCGGTGATGTCGTAGGTGTCGACCAGCAGCGTCGTCCCGGTGCCCTGCGCCTCGACCTGGCTCCGGAACGCGGCCGCCTCGCTGTCGTGACCGAGGATGAAGGCGTGCGCGGCGGTGCCTACGGTCGGGATGCCGTGGTGGCGACCGGCCGCGAGGTTGCTGGTGGACGCGAAGCCGGCGAGGTACGCCGCCCGGGCGGCCGCGATCGCCGCCTCCTCGTGCGTGCGCCGGGTCCCCATCTCGACGAGGGGCCGTCCGGCCGCGGCGCTGACCATCCGGGCCGCCGCGCTGGCGATCGCGGAGTCGTGGTTGAGCACGCTGAGCACGATCGTCTCCAGCACGATGCACTCGCCGAGGCCCCCGGTGACGGTGAGGATCGGGCTGCCGGGGAAGTACAGGTCGCCCTCCGGGTAGGCGTCGATGTCGCCGGTGAACCGGAAGGCGCGCAGGTAGTCGGCGGTCGCGTCGTTGACCACGTCCTGATCGCGCAGCCAGGCGACGTCCTCCTCGGTGAAGCGGAAGCCCTCGATCAGGTCGAGCAGCCGACCCAGCCCGCCGAGCATGCCGTAGCGGCGGCCGGCGGGGAGGCTGCGCGCGAACGCCTCGAACACCGCGCGGTCTCCGGCCGTGCCGTCGGTGACCCAGGAGCTCAGCATCGTGAGCTCGTAGCGGTCGGTCGAGCATCCCGGACGGGGTCATCGCTCTAGGGTGCCAGGGTGCGCGCACTGCAGGAGGCGGTCCTCGAGGCGGCCGACCTGCTCGGCGACGGGGGAGTGTCGGCCGCGCTGCGCGCGACGTGCGCCGAGATCGCCGACGCCCGGGGTCTTGCGTGGGGTGCGCGCGGACCCAGCGATGTGGCCGCGGCGCTGGCACCGTGGCGGGCGCCCGACGCTGAGTCCCACCTCGGGGCCGTCCACGAGTCACTGCTGGCCGGACGCAAGACCGCGGGTGCGTTCTACACGCCCGGTTTCCTCGTCGACCACCTCCTCGAGGAGGCCTTGGTCCCGCTGCTCGGCCGCGGTCTGCCGGTTCGCCTGCTCGACCCGGCGTGCGGGACCGGCGCCTTCCTGGTGCCCGCGGCCCGCCGGATCGCGGAGGTGACCGGGCTGTCGGTTGCCGACGCCGTCGGGTGCGTGCACGGCATCGACCTGGATCCGGTGGCGGTCGAGATCGCCCGATTCCTGCTGTGGCTCGAGGCGCCGTCGATGCCTCCGTCGGCGCTCGACCCGATCGTGGTGGTCGGCGACGGACTGGCGCTGGCGCCCGACGGGTCGTACGACGTGGTCGTCGGCAACCCGCCGTTCCTCAACCAGCTGCGTACGGCGACGACGCGCGACGCACCGGTCGACGGAGTGGGGCCGTACACCGACACCAGCGCGGTGTTCCTGCTCCGGTCCGCCACCCTCGTTCGTGACGGTGGTCGGGTCGGGCTGGTTCAGCCGCTGTCCGTGCTCGCGGCGCGGGATGCCGCGCCGGTGCGGGCGGCGCTCGATCGGGAGGGGTCGCTGGTGTCGCTCTGGGCCTCGGACCGCCCGGTGTTCGACGGGACGCCGGTGCTCACCTGCGCGCCCGTCTGGGAGCGGGGTAGGCCCGGGTCGGGCGAGGAGTGGAGCGCGCTGGCCGCGCCGTCGTTCGGAATCCCTCCGGTCACGCTGTCCACCGACCACGGCGTACTCGGGGAGCTCGGGCCGTGCAAGGCCGACTTCCGCGACCAGTACTACGGCCTGGTGCCGTTCGTCCGCGACGCGGGCGCCGACGAACCGGAGCCGGGCGAGCGGCGGCTGATGACCACCGGCCTGATCGAGCCGGCGGAGAGCACGTGGGGCCGGACTCCCGCGAGGTTCGCCAAGCAGCGGTACGCCGCACCCGTCGTCGACCTCGAGGCGTTGATGGCCGACGGATCGCTCGCGGCTTGGGCAACCGCACGGCTGGTGCCGAAGGTCCTGGTAGCCACCCAGGGCGCGGTGCTGGAGGCGGTCGTCGATGCGGAGGGTGCCTGGTTGCCGTCGGTGCCGACGCTGGTGTGTACCCCGCCGACCGATCGGCTGTGGCACGTCCTCGCGGTGCTCCTCGCTCCGCCGGTGGTGGCCTTCGCCGCCGCCCGCTACGTGGGCACCGGGCTGTCGGCCCGGTCGGTCAAGCTCAGCGCCAAGCAGCTGGCGGCGCTGCCGCTGCCCCAGGACCGCACGGGATGGGACCGGGGTGCCGACCTGGCCCGTCAGGCCCAGGAGTCGGAGTCAGACGCTGACCGTAACCAGCTGCTCGTCGCCTCGGCCGAGGCGATGTGCTCGGCGTACGGCGGAGATCACGCAGCGGCGCTGGACTGGTGGAAGGACAGGGCCGGGTTGTCCGACACCTGACCGTTGCAGCCGGCCCGCCTGCTGCTGAAGTCGCCTGCGTAGTAGCCGTTGTGGGGGTGCACCCGGCCGCTGTACGTGCCGGTCTCCACCTCGACGGGAATCGTTGCGGCCATTGGTCTCACCCTCTCTCTCGGTTGCTGTTGCAGGTATCGACTGAGAGGGCGATACCAACTCATCGCTGGCCGCGAAAAAATGCTTTCCGCGCACGGTGGCGCCAAGTTCGAAAACACTTCCCGTTTCCCTGGGCCATCGACAATTATGTGTGCCTGAATACGAGAGGAGGTGACCGCCGTGGGTCCGACGACCGCAGGGTCGGTGCAGCTGCTGAACGCGTCCTACGAGCCGATGGGGCGGGTCACCTTCAAGCACGCCGTCCGGATGCTCGTCCGACAGGTCGCGGTGGTGCACGAGTCGCACGGCGAGCGGATGATCGGCCCCTACCAGTGGCCCAACGCCGTTCGCCTGGTGCGGTACGTCGCCGCCACCTGGCTGCACCGGCCGGCCGGCTGGACCAAGCGCGGCGTACTCGCCCGCGACCGGAACCGCTGCGCCTACTGCCGGGCGCACGCGGCAACCATCGACCACGTCATCCCGCGGTCCCGCGGTGGTGACTGGTCGTGGACCAACACGGTCGCAGCCTGCACGCGGTGCAACGAGCGCAAGGGCAACAAGACGCCGTCCGAGGCGCGGATGCGGCTGCTGATCAAGCCCTGGCACCCGACCCGCGCCCAGCTGCTGACGTCCTAGCTCAGCCGGTCGCCAGCACCGCCTGGGCGGCGTTGTAGCCGGGGATGAACGTGATGCCCGGGCCGCCGTAGCATCCAGCGCTGCCGAGGAAGAGCCCGCCGACGCCGTGCGGCTGGTCGAGGAACCCGGCCGGCCCGGGACGGTACTGGCCGAGCTGCTCGGGATGGATCAGCCCGTGGCAGTAGTCGCCCTGCGGGGCGCCGAACATCGTGCCCATGTGCTTGGGCGTGAACGTCGTGTGCTTGAGGATCAGCGACTCGAAGTTGGGCGCGATCCGGGAGATCTTGTCGATCACCCGCTGGCCCATCTCGGCCTTCAGCCGGGCGTAGTCGGCCGGGTCGGCCTCGACCGGGAACCACAGCGAGAACGCCGATGCCGCGCACTTGCCCTCCGGCGCCAGCCCGGGGTCCTGGGCCGACGGGATCTGGAACGCGACCGCGGGATCGGCCGGCACGATGCCGCGCCGACTGTCCTCCCACTGGAGCTGGAGCTCCTCGGGCGTGCTGAACAGGCCGATCGCGCTCTGCATCCGCGGGTCGTTGAGCATCTCGTACGGCGCCGCGAACTCGGGCGGGCCGTCGAGCGCGAAGTGCATCTGCACATAGCTGCCCCGATGGTCGGTCCGGCTCAGCCGCTCCTGGAGCTCGGTACCGATCGCGCCCTCCGGAAGGAGGTTGTTGAGGGTCAGGTCCGGGGCGATCGTCGACACCACGACGCCCGCCGACAGCTCCTCGCCATCGGCCGTGGTGACTCCGGTGGTCCGCCCGTCGGCGACCCGGATCTCCCGGACCGCGGTCTCCAGGCGGAGCTCGCCGCCGGCGTCGCGGAAGAGCTTCTCGAGGTGCTGGGTCAGCGCGCCGATGCCGCCCTGGAGCTTCTTGGTCAGGATGGTGTTCTCGTCCGGGACGGCCATGCCGAACGCGAGCCCGGCGGCGCTGCCCGGCGTCTCCGGCCCGCGGAACGTCGAGTTCACCGCGAGGAACGCGAGCATGCCGCGCAGGGCGCCGTGCTTCTCCCGGTCCGGCAGGAAGCGGTCGAGCACCTCGCTCGCGGTGCCGAACAGCATGTCGGTGATGCTGGCCCGCTCCGCCTCCGAGGTCGCGCAGGCGTACATCTCGTCGAGCGTCTTGGGCGCGGTGCCGGCCTCGAACCGGCCGAGCGCGCGGGTCGGCGCCTGGCTCCAGGCCATCAGCCCGGCCATCCCCATGACCACGTCCGCGCCGTGCACCTGCTCGAGGTGGGTCATCAGCTCGATCAGGTCGGTGTAGTAGACGACCGGAGCGTCCCCGGTGCCGCGCAGCGACACCGACATCACCTCGAGGTCGACGGTGGGTAGCGAGTCCAGCCCCAGCTCGCGGCTCACCACCGCGGCGGTCGGCAGCTGCACCGAACCGGCGATCTCGAAGTGGAAGCCGTCGAACAGCTCGACGGTCGAGGCCATGCCACCGGCATAGCGCTTGGACTCCAGGCAGAGGGTGCGCAGGCCGGCCCGCTGGAGGAGCACGGCGGCGGTCAGCCCGTTGTGACCGGCTCCGACCACGATGGCGTCGTACGTCGACATGGCGGGAGACTCGCACGCGCGCGGTGTTTCGTCAATTGTGACGAAACAGGCCGCGCTCGTCGACGCCGCGCTCCAGCGCGTTGAGCGCGTCGTGGCACAGCGCGGCCAGGACCGGCAGGGAGCGGTCCGGTCGGAGCATCCACGCCTCCATCGCCCCGAAGACCGCGGCGGCGATGCACCGGGCGGTGAGCAGGATGTCGAGGTTGCCGGCGTCGACCGGGTGGCCGAACCGCTGCCGGAGATGCTCGGCGATGGCGTCGGAGAGATCGGCCTCGACCCGGCGCAGGTGGGTGATCAGCCGCTCGGGGTCGAGTTCCTCTGCGCGGAACGCGGCCAGCTGGCTGACCGCCTGGACGTCGTACGGGAACGCGAAGATCGCGGCCCGCACCGACTCGACCACGGACTCGTCGGCCGGCCGCTGGGCCAGCGCGCCGCGCAGCCACTTCAGCCCGGAGTCATAGTCGGCGAACAGCAGGTCGTGCTTGGAGGTGAAGTGCCGGTAGAACGTGCGCAGCGTGACGCCGGCGTCCGCGGCGATCTCGGCGGCAGTCGTCGCCTCCACGCCCTGCGCCTGGAACCGGGCCATCGCCGCTCGGTGCAGCGCGGCGCGGGTCCGGGTGCTGCGGGCGGTCTGCGGGGTCCGAGGCATGCATCGAAGGTAGCGCAAGTAATGACATCTTTGACAAAACTCCGCCGCGGCCCGACGCTAGGCGCATGCTCTCGCTCCTCGTGCACATGCTGCTCGGGTTCCTGGTCGTCTACCTGATCGTCCGGTCGAACCCCACGATCTTCCGTCGGCCGGAGTCCGGCCCGATGTTCTCCGGCCTGGAGCTGGCGCTGTACGCCGTCGGCGTGATCTCCGTGGGCGTCGGCTGGACGTTCAACGTCACGTTCGTGGTCGACAACACCGATGGCTGGATCACCAACCCGCTGTGGGGCGACGGCAGCTGGGCGCAGTACATGGAGCTGATCTTCGACAATCCGGCGTCGAGCTCGGCGGCCGGCGACTTCAGCATCGCGAACGTGGTCATCCTGCCGCTGGCCCTGGTCGCGGGTCGCTACCTCGGCATCAACCGGCCGTGGCTCTACTTCGTGGCCACGCTGTTCCTGAGCTTCTCGTTCGGCTGGGCGTTCTACCTGGCCACCGTCGAGCGGCAGCGCCGGCTGGGTCAGCTGCCGGTGGCGGCCGACAGCAGCGCCGCCAGCGGGGGCGGCACGCAGTCGAGCTCGACCGCCGCTTCCACGAGCAGCCCCGCGTAGCGGATCTTGCGCCCGCTGGTCGTGCCCATGAACCGGCGCAGCACCGCCTCGACGGGTCGATCGCGGTGGAACGGCTGCAGGGCGAGGGTCTCCCATTGCTCCAGGTCTCCGGCACGGTCCACGACCTCGAGCACGGCCGGCACCCCCAACGCCCGGATCAGCTCGTCCTCGAGGTCGGCGTCGCAGACGTGGAGGAGTACGACGGCGCCCGTGCGCTCGATGGTCCGGTTCACGTGGGCGGTCTCGTCGGCGTCGTACAGGACCAGCGTCGGCTCGTGCACCGGCTCGGCGAGCCAGCGGCCGAGGTTCGTGATCCCGCCCATCGACACGATGCGCACACCTGCTGCCGCGAGATCCGTGCCGCGCAGGCGGGCCAGCGTCTCGACCGCCACCGCGTCGCTGGGGCCCTCGACGAGCACCAGGGTCATCGGCCGGCGACGACCGCGTCCAGCTCGAGCTCGTAGCGCCACCGCGGGTCGAGCAGACCGGCCACGACCACCATCGTGGAGGCCGGCCGGATCTCGCCGAACACCTCGCCGTGGACCGCGCCGACCGCGTCCGCGTCGTCGCGGGACACGATGTACTGCCTCGTTCGGATGACATCCTCGGGGCGCCCACCCAGCTCGGCCAGCGCCGCCAATGCGATCTCGAAGCACCGCCGCGCCTGCGCCGCCGGATCGGGGTCGACCTCGCCGTCCGGCCAGACCGGTGCCGAACCGCTGACAGCCACCACGTCGCCGACGCGGACCGCGCGCGAGAAACCGATCGTGGACTCGTACGGCGACCCGGAGGCCGCGTGGCGCCGTTCCATGCCGGGACACTAATCGGTCGGACAGGGTGGGCGCCGCGCACTAATGTCACTCCCCGTGTCCGAGTCGATGATCCGCGCCCGCGGGCTGCGCAAGTCGTTCGGCACCTTCGAGGCGGTCCGCGGGATCGACCTGGACGTCAAGCCGGGGGAGGCGTTCGGCTTCCTGGGCCCCAACGGCGCGGGCAAGTCCTCGACGATGCGGATGATCGCGGCCGTCTCCCCGATCACCGCCGGTGAGCTGCGGATCCTCGGGATGGACCCTGCGGTCGAGGGGCCGGCGATCCGCGCGCGGATCGGGGTCTGCCCGCAGGAGGACAACCTCGACACCGAGCTCGACGTCAGCGACAACCTCTACGTCTACGGGCGCTACTTCGGGATCCCGAAGGCCGAGGTCCGGGAGCGGGTGGCCGAGCTGCTCGAGTTCGCCAAGCTGACCGACCGGGCGGGCTCGATGGTCGAGCAGCTCTCCGGCGGCATGAAGCGCCGGCTGACGATCGCGCGCTCGCTGATCAACCAGCCGGACCTGCTGCTGCTCGACGAGCCCACCACCGGGCTGGACCCGCAGGCGCGACACCTCCTCTGGGACCAGCTGTTCCGGCTCAAGCACTCGGGAGTGACCCTGGTGATCACCACCCACTACATGGACGAGGCCGAACAGCTCTGCGACCGGCTCGTGGTGATGGACAAGGGCGTCATCGTCGCCGAGGGGGCGCCGATGGACCTGATCCGGGAGCACTCCACTCGCGAGGTGGCCGAGCTCCGGTTCGGGGTCGGCGAGCACGCCACGCACGCGGACCTGGTCGAGGATCTCGGGCAGCGGGTCGAGGTGCTGCCGGACCGGCTGCTCGTCTACGCCGAGGACGGCGACGAGGTCGTCGCCAAGGCCCACGAGCGCGGACTGACGCCGCTGGCCACGCTGGTCCGCCGATCCACGCTGGAGGACGTGTTCCTGCGGCTGACCGGGCGGACGCTGGTGGACTGATGGGACTCCCGCTCACCATCGGCGTCGGCCGCCAGGTCGACTACTGGGCGACGCTGTGGCGGCGTACCTGGAAGGGCGTGCTGGTCTCCTCGTTCCTGTCCCCGTTCCTGTACGTCGTGGCGATGGGCGTGCTGCTCGGCGACTTCGTGGACGCGGACACCGAGACCCTGGAGGGCGCGT
The DNA here is from genome assembly GCA_963798055.1 of uncultured Actinomycetota bacterium. Taxonomy (GTDB): domain Bacteria; phylum Actinomycetota; class Actinomycetes; order Propionibacteriales; family Nocardioidaceae; genus Nocardioides. Next base: position 86,105 of record CAWCRX010000023.1, read on the forward strand.
CCTCGTACCTGGCGTTCGTGGTGCCCGGGCTGATCGCCGCCCACGCCATGCAGACCGCGGTGAGCGAGACGACGTACCCGGTGATGGGGATGATCAAGTGGCAGCGGATCTACGAGTCGATGCTGGCCACCCCGTTGGAACCACGACACCTGGTGGCCGCCCACCTCGGCTCGGTGCTGCTGCACCTGACCGCGACCTGTGGCGTCTACACGCTGGTGATGGTGCCGTTCGGCGTGTTCGCCACCTGGTGGGGGCCGCTGGTCGCGTTCCTGGCCCAGGTGCTGTGCGGGATGGCGTTCGCGCTGCTCGTCTACGGGTTCAGCACCCGGGTGACCTCCGACCAGAGCTTCGGCGTGCTCTTCCGGCTCGGGGTGTTCCCGCTGTTCCTGTTCAGCGGCGCGTTCTTCCCGGTGAGCAACCTCGGTGACGTCGGCTCGTGGCTCGCCCGGCTGACGCCGTTGTGGCACGGGGTGAACCTCTCACGCATGTTCGCGCTGGACCACGTCACCTGGTGGGTCGCGGCGGTCAACGTCGCAGTCCTGCTCGGCTGCTGCGTGCTCGGGTGGCGCTGGTCGGTCAGCGGCCTGGACCGGCGGATGATCGCGTGAGCACCACGGTCCGCTCCGGCGGCACCCCGCCCGCGGCGTTGCTGGTGCTGCGCAACTACTACGCCTACAAGCGAGCCTGGAAGCTCTTCCTCACCGGCTTCCTCGAGCCGTTCTTCTACCTGCTCTCGATCGGCATCGGGGTCGGCGCCTTGGTTGAGACGTTCGAGTTCGGCGGCCGCGAGGTCTCGTACGCCGCGTTCGTCGCGCCCGGCATGCTCGCCGCGTCCGCGTTCAACGGGGCGTTGCTCGACTCGACGTTCAACGTGTTCTTCAAGCTGAAGTACACCAAGCTCTACGAGCAGGTGCTGGCCACCCCGCTGACCACTCGGGACGTGGCGATCGGCGAGATCGTCTGGGGCCAGCTGCGCGGGGGCAGCTACGCGGTCGTGTTCCTGGGCGTGATGGCCGCGATGGGGCTGGTCGAGTCGTGGTGGGCGGTGCTGGCGCTGCCGGCGGTGCTGCTGATCGGGTTCGCGTTCAGCGCGGTCTGCATGGCGGCGACCACCTGGATCCGCAACTTCCAGGACTTCGACAAGATCACCCTGGTCCAGCTGCCGCTCTTCCTGTTCTCGGCGACGTTCTTCCCGATCGACTCCTACAGCGAGCCGGTGCGCTGGGTCGTCGAGTGCACGCCGCTCTACCGCGGAGTGGTGCTGTGCCGGGAGCTCACCCTCGGCACCGTGGGCGTCGAGTCGCTGGTCTCGGTGGTCTACCTGGTGGTGATGGGGCTGCTCGCGATGATGGTCGTACGCCGTCGGCTGGATCGGCTGCTGCTGACCTGACCTGGCCTAGGCTGGCGGCATGTGGAAATGGGTCGTCGCCGGAGTCGTCGCGGCGGCGCTCGGCATCGGCCTGTGGGCGTTCGAGCCCTGGCGGCTGTTCACGTCCAGCGAGATCGACGAGCCGCTGCCGTCCGTGGCCGTCGACGAGGAAGACGGGCAGGGTGGTGACGGTCAGGGCAATCCCGGCCCCGGCGGAACCATCGAGCCGAAGCTCGAGGAGCTTGCCGCGGGTGAGTTCGAGGACGCCGAGCACGAGACGTCCGGCACCGCGCGGATCATCGAGCTCTCCGACGGCAGTCGCTTCGTCCGGTTCGAGGACCTGGCGAGCAGCGACGGCCCGGACCTGCACGTGTGGATCACCGACCAGCCCAGCGGCGGTGACTGGGGGTCCTACGACGACGGCCGCTACGTCAAGCTCGGCGACCTCAAGGCGACGCACGGCAACCAGAACTACGAGATCCCCGAGGACGCCGATCTTCAGGGGCTCACGTCCGTGGTGATCTGGTGCGACCGGTTCAACGTGGCCTTCGGCGCCGCGCCCGTCGATCTCTAGAGGGCACCATCGCATGGCCCTGCCGACTCCCTCGTTGCAGACTGCGCGCCTGCAGCTGCGCCCGTTCGCCGGCGCGGATGCCGAGGCGCTGTTCGCGCTGCACAGCAACGCCTCGGTGCTGCGCTTCTGGGACTCACCGCCCTGGACGGAGCGGGCGCGGGCCGAGAGCTTCATCGAGAAATGTCGGCTGATCGCGGAGGAGGGCAGCGGCGCGCGGCTGGCGATGGACCGCGGTTCCGACGGGGAGTTCGTCGGCTGGTGCGGTCTGACCTCCTACAACCAGGACTACCGCAGCGCGTCCCTCGGCTACGTCCTCGCTGAGTCGGCCTGGGGGTTCGGCTACGCGACGGAGGCAGCAGGCGCCCTGTTGCAGTGGGCGTTCGACAACCTGGACCTGAACCGGGTCCAGGCCGAGACCGACACCCGCAACGCCGCCTCCGCCCACGTCCTGGAGAAGCTCGGGTTCGCGCGCGAAGGGACCCTGCGGGAGGACTGCGTCGTGAACGGCGAGGTGTCGGACTCGTGGGTGTACGGCCTGCTCGAGCGGGAGTGGCGACCGCCCACCGGCTAAAGCCGGAGCGCCCAGAACGCGGTGTCGATCCAGCGATCGAACTTGTTGCCGACCTCGGGGAGCACGCCGACGCGTTCGAACCCGAAGGCCCGGTGCAGTGCCTCGCTCGCCTCGTTGGGGAGCGCGATGACCCCGAGGGCGATGTGCATCCCGTCGGCGCGGAGCCGGGCCAGCAGGACGTCGTACAGCTCGCGGCCCAGACCCTGACCCACGGCGTCGGCCGCCAGGTAGACCGAGGTCTCCTTGGTGCGGTCGTACGCCGGCCGCGGCCGGTACGTCGACGAGTAGGCGTACCCGACCACGGCACCTTCGTGCTCGGCCGCCAGCAGGTGGTCGCCGGGGGTGGTGCTGGTCAGCCGGTCGTTCCAGTAGTCCAGCGACGGCGGGGAGGTGTCGAACGTCGAGATGCCGGTCTCGACCTGGTGGTCGTAGATCGCCTTGATCGTCGGCAGATCCTGCTCGGTCGCTTCCCGGATCACCATGGCCGCATTCTCCCGCTCGTTGGCAGAAAGCAGAGGGCGAGGGTCGGTGTCGCCTGCCAAGATGTGGCCGTGTCCACACCTGAGCCGATCACCCCTGAGAACAAGGACTGGACCTGGGTCCTGGAGCGTCCCTGCCCTGAGTGTGGGTTCGACGGCTCGACAGTTGACCGGAAGGCACTGGGCACCGCGATCCGGGAGAACGCCGCCGGCTGGCCGTCGATGCTGTCCGCCCCCGGCGCGACCGAGCGTCCGCAGCCCACGGTGTGGTCGCCGACGGAGTACGCCTGCCACGTGCGCGACGTGCACGAGCTGTTCGTCGGGCGGCTCGAGCAGATGCTCGCCGAGGACGGCGCGGAGTTCGCGAACTGGGACCAGGACGCGACCGCCGTGGAGCAGCGCTACGACCTGCAGGAGCCCGGCGAGGTCGCCGCGGCCCTGGTGTCCGCGGCCGAGCGGGTGGCCGCGGTCTACGACGGCGTACCCGACGACGCCTGGGGCCGGCGCGGCATGCGGAGCAACGGCGACGAGTTCACGATCGAGAGCTTCGGCCGCTACCACCTGCACGACGTCTTCCATCACCTCTGGGACGTGCAGCAGTGAGACACACCGAGTTCTGGAGCCGGCTCGAGCAGCACCTCGGCAGCGGCTACTACCGGTCCTGGGCGGAACTCTTCGTGATCGCCGACCTGGGTCGGCGCACTCCGAAGGAGGCTCTGGACGCCGGCATCCCGCCCAAGCAGGTCTGGGCGGCGGTGTGGCAGGTCCTCGAGCTGCCCCCGAGCGAGAGATGACGACCACCCGGAGCGTCGCCGACCTGGCGCTGGTCCAGCGCCGGACCGTGCGCGTCCTGGTCCTCGGCCAGGCGGTCGGGGCTGTCGGCATCACCATCGGGATCGCCACTGCTTCGCTGCTGGCCCGGGATCTGTCGGGTTCGGAGAGCCTGGCCGGCCTCGCGCAGACCGCGCAGGTCCTCGGCGCCGCTGTGGCGTCGTACCTCCTGGCGCGGGTGATGTCGCGTCGTGGACGGCGGATCGGCCTGGCCACCGGCTACCTCGTCGGAGCCGCCGGCGCTTTCCTGGCGGTGGTCGCCGGCGTCGTCGGGTCGATGTTGCTGCTGATGGCCGGCGCCGCGCTGCTGGGTTCGGCGACCGCGGCCAACTCCGGCGCGCGGTACGCCGCCACCGACCTGGCTCCGGAGGCGACCCGCGCCCGAGCGCTGTCGACCGTGGTCTGGGCGACCACGATCGGCGCGGTCGTCGGCCCCAACCTGACCGGCCCTTCCAAGGCGGTCTCGCGCGCACTCGACATTCCCGAGCTCACCGGGCCGTTCGCGATCGGCGGGGCCGGCATGCTGCTCGCGGCGCTGCTCCTCGGGCTGCTGCTCCGTCCCGACCCGCTGTTGGTCGCCCTCGAGGTCGCCGGCAAGCCGGCCGTCGAGCCCACGGGCACCTCCTGGAACCGCGCCCGCGTCGCGGTCCGCGAGCGGCCGGTGCTGGGCTTCGCGGTCGCCGGCCTGGCCGCCGCCCATGCGGCGATGGTCGGCGTGATGGTGATGACCCCGCTGCACATGGAGCACGGCGGCGCCGAGCTGGACGTGATCGGCATCGTGATCAGCGTGCACGTGCTGGGCATGTTCGCGTTCTCACCGCTTGTCGGCATGCTCGCCGACCGGTTCGGCCGAGAGCGTGTCCTGGCCACGAGCGGCGGGATCCTGGTGCTGTCCCTGCTGCTGTGCGCGTGGGCACCCGAGGGTGCCCACTGGCAGATCTTCGCCGGGCTCTTCCTGCTCGGGCTGGGCTGGTCGTTCGCGATGGTGTCGGCCTCGACCATGATCGCCGACCACGCGCCGCTGGACGCGCGGACCGACGTCCAGGGCGCGGCCGACCTGGTGATGGGCCTGACCGCGGCAGGCTCCGGCGCGCTGGCCGGGCTGGTGGTCGGTCTCGCCGGCTATCCCGTGCTCGCACTCGTCACACTTTTGTTGGCATTGGGCGTCGTGGTCTCGGCCGCGCGTGCGGCACAGTTGGCCGAATGAGCTCTCCTGTTGCTGAGGTCGCAGTTATCGGCGGCACCGGGTTCTACTCCTTTCTCGACGATGCCCGCGAGCACCCGGTGGACACGCCGTACGGCGCGCCCTCCGCAGCCGTCGCCGTGGGCACCGTGGCCGGCCGGTCGGTGGCGTTCCTCCCTCGTCATGGGAAGCACCACGAGTTCCCACCGCATGCGATCAACTACCGCGCGAACCTGTGGGCGCTGCGATCGCTCGGCGTACGACAGGTGCTCGCACCGTGCGCAGTCGGGGGTCTCAGTCACGAGGTGGCGCCGGGCGACATCGTCGTCCCCGACCAGCTCGTCGACCGGACCCATCGGCGGATCGCGTCGTACGTCGAGACCGGGGCCTGCCATCTGCCGTTCGCCGATCCGTACTGCGCGCGGCTGACCGGTGCCGTGGTCACGGCTGCTCCGGACGTCGGCGCCGGCGGCACGATGGTGGTGATCGAGGGCCCACGCTTCTCCACCCGCGCCGAATCGCAGTACTACGCGGCCCAGGGCTGGTCACTGATCAACATGACGGGCAGCCCTGAGGCGCCGCTGGCCCGGGAGCTGCGGCAGTGCTACGCGCCGATCGCGCTGGTCACCGACATGGACGCGGGGCTGGAGTCGGGGGAGGGCGTGGATCAGGAGCAGGTGTTCGCGCTGTTCCGCGCCAACGTGGAGCGGCTCACCGGCCTGCTGACGGACGTGATCGCCGCACTGCCTCCTCCCGACGGCTGTTCGTGCTCGACCTGGGCGGACGACATCGAGCTCACCTACGAGATCCCCGGCCCGGTGTGAGGGTTCTGCTCACCGGCTCGGCCGGTTTCGTCGGCGGCGCTGTCGGTGCCCAGCTGGAGGACGAGGGGCACGAGGTGGTCCGGGTCGACCTGATGCTGGAGCAGGCGCACGGATCTGCGGCCGCTCCCGAGAACACGCACGCCTTGGACGTTCGCGACGCCGGCTCCTGGACCGGGCTGCTCCGGGGAGTCGACCTGGTGTGCCACCAGGCCGCGCTGGTCGGCTCGGGCGTCGACGTCGCGGACCTGCCGGCGTACGCCTCGCACAACGACCTCGGCACCGCGACCCTGATGGCCGCGATGAGTGAGGCGGGGGTGCGCGCCCTCGTGCTCGCGTCGTCGATGGTGGTCTACGGCGAGGGTCGCTACCGCTGTGTCACCCACGGCCCCGAGGTGCCGCTGCCTCGTCGTGCGGAGGCACTCGCTGGCGGTGACTTCGACAACCACTGCGGGGTCTGCGGCGACGTCCTCGGCTGGGAGCCGGTCGACGAGACCGCCCGTCTCGACCCGCGAAGCAGCTACGCCGCCAGCAAGGTCGCGCAGGAGCACTACGTCGCTGCGTGGGCCCGCCAGGCAGGGGCAGCCGCGATCGCGCTGCGGTACCACAACATCTACGGGCCGTGGATGCCGCGGGACACGCCGTACTCCGGGGTCGCGGCGATGTTCCGGTCCTCCCTCGAGCGCGGCGAGCCGCCGCAGGTCTTCGAGGACGGCGCCCAGATGCGCGACTTCGTGCACGTCAGCGACGTCGCCCGCGCCAACGTGCTCGCGGTGGGCGCCGTCACGGAGACCGAGCCCGGGAGCTACGCCGCCTACAACGTCTGCTCGGGCCGGCCGGTCAGCATCCTCGACGTGGCCCGCCACGTCGCCGCCGGAACCGTGCCGGAGGTGACCGGCGGCTACCGGCTCGGCGACGTGCGCCACATCGTGGCCTCGCCCGACCGGGCGCGCACGGAGCTCGGCTTTACCGCCGCCGTCCCGCCCGAGGAGGGGCTGCGGGCGTTCGCCACCGACCCGCTGCGGGGTCACCAGGACGTGTAGATCAGGTGCTGGACCGCGAGGGCACAGCCGACCTGAAGACCCAGCCCCCAACGGCGCCACCGCTCCGGCAGCAGCGCCACCGACACGGTGAGCCAGGGCACGAACGGCAGCCAGATCCGCTCGACCTCGGAGCGGCTCATCCCGGAGAGGTCAGCGGCCGCCAGAGCAAGAACCGTCGCGCCCACGAGCAGTAGCACCACGCGATCGCTGCCGCGCCGGAGCATCGCCAGTCCGGCGCCCACCAGAGGCCCGGCGCAGATCGCCAGCGCCGCGAGGTTGCCCCAGAGCCAGTAGGACATCGGACGATCGGACGCCACTCCGTCGTAGTAGCGCTCGCGCAGCACCGGGAACGCCTCCCACCAGGAGAAGCCGGCCACCGCGAAGGCGACCACCACCGCGAGAGCGCTCAGCACGGCGATCGGCAGCGGCCGCCACGACCGGGCCGCCCACAGGACCGCGAGCGCCGGCAGTCCGAGCAGCGGTAGTCCGTACGACAGCAGCACGCAGACGCCGAGAAGGAGGCCGGCGAGCACGGACCAGACCATGACCCGCCGCGGGCTCGACCCGGTGGCCGCAAGTGCCAGCGCCGCCAGCCCCCAGGCGGCGACGGCGGCGAACATCGCGTCCGCGGAGACCGCCATGAACACCGCGGCGGGCGTCACGACCAGGAACGGCGCCGCTCGGCGCGCGGCCTCCTCGGCGCCGAGTGCACGCAGCGCGACCAGCACCGCGCAGGCGGTGGTGGCCGCGAGGGCGGTCACCACGAGGCCGGCCTCCAGATCGCCGCCAAGACCGATCCGGACCAGCCCGACGAAGAACAAGAGGGCACCGGGGGGATGGCCGGCGACATGGGTGGGCCAGTTGTCCTGTGCCGCGTACGGGATCCGGTCCACGAAGCCGCCGAGCATCATCCCGACGTCATCGACCTCGCGGGCCGTACCGAGGTACTCGTAGGGGTTGCCGAGCGACCGCTCGATGCCCTCCGGCCCGTCGACGTACGCGAGGGCGAGCAGCCAGGCCAGCCCCACGACGTACGACGCCAGCAGCAGGCGGCGCCAAGGCAACCGCTGGGACCAGTCGGTGGCGAGCCGCCAGGTCAGCAGCGCCACGACGAGCGCGGGCGCGGTGCCGCGCCCCCAACCCGGATCCCAATACCCGTGCAGGGGCGGGAACTGATCGTGGTCGTCGCGACGGGTCGCGGTGTCCCAGCCGGTCAGCATCGGCAACGCAATCGAGGCGGCCATCAGGGCCAGCGCAGCCATCAGGCCGACCCACGGAGTGTGCGCCCTGACACGGACGGGGTGCTGGGCGGGCATGAAACGAACCCTAGAACGAGCAAACCGCGCGGCCTGCGGCACCGAACCACTGTCGTAATCGTCCCTAAGGATTGGATGCCCAATGAATGCTCCCACCAGGCACAAACGAGTCATCGCTGGCTTTGCAGCAGCGGCCCTGCTTGCCCTGCCGCTCACGGCGTGCTCCGACGACGACTCCAGTGACGGAGCCCAATCCAAGAAGCCGGAGCCCGTCGCCGTGATCGAGGCGCTCCAAGGCGAGACCACCGCCGTGAAGCTTGATCAAGGCTTCGCCGACGCACTGACGTCCCTCGGGCTCACGCCCGGCGTGGCTGGCACCGCCGAGCTCACGGACGGATCGCTGGTCTTCCCGATCACCGGCGGCAACGTGTCGGTATTCGAGCCGGGCTCGGTCCCCAACTACGTCGTCGGCCAGCTCCAGCACGAAGGATCCGGCTTCACCCTGACCGCCGGTGACACCGAGGTCACCATCGGCAACCTGAACGTCGACCCGGGCGTCTCCGTGGTTTACGGCGATGTGCTCGTCAACGGCGAGACGGCAGCGAGCAGCGTGCCTATCTTCGACCTCAACGGCAGCACTTTGAAGCCGCTGGAGACGCAGGGCAACACCGCCATCCTCCAGGGCACCGAGGTGAAGATCTCCGAGGCCGCCGCTGGACTGCTGAACGACACCTTCCAGACCGACGCGGTGAAGGCTGGACTGCTGGTCGGGGTCGCGACCATCACGGTCGACACCCAGTCCGCGTCATAGCCGGTGCCGACTCGCGCGGCTGGCGGCCTGCGGAGGTCACGGACTCGTAAGAGTTCTGGCCCCGCCGGCCGCTTGGCGGCTTCTACGTTGAAGGACATGCCGACCTGCGACCTGGTGCTTCCGTGTCGCGACGAGGCTCCCGCGCTCGAGGCGCTGCTCTCGCGGATCCCCGCGATCTTCTCCGTGGTGGTCGTGGACAACGGATCGCGCGACGACACCGCGGCCGTCGCCCGGTCGCACGGGGCTCGGGTGGTCACCGAGTCGACAGCTGGGTACGGCGCAGCGGTGCACGCTGGACTGCTGGCCGCCACCCACGACCACGTGGCCTTCATGGACGGCGACGGCTCGTTCGATCCCGACGACCTGCTCCCGCTGCTGGCCGAGGTGGCCTCGGGTCGCGCGGATCTCGCCGTCGGTCGGCGCCGTCCGGTCGGACGCGGGGTCTGGCCGTGGCACGCCCGGCTCGGCAACGCCCTCGTGGTGACCTGGCTACGTCGCCGCGCCGGGCTCCAGGCCCGCGACATCGCCCCGATGCGCGTAGTCCGTCGCTCCGCTCTGCTCGACCTCGACGTGCAGGATCGCCGGTTCGGGTATCCGGTCGAGCTGCTGCAGAAGGCCTCCCGCGCCGGATGGCGGGTCGCTGAGCGCGATGTCGCCTACCACCCGCGCGCCGAGGGCACCCGATCCAAGGTGTCCGGGTCGGTCCGCGGAACCGCACGCGCAGCCCATGACTTCTGGAAGGTTCTCGACTGATGCGCGTCCTCGTTGTTGCCAAGGCCCCGGTCACCGGCCTGGTCAAGACCCGCCTGGGCGCGAGCATCGGCGACCACGCCGCGGCCCGGATCGCCGCTGCCGCGCTGGCCGACACGCTCCTGGCCGCGTCTACCGCCGCGGGGTCGGGGAACTGCCACCTGGCGCTGGCGGGTGATCTCGCCGACGCGATCGATGGGGTGCGGATCGGCCACCTACTCCGCGGGTGGACGGTGACCGAGCAGCGCGGCGCCACCTTCGCCGAGCGCCTGGTCAATGCCCATGCCGACGCCGGACCGGGTGACGTGGTGCAGATCGGCATGGACACCCCGCAGGTCACGAGCGCGATGTTGATCGCTGCTGCCCGCCCGCTGGTCGATCACGACGTGGCGCTCGGCCCGGCCGACGACGGCGGCTGGTGGGCGCTGGCGCGACGGGATCCCGCCGTGGTGCAGGGGCTGAGCTGCGTGCCGATGTCGACGCCGTCGACGTACGCCCTCACCCGGGGCGCGCTGGCGGCGGCCGGCGCCTCGGTCGCGATGCTCCCCGCGCTGCGGGACGTCGACACGCTGGACGACGCCGAAGCGGTCGCCGGACAGGCGCCGCACACCGAGTTCGCGCGCGCCTGGTCGGCGGTGGGTTGCTCGTGACGACGACCGCGTCGTTCTCCGGGACGCGACTGCACCTCGAGGACTGGGCGCAGCCCGCCGATACCGACGACCTGAGCATGCTCGAGCTGTGTGACGGGCCGACGCTCGACATCGGCTGCGGCCCTGGCCGACTGACCACTGCCCTGGCCGAGCTGGGTCACGTCGTACTCGGCATCGACGTCGTCAGCGACGCGGTGGTGCAGACCCGCGGTCGCGGGGGAGCCGCTCTGCATCGCGACGTCTTCGGCGGCCTGCCCGGCGAGGGCCGCTGGCACACCGCCCTGCTCGCAGACGGGAACGTCGGGATCGGCGGCGATCCAGTCGTTTTGCTGAGCCGGGTGCGCGAGCTTCTCGACCCGCGGGGACGAGTGGTCGTCGAGGTCGATCGGGATCAGTGCGGGCTCCGCACCGGTTGGGCGGTGCTGGTCAACGGCGGCGCCGCCAGCGCGCCGTTCCGATGGTCGGTCGTCGGCACGGATGCCATCCACGAGGTGGCGGTGCGGTCCGGGCTCGCCGTCACCGGCATGCACACCCACGGGGCACGTCGATCCGCCGTGCTCGAGGAGCGGCGATGAGGATCCCCGCTCCCGAGGACTTCCGGTCGCGCCTTCGCAGCCCCGCGGTGGCCGCGCGCGTCGGCCTCTGGCTGGGCATCTGCTTCGGCGTCTGCTTCCTGACCGGGCTGATCAGTCACTACGCGCAGGATCCGGGCCAACCGATCCCGTTCCCCACCAGCCCGTCGTGGGGCTACCGGGTGACCCAGGGCGTCCACGTGCTGTCCGGCCTGGCCGCGGTGCCGCTGCTGCTGGTCAAGCTCTGGAGCGTCTTCCCGCGCCTGTTCCTACGCCCGCCGCGCGACCTCCGCGGGCTCGTCCTGGACGGGCTCGAGCGCGTGTCGATCGCCGTGCTGGTCGCTGCTGCGATCTTCCAGCTCGCGTCCGGGCTCGCCAACGTCACGCGGTGGTACCCCTGGGAGTTCTCGTTCCGTACCACCCACTACGCCGTCGCCTGGATCGCGATCGGCGCGCTGCTGCTGCACATCGCCGTGAAGCTGACCGTCATCCGCGATGTCCTGGGTGCGGACATCGACGCGGTCGTCCACGACCGCATGGCCGCCACCGAGCCCGGCGCGTTGACCCGACGTGGTTTGGTGCGCACCACCTGGCTGGCAGCCGGCGTCGTCGTGGTCGCCAATGCCGGCGCGTCGGTACCGGCCCTGCGGAAGGTCTCGCTGTTCGCGGTGAACTCGGGCGACGGGCCGATGGGCATCCCGATCAACAAGACCGCCGCCGCTGCCGGCGTCACCGCCGCCGCAACGTCGGCCGACTACGGGCTCGAGGTCGTCTACGACCGAGCCCTGGTCCGGCTCACCCTGGCGGACCTCTCGGCCATGGAGCAGCGAACCGAGACCCTGCCGATCGCCTGCGTCGAGGGGTGGAGTGCCTCCGGCTCGTGGACCGGGGTCCGGCTGCGCGACGTACTGAACCTCGTCGCCGGGCCGTCGGGGAGCGACGTACTCGTGTCATCGCTGCAGCAGAGCGGCCCGTTCCGGACGACCACGCTGCAGGGCAACTTCGCCGACGACGACCGCACCCTGTTGGCGCTCGAGCTCGACGGGCAACCGCTGGCCCTCGACCACGGGTATCCCTGCCGGCTGATCGCACCCAACCGTCCCGGGGTACTGCAGACCAAGTGGCTGGGTCGGCTGGAGGTGCTGACGTGATCCGCTGGTTGTTGGGGCTGTCCGCACTTCCCGTCGCCGGGTACGGCGGGTGGTTGCTGCTGTCCCGCCAGGACGTGGACCAGCTCACCAACGCAGGCCTGTGGCTCGTTGCCGGCGTCGTCGCTCACGACGTGGTGCTCTCCGGTCTCCTGATCGTCGGCGGTCTCGCCCTCGCCCTGCTGCCCGCGCGGGCCCAGGCGCCCGCTGCGGTGGCGCTGGTCGTGGTGGGCTCGTTGAGCCTGGTCGCGATCCCGGTGCTAGGAGGCTTCGGGGAGATCAGCGACAACCCGACGCACCTCGATCGCCCCTACGTGGCGGCGTGGCTGTCCGTCGTCGGAGTCGCAGTGGTGACCGTGGTGCTGGCGGGCGTTCTACGCTCGCAGAAGAAGGAGGACTGACGTGGCCAGGGTGTTGGTGGTCGACGACGACCTGACGGTGCGCGAGGTCGTGGTCTCCTACCTGCGCGCCGCCGGACACGACGTGACCGAAGCGGGCGACGGGGAGGCCGCGCTCGCCGCGGTGGCCGCGGAGGACCCGCAGCTCGTCATTCTGGACCTGATGCTTCCCGGCGTGGACGGCCTCGAGGTGTGCCGCCGCTTGCGCGCCGCCAGTGACGTGCCCGTGATCATGTTGACGGCTTTGGGTGAGGAGCAGGACCGCGTCATCGGGCTCGAGATCGGTGCCGACGACTACGTCACCAAGCCGTTCAGCCCGCGCGAGCTCGTGCTACGGGTGGACTCGGTGCTGCGCCGGGTGGTGGACCTGTCGTCCGACGTACCCGAGGTGCTGGTCGATGGGGACCTGACGGTCGACCAGGTACGACGCGCGGCAACGCTCGGCGGACGAGAGCTCGGCCTCACCGGGCGCGAGTTCGACCTGCTGCGCTTCCTGCTCGCTCACCCGGACAAGGCGTGGTCACGCGAGGAGCTGCTGCGCGAGGTCTGGGGCTGGCAGATCGGAGACCAGTCGACCGTGACCGTCCACGTCCGGCGGCTGCGCGAGAAGGTCGAGACGGACCCCACGAACCCCACCCGGCTGGTGACGGTGTGGGGCGTGGGCTATCGCTGGGAGTCGCACGATGAACGCTGAACAGTTCGAGATCCTGTTGACCGCGGCCCTGGCCGGACTGGCCGTGGGCGCGGTCGGGCTCGCCGCGGGTTACCTGCTGCGGTGCCGGTCACTGCGCTGGCAGCTGGGCCTGGTGGCGGCGGTGGCGGTGCTGGCGGTGCTCGCCGGCGTACTCGCGATCGCGCAGCGGATGTTCATCTCGGCCCATGACCTCGAGGTCGTCACCCTGGTGACCCTCGCCGCCGGCGCCGCCGCGCTCGTCGTGGCCCTCGCGCTCGGCGCGGCCCTGGTGCGGTGGTCGGTGGCGCTGCGCGACGAAGTACGCCGGGTCGGCGCGGTCGACTCCCCAGCGTCAGCGACGGGACAGCCCAAGGAGTTCCAGGATCTTTCCGACGAGCTGGCTCGAGCCAACCGGCGCTTGGCGGAGTCGCGGACCCGCGAGGCGCACCTCGAGGAGTCGCGTCGCGAGCTGGTCTCGTGGGTCTCTCACGACCTGCGCACCCCGCTCGCCGGCCTGCGCGCCATGAGCGAGGCGCTCGAGGACGGGCTGGCTCCCGACCCGCCGCGCTACTACCGCCAGATCACCGCCGACGTGGGCCGGATGGTGCGGATGGTCGACGACCTCTTCGAGCTGTCTCGGATGCACGCCGGCAGCCTGCGCTTCGACCCGGAGCCGGTGCCGGTAGGTGACCTGGTGAGCGAGGCGATCGCGGGAGCGGACCCGGTGGCCCGCGGCCATCGGGTGCGGTTGGAGGGTGTCGTCGAGCCGGGGCTCCTGGTGACGGCGGATCCGTCCGGCCTCGCTCGGATCCTCGACAACCTGATCATGAACGGCATCCGGCACACCCCGTCCGGCGGACTTGTGGAGATCCACGCACGCGCGGTGGCCGGCGGCGTGGAGCTGAGCGTCACCGACGGGTGCGACGGGATTCCCGAGCCCGAGCGGGCCAGGGTGTTCGACCTGGCCTGGCAGGGCGGGTCCGCGCGGACGCCGGAGCGGTCCGACGTACCGACCGCACGGGCCGGTCTGGGGCTGTCGATCGTCCGGGGCATCGTCGAGGCGCACGAGGGTGAGGTCGAGGTGGTCAACGTGCCGGACGCCGTTGACCGCGGGTGTCGGTTCGTGGTCCGGCTGCCGGCCTGAGAGGGTCGCGACACGCCGCTACGGGTGCGGTGCTTCGAACAGACGTTCGGCTAGTTTTTGGTCCACAGGCACGACGTAAGACGAGGTTCTCCACAGCAAGTGGCGCCGCTGATCAGGCGGTGTCGGTGGCTCGTCCTAGCGTCGCCGATGTGCCTGGACCACGACGAGCAAAGGACCCGAAAATGGCTGGCGGAGACCGCGAGAAGGCCCTCGATGCAGCACTGCTGACGATCGAGAAGCAGTACGGCAAGGGCTCGGTGATGCGCCTCGGCGACGAGACGCGTGCCCCCTTGGAAGTCATCCCGACCGGATCGATCGCGCTCGACGTGGCCCTCGGGCTCGGCGGCCTGCCGCGCGGCCGAGTGGTGGAGATCTACGGACCGGAGTCGAGCGGCAAGTGTCTGACCGCCGACACGTATGTCTGGTCCCAGCACGGGCTGGAGACGGTCGCTGAGCTATTCGCGCGCGCCGAGCAGCCAGCCAGTTGCACCAGCCGGATCACGGACGTGTCGGATCTGGACATGCGGGTGGTCAACGAGAGGGGCGAACTCGAAAAGGTCGCTGCGCTCACTCACAACAACCGAAAGCCCGTACTCCGTCTGAGTTTGCGGTCGGGTCGCACCGTCTCGGTGACGCACAACCACCCGCTCCGCGTGGTGAGCGAGCGAGGGTTCATCGTCTGGCGCAGAGCTGGCGACATTCAGGTGGGCGACACCGTCGTGTCCGCTCTATTCGGAGCGCAAGAGGCGGCCAACGGAGACGGCCTCAGCGAGGACGAAGCAGTCTTCCTCGGTTACCTGGTTGCCGAAGGCAGCCTCGGCTCGAAGAACTCGGTGCGATTCACGAACTGGGACCCGGAGGTTGCCGACGAGTACACCCGTCTGGCCGAGTCCCTGTTCGACAGCACGGTCAAGCACTACGACGGCAAGGAGCACTGCATCTTCAACACCGAGCTCCGACGCACGTTGGCCGA
This sequence comes from uncultured Actinomycetota bacterium, assembly GCA_963798055.1. Lineage (GTDB taxonomy): Bacteria > Actinomycetota > Actinomycetes > Propionibacteriales > Nocardioidaceae > Nocardioides. Next base: position 101,351 of record CAWCRX010000023.1, read on the forward strand.
GGACTACGGATTGGCTTACACCAACGCACCCGACAAGACCGTGCCCCACTGCGTACGCGTCGCGGGGGCAAAGGTGCAGAGGGCGTTCCTTTCTGCTCTGTTCGAAGGCGATGGGTGGATTGATCCCTCCTCGACCGTGGGGTTGGGCACCGCGTCTATCGAGCTCGGCCGCCAGGTCCAGCTGATGCTCTATGGGTTGGGCATTCCGTGCACCCTGCAGACGACGTTCAACAAGAAGTACCAGCGCGACTACTACTCGGTGATCGTCAATCCCTCGGTGACACACCGGTTCCTTGATGTGGTGGGGTTCCGATCGCAGCGGAGGGCCGGTCAGGTGGCAGCCCACTTCCGGCAGTCGCCACGGGATCCGCAGTTCGAGAACGTGCCTCATCTCCGCGGGCTGCTGACTGACCTGCGTGACTCCCTGGGCGGCGACCGCGAGTTCGATCGGATGGCGGGGGATCTGTTCCGCAAAGACCTGGATCTGGCGTGCTCGCGTCGCCGGTTGGGCAAGATCGTTTCGTGGTTCGACGCCCGACGCGACCAGCTGTCGCCTGGCGTGGTGGCCTTGGTGGAGCACCTGCGGGTCCTCGCCGAGGCGCAGTACACCTACGAGTCGGTGGTCGCTGTCGAGGACGCCGGCTTGCAGCCAACTTTCGACATCATGGTTCCGCAGACCCACAGCTTCACCGCGAACGGCATGTTGTCGCACAACACGACAGTCGCCCTACACGCGGTGGCCAACGCCCAGGCGGCAGGCGGCATCGTTGCCTTCATCGACGCCGAGCACGCGCTCGACCCCGACTACGCCAAGGCGCTCGGTGTCGACACCGACGCGCTGCTGGTCTCCCAGCCCGACTCCGGTGAGCAGGCACTCGAGATCGCCGACATGCTGATCCGCTCCGGCGCGCTCGACCTGATCGTGATCGACTCGGTCGCCGCCCTGGTGCCGCGCGCCGAGATCGAGGGCGAGATGGGCGACAGCCACGTCGGCCTCCAGGCCCGGCTGATGAGCCAGGCGCTGCGCAAGATGACCGGCGCCCTCAACAACTCCAAGACCACGATGATCTTCATCAACCAGCTGCGCGAAAAAATCGGCGTAATGTTCGGAAGTCCGGAAACTACAACGGGCGGCAAGGCGTTGAAGTTCTACTCCTCGGTGCGCCTCGACGTACGCCGGATCGAGACCCTTAAGGACGGCACCGACATGGTCGGCAACCGGACCCGGGTCAAGGTCGTGAAGAACAAAGTGGCGCCGCCGTTCAAGCAGGCCGAGTTCGACATCATGTACGGCAAGGGCATCAGCCGCGAGGGCGGCCTGATCGACGTCGGCGTCGACGCGGGCCTGGTCCGCAAGGCCGGCGCTTGGTACACCTACGAGGGCGACCAGCTCGGCCAGGGCAAGGAGAACTCCCGGACCTTCCTCAAGGACAACCCCGACCTGGCCAACGAGCTGGAGAAGAAGATCCTCGAGAAGCTCGGAGTCGGTCCGCAGATCGACGCCCCCGAGGGGCCAGCGACGATCTCTCCGATGAGCCGATCGGTGTCGACTCCTTCTGAGCCGGCCCCCTTCGGCCTGATCGGGCACATCCGAGTCCAGCCGGGAAGGCGAGCTGAACTCGCCGCGATCCTCACCGAGGGAAGCGACGAGATGCCGGGTTGCGTGTCGTACGTCGTCGCTGAGGACCTGACCGACGCCGACGGGTTGTGGGTGACCGAGGTGTGGCAGGACCGGGCGGCGCATCGGGCCTCTCTCGAGCTGCCGTCGGTGCAGGAGGCGATCGAGCGGGGTCGGCCTCTCATCGTCGAGTTCGACGCCTTCCACGAGACCCGTCCGCTAGGGGTCGGGTCGTGACAGGGGAGCCGGAGGACGTCGAGACCGCCGGCCCGGATGCCGATCCCGAGGCCGTGGCCCGCAAGATCCTGCTGGACCAGCTGACCGGCCGGGCGCGCAGCCGCAAGGAGCTCGCGGACCGGCTGGCCGCCAAGAACGTGCCGGGCGAGCTGGCCACCGCGCTGCTCGACCGGTTCGAGGAGGTCGGGCTGATCGACGACGAGGCGTTCGCGCGGCTCTGGATCTCCGATCGGCACCGGTCCAAGGGTCTGGCACCCAGGGCGCTGTCCCACGAGCTGCGCCGCAAGGGCGTCGCGGACGAGGTGGTCCGCGAGGCGCTGGACGAGATGGAGCCCGGGGCCGAGGAGGCCGCGGCGCGGGTCCTGGTGCGCAAGAAGCTGCGGTCCATGTCCCGGCTCGACGACCAGACGGCCACCCGCCGACTGGTGGGGATGCTGGCCCGCAAGGGCTACGGGTCGGGCCTGGCGTTCGCCGTGGTTCGCGACGAGGTGGAGGCCGCTGGGCGACAATGCCCGAGTGAGTGACCCAGTGGTGCACGTCGTGGTGCACGACGGCGACCGCCAGCACAGCGGGGTCTCTCACGCGGGCGAGTCCTGGGCAATCGCGGCCCGCCGGACGGTGGCGAGCATGCACGTCGACCCGTTCCCGCAGGACCTCTCCGGGGAGGTCAAGCACTTCGCGATCGACCGGGACACCCGGGTGGTGCTCCGCGCGATGGGTCGCGGCGACCTGCCCGACCTGCTCCGCTGGCGGCAGGCCGAGCACGTGCAGAAGTGGTGGGTGCGCGACGGCCCGCCCACCGCCGACGAGATCGAGGAGCGCTACGGCCCGCGCATCGACGGGATGGCGCCGACCCGGATGTGGGTGATCGAGGTCAACGGGAGGTCCGTCGGCTTCGTCCAGGACTACGTGGTCGGCGACTACCCCGACTACGCCATGCTCTGCCCGGACCCGGCGGCGATCGGGGTCGACTACGCGATCGGCGAGCCGGAGTGGATCGGCCGCGGCCTCGGCGCGCGGCTGGTGTGGGCCTGGATGCTGCGGGCCAAGCGGCGGTTCCCCGACGCGACGTCGTACTTCGCGGCCCCGGACCACCGCAACAAGGCCTCGCTCCGGGTGCTGGCCAAGGTCGGCTTCACCGAGGGGGTCTGGTTCGACGAGACCAACGACGACCGGACCGACACCCACGTCGGGTGCACCCTCGACGTGCCGACCGTGCTCGGCTAGCCAGTGCATCTAGGTTGGTCCCGTGAGCAGTCTGCGCCTGCCTTCTGGCCCCGTCGACCTGACCGAGATCGCCACTGATGAGACGCCGGGCTTCACCGGCGACAAGGAAGCCGGCCAGGCCGAGCTCTACGAGATGGGCGACGAGCTCGCCGACCTCCAGGAGCGGCTCTGGGCCGAAGGGAAGGCTGAAGGGAATCGGCGGATCCTGCTGGTGCTGCAGGGCATGGACACCTCGGGCAAGGGCGGCACCCTGCGACACACCGTCGGCCTGGTCGACCCGCAGGGAGTCCGGATCACGTCGTTCAAAGCGCCGACCGACGAGGAGCTCTCCCACGACTTCCTCTGGCGGATCCGCAAGGCCGTTCCCGGGCCGGGCTACATCGGGGTCTTCGACCGCTCGCACTACGAGGACGTGCTGATCGCCCGGGTGCGCGAGCTTGCACCCGCCGACGAGATCGAGCGCCGGTACGACGCCATCAACGACTTCGAGCGTGAGCTGGTCACCGAGGGCACCACGATCATCAAGTGCATGCTGCACATCTCGGCCGACGAGCAGAAGGAGCGGCTGCTCGCCCGGCTGGACGACCCGGCAAAGCACTGGAAGTTCAACCCGGGCGACGTCGACGAGCGCGAGCGGTGGCCGGCGTACCGATCGGCGTACGAGATCGCCCTGGAGCGCACGAACACCGAGCACGCCCCTTGGAACGTGATCCCTGCCGACCGCAAGTGGTTCCGGGACCTGGCCATCGGCCGGCTGCTGCTCGAGGTGCTGCGCGGGATGAAGCTGGAGTGGCCGAAGGCCGACTTCGACGTCGAGGAGCAGCGCCGGCGGCTGGAGCAGGAAAAGCCGGTCCCATGACCACCCCACGACGTTCTTCGTCTCCCCCGCTTCGCTCCTCCGCCAAACAACGCCGCGGGGACCCCGGATGATTCCCACGGTCGCGGTCACCCGCTACGTCACGCCGCTGCGCGAGGGCGGCAGCCTGCCCGGCGTCGTCGAGGGCGACGACCTGGGCACCTACGTCTGCAAGTTCCGCGGTGCCGGTCAAGGGGTACGGGTCCTGGTCGCGGAGGTCGTGGTGGGCGAGCTGGCCCGGCGGATCGGGCTCAACACGCCCCGGCTGGTGGCGCTCGAGCTCGACCCGGAGATCGCACGCTACGAAGCCGACGAGGAGGTGCAGGACCTGCTGAACGCGAGCCCTGGGCTCAACCTGGGCGTGGACTTCCTCCCCGGCGCGTTCGGCTACGACGGCGAGCTGCCTGACGGCGCCGTCGACGCCGCCAAGGTCGTCTGGCTCGACGCCCTGTGCGCCAACGTCGACCGCTCCTGGCGCAACCCCAACCTGCTCGTCTGGCACGGCGCCCTCTGGGTGATCGACCACGGCGCCTGCCTCTACTTCCACCACGCGTGGGCCGGCGGGATCGGCGACCCGGAGAAGTTCGCGACCCAGCCATGGGACCCGGCCGACCACGTGCTCGGCGAGCAGGCCCGCGGACTCGATGCGGTCGACGAGGAGCTCACCGCACTAGTCGATGAGGCGGCGTTGGCCGAGGTGTTGGCGCTGGTGCCGGACGCCTGGCTCGAGCCGGTCCCGGGCGCGGAGACGCCGGACGCTCAGCGCGCGGCGTACGTCGACTTCCTGGCCGCCCGGCTGCGCACCCGGACCTGGCTCCCCGAGGCGGTGTCCCGGTGAAGCTCTCCTACCAGTACGTCGTGCTCCGGTGCGTCCCGCGCGTCGACCGCGAGGAGTTCATCAACGTCGGCGTGGTGCTCTACTGCCAGGCCGCCGACTACCTCGACGCACGCTGGCACGTCGACGCCGACCGGCTGCGCGCCCTGGACGGGCAGGTCGACGTCGACCAGGTGTGCGAGGCGCTGGCGTTCGTCGACGGCGTCTGCGCGGGCGACGAGCGTGGGGGAGCGGCGGCCCGCGAGCCGATCGGACAGCGGTTCGGCTTCCTCAAGGCGCCCCGCAGCACGATGATCCAGCCCGGCCCGGTCCACGGTGGCGTCACCGACGACCCCGGCCGCCAGATCGAGCACCTCCTCGAGCGCTTCGTCTCCTGAAACCACGCTGACCCGTCACGAAGTGGCGGTTTCTAGCGGTGGTTGCAACACGGTTTAGTTCAAGACTGCAGCAAGACGCTCGGCTGGGGTATCCCAGTCGAGCGTTTTGCGTGGTCGGCCGTTGAGTTCGGCGGCGACTGCGGCGAGGTGCTGTGGGCTGTGGACGGCCAGGTCGGTGCCTTTGGGAAAGTACTGGCGGAGCAAGCCGTTGGTGTTCTCGTTCGACCCTCGTTGCCAGGGGCTGCCGGGGTCGCAGAAGTAGACCTCGACGTCGGCGGCGATGCTGAACTCGCGGTGTAGTGCCATCTCGCTGCCTTGATCCCAGGTCAGGGAGCGTCTGAGATGCACTGGCAGGGTGCGCATGGTCGCGATCAGCTGGTCGCGCACGAGCTCGGCGGTGTAACGGCCGGGCAGGTGGACCAGCAAGACGTAGCGGGTGTGGCGTTCGACCAGGGTGCCGATCGCCGAGCCGTGATTCTTGCCGATGATCAGGTCGCCTTCCCAGTGCCCGGGCACTGCCCGGTCCTCGATGGCCGCTGGGCGTTCGCTGATCATCAGCGCACCGTCGGTGATCCGTGGCCGGCGTTGGTCGGGTCGCTGTTGGGGACGCCGACGGGCCCGGCCGGTGCGCAACGATCTGGCCAGCTCCCGGCGCAGCTCACCGCGGCCCTGGACGTACAGGGCCTGGTAGATCGTCTCGTGGACCACGTGCAGCTCCGGCTGGTCGGGGAACTCGCCTGGGAGCCGGCGTGCGATCTGTTCGGGGCTCCAACGCAGCTCCAGTTGAGCCTGGATGAAGTCTCGCAGCCGTGGGTTCGCCGCGACCTTGGCCGCCTTGGGCCGGGCCCGGCGTGCGGCCGCCCGCGCGTGAGCCGAGTAGGGACGGTAGTCCCCCGTGGTCGGGTGCCGGTTGCGGGCGATCTCCCGGGTGATCGTGGAGGGGCTCCGACCCAACTCCGCCGCGATCGACCGCGCCGAGCGGCCCTCGCGGTGAAGATCGGCGATCGACATCCGCTCCACGATCGACAGGAACCGCGGCGAGACCTCACGCCCGCTGCGCAACGGCTCGCCCCCATCGACGGCCCGCCCGTCAGGCAAGAACCTCCGGTTTCCACTCATCGTGATCCCGCGCCGCCAATCCCGGCCGGTACGCACATTGATCCCGATCACCGCACAAGCCTGCGCGTTGGTCATGCCCCGTTCTAGCAGCGCCAGATACCTCCCCCGACGCGGCGAAAGGCGCCGCGCCCCCGAAGGGGCACGGCGCCCATACGACTCCGCCATCACAACTCCCGATCACTCAGGTGTTGCGACCACCACTAGAACCCAAGAGTTAGTGACGGGTCAGCGTGAATCGGGCTCTAGACGGGGACGAGCTCGACGGCGCCGACGGCGTACCGCGCCAGGACCGTGCGGGCGACCTCGGGGTGCGCGCCCATCGGCTCGGAGACCGCGATCGCGCCGGCTTCGAGGGCGAGCTCGGTGGCCCGGTCGACGAGCGGTCCGGGGGTCAGGAACAGCGTGGCGACGGCGATGTTGCGGCGGCCCTCACCGCGGAACGCGCGGACCGCCTCGCCGGTGGCCGGCGGCGCGCTGGCGGCGTACGCCGCGGTGACCGGCAGCTTGTGGTGAGTGCCCCACAGCCGGGCCAGCCGGGCCACGGCCTGGTTGGCCAGCGGGTCGGGGGAGCCGGCGGCGGCGAGCACCAGGGCGTCGAGCTCACGGATCCGCGAGGCCTTGAGCGCCTCGCGCATACGCACGTCGAGCACCTCGAGGAAGCAGGCCTCGAGGCCGAGGGTCGCGGTCACCCGGACCTTCAGCTCGGGGTGTCGTGCCGTGGCCTCGGCGACCGCGTCGGGCACCGCCGTGGGCGGCGGGTCGCTGAGCAGCAGCGGTACGACGACGATCTCGTCGAAGCCGGCCCGGACCAGCCTGTCGACGACTTTCTGGAACTCCGGACGGGACTTCTCCAGGAACGCCTTCTCGACCCGCAGGTCAGGGCGCTGGGACTTGACCTCGTCGACGAGCGCCGTGACGGTCCGTGCGGACCGCGGGTCACGACTTCCGTGAGCGAGGGCTATCAATGCAGGGGCGGCCATCAGAGCGGCCTCCTCTCGTGCTTTCTCCGGGGGAACGGAACCGACCACGCTGTCGGCAGGGATCGACTGGATCGTTGGGTGTTCATGAGTGGATCCCGCACTCGGTCTTGTTGGTGCCGGCCCAGCGCCCGCTGCGCGGGTCCTCGCCGGGGGCGACACGTCGGGTGCACGGCCAGCAACCGATGGAGGGGTAGCCGTCGTAGACGAGCGGGTTCACCAGAACGCCGTTCTCGGCGATGTAGCGCTCCACCTGGTCGTCGGTCCACCGAGCCAGCGGCGAGACCTTGACCTTGCCCTTCTTGGCGTCCCAGCCGATCACCGGCGCGATCACCCGGTTGTGGGTCTCGGCCCGACGCAGGCCGGTCGCCCACGCGTCGTACTCGGCCAGGGCATCGGTGAGCGGCGCCACCTTGCGCAGTGCGCAGCACAGGTCGGGGTCGGTCTTGTAGAGGTCCTTGCCGTGCGCGGCGTCCTGCTCGGCCACGCTCTGGACCGGCGTGATCGAGATCAGGTTGACGTCGAGCGTCGCCTCCACCGCGTCGCGGGTGCCGATGGTCTCGACGAAGTGGTAGCCGGTGTCGAGGAACACCACGTCGACGCCGGGCACCACCTTCGAGGCGATGTCGGCGAGTACGGCGTCGCCCATCGACGAGGTGATGCAGAAGCGGTCACCGAAGGTCGCGGCGGCCCACTCGATGATGTGCTCGGCCGGCGCCAGCTCCAGCTCGGCGCCCCAGTGCGACACCAGCTCGCGCAGCTCCTCGGGGGAGCGGCCCTCGGTCTTGATGCCGCGGTTCGCCCGAGCGTCGTTGGTCGTGGAGGTCGTCATGACGACGCTCCGTTCGGCCGCACGAGCCCGAGCATCTTCAGCGAGAAGGCTCGCAGGCACGACCGGCACTCCCACGAGCCGTGCGCCCCCTCGTGGGGCCACAGGTTCTCGTCCCCGCAATAGGGGCAGTGGAAGGGGGTCGCGCGCTGCAGAGCTCATGCCGTCTCCAACGCCTTGTCGCCGCGCAGCAATTCCTCTTCGGCGCGGGCCACCCACGTCGCGAAGCTCTCGTCCTCGTCGACCCGGTCGGCGAGGTAGTTGCGGACGATGTTGGTGATGTAGTCGTCGAGCCCGGCGCTGGTGACCTTGTGGGCGCGGAGCTTGCGGCCGAAGTTGGCCTGCAGCCCGGTCGCGCCGCCGAGGTGCACCTGGAAGCCCTCGACCTGCTCGCCGTCGTGCATGACCAGCTGGCCCTTGAGGCCGATGTCGGCGACCTGGGTGCGGGCGCAGGCGTTGGGGCAGCCGTTGACGTTGACGGTGATCGGGGTGTCGAGGTCGGGGAACCGGCGCTCCAGCTCGGCGACCAGGTCGCGGGCCCGGTCCTTGGTGTCGACGATGGCGAGCTTGCAGAACTCGATGCCGGTGCAGGCCATCGTGTTGCGGCGCCAGTTCGACGGGCGCCCGGAGAGCCCGATCTCGTCGAGTCGGTCGAGCAGCGCGTCGACCCGAGCCGGGTCGACGCCGATCAGCACGATCTTCTGGTACGGCGTCAGCCGCGCGCCGGCGACGCCGAACTCCTCGATGAGATCACCCAGCTGGACCAGCAGCGTGCCCGAGACGCGGCCGACCGTCGGCGCGATGCCGACGTACAGCTTGCCGTCCTTCTGCGGGTGCACGCCGATGTGGTCGCGGTGACCCGTCGGCGACTCGGGCGAGGGGTTCCGGACGAGCTTGCGCTCGAGGTACTCGTTCTCCAGGACCTCGAGGAACTTCTCGCCGCCCCAGTCGGCCACCAGGAACTTCAGCCGGGCGCGCGAACGCAGCCGCCGGTAGCCGTAGTCGCGGAAGATGCCGGCGACACCGGCCCAGGCGTCGGCGACCTCGTCGAGCGGGATCCAGACACCGAGCTTCGCGGCGAGCATCGGGTTGGTGGACAGACCGCCGCCGACCCACAGGTCGAAGCCGGGTCCGTGCTCCGGGTGGACGGTGCCGACGAACGACACGTCGTTGATCTCGGGCGCCACGTCGTGGCCCGGGTGCCCGGTGAGCGCGGTCTTGAACTTGCGGGGGAGGTTCGAGAACTCCGGGTTGTTGATGTAGCGGCGCTTGATCTCGTCCAGGGCCGAGCTGCCGTCGATGATCTCGTCGGCGGCCACCCCGGCGACGGGGGAGCCGAGGAACGGCCGCGGTGAGTCACCGCAGGCCTCGAGGCTCGTCATCCCGGCGTCGTCGAGCCGCTGCCAGATCTCCGGCACGTCCTCGATCCGGATCCAGTGGAACTGGATGTTCTCGCGGTCGGTCACGTCGGCGGTGTCGCGGGCGAAGTCGACGCCGATCTGGCCGAGCGTGCGTACGGCGTTGGCGTCGAGCAGCGCGCCGTCGGAGCGGACCCGCATCATGAAGAACTCGTCGTCCAGCTCCTCCTCCTCGAGCATCGCGGTCTTGCCGCCGTCGAAGCCGGGAGCGCGCTGGGTGTAGAGCCCCATCCACCGGAACCGGCCGCGCAGGTCGGCGGGGTCGATCGAGGCGAAGCCGCGCTTGGAGTAGATGTGCAGGATCCGGTCGCGAACGTTGAGCGGGTCGTCGTCCTTCTTGGACTGCTCGTTCTTGTTGAGCGGCTCCGTGTAGCCGAGCGCCCACTGCCCCTCGGCCCGCTTGGGCCGTGGGATCTCGGTGTGTGCTGCCGGCTTAGCCTGGAAGCGCAGGTCGGGCATGGGAACAGTGGTCCTTCGCTGAGGTGCCGCGCTCGCCGTTGGGCGCGGGAAGCGGAACTGTCTGACTGAGGCGGTTCAGCGGGGCCGACACATCATGCTGCGGGTGCGCCCGAGATCCACGTGACGCCGTGTCACGAGGTGCGCATGCGTTGCAGCACTGACCATGTCAAGGAGTCTCAAGCCTCGGACTCCCATCCCACAAACTCGAATCTCATTCCATGGGACGCCTCGCCACGATGTGAGACGGCTCCATCGATCTGCGCCTGATCTTGTCGGCCGAATGCGGCCCAGGTCACATTCGGTGGGTGCCGTCGCAAAGTGGGGGTCACCTCTTAGGCTGTCGCCATGACCGACGCGCTCGCCAAGACGACCAGTTCCGCGTACCAGCAGGCGCTCGAGGTGATCGCCTCGGTCGAGCCCCGCATCGCCGACGCGACCAGGCAGGAGCTGGCCGACCAACGGGCCTCGCTGAAGCTGATCGCGAGCGAGAACTACGCGTCTCCTGCGGTGCTGCTGACGATGGGCACCTGGTTCAGCGACAAGTACGCCGAGGGCACGATCGGCCACCGGTTCTACGCCGGCTGCCAGAACGTCGACACGGTCGAGGCGCTGGCCGCCGAGCATGCCCGCGAGCTGTTCGGGGCGCCGTACGCCTATGCCCAGCCGCACTCCGGCATCGACGCCAACCTGGTCGCGTTCTGGTCGATCCTGGCGCACCGGATCGAGGGCCCGTGGCTGGAGAAGGCGGCGAAGAAGAACGTCAACGAGCTGACGGAAGAGGACTGGGAGGCGCTGCGCCACGAGTTCGGCAACCAGCGGCTCCTCGGTATGTCGCTCGACGCCGGCGGCCACCTCACCCACGGCTTCCGGCCCAACATCAGCGGCAAGATGTTCCACCAGCAGCAGTACGGCACCGACCCGGAGACCGGGCTGCTCGACTACGACGTGGTCCGCGCCAAGGCGAAGGAGTTCAAGCCGCTGGTGCTGGTCGCCGGCTACTCGGCGTACCCCCGTCGCGTGAACTTCGCCAAGATGCGCGAGATCGCCGACGAGGTCGGCGCCACCCTGATGGTCGACATGGCGCACTTCGCGGGCCTGGTCGCCGGCAAGGTGTTCACCGGCGACGAGGACCCGGTGCCGCACGCCCACATCACCACCACCACCACGCACAAGTCGCTGCGCGGCCCTCGCGGCGGGCTGGTGCTGGCGCAGCCTGAGTACGCCGACTCCGTCGACCGCGGCTGCCCGATGGTGCTCGGCGGCCCGCTCTCGCACATCATGGCCGCGAAGGCGGTGGCGCTCGCCGAGGCCCGGCAGCCGGAGTTCAAGACCTACGCGCAGGCGATCGCCGACAACGCAAAGTCGTTGGCGGAGGGGTTCCTGAGCCGCGACGCCAAGCTGGTCACCGGCGGCACCGACAACCACATCGTGCTGCTCGACGTGTCGTCGTTCGGCCTCACCGGCCGCCAGGCAGAGTCGGCGCTGCTCGACGCCGGCGTCGTCACCAACCGCAACTCGGTGCCGTCCGACCCCAACGGCGCCTGGTACACCTCCGGGATCCGGCTCGGCTCGCCGGCGCTCACCACCCGCGGCTTCGGGCACGACGAGTTCGACACCGTGGCCGAGCTGATCGTGCACGTGCTGCAGAACACCCAGCCCGGCACCAACAAGGCGGGCGCTCCCTCGAAGGCGACGTACAACCTCAACGAGGGCGTTGCCCAGAAGGTCAAGGACGCCTCGGCCGAGATGCTCGACAAGCACCCGCTGTATCCGGGTCTCGAGCTCGCTTGATCGGTCGGGCGCGGCTGGTCATCGGGGTCCAGCTCCTGCTCGGCGTAGCAGTGCTGGTCCTGGCCGCGATCGGGTACGCCGGCGAGCGCGACGCCTTGGTGGTCGCGGCGGTCCTCATCGTCGCGTCAGTAGGGCTGAGCCAGGTGCTGCCGGCACTGCTGGCGGTGGTGCTGATTCGGCGGGACCGGGCCAGCGCAGGCTTGCAGGTGTCCGGCATCGCGGCGTTCGTGCCCGGCGTGATGATCGTCTTCCTGACGCTCACCGGTCATCCGCGCGCGGAGGCGTGGGCCGTCGTGGCGTTCGGTGCGCTTCTCGCCGGGCTCGGCTTCCACCAGCTACTGGTGCGGTCTCGAATCGATGGTTGAGGTGCGAGGAGCGTCAGCGACGAGCCTCGAAACCACTAGCCGGACCAGCGGTACTCCATCTCGGGTCGACCGCTGCCGCCGTACCGCGGCGCCCGCTGGACCTGGCCCGCCTCGGCGAGGTGCTCGAGGTAGCGCCTGGCGGTGACCCGCGAGGCGCCGAGCTGAGCGGCCGCCTCGGTCGCCGACAGCGCCGCGTCGCTGGCCCGCAGCGCGTCGACGACCTGCTGCAGCGTCTCGGCACTCATGCCCTTGGGCAGGCTGCCGCCCGCCGGTGATCGGAGCGACCCGAGCAGCCGGTCGACCTCGTCCTGCTGGACCTTGTCGGGAGTCGCGGCCAACGTCGTGCGGTAGTCGGCGTACTGCTGGAGCTTGGCGCGGAACGTCGCGAACGTGAACGGCTTGAGCAGGTAGAGCACCACGCCGTGGGAGACCGCGTGCCGCACCACCTCGGCGTCCCGCGCCGACGTCACCGCGATCACGTCGGTGACCCGGCCGGAGGCGCGCAGCTTCGGCAGCAGGGCCAGGCCGTGCCCATCGGGGAGGTTCAGGTCGAGCAGGATCAGGTCGACCCGCTCGTCCGCCGCCAGGAACCGAGCGGCCTCTCCGGCCGAGCGGGCGATGCCCGCCACCTCGAACCCTGCGATGCGCGAGGTGTACGCCGCGTGCGCCTCCGCCGCGACCTCCTCGTCCTCGACCACGAGCACCCGAACGGTCACGTCGGCTCCGACCCGGCACCGACGGGCGCCCGCAGTGCGACCGTGAACTCGGCGCCGCCGAGCGGTGAGTCGCCGATCGTCACCTCGCCGCCGTACCGGTGAGCGACGCGTCCGACGAGTGCCAGGCCGATCCCGCGACCGCCGTCGTCGGTGGGGGCCTTGGTGGACCAGCCGGCCTCCTGGGCGTGCTGGGCCTGCTCTCGGGTGAGGCCGGGGCCACTGTCACCCACGACCACGCGCACCTCGTCGTCGTCGCCCTCGAACCGGACTGCAACTTGGCGCTGGTCGCGGCCGGTCAGCGCGTCCATGGCGTTGTCGATGAGGTTGCCGACCACCGTGACCAGGTCCCGCGCGGGGAGCTCGTCGCCGGCGCCCGGCAGGTCTCCCTCGATGGTCAGGGTGATGCCACGCTCGGCGGCCTGCGCGGTCTTGCCGAGCAGCAGCGCCGCGAGCACCGGGTCACCGACCGCTCCCACGACCCGGTCGGTGAGTTGCTGGGCCATCTGCAGCTCGTGGGTCGCGAACTCGACGGCGTCGTCGGGCCGTCCCATCTCGATGAGGGAGACCACGGTGTGCAGTCGGTTGGCGGCCTCGTGGTTCTGCGAGCGCAGGCTCTCGGTCAGCCCGCGTACGACGTCGAGCTCGCCGGTCACCGCGCGCAGCTCCGTGTGGTCCCTGAGGGAGACCACGGCACCGACCTCCCGGCCCTGCCAGGTCGCCGGGGCGGAGCTGACGACGAGGATCCGGTCGCCGGCGATGTAGACATCGTCGGACTCCGCGACCCGGCCCAGCGCCGCGGCTACCAGGCCCGGCGGCAGGGCGAGGTCCTGCACCTTGCGCCCGATCACGTCCTCGGGCAGATCGAGCAGGCGGCGGGCCTCGTCGTTGACAAGCTGCACCCGGCCGTCGTCGTCGAGCAGCAGCAGGCCCTCGCGGACCGCGTGCAGGACGGCGCTGTAGTACTCGTACATCCGGGCGATCTCGCGCTCGCCCATGCCATGGGTGACCCGGCGCAGCCGCCGGCTGACCAGCCAGGCGCCGAACAGCCCGGCGCCCAGGACCACCGCCGCGGCGAGCAGGATCAGGCCGATGTCGTCGCGCAGCTGCTCGTTGATCGTCGAGATGGTGATGCCCACGGACACCAGGGCGATGACCTCGCCGTCGGTGTCGGTCACCGGCACCACTGCGCGCATCGACGGGCCGAGGGTGCCCTCTGAACTCCTGCGTGAAGACCTCGCCTTCCAGTGCGTTGCCGATGTCGCCGACGAACTCCTCACCGATCCGGGCCTCGACCGGATGGGTGTAGCGGATCCGGTCGCGGTCCATCACCACCACGAAGTCGACGTCGGCATCCCGCTGCACCTGATCGCTGTACGGCAGCAGCACGGCCGTTGGGTCGGCGGTGGTGACCCCCGCAGACCACGGTGGGGGAGTCGGCCACCGACCGGGCGACGGCGACGGCGCGCTCGGTCGCGGCGTCCCGGGTGTCGCCGCCGGGCGTCGTACGCCGCCAGTGCGATCGAGGCCACCACGAGCAGCAGGACCACCAGCACCTGGAGCACCAGGACCTGGCGGGCAACGGGGATATCCCGGGAGCGCACGCGCGAACTCTATGACCAGAACAGTGACCCGGGTCACATGCGCTCGCAGGATGCGTGGTGCCGGGTGAGTACCCGGCTCGGTCCCTAAGGAGAACCATGAGCGACCAGTCAGCGAAGTCGGCACAGCGGAGCGCACCGCCGCGCAACCGCACCCACTACCTCTACATAGCGGTCGTCGTCGCGGTCGCCCTCGGTATCGCCGTGGGCGTCATCGCCCCGTCGTTCGCCGTCGAGCTCAAGCCGCTCGGCCAGGCGTTCGTGGCCCTGATCAAGATGATGATCCAGCCGGTCATCTTCTGCACGATCGTGCTCGGCGTCGGCTCGGTGGCGAGTGCCGCTCGGGTCGGCAAGGTGGGCGGGCTCGCGCTCGGCTACTTCATCACCATGTCGACGGTGGCCCTCGCGATCGGGCTCTTCGTCGGCAACATCCTGCACCCGGGCGACGGGCTGAACATCACCGAATCCGTCGCCGCCTCGGGCGCCGAGCAGGCCGAAGCAGGGCACGGATCGACCACCGAGTTCCTGCTCGGCATCATCCCGGTCTCGATGTTCTCGTCGCTCACCTCAGGAGAGGTGCTGCAGACGCTGCTGGTCGCGCTGCTCGTCGGCTTCGCGCTCCAGGCGATGGGCAGGGCCGGCAAGCCGGTGCTCACCGGTGTCGGCCACGTGCAGCGGGTGGTGTTCCGGGTGCTCGCGATGATCATGTGGGCGGCCCCGATCGGCGCGTTCGGCGCGATCGCGGCGGTCGTCGGTGAGACCGGTGTGGACGCGTTGAAGAGCCTCGCGGTGCTGATGATCGGCTTCTACGTCACCTGTGCGCTGTTCGTGTTCCTGGTGCTCGGACTGCTGTTGAAGCTCACCACCGGGGTGAACATCTTCAGCCTGTTCCGCTACCTGGCCCGCGAGTTCCTGCTGATCCTGTCGACATCCTCCTCGGAGTCGGCGCTGCCGCGACTGATCGCCAAGATGGAGCACGCCGGCGTGGACAAGCCGACGGTCGGCGTCGTCGTACCGACGGGGTACTCGTTCAACCTCGACGGCACCGCGATCTACCTGACGATGGCCTCGCTGTTCATCGCCGAGGCGCTCGGCGACCCGCTGAGCATCGGCGAGCAGATCTCGCTGCTGCTGTTCATGATGATCGCCTCGAAGGGCGCCGCCGGCGTGACCGGCGCGGGCATGGCCACCCTGGCGGGCGGCCTGAGC
The DNA here is from genome assembly GCA_963798055.1 of uncultured Actinomycetota bacterium. Taxonomy (GTDB): domain Bacteria; phylum Actinomycetota; class Actinomycetes; order Propionibacteriales; family Nocardioidaceae; genus Nocardioides. The sequence goes on from CAWCRX010000023.1 coordinate 116,982, forward strand.
TCGCACCGGCCCGAGCTGGTCGACGGGGTCGGCCTGATCGTCGGCATCGACCGGTTCATGTCGGAGGCCCGGGCGCTGACGAACTTCGCCGGCAACTCGGTGGCCACCGTGCTGATCGGCCACTGGACCGGCGGCCTCGACCGGCCGAAGCTCGACCGGGTGCTCTCCGGTGACGACCCGTTCGACGAGACCACGATGCTCGACGACGACGGCGAGTACGACGACAGGGACGGGGAGCCGACGCGCGAGCCGCAGCCGGTGGGCGCCTCGGTCTGAGGTCCGACCAACAGGGGAAGCGCGCGGGCAAGGTGCCCGCGCGCTTCGCTGTGTCCCGGGCCGGTGCGGATACCGTTGGCCGCATGACGGCGGAGCCCCAAGAGACCGCCGCGTCTGGACGCGTCGCGGGTTGGTGGCGCCGCAAGGGGGCGCTCGTCTGGCGGCTGATCGTGACCACGGTCAGCTCCTGCCTCCGGTACCGGGTCACCGGCCTGGCCGCCGAAGGAGCGTTCTTCGCGATCGTGTCCGTGCCGCCGTTGATCTTCGCCCTGGCCGGGGCGATCGGCTACGCGTCCGACCAGTTCTCGGAGTCTGCGGTCGCGCAGGTCCGGCAGGCCGTCATCGACCTGTTCTCGACGTTCCTCACCGACCGCGCGGTCAACGAGGTGATCGTGAAGACGATGGACGACGTACTCGAGGGCGGGCGGTTCGACGTGATCTCGCTCGGGTTCGTGCTGGCCCTGTGGTCGGGCTCCCGGGCGCTGAACGTCTTCGTCGACACCATCACGATCATGCACGGGCTCGGCGGGCATCGCGGGATCATCAAGACCCGGGCGCTGTCGTTCGTCCTCTACATCCTCGCGGTGATCACCGGCGCCGTCTCGATCCCGCTGGTCGTGGCCGGGCCGACGCTGGTCCGGGACTGGCTGCCGGACAGCGCCGACTTCGTGATGTCGTTCTACTGGCCCGTGGTGATCGTGGTCTGCATCTGCTTCCTCGCCACGCTCTATCACGTGTCCGTGCCGGTGCGGACCAACTGGAGCTTCAACCTGCCGGGGGCGACGTTCTCGCTGGTGGCCTGGATCCTCGGGTCCTACCTGCTGCGCTGGATCCTGACCGTGACCGCCACCGATTCGCACTCGATCTACGGACCGCTGGCGGCGCCGATCGCCGTACTGATCTGGCTCTACATCGTCGCGCTGGCGGTGCTGATCGGCGCTGCGGTCAACGCGGCGTTCGACACGGTGTTCCCGCAGAACACCACGACCAATGCGCGCCTCGAGCTGATGAACCGGCTACGGAACCGGATCACCAAGGACCGCGCCTGACCGGATCGGGCTGGCTCGGCCGCTAGATTCGGCACGTGCATCTCGAGTCGGACCGGGAGAGCCCTGGGCTCACTCGGGGCAGGATCGCCCTCCCGGAACGGACCCGTTCGCCGTGGTGGGAGCTGGGCCGACGGCTGCTGGCCGCGCTGGCGATCCTGGTCGGCACGGTTTGTCTCGTCTACTTCGACCGGGACGGGTACGTCGACGGCAACGACCCGAAGAACACCCTGAGCCTGATCGACTCGATCTACTACACGACGGTCACCCTGAGCACGACCGGGTACGGCGACATCGCGCCGTACACCGATGGCGCGAGGCTGATCAACGCATTCATCATCACCCCGCTGCGCATCGGCTTCCTGGTGCTGCTGATCGGTACCACCCTCGAGGTGCTCGCCTCGCAGGGCCGCGAGATGTTCCGGGTCGCCCGTTGGAGGAACAAGATGGGTAAGCACATCGTCGTCGTCGGCTACGGCACCAAGGGCCGCAGCGCCGTCGACACCCTCGTCAACAACGGCCTGGAGCGCGACCACATCATCGTGGTCGACCCTCGCGACGCCGCCAAGCTGGACGCGCACGCCGACGGTCTCGCGGTCGTGACCGGCGACGCGACCAGCCGGATGGTGCTGCGCCGCGCCCAGGTGGAGAACGCCGACCAGGTCATCATCACGACCGACCGCGACGACTCCAACGTGCTCGTCACGTCTGACCGTCCGCCAGCTCAACCCGGACGCCCACATCGTGTCGGCGGTCCGGGAGCAGGAGAACGCCTCGTTGATGCGCCAGTCCGGCGCCGACTCGGTGATCACGTCCTCCGACGCGGTCGGCCGGCTGCTGGGTCTGTCCTCGCTGTCTCCGACGCTGGGCTCGGTGATGGAGGACCTGCTGACCTACGGCGAGGGGCTCGAGGTCGCGGAGCGCGACCTGCTGGTGACCGAGGTGGGGCAGCAGCCGCAGGCGCTGCCCGACCAGGTGATCGCGGTGGTGCGCGACGAGAACGTCTACCGCTACTTCGACCCGGTGGTGACCCAGCTGGCGCGCGGCGACCGGCTGATCGTGGTCCGGCCGGCCAAGGAGCTGCCGTGGGCGCCACGGCCCGGCACGCACGGCGAGGACAGCGCAGACGACGACGATTGATCGAACAGGTGTTCGAACGTGTGAGACCCTTGACCGGTGGGTGGTGGCTGGGGCAAGCAGGGCAGCGGGATCCCGATGTCAGAACGGGTCCGCCAGGGTGAGGCCCGGCCCGACGAGGCGTGCCCGGCGCGGCACTGCTGGGTGGCCGACGCCGCTGACCGCCACGGCGTGAAACGCCCGGGGCTGCTCTCCGAGTGGCGCCAGCGGGACAGCGTATGGGAGGGCCGGGTGGTCTACGCCGTCCAGCTCAGGCCCGGCTCCTGGCAGCTCGTGGAGGAGTGGTTGCCGGCTTCGTTGCTGACCCCGCTGTGAGAGGTTGGAAGGCATGAGCGAGCGCGCGATCGTCGTGGTGGGAGCGGGCCCGGGCGTGAGCGGATCCGTGGCCCGGCGCTTCGCGCGGGAGGGGTACGACGCCGGCCTGGTCGGAGTCGACGCCGCGGCACTGGACACGCTGGCCGGCGAGGTTCGCGCGCTCGGCGTCGAGGCAGAGACGGCGGTCGCGGACATCACCGACGTAGCCGCCGCCACGGCCGCGATCGCCGGCCTGGCGGAGAGGTTCGGCCGGGTCGACGTACTGCACTTCAACCCGAGCGCGTTCCGGTCCAAGGATCCGCTCGCCCTGACCGTGCCGGAGCTGCTCGAGGACGTCGCGCTCGGCGTCGGTGCCCTGCTGACCGCCGTACAAGCCGTCCGTCCGCAGCTGCGCGCAGGCTCGCGGATCACGGTGACCGGCAGCATGGCCGCCGACAAGCCGGACCACGCGGCAGCCTCGCTCGGTGTCCAGAAGGCCGGGCTCCGCAACCTCGTGCAGAGCATCGACGCCACCCTGGCCCCCGACGGCATCCGCGCGGTGTCGGTGACGGTCCGCGGCTCGCTCGGCAAGGAGGGGCCGTTCACGCCCGACAAGGTGGCCGAGGCGATCTACGAAGCGGCGGTTCAGGACGAGAGCGGTTGGCGCACCGAGGTGCCGTACACCGGCTGACGCGCCTCCTCGCGGACGGTGCCGCACCAGCTGCAGACCTCGCCGTGGGTGTTGGTGAAATGCCTGCGCTCGCGCCGGCACAGGTTGCAGTAGACGGTCCGCCAGGTCGCCATCACCCATCCGCGCTCCATGCGTCGAACGCTAGAGGTGACCACCGACAGTCAAATGCTTCCTCCGGAGCTGTCGTATCGGGCCGATCTCGTTCGTGGTCTTGGTAAGAGACCGACACGAACGAGGAGACACCGCCATGTGGGACAGCCCCCAGACCAACACGGTCCACCTGTCGCACGACCTGCCCTGCCAGGGCTGCGGACACGCGGCGCACACGTACCTGCCGTGCAGCGACACGTGCGCCTGCGTCAGCATCCGGCCTGCCCGGCGCGGTCGCGATCGCCGCCTGAGACCGGAATCCATGGCGCCGGACCCGCAATAGCGGGACGATGACGCCTGGGGACACGGACGAAGGAGTGGCGGGTGACAGCTCATCTGGTCGGCCGTGAGCCGGAGCTGAAGATCGTCTCGGCCATCGTCGACGCCCTGTCCGACGGGCGCGGTGGGCTGCTCCTGATCCTCGGCGAACCCGGCATCGGCAAGACCAGGCTGGCCGAGGCGGTCGTCGAGCGGGCTGCTGAGCTGGGCGCGCAGACGGCTTGGGCGACGGCCTGGCAGCACTCCGGCGCACCGCCGCTATGGCTGTGGGAGCAGGTCATCCGCCAGCTGGACTGCGGCGAGCTGCTCCTGACCGAGGCAACGGAGGTCGTGCCCGCCGAGGCGGACGCAGCCAGGTTCCGGCAGTTCGACGCGGTCGGCCGGGCACTCGTCGGGGCTGCCGATGAATCGCCGGTCGTGATCGTGCTCGACGACCTCCAATGGGCGGACGTCGCGTCGCTCCGGTTGCTCGCGTTCGTGGTCGAGGCAACGCGCGGCCACCCGTGCCTGCTCGTGGGCACCTGCCGACAGGACGAGCTGCCCGAGGCCGAGCTCGCCAGCCTCAGCAGGCTCGGCACCTCCGTGCTGCTCGGCGGCCTCGATGATCGTTCCGTGGGCGAGGTGCTCGCCCAGGCGATGGGGGACTCGGTCGCCGACGAGGTCGTGGGAATGGTGGCCGGCCGCAGCGGCGGAAACCCGCTGTTCGTCTGGGAGTTCGGCCGCTTCCTGAACGCCAGCGGCCGCACCGAGGTGGCCGAAGCGGCCGTGCCTCCCGCTGCAGCCGTGCTCATCAGGCGGCGGTTGGCCCGGTTCAGCGAGCCCGTGATGGCCGTGCTCCAGGGCGGCGCGGTGCTGGGGAAGACCTTCTCCGTGGACCTGCTCGAGCGCGTGCTCGCCAACGACGAACCGGGCGTCGACCTCCGGACTGGGCTTGGACCAGGCGACCTCCGGAGGCCTATTGGCGCAGCTGTCGCGCGCGGAGTACGCGTTCGGCCACGACCTCGTCCGCGACGTGGTGTCGGAGTCGATCCCGAGCGCTCGCGCGGCCGCGCTGCACGCGGCGGCCGCCGGGATTCTGTCCGAGCGCGCGAGCCGCGACCCCTCGTTGCACGCGCGGGCGGCGGCGCACTTCGAGAGTGCGGGCTCCGCGCAGGCAGCCGCACCGCACTGGGAGGCGGCGGCGGCGTGGGCTCTGGGGATGCTCGCGTACGAGGAGGCCGCGACATGCTTCGCGAGAGCAGCCGACTGTGTCGCGCACGATCCGGCACGGACGACGGACCTGCTCCTGGCCGAGGCCGACGCCCTGCTCAGGTCCGGGGTACTCCAGGCCGCGCGCGAGCGCTTCGCCGAGGCCGCGATCAGCGCCCGCCGGCTGGGGGACGCGCGACGGATGGCCGACGCCGTACTCGGAATCGGTGCCGGTGTCGCCGGTTGGGAGGTGCCGATGAACGACCCACGGCATGTCCTGCTCGTCGAGGAGACGCTCGCAGTGGTTTCCGAGGACGAGCCCGGCCTCCGGTCGGCGCTCCTGGCCCAGCTCTCCGTGGCCCGGGCCACGCCCGACACCCTCGACGAGTCGCGGCGACTGGCCGAGCAGGCGCTCGACCTGGCCCGGCGGGCAGGCGATCCGACGTCCGAGGCGCGGGCGCTGGCGGCCATGTGTGACGCGGTGGCCGGACCGCGTCACGCGATGGAACGCAGGGACATGGCGCAGCGCATCGTCGAGCTCGGTGGCATTGCGGGCGACCGGGCCCTCGAGGTCCTGGGACACCGGTTCCTCGTCGTCGCCCAGCTCGAGCTGGGCGAGTTCGATGCGGTCGACCGGGAGATCGCGGCAGTTCGAGCGCGGCGTGGAGTACCTCCGGCAACCCCTGCTCAGCTGGTACATCCCGATCTTCCGCGGGATGCGAGCCCTGTTCCGAGGCCGCTTTGCCGAGGCCGACGCGTTCGCCGCGCAGGCCCATGCCGCCGCGGAAGCCACCGGCAGCACCAACGCCTACCTGCTCGCCACCACGCTGCAGTCCGGCATCAACGCCGCCACCGGCGCTGACACGGCGGTCGACACCTTCGACGGCATCCTCGACATCGATCCCGCGGCATGGTCCAGCTACGCCTCCGGAATGGCCTACGTCGCTGTGCGCGCGGGGGAGACAGATCGGGCTGCTGCGCTGCTGGAGCTGCACGCCGGCAACGCGTTCGCGCGGATCGGCGACGACTCCGAGCACCTGGCCACCCTGCTGATGTTCGGTCGGACCGCGGTGGCGCTCGGCGACCGGAGCAGCATGCAGGCGATGTACGACGCATTCGCGCCGTACGCCGGCATGTGGATCGTCGACGGCATCGGGGCAGTGTGCTGGGGACCCGTCGAGCTGGAGCTGGCCCGGCTCGCGGCTGGGCTCGGCCAGCAGGAGTCCGGGCAGCGACACCTCGAGGCCGCTCGGAGTGCGGTCGACGAGGCCGGGGCCGAAGGCGTCCGGCGGGAGTTGGCTCTCGTGGCGGAGACTCTCGGCGCCGCACCCGTCGAGCCGGTCCGCCACACCCGTCGCGGAAGCCGCCGGATGGCTCCACGAGGGTGAGTTCTGGAGCCTTTCCTACGACGGCACCACCGTGCGGCTCAAGGACGCGAAGGGGCTCGCCGACCTCGCCAAGCTCCTCGCCGAGCCCGGCCGGGAGGTGCACGTGCTCGACCTGGTCGAGTGGCGAACCAGGCACCGGACCTCGCGAGGGCGATCTCGGAGAGCAGCTCGATCCGCAGGCTCGGGCCGCCTACCGGGCGCGGCTGGCGGAACTCGAGGACGAGATCGACGCCGCTTCCCTCGACAACGATCGGGGCCGCCTGGAGAACGCGACCGCCGAGCGCGACTTCCTGGTGGCCGAGCTCACCGGTGCCCTCGGGCTCGGCGGGCGAGCCCGACGTACCGGCGACCCCGCGGAGCGTGCCCGCAAGGCGGTGAGCACCCGGATCAAGCTGGCGATCGACCGCGTCGGGCGCGCGCATCCGCCGCTCGCCGCACATCTGCGCAACTCCGTGCGCACGGGCATCTTCTGCTCCTACCAACCCGAGCGCCCGGTGACCTGGCGCGATCCAGCCGCCGTATGGCGATGCCACACCGAATGTGGCGCCTCAGGGGTGACACCCACTCTCAGGAGGCAGGCATGACCATCACGGAAACCACCACAGAAGCCAGCAAGGAAGACCTCGAGGCCCAGGTCGGCGAGTTCGCCGAGCGGCTCTTCATGTCCGGCCTGGCGGCGTTCGAAGCCGCGTCGATCGCCCTCGGCCGCCGGCTTGGGCTGTACGACGCCTGACCGCCCACGGACCCTGCACTCCGCCGGAACTGGCGCGCGCAGCGGGGATCGATGGGCGGTACGCCCGCGAATGGCTCGAGCAGCAGGCCGTCGCCGGACTCATCGACGTGACGACTGACGACACCGATCCCGACCGTCGAACGTTCGGGCTCTCGCCGGCGGCAGCAGGAGTGCCTGTGCCGGCCGGAGAGCCTCGCCTCGATCGGACCCCTTTTCGACTTCTTCAACTCGATCGGCACGGTGATGCCGGCGCTGGTGCGCGCGTTCCAATCCGGCGGCGGGGTGCCCTATGCCGACTACGCCATCCACGACATCCAGGGGAACTTCAACAAGCCGGCCCTCCTCAACCTGCTCGCATCCGAGTGGCTGCCCAGCATCCCGGGTCTGTCCGAGCGGCTCTCCGCGTCGACGTCGCGGGTCGCCGAGCTCGGCTGCGGTGAAGGCTGGGCGGCGATCGCGATCGCCCAGGCGTGGCCGCAGGTGACGGTGGATGGCTACGACCTGGACGAGGCCTCGATCGCGGCAGCGCGCCAGCACGCCGCCGACGCCGGCGTCGCCGACCGGGTGCACTTCGAGCTGGCGGACGTGGCCGAGACCAAGGGGTTCGCGGGAGGCGGACACGACCTGGTGTTCGCGTTCGAGATGCTGCACGACCTGGCCCGGCCGGTGCAGGCGCTCGAGACGATGCGTCGGTTGGGCGGCCCCGGGGCGACGTACCTGGTCGTGGACGAGCGCGTCGAGGAGTCTTTCGTCGCGCCGGCCGAGAACCCCATCGAGCGGCTGTTCTACGTCGCCAGCGTGCTGCACTGCCTGCCCGCGGGTCGCAACGAACCGGACTCAGCGGCCACCGGGACCGTGATGCGTCCCGCGACGTTGCGCGGCTATGCGGACGCGGCCGGCTTCGGCGGCGTCGAGGTGCTGCCCATCGAGCACGACATGTTCCGCTTCTACCTGCTGGAGGAGTCGTGAGCATCGGCGACGAATGGGTAGCGGCCTACGCCGCCGCCGATGCCGCCGCGGTCGGGAAGCTCTGCGCGCCTGACGTCCGGTGCGACATCAGCGTCCCGGAGTGGCGGTTCTGGTTGTCCGGCGCTGACAACGTGGCCGAGTTCCTCGCGGCCGAGGAGTTCCACGAGGGCTACCGGGTCACGGGGTCGTCCGTCCGGGCAACCGAGGACGGCGCTGTCGTCGAGGTGGAGAGCAGGTTCCTGCACGACGGTGAGGAACGCCTGACTCGCGAAGTGCACCTGTTGCGATCCGGTCCCGGCGGCGTCACCGATCTCACTGTCTACTGCACGGGCATCTGGGACGCGGCGACGATCGAACGGCACGCCATCGAAGTGACGGCACCGTGAGCAACGTCGATGAGCACGTCGTACGACGTGAGGTGCTCGAGGGTCATGACGGCCGATCGGGTGCCCGGATCGAGCGGGTGGTGCTGGAGGACGGGCGGCACCTGGTCGTGAAACGGTCCCGGGCGGCCGAGGACGTGACCGTCGCGCTCACCGGAGGCGTGCAGCGCGAGCACGCCCTCTGGAGATCGGGGGCGTTCGACCTCCTGCCGGCAGGCGTCGGGCACGCCATCCTCGACGCGTACGACGAGGGCGACACCGCCGTCACCGTGATGCGCGACCTCGGTGACAGCGTGCCCGGATGGACGAGAATCCTTGCGCCCGAGGAACTCGACCGGATCCTCGACGCGATGACCGCCGTACATGTCGCGTACGCCGGCCGGGTGCCCTCCGCCGCGGCCTCGCTCGAGCAACGGGTCGGGCTCCTCTCGGTCGAGCGGCTCGGGGCCCTGGCAGAGAGCGAACCACTCGGTCGCCACGTGGCTCGTGGCTGGTCGAAGTTCGCCGAGCTGGTCGACGCCGTGATCGCCGAGCGTGTCGTGGCGTTGTTGGCCGATCCGACCCCGCTCATCGCCGCACTGCGGCAGGCGCCGCAGACGCTGATCCACGCGGATCTGTGGCTGGTCAACCTCGCCCTGCCTCCCGGTGAGGTGGTGCTGCTCGACTGGGCGATCGCGACGGAAGGGCCGGCGGCGCTCGATCTCGCGCTACTTCCTCACCGGTTCCATCGCGCACGTCGCGGCATCGCCCGAAGAGGTCATCGCAGCGTTCCGTCGGCGCAGTCCGGAGACCGACGACCGCACGATGGCGCTCGCTCTGCTCGCCGGCCTGGTGGACGCGGGCTGGAACAAGGCGCTCGACGCCTCGGAGCACCCCGACCCCGACGTGCGGGCGCGTCAGGCTGCGGAGCTCTCGTGGTGGGTCGACCGAGGGCGGCAGGGGCTGCTCGAGCTCGACCGGA
>CAWCRX010000024.1:0-31694 GCA_963798055.1 uncultured Actinomycetota bacterium
CACGTTGAGCGGTCGGAACTGGACCGAGATCCGCGGTCCGGCCGTGGCGACCTTGGGTACGGCGTGCTCCCAGGTGCGCTGGCAGGAGCCACCCATCACCAGCAGGTCGCCGTGCCCCATCTCGATGGCGATCGAGGGGCCGCCGCCGCGCGGGCGTAGCGCCAGCTTGCGCGGGTCGCCCAACGACACGATCGCGACCATCGTGTCGTGGGTGTTGCCGCGGCCGATCCGGTCGCCGTGCCAGGCCACGCTGTCGCGCCCGTCGCGGTAGTAGCAGCAGCCGGCGGTGCGGAACGGCTCGCCGAGCTCGGGGAGGTAGTGCTCGCTCAGCGCGTCGCGGGCCTCGGCGAGCACCGGATGGGGGAGGTCCTCGCCGATCATGTAGGTGTAGACGAGCCGGGGGACGTCGACCAGCCGGTCGTACATCTGCCGCCGCTCGGCCCGCCACGGCACCTGGTCGACCAGGGTGGCGAAGACGTCGTCGGCGCCGGGCACCCAGGAGCGGAGCAGGTCGACCCAGGCGCCGGAGCCGAGCTCGCGCCGCTCGATCCCCGCGAAGCCGGCCAGCCCCGTCGCCGGAGCCTCGAAGAGCGTGCTCTGGAAGTCCATGCGCCCAGAATACGACAGAATCGAACAAATGTTCGAGAGGGTTCTCGGGGTCATCGACCAGGGTCGGACTCAGGGCAGAACCCGGTAGCGGTGAGTTGGAGTCGGCGGCGAGGCTGGGGGCATGACCCCCGCCGTCAGCGTCGTCGACCTCACCAAGACCTACGGCAGCGGCGACGCCTGGTGCGCGCGCTCGACGACGTGACGCTCGACCTGTACGCCGGCGAGTTCACCGCGATCATGGGGCCGAGCGGCTCGGGCAAGTCGACGCTCATGCACGTGTGCGCGGCCCTGGACTCCTCCGACAGCGGGGTCGTGACCGTCGGCGAGCACGACCTGGGCCGGATGTCCGACCGCGAGCTCACGGCCCTGCGCCGCGACGAGATCGGCTTCGTCTTCCAGTCCTACAACCTGGTGCCGACGCTCACCGCCGCGGAGAACATCACGCTGCCGCTCGCGATCGCGGGCCGCCGTCCCGACCCGGAGTGGTACGACGCCGTGATCGCCACCGTGGGTCTCGGCGACCGGCTCACCCACAAGCCCAACGAGCTGTCCGGCGGACAGCAGCAGCGGGTGGCGGTGGCCCGCGCGCTGGTCAGCCGGCCGCGGGTGGTGTTCGCCGACGAGCCGACCGGCAACCTCGACTCCCGCGCGAGCGCCGAGGTCCTCGACCTGCTGCGCCGCAGCGTGGACGACCACGGCCAGACCGTGGTGATGGTGACCCACGACCCGATCGCGGCGGCGTACACCGACCGGGTGGTGTTCCTGGCCGACGGGCGGGTCGTCGACGAGGTGCGGGAGCCGGGCCAGGAGCAGGTGCTCGAGATCATGACCCGGATGGCCGCGCCGTGATCAAGGCCGCGCTCCGGAGCCTGCTCGGCCGCAGGCTCCGGCTGCTCATGAGCACCTTCGCGATCGTGCTCGGGGTCGCGTTCGTCAGCGGGACCCTGATCTTCACCGACACCCTGGACCGCAGCTTCACGGCGTTGTTCGCCTCCACTGTCGGTGACGTGGTGGTCCGCCCGGGCGATGGCGACGCGGAGGCCCTCACCTCGTCGTCACTGACGGTGCCGGCCGACGTGGTCGACAGCCTCGCCGAGGTCCCGGGGGCGGCTCGGGCCGACGGCAACGTGACGGCGTTCGGTGTCTACGTCGTCAGCACGGAGGGGAAGGTGATCGGGTCGTTCGGTCCGCCCGCCCTCGGTTCCAACTGGACCACCGCGCCGGCGGGTCACGGGCTGGAGGGGCTGAGCATCGTCGAGGGCACCGAGCCCCAGGGCCGCGACGAGGTGGTGCTGGACGCCCGCACCGCCGAGAAGGCCGGCTACGACGTGGGCGACCGCGTCCCGGTCCTGACCGCCGGCAGCACCTCCAGGCTCGAGCCGACGCTGGTCGGCATCGCCGACTTCCGGAAGGGCGGGTCGCTCAACGGCGCCACGCTCGCGATCTTCGACACCCGCACCGCCCAGGACCTCTTCCTCGAGGGCGACGACGCGTTCACCGACATCTGGGTGACCGCGGAGGACGGCGTCTCGCAGGAGGAGCTGCGCGACCGGGTGGACGACGCGCTTCCGGACGGCTACGAGGCCGTGACCGGGGACGAGGCAGCTGACGAGACCGCCTCGGAGCTGCGGCAGGCCATCGGGTTCATGCAGACCTTCCTGCTGATCTTCGCCGGCATCTCGCTGGTCGTCGGCGCGTTCCTGATCGTCAACACCTTCTCGATCCTGGTCGCCCAGCGCAGCCGCGAGCTGGCCCTGCTCCGGGCGCTCGGCGCGTCCAAGCGCCAGGTGACGGGGTCGGTGCTGCTCGAGGCGTTCGTGGTCGGCCTGGTCGGATCGACCATCGGCCTCGGTCTCGGCGTGCTGCTCGCGCTGGGGATCCGGACCCTGTTCGGCGGCTTCGGGCTCGACCTGTCCGGGCAGTCGCTCCTCTTCGCCCCGCGCACCGTGCTCGTCGCGTACGCCGTCGGGGTGGTGGTGACCGTTGCGGCCGCCTGGCTGCCGGCGCGCCGTACCTCCCGGATCGCGCCGGTGCAGGCGATGCGCGACGACATCGCCCTCCCGGAGAGCTCGCTGCGTCGACGGTTCTGGCTCGGCATGGGGCTGGTCGCAGCCGGTGCGGTCGTGCTGGGCATCGGGCTGTTCTCCTCGCTGCCCTACGGCGCGCAGCAGACGGGCGCCGGAGTGTTGCTGATCCTGCTCGGCGTGACCGCCGCCAGCCCGGTGATCAGCCGCCCGTTGCTGCACGTGGTGCACCGGCTCTACCGGCGCGGCTTCGGACCGGTCGGCAACCTCGCCGGCCAGAACTCACTGCGCAACCCGCGGCGTACCGCCGCGACCGCGTCCGCACTGATGATCGGGCTCACCCTCGCGTGCACCATGGCGATCGTCGGTGCCTCGGCCAAGGCGTCCGTCGACCGCGCCGTGGAGAAGAACTTCGTGGGCGACTACGTCGTCAGCAGCGCCATCGGCGGCCCGTTCTCGACGTCCATCGCGGATCGGCTCGCGCGGGTCGAGGGCGTCGACAGCGTGCTCAGGCAGCGCTTCCAGTTCACCGGCGGCCACGGCGACGGGCTCGCGGCCACCGACCCGGCGACCCTCGACCAGCTCGGGCTGGACGTGGTCTCCGGCTCCGGGGAACCTCGTCGACGACACCGTCCTGCTCAGCGAGTCGTGGGCCGAGGACGAGGGCCACGAGGTCGGCGACACGATCGAGGTCGAAGGACCCGCCGGCAACCCGGAGCTCCGCATCATCGGGCTGTACGACGACACCCCGCTCGTCCCGTTCCCGATCCTCACCACGCTGCAGACCCTCGAGGACCTCGGCTACCCGGCACAGGACAACACCCTGATCATCGACACCGACGGGTCGCCAGGCGTCGAGGAGCGACTCGAGGAGGTGGTCAAGGACGAGCCGATCGTGACGGTCAAGGACCAGCAGGAGTACGCCGAGGAGCAGCGCGCGCCGATCGACCAGTTCGTGCTGATCATCTACGCCCTGCTGGGGCTGGCCCTGGTGATCGCCGTCCTCGGCATCGTCAACACGCTCGCGCTGTCGGTGATCGAGCGGACCCGGGAAGTGGGGCTGCTCCGGGCGATCGGGGTGTCCCGGCGGCAGCTGCGGCTGATGATCACGCTCGAGTCGGTGGTGATCTCGATGCTCGGCACCGTGCTGGGCGTGCTGCTCGGCACCGGTTTCGGCATCGCGCTGATGCGCGCGGTGAGAGACGAGGGGCTGGAGGTGATCGCGGTGCCTTATGGGCAGATGGTGCTGTTCCTGATTTTGTCGGTGCTGGTAGGGGTGCTCGCGGCGGTGTTCCCCGCCCGCCGCGCCGCTCGTCTCGACGTTCTCCGCGCCATTGCCACGGAGTAGTGCAGGCGCTAGGTAAAGGAATTTGGTAAAGCGGGACTAGACCGGTCTACACCGCTACGGTCCATTTCGTGGATGAAGTGCTCCTGACCGACGGACGGGCTCTCAAGCACGTCCAGGTTCGCGAGTATGTCCGGTCGCTCGTCGCGGGCAACGCTCCCGGCTCACCGGCCCCCTCCGAGCGGGAGCTGGTCCACCGTTTCGGCGTGGCCCGGATGACCGTGCGCCAGGCGCTGGACGCGCTGGTGGTCGAGGGGCTGCTGGAGCGGATTCCCGGGCGCGGCACGTTCGTCGCCCGACCGCGCCGGGTCGCGACCCGGATCACCAGCTACACCGAAGAGATGACCCGACGCGGGATGCTCGCGGAGTCGCAGACCCTGCTGGCCCGCCGTGAGCAGGCCGGCCCGGGCGTGGCCCGCGCGCTCAACCTGACCGAGGGCGACGCGGTCATCCACTGGCGCCGGCTCCGCCGCGGCGACGGCGTGCCGGTGTGCATCGAGGACGCCTACCTCAACGAGGTGCTGCTGCCCGGTTTCCTGCAGACCGGGATGCCGACCAGCCTCTACGAAGCACTGGCCGCGCGTGGCCTCCGCCCGACCTGGGTCGAGGACTCGATCAGCGCCGACACCCCCAGCTCCGAGGAGCTGGAATTCCTCGAGCTCGAACCCGGCTCGGCGGTGCTGCGGCACTCGCGCCGGGCGCTGGCCGACGACAAGATCGTCGAAGTCTCCCGCAGCGTCTACCGGGCCGACCGGTTCACGATGTGGGTCCAGCTGGGCGGCGACTGAGGGAGTTGCGCGGGATGGATCCCTGGCTGGCCAGGGATTCGCGCACTTCCCGGGCGTTGCAACGCCCAGGAAGCGACAGAACAAGCCGGTAACCTCCGCGGCTTGGCGCCGGTCCTGACCTACCGACCCGAACCCAAGAACCCCAACGGCGCGGCGATCTCGCCGGTCTCCTCGCAGACCCACACCGGGTCCGGTCCGCCGAGGTCCGGCTGGATGTAGAGCGAGTGCACCGGGCCGGCGTCGCAATCGACGCACATCGGCCACCGCCCGACCGACTCGAACAGCGCGTCCTGCACGTCCTGGGCGACCAGCCCGGCGACGTACGTCGCTCCCTCCGGCCACTGTTCGGCCCACCACTGTCGGGACGCGCAGGCGTCCTCGAGGGCGGAGACCGCGACCGCGCTCGCCTGTTGCCGGGCCTCGAGATCGGCGAGCACCAGAGCGCGCGCCTCGAGCATCAGGCTGTTGTCCACGGTTCCCATTGTGCGCGTCGATCAAGTCGGGCCTCCCGGAAAGGCATCAGACCGCGGCCTAGCCTGGGCATATGGCCGATGCGTTGCTCGAGGTCGCGGTGCTGCATGCGCGCGACGTTCCCGGCTGCGTCGAGGGCGGTGCCGACCGGCTCGCACTCCGCGTCGGCGACGACGTCGCGGGCACGTCGCCCGACCTGGCCGCGGCGGCCGCGGTGATCCGGTCCACCGAGCTTCCGGTACGCGTGGTGCTGCGGCTCAACGACTCGTTCACCACCAGCGGCGGGGAGATGACGCGGCTCATCGGCCTCGCCGAGGAGTACGTCGGCCTGGGCGCCGAGGGCGTGAGCTTCGGGTTCCTCGACGCCGACCTGGAGATCGACGAGCAGGCCTGCCTGGCGCTGGCCGGGTCGCTGCCCGGCGTGCCGTGGACGTTCCATCGCGGCTTCGACGCCGCGCTCGACGCGGGTCGCTCCTGGCGCCGGGTCCAACAGCTTCCCGGTCTCAGCGCGGTCTGCAGCGGTGGCTCGACCGCCGGGCTGGCCCGCGGCTACGAGGAGCTGCTCGCCCGCGCCGAGGGCGACCCCGAGATCGGCAGGCTGCTGATGCCCGGGGGAGGGCTCGAGCCCGAGCAGGTGCCGTGGTTCATCCGGGCCGGTGTGCGCCAGTTCCACGTCGCCGAGCAGGTGCGGCCCGGCGGCACCCTGAAGTCGTACGTCGACGCCGAGTACGTGCGCTCCTGGCGCCGGATGATCGACGGCGCGGCGGCCAGGGGCGCGCGGTCCACGGCGTGATCCTGATCGACCCGCCGAACGCCGAGGGCCACGGACGGCTCTGGTCGCACGTGGCCAGCGACGAGTCCTACGACGAGCTGCACGCGTTCGCCCGCGAGCTCGGCATCCCCGAGCGTGGCTTCGACCGCGACCACTACGACGTACCCGCGGAGTGGTACGACCAGGTGGTCGCGCTCGGCGCCGAGCCGGTCAGCTCGCGAGAGCTGGTCCGCCGGCTGCGCGACTCCGGTCTCCGACGGCGTCGGTCAGAACCGAGCTAGCTCCGCCTCGACGTTGGCGCGGGCGGCGTCCTCCCAGGCCTCCCGGCCGTACGTCGTGTGGAACAGCCGCGGCTTGGCGAGCAGATCGGTCAGCACGTCGCGGCGGCCCTTGGCGAAGACCTCGTCGGGCAGGTGCGAGTACTCCCCGCGCACGGCGGCGACGTACTCGGCGTACCTGTCGGCGGGCGCGGCGAGGATGCCCAGGTCGGCGTCGGAGAGCGCGCAGCCGTTGGCGTCGTCGTCGTCCGGGCGATGGGTCTCGGTGAGCCGCACCAGCCGGGCGGTCTCGGTCACCGTGGCCGGATCGGCGTGGCCGGGCAGGGCGTCCTCGGCCCAGGAGGCCGACCGCTCCTCGGCGTCGCGCTCGCCGTCGTAGACCGCGTCGTGGAACCAGGCGGCCAGCACGACCGGAGTCCGGTCGAAGACGGTGCCGTGGTCGGCGAGCTCGGCCAGCCGGGTCAGCACCTCGGTCAGGTGGCGGGTGTCGTGGTAGCCGCGGGCGGGGTCGGCGTACGCCGCCAGCAGCGCGTCGCGGACGTCGTCACCCGTGGCCAGCGGCCAGTGCTCCGCGGGACTCCCCATCGCGCTATTGAACCCCACACCCGGGTCATGCGGAGCGGGCGGCGGGGTACCGAATCGCAATGACGAGACACCTGTTGCATCCGAACGACACCGCAGACACCGAGGTGGAGGACCGGGAGCCGGTCACCCAGCGGAGCATCGCCACCCGCGAGGAGATGACGCGGGAGCGGTTCGGGGGCGTCAACCCGGGTGCCGCGTTCTTCGGCTGGCTGGTCGCCGTCGGGGTCACCATCCTGCTGGCCGGGATCCTGGGCGCGGTCGCCGCCGCGATCGGCGAGACCGCGGACTGACCGGAGAGGACCTGGAGGGCCGGCTCGGCGTCGGGGCGCTCGTGCTCCTCATGGTGGTGCTGCTCGTCGGCTACTGCTGCGGCGGGTACGTCGCCGGCCGGATGTCCCGGTTCGACGGCGCCCGGCAGGGTCTCGCCGTGTGGGTGCTCGGGCTCGTCGTCACCGTGGTGGCCGTCGGGCTGGGCGCGCTGTTCGGTTCGCAGTACGACGCCCTGGACCGGGTCGACCTGCCGCGGGTCCCGTACTCCGACGGCGAGCTCACCGCGGGCGGCGTGCTGGCGGGGGTGTTCGTGCTCGTGATCACCCTGATCGGTGCGCTCATCGGCGGCGCGGTCGGCCACCGCTACCACGACCGGGTGGACCGGATGGCCGGTCACTCCGTGGTCGAGTAGCCCGCGTCGGAGGGCGGGCGGGCGTACCTTCTGGCCCATGGCCGGGATCGACCGGCAGGGCCCGGACGAGCCTCGTCTCTTCACCCCTGCTTTTCTCCTTCTGGGGATCGCCGACCTCTCCTACTTCGTCGCCATCGGCATCACCATCCACGGTCTGCCGCTCTACGTCACCGGACCGATCGGCTCCGACGAGGCCGGAGCGGGCCTGGCGTTCGGTGCCTTCGGCGTCACCGCGCTGCTGTGTCGCCCATTCGTCGGCCGGCTCTCCGATCTCCGTGGTCGCCGGCCGCTGATGCTGTTCGGTGCCACGCTGTGCGCGGTCGGCATGGTGCTGCTGCCGTTCGCCGACTCGCTGGCGGCCGTCGTCGGCATCCGGCTGGTCCAGGGCGTCGCCGAGGCGGCGTTCTTCGTCGCCGGGTTCGCGCTGCTCGCGGATCTCGCACCGGCCTCGCGGATGGGCGAGGCGCTCAGCTACAACTCGCTGGGCCTCTACCTCGGCATCGCGCTGGGGCCGCCGCTCGGCGAGCTGCTGATCGAGCAGTCCGGCTACGACGCGGCGTGGTACGCCGCCACCGCACTCTCGCTTCTCGCGGCGGCGCTCGTGCTGACCATCCCGGAGCCGGTGCGGGACCAGGACGGAGACGGTCACGGGCGGCTGATCCACCGCCCCGGGATCCCGGTCTCGCTCGGGTTCTTCGCCTCACTCGCGGCGATCAGCGGGTTCCTGGCGTTCGCCTCGCTGCGCGCCGACGAGGTGGGGCTCAGCAACACCAGCCTCGCGCTGCTCACCTACGGCCTGGTGGTGGTGTTCTGCCGGATCGCCTTCGCCCGCGTGCCCGACCGGCTCCCGTCCCTGCCGTTGGGGGCCGCGTCCCTGATCGCGATCGCCATGGGCCTGCTCCTGGTGGCCGTGTGGCCGACGCCCGTCGGGATGATGACCGGCGTGGCGGTGATGGCCGTGGGCGTCGCCTTCAGCACCCCCGCGTTCTTCGCGGCGATCTTCGCGACCGCCACCCCGTCCGAGCGGGGAGCGGCCGCCGGCACGGCGAGCGCGTTCATCGACCTCGGGCTGGGCTTCGGGCCGATCGCCCTCGGCGTGGTGGCGGACGCCAGCGGCATCCCGTGGGCCCTCGGTGTCGGCGCCGGCATCGCGCTGATCGGCGCCGTCTGGACGCTGCGGCTGGCCCAGCTCGGCCGTCAGGCCGGCAGGTCCTCGGCGTCGAGGATCCGATAGGCGTAGCCCTGCTCGGCGAGGAACCGCTGCCGGTTCTGCGCGAAGTCGGCGTCGACCGTGTCCCGGGAGACCACCGTGTAGAACCGCGCGGTGCGCCCGTCGGCCTTGGGCCGTAGGAGCCGACCGAGTCGCTGCGCCTCCTCCTGGCGGGAGCCGAACGAGCCGGACACCTGGATCGCCACCTCGGCCGACGGCAGGTCGATGGAGAAGTTCGCGACCTTGCTGACGACCAGCAGGTCGACGGCGCCCTCGCGGAACTCCTGGTAGAGCCGCTGCCGCTCCTTGACCGTCGTCTCGCCCTTGATCATCGGGGCGTCGAGCAGCGCCGCGAGCTCGTCGAGCTGGTCGATGTACTGGCCGATCACCAGCGTCGGCTGGCCGCGGTGCTGGGCCACCAGATCGCGCACCACGTCGACCTTGTGATGGGTGCAGGACGCCAGCCGGTATCGCTCCTCGGGCTCCGCGGTGGCGTAGGCCATCCGCTCCGCGGCGGGCAGCGTCACGCGGACCTCGACACAGTCGGCGGGGGCGATCCAGCCCTGCGCCTCGATGTCCTTCCACGGGGCGTCGTACCGCTTCGGCCCGATGAGCGAGAAGACGTCGCCCTCGCGGCCGTCCTCGCGCACCAGCGTCGCGGTCAGCCCGATCCGGCGCCGCGCCTGCAGGTTGGCGGTCATCCGGAAGATCGGCGCCGGCAGCAGGTGCACCTCGTCGTAGACGATCAGGCCCCAGTCGCGGGCGTCGAGGAGCTCGAGGTGGGTGTAGACGCCCTTCCGACGGGTCGTCATGACTTGGTACGTCGCGATGGTGACCGGCCGGATCTCCTTCCGCGAGCCGGAGTACTCGCCGATCTCGTCCTCGGTCAGGGAGGTACGCCGGACCAGCTCGTCCTTCCACTGCCGGGCGCTGACCGTGTTGGTCACCAGGATCAGCGTGGTCGCCTGGGCCTGGGCCATCGCCGCCGCGCCGACGAGCGTCTTGCCGGCGCCGCACGGGAGGACGACGACGCCGGAGCCGCCGTGCCAGAACGACTCGGCGGCGTCGCGCTGGTAGTCGCGCAGCGTCCACTCGGTCTCGTCCAGCGCGATCGGGTGCGCCTCGCCGTCGACGTACCCGGCGAAGTCCTCGGCCGGCCAGCCGAGCTTGAGCAGCGCCTGCTTGAGGTTGCCGCGCTCGGAGGCGTGCACCACGACCGTGTCGTCGTCGATCCGCTCGCCGATCAGGCCGGCGATCTTCTTGGCGCGGACCACCTCCTCGAGCACGGCGCGGTCGGTGCTCGCCAGCACCAGCCCGTGGGTGGGGTGCTTCTCGAGCCGCAGCCGCCCGTAGCGGGCCATCGTCTCGGCCACGTCGACGAGCAGCGCGTGCGGGACGGCGTACCGGCTGAACGTGAGCAGCGTGTCGACGACCTGCTCCGCATCGTGCCCGGCGGCCCGCGCGTTCCACAGCGCCAGCGGCGTCAGCCGGTAGGTGTGGATGTGCTCGGGGGAGCGCTCCAGCTCCGCGAACGGGGCGATCGCCTTGCGGCACTCGGCCGCCTGCTCGTGGTCGACCTCGAGCAGCAGCGTCTTGTCCGACTGCACGATCAGAGGTCCGTCATTCACCTGCCAAGCCTACGGACGACGTCGAATCAACCTTTCCAGCGGCCGGACGGTGGTGATCCGGTGGATGGCGAACCGGCGTACGTCGTCGGCGCGGTGGTCGTGGGCGGTGAGCTCGCCGCCCTCGACGGACAGCGGGTCGACGACGCGGTCGGTGGCGGTGCCGTGGTTGTCGACGTACCCGATCAGCACCGGCATGCCGGCCGCGATCGCGTCGCGCAGCGCGGCCAGCGAGCCGCTCGGGGTCAGCGGGGCGGCGGTCGCGGGCCGAGCGGCGCTGGCCCGTTCGCCGGAGCGGATCGCAGTGACGGCCGAGGCGACCCGGGCCGAGTCGCGGGCGGTGTCGGGTGCCGCGCGGCGCAGCTTGGGCGAGCGGGCCCGGAGCACGTCGGGGCGGAGCACCCGAACCGTGCCGTCGGCGCCCTCGACGACGGGCGCGGCGCCGAGGTCGCGCAGCCGCGGCAGGAGTACGTCGAGCGGCACCGTGCTGATCACCACGGTCGGCGCGATCCGGCGCAACCCGAGCGAGTCGGCCTGCGGGTGGTGCAGGAGCTCGGCCAGCGCCGTCTCGTCGTCGGAGCGCAGGAACGCCTCGGCATGCCCCACCCGGACGGTGCCGAACCTGCGGACGGTGTCGTCGACCAGGTAGGTGAGCGGTTGCGGGACGGGCGTGCGGGAGACGGTGTCGAGGAAGCCGTGCAGCTCCGCGGCCGACCAGCCGACGTCGAGCGCGCGGCGTACGGATCCGGGGGTGAAGCGGTAGACCGTCGCGCCGCCGCGGGACTCGACGTCGGCGACGAGCTGCAGCTGCCGGGCCAGCGCCGACTCGAGCGGGCCGGGCGCGACGGCGGTCAGGTCGGCCTGGATCAGCACGTGGTCGACGGGTTCGGGCAGCAGCGCGGCCAGACGCTCGGTCGGGTCGTCGCCATCGACCAGGGTGCGGGCGTACGACGCCAGCCCGCCGAGCCCGGTGATCCCGAGCGAGCCCGACTCGGCGACGGTCCAGGCGACCTGGTCGTCGCGGATCCGGGGCCGGCGGGGCCGCTGCCAGGCGACCCTCGCGACCAGCGACGGCACGCCGGTGCCGGCGGCGAGCACGGCGCCCGGGGCGAGCGCCGCCAGCTGCTCGAGGCTCGCCACCCGGACCTCCACCATCGTCGGCCCGGCGAGGTCGGGGGCCAGCGCGTTGCGGGGCTTGCCGTTGGAGTCCCGGGTCCCGACCAGGGACGGCATCCGTGGGCTCTCCAGCCAGGCGCGGGCCAGCGTCAGCCAGCGCTCGGCCAGGTCACGAGTGCTCCAGGCGTCGAACGCGTCGGTCGGCACCCACACCGGGTTGCCGTCGGTGTCGGCGCGTTCGGCGAGCAGCCCGGCCGCGGCGGCGGTCTCGATGACCAGGGCGGCGACCGGCTCGTCGACGTGCAGCTGCGTGGCGGCCGCGCGGAGGTCCCGCACCCCGAGTCCGCCGCCGCGGAGCACCCCCGCGGGATGGCTGCCCCAGTGGTCGAGGAGCAGCTCGACGCGTCGTACCAGCTCGAAGGCGGCGCCGGCGGCAGCCCGGTCCACCAGACCCGGGTCACGTTCGTCGGTCGCCACCGTGGGGGGCAGGTCGGCCCGCTCGACGGTGGTGTGCCCCCCGCGCAGGGCGAGCCCGACCTCGCCCGGGACCACCACGACGCCGCCGGAGCGAGGCACCAGCAGCCGACGGGAGAGCAGCTCCTCGGCCGGCGTCGCGGCGTCCTCGGGCAGCACGGTGTGGCGAGAGGTGCCGGTGGTCGCCTCGCCGCCCTGCTCGACGACGTGCTCGAGCAGGGTCCGTGCCTCGGGGCTGAGCTCGGACAGCCGGCTGGCGACCTCGGCGGGGTCCGGGGCGTCGGGGGAGCAGGGGTGCAGCCCGCTGGTTCCCGTGCCGCGGGCCGCGGCCAGCCCGTCGGCAACCCCGGTGAGCGGGCGCAGGCCGCCGGTGGCCTCCCAGGCCAGGGCCAGATCGAGGACCCGGTCCAGCGCGGCGTCGGTCGCGTCGGGATCGGCATGCACGAACTGGTGGAGTTCCCGGCGTGTGGTTTGACCAAAGACCACCAGGGCATCTAGGACTAGGAGCTCGAGTCGAGTCAGGCTGTCCACCGCACGGACGATCGAGGCCCGAACCGTGGCTCGTGACGCAAGTTGGCCGAAGTCGTGAGGGGCAGGGGTGGCAAGGTCGGGACGCTCGGTGAGCAGCCGGGACAGCCGGTCGTCCGACCAGCTGCGCAGCTGGTCGGCCAGGGATCGGAAGCCCGTCCCGTCGGCGGTGTCTGTGCTCATCCGACCTACGCTATCCGGCTCCCCGAAGGGGCTCCGCGCCCGATGAGCGGGGTCGAGCTCCATCACGGTGCCGCCACCGACGTCGGAGTGGTGCGCGAGGTCAACGAGGACGCCTTCCTGGCCGAGCCTCCGGTGTTCGTGGTCGCCGACGGCATGGGTGGTCACGACCGGGGTGACGTGGCCAGCGGGATCGTGGTCGAGGAGTTCGCCCGGCTCGCGGGCAGTGGCTACGACCCCGAGCAAGGCGCCGACGTGATCGCCCGGACCCTGAAGACCTGCCAGGCCAGGATCGGGGAGTACGACGCCGCGCAGCGGGCCCAGGGCGCCGAGGACTTCCAGGCCGGGACGACGGCGGTCGTGGCGCTGCTCATCGAGGAGAACGGCGAGCCCAAGTGGCTGCTCGCCAACGTGGGCGACTCGCGGATCTACCGCTTCAACCACGGCAGCCTCGAGCAAGTCAGCGTCGATCACAGCGTCGTACAAGAGCTGATGGACGCGGGGATGCTCACCGAGCAGGACGCCGCGGTCCATCCCGAGCGGCACATCATCACCCGAGCACTCGGCGGGCAGGAGGCAGTCGAGGCCGACTACTACGTCCTGCCGCTGTCCGCCGCCGAGCGGCTGATCCTCTGCTCCGACGGGATCAACGGGATGATCGACGACGCCGCCATCGGCTCGATCATGCGCGAGACGGAGGACCCTCGAGACGCGGCCGACAAGGTCGTGGCGGCGGCCGTTGCAGCCGGCGGGCGTGACAACGCGACCGCCGTTGTCGTCGATGTGGTGGGATTGGTCGAAGACACGCCCTATGACTCCGAGCGACAGCGACTGAGTCTTGAGGAGAAGTTGGGAGCCCTCCCATGAACGACGCCACCATCGGCACCTGGTCCTACCGAGCCGGGGACTGGTTTGCCGTCTTCGGCGCGAACACCACGCTGCTGCTCCCGGCCAGCGAGCGCGACCGCGTCGTGGGGCTGTGGGCCCTGGTGGACGGAGGCGCCGACTTCGGCCAGGTCCTCGACGGCCTGCTGGCCTCGGGGCTGAGCACGCTCCAGGGCTTCGTGCTGGTGGGTGCCGACGTCGGACCGACGCGGATCCTGCTCCGGGGCGACGGCGTACGCGCCACCCTGACGACCGCCGCGGAGACGGTCGAGCTCGAGGGAACCGGCAGCTCGACCTGGGTCGAACGAACCGTCGACGACGTCACCGCGCTGACGGTGTCCGTGAGCGAGGAGCTCCCCGGGCCGGACTTCCCCATCGACGGCGGCCTGGTGCGCGTCGCCCGGATCGACCTCCCGCCGGCGGGTCAGGCAGTCGAGCCCGAGGCCGCGCCGGTGCCCGAGCAGACCGGGCCGATCGTCGTGGACGAGCCGTCGCCGATCGATGCCGAGAGCAGCGAGGTGGAGACGCTGGAGCCGCCCGCGGCCATCCCCGACCACCTGCAACCGTGGCCCGAGCAGGACGAGCCGGCACCGGCAGCGGCGCAGCCGGAAGAAGATCCGCTCACCGCCCACATGCCGGTCACCCCGCCGCCGCCGCCGCCACCGCCGCCCCCGTTCGGCGATCTGCCGCCTCCGCCGCCGGCCCCATCGGACTCGCCCTTCGATGCCCCGGAGGAGGTGCCCGACGCAGGCGACAGCGACCACGACGGCATGACCCAGGCCGGCGTCAACGACGACGAGTTCGCTCGCGAGCAGCCGGGCATCCCGGGTCAGCCGATGGCGCCGAGCATCACCCGGCCGGTGGCGAAGCTGATCGTCTCCAACGGCGAGACCGTCGACGTCGACCGGGTGGTGCTGATCGGCAGGGCACCGGAGGCCCGGCGGTTCACGTCCACTGAGCAACCCACGCTGGTCACCGTGCCCAGCCCGATGCACGAGATCTCCTCGACCCACGTCGAGGTGCGTCCTGGCTCGGGGGCCGACCACGGCAGCGCGGTGGTGACCGACATGGGCTCGACCAACGGCACCGTCCTGGTCCAGCCCGGCCTGCCCCCTGAGGACCTCAAGCCGGGCATCGCCGTCCAGCTGATCCCGGGCGCCATCATCAACCTCGGCGACGGATTGACGATCCAGGTCGCCCGCCCCTGACCTGACCCACCCAGAGGAGCTCGGACCTCGATGACCCAGCCCGGGACGCGGCAGTCCTACCCGGCCGCCGAGCTCGACCGACGGTTCTATGCCGTTGCCATCGATCGGCTGATCGCCTGGACGGTGTACGCCGGCGCCGGCTTCGCGGCGTACCGCCTCTTCCTCGAGCCGGGCGACACCCTGCCCGGCGTTCTCCTGATCGCCGCCGTGGTGCTGCTGGTCGGACTCGGGTTCGCGGTCGTGCTCGGGGTGGCCGGGGTCTCGCCCGGCAAGGCGCTGGTCGGCCAGCGGGTGGTGCGCCACGAGGACGGACGGCCCATCGGGATCCCGGCGGCGGTGCTGCGCACCCTGACGTTGGGGGTCGCCGCGCTGCCGACGTTCGGGCTGGGGCTGGCGACGCTCGCCTGGACCGCGGTGATGGACACGAGCGGACGACGCCGCGGCGCCCACGATCGGCTGACCGGCGCGGTCGTCGTCGACATCCGTCCGCAGCCCGAGCCGGAGCAGGAGGCCGACGAGCGGCCGCGTCAGATCGTGAATCTGACCGCGATGCGGTTGATGCCGACGCCGCCCGAGGAAGAGGTCGAGGCGCCACCTGCCCCGGCGCCACCAGCCGGCGCAGGTTGCTCCAGCTCCCCCCGCTGAGGCTCCGGGGCGGCATGCAGCCGCGCCGCCGTCGGCGCCCGTCCAGCCGCCCCCGACCCAGCTCCCACCGACCCCGCCGCCCGTCCAACCGCCGCCCACAGGCAGGCCGGTGCCTGACTTCCCACCGCCGCCACCGAACGCCGTACCGGGCCAGCCGATAGCCACCCAGCGCCGCCCCGAGCCCGTCACCGTCCGGGCCAGCTGGCGGGTCAGCTTCGACACCGGCGAGACGTTCGTCGTTGAGGGCCTGGCCCTCGTCGGCCGGCGTCCCGAGCCGCGCAGCGACGAACCGGTCCGGCACCTGGTGCCGCTCCGCTCGTCGGACATGTCGCTGTCCAAGACGCACGCGCAGTTCCAGGTGGTGCCCGACGGCGCCCTCGTCGTGATGGACCGCGGGTCGACGAACGGGTCCGTGGTTGTCCGCAAGGGGGTGACCAAGCCGCTCACCGCCGGCCGTCCGTCCACGCTCATCGACGGCGACACGGTCCGGTTCGGCGACCGCAGCATGCGAGTCAGCCGGGAAGGCTGACGACGGCTACGACGGGTCGGGGATCTTCTCGAAAACGTCCGGCGTACCCACGAACCGGAAGTGGCCGAGCGGCCAGACCAACGCGAACACCTTGCCGACGACCAGGTCGACCGGCACGAACGCGTCCTCCGGATTGCAGCGGCGCTGACTCTCGTCGCAGAGCCGTGCGGAGGAGTCCGCGGACGCGCTGCGGTTGTCGCCCATCACGAAGAGGTCCCCATCGGGCACCTGGACGGTCCAGTCCTTCGAGCAGCCGGACGGCATCGGCCCGTCGCACTCCTTCTGCGGCGCGATGAACTCGTCCTCGTCGATGGCCGTCCCGTTGATCACGAGCCGACCCGTCATCGCAACACTGGACGGTGTCGCCGCCGACGCCGATCACCCGCTTCACCAGGTGCCCACCCGTCGGGAACAACCCGACCTTGGCGAGCAGCTTGGTGAGGTTGTTGGTCGGCCCGGCGGGCTCGCCTTCCAGCCAGCCGCCCGGGTCCTCGAAGACCACGATCTCGCCACGGTCGGGGGTGTCGTCGCCCCAGTAGGAGACCTTCTGGACCATGATCCGGTCGTTGATCACCAGCCCGGGCTTCATCGAGCCGGACGGGATGTAGAAGGCCTGGACGAAGTAGGTCTTCACCACGACGGCAAGCAGGATTGCCAGCACCAGCAGGACGACGGTCTCCAACCAGAGCGGCAGCTTGCGACGAGTGGGGCCGGCGGTGGCGGCGCTGCCGTCGGAGGACACGACGCGACCCTACGTCAGAGGGTGGGAGGAAATTCGTCCCCCGGCCCCCGGCGTGTGAATAGATAGACGCGTGGAAGACGCCGGTACGCCGACACCTCGCCGACGGTGGATGCGGATCCTGTGCTCCGCTCTCGTGGTGCTCGCTCTCGGGCTGATCGTCTCCGCACTCGGCGTCGGCGCCGGCGGCCTGCCGTGGACCGACGAAGGAGAGTCGGCCGACGCCCACCCACAGCGGATCGAGAAGCCGTACGTCGTCCGCGACCTGCCGGCGAAGCCCGGCCCGATCGCGGGGCTCGTGCGTGAGGGGCGCTCGTGGTTCGCGATCTCGCCGCGCGGCCGGGTCTGGAAGCTGGCAGACGCGTTCGACGACCTGCAGGTCCAGCCGGCGCTGTCCGACGACGGGCGGGTGCTGGCCTACCTCCGGAAGACCTCGGACGATGCCGACGAGTACGTCATCCGCAATCTCGTCACCGGGGTCCTCACCTACATCCCCGAAGTGACCGGCGGGGCCGAGGGCTCCGATGCCACGTTCTACATCTCCGGCCAGCAGCCGGTGTACCTGTCTCCCGACGGCGAGCAGGTTTTCGCTCGGGGTGGGCGCGTCGAGGGCCGCAGCAACGACGGGCTCATCATCACCAAGGACGGCGTACGCGAGATCTTCGTCAAGGGCGTGGGATGGCCCGTGGGGTGGGCGCCGGACGGCAGGTTGGCCTGGCTCGTGACCCCCCGACATCCCTGGGTCGGGCGCACGCCCAAGCTGCTCGCCACCACCGATACGGGGGCGGAGATCGGGAGGCTGAAGCTGCACCTGTCGCAGCCGATGGGCGTCGACCAGTGGAGCGCTCGCCTGTCCCCGGACGGCGGGTTCATGACGCTGGCGGCGGCGGAGGAGGGACGGAGCGTGCTGGCCCAGGTGTCGCTCGCCGACGGGCAGGAGGTCGAGCGGCACGACGT
This sequence comes from uncultured Actinomycetota bacterium, assembly GCA_963798055.1. GTDB lineage: Bacteria > Actinomycetota > Actinomycetes > Propionibacteriales > Nocardioidaceae > Nocardioides. Next base: position 17,651 of record CAWCRX010000024.1, read on the forward strand.
GCCCACGCTCGGCGACTGCCTGCCGACCTGGCAAGGTGACGAGACGCTGACGACCACCCCCGACCACGTCCTCGCCGACGTCGACGGCGACGCCGTGGTCGTTGCGGACCCGTCCTTCGAAGGGTCCTGCTCGATCTGGGCCACCGATGCCATCGCCGGCGACGAGCACCGCGGTTTCACCGGCAGCGTGTTCGGCACCAGCACCTCGTGGTGGTCGTGGCGCTGGCGCCAGCTCGGCGCCGGGCTCCTGCTGATCGTCGCGGCGCTGGGTCTCTGGTGGTCCCGCGCTCAGCGCGAGATCTGAACCGGGATGCTGGTCGCCGTCCCGGTTGCGGCGCGCCACACGATGAGGCCGTCGTCGGCGCGGGTGCCGGCTCCGCGTACGTCGACGACGTAGGTCGCCGACTGGCCGGGCGCGAGCCGGACCGCGGCGGGTCGCACGGACACGTCCCGCCGGAACCCGCTCGCTCGTGAGGAGAAGTAGAGGGACCTGCCCGAGACGTTGGTGATCGTCCGGCGGGCCTGCCGCTGGCCGTCGGCGAACAGGATGGATGGCGTGTTCAGCATGGTCCGGTCCCCGGTCAGCCAGGCCCGGTAGTCGGCGCGGTCGATCTCGTAGACCAGGCCGGGACGGACGGCGGCGTCGGCCCGGAGCCGGCCGGTGCCTGCGCGAAGCACCGGTGCGGCGAGGGGCGTGGCGGTGGTGCCGAGTGCGGAGCGCACCGTGGCGGCCGGCCATCCGGTGCGAGCCAACAGCGTGGCCGCCGCTCCCGCGGTGTACGCCGCGGCCGCGGACGTGCCGGTGACGAAGTCCCACCCCTGCGGCCCTGGTACGGCGCCGAGTACGCCGGCAGCAGGAGCCGCCAGGTCGGGCTTGAGCACCTCGCCGAACGGGCTGCCGGAGCTCGACCACCGCGCCACGGAGCGGGGCTCGCGGACCACACCGAGTGGACGCAGGGCGACCTTGGCCCTGGGATGCCGGGCGACCCAACGCCAGAGTGCGGTGCCGGGTTCGTCGGCGAGGTGCACGGTCGGCACGCTGTGGAAGTCGGCGGCGACGTCGCCGGGAGCGACGTTGACGAGGACCATGCCGACCCCGTCGGCCAGCTCGACGGCCTGGGACTTGTCGATCCGCCCCACGCCGCCGCGCTGGCACAGGACGACCGCGCCCTCGACCAGCCGGGCGTCGAGGCTTCCGGGTGCGCAGACCCGGGCGTCGTCGCGGGTGGCGCCGGCCGCGCGCGCCTGCTGTCCGATCACCAGCCGGGTCGGCGGGACCGCGCGGGTCGAGACCATCGCGCCCTCGAGCCGGGGGCCGCCGTCGACCACGACCCGACCGAGTCGACGCTGGTCGATCGCGCCACCGACGGTGGTGACCCAGGGGCTGGGGTGGGCGGCGTACTCCTCGGCGCCGGAGTTGCCGGCCGCGGCCACAACGACGATGTCGGCCTCGGCGGCGCCGAGCAGCGCCCGCTCGACCGTGTCGATCTCCGCGGGTCCGCCGACGGCAAGGCTGACCACGTCGACTCCGTCGGCGGTGGCCCTATCGATCGCCGTGACCAGGTCGGCCGTGGCGCAGCCGTCGTCCGCCGGGTCGGGGGCACCCCAGCACGCCTTGTAGACCGCGATCCGGGCCTGCGGCGCCATCCCGCCGTAGCGCCCCAGGTGCTGGCTGCCGACCCGCACCGGGATCCGCGCATTGCCGGCGGCGATCGAGGCCATCTGGGTGCCGTGCCCGTCGGTGTCCCTGGCGGACAGCTCAGCGGTGGCGCGCAGGTGGTCGGCGCCGAAGCCCTCGACGAACCACTGGGCACCGACGACCTTCGCGTCGCAGTCGTCTGCCGCCCACTCCTCGCCGGTCAGGCAGTCGCCGGAGAAGCGGTGCGGCTCCTTGCCGAGCGGGGCGGTCGCCGCGAACAGCGGGCTCTCCGGTGCGAGGCCGGTGTCGATCACGCCGATGACAGTGCCCGCGCCCCCGCGTCGCGGCGCCGTGGTGCCGATCCCGGCGGTCGAGGCGCGGCCGGCGACCTGCCGGATCTGATTGGTCTCGACCAGCGCGACGCCCTCCTCGGCCTCCAGCTCGAGTGCCTGCTCCGCGCTGAGCGTGACGGCGAACCCGTTGAGGGCGGTGGTCCAGCGGTACGTCGGCTCGGGCGCGTCGACGAGATCCAGCAGCCGGTTCTGCTGCAGCCGCATCGCGACGACCGCCGCCACGTCGGGCAGCGCGCCTCGGTGGCCGGCGGTGCCGGGACCGTCGAGCGTGACCAGGTAGAGCAGCGGCTCGTCGGCCGTCTCAGCGGCGTGCGCGGCGGCAACCGGCGTGACTGCGGCGCCCGTGAGCAGCACCCCGAGGATCGCTCCCAGGGCGCGAACCGTGCGCCGTTGCCGCGTCATACCGGCCTCTCGTCGTCAGTCGCGAAGCATCCATTCTGACCCGCGACCGTCCAGTGTGACCCCGTTATCCGCAGGCCACCTACTCTTTGCGGGTGGCAGCACCGCTGGTCGTGGGGTTCGACCTGGACATGACCCTGATCGACACGGTGCCGGGATTCGGTGCCGTCCTCGAGGTCCTCGGCGAGGAGCTCGGCGTCACCTTCCCGATCGCGGAGATGACGGCTCAGCTGGGGCCGCCGCTGGAGACCATGCTGGCGCCGCACCTCGCGCCGGACGCCATCGCCGCTGCCGGTGACCGGTTCCGGGCGCTCTACCCGGCGCTCGCGATCGCCAGCGTCCCCGCGCTCGCGGGAGCGGCCGAGGCGCTGGCGGCCGTACGCCGTCACGGTGGCCGCGTCATCGTCGTGACCGGGAAGTACCCCGCGAACGCCCGACTCCACGTCGACCACCTCGGCCTCGACGTCGACGTCCTCGAGGGGTGGGTGTGGGGCATCGGCAAGGCCGACGTGCTGCGCCGGGAGGGCGCGACCATCTACGTGGGCGACCACGTGCACGACGTGGAGGGCGCGCTGGCCGCAGGGGTCACGAGCGTCTCGGTACTGTCGGGAGGCTGCACTCGCGAGGAGCTGCTCGCGGCCGGCACCCACGTCGTACTCGACGACCTACGGGATTTCCCTTCGTGGTTGGACGGGCAGGTTCAGTAGTCTGTGCGATCGCGCTCGGAGAGACCGGGCGCAGCAGCGGAAGGTTCGAGACCGTGCCCACTGGCAAGGTGAAGTGGTACGACGCCGAGAAGGGCTTCGGGTTCCTGTCCCAGGAGGACGGTCCCGACGTCTACGTGCGCTCCGAAGCCCTTCCCGAGGGAGTCGAGACCCTCAAGTCCGGCACGCGTGTCGAGTTCGGGATCGCCCAGGGGCGCCGTGGCGACCAGGCGCTGCAGGTGAAGGTGCTCGACGCGCCCGCCTCGGTCAGCCGCAACAAGGCGGCCGAGCGCCGGCGGAAGCCCGACGAGATGGCCCCGATCGTCGAGGACCTGATCCGGCTCCTCGACGGCGTCGGCGAGGCCTATCGGCACGGGCGGCACCCGGACGCGCGCACTGCCAAGCCGGCCGCGAAGCTGCTGCGGGCGCTGGCCGACGAGCTCGAGCTCTAGGGCGCGGGGCAGCCGGCGTCACCGGCACGGCCCGCCCCTTGCGGGGCAGTGAGCTGAGCACGAACACCGTCCAGGCCACGATCACGATGCCGGCGACGGACAGACCGAGGCGGGCGTTCAGCGGCATCGCGATGCCGACGAACCCACCGATCACCCAGGCCAGCTGGACCGTGGTGTCGCTGCGGGCGAACGCGCTGGCCTGGATGTGCCGTGGCACGCCGTCCTGGATCGTCGCGTCCAGCGAGAGCTTGGCCAGCGACTGGGTCAGCCCGGCGACCAGCCCCAGCGCGATCAGCGTGAGCAGCCCGTAGAACGCGGCGGCGAAGATCACCATCGCGGCGTCGAGCACCAGCGTCACGACCACGGTGACCGCGGGATTGACCTTCTTGGCCAGGGCGGCCAGGACCACGGCCAGGCCGTTGCCGGCTCCGGCGGCGCCGATCACCAGGCCGACGAGGATCTCCTGCCGGTCCTCCCAGCCCTCGATCGGGTTCTCGCGCAGCAGGAAGGCCAGGAACAGGATCAGGAAGCCCGACAGCCACCGCGGGCCCATGTTGGCGCGCAACGCGAACGCCACCGCGGGCGGGATCTGAGTGCCGCGGCGCTGACCGCCGCCCTGCTCCGGGCGGAGCGACATCTGCTGCTCCCCGGCGGTGGAGTCGACCTGCTCCGGCAGCCGGATCGCTGCGATGGTGCCGATGACGAAGACGACGAACGCGTAGCGCAGCGCCCACTCGGAGCCGACCGTGGCGGCCAGCCCGGCGATCGGCGCGGACACCGCGGCCCCGACCATGCCGGCGAGCGAGACCCGGCCGTTGGCCTTCACCAGCGTGAACCCGTCCGGCAGCAGTCGGGGGACCGCGGCGGCCCGGGTCACGCCGTACGCCTTCGAGGAGACGAGTACGCCGAGGGCGGCGGGATAGAGCAGCGCCGAGTCGTCGGCGACGGCACTCGCGAGGACCCAGCACAAGAACGCGCGGATCGCGAAGGTGGCCCCGATCGCCCAGCGCCGGCCGTGGCTGAACCGGTCGAGGAAGGGGCCGATCAGCGGCGCCACGATCGCGAACGGCAGCATCGTCAGGCCCAGGAACAGCGCGACCTGGCCGCGCGCGTCGCTGGTTGCGCCCGCGAAGAAGACCGTGGTCGCCAGGGAGATCGCGACCGCAGCGTCGCCGGCCGCATTGGCGGCGTGCAGGTAGATGAGCCGGGTCAGACCGGACTGCTCCGCACCCTGGGCCTGGGCGGCCCGCTGCGCCTGACGCACCGTGTATCGGCTCGCCCGGCCGGTGATGCGGGCGAACCCGCGCATGCCCCGAGCGGTGACCTTCGCACTCGTGCCGAGGCCCCGGCCGACTGCCCGCGCCCGGTCGCCCGACGTCGGAATCTGCTCCGTAGGACCGTCGGGCGCCGAGGGAATCTCAGGGCGATCCGACGTCATGCGCCCATCCTGCCCGCTCGCACCGAGCGGGACACCCCAACCCCCCGACCTGACACGACCGCCATCGATGAGTCATGCTTTCGCCCGTGAGCACCCTGACGCGCGGCAAGACCGACTCGGTCGCGAAGGCCGCCGTCGACGAGGCGCGCGCCGCACTCCTGGAGGAGGTCGACGCCGCCGACGTCGGCGACCACCTCGGCCACGAGGTCGACGGCGAGCGAGTGGTCACCCATCTCTTCGCGTGCACGCGTCCCGCGTACGTCGGCTGGCGCTGGGCCGTGACCCTGGCCCGTGCCTCCCGGCAGAAGAAGGTGACGATCGACGAGGTCGTGCTGCTGCCGGGCGACGACGCGATCGTCGCACCGGAATGGGTGCCCTACCGCGAGCGCCTCCAGCCGGGGGACCTGTCGCCCGGCGACCTGCTGCCGGTGGCCGACGACGACCCGCGGCTGGTGCCGACGTACGCCTTCGGCGACGACCCGCTCGACGCCGACGACAAGGCACAGGTCCGGACGGTCGCCAAGGATCTCGGCCTGGGCCGGATCCGTACCCTGTCCGTCGAGGGCCGCGACCTCGCCGCCCAGCGGTGGTCCGAGGGGCCGGGCAGCGCCGACGCGCCGTTGGCGAAGTCGGCCCCGGAGCCGTGCAGCACCTGCGGGTTCCTGGTCCGGATCGCCGGACCACTCGCGGAGACGTTCGGGGTCTGTGCCAACGGCGATGCCAACGACGACGGCCGGGTGGTCGCGTTCGGCCATGGCTGTGGTGCTCACTCGGAAGTGCGGCTGGCCAAGAAGCACGCGCCGGTGCCGCTGCCCGAGCACGTCTTCGACACGGTGTCGACCGACGAGTTCGAGAGCTTCTAACTGACGGCTTCCGGATCCGAAGGCTCCTGGGCTGCCTGCTCGGTCCGGAAGGCGCGGCGCCGGCGGCAGTACTCCAGCCCGAACAGGCCGAGACCCACACCGGCCAGGCACATCCACAACAGCCAGGTGCGGCCGTCGTCCTCGAGTCGCCCGTAGAACGGCAGCAGCGCGATGAAGCCGACGAAGAACGCCGCCGTTCCGACCTGCACCGTGCGTACGCCGTCGACGTCCAGCGGCTCGACGTCGGCGACGAAGTAGGTGCGATCGCCGATCTCGTGCTTCATCGGCTGGTTGTCGCGGAGCTCCACACCTGAAGGGTAGGCGAGCCGCCCCTGCTCTGCCATGCTGCCGAGCGTGACTACCACCTCCCCCTCTCGAGCCGGCGGGCTCGACGGTTTCTTCAAGATCACTGAACGAGGTTCGACGGTTGCTCGCGAGTTCCGCGGCGGCCTCGTCACCTTCCTCACGATGTCGTACATCATCGTGCTCAATCCCCTCATCCTCGGCTTCATCCCCGACTCGGAAGGCAACTTCCTGGGCGGGGGTGACGGGACCGGGACCAACCTGCCGACGATCGCGGCAGCCACCGCGATCGTCGCCGGCGTGCTGACCATCCTGATGGGCGCGGTGGCGAACTTCCCGCTCGCGTTGGCGACCGGCTTGGGGCTGAACGCCTTCGTGGCGGTCGCGATCGCGACCCAGTCCACGTGGAACGACGCGATGGGCCTTGTCGTGCTCGAGGGCATCGTCATCCTCGTGCTGGTCCTCACCGGGTTCCGACAAGCGGTCTTCCATGCGGTTCCAACGCAGCTCAAGGTCGCGATCTCGGTCGGCATCGGTCTCTTCATCGCGCTGATCGGCTTCGTCGACGCAGGGTTCGTGACCCGCATCCCCGATGCCGCCAACACTCCGGTGCCCGTGACGCTCGGCACGGGCGGCGAGCTGCAGGGCTGGCCGGTGCTCGTCTTCGCCGCGGGGACGATCCTGCTGATCGGCCTGTGGGTGCGCAGCGTCAAGGGCGCGATCCTGATCGGCATCGTCGTCACCGCGATCGCCGCCTTCGTCCTGGAGGCCGTCCACGGCGGGGACGACAACCCGCTGGGCTGGGCGCTCACCATCCCGGCGTTCCCCGACGACCTCGTCGGCACGCCCGACCTGGACACGTTCGGCGAGTTCTCGCTCTTCGGAGCCTTCGACTCGATCGGAGTCATCGCGGCCCTGCTGCTGGTCTTCACGCTGATGCTGGCGGACTTCTTCGACACGATGGGCACGATGACGGCGATCGGCGCGGAGGCCGGTCTGAACGACGAGGAGGGCATCCCCCCGAACACCCAGCGGATCCTGGTCGTCGACTCGGTGGCTGCGATCGCTGGCGGTGCCGGTGGAGTCTCGTCGAACACGTCGTACATCGAGTCTGCGTCGGGAGTCGGCGAGGGCGCTCGCACCGGCCTGGCCTCGATCTTCACGGGCCTGCTGTTCCTGGCGGCTTCCTTCTTCACCGGGATCGTCCAGGCGATCCCGTCGGAGGCGGCGGTGCCGGCCCTGGTCCTCGTCGGGTTCCTGATGATGCAGCAGGTCAAGGGCATCGACTGGGACGACCTCGAGATCGCGATCCCGGCCTTCCTGACGATCGTGCTGATGCCGTTCACGTACTCGATCACCGTCGGGATCGGCGCCGGGTTCCTCGCCTACATCCTGATCAAGGTGGTGCGCGGGAAGGTCTCGGACGTCCACCTCCTGATGTGGATCATCGGCGCGGCGTTCGTCATCTACTTCGCGATCGACCCGATCACCGACTTGCTCACCTGAGTCTGCGCGGCCGGCGAATGTTACTGACCGTCGGGTGTGCTTGCCGACCGTTGTAACGGCAGGGGAGCACACCCGACAGTCAGTAGCATCGCGGCTCGTCCGCATTTTACTTAGCACGGCTAATGAGTTATGCTAACGATATGCCCACCGTCGAGAAGGTCGCCCGCACTCAGGCCGGGCTCGCCTCGGAGCTCCGGCTGTCCGTAATGCGGCTGCGCCGCCGGCTGGCCACCCAGCAGCACCCCGACAACCCGCTCGGCCTCAACGCGATGGCCGTGCTGGGCGCGCTCTACCGCACCGGCGACCTCACGGTCGGTGAGCTCGCGGCGGAGGAGCGGGTGCAGCCGCCGAGCATGACCCGCACGATCAACTGCCTGGAGGAGGGCGGGTTCGTCGCCCGCCGGCCCCACGACACCGACGGCCGCCAGGTCGTGGTCGCACTCACCGACCTTGGCCGCACGACCCTGCTCGCCGACCGCGATCGCCGGGACGCCTGGCTGGCCACCCGGCTCCGCGACCTGAGCGCCGACGACCGCGCCGTCCTCCGGCAGGCCGCCCCCATCCTCGAACGACTCGCCCGCTCCGACTGACCGGACTCTCTTGAAGGACTGAAACCGCCCACTTGTCTCCCACGTTCCGCTCGCTCCACAACCCGAACTACCGGGTGTACGCCGCCGGCTCACTCGTGTCGAACGTCGGCACCTGGATGCAGCGCGTCGCCCAGGACTGGCTGGTCCTGCTGCTGGCCACCAACAGCGCGGCGGCGATCGGGATCACCACCGGACTGCAGTTCCTCCCGTTCCTGCTGCTGTCGCCCGTCGCCGGCCTGGTGGCCGACCGGATGTCGAAGCGGCTGCTGCTCCAGATCACCAACGTCGGGATGGCGGTCCCGGCGATCCTTCTCGGCGTCCTCGCGATCACCGGCGTCGCCGAGCTCTGGCACGTCTACGTGCTCGCCTTCGTCCTGGGCGTCGCCTCCGCCTTCGACGCCCCGGCCCGCCAGTCGTTCGTCTCCGAGATCGTCGCGCCCGACGACCTGACCAATGCGGTGGGCCTCAACTCGGCGAGCTTCAACGTCGCCCGGATCGTCGGGCCGGCGGTCGCGGGCCTGTCGATCGCCGCGCTGGGCTCCGGCGTGGTGGCCACCGGCTGGGTGATCCTGGCCAACGGCCTCAGCTACGCCGCCCCGATCCTGACCCTGCAGCTGCTCGACCGGCAGGCGCTGACGTCTCCGGAGCCGGTCAGCCGCGCACCGGGCGCGATCCGCGCGGGGGTTGCCTATGTCCGCAGCCGGCCAGACCTGAAACTGATCCTGGCCATCGTGTTCTTCACCGGCACGTTCGGCCTCAACTTCCAGATGACCTCGGCGCTGATGGCCACGCAGGTCTACGACAAGGGCCCCACCGAGTTCGGCCTGCTCGGCACGTTCCTGGCCGTCGGCTCGCTCACCGGTGCGCTGCTCGCCGCCCGGCGGACCCGGGTCCGGCACCGGATGGTGGTCGGGGCCGCGATCACGTTCGGCGCGGTCGAGATCGTCGCCGGGATGATGCCGTCGTACGTGCTGTTCGCGGTCCTGTGCCCGGTGATGGGTCTGTGCGCGCTGACCATGATCACCAGCGCCAACGCCTTCATGCAGCTGCACACCGACCCCGTGATGCGCGGTCGGGTGGTCGCGCTCTACATGATGATCTTCATCGGCGGTACGCCCATCGGCGCGCCCCTGATCGGCTGGGTGGGGGAGGCCTTCGGGGCTCGCTGGACCCTGATCGCGGGTGGCCTGCTCACGGTCATCGGCTCGGGCGTGTCGGCGCTGCTGTACCTCCGTGCCGAGCGGCGGCGGACCCCCGATCTCGGACCGGTGGTCGCGCTCCCGGAAGCGGCGGTCCGACCGGCCGCCTGAGGGGCTCACCGAGATTTGCTCGCCCCCCGCGCGGCCGGTAGCCTCGTTCCTTGTGTGTCTGGGCCATCCAGACCGTTGCGTGTGCCCGAATGCCGTATGGCGCAGGGCACCACATCACAGGCACGAGCTCCACAGGCAAGACCCCCGTGCCCGGCAGGTCGCCGGGCCGTGTGACAAAGAGGAAAGGGAACCACCAGGTGCCCACCATTCAGCAGTTGGTCCGCAAGGGCCGGCAGGACAAGGTGTCGAAGAACAAGACGCCTGCCCTCAAGGGTTCGCCCCAGCGACGCGGTGTCTGCACCCGCGTCTACACCACCACCCCGAAGAAGCCGAACTCCGCCCTGCGCAAGGTCTGCCGCGTGCGCCTTTCCAGCGGCGTCGAGGTCACGGCCTACATCCCGGGTGAGGGCCACAACCTGCAGGAGCACTCGATCGTGCTCGTTCGCGGCGGCCGGGTGAAGGATCTCCCCGGTGTCCGCTACAAGGTCATTCGCGGCGCGCTGGACACGCAGGCGGTCAAGAACCGCAAGCAGTCGCGCAGCCGCTACGGAGCCAAGAAGGAGAAGAGCTGATATGCCGCGCAAGGGCCCCGCACCGAAGCGGCCGATCGACATGGACCCGGTCTACGGGTCGCAGCTGGTCTCCCAGCTCGTCTCCAAGGTGCTGCAGGACGGCAAGAAGCAGGTCGCGCAGCGCATCGTCTACAGCGCCCTCGAAGGCTGCCGCGAGAAGAACGGCACCGACCCGGTGGTGACCCTCAAGCGTGCGCTCGACAACGTCAAGCCCGCCATCGAGGTCAAGTCCCGCCGCGTCGGCGGTGCGACCTACCAGGTCCCGATCGAGGTCAAGGGCACGCGAGGCACCACGCTCGCGCTGCGCTGGCTGGTCGGTTACGCCGCCGAGCGCCGCGAGAAGACCATGCACGAGCGCCTCATGAACGAGATCCTCGACGCCTCCAACGGCCTCGGTGCCGCTGTGAAGAAGCGCGAGGACACCCACAAGATGGCCGAGTCCAACAAGGCCTTCGCCCACTACCGCTGGTGACGCGGCGGGGTGCGACGCCGTCGTACCCCGCTCCACCGGCCCCACTACCTAAGGAACTGGACTTTCAGTGGCTGTCGACATCACCACGGACCTGAACAAGGTCCGCAACATCGGCATCATGGCGCACATCGATGCCGGCAAGACCACCACGACCGAGCGCATCCTCTTCTACACCGGTATCTCCTACAAGATCGGTGAGGTGCACGACGGCGCTGCCGTCATGGACTGGATGGAGCAGGAGCAGGAGCGCGGCATCACGATCACGTCCGCCGCGACCACCTGCTGGTGGAAGGACCACCAGATCAACATCATCGACACCCCCGGTCACGTTGACTTCACCGCCGAGGTCGAGCGCTCGCTGCGCGTCCTCGACGGCGCGGTCGCCGTGTTCGACGGCGTGGCCGGCGTCGAGCCGCAGACGATGACGGTCTGGCGGCAGGCCAACAAGTACGCCGTCCCGCGGATGTGCTTCGTCAACAAGCTCGACCGCACCGGTGCGGACTTCTTCCACTGCGTCGACATGATGGTCGACCGGCTGAACTCCACCCCGCTGGTCCTGCAGCTGCCGATCGGCGCGGAGGCCGACTTCATCGGCGTCGTCGACCTGGTCGGCATGCGCGCGCTCACCTGGCGCGGCGAGACCACCATGGGTGAGGACTACGAGATCGAGGAGATCCCCGCGGAGCTCCAGGCCCAGGCCGCCGAGTACCGCGAGAAGCTCATCGAGACGCTCGCCGAGGCCGACGACCCGATCATGGAGAAGTACCTCGAGGAGGGTGAGTTCAGCGTCGAGGAGCTCGAGGCCGCGATCCGTCGCGCCACTCTCGCCGACAAGCTCAACCCGGTCCTGTGTGGCACCGCGTTCAAGAACAAGGGCGTCCAGCCCCTGCTCGACGCGGTCGTCAAGTTCCTGCCGTCCCCGCTCGACATCGACGGCATCGTCGGTCACTCGGTCAAGGACGAGGAGGAGAAGATCACCCGCCAGCCGTCCGACGACGAGCCGTTCTCGGGCCTGGCCTACAAGATCGCCTCCGACCCGCACCTCGGCAAGCTGATCTACGTTCGCGTCTACTCCGGCAAGCTCGAGGCCGGGTCGACCGTGGTCAACTCGGTCAACGGCCGCAAGGAGCGAATCGGCAAGGTCTACCAGATGCACGCCAACAAGCGTGAGGAGATCGCGTCGGTCGGCGCCGGCCAGATCGTGGCGGTGATGGGCCTGAAGGACACCAAGACCGGTCACACCCTCTCCGACCCCAACAACCAGGTCGTCCTCGAGTCGATGACGTTCCCGGCCCCGGTGATCGAGGTCGCGATCGAGCCCAAGACCAAGAGCGACCAGGAGAAGCTCGGCACCGCGATCCAGCGGCTGTCCGACGAGGACCCGACGTTCACGGTCAAGGCCGACGAAGAGACCGGCCAGACGATCATCGCCGGCATGGGCGAGCTGCACCTGGAGATCCTGGTCGACCGGATGAAGCGCGAGTTCCGCGTGGAGGCGACCGTCGGCAAGCCGCAGGTGGCCTACCGCGAGACCGTCCGCAAGGAGGTCACCAAGCACTCCTACACCCACAAGAAGCAGACGGGTGGCTCCGGTCAGTTCGCGAAGGTCGTCGTCTCACTCGGCCCCAACATCGACCCCGAGACCAACAGCGGCGCGGGCTACGAGTTCATCAACAACGTCAGCGGTGGTCGGGTGCCGAAGGAGTACATCCCTTCGGTCGACCAGGGTGGCCAGGAGGCCATGGAGTTCGGCGTGCTCGCCGGCTACCCCATGGTCGACGTGAAGTTCACGCTCGAGGACGGCGCCTACCACGACGTCGACTCCTCGGAGCTGGCCTTCAAGATCGCCGGCAACCAGGCCTTCAAGGAGGCCGCGCGCCAGGCGAAGCCGGTCCTGCTCGAGCCCATGTTCGCCGTCGAGGTGATCACCCCCGAGAGCTTCCTCGGCACGGTCATCGGCGACATCAACAGCAGGCGCGGACAGATCCAGAACCAGGAGGAGCGTCACGGTGACATGGTCATCGAGGCCCTCGTGCCCCTGTCCGAGATGTTCGGGTACGTTGGCGACCTGAGGTCCAAGACCTCAGGGCAGGCTTCGTACTCGATGGAGTTTGACTCGTACGCCGAGGTTCCCCAGAACATCGCCGACGAGATCATCAAGAAGGTGCGTGGCGAGTAACGCCCCGGACCCTCGGCAACACCCACCACCAGTACGAGTCAAGAAGTACACAACACCAGGAGGAGCCCACAGTGGCTAAGGCGAAGTTCGAGCGGACCAAGCCGCACGTGAACATCGGCACGATCGGTCACATCGACCACGGCAAGACGACGCTGACCGCGGCGATCTCGAAGGTGCTGCACGACAAGCACCCGGACCTGAACGAGGAGTCGCCCTTCGACTCCATCGACAAGGCCCCCGAAGAGCGCCAGCGCGGCATCACGATCTCGATCGCACACATCGAGTACCAGACCGAGGCGCGCCACTATGCCCACGTCGACTGCCCCGGTCACGCCGACTACATCAAGAACATGATCACCGGCGCGGCCCAGATGGACGGCGCGATCCTGGTCGTGGCCGCCACCGACGGCCCGATGCCGCAGACCAAGGAGCACGTGCTCCTGGCCCGCCAGGTGGGTGTCCCGGCGATCGTCGTCGCGCTCAACAAGTGCGACATGGTCGACGACGAGGAGCTCATCGAGCTCGTCGAGATGGAGGTGCGTGAGCTCCTCTCCAGCTACGAGTTCGACGGGGACAACATCCCGGTCATTCGCGTCGCGGCCTTCCCGGCCCTGCAGGGTGACGAGAAGTGGGCCGCGTCGATCAGCGAGCTGATGGACGCCGTCGACGAGCACATCCCGCAGCCGGTGCGCGAGACCGAGAAGCCGTTCCTCATGCCCGTCGAGGACGTCTTCACGATCACCGGTCGCGGCACGGTCATCACCGGCCGCATCGAGCGGGGCATCGTGAAGGTCAACGAGGAGGTCGAGATCATCGGCATCCGCGAGGGCTCGCAGAAGTCCACGGTCACCGGTGTCGAGATGTTCCGCAAGCTCCTCGACGAGGGCCAGGCGGGCGAGAACGTCGGTCTGCTCCTCCGCGGCACCAAGCGCGAGGACGTGGAGCGCGGCATGGTCGTGATCAAGCCGGGCACCACCACCCCGCACACCAACTTCGACGCCTCGGTCTACATCCTGTCGAAGGACGAGGGCGGCCGGCACACGCCGTTCTTCAACAACTACCGTCCGCAGTTCTACTTCCGGACCACGGACGTGACCGGCGTGGTGACCCTCCCCGAGGGCACCGAGATGGTCATGCCGGGCGACAACACCGAGATGGCCGTCGAGCTGATCCAGCCGATCGCCATGGAGGAAGGCCTGCGCTTCGCTATCCGCGAGGGCGGCCGCACCGTCGGCGCCGGTCGGGTCACCAAGATCACCAAGTG